>JBNJFY010000004.1:242286-464206 GCA_051747265.1 Bacteroidota bacterium | reverse complement strand
ATCTGATCGCCCCATTGGCATCTTTCCCCGCTAACCCCTACCCTGCTAATAATTAATTTGTTGCCTGTAACCCTACGCCGTTTAAGCGCAAGTCCGTTATACTTCTTATCTAATATGACTAAATCAGAGAGAACAAACTCAGGAACTTATATAGTCAATGATATTGAGTACAATGAATTCCCCCCGCCATCACACCTTTACAAAGCAATGGAATATAATTTTGCAGTTAAGTTGATAAAGAATGGGGAAATAAAGTTAAACTCATATGAATACCTTCGAGCCAGAGAAGATCCAGAAATTGGAGACAAATATGAGGGAAAGGGGAAGTTTATGATGGATGATAAACCGATGTATTCAAGTTCTAGTAACAAAGTATACGTTTGGAGTTCGTCTGTCCCCTCTGTTGAACTCGAAAGGCTTATTAAAATCGATGAAAACTATGACACAATTATTCGAATCGATAATCCAAGCTTACTAGCAACCAGATGTTTTGATAAGCTATATAATAAATTTGGTATTTTTCACACCCATCTTGGGACCGTTCAATATAATCGTGGAAAATCTGTAACAAAGGCAGAGTTAAATAATCAAAAGTGGCATCACAACGCATTCCAAAAAGAGTCTAATTTCAAGCATCAAAAAGAATATCGATTGACTTTCACCGATTTTCAATATCAAATGAATGATGATTTTATCATAATTGAAATTGGTTCATGTGAAGACATTATTTCTATTGAGCGCGAAGTATAACACGCGCTTCAAAGCGGACGTAGGAGCTGATTGCCCTATTGGCATCTTTCCCTGGTAACCCCTACCCTGCTGATAATTAACTTATTGCCTGTAAACCTACGCCGTTTAAGCGCAATCACGTTAGGTAGCTAATATTCACTAAACTTATTTATCATATATGGATCAGTCACATTTAGATGATAAGTATTTTGTAGATACATATATCTATAATTGTCCTTATTGCAATCGTCGACATGTAACTTATGGCATTGAGGATAAAACATTTTTTGACTGGAACAGCAATAAAACCTGCTATTTGTACACGGTAGTCTGCATGTCATGTGGCAATAAATCCTTGCATTTATCCTACCAAGATATTCCTCTTAAATACTTCAAGACCTATCAAACTGTCAAGCTTAATAAATTTGATATAGATATCGAGGAAAAAGAACTTGATGAATACTTTTTCTATTCGGTACCCACCAGTCTATTCTCAATCGATTCTCGTATTCCAAGGGTATTAAGAGAACTCTTTACTGAAGCTGAGGGATGTCTAAAAAGTAACTACTTAACAGGGGCATCAGCATGTGTTAGAAAATTAATTTATGAGTTGGCCCAATTAGAAGATGCTGAAGGTGAAAATTATGATGAAAGAATTAAATCATTAAAAGAAATAAAAAGTGAAGTAGAGCCAACATATTTTGATACATTGTTAACAATCCAACAAGTAACTAGTGATAAAGTACATGAAAATGCTTATGACGGTTGGAAACCGAAACATCTCAAATTAATTCTATCTACTATTACAGAGATTCTTCAAGAGATTTATGTCTTACCAGAAGTAAAAAAAGAAAAACGGAATACTATCTTAGAATTAAAACAAGAAGTTTTTGGTAAAAATGAAGAAGAGTAATTAGCTACCTAACCCGCGCATTAACTCGGACGCACCTCGCCTATTGGTTGCCTCCCTTGGTTTTACGTCTCTTCTTTCGTTAGTTGCTATTTCAATATCAATCCGTGCGCCGGTTATGCGCAATGTCGTTATGCAAATAATTTCTATGCGTAGTCTTCTAATCTCAATATTCTTTTTTCTCTTTTTATCTCAGTGTTCTCATAGTGAGATGGATTTTGATGTTACGAATCACGATCTAAGTCATCTTTGGTTAACTGAGAAACCAATTTCTTACGATTCAACAAAATTCATCAGACCTGAACCGGTTGGTTATTTGGGAGATGACTATCAAAGATTCTTTATCCATTTTACATCTGTCATACAAGATCAAAGAAATAAGCTTGAGTATTTTGCTTATGGTAAAACAAAGTTGAAGAATCGAATAAAATCCTTCCAAGGTAAAATCAGCATTGATTCCACATTATATCTTGAAGATCCGGTTTCATCTAACACCAAAGAGGGTAAAATAATCGGGTCATATTTATTTTTCGAAGATCCTACCATAAATAATGCAGGACAATATGAGGGGAGATTTAAGACCTTTGTTTCACTTAAAAGTGATTCTATTCTATACAGTACCTACCTCTTTGGAGCTGATGGATATAATAATAACCAATTTGAAGGTACCTGGAATAAATACTCTAAATCTAAAAATATCGTATGCAATTGGGGAGATTTTCGTATTCCCGATAGAGAAGGTTTTGATATTGGTGCTGGTCAAATGGGAGTTCATAGCGATTATGTTGATAATGGGTGGAATAACTTTGAGATTGCCACCTTTCCAATCGTTAGAAATGATCGAGAAAAGAAAATGAGAGAAAGGGCACGTGAAAAAGAGGCCGAAGAATGGTGGAAATAGTGTTTATTTGCCTAACCAGCGCTTCAAATCGGACGTAGGAGCTATTCGCCCTATTGGCATCTTTCCTTGGTAACCCCTACCCTGCTAATAATTAACTCGTTGCCTGTAAACCTACGCCGTTTAAGCGCCATCCCGTTATACCAATAGTAACTTAATTGAAAAATTATGATCAGATATTTTTTAGTCACTCTTCTAATCTTTTTTGGCAGTGAATGCTTAGCCCAAGATTCAATTAAAGTGGTTAAATCTGACAACCACGAACTTGCTAGCATACTTAACAATATTTCACTTGTTGATAAAAGTTCCTCGAATGCGCTTATTGTCAAAATTTTTGAAAAAGAGAATTTAGCTGGAAGTGCTGGATATGCTTCATCAGAAATAACACACATGTATTATATTGTTGTTTCTGAAGATGGTATTGCCCCAATTGAAAATTTATTTATAATTGGACCTTTTTATTCGCCTGAAGTCAAAACTATTCAGAAACAAAAATTTAAACAGACAATATCTATTTCTTACGGTCCACATGATGATCGTTCAAAAGCTAAATATCTTGTTTCTTTAAATGAGATAAAACAAATCAAATAGCTCGAAATCACGAATATATTGGTATAACCAGCGCTTCAAAGCGGACGTAGGAACTGGTCCCCTTATTGGCATCTTTCCCTGGTAACCCCTACCCTGCTAATAATTAACTCGTTGCCTATAAACCTACGCCGTTTAAGCGCAAGAACGTTATTTACATATTTGGTTATCACCATTCATTCTTCCAATTACTTCAATATTATATTCATTTCCAGCATAAGGAATGTCTACAACCTCTTCACCATGAGCCCTTACAAATGGCCTGTCTGGTATATTGGGATCAATCGAAAAATGTACATCAGCTTCAGGGTGTTGCAATAATATTTCGGCCAATTCTTTTGCTTTCATAAGACTCTTGTAGATGTATTTATAGTAAATAACAAGGGGTTCAAGGTGACGGGTTCTGATACGGGCGGTTTACGGAATTGAACCGAACCATTAAAAGCCTGCCAGTTGCCCGCTTGCGGTCAGATCCGCACCCGCACCTTAACCCCAAGTACGTTATGCCGCTTATTCTATCATCATGAAAATTTTTCAACTCTTTTCGGTTCTCTTCTTAATCAGCCCTTGCTTTCTATTCGCTCAGGACACATCGCATGAAGAGTACAAACAAAAAGTTGTTGAGGAGCAACGAGGAAAAATCCAGTACTTCTTTTCTTTAATCACTCAAGATAGTTCTGTCACAGTTGATCAAGCTAATAATGTGCTTGATGTAGAAGCCATGTGGCAAATTGAATATTACGATGAAAATCTCACAGAAGAAGAAAGTATGGCTTTTTATGAGGGCGATGCCGATACATTGGTAAGTCGCACCTTCCAAAGAATTGAAGAGTACTCAAATATCTTATTGCCTTCAGGTTATGAATTGATTAACCGAAGAGAGTTTCTCGAAAACCTTATAATTAATCTAGTTTCCAGTAAACAAGCTCCTATTCAAGGAGATCTTCCACTGTATGTCAACCGATTTGAGGCCACTTATCCAGGATCGAAGAATTGGTCTGTCGTTATTCAATTTTATGGTCATCCCTACGATGTTATATCAAAGATAATCGTTAATGATAGCATGGACGTCCTTCAGAAAATTTGCCTAACTCAATAGTGGGCGCGGCATAACCACGGCATCAAGCGGACGCAACTCAGACTTGCCTTGCTTGATTTGAAGTTTTAAGCTATTGCTTAATTTATCAACAATCTCAGGTAACGCATTGCGCCGCTTATCCCGCAGGTCGTTAGGTAGCAAATAAACTCATGGATAGAAGATCATTTATTCAAAAAGGGATTTTTCTCATCTCAGCTATGAGCATAAATCCATCAAGCTTATTTAAAAGTCTATCATTGGATTTTGAAGAGTTTATAGATCTTTGGGATAAGTTTATCGATAATCCTGATCCCAGAAATTCAAAGAATATTTACCAAGCAATTCCAACTTATGATTCTTATGAAAGAGAGAAAAAAATAAAGGTTGGAAATAAAATTGATAACAGCTTAATCACATTAGAGAAGTATGTATTATCTGATAATCAACATGCAGTTAGTGTCACTTTTAATTTAATTTCTATCACAGATGGATCTGTAAGTCAATTCATTGATATTATTCTCGGAAAATATATTCATGTAAATCCAACGAATTTTTTAGCTGAACTAAAAAAGCATTTCCATATAGTTTCTTTCTCCAAGGTATTAGGTAATTATGGATTAGATTTTGTTGATGAGTTTGAATTACAAAATATAGAGACTCGAAAAAGAATAGATGCATTAAAAACAGTAACGGACAAAAATTTAGAGGCCTTACAAAAAAGATGTATCAGGGAGTTAAAAACAAAGTTTATTCCTCAAGAAAGGATAGATAGTTTAAAAGGTTTCGACAATTCAAAAAATCCAATAGCCTGAAATTTGCTACCTAACCGCGCATTAACTCGGACACACCTCGCCAATTCTTTGCTCCTCTTGGTTTTAAAGTTCATCTATCGTTAGTTGCCAATTCAACATCAATGCGTGTGCCGGTTATGCGCAATGTCGTTATATGGCTCGCATTCTTCGCCTAAATTTTAATCCCTTTTGAGTGTAATATGAAAGTCGTTTTTGACGTCCGAACCGATTCAGGGACCCCTTCAATACAAAAAAGGATTAAAGAAGGCCTATCTGGTTTTAGAACCAAATGGGGTTTGTATGGCACTGATGATTGGTGGGAGAATTTAAATACAAACAATCTAATCGAAATAATTGAAGGGGAAATATCAGATGTCTACATGTCAGGTCATAATGATTTTCCGGAATTCGAAGTAGATACTGGAAATCAAAAATTTAGCTTTGAAAGAAGAGGTGATATCAGGGCGTACGAAGTCGGAAAGAAAATTAAAGTTGAAGCAGTTCGAAATGAATATATAAGTCCAATGAGTGGCCTTGAAGGATCATTGAATCCAATGGTAATAAAAATTGAATCCTGAAGATTTCAAGATAACTGGTTCGCCATATAACCTATATATGGCCTCCAATGTCAAGCCCCCATACCTTTTCCACGGCAAAAGTTCCTAATTTTGCTACGCGGTGATTGATCCCCTCCTCATTGGGTTGTACTACAGGCATTGTTCAATCATAGTTTGCAGTATCTTGGACTGCACCAAACACATATAGAAGCTCAACGACCGGCGCCGATCCATAGATCAAGCAATCGATCGGTCCCACACTTTGGCAAGACGGCTATAGCCCCGAAGCTTCGGGGTACGTACCCTGAGCCCGGATGATCTAGCGCGCGGCTCAGACGAAGTTGCCTTCGACTGTCCAGTTAGGCGGCATCTCGGAGCAGGGGCCCCGCAAGGTTCCATCTTTCAGGAATCAATGAGTATGTATTCATAATGCCAAGGCCGCGGCCGCCCAATGGGGCTAGCATCCGCTCGAAATACCTAATATAGAGCACTTTATGCTGACCAATTTAATTCTTCGTCCTTTCCTGTTCGACCCCTTCAGGGTCGCTTTTTTAACGCCCTGGCGGGCTATTCGGGTTTGATCCCTTCGGGATCGGTGGATCTATTATTTTCTTGACGTGATTTTATAATGTGGGGTAAGCGAAAACGGGCTTCCATGGGACCAACTGAATTTCATTCTTTGGTGGACACGGTGTAGGATCTGATTGCCCATTGGCATCTTTACCTGGTAACCGCTACCCTGCTAATAATTAATTTGTTGCCTGTAACCCTACGCCATTTAAGCGCAAACCCGTTAGAGCAACCTATTCGCATTTCGCTCGTTGTTAGTTTGTACTTTTACTTGTACTATTTAAAAGTCAATTATTAACACAACCTATAGCATTATGAAACGTGTTCAACTTGATAAAGACATTCAGCCTCTCTCGGAATTTCGGGCCAATGCAGCCTCAATGATTGAAAAAATTAAAACAGAGCACCGTCCCCTGGTTATTACTCAGCATGGGAAAAGCTCTGCTGTATTGCTCGATGTTGGTGATTATGAGCAAATGATCGATACCATTGAATTGCTTCAGGAAATCAACCAAGCTCGACAAGAGATTGAAGATGGCCGAGGTACTGATCACGAAGAGGTCATCAGTTCATTAAAAGAACGGTTGGGAAAAAAATAAATGCGGATTGTCTGGTCTCCTACTTCTCAACGAAAAATTGATGAAATTGTAGACTACATTTCAAAAGACAATGTAGATGCTGCATTGGCGCTAGTTGAAGAGTTTGAAAAGCGTGTCCAATATTTGAAAAAGCATCCACGCTCTGGCCAAATGGTTCCTGCTTTAAATGACGAATTGGTCCGACTGCTTGTGGTTCAATCTAATTACTTAATCATTTATGAAATCAACCAAGATCAAATCGATATTTTGACTATTCGTCATGCCAGACAGGATGAAAACGAATCTGAGATTAAGCCTGAATAGAGGTTGCTCTAACCCTCGCATTAACGCGGACAGACCTCGCCATCACCTTGTCACCCTTCCATTTATTAGTTAATCTGTCATTTTAAAACTAATTTGACACTCCGGTGCCTGCCGGTTATGCGCAATGTCGTTAGCACCACAACTTACAGTTTGTCCCTTTCATCAGGTTCATCATCCGGAACTTTTGAAAGTACGTGCTCAAATTTTTCTCGTGAGCCTAATTCCCCTCTTTCCTTTAAATATTCCACTGTCATTAAAGCAGACAGCTTTTCAGAAACAGCCGAATTGATTAGCTGATTCATAGATATGCCTTCCTTTTTGGCCAGCTCTTTAATTTTTTCGTGCATCGAGTCGGGCAATCGTACGCTTAACGTGCTCATAATTCTCCGATTTTAATTAAAAATTGCTTTGGGGTTATTGCTTCCAGGCCAAATTGCTCAATACTTTTAAAGTCATTGATATTATAGGTAATGATATATTCACAGCTAGCTTCGACAGCCAATTCCAGCACCATGTCATCCTTGGGATCTTTCAAAAAGGGTCGCCAAAGAAAAAAGAGGTCTCGATTGTCCGCTACTTTACACAGGTAGTTTAACAAATCATCAATATCCGTGTCGATCAGATGTTCGAACTTTTTCCTTTTGCTTACTGCTTCATACTCAATCAATAATGGTACCGAAAGACTGATATCAAATTTTCCGGTTCCAACTAAACTTATCAATTTAAATGAGGCTCCTTGGTTCGAGCGAAGAGCTGAAATCAGTACATTGGTGTCTATAACAACGTTAATCATAATGTGGTATTATATACAATACCAAAACATTATCAAATAGTTTGTGGTGCTAACCTATATATGGCCTCCAATGTCAAGGGCACATACCTATCCTAGGGCAAAATTTAATGTTTTTCCGAATCGTGATTGATCCCCTCCTCATGGGGTTGTGCTACAGGCATTGTCCCGATTGCTCGGGGCATTGCGAGCTCCATATTTTGCCTAAAGTAACACTTGGAGATTCCCACACTCCCCCGAAAACGTTCGGGGCTACGTTCGGAATGACATCTGGATGGGGATTAAGAGCAGCTCCCCCATTGTCATCACGAGGACTTCAACGCCCAATGTCGCAAGCGCCCGCTTGTGACCCTAACATAGTTCAAACGTGCGCTGGTGCGGCTCATATTTACTTTCCTGTTCGTTTGGTGCATCCACTTCTGGTTCGACCCTTTCAGGGTCGCGTTTTTAACGCCCTGGCGGGCTATTCGGGTTTGATCCCTTCGGGATCAGTAGCCCCATTTATTTCTTGTGATAGCTTTGTAATGTGAGGCACCCAAAAATGGACTTCCATGGGACTAGCTCATTTCATTTTCGGAGGACACGGCGTAGAGGGCATGCGCCCCATTGGCATATTTCCCCGGTAACCGCTTCCCTGCTAATAATTAACTGGTTGCCGGTAATCCTACGCCGTTTAAGCGCAAACACGTCATGAATCAGCAACAAAACACCCCAAACGTTCCCCACAGCTTTAACGTGCTTATCATAGCCATGCTCTTCCAAGGAATGAGTGGACTGGCGGGAGGCATTGGAATTACTGCCCTCGTACTCTTTCCCACTTTGAGTAAGTTTATGCATCAAAAAGCGTCCAGGACGTGAATCACTTTCTGTAAACTATGAACGGTTTGCTCAAGCGCCTTATCCGATAACTCAGCCGTCATTTTGCCTTCGATTTCGGCCACTTTATTATGGGCATGCTCTAACAGTGACTTCCCTTTAGGAGTAAGCAATACCATCTTTTTTCTACCATGATCCGGATGCTGCTGTCGTTCTAATAATCCTTTTGTCTCCATTCCGCCCACCATTTTATGCATGGTTTGGGGAGTCAGAAAACACCGCCGAGCTAATTCCGCATTGGATATACCCGAATCCTCTTCCAATATACTTAAAGCCGCATATTGCGGAGTAGTTAACCCAATCTCATCCAAGATGTGATCCATTTGTGACCGTAGAGCTTGCTGAGCTCTCTTGATCATATATCCTAAACGTTGCTCTACCATAATCGATATTTAACTTGACTTTATCAGCCTACTGATACTATGTTATCAGCACACTGATATAATAATGAATTACAGATATAAAATCATGGTTACCATCTCCGAAACCCAAGATCTATTCACCCTAATCAATGTTTTCAAGGTCAAAGAGGGACGACAGGATCAACTCGTTCAGTTGTTGATTGACGCCACTCAAGAAACCATGAGGCATCAACCCGGGTTTGTATCCGCCAATATCCACATCAGTGATGACGGTCAAAAGGTGATTAATTACGCTCAGTGGGAAAGCAAAGCCCATTTTCAGCAAATGCTGCACAATGAGGAAGCCCAACCGCTCATGAAAGCTGCGGAACAGTTGGTCCATAGCTTTGATCCCATGCAAACCCAAGTCGTTGACTCTATCACCAATAAAGCTTGATCTTATGAAATACTGGCTCATTGTAGCATCCAAAGATCATGTCGAAGCAGCTGTGGAAGGAGGATTTTGTCAGGCTTGCCATGGCAAAGCTTGGCCCATGAAAAAGCTATCCCCCGGCGACGGCATCGTATTTTACTCCTCGAAAGAGCATTTCGGTGATTCAACTCCGTATCAAAAATTTACCGCTATGGGAACCGTAAAAGACGGCTCTCCCTATGTGGTGGATCAAACTGCTGATTTTCAACCTACGCGAAGGGATGTCGCTTTCTCCCCCTGTACAGAAGTAGCAATCCATGATCTGCTCTCCGAACTTCACTTTGCCGGAGATAACAAGAACTGGGGCTATAAACTACGTCGCGGTTTCCTGGAACTTGACGCCCACGATTTTCAACGGATTGCCGATAAAATGGAAGAAATCTGACTATACCATATTCTGCACCGCATATCGCAGCGTAACATAAGTATCGCCATGGGTTTTTGCTTCCATCAGTTCCAGGGGTGGCGCGGTAATATCGCGGGGCAACAGCGGCGCACCGGAACCCAACATCACCGGAGCCACACTCAGTATGATCTCATCTAGCAAGCCCTTATCGTGGAACTGACCCACCAGTTCTCCTCCTCCGATCAACCAGATATTTTTACCCTTGGCGGCTTTGACCATTTGGGCATGAGGCGGGATTATATCACCACGTGCAAAAGTAAGATCGACTCCGTTAACGGTGGGCAGTGAACGATTACTAAATACCCAGACCGGAAAATCGTATGGCCATTTCTCGGGATACGCCAGTAAATCTTCATGCTCAATCAGCCATTGGTAAGTGGAGGCGCCCATCGCGGCCGCCCCTATCTGTTCCATAAACTGACGAGTTTCTTCCTGCATACTGTCCATCTGCTGAAACTGAAACAACCAATCCAGGGAATGATCCTCATCTGCAATATATCCATCAATACTGGTAGCGGTAAAATATTGGGTCTTCATGTTAAGCCGTGTTTATGTTAAATGAATTTGACTCTACGATATAACAGGTTACCACAAGTACCAAATTGATTCTAACACTCCAAAAGCTATTCTAACTACCTTCTTTATATCGTTTGCCTTCAAGATTACGAAGGTTTTCACCTACTCTAAACTTGAATATACGCATCCCAAATGTGGCTAGTGTCCGCTGGTGCTAATCCAATTTATTTTCCTGCTCGTTTTGGTTCGACCCCTTCAGGGTCGCGTTGGTAACGCCCTGGCGGGCTATTCGGATTTGGTCCCCTCGGGATCGGTGGATCTATTATTTACTTGATGTGATTTTATAATGTGGGGTAAGCGAAAATGGCTGCAATCGGACCAACTGCATTTCATTTTTGGTGGGCACGGTGTAGAAGCTGGTTGCCCATTGGCATCTTTCTGTGGTAACTCCTACCCTGCAACTCGTTGCCGATAAGGCTTTGCGTTTAAGCGCAAACCCGGTCTAAATACCGCTTTTCTTGCAATAATCATCCCTTCAAATTAGTTTCATTTTAAAACCAAATTAAATTCAAGTGCTATGCCCACCAATATCACCATTCGAGATATACCCGACGACGTCTATGCCAAATTAAAGAAACAGGCAGACCTACATCATCGAAGCATCAACAGTGAAGTGATTGTCTATCTGAAAAAGTTAGTTCAAAGCAATCGACGAGATCCTGATCAAGTAATTTCTCGTGCTAAAAAACTTAAACAGAAAGCAAAAGGCAGCCTTTCTATGGATGAAATTCAAAAAGTGATTGATCAGGGGCGTCCATGATTGTTGTTGATACGAATGTCATTGCCAGCATGTGGGTACCGAATGATATGGACGAGTGGGTTTATAAAGTGCTTAAGCAAGATGATGATTGGGTTGCCCCTCTTCTCTGGCGATCCAAATTCAGAAATGTATTATCGATATACCTTCGAAAGGATATTTTAGAATTTTCGGTTGTCTTGCAAACAATAGAAGAAGCTGAACAACTCATGGATGCCAACGAGTTTGAAGTAAATTCAACACAAGTTATGAGTCTTGTTTCGGATTCATCCTGCTCAGCCTATGATTGTGAGTTTGTGGCATTGGCAAATGATTTAGATGTAAAGCTGGTCACATTTGATAAAAAAATAGCTCGCGAATTTCCCGACATTGCTATTAGTCCAAAGGAGTTTGTCACGTAAACAAAAGTGGCCTACCCCTTTTTGAAAAGTTCATTGTCAAATAGTTCGTCCTCACCCAAGTCACTTTTCTTCTCGCCTCCATATATTCTTTATTACCAACCTATCGTCCCGTCATCCCAGGACATGCTGCCCCTCAACATAGCGCAAACGTCCGCTCACTTTTTACCTATTTTTCGATGCATCCAATTCTGGTTCGACCCTTTCAGGGTCGGATTTCTAACGCCTTGGTGGGCTATTCGGGTTTGGTCCCCTCGGGATCGGTGGATCTATTTCTTTCTTAAAATGATTTTATGATGTGGGGTAAGCGAAAATGGCTGCAATCGGACCAACTGCATTTCATTTTTGGTGGACACGGTGTGGGGGCTGGTTGCCTGATTAGCATTTTTCTTGGGTAACCGCTACCCTGCTAATAATTAACTGGTTGCCGGTATCCTACGACGTTTAAGCGCAAGGCCGTTAGGCGTTTGCCCAGTTTCCCATCTTTTACAAAATAATTCTTTCTTGGTTTAGTTATTATTATGTAATATCTAGACAGACTAGACATAAAAATGGGAGGTACTTATGAAGCTTACAAAGTGGCAACTCCAGGAAGCCAAAAATAAATTTAGCGAAGTTGTTCGAAAAGCAACGGAAGAAGGTCCTCAAACTGTGACCAAGCACGGGAAAGACAGCGTTGTTGTAATTTCAGTGGAAGACTATAAAAAAATGGACCGACCCAAGACAAGCCTAGTTGATTTCTTTCAACAATCTCCCCTTGCTTCTGTTGAACTGGACCTAGAGCGAGATAAATCCCCTGCCCGAGATATTTCTTTATGAGCTATTTGATTGATACGTGTTGTATTTCTGAATTAGCAAAACCAACCCCTGATGAAAATGTCATTCAATGGTTCTCAGATCATAATGAACTTGATCTATACCTAAGTGTTATTACGTTTGGAGAACTGCGAAAAGGAATTGAAAAATTGCCTTCTTCCAAGAGAAAACGTAAGCTGAAACACTGGATAAACGAAGATTTGCTGCATCGATTTAAAAACCGCGCTTTAGATATAAGCTTAACTGAGGTAAATCAATGGGGAAAAGTCTTAGCCAAGGCAGAAAAAATGGGAACACCACTTCCAGCCATCGATGCGTTAATTGCAGCAACAGCTTTAGTCCATGATTTTGCTGTAGTGACTAGAAATACAAAAGATATGAAGGCTTCAGGTGTAGAACTGATCAACCCCTGGAAATACACTACAAACACCTAACCTATTTATGGCCTCCAATATCAAGCGCCCATACCTATCCCAGGGCAAAAATAAGGTTTTTCCGAATCGTGATTGATCCCCTCCTCATGGGGTTGTACTACAGGCATTGTCCCGATTGCTCGGGGCATTGCTAGCTACCTATTTTGCCTAAAGTAACACTTGGAGATTCCTACACTCCGCTCCGCTACCCCGACTAATTCGAGGGAATGACATCTGGATCGGGATTAAAAGCAACTCCCCCATTGTCATCACGAGGACTTCAACGCCAGTTGAACGTCCGCGGTGATCTCCTGATGTGCAGTCAGCAGGAACCTAGTTGGTGAGATTTCCGCATTCCACTCCGCTGCGTTCGGTATGACCGTTGGATGGGGCTTAGGCAATTCCCCGTCACTGTCGTCGCGAGTGCCGATTGCGTTCGGGTGATAATGAATCGGCGTATCGGTTCGCTTTGCTCATCCATAATGGCAATAACCTAGCTTTCTTCGGTAGTCGGATCAATCATAGTTTTTACCTCCGTGATTTCAAGTATCGATGCTCCGCTTATTTTTGCATGTTCGTGAATGATATCTTCATTTTTGGCAATATAGACACAGTGTGTTCCATTCTCTCTAACATAACTGTGCTGCCATTGTATATCGGGACCGAGTTCATTCAATACCTGGTTTGAATCTTTAGCTACCTTTTGCTGTTCTTCTTCAGACATGTTCCCTATTCCTGGAATGCGACGTTTAATTACATATTTAGGCATGATATTACCTCATTATCTATTTTATTTTCCGTTTGATGATTCCTTCTCGGATAACTAACATGATTATATACATTAGTTTAAAAAAGAGGCTGAGCTGACATAATAAATGGGTGATATTGCCATCTGACTATATGCTTAATGTTGTTGTAATATTTCTTGAAGGCGGAACACCTTCAACAGCAGTTACTCCGGTAGAAATACTGAGCAGTGCAGGTTATCTATATGAAGTATTACAGGGCAAAGAGGGAGAACGAAAGTTTAATGTTCGAACGGCTTCCCTAAGTGGAGAAAGCGTCCAAACTCTGTCAACCCTGCAATTGGAACCCGATTACTCTATAGACGAAATAGACTCCGCCGACTTGATGGTTATTGCTGCAGGTGGTGGCGATCTTGACATTGAATGCGAACGGAATGCTAAACTTCCTCCCTTACTTCGCGAAGCCTATGAGGATGGTACAGCGATAGCCGGTGTGTGTTCGGGCGTTGTTCAACTTGCCGAAGCGAAGCTTTTGGATGGACGACCGGCTACCACGCACTGGGCACTGGTGGATGATTGCAGAAAGCGTTATCCGAAGGTGGATTGGCAACCTGAACGTTATGTTACAGAATCAGAACGCGTTTTCTGTAGCGGCGGAGTTTACAGCGGGGTAGATTTATGTCTGTATATAGTAGAAAAATATTGTGGGCATCAGATTGCGATGCAGACGGCAAAAGCTTTACTCGTACGAACTCCCCGTGTTTGGCAAGCCGGTTATACCGCAGAAACCCCGCAGATTAATCATGAAGATGAAGAAATTCGCAATCTGCAGGTATGGTTGTTCAAGAACTACTCCAAGAATATAAAGGTAGCTGATTTAGCTGATCGTGCCTGTATGAGTCAACGCAATTTTATGCGTCGCTTTAAAGCGGCAACCGGTGAAACCCCTATTAACTATGTACAACGATTGCGTATTAACGCAGCCAGACATCTACTTGAAAATGATCTAAAAACAGTCCGGGAGGTGTGTCGAAAAGTTGGGTATGAAGATTTGAATTTCTTTCGCAAACTTTTCAAGCGTTATACAGGTTTGACACCAACAACCTATCGGGACCGTTTTTCTGTCAATTCGCCTGAAGGTATTACTTATGGCAGGCGAACACATCATCATTGAGCACATAATTTATTTCAGAATTCAATCTATAAGTGTTGCAGTATGTCCATCGCTTCAAATCGGTCGTAGGAGCTGCTCGCCCTATTGAAATTTTTCCCCGGCAACTCCTACCCTCTGCGTTAATGATCTCTTTGGCTGTAATCCTACGCTGTTTAAGCGCAAGTCCGTTATACATACTCAACATAAATCAACATTCATGCTCACTCAGCTAAATCAACTTGAAGAATGGTTAACCAATAACAAATCGAAGAATCATCTGCTTCTGTTACGAGCTGCAGGTTATCTTTTTCTGTTTTTCATGCTCATGGCCAGTAATTTTTTTGCCATTATTCGTTGGCCCTTTGCTGTGTTGAAACGATTCATTACCCGTGGAAAAAGCCAATCCCCAAACCATGTTCTGGAACATGCGGTCAATGAAGTTGATGCCCAAGGACTAGAGCACATTTTGCAGAGTCAAGAGTTGATACTTCTGGACTTTTGGGCGGAATGGTGCGGACCTTGCATTATGATGAATAAACCTTTAAAAAAGTTAGCGGAATCGGATGATATTGATTGTACCATTGCTAAAATTGATACTGTCAAGCATAAAGAAGTGGCCGAGAAATACAACGTTAAGGGATTGCCCACATTACTGCTTATCAAAAACAATAAGGAATTAAAGAGGTATGCCGGGGCGTTAACCTATCAGGAGTTAATTAAGTTCGTCACTGCCTAAATTAAGCGCGTGTGTCCCCCCACAACTGATGGAGAGATCCCGCGCATCAACGCGGACACAGGGGCGAACGGATGGTTTTGGCATTTTGGGTTCCCAGTATGTAGTGTAGTGATGTCGACGTTAAAACTTTTAACCCCTGTGCCAGTTATGCGCAAACCCGTTATACTGCTATAAAAATTTTTATTCCAATGTTACAGTTAATCGGTGCGATATTAGATAAATATTTTTTTTCATTGCCGGTATAGCAATGGCATATGTACTCCCAAAAATTATTCTGAGTAACATAGAAAGTGGCGAATCTGTACCAAGTGAAGCTGATAAATTGAAATGGCTTAAACCACTTGGTTACATTCTGTTCATGATTGGTATAGTTTTATCAATTTTAGAATTTGTAGAAGCAAAAGTAAACCTATACATGGCTTCCAATGTCAAGCACCCATCTTCTTTCCAGGGCAAACATTCCTAATTTTACCACACGATGATTGATTGCCTTATATGCTGTTTGGTTAGAATGGCAAGACCTTTCCTGTTCGACCCTTTCAGGGTCGGGTTTGTAACGCCCTGGCGGGCTATTCGGGTTTGATCCCTTCGGGATCGGGAGATTCATTCCTCTTACTTGTCGTGATTCGATAATGTGGGGTAAGCGAAAATGGCTTCCATTGGGCCAACTGTATTTCATTTTCGGTGGACTCGGCGTAGGGGCTGTTTGCCTGGTTGGCATCTCTTCTCGGTAACCGCTACCCTGCTAATAATTAATTTGTTGCCGGTAACTCTGCGCCGGTTAAGCGCAATCTCGTTAGTGGTCTCGAGTTCAAAGACTTCTACATACAAGAAAAAAACTAAACTCTCTTTTATGATCTTTAAAAGAACATCAAAAATAGTCCTCTTATTCACAGTATGTTTAATTCTATTTTCTTCTTGTATTCAAGATGAAAATCAGGTTCCGGATTTAAATACGTCAGAAGTCCCTACGCTTGAACTTGATCATCAATTTACAATTTCCGACACAGAGGAAGTTATTTTACAACAAATCACCGGAGTTAAAAGTGATTCTAAGGGTAGAATTTTTTTACCAGATCAACGTGCCTTACAAATACACGTTTTTGATTCTCAAGGTGACTATGTGACGACTATTGGAAGGGAAGGCTCAGGCCCAAGTGAGTTACTAAGTTTGTTGAAGATCTATATAGATCAGAATGACCAGATTATTACATTTGATGTCAGACAAGCAAGAAATACGATCTTTGCTGAAAGTAATGACAGTTGGGAACCAGAGGATATGTTTATGATCGAAGGTCAACGGTATTCAGTTGAAAGTGCAGATTCTCTTGGTAATGTAATCTTACGGCAAAGTCCACCTCAACGTCCAAAACCTGGAGCTTATTGGTACGAACATGAACTTGCTACAGGAAATCTTACCTCGGGTTTAAAAGAGCAAAACGTCCTTACATTTAAAGTGAGGGGAAATTTAGTTTCAAATAATGGGGCTATGCAACAAATTCCATTTGGCCGGACTACTGTAGTTGCAACTGATACAAAGGGAAATATCTATTTGGTCTGGAATGAAAAATTGGAGTTAGCCACCTATGATGCCACTATGCAATTCATTGATTCATTGAGTGTGCCAATTCCCAATCAACCAATTAGTAGTGAGGAAAGAAGTGAAGCGATTGAACAGTTAGGAGATAATTTCAAATCACTTGGTCGTGAACACATACCTGAGACCAAACCTGTGATATCCAATATGTTTGTTGATGGAAATCGAAATATCTGGTTGCAAACTTTTGATTCGCCTGAATACTTAGTCCTTGATCATGAAGGGGCGCCAATCGGAAGCTTTGATTTAGAAGATGATCTTCGTCTTGTTCATGTAGATAAAAACAGACTATATGCTCTTAAGCTGGGACCTGAAGGTTATCAAGTTCATGTATACGATTATATGCTTTAAAGCGCGGTAATACTGTCAGAGATACTAACAATGCGCGTTAACTGGGGACGCAGATGTGCCGTTGGTTTCCAGGATTGCTTGTTTTGAATTTGTTGCCGTTTATAAACTCATAATCTCCGCCTCCAATGTCCCCAAATCTCGCAAGCGTCCGCTGTGACATTTGAAATCCCCAACAAAGAATAAGCCACCTTGTGCTCTTCTTTTCTGCTGTCCAGTTATATTCTGCGTTCTTTCCTGTTCGACCCTTTCAGGGTCGCGTTGGTATCGCCCTGGCGGGCTATTCACGTTTGATTCCTTCGGGGTCGGGAGATTCATTCCTCTTACTTGTCGTGATTCGATAATGTGGGGTAAGCGAAAATGGCTTCCATTGGGCCAACTGTATTTCATTTTCGGTGGACACAGCCGGTCTACGTTTTCAACCTGGTCCAATCCTCCCTACCCCATCTTTTGTATATATAGTTTGCATCTTTCAAACGCTTCCAAGCCAATAATACTCGTATCACTTACGCCTTTTGCATGGATGCCCCTGTGAGGAACCAGTGTCGTGCGGGTATATTTATAATCAGTCCGTATCGCTCCACAATACGTGATGTGAAACCGGATGAATCCGTCTTTATGTTGTGGGCATGGATACGATAATACCCTGATTGACTTTTTCAACCCGGAAAGGCTACCGCATTATGCAAAAAACCAACTCATCAAACGCTCAGCTTTCCCGATGGATCCAGACCCACCCGGTCCTCGCTTTTCCGCTGGTCTATCTGGGGTGGGCTTATCTGTTTTGGACTCCGGTTCTGCTATCCGACGAATCAGTGTGGTCCCTCCCCAATCTGATCTGGTTTTTGCTGGGCGGAGTCAGTCCGCTCGTAGCCGGACTCGGGTTGGCCGCACTCACCGGTGGAAGGGCACAACTCAAGGATCTGTGGCGACGTCTGGTTGACGCACATCGCATCCCGGGACGTTGGTGGCCGGGACTACTGCTGTTCTGGCTGGTATTTGATCTGTCCATGGCGGGCATCGCAGTGCTTTTGGACATCACCGATGCCCCACTGGATGTGCATTGGTCTCTGTTTGGCGATCCCGGTGCCCTCTTGTTTTTGCTCCTGCTCTCCGTGGTGTTTCCGGCGGTTGAGGAGATGGGATTGCGCGGCTACTATCTGGATCGTTTGCAAGAGCGTATGGGGCCTGCCCCCGCGGGATTAATCAACGGATTGGTGTGGGCTCTGTGGCACGCCCCCTTTGTCTGGTTTTCGGGCTACTATGCGAATACCAATTTTCAGCCGGAGCTCTACTGGTGGTCGCCCATGATCGTCTGCCATACGCTCATGTTAGTATATGTTTATAACCGCACCCAGCGCAGTATCCTAGCCGTGCTGCTGTTTCACGCCATGATGAATTTTACCGGCGAATGGCTACGTATCTCCCCGGACATGTACCCTTTTATGCTCTATGGGAATCTGCTGGTGGCGGTACTGCTCATCGTGGGTTGGCAACGGGGTATTATCGCAGGATCAGATTACAAATAGTAAGCGCGTCAGTGCATACGCTTTTCAGGTCTCTAACCGCACGTGTGTTATCTCTCCCCAAGCTGGCGCATGTGTTAAACCCGAACTTCCAATGCCAGTTTATCCCCTAATGTCATACAAATTCCCAACTGGAGATTCAATATTACCTAAGCATTGAGGGTGTCTCTTGTGCCCTATCCATCAACTAATTCATGGGCACAAGTAACGTCCTGAATCTGATGGCATATACTCTAAATTGCTTGTGTCAAATACTTTGCCATAACAATATCCAAATACGTAATTCGGACTTAACACTTGCGTCAGCTTGGGGGGCCGCTCCTCAATAAAGTACAGCTTTGGCTAGTGTTTCTCTCATCAGTGATTCTGTTATTAGACCCTGAAAGGTCTGCGACCCTTTCAGGTCGCGGCTTGAAGCTATGGGGTATCCTGAGGGAATTGTACGACGATTTTGGTGCCTTTTCCTTCTTGGTAAATTTCCAGTTTCCCTTTGAGTTGATCAACCAGGGCCGATATAATTTGAAGCGCCAGGGAGTTGGTATCATCCAGATCCAGATGATCACTGATGCCCACCCCTTGATCACTTATGGTGAGCCGATAATCATCGGCTACTGATTTAAATTTGATCAGAATACTGCTACCACTTTTGGGTAGTTCCACTAGTTTATGAGCATTGGTGACCAGTTCATTCAATATCAGTCCGCACGGAATCGCACGATTGATATCCAGAAAGATGTCATCCAGTTGCAGATCCAGCTTTATTTCCGAATCGAACCCGCTACTTTGCAGTAATTGATGAGACATGGTCAGAATATAATCTGACATCTCAATCTTATTTAAATTGTTTGATTGGTACAATTGCTCATGCACCAAGGCCATGGAGTAGATTCGATTGCGGGTCACCTTAAAGGCGTCTATGGCCTCATCTTGATTACTAATCTCATGCTCCTGCAGATCCAGTAGACTGGTGATGATCTTGAGATTATTCTTAACCCGATGATGAACTTCGCGCAGCAGGCTTTGGTTTTCGTCCCGTTTATTTTGGAGTCCGGTCTGTGCTTCCTCCCGCTTGGAGATATCTTTAATGATGCTAACCACGCCATCGGTCCAGCCTTTTTCTTTAATGAGTGGGTGAACTGTATGTATGGTGTCGATAACAGTTCCATCTTTTCGTTTCATCTGATACTGCGTCTGGAACGTTTGCCCCCTGCTGAGCACTTGCTCACTTTCCTGGCCAAATCGATGGTAATGTTCTACGTCAACGTGGAGTAACCGGGTATTTTCACCCACTATTTCCGATTTTTCATATCCCAATATATCCATTACGGCTGCATTGCAATCGATTATTTTTCGACCTGCCGGGTCTACAATGATTACCGCCTCTCTCATTGTGGCGAACAATGCGTCTAGTATTGTTCGAGGAGAGTAAAATGAATTTTCATTATTCTTATTTGATCCTGATAATTTGGATGCTTTTTCTTTATTCATCTTATTATCAAGTGAGGGATAATATTTTTCATACTATAAATGAACTTATCACTATTTGATTAGTACCTAATGCTTTTGTGTGCTACCTGCCGCTTATTGTCATTAAATCTATATATAATTACGAATTAAATAGTATTATAAATTTCTATATCGTCTAGGATCTTGCCCATACTTTCAGGCATCTGACAGCTTGAATTAACTTTTTGAATCCTTACTGAAGTCCTTGATCCTATAATCGTTTTCCCTGCCTGATCATTACGTGATGCTACTGGGATAACATGACGCTTACACACATTCCAGCAGTCCATTGAAGATACTCCTCAACCCAACGAAAGCGTCCGCTAGCGCCATCTCTCAAATGGTTCTATTCATTTGATCCTGAAAGGTCGGGCCACCCTTTCCGGTCTAATATTCATGGGCAAGGTGGCTTATTTTGTGGTAATCTTGGGAATGTAACACTCCTGATGATTCCATCCTTAATTCCCAGCTATTGTATCCAGAAGCTTCTGCTTTTTGCGAAGCGGGAGCTTCTGTACGGCATTACCGGTCGGAGCCCGGTAATGAGAAGGTGAGTTTGGCCAGGGGCAGGCTGCTTTTCAGCCTGCCCCTGGCCAAATGACTTATCCTCTTGACGGAGCTCCGGCTCTGTCAAGTTATGGGTAAGCTCCTGCTTCCTGTAAAGCGAACTATTCTTCCCCATTGGAATCAGTCAGGAACACTATCTGCCGGGCTCCATCAAAATTGGTCAGATGAGCAGAACGCTAAGGAATCCTCATAGGCTTTTGACCCTGAAAGGTCTGATGACCCAAGATCTAACCTTGCAGACTCTTCCGTTGTACTACATGTACTCAGCTTTTTTGACCCTGAAAGGTCTGGCGACCCTTTCAGGTCAATTCTGTAACCCTACAGTGTGCTGAAGGGGAGGCTGCATTCTGTGCCGCAATAACACTCATCGATTAATCTACTTGGCCCCTAGTGCTTCCAGAGATGGTTGATACTCCGCCCAATCATCTTTTGCTATTGACTTTGAAAACAATTTCATGCCGATCTTCTTATTGGTATCTCTAAAGCGGGATATCCATAGTTTTTCAATATCTCTTTTGTTCTTCTTCCACAGGTCATAGGCGGTATAACCATCATTATCTTTGATGTTTTTATCGATACCACTCTTGCGGTGAAGGAGTCGTAACAGATGTTGTGCTTGCATGATGGTCATCTCATCACTGCTCATCTGTTCTATAACATAGTGATAAAGCGTTCCACCGTTCGCGGTGACCCTAAGGTCAGCGGGCCATTCATAATGAGAAATCAATTGTACGGTTGTTTCCATTACACTGCTAGAAGTAAGGTTTCTACCCCGGGTATAGATTTTATCTTTCGCCAATGCCTGTTCCAGAAAATAGATGAGTGCCATTTTCCCCTCTATCTCACCGGTAAAGTCAAAATCATTAGAAAAATAGCTGAGATCATTTAGCATTCGGTCTTGCTCCGCAATCATGGAAAGTAAAAGGGACTCTCCCCTTCGATTGGTCACGGCGGATAGGTCATGAAGCTCATCCAGGGCACGAAAAACCTCATAATTGTTATGATGGAAGGCTACGTAGGCCAGACTTTCTTCGTCCAGATTTCGATTCATCTTCTTCTCTTCGGCCTCATTTTTTCCAAATACCATTTCGTTCAACTTACCGTCAATGTAGGCATAGCTTGCATGGTCTAACGGTTTGTTGAAGCGGATGGCAGCGGCCCCGTAACCGGTGTTGATGGCGATATCATCATATTCATTAAACGTCGTACTATTTTTATAATCTTGATAGCCTTGAATATGTTTGGTCATATCGTTACCGGTAACCTTTTGAATCCATTTATAATAGGTGATGATCAGATCCAGCTTATCATTAACGCTTACGTTTTCTTGGATCTGATAACGAGCGGCTACATAGTCCTTAAACTCCTGTTCATGGGTTTTGAATTTTCCGGGAGAATCAGCCGCAAGCAGCGAATAGAATTGCGCGTCAATGGCATGCTCTTCATCCGTACTCAGCGAACCGAGGTTATTTTTGATCCCGGTCACATACTGTAGGCTATTCATGATACCGGTCAACCCCTTCTTTTTGGTCGCTTCTGTAAAGTATTGGTTGGTTTCCATCCCATCCAATCGATCGTACATCCCCTGATACCAACCAAGCAGCAGACCCAGTTTGCGATCCATCTGCAGGCTACCCTCGTAGGTAAATGTAGCTGATGGTGTGGCTGCCTCTGCCTCTGATTCTGCTTCCCCCTCCTCTTTCCAAACCTTGATATCACCGAAATATGGAATCGACTCCTGGGCAATCAGGCCCGCTCGTATATACAGATGGCTTTTGCTGGCTGGCGAAGCGGTTTGCAGATCCTCGACAAATGCTTTTTTTACCCCGGCATACAGCTTAGGTGTAGATCGAATATGAGATCGGGCAAATTCACTTTGTCGAATAATATCCGCAAAAACCGGATCCTCGGTAATACGATCTAATAGTTGTTCAACGATAGAAATTTGTTGTGCAGCAGAGAACTCGTTAAGCAGGCTGCCCGCCGAGGTCGGATCTTCTTTGGCCTTTACGAAAAACTGTGTTTCCGAAACCCCATATTTTTTTTCATAAAACGCTCTTTTACCGGATCGATCCAACAGCAGTTGGTATGCATCCTCCGCCTGTACATTATTCGCCACATCTATAGGTGCTTTGCCCCCCATCGTAAAGTTCACATCCACCCCCAGATCGATGAATCGATTCAGGCAGGCCGTACTGTTATTAGCGCTAGCCAGCATAATGGTTTTGCGAAGCTTCTGATTGACCTCTGATTGCGGCAATCCTTCGATGTAGTTATTGAGAATAAGTTGCACAGCATCCGGTTGATCGAGCTCGATCGCCTGCATGAGCACACTATTCCCGTTAATGCGAATGGTACGATCCAATCCCGCATCCATAAACGATTGGATATATTCCTGGTCGTTGTTGCGCAGGGCCATGCTGACTTCCACTTCCGCTCCCAAGATGATGCGTTTCAATGTTTCGCTTTTATCTCCGGTGAAATAGGAAGGATCGATCTGTTTCGCTGTTTGCATGGTGCTAAGGGCCAGAATGGTGCTTTCCTCTTCGTAATAAGCTCCCAGGTGGTAAAAGTTTTCGGCCGATGCTTTTTCATTAGCGGCGGCGGCAGCGTACGAAATGGCTGCTTTTAGAAACTCGGAATGTCCTGATTGCTGGTAATAATCGTATTTGCGTTGGGCGATGCGCTGATACTGCACATCTTTAGCTACAAACATGTTTTCGATCTTACTCACTTCCGGCTTTACCGGTTTGGCACAAGTATTATTGAGCCAGCGGGTGTGGTTGGGGCTCCAAGTGCGCTCCATATTTTGGGCGTGACATTGCAGATGCTCCACAAAGTTGAGATTGTACTGCTCAACATCCGGGTTTTCGGCAAACGCGGCCCGGTTGAGATAGTTCTTTATGGTGTTATCGTTGAACTCAACGGCTTTCCAGTAAATTTGGGACATCTTTTGCCGTCGCTGTTCCTTGAGCTGCTCCTTGCGGGCCTCGAGTTCTTTCTCCGCTTTTCTGGTCTCGGAAAGACCGTTCAGGGTTCCGAGCACGCCATATAGCGCGCCTTCGGCATCACCGGAATTAATCATATCGCCGATCTTTTTTCCCTGTTGATACCCGAACTGATTGCTCTGCTCTATGAAACGGGCTTCCAGCGTCTCGATCTGACGCATCTTTTGATTAAAGTCGGCCAATAGCGCATCCGCATCCGACGTTTGAATGAGATCTTGGCTTCGAGAGAGGCTTCGACTTAAATTATCGGCAATGCGCTTGCCTTGCTCAGCTATACCGGTACCGAACTTATAATAGCTGTATCCTTGAGGATCATACGTTCGGAGAAATTCCTCTTTAAGGTTTTCAGCTGTTTGAGCGGTTCCGTTGATTGGGAAAATGGATATTAGTAAAAACAGACCGATTAAACCGGAATGAACCCATTTGCGTCCTGATACGCAGAAAAGTGATGAAGGAAAAGCCATAACCATAGATTATATTGATAACAATAATGAAGAATATAAATACCCCCGATATTACAGCCAACTTGTAATTAAATTTTTTACGGCTTGTTCGAGGTGTTCTTCACTGAATTTGGTTTACCTTCTCAACTGATCCAAGTATGCAAATGAGATTAAATCCTCCCTCCCAATCGATTACATGTTTTATAGCGGGCAGTTGGCAGTTGGCAGTTGGCAGTTGGCAGTTGGCAGTTGGCAAGGAAATTTTGTTGCCTGTGGGTAATCAACTGCCTGAGTGACAATTATGGAAATATGGGGCTATAATTTCCGTATGGGATCCTGCTTACTGCTTACTGCTTACTGCTTACTGCGCACTGCCAACTAGAGAAGACGCTCGAATGTGATGCCTCCCTTTGGGAGGATCACGATTGGAGGTCGGTTGGGGCGGAAATGATCACGATTGGAGGTCGGTTGGGCGGGGAGGATCACGATTGGAGGTCTGAATGTTGGATTTTACTTAGCTGCGGGAACCTGTTACCTTACTTTTGTTCATGAATAAAATCGTCGGTAATGGCTGCTGATCAACAGGAAATAAGGTTTTGCACCTCTTCGGATGGCATCCGTATCGCGTATGCGCAATCTGGTTCCGGGCCGCCCTTGGTGAAGGTGGCTAACTGGTTGAGTCATTTGGAATATGACTGGGATAGTCCGGTTTGGCGACATTGGCTTACCGAGTTATCCCAGCATCATACCCTTATTCGCTACGATCAGCGTGGATGTGGATTGTCGGACCGTGATGTTGATCACCTGTCTCTTGAGGCGTTGGTGGATGATTTGGAGGCGGTAGTGAACACGTTGGAGCTTGATCAATTCCCATTGCTGGGTGTTTGTTCCGGCGGACCGGTGGCTTATCAATATGCCTTGCGCCACCCCGATAAAGTTAGTCATCTAATTTTGTATGCGGCTTACGGAAGCAAAGCTGCGGATGCGTACTCTCGCCAACAAAGAGAGGAAGCCAAAACCATGCTTCGCTTGATTAAGACCGGTTGGGGGCGCGATAATCCGGCTTTTCGTCAATTTTTTACTAACCTGTTTATGCCGGATGCCAGTCCCCAACAGATTGATTGGTATAATGATCTACAACGGGTATCCACCTCCCCTAAGATGGCCTATCGCATCCAACATCTGCTGTTTAACTTATCTATTGAACGGTTTGAGGATGATTTCAACATCCCTACGTTAGTGCTCCACAGTAAAGATGATAGCGTGGTTCCCTTTGATGAAGGCCGCGAGTGGGCATCCAAAATATCCGGAGCCCGGTTTGTTCCACTGGAGAGTAACAATCATATCCTGCTGGAAGATGAACCGGCCTGGCAGCGTTTCCTGGCCGAAGTGCACAGTTTTATCGGATCCACGGAAGATCCAGCACCTGACCCTAAAATTGCATCCCCGTTTACAGAATTGACCCCTCGCCAACATGATGTGCTTAATCTGATCGCCCGCGGCTTAGATAATGATGAGATTGCCGATGTACTGTACATCAGCCCGAAAACCGTAAGCAATCATATCAACCAAATTTTTCAAAAGCTTCAGGTGGAAACACGAGCGCGTGCTATTGTCTTAGCTCGAGAAGCGGGTCTGGGGCAAGCCCCTTCGACGTAGTTCGCTCCAAACTCAATTGTATTAGGTCGGATCCATTTGGGTGTTTGCACCTAGATTTCTGGTTCCCCATTCCACCTGAATTTGAAGGCAGACACTCATGACAACGCCCTCCTCCTCTGCTACTTTGATAACAGCATACTATGAAATCAAAGCAGAGCGACGTCATGAAAAAGGTTATCACCATCACGTGCGGAGTCATCGCCCACTTGGCCTTCCTGGTATCGTTTGTCTATCTGATCGGATTTGTAGGCGATTTTCTGGTTCCCAAAACCATTAACTCTGGTGTGGTGAATCCCATCTGGGAGTCGGTGACCATTAATCTTTCGCTGATTGCTTTATTCGGACTGCAGCACAGCATTATGGCCCGACCGGGGTTCAAGCGGTGGCTAACCGGATTTATCCCTGAACATTTTGAACGAAGTATGTATGTCATTCAGACCAGTATCCCGCTGGTTCTGCTGTTCTGGTTCTGGAAACCGCTCCCCGAAATCGTCTGGCATGTTGATACCGAATGGCTCCAGTGGATGTTGTGGAGCTTCTTCACGCTGGGCTGGATTGTGGTCATCGTATCCGCCGAATCCATTAGTGGGGCCAATTTTCTGGGTCGCGGACAGCTCCGGGATTATTTGAAAGGTTGGGAGCCGAGAACCCCAGACTTCAAAGTGGTGGGACTGTATAAACTGGTCCGACACCCCATGATGTTAGGTTTTCTGCTTGCGTTCTGGTCCATTCCGACTATGACCACCGGGCACCTTCTGTTCGCCAGCGGGATGACCGGCTATATTCTCATTGCCCTTCCTATTGAAGAGCGGGAAATGATTCGATTTTTCGGGGTGCGGTATCGCATGTATAAAAAGTACGTCCGCATGCTGATCCCTATTCCCAAAAGAACACCGGATACCGATTAATTCTTAATCTAAAAAAGTGCAATATCATTATGTCTAGTAACGAAAATAGCTCCAATATCGAAGTGCTGAATACGAAAGTGGATATGACCTATCGGCAGAAACCGCTGTGTGCTCATTACGCCGAGCATCCCGAAGAGGCGCAGATCACCGACTGGGCCCAAACCAACGGGGCATCCGATCCGGTGCATGGTACAATCAATTTAGGGCGCTCCATCGGAGGTGCTACGATCCCGCAAGATTACCTGCCTGAGGATACCAGCGGCGATGAGACTTATGATGTGGAATGGCCGGTGGGCATTCATAAAGCGGTGGGCGGCGATCATGATCTGCCCAATCCCGGGAATATCCTGGCTGCTGCTCTGGCTACCTGCCTGGACAGTACCATCCGGATTATTGCCAATCGTATGAATCTGCCTTTGAAGAACCTTCAAGTTACGGTTGCCTCCCATGCTGATGTGCGCGGTACTCTGGTGGTGGACCGTGAGGTGCCGGTTAAATTTCAGAAGATGGAGTGCACCATTGAGATTGAGCCTGCGGAAGAGGTCAATCCCAAGTTGTTGAAAAAGTTGCACAAAGCGGTGGAGTACAGTTGTGTGAATCTGCAGACCTTGCGTAATGGGACGGATGTGCGTACGAAGCTGGACATTAAATGATTGTGGGCAGTGGGCAGTGGGCAGTGGGCAGTGGGCAGTGGGCAGTGGGCAGTGGGCAGTGGGCAGTTGGCAGTTGGCAGTTGGCAGTTGGCAGTTGGCAGTTGGCAATGTAATTGGCTTCCTGTGGATGATCAACTGCCTGAGTATCAATTATGGAAATATGGGGCTATGATTTCCGTATGGGATCCTGCCTACTGCCTACTGCCTACTGCCTACTGCCTACTGCTTACTGCTTACTGCTTACTGCTTACTGCCTACTGCCTACTAAATAAAGACGCTCGAATGTGATGCATCCACGGGATGATCACGATTGGAGGTCCTTCGGTAGGGATGATCACGATTGGAGGTCTTCTAGTAGGGCTTCGATGGCGTCGTAGGCTTGAGTGAGTTCTTGGCGGGTGATGCAGTATGGGGGCATCAGGTAGAGGACGTTGCCCAATGGGCGGAGCAGCACACCGTGATCGACGCAGCGTTTTTTGATCTGGCTGGCTACGTTATTGAGGTAGCCGTCTTCCTGGTCGTTTTGGATGTCGAAGGCGGCGATGGTGCCGGTGATCCGGATTTTGCCCACATTGGGACGGTCTTCAAAGCGTTTCATCTCTTCGCGGTGCCACTCCTCCATGCCTTTCATAGCCGACTCGTATTCGTCCATCAGCTCGATGGTGGCCAACGCGGCGGCGCAACCGATGGGGTTACCGGTGAAGCTGTGTCCGTGCCACAGGGTTTTGTGGGGATCATCGGTGACAAAAGCGTCGTAGATCTCATCGGAGGCCACGGTGACGGAGAGCGGTACGAATCCGGCGGTGAGACCCTTGGCCAGGCAGATGATGTCCGGCTCCACTTGAGCGCGTTGACTGGCAAACCACTCGCCAGTGCGACCAAAGCCGGTCATCACTTCGTCGAAAATCAATAAAGTTCCGAATTGACGGTTCACCCAGTGGATTTTCTGCATAAACTCCGGGCGACACATGCGCATCCCTCCGGCGCCCTGCACCAGCGGCTCCATGATAATGCCCGCGTATTCATCGGGGTGATCGGTGAGCATCTGCTCGATCTGATCGATAACCTTGTCTTCTTTGTCGCCTACGCCCTCGGCACCATCCCAAGTGGTGGGAAACGGCACAAAATCTACATCAAAGAGCAACGGTTTAAACACTTCGTTAAACACGGACGGTCCACCCGTGGACATGGCCCCAAAGGTGTCGCCATGATAGGCGCCTTCGAAGGCGATAAATTTTTTGCGGTTCTTCTCCCCTTGGTTGAGCCAATACTGATAAGCCATTTTCAAGGCCACCTCCACAGCTGTAGACCCATCATCGGAGAAAAACACGCGATTCAAGCTCCCGGGCAGGATATCAGCCAGTTGGGTGGCCAACTGCTCGGCGGGCTCGTGGGTGATATTGGCGAACATCACGTGTTCCAGCGTTTGGGCCTGCTCGGCTACGGCTTCAGCCACTTTGGGATGCGCGTGCCCATAGATATTGGTCCACCAGCTAGACACCCCATCGATAATTTTGCGTCCATCATCCAACTCCAGCCAAACGCCCTCGCCCCGGGTCACTTTGTGCGGCACGGGCATATCCTTAAGCACGGTAAAAGGGTACCAGATATTCTCGTTCATCGCCTTGAAGTCGCTCATGAAAAATCAGAGGCAGGTTTATTCGGTTTCAAAAAGTTGTTCGAACCAGTGCTGCAACAGCTCGGGCGTCCAATCCTCGATGACTTCCGGCAAGGGTCCTAACACGGGCAGACCGGTCATGCGCTGCAAGGTGGATTGGTTGCTCTCCTGCTGGGGTCCGTTGAGCACAATGCCCAACACCGGAATGGTGCGGCTGCGCAGCGCTTCAATGGTGAGCAGGGTGTGATTCAGCGTACCCAGGGTGGATCGAGCCACAACCAGCACGGGCAGTCCCAGCTGGCGCATCAAGTCCACCATCATATCACGATCGTTGAGGGGCACATGGATTCCGCCAGCACCTTCTACAATCAAGGGCTTATCGGTCTCGCGGAAGCCTTCCGGAATCATAAAATCGTGCAGGCCGATTTCCACTCCATCGATCTCCGCCGAGGCATGAGGCGACATCGGCTCATTCAGCCGGTATCGCTCAGGTAGCACTCGCTCAGAGCCGTTATCGATCACATCGGCCACCCATTCGCTGTCGGTTTGTTCGTCTAGCCCAGACTGCACCGGTTTCCAGTAGTGAGCATTCAATCCCTGGGTCAATATCCCGGCGATGACCGTTTTTCCAATTCCGGTGTCTGTGCCGGTCACAAAAATTTGGCTAGGTAGCTTCATTGCTAAGCGTGTTTTTTAACCGCTAAAAATACGGTGTGGTAACTAATGGGAATGTCTTGGTTCTCCCCTGCTTGCGCTCGCCAGGTGTCGCATAAGCGGCGTAATTGTCCTATAGAAAGTGACAGCTCCTCACCAGTGCAAGTATGCGCGCCCAACTGTCGCAGGGATTTAAAAAAGCTCATCGGATCCGGGTAGCTGCGGCGAATTTCGTCCTCGTAAAAGTCCACTTCGCAGGGCCCGGTGGATAGTTTGATGACCATTTCTTCGGTGTTGGGCATCTCGTTGCCCGTGTAAGGCACCCCCGCTTGCTCGCAGGCCTCTTGCCACTGTGGAAAGCTTTGATGTCCCGGGAAAGCGGCTAGCATCAGTCCGCCCGGAGCCAGGCATTCTACCATTCGTTGCATGCTGTAGGCCGGATCCTTAAACCACTGCGCCAAAAAGTTATGGGTGATAAACGACCAGGGCTGTTCCGGTTCCTCCAGAAATTCGCCATCCTGGACCTTCCAATTCACCTCACTGAGCAGCTCTTGGGCCGACTGTTTTACTGATTTTGGAATCTGTTTCAACATGGCCTCGGAGATGTCGGTGACCCAGGCTTCGCGTCCTTTGAGCAGGGGCAACAGCTGGCGAGTCAGCAATCCGGTTCCGGCGCCCAACTCCAGTACAGGACCCGGGGGCACAATATCAATCCAAGGCTCCAGCGACTTGGCTAGACGTTGGGCCGACTCTTGTTGAACCGTCGCCGCTGATTCATAGGAACTGGCCGAACGCCCAAAATTTTGGATAATAGCTTCTTTTTCAGGATGGGAAATGACCTTCACCGTGTGGTACGCCGTTATTTGGAGATTCGAAATTCAGGGTGATACCGCCGGATCAAACCGCGGCCAGTTCCGGTTCAATGAACGACCAGCAACGCTTGGGTTGGGTAAACGGAACCGCGTGACCCGCTTCTTTGACTTCCAGATAACGTGAGCTGGAATAGACCCGATTGTAGATCTCCCGAGCTTTGGTTTTGGATACGATTCGATCTTTTGAGCCGTGGAGGATACAAAGTTTTGGGATCTTTTTCAGCAAATCCGCGTCCAGACTGGATTGATTCAAGCGTCCCAAATCCTCAATCAATTTCATCAAGTTCATCTTCTCCCATTGAGGCCGCTCCTTTACCGGTTCGGGCAGATAGCAGTTTTCAATAAAGCGATCCAGCACCTGTTCCGGGTTGGAGTGCATCTGTTCGATCATTCGGCTGATCATACGTTTAGATCGACGTCGGAATTGTGATGTCTGGGGGTGAAACTGCAGAAATCCCCCGATGACAATCAGGATATCCGCCGCTTGGAGTTGCTCACTCGGACACCAGTGCAATCCGTAAGAATGAGCCATTACCACGTTGATACTATCCGATTCATCAAAAGAAAACGATTGTTCCCGGCCCGAGTAGCCCCGATCCGCCCGATGGAATTGAATATCTAATCCTGACGCCGCGATTTCCGATGTATAGGGATCCCAACAGTGAGCATCGAACCCCCAACCGTGATATGCGATCAAATGATACTTAATGGTGTACTCCTTGGTATGCTTTCAGCAGATTAATCAGTTGTGTGAGATCGGCTTCCTCATGTAAAGCCGTTAACGTGAAACGCAAGCGTGCCGTATGTTCGGGCACGGTGGGTGGTCGGATGGCCGAGCAGATGATGCCTTGCTTCTCAAGGTATCCGGCAAGTTCAAGGGCTTTTGTATCCTCCCCAACAATGGCGGGCACGATTTGCGAATCCGAGCGATCACTGTCTAAATTTAATTTCTGAAATTTTTCTCGCAATTGATCGGCTAATCGGCTCACCCGCTCGCGTTCATCTTTCATCCCCGGAATAGTCTCCAACGCGGCATCCACGGCTCCTAAAATCGCCGGCGACATCCCTGTAGTGTAGATAAAACCCGAGCAGAAATTAACCAAATAATCGATGAGCACGCCATCCCCGGCCACAAAGGCGCCCGAGGAGCCGAATGCTTTCCCAAACGTGCCGATGAGCAGATCGATGCGATCCACCTGACTGGCCAGGCCGCGTCCCTCGGGTCCTAAAATTCCAATGGCGTGAGCGTCGTCTACATACAACAGCACCTCGTAGTTATCAGCTACTTCAGCGATCTCTTCCAGTGGGGCCCGATCACCATCCATGCTGAATACCGATTCGGTGATGATCATAATGCGTTGGGCGCTACCGGCTCGTTTTTCCAGTAGCGCTTTAAGATGGGACACATCATTGTGGCGAAACCGGATCATGCGTCCTCGACTGGCCAAGGCGCCAAACAGCAGCGAATGGTGCGCCCGCTTATCCACCAGCAATAAGGTGTGACGGTCACACAGCGCGGGAATCAACGTGCTGTTGGCCTGATAGCCGGAATTGAACAGCAGCGCACGCTCCCGGTGAGTAAAATCGGCCAGTTTCTGCTCCACCTGCTGATGCGGCGGCAAGGTGCCCGAGACCAAGCGCGAAGCGGTGGCCCCGTTTCCCCACTGCTGGATAAATGCCTGGGCTCGCTCTTTCAAGGCCGGATGCTGCGCCAATCCCAAGTAGTCGTTGGAACAAAAATTATTAGATGGCGCCACCCGATCCATAGCCTCCAAATCACGCAGTCGATCCGAATCCTGGCGTTGATCCAGCGCTTGACTAAAGGTCGAATATCGATGTTCTAAATTAGCCGGATCTTTACTGTCGCTCATTCCAGGTGGAGTCACTTTGGAAAGTGCGTGCCATGGCTTCAAACTGTCGGACAAATCGGCGCTTGTCGTAGCGGGGGGCAAATTGGGCAAACTCCAACATGAACAACCGCTGTTGCTTATCATCGTAAATCACATAGTTGACAAATGGACCAGCCATGGCGTCGTTGGTCATCCGCCAGATACCCCGCGATTCAATGGTGTAATAGCCGTTGATCTCCAAGGAGGTACTTTCGTATGGACGATTGTAGGAAGTTTGCACATAGGAATCGTCCCGGCTACCTCGAATATAGAGCTTCATCAAACTGTCTCGCTTCTGGGTGATCCAGGCGCTGTCTATGCGGCCGATATCGGTAAATTCGTTGTCCCACCAAGCCCAGATCCAGCGGTCATTTTTGGGTAGAAAGCGGCGCATGGTAATCAGCCCGGTTTCTCCTTCGTTAAAGGTGGTATCGATATTCAGTTGATAATCGTGCTGCACCCGAATTTTCCAACCGTGTTGATCCCACAAGGAGTCTTCGAGGGCCAACTGCTCACCGCGCTCGTAGATCTCGTATTTCCAGCGTTCAATTTCCAACTGTACCAGATCCTGAACCAGCGACTCGCCTCCCCGTCTGATTTTGTTGGCCAAAGCGGAATCCGAGGTTGACGTAACGATCGCCGCCCACTGATTGCGATACCACTGATCGCCCATGGGAAAGGAGAAATTTTCGCCTTGTCGGACTGATTCTTCTACCCGATCCCCCAACATGGATCGCACCCAGGTTCCCACGTTGGTTTCCGCATCCAGCGGGGTGGCAATCAGTACGTTGCGCGTGCGCTTGATCTGCTCCAATTTTTCTTCCGTGGTAAAATCGGTGAACTGCAGATCAAACTTGGGCTGAGCGCTGGGAATGGTGCGGATAAAAGCTCCGAAGGTCTCTCGGATGGCATCGGCGGTTTCACTTTCAAACTGAGTAGAATCCATCACCACCAGCAGATCGCCATGGGATCCGATAGAGTTCTTGCGATAATCCCCATCACATCCGGCGAAAAGAAATCCTACAACTGCTAGTATGCCTACCCATTGGGCAACGGTTCGATACGATTGCATATCTAAATCTTAACTGATTATTGATTACGCCTTACCATACTTCAACTCTCTAACAAAGGCAAATACCTTATCCTTCCATCCCTCCTGAGGATAGTGAGAGCGAATGGTATCGATCAGCGCACTGCCCACGATGAAACCGTCCGCTTTTTTAGCGATTCGCTGGGCGTCCTCATGACTCTTGATGCCAAAACCGATCATGGTAGGATTCTTCTGAATCTGTTCATCCACCCGGTCGATGAACCGCTCAACAGACTGAGCCACTTCATCGCCCTCGCGAGCACCGGTTACGCCGGTCACCGAAACGCAGTACACGAAACCGCTGCTGGCTTCATCGATCTCCTTCATGCGCTCATCGGAGGTATTGGGAGCCACCAGATAGATAAGCGGCAATTGGTATTGCTTGATCGCTTCCTTCATTAGCCCGGATTCCTCGGGCGGAACATCAGGCAGGATCAAGCCATCCACGCCGGCATCGGCGGCTTTGTGGAAAAATCCATCGATACCGTAGCGAAGTACCGGATTCAGGTAGCCCATCAAAATAATGGGAATATTGGATTGCTCGCGCACCTTGGCGACGATTTTAAAAATCTGATCGATATCAATGCCCTTCTCAATGGCCACCTGACTGGAATACTGGATGGTGGGGCCATCAGCCAAGGGATCACTAAACGGCATGCCCAGCTCGATCATATCCGCCCCGGCTTCTTCCATGCCCAGAATCAGATCTACGGTTTCGGCCGGATCCGGATAGCCGGCGGTTAAGAACAGGCTAACCAGTTTTCCATCCGGTTCCTGCTGTTTGTGTTGCTGAAAAGTGGCTTCAATACGATTTGTGCTGGTGGTCTCTGGCATGAATGAAATCATTTAAAACGTGAATTACCGGTGCTTGGCGATGGTGTACATATCTTTATCACCACGGCCGGAGCAGTTAAGCAGTACAATTTCGTCTTCGGAGGTTTCGGGCATCAATTGATCCAGGTAGGCCACTGCGTGTGCCGTTTCCAAGGCGGGAATGATCCCTTCCTGCTCAGAGAGCAGTTTTACCCCTTCCATGGCCTGATCATCGGTGATGCCCACATAGTCAACCCGACCGATATCTCGCAAATAGGCGTGCTCAGGACCGATGCCCGGGTAATCCAGCCCGGCACTGATGGAATGCGCCAGCTGCACCTGCCCTTTGTGATCTTGCAGCAAATAGCTCAACGAGCCATGCAGCACCCCACGCTCACCCAAGGTTAACGTGGCCGCGGTTTTATCGGTGTCTGCGCCCAATCCGGCTGCTTCTACCCCAATCATCTTGATATCGGTTTCATCGATAAACGGGTGGAAAATCCCGATGGCGTTGGATCCGCCCCCCACACAGGCCAAAATATAGTTGGGCAGCGTGCCTTCTCCTTCGCGCTCTTCCAACTGCCAACGTGCTTCCAAACCGATCACCCGGTGGAAATCACGCACCATCATGGGATAGGGATGTGGTCCGACGGCGGATCCAATGATATAAAAGGTTTCGTCTACGTTGGTAACCCAGTCGCGAATGGCCTCGTTAGTAGCATCTTTGAGCGTTTTGGAACCGCTGTGCACCGGTTTGACTACCGTACCCAGCAGACGCATCCGCTCTACATTCAACTGCTGACGTTCCATGTCTTCCGCGCCCATGTACACGGTGCAATCCATGCCGAACTTGGCACAAACAGTAGCAGTTGCCACGCCATGTTGGCCGGCCCCGGTTTCGGCAATAATGCGCTCCTTGCCCATGCGTCGAGCCAGCAAAATTTGACCAATAGCATTATTGATCTTGTGAGCTCCGGTGTGACACAGATCCTCGCGCTTCAGATAGATCTTGGCTTTGCCGTAGTATTCGGTGAGCCGGTTGGCAAAGGTCAGTTTGGTGGGTCGGCCCACATACTCATCGAGCAGATCATGGTAAGCTTTCTGGAACGTTTCATCGTCTTTCACTTCCAGGTAGGCCTGCTCTAGCTCGTTGAGCGCGGGAATCAGGATTTCGGGGACAAATCGTCCGCCGAACTCTCCGTAATACCCATCGCGGGTGGGTGCCAAATAGGCTTTGGCGGCTGCATTTTTTTGCACATCGGTGCTCATGATGTTAAATAGTTGCGTTCAAAATATTAGTTAAAGTTCGCCTATCTCCTGGCGCTTCCAGATGGAGCGCATTTGTTCGAAGAGCGCTTCCACTTTGTCGTAATCTTTTTGACCGGGTTGATCGTCAATTTCTACGCCGGTAGCCAGATCGATGGCAAACGGCTGCACTTGTTTACACGCTTCTTCTACATTATCCGGATTGATACCACCAGAAAGGAAGAAGTCATAATCTTCACTGAGATCCTCCAGCATGGTCCAATCGAAGGAGCGGCCGGTTCCACCCCACTGGGCCACATCCTTGGTATCAAATAGGAAATGTTCCACTTTGCCCTGGTAAGGCCGCATTTTTTCGCGTAAATCGGAAAGCGTATCTCCTTCTGCTACATGGATCGCCTTGATGACCGGTTTGTCCAGTAGATCAGCGTATTCAGGCGATTCGTTACCGTGCAGTTGAATCAGATCAATGCCGGTTTGACGGGCAATGTTATTTACATCATCCATGGGCTGGTTGACAAATACCCCTACGCATTGGGGCCCTTCAATCCAGTTGATGATGGCTCCGGCTTGTCCCGGCTCAATATAGCGTTTGCTGTCTTCGTAAAAGATAAAGCCCAAATAATCGGCTAAGGCCCCGGAGGCGAATCGGGCATCTTCCAGGTTGGTGAGTCCACAAATTTTGACGTTGGTACGCTGCGTTTCGTCGGCAAACATTTGGTTGAAATTAGATCGTTTTCATTCCATTTCTTCGGTAGCCTGGGTGTCCAGACTGCGGTGGTGATGTTCGTCAAGCATTTGCTTCAATGCAAGCCCCGGTTTAGGTTGACGAACCAGATGTTCTCCAATCAGTGCCCCGTGAATATCTGCTTCAAACAGCATGTCCAAATCTTCTGATGAAGTTAATCCACTTTCCGATACAGTAATCGTATCATCGGGCGCCTGCTGCAGAATTTCGATGCCCCGGTGTACATTTACTTTAAACGTATTTAAATCGCGATTATTGACACCCACGATGTCAACCAGCTTCCAGGGCAGATTCAGCAATTCCTGTTCGTGGTAGCACTCCACCAGAGCCTGCAATTCGGCTTCTTGGGTGGCGTGCAATAATTCGGGCAATTGGTTGCCTTCGGTAATGGTAGCGATTAACAGCACGGCATCGGCCCCGTAGGCTCGAGCCTCCTCCACCTGGTAGGGATCAATGATGAAATCCTTGCGTAGCAAAGGAGCTTCTACTTCCGGGCGGATCCGGGATAGAAAATCGAGCTCCCCTTGGAAAAAAGGCACATCGGTGAGTACAGATATGGCCGCGGCTCCCGCCTCATCATATTGACGGGCGATATCCACCGCATCGAAATCGGGTCGAATAACGCCTTTGGATGGCGAGGCTTTTTTAACCTCGGCGATGACACCCACCCCGGGCTGCTGCCCAATCCGTCCGCCAAAATCACGCCGCTGATCCTCGTACCATTCAAAGCTGCGAAAATCACTGAAGTGCACCTTCTTCCGACGCTTGTTCAGGTCGTCTTTGGTCTTCTCCACTATTTCATCCAGAATCGTACCCATAAATGATGATCTTAGCTTCTCGTAGAGTTTCGCTGAGTTAGGCGCAGAGTTTTTTAGAAATTATTCTGCGTAACTCAGCGTTTCATCTGCGCAAATTTGCGAGATACTTTTGAATTATAACTTCACCAGTTTGGCTTCTTGAGTGGATTGAGCGAAGACCTTCATTTTTTGCTCCGCTGCTCCACTGGCAATGCTTTCTCTGGCCATCGCCAGGGCCTCTTTCAGGGTATCCGTTTGGCCCGAAGCCTGGATGGCAAAGGCGGCGTTCAGTGCCACAATATTCTCTTGCGCTTGTTTGGCCTTCCCTTGCAAGATATCGGTGATAATTTGAGCGTTATACTCCGCATCACCGCCCTGGAGATCGTCCAGCTCGGCTCGTTCCAGTTCCAGATCCTCCGGCTGGAACCGGATGGCCTCGGAAACCAGTGCTCCGTTCAGTTCAAAGACTTCGGAGGCCGCGGTCACGCTGAATTCATCCAGGCCGTCGTGGGCATTCACGGTGTAGGCGAACTCGGTATCCAGGTTAGATAAAATTTGGGCAATGGTGCGAGCGGTCTCCCGGTTAAAAGCACCGATCACCTGGCGCTTCACCCCTGCTGGATTGAGCAGCGGTCCCAACACGTTGAAGAAGGTGCGCATGGCCAGACTTCGTCGCGCGGGCATCACGTGCTTCATGGCCGGATGAAAGTTGGGGGCAAACATAAACGCCATTTCTGTTTCTGAGTAAGTTTGCTCCACCGCCTCTTTGGACAGATCCGGCTGGATACCCAGCGCTTCCAGGACATCTGCGCTACCACTTTTACTGGATACGCTGCGATTCCCGTGCTTGAGCACCGGCACCCCGGCTCCGGCTACCACAAACATGGCTGCCGTAGAGATGTTAAAGGTGCCCGAGTGATCGCCGCCGGTTCCACAGAGGTCTACCGCCTGGGTGGTGTCCACATCGATAGTCACCGAGGCCTCCCGCATTACGTTCACAAAAGCGGTGAGTTCTTCCACGGTCTCGCCTTTTTGGCGCATTCCAAATAAAAAGGCGGAGATACGTTCATCGGGTATTTTCCCGGTAATAATTTGTTGAAGTGCGGATTCAGCTTGATCGGTGCTGAGATCTTCTCCGTGTACGATTTGTTCTAATAGTTGTCCAAAAGTATCCATGGTGATCATGCTGTTAGTAAAATTGGGAGTCGAAATTAAGCGATGGGTGCCGAAGAGCGTGCCCGAACCTGTTTCACCCACTGGCGAATCAGCTTCGGACCTTCGGTGGTCAACACGCTCTCGGGATGAAATTGAATGCCCTCAATGGGCCAACGCTTATGTCGAACTCCCATAATCACCGAGTCGGTGCGGGCGGTTATTTCCAACTGGTCGGGAATGGTATCTGGATCCAACACCAGGGAATGATATCGTGTAGCGGTAAATGGATTTTCCACGCCTTCGAAAATACTCCGATTGTCATGGGTGACTGGCGAGGTTTTACCATGCATGAGCTCCGGCGCGTGAGTCACTTCCGCCCCAAATGCCTGACCGATGGCCTGATGCCCCAGACATACGCCCAACACCGCATATTGCTCCTTCGCCTGCTTGATCAGCTCTACGGAAATGCCCGCGTCTTCGGGCCGACCGGGTCCGGGGGAAATTAGTACGCCCTGTGGCGCCAGCTTATTCACCTCGGCTACGCTTAGATCATCATTGCGCACCACCCGGTAATCCTCAGTTTCCTGAGCCACCAGATTCACCAGGTTGTAGGTGAAGGAGTCGTAGTTGTCGATTATGAATATCATTCCGGTAGTTAATTAGGTTATCGAATTTGAAAAACGACGGACATCGGAAGACAAACGACCGTAGTCTGTGGTCCGTCGTCCGCATCAGAAATTGCGCACAATGCCGGTGACTTCGCGGATGGGCTCCATCACGGTTTCGGCGCGTTCGCGGGCTTTTTTGCTGCCTTCGCGGAGGACGTCGAATACGTAATCCATATCCTTGGCCAGCTCCTTGCGACGCTCGCGGGCTTCGGCGAAGTGGTCTTTGATCAGGCCCAATAGTTCCTTTTTGGCGTGACCGTATCCATAGCCACCCGCGCGGTATTTTTCAGCAATCTCTTTGGCCTGAGCCGGTTCGGCAAACAGCTTGATTAAAGCGTACACATTACATGTATCGGGATCACTGGGTTCATCCAGCGGCGTGGAATCCGTTTCGATGGACATGACGCGTTTTTTCAACTGCTTACCTTCATCAAAAATGTCGATGGTGTTGCCATAGGACTTACTCATTTTGCGGCCATCGATACCGGGTACTATGGCTACAGATTCAACGATGTGCGGCTCGGGTTCTTTTAGATATTCACCATCGTAGGTATGGTTAAACTTCCCGGCCAGATCGCGGGCGATCTCCAGGTTCTGCTTTTGGTCTTGCCCCACCGGCACGATGTCCGAATTGTAAATCAGGATATCGGCGGCCTGCAGAATGGGATAGGTAAACAGCCCGATATTCGGTTTTAAACCTTGCGCCACTTTGTCTTTATAGGAAACCCCTTTTTCCATCAGACTTACCGGGGTCAGTGTTCCTAAAATCCAGGCCAACTCAGTCACCTGCGGCACATCACTTTGGGCGAAGAAGGTGGCTTTGTTGGGATCCAGCCCAAGTGCCAGGTAATCCAGCGTGACATCAATGGTATTTTGGCGCAACTGCTCGCCGTCATTGAGCGACGTCAGGGAATGGTAGTTGGCAATAAAATAGAACGCATCTCCCTTCTCCTGCATTTCCAGATGTTGACGCATGGCGCCGAAGTAGTTACCCAGATGCAGTTTTCCGCTCGGTTGAATGCCTGATAAAATGGTTTTCATAACTCCTTTTGGTTGATAGATTCGATTACGTTAATTCGATGGCCACGCTGAGCGCCTGTAACAACGCATTGGCCTTGTTTTGAGTTTCCTGGTATTCCAATTGGGGATCACTGTCCGCTACAATTCCGGCGCCGGCCTGAATGTAAATATTTGAATCGGTGACCACCATAGTACGAATGGCGATACAGGTATCCATATTGCCGGAAAAGTCGAAATAGCCCACCGCTCCGGCGTAGGGGCCGCGCTTGGTGGGTTCCAGCTCATCAATAATTTCCATAGCCCGGATTTTGGGAGCCCCGCTCACCGTTCCGGCGGGAAAACACTGCTGCAAGGCATGAACCGAAGAGGCCTCTTCCTGCAACTCGCCCTGCACTTCAGACACAATGTGCATCACGTGTGAATAGCGCTCGATGGTTTGATTGCGGGTCACTTCCACCGTACCCGGTTTACTCACCCGCGCCACATCGTTGCGTCCCAGATCCACCAGCATCACATGCTCGGCAATCTCCTTGGGATCATTGCGCAACTCCTCTTCCATGGCCAGATCTTCCCGCTCAGTGCGACCGCGTCGGCGGGTTCCGGCAATAGGTAGCACGCGCACCCGATTTTCTTCGGTTTGCACCAGTACTTCGGGTGAGGATCCCACCAAGGCGAAATCTTCAAAATCCAGGTAAAACAGGTACGGCGAGGGATTCACCATTCGCAATGCCCGGTAGAGCTGAAAGCGGTCACCGGAGTAGGGCGTTTCCAGCCGCTGTGAAAGGACCACCTGAAAAATGTCCCCTTCGCGAATGTACTCTTTGCACTGTGCCACCGATTGCGCAAAGGCATCCTCACTGAAATTGCTGGTCACCTGATTTGTATTCAGTTCAATTTCGCTCTGGCCGTAGCTCCCGGGATTCATCACCCGCTGCTCCATAGCATCCAGCTGTTGCTGAGCCTGATTATAGGTTCCAGACAAATTCGATGCGGATCGCTCGTCCAGCAGCACCGTCTTTATTAAAATGATTTGGTGCTTGACGTGATCGAAGGCATAGATCTGATCATAAAACGCCCAGATGGCTTCCGGCAGCTGCAGGTCATCTTCGGGTACATTGGGCAAATGTTCGATCTGCCGGACGGTGTCATAACTGGAGAACCCTACCGCCCCCCCACGCAGTCGTGGCAAGTCGTTCAACTCTGGTTCCCGGTAGCGGGTAGTTAACATATCCAGCGCCGAAAAATAATCCTCTTTCAACTCACGCGGTTTCTGCTCACCAGTCTGCAGAGTGACCGTAGCATCCTGAAAACGCAGAACTTCAAAGGGATCCACTCCCAAAAAAGAATAGCGCCCCAATTGTTCGCCCCCCTCCACCGATTCTAACAGAAAAGGGTAGCGTCCGTTTTGCTGTAACGCTTTAAACAGGGCCACCGGCGTTATCATATCCGCCATCAACCGGCGTGATATGGGAATAGCCGTATAATCCTGTGCATATTGTTGGAACGTTGAATAATCCATCTGATAAAGACATAAAAAAAGCCCGCTGCAAAATTTACAGCGGGCTTGGGAATAATGTTTTCTAAAAGTCTGTACTACACATTACACACAACAATCCCGCTGCTGTTTTTTCCAAACAGGCCACCACCAATTCATAATGCTATGTGCGGGGATATGTGTGTTCATTTCGATTCAGAAAGTACAGGCCTTTTCAAAAATTTGCAAACCGAAATATGCTATCCATGGAAGGATACTGCTCGGTGAACCATATCTTGGGTCGGCCGCAATTAAGATCCATCATGTACCTCTTCTGACTAAGTTCATCAAATACAAACGGTTACCACTCTTATGAACATTACTGGGCTTTTCCTAAGTTGAATTTAGTTTACTCACAAGATTGATATTTCCTAATGTAGGGAGATCACCAGCGTTCGATGGAGAGACCGTGATGAAAAAATGGGAGTACAATTCCGATCAACCGGATATCACCGACTCTATTCCTGCTTATCGAGATATTCAGGAAGGCCTGCAGGAGCTGGTTCTGGTGGGCAGTGCTCGTTCCGAATATTGGGAGGATATCTTGTATCCACAAAATTTCGCTCCTCGATCCAAGCATGGCCGAGTACGTTTATGGCTTGATTTTATATTGGGATATTGGCTGCGCAAACCCTATTTCGAATTACGTACGCTTGTAGAAATCGAGCTTACCAAACATGAACGGGATGAGCAGGGTCTGTATCTGGTCAACGCATTAAATTCATCCCGCTTCCTCTCCTTCATTGAACGAACGATGTATAATATGCCCCATCAACCGGCCGATATTGCCATGCAAACTCATCGTCCGCCCGCCTTTCAATTTCGAGAAGCGGATACATTCATTTTAAAAGGACAATTATCCAATAAACCCGATAAAATCAGGGAGTATGAAGTTTATTCTGAAATGCGAAGCTGGAAAGGTCCGGTTTGCCTGCCTGATCAACATAAAGGGTTGCAAACAGATAAGCGTCTATTCGTCAGTGCCTTTGAAGGTCGCACCAAAATTGTGCCCTTTTCTGAACATCTGGACACCTTTGAAATGAATGAGCAATCCAACCATCCCCTTTTACTCCACTTGCTTAATTCGGGTTATCGGGCAGAGGAATGGCAAATCCGGCCTCAGGCAACTCATCGTCGCACAAAATTGATGAATTACGCTCAATACTAACCTCTGTTGTACAGCCCCTGTAGCAGAAGTTCTATACATAATTGCAAAACATCCTTACAGCATTAATGTGTAACTTTCAGAAATAGATTACAGGCGTTTAACCCAGTTGCCAAATAGTGGCTTTTATTCGTATCATATTACCAATTAGTTAATTAGTTAATAAATGTTCGTCGCTATGAGTCCCAAAGCTAAATTATTGATTACCATCGAAACCCTTCTGGTCATAGGGTTGGTGGGATATATGTGGTATCAACAACCGGATACCTCATCTACTCAGAACGTGAAAACCGCTACTGCCCTTCCCTGGGATAACCCGCCGTTGGATAGTTTACCACCGGGAAAAATGGGTGATTATATTCAATACGGTTATGAGTTGATCACCAACACGGGAAAATACATTGGTCCCAATGTGGAAGATCCCAAGATGCGTTTTGCCGGGAATAATTTGGATTGTCAATCCTGCCACTTGAATGGTGGAACCAAAAAATTCGCGGCACCCTACATTGGTATTACGTCTCGTTTCCCCCAATATCGTGGTCGAGAAAACGAGATCGGTACCATTGAAGATCGTATTAACGGTTGTATGGAGCGTAGCATGGATGGCCGGATGCTTCCGGTGGAAAGTAAAGAAATGAAATCCATGGTGGCTTATATGCACTGGCTGAGTCGGGGAATTTCGCCCGATGAATCCATCGATGGTATTGGATTTGTAGATGTTGAGCTCCCCAATCGACGTGCCGATTTGGAGCATGGCAAACAAGTTTTTGAGCAACATTGCATTGCTTGCCACCAGAATGATGGTCAGGGTATGGCTGCTAACCCGAATGATCCCAGCCAAGGGTATACTTTTCCTCCGGTTTGGGGCGAGGGCAGCTATAATCATGGCGCGGGTATGCATAGGGTGATTAAGGCATCTCAGTTTATTAAGGGCAATATGCCGTTGGGCGCAACCCATGACAATCCGATTTTGACTGATGAAGAAGCCTATGATGTAGCTGCCTACATCAATTCTTTTGATCGACCTAAAAAGTCAAATACCGAGGTCGATTATCCGGTACTTACCAAAAAACCGGTGGATAGTCCTTACCCACCGCATCCGGATGATTTCTCGTTGGAGCAACATAAATATGGGCCGTTCCAGCCGATCATCAAGGCGCGCCAAGAGCAAACCCAACAATAAGACCTAGGTCGATTCATGAATATTCGTTTGCTAATTGCTCTTCTGCTGGTGGCATCTACAGCATCGGCAGGCTGGGCGCAGTCTGCCGACGATACGGATGGCGCATTTGGAAATATCCGCACCTATATTTTGATGGAGGAGCAAGCCGATCCCTATCGCGATAGCCGCTCTTGGGCATTGGGCGGTTGGTTGGGCTATAAGAAAACGCTGGTGCCTGACCTTCAGACCGAAGTAGTGTTCTATCACTCGGAACGAATGTGGTCTATGGACCTTCGTAAACCGGATCCCACTACCGGAAAGTTACCCCGCTATACGCTGGGATTATATGATGTGCAGCATCCGGGCAAACCATCTATTTCGTTTATCGGTCGGTTGAATCTCACCTACTCCCCGGGTAACCATGAGTTGACCGTGGGCCGCATGTTGCCCAAAACGCCGTTTTTCAATCCGGAAGATGGTCGGATGATCCCTACCCTGGCTCAAGGAGTTCGCTATACCTACCGGCCAGATAATCAGTTTATGGGGCAAGTATATTTTATACAGGCGGTAGCTCCGCGATCTACAGGCAAATGGTACACCATCGGTAATTCATTGGGCACTTATTCTGCAGGTTTGCGTTCAGACGGTACGCCCAGTCAATACGCCGGAAATGTGGATACAGATGGATTGGTAATTGCTCGCTTCGGGTGGAATTATGCTCAGCATGGCAATGTGAACCTCTGGAATTACCGACTCACCAATGTGTTTAATCTGGCTTATTTTCAGGGCCACCAAACCATTTTTACTAGCAATCCATGGACGGTTCGAGCTTCTGTGGAGGGCTTTTACCAAAATGGTGTGGGTGAGGGCGGATCTACACAACCGGATTTGCGATATATTGATCCGGAGGCTGAATCTTGGGGTCTCGGTGCGCGTGTTGCGGTGATTCATCAACCGTTGACGTTCTCTTTGGCGGGATTGCGTATTGGTCCGGCGGGGCGTTTTCTGTTTCCCCGCGAATGGGGACGTGAGCCGTTCTTTGTTTTTCAGAAACGGGAACGCGCGGAAGGATCCGGGGATACCTGGGTCTATTATTCGGCATTGAACTATCATCAAGATCGATTTAACGTGAAGCTATCCTATGCGTTTCAGGACCGTACCTCCCCTGCTCAGGCGGAATTGAATAAATACGCTCTGGGTGATTATCATCAGCTGAATATAAATATTCATCGTAGCTGGGCTGTTACGGATTCCAATAAATTGGGGCTGGAGCTGCTGTATACCTACAAATGGAATGGCATGGATAAGGATATCCCTTTGAAGGCCGGATGGGAATACAACAAGGTGAATCTGCATTTGTATCACCTGGTGTTGAATTATTCGTTTTAATATGCCTTAAATGGGTGCGACCTCTAGCGAGGTCGTTTCTTTTTTCGCACCTGCGGTGCTATAGTAATGGGACCGCTATGCGGTCCGGCGGCATACCAACTGATACCGATTTAAAAGTTGTCTACCCTGTTTTTGTGGAACTTCATTCAACTAAAGGTATACCTTGCACCATTTTAATTGAGGTTAAACGAGCCACTTCACTTAGCATATGACCGCGGAGCACCTGCGGTGCTCTAGTGATGGGACCGATACGCGGTCTATCAAAATGCCAATTGATAACTTTTATGGTCTTTCTGATCCTGGATTTGTGGATCAGCACTCAACTAAGGCTACTTTAAATATTTTGTCATATTTAAAATTAGGTTGAAAGGGGCAATATCTCTCCACTCTATGACCGTGAAGCGGTCAAACCTGAATAACTTCCTTATCAACCAACTATACTCAACCCTGAAGGGGTTGAACACACATTGCCTATGAATTAGAATTGGCTACTAACTTTCCAGCGTCAGCATTTTCAAAAATTCACTTTTACATATACATAATACTATCTAGTACTGGGACCGCTATGCGGTCTGGGCATGCTAATTGATAGTTGATTTAAAAGTTACCTACATGGCTTTGTGGATTCTCATTCTACTAAGGGTTATTCGTATATATTGGCTTATCTAAAACTTGGTTTATTGGGCATCTATCTCTTCTCCAATGATTTGCAAAGCGATCAAACATGAGTGCACGATTTGGGATAGGTCATTGCATTGTTAACGCCATGAGGTGTGGTGGGGCATCGAATCTTCTTGATGATTCAATGCCTGGTCTTTTCAACCTGCTCTCCTTAATGCCCTCTTTCCAACTGAATTGGGTTATACTATTTGATAAGACGCTTATGACCGTGAAGCGGTCAAACCTGAATAACTTCCTTATCAACCCATTATTGACAACCCTGAAGGGGTTAAACCTAAATTGTTTATGAACTGGAGATGACAGCTAGCTTCCGACGTCGGCCTATTCAAGAATCCACTTCTTCTAAATACAAACTAAAAATGGGACCGCTACGCGGTCATTTCATTTACGTATGTTTTTGAAGTTTTCAGGCATCATATTCTTATTACCAACATTTATTGGGAACACTTACAATCAATATTTTTCTAAATAATCTTGGGTTCAACTGACCACTCTCCACTCCATGACCGTGAAGCGGTCAAACCTGAATAACTTCCTTATTAACCAACTATACTCAACCCTGAAGGGGTTGAACACAGAATATCCACAGATAAATAAATGGCCGACGATCTTGCGACCATCGGCCATTTTGTAATCATTAACTGTAACGTATAGCGCTTAGCGCATGTCATTGGTGTCGTTGTCGGATGGTGCTTCTCCACGGCTTCGCCAGATATTGTTTTCGGCATTGATATCCGGGTACGGCACAAAGGAACCAGAACCCAGCTTAACCGAATCAATGGGTGCAGTTGTGTTCACCCTGAATTGCCATACATCGCGCTTCTGCCATACTTCCACAGGGAAGCGTTCTTGGTGCCTATTGCCACCCGACTCATAGACAGTCACATTCACCGGCATAACCAGGTTGTCTTGGTTGCTCACCGTAACCAACGCCCCTTTGGCCGGGTTATCTTCGATATATGTGACCGAATCCACGCTTTGGTCCATGGTCCAATCTTCCAGAAACCAGCCACGCCAGAACCAGTCCAGCTCTTCTCCAGACACATCTTCCATGGTATTAAAGAAATCGCCCGGCGAAGGATGTTTATTCTTCCAACGCTCGATATACGTCCTGAAGGCATCGTCGAATCGCTCCTGACCCAGAATATCCTCTCGCAACAGCATCAAACCATAGCCCGGTTTGTAGTAAGAAACCACCCCGAAGTTACCCGCATTGATCTGATCCGGAAAGGTCATTACCGGTTCACTCTGCATACTAGCCATCCAAGGGACGATATACTGTTCAATAGGCATCGGCCCGTGATACTCTCCATCGTTAAAAGCCCGTGTACTATAGAAGTTGATAAACGTGTTGAAACCTTCGTCCATCCACGCGTACTGACGCTCGTTAGAACCCACAAGCATAGGAAACCAATTGTGCCCGAATTCATGATCGGTCACTCCCCAGAGGTCGCCACGAGTAGATTGCCAACTACAGAAAGAAACGCCTGGATATTCCATTCCACCCACAATTCCAGCCACATTTACAGCAGCGGAATAGGGGTACTCATACCACATCTCCGAATAGTGCTCTATAGAAGCTTTGGTGTACTCGGTGGATCGTCCCCAAGCGGTATCATCGGCCACTTCCTCAGGATAAGCAGACATAGCCATGGCAGTCTTACCACTAGGCAGATTGATCCGAGCGGCGTCTAACATGAAGGCTTCGGAGCTAGCCCACGCTACATCACGAGCATTCTCCATGCGAAAGTGCCAAGTGATGGTTCCCAACCCCAGTTTTTTGGGTCGAGTTTTACGTGTTTTGGATACTTCATCCTTGGTAATAATCTTCACCGTTTCATCGCTATTTTTAGCTTGATCCAAGCGTTCTAGCTGTTCATCGGTATAAACCGCTTCGGGATTTTGCAGCTCACCAGATCCCACTACGATATGTTCAGCGGGCACAGTCACTTTATAATCGAAGGTTCCATACTCCAAGTAAAACTCACCACTGCCCAAATAAGGCATCACATTCCACCCTTGGAGATCATCATAGACCACCATCCGGGGATACCACTGGGCGAACTCGTAGATCCAGCCGTTTTCGGTTTCTAAGCGCCCCATGCGGTCGGATCCGTACTCGGGAATGTTAAAGCGGTAATCAATACTGATGGTGAGCTGATCACCCTCTGCTTGCAGAACTTTTTGAAGCGCCAGCTTCATATTGGTATCTACGATCATCTGCTCTGGTTCGTACGATTCCTCATCGTGGGTGATGGTCACCATTTCGATCTCATAGCCCCCGTCAAACTGCAGATTCCCAAAGCGGGATCCGCCATAGGGAGTAATCGCGGCACCTCGTGAATCTCTATCAAACAGGTTTTGATCCAACTGCAGCCACACGAAGTTCAGATCCTGCGGACTGTTATTGGTGTATTCGATGGTAACATTCCCCTTTAGCACATGATTTTTGGCATCCAGCTCAACTTCCATCTGGTAGTCGGCCCTGTTTTGCCAATACTCATCACTCGGTGATCCACCGGAAGTGCGAGCATCGCTGGTGGGCTCCCAATGCAGCGGTTCAAAGGCAGGTTGTACATTGCCCTTTTGCTGCGCATGAGAAATCGCGGACAGGCCGCCCCAAACGCTCAGCATTAACAGCAACATACATCCACGTAGATAAGGATATGTTTTGATCATAATATGGTTGATTTAATTATGGAGGGCTTTGCAAAAGCTTCCGAAATTTATTCGGTCATGGCAAGATGTAGTAACAATCACCGTTTACACAATCTAATCAGGGGATTGCCGCACTACATTCGCAATGACAGGTAGTTTTGCGAAGCCCTTTTATGTTGATTGATATTTCAAACGAAGGTATCCAGATGAATATCATTGAATTTCGTTGACCAACGTATAATCCTTTTCCCCGGCCTTAATGGGCAATGATAATCGGTTTTCCACAGGTGGAATCGGGCAGTCGTACTTAGTGTAGTTATACACGCAAAATGGATTATAAGCTTTATTGAAATCGATCCGCACAGTGTCTTCCAGGGGGCGCTCCAAATCCAAATACCGTCCCCCGCCGTAGGTGGCCTCTCCACTGGTTTTATCGGTAAAGGGGATGAACAGGTGGTTTTTATACTCCTCTGAGTCCTTTAGCTCTAAATTTTGATAGACCGTTAGCTCCTCCTCTTCCCCATGCAACTGGAAACGCAACACCCCGTATTTTACATATCGCGGTTGTTTGGGTCCCGTAGTTTCCATGATAAATGGAGAGCTGTTAGGCGTCCGTTCAAAAGTAGCCGCAACCACGTATCCCGCCCGAAACGGAAAGTAATGTAACCCATCAAACGCTCTCCGATTCACTTCTTCAAACGGGGTAGTGGCGGGATGCGCGAAGGAGCTATCCTTAGTGGCCCTATCTTCCAACACCTTCTGTTGGTACTTTCGGGTAACTTCTATCTGAGGATCTGGATTATCATAATCCGTGCAGGCTGATAGCAGGAACAGTACACTAAAAACAGCAACTTGTAAGTTACGCACCATTATCCAATCACCTTGAATTTCTGTGAATCCTCCATAGCCAGCACTCCTTCGGTCATCAGCTCAATCAAGTGCTCGATGTCCCGCACCGAGGCCGTTTCCACCGGTGAGTGCATATAACGCAGCGGTAGCGAAATAAGCGCGCTGGGCACACCGGTTTGCTGATAGAAAATGCTATCCGTATCCGTGCCGGTTCGAACACTGGTAGCCTCATGCTGGATGGGTATTTCAGCTTGCTCACTGACCTGTTCCAGCAGTTCTACCACCTTGGGATGATTGGCTGCTCCGTGCGTCAACGTGGGTCCTTGGCCCAATTTTACTTGACCGTGCTCTTTCTGGTTGATCCCTGGCGTATCCGTGGCGTGAGTTACATCGGTGACTAACGCCACATCGGGCATGTGACGATAGGTCATCATACGCGCGCCAAACCCTCCGATCTCTTCCTGTACAGAGTTCAAAACCATCACATTTACATTGAGTTCATCCTTGCGTTCACTCAGTTTCCGGAAAGCTTGGGCAATCATAAAACCACCAATGCGGTTATCCAGTGCCCGGCCGGTGAGAATATCATCGGTCAAAAATTCAAAATCATCGGCAAACGTAATGGGGTCACCAATCTGCACCATTTCTAGCGCTTGTTCACGGCTATGGGCCCCAATATCGATATAAATATCTTTCCAAGCCGGCTGTTTACCGCCCCCGTTTTTCTTGTCTTGCAAATGAATAGCTGTATTTCCAACCACTCCCGATACAATGCCATCCTTGGTATGGATGTTTACATGTTTGGCACGGGCAATGGTTGAGTCGCTGCCTCCTAATTTATTAACAAATAGGAAACCGCTACTGGTAATATGCTGGATCATCATTCCAATTTCGTCGCAATGTGCTTCCAGCATGACAGTGGGGGCATTCTCATTGATCTCGAGATGGGCGGTGCCCGATCCGTAAGCGTCATGATCAATGGTATCCGCAAATGGACGCAGGTAATCCAACCATACTTTTTGTCCGGCCGATTCAAAACCGGTGGGACTGGGCGTGACTAATAATTCTTCCAGGAAATCGTAGTGATCGGAATCCACCGAAAAGATGTTCATTATGACTAACCTTCAGTTTAATTACATTGTGGCAACATGGGCAGCAGCCTCAAAATAACGGCTCCTGTCAAATTATCAACGTTGACCAGTATTCAAATTAAATATCAACCCAAACCCCCGTTGTAACGCTCATGAAGCATCCGGAATTTCAAGCCGATCTCTTCCCTGTCTGGACCACTCTGCCCATCCGATTTCGTGATTTGGACCCCCTCAATCATGTGAATAATGCCATATTCAGTACGATGTTTGAAGAGGCTCGAATTGATTTCATTCGCCAAGTACCCGGCTTTAGGGATAAAGCTAATGAACAGGAAAGCTTTGTAATCGTCAATCTGAATATTGATTTCGTATCCCAGCTACAGTATCCAGCCGAGGTGCTCATTGGATCCGGAATCATGGAAAAGGGCAACACCAGCATCCGAAGCTTTCAGGCCATTTACCATTATGAAGATAAACGGTTAGTAGCCACCGCCCAAGCCACCGGTGTTTGGTTTGATTTGCAAAAACAACGTCCTACACGGTTGCCCGACCTGCCAGAGGCCGATGAATTTATGATTGATTTTGAGTAATTGGCGGTGGATTAATCCTCAGGATGAGGTTGGATGGCCCGCGTCAGCCCCAAAGCAAACCGAAGAAATCGAAAATACACGACCATTTCGCCAACCTTAAAACTGGTTTTCCAAATTTGAGGCTCAAATAGATCGGAACTGAGTGGCTGCGAGATAAATAGTTTGTTGAGTCGGAGGGATAAACTAATCTTGGGTATGCGGATCGATGTGAGCGCATCATCATCTGTGTGTTGAATCCCCAGTTTTTCGGCGAGCTTTTGTTGTACATCCGTTTGGATGTCCATCTGCTCATCTTGCACATACGCTTTTATCGCGGACCAGATATCAGAGCTGATTAATTGCTGAGCTTCTCGTAAATCTGTCCCATAAAAATTGAACAGATCCGCCAGTTCCGTATCGGGTATCGTAATTTCCGATGGGTGCTCATCAAAATTGGCCCGCTCCGGCGCCCAACTGGGAAGTTTCAAATCCAGTATCGTATTTTTGATCAACTCCATATTGGATGATTTATCGCTGGTGAATCCAACATTTAGAATGTCCCAGGACTTTTGCGGAAAGAGGACCGTATTACCTGAAAATTCGTACTCGTATTCAGTCACATAGAACAAACCATTAAACAGATCCCGATAATCACTGGTGGTTTGGTTTGAGCTACTGCGCTTCTTTTGCTGTAATTTGATTTCTGAGTAGTAAAATTCCGCCCCATTCAATGTTCCCTCTACATAATCACTTCCATTAATCCGATCAATGCGATCCTGAAAGAGTGAACAGCGTTCAATATCATGCTCGGCCACGTAACTTTCGGGATAGTAGGTTGCCTCTAATCGCAGATATTCCAAGACCGGTTCAACGACTGATCGCTTATAGGATGTTTTGTATTCTTTCGAGGCTTCACGATTGAGCAAGATAGCCCCGATCATTCCACCGACCGCGCCAATACCCATGAAAATAAATATTGATCCATCAATGAAACCTAATCCTCCACCGATGATTAAGCCGGCTAAACTGTACTTGAGTAGATCGGATTTAATTTTGCCCCAGATCCGCAGCCGATGTTGTTCCAAATCGGCCAGGATATCCACATATTCATGGGTATACCAATCCAAAAAATATTGATCAGCCGTACTCTGTCCTCCAGTATCCATCGCGCGATCCCCCGCTTCGTTATAAAACCCTTTTCCCCTTTTACTCTATGGGAGGGCGTTGCAAAACTATCCACCTATATTTTGTCATGGCCAGCTGTAGGAGCAATCCCCATCTCCCCAAGCTAGGCGGGCGTTTGCCACACTACTTTCACAATGCCGATAGGTTTGCAAAGCCTCTAGGCCAAATTTTTACAATACACCACTATTTACTGATTAATTAATTGATTCCCAACCTCTTGCTACCGGTTTGGGTTCATTTAAGACCGTATCACTTTGTATATTAGAGGGCTTTGCATAATCCTCAGTTTAGCTCTTTCATCAATTAAATAGATGACCTTTGGACAAAAGTACACGCTATAAAATTTTCAATGATCCCATTCACGGTTTCATCACCGTACCCAAAGGGATCGTATTGAAGCTGATTGATCACCCTTATGTGCAGCGATTGCGTAGAATCCGCCAATTAGGATTAGGGTATCTGGTGTTCCCCGCCGCCGAGCACAGCCGTTTTTCTCATGCGCTGGGAGCTTTGGAGCTTATGCAACGCGTGCTCAATAACTTGCGCGAAAAAGATACCACCATCAGTCGTGAAGAGTACGAAGGCTCGTTGATCGCTATTTTGTTGCATGACGTTGGACATGGTCCGTTATCCCACACCCTGGAACATACGTTGATCAGGGATTTCAATCATGAAATGATGACCCTGGCTGTGATGCGCAAACTCAATAAAGAGTTTGATGGGGCCTTGGAAACCGCAATCAACATTTTCACCAATCAGCACTCCAAGCCGTTTCTGCATCAACTGGTCTCCTCCCAACTGGATATCGACCGGCTGGATTACCTGAAACGAGACAGCTTTTTCACCGGAGTGTATGAAGGCTCGGTGGGTATCGACCGGATCCTGAAAACCATGCGGGTGTTCAACGGCAATGTGGTAATCGAACATAAGGGAATCTATTCCATTGAAAACTATATTCTAGCTCGCCGGTTGATGTATATGCAGGTGTATCTGCATAAAACGGTACTCAGCGCTGATCACCTGCTTAAAAGTATCTTCCTTCGAGTTCAGGATCTTATTGAACAGGATCAACAACTGGATATGCCCTCGGAGGCGTTAGGCTTTTTTCTGCATCATAAACCCAGCGCGAAAAAACGGATCAACCCGCAGGTCTTGCAGCATTATCTAAATCTGGATGATCACGATGTATTTTTAAGTATCAAGTACTGGCAATACGCCGATGATCCTATTCTCTCAGATCTGTGCAAGCGCTTTCTAAATCGCTCATTGTTTCGCACTTCCTTCCTGCAGAATGACCCTTCCGACCGTCGCAAAGCCTTGGTACGCAAACGCACACGTAAGCAGCTGAAAGCACAACACTTGCCCAACGATGATGAGGCCCTGAAATACTACATCGGTTTTGACCAGAGCTATAGTGAGGCCTACCAGTATCAAAATGACAGCATCTGGATCCTCGAAGACAACGAAACGGCTGTTGAATTTTCGAAAGCAGCGGATACAAAAAATGTCATCGCTTTAACCAAACCGGTGGTCAAGCCCTTTATCGTTCATCTCAAAGAAATAGAAGTAGATTAGCCGGCAAGGTGAAATCCGATTGAGATGGTACTTGATCTAGGTGCGTACCCTAAATTATCACCGAGAACCTAGAACTTGATTTCAAATCCCAATTTGGCATGCATTCGATCCCTGGGGACTTGCTGCCTGAATTCCTCTTGATGATATCCGGCAACCCCAAATACATTCCAGGACGGATTGAGCCGGATCCCAAACAAAAACGATAAATACTGATTGCTCAGCCGGGTTCTATCTTTCACAAATCGAATGCCTTCTGCTATCGGTCCATAACCGCCTTCAATGCCGATGTAATTGCCGTCCTTTTGACCAAAGCGTTTGATCTGACCTTTGTAGGAATAGGGATCGTCCGCGGACTGCTCAGAGTAGTAGCCCCACCCTTTTATCTCCCAGGCCCCCGGATAAAATCCTATTCCCGCTTGATACAGCTCCATCGCTTGATCGGGCATCTGGATGTATCGATATCCACCGCGAATTTCCAGCCAGGGTAAAATTCCTTGCACCAGTGTTCCCCCGGCACTCCAGCTGGGATATAGCTCATACGTAGAATAGGTTCCTTCCAGCATTAAATATGTGGATTTGGTCAGCTGGGGTAACAGGCGCCCTCCATAATATTGTCCCGTAAAGCCAAATCGTTGTGCCCACAAAGCAGATAATTCAATAGTAAGACTACTCCATTCCCGGGCATATAATACGCCCACATGATGCAGCAGATCATCCTCAGCTTGGTAATAGTCGGCAGTGTAATCCAGTATTACTTTCTGCTTGCGCTTTAAAACGGGTAGTTTTTCTTCCACGGAATCAGCAAGTACTGAGCTTTGCTCAATACGAGGCATTTTCCCTGCCCGATGCTGGGGCCCAGGCACCACTTGCTGAGCCATCATAGGAGTGGTAACTCCTACCCAAAATAACCAACAGATCAGGATCATGAGCCGAGTCCCCATCCATTTAAACATTCTATTGTGCGGCATACTGATCATTTTTGAATACCGAATCTACCAAACAGATTTTTAAAAATTATTGAGAAGGCCATTTATAATCACATGCCCCATCAGGAAAATTATTGCCGTGGATACTAAGATTATTACCAACCAATATCTAGCTGTTTTCCACCAGGCAGTTAGCCTTGTTAACAGTGTTAACTTACGGTTGTTCCGTTTAGTATCCGTTTTATTATCAGCTTGTCGCGTGGCTTCGGCTTTCGATTGTCGCTTATCGGTTGCGGATGAGGTATCTTCCGTTTGCGTGGTACGCTCACCAAAACCTTTGCGGGTCATCACTCCCCATTCTTTATCCCCTTTCAGGAAATCCAACAACCCTTTAAACCGCCACCAGCTATGAATTTGTCGATATCCAAAGTTTTCAACAAATGCATAAGCGCTGAGTACAAATACATCTTTTAAGCTGGGATACTTCCGAAACGTGAGTTCCTCACTTATTACTGCCGCAACCGATAAAATGAGTCCCAGTAAGATAGCAGCCGACAAAAACAGCAGCGCAAACGTGGTATTGACCATCCCCAAAATCAATGATAATACGAAATAGGTATACCCAATCACTTCCAGTACGGGACCGAATGTTTCCAGAAAAAAGAAAAACGGCATGGCAACCAACCCCAAACGTCCATAATTGGGATTCAGTAACATGCCACGATGGCGCCACATCGTATCGGCCAGCCCGCGTTGCCATCGATTGCGTTGCCGCCCCAATACTTCCCAATCTTCCGGCACTTCGGTCCAACATACCGGTTCCGGCAAAAATCGTATGCGATAGGGAATTCTATGATCTCGGTGATAACGATGCAGCCGCACCACCAATTCCATGTCCTCGCCTACCGTATCGTGTAGGTATCCACCCACTCGCATTACCGCTTGTCGATCAAACACACCAAAAGCCCCGGAGATGATCAGCAGACTATCCAAATAATCCCATCCTACCCGGCCAAACAGAAACGCCCGCAAATATTCTACCGCTTGAATGCGTCCCAAAAACGATTTTGGAGTTCGCACCTCTTCCACCACTCCATTCTCCACAGTACAATCGTTAGCTACCCGTATGATGCCGCCAACCGCGATGGTATGGTCATCTTCGACAAATGCTTTCAGTAGCATCATCAACACATCCGATTCCAAAATAGAATCACTGTCGATGGCGCATACCAATTCGTTGGTGGCAACATTGAGCCCCGCATTGAGCGCATCGGCTTTGCGCCCGTTTTCTTTATCTACTAACACCAGATTGGGGTAATTTTGAGACACATACACCTCCCGAATGGGCTGGTGATCTAGTATTTCGGGGACATGACGAGAGCTGACATGCATATCAAAATGATCGAGCATTCGCTGTTTGGTTCGATCCGTGCTCCCATCGTTAATAACAATAACCTCAAACTCGGGAAACTGAAGTTGCAAGAGCGACTCTACAGATGTAATAATGGTGGCCTCTTCGTTATACGCTGGCGCCAGGATACTAACCGGCTTATACAGGTTGGATTCAAATAACCCGGATAGATCATAGACATCTCGCTTGGTTAACTGATTTCGGATATAGAAAAAGGAAATCGTCACTAAGGTGAGATAGGCCGAGTTGATCAGGAAAAAATAGATCAGCAATACATATTCCAGCGGTTTTAAATAAGCAACCAACGTCTCTAACATCTTAATTTACCCCCAAAGGTAGCTTAGGGCGCTTGCTGTTGGAGAGTTCCTGAATCACCTGTTTGGCAATGCGGCGAATATCCCCTTTTCGGTGATTCATAAATTGCTCGATCACCTTATGCCCTTCTTCACCAAATTCGGATAGTGCCTTTACCGCTTCGAAACGGACGGTGTAATCCTCATCGTAGAGTAAATTATGGAGGGCTTTCAGATCTTCATCCATACCCATAGCCCCAAAAGCTCGGGCGCACATTTTGCGAACGCTCGGGTTTTGATGGTAAATGTGTGGCCTGATATATGGCAATGCCTCCTGCATGAAGAATTCCGTCATCGCTCGAATCAGTGATTCGGTGATTTTACCATCAACATCATATCGATGGGGTTTTTGTAGCAAAACCAATAGCTGATCGGCTACATATACCAAGTTCAGATCGGCCAAGGCTCGAATTAACAGGGCTACATTTTCAGCCGGCACCAACTCATTTCGTACCAATCGCAGAATTAATTCGGCCTCTTGGGCTGACTGATCAAGCTCCGTGCGGTGAAATCCATAAACCAGTTCCAGCAATGCCATCTCAGAAATCGCTTTACGAAAAACCGCGACACTCAATGCCCGAAATCGAGCATCCAGGTTCCGGCTGGACATCATGGCCGAAGTTGCCGCGTGCGCCAATAATCGATTATTTGATTGTAGTAACTGTTCAATCTTAGGCGCGATCTCTGGGGGTAAATTTTCAAGATGGCCGAAGTATAGGCAGGCTTTTAATTGGGTCCGATCCGATCGGCTTTGTAATTGCTTGCGATGATGATCCATAAAACGCGAATGGCTCAGCAGCTTTTGAATACGATCATATTCATCGCCCTGTAGATGTTTTACGTAGTCAAAGAGAATACCCTCCAGAACACTCAACGTAGTTGTGGCGTGTTTGGAATCTGGGATGGGCAGCATTTCATCAGCGCTGATCTGCTCATCCAGATAGTCAAACAACCGGGGATACAGCTGCTCTTCCAACCTGGCGATTAGGCGCTTTTTCCGGGCATTCGCTGATCGAATCCATAACGCGACAACCACTAAATAGAGCGTCATCACAAATAGAAATACAATCAGTATTCCTACCAGTCGTAATTCTGTGGATATCTGTAGTGGTTCCATCAAACGGGCTTCCCTGCTGCCTCAGAAATCAATCCTGAGTATTTATTAGAATTGCTCTCCCCATATTACTGGTCGGATTCCAGCAAGCGTTCTAAGCGAATCATCAGTTCATTCACCTTAAAAGGTTTACCCATGTATTCGTCGGCATCCAGTTCAAATCCGTGCTCAATATCTTCTTCCCGGGTTTTTGTGGTCAGCATTAGAACCTTGGTATCTTGCAACTGCTCATCATTTCGAACCTTTCGCAACACCTCAAATCCCGTCATGCCGGGAAGCATAACATCCAAAACCACCAGATCGGGTTGAAGCTCTTGGATTTTTGACCAACCTTCGGCTCCATTTTCGGAATAGGCCAATTCGTAACCCGCGCGCTGCAATTTAAATTCAATGAGCTTGCGTACACTCTGGTTATCTTCTACAATCAGTATTAATGGCTTTGAGGTGTTATTCATAGATCAACCAAGGCCTTTCCAGATAATTATGTTTCTACTTCATCTTTAATCAGGGGGATATGGATAGTAAATGTAGTTCCTTTACCCTCTTCTGAGTCTACCGTGATGGTCCCTTGTTGTCCATCCACAAATTGTTTGATGATCCACAATCCCAATCCACTGCTAGACTCTCCCTGCGTTCCTCTACGATTGTGTTTGCCATATTTTTCAAAAAGAGTGGATTGAAACTCTTTCGGTATGCCGATCCCGGTATCCTGTACCTTGAGCTCCAAGCAATCTACGGGTTCGGAAATATCTACTTTCGTTGACTCCGCATTGACCACATCAGCAAAAATAGTCACCCGACCTCCTTCGGGGGTAAACTTAATAGCGTTGGAGATCAAGTTCCCCAAAATTTGTGCTGTTTTGGCCCGATCGATGAATACTTCTGCCGAGGTGTGTAGTTTAGTTTCCAATGCAATATTCTTGTGGCGAGCGGTAGGTCGCTGCAAGTGGATAACTTTATCTAAAAATGTTTCCAGATCGACCCGTTCACGATGTATGGTCAACTCTTCCGATTCGATACGCGCGGCATCCAATAATTCATTTACGATTTGCAACATCTGTTCCCCGCTCTGTTCAATCGCCTCTAACAGCTCATCTTCGTCATCTTCATCAATCATTTCTTTTTCTGTTCGCAACATATTGCTTAGACCGATCACCCCATTTAGCGGATTCCGCATATCGTGACTTACGATGCGCAGCACTTCATCTTTGGTTTTACTTAGTTGCTCCAACTGCTTCTTCTGGCGCTGCAGTTGTTCAATAATTTTATTGCGTTCCTTCTGCAAAAAATAGAGTCTCAGATGCGTTTCCACGCGCGCCAGCACCTCTTTATTCTGGAAGGGTTTGGTAATATAATCTTGTCCCCCCAACTCCAGCCCTTTTACTTTATCCTCTACATCGGACAGCGCGGATAGAAAAATTACGGGAATTGATTCTGTTTGAGGATCATCCCGTAGTGCTTTACAAGTTTCGAATCCATCCATATTGGGCATCATGATATCCAGTAGTATCAGGTCTGGATTTCGATCTTGAACCATCTCTAGTGCGTCCTCGCCGTTGAAGGCGGCCACCACCTGGTATCCTGCTTCATGTAATAAATTGGAAAGCACCTGTACATTTTGAGGGGTATCATCCACAATCAGAATAAGAGCGCCTGAAACATCCACTGATTGATTATCCATAAACATTCCCATTTATATGGTGATAGAGTAAAATTTGTTGGTTCAATTATTGGCTAGTTGCTTATATAAACCAGTTATGTAATAGAAGTCAAAAGTCTCCGCGGCCTGCTGGATCCGTTGAAGAATATCGGGTACCGCCTGTCCTTTCCCTAGATCCAATTCCTCAAGTTGCTGTAGGGCATTCAGATCTTGTTGCTTTAACTTTTGGATGAGCCATTGCAATTCACTATCCGATAAATGCTGTTGAAGCCAATGAGCCTGCTCGTCCAGATTTATCTGCTCAGCAGAATGGTCTCTAGTCTCTTGTGTATCAGATGCGGCCAGGAGCGACTCATCTTCATACTGAAATGGCAAATCGAGAGTATCTTTCAATGCGGTCAACAGTTCCTCTTTATCAATCGGCTTGGTCAATACCCCGACGATATCATCATTTTCAAAAGCTTTCTGTGCTTCAATATCGCCCGATTGTAACCAAATAGGTGGCTGGTTTTCCGATACTTTATAGATCTGTTGAACAATTTTCGGAATACTCTGATCAGACCAGCTGCCATCCATTAATATCAAGTCTGGCTGTGCTGTTGAGTCTTTGAGCCCATTCATTAATGATTCAATATCTTTGAAATGTGCACAACGAAATCCCAGCGGTGAGAGCCACTCGCTAATCAGATTCTGATCGGCCTGCTCTTTCATTACCAACCAAAGAACAGGTTCGCGCTCTCCGGCAATGCCCACGATGTTCTCGACATCCCGCGTCTTATCGGGTATCTCCTTCGTGCTTACTTTCCCAGCGGGCAACGTAATGGTAAAACGCGTTCCTTCTCCAACTTCACTGCGCATTGCCAATTCCCCTTTCAACTGTCTAATCAGACGTTTCGTTATGGCCAAACCAAGCCCGGTTCCTTCATTGAAGCGTCCCTGAACTTGCTGGAAGGGTTCAAAAACTTGCTCCTGCTGATTTTCGGGGATACCTATACCGGTGTCTTCAACTTCGATTTGTATTTGGGAATCATCTTCAAACCAGTCCACTGTAATAGTTACCGATCCACGTTCGGTGAACTTAATGGCGTTCGAAATCAAATTGATTAATATTTGTCGCCATTTGTTACTGTCCGATTTCAAGTACGATGGCATCGTTGGATCTAGTTGAACACCAAAATCAATTCCTTTCTGCTGGGCACGCAGCGAAAACATCCATTTTACATCATTGAACAAGTTAAAAACATCGAACACCTCCAGGTGTACTTCCATTTGTCCCGATTCAATTTTGGATAAATCGAGGATGTCATTAATCATGGATAACAGATGATCTCCGCTTTTGTAGATGGTTTCCGCGTACGGCACCATGGCCTCGCTTAAATTCGCGTTCTGCTTCAGCAATTGAGCATACCCCAATATGGCATTTAATGGAGTGCGTAATTCGTGGCTCATATTTGCCAAGAAAGCCGATTTGGCCCGGTTAGCTGATTCCGCTTCCAAGCGAGCCTCCACCAGCTCATCAATGCGTTCTAATACCACAATTATACCTTCCACTCGCTTGCCGGAACGTTGCCATGGATGTACCGCCCAGCGAAAGTAGCCGCTCTGATCGTCTAAGGTGATTTCATCCTCTAATCGGGATAATACATTACCCTGTAACCCTTCATGGAAAATATATCCCCAGTATGCCTTCCAATCCGGGTATTGATCCCAAAAATTTTCCCCATAAAGCGAATCATCATTCGAAGAAAATTGCTCTGTCCATCGTTCGGAATGGGTTATGATGGTCAGCTCCTTATCCAGTAGCATTATGGGTACTGGCGCATGTTCAATAACACTGCGCAGTTGTTCCTGTTTTTCCAATACCGCTTCTTCTGCTAGTTTTCGTTCATGCGCATTGGCCAAATTTGTTGAAATCGATCGAATAATAGCCTGCTCATTCTCCGACCATATACGCTCCGAAAGGAAATCATCCAGCCGGATAAGTCCCCACAATTGTTGGTTCATAATAACAGGAACCATGATAATGGATCGAACCCCCACTTGAGTATAGCGTTTTTTATAGTGCTCGGGCATTTCACTGGTTAGTTGCTGAACCACATGATCTTGTTTCAAAAGTTCCAGCCAATCCGGTGATCCAAATTTCTCAAATGCTACTTGATCTCCCATGTCCTGAAACTGTGCCCGAATTTGGGACGCCTCATCAAGTCCTGTTGTGGACCATCGATAAGCATACGTAAATAGCTCCGATCGATCTTTCTGATGGACAAAGACCGTGATGCGATCTATACCGATGGAATCACCGATTACTTTCAAGGTATTTTGGATGGCTTGCGCGTAATCGGATTCTCCAACCAACTCTCGACGCGCCTCTGCGACGATACTGAATAATTCTTGATTCCGCAGTAATTCTTCCTCTGTTTTTTTGCGCTCCGTAATGACTTCGGTAAACATGATAATTCCCCCTACCTCCTCTTCGCTGGTGTACCAGGGATGTACCTCCCAACGCAGCCATTCACGTTCGCCCTGCTCATTGAGGAAGTAATCTTCTTCAGAAGTTTCCACCTCTCCCATTAGACAGCGTTGATGAACTTCCTCCCACCGATCGGGCAAGTTGGGGAAAACCTCATAATGTGATTCACCGATTATATCATCTTCCAGGTGATAATCCTCTTTCCAGCGATCACTGACCATGATGTATTTCATCTCTCGATCCAACATGGCTACCGCGGCCGGCGTATGCTTGACGAATAGCTCTAACATGCGACTGCTTTCTTCCAGCGCCTTTTCAAACGCAATACGTTCGGTAATCTCGCGTGATGATGTTTGCAAGTGAACCAGATCTCCTTGATCATCAAACCAAGTTTTGGTTATGGTCTCTAACCATACATAATGTCCCATTTTATGGCGCATGCGGTAGGATACGCGCTCAGCATAATCCGAATCAATCCCCTGCAATAAATTTTCATGAGATTCATTTCTGATCCGCTCAATATCTTCCGGGTGAAACAGATCGTAGGGATTTTTACCGATCAACTCTTCCGGCGTATAGCCCAGAAGCGCTTCACTAGATGGACTCACCCACTCATAGGTGCCATCCAGATCGTGCAAGCAAATAAGATCTTGCATATTCTCCGCCAACAACCGGAATTTTTGCTCGCGTTCCTCCAGTACCTCGCTATTCTGAATTCGTTGAAGCTCTGATCCAATCCAATTGGACAACAGCTCAACCAATTGTCGGTCAGCATCCGTTAATTCCTGTCGTAGTGGATCAGTCCCGCAAATTGCCAACGTTCCGTAAAGTTGATCATCAACATAAACAGGCGCGCCAATATAGGAGCGATACTGAAATTCCTGGTACGCTGGATAGTCCATCAGATCCGACTTCCCAATATCAGAAACCACCACTACTTCTTCTGTTGCGATGGTGAGCGAACAATACATTCTTTCCAGCGGAAATTTTGTTCCCGGCTGTAAACTCTGATTCGGATCATAAACATCAATAATTTCATAGATATCTCCCTCAACTTTGCTGACAATACCTAAATCCATATTCAGAAACAGACTTCCCAATCGAAGTACCCGCTCGAAACTATGGTCTGGATCCTTAGCTTCATCGGTAATTACCTCATAGAGAAGGGTAAGACGCTTATTTTGGGCCTCTAGGTTTTCGCGTACCTCTCGTTGAGCAGTAATATCCCTGGCAATCGCCTGAACACGAACAATCTCATCCCCCTTGGTTTCCAACGTAACCCATTGCCCCAGCCAACGCTCATCCCCTTGCTTGGTTTGAATTGGGAACTCCAAATAGGTATCCGGTTCTTTTTCTTCAATTTGATCCCGATAAAACTTTTGCAGTCGGGACTGATAATCAGCGCGAACCAGCTCCAAATAATGTTTTCCTAATAGTTCTGGTTGCGTATAACCGGTTATCTCCACGGCAACCGGATTTACATAGGTGAACTCTCCCCGGGCATTGGTTGCGTAAATAATATCAGATGCTGACTCTACAAGGGGTTTATAGGCGACATCATAATGCTTTTGTCCGTTTCCAGCTAACCAATAGGTATGGATATACTGCAGTAGTAGTACTATTAACACCCCGATTAACAGCAGTTCCGTCCAGTAATTAAATTCCGTGAGGGGAACTTGTAAAATACATACAAAGCTCAATGTCCAATTCACTACCACCTGTGATAACCAGTTTACAATCATAAAGCAATTTGGCACTTTAGTTTACAGCCCCAATCCTCCTTATCCCTTACCCATTAGTATAGCATATCTTTTCTAAGCTTCCAGACTATATAACAACCTGAAGTTGTCTAGGTGAACCGCCCAATTAATCATTTATGAATTAACACCCGGCACAGTCAGATAACTTAATGCTTGCCATCCTCTTATATAGCAATGTAACCCTTTATAATTTCCACTTGTAAATTATTGTTAATACATTAACGCGACTATTAAAAAAACCTGTTTGCTAATTTTCTCATGAACATCATCTACATACGAGCTTTAAAACTTTGCTCAATCCTCTCCCTTGTTACCCTTTACAGTTGTGAACTAGTATCCTACCAACCTAAAGGGGATAATCATGTTGAAATCAGTGATGAGCCTAGACAGTACACCATATCATTTGAAAACAAGCGTGATACACTGAAGCTTTGGGGTACCGTATCCATTGATGTAGATCAAAGTGAAGCTTTTACCAATTATGGTGAATATTATCTTGTCTTGGATGATCAAAAGGTAAGCGATACCAAAGGGAGCCCTTACTTTGATTTGGACACTCAACCTTATCAGGATGGTTTACATACCATTCGTGTAGTCTCAAAAGTGAGCTCAGGCACCAATAGTCTTGCCGATAAAGTTGGTGCTGAATACCAAATAGATACGTTGAGCAAACCAGCTTATATCGATAATCGTCCCGTTGCCGCCGTCCAAATGAAAGCGGCAAAAATTACCAGTGACAGCTTGCTAAAAATTTCTTGGGAAAAGTATCCCAGACACAATATTCAACGGCTAAAAGTCTATGAACACTATGGTAACTCTCGCTCATTGCGCGCTACCCTGGAGAATGAATATCAAACTTCTTGGATAGATAGCAGTTACGATGGACATCTACGCCACTACTCGGTAGCAGCTAAACAGGGTTATAACCAAGAGGTGGATTCTGACCCCATAGCATTTAGCTACGAAGAACATTTACCTACTTTTACTGAACCCACACAGGAAAATTTGTTGAATTTCACTTTTGCCTGGACGAAGTATCCTTTCGCCCACAACTTTAGAGGCTACCGGGTCAAAAATTTCAAGTATATCAATGACATATATAAAGGGTTCTTCGCAAATACTATTACATCAATAACAGATACTACTCAAACCTTCACTATTCCATTTGGGAAGCCCTATTATCCTGTAATTTCTTCCAAAACGGTGAAACCTAATTCCTATGATGGGGCCACCCGCCAAACAATCAGTGATACGGCGACAGTGGCGGTGGGTAAGAAGTTGCCCTTAAATAAATGCTTGTACATAGATTATTCGATTCGGCGCGATCAGTATCTGGTCCATAGCGGCGACTCTCTGCACTTGTTAAATGGATCCAACTTTTCTCGCAAAGCAAGCCATGCCATCGCCGATTACAATCTTCCGGATACCTATATAACCCATTCGGAGGGTCATGATTATATCATTATCGCCACTAATGATTATTACTACTTACTTGACCCCAATGACCTAACGCTACAGGGCAAACATGTTCTGGATGATATTTTGCCCGAACCTTTTTCTCAGATGTTTAACGCCCGACTAACCGATAATGGTCGCCTGTGGATTTCTCTTGCTGATAATAATTCTACAGGTACTGCAGTCATTGATTTATCCACCCATACCGAAATTCCTTCTATACGGCAAGATAGCGCAGACCAATTTTACGATGTCAGTAACACAGGAGATTATGTATTTACCAATTTACCCGGAGGCTCCGCGTATCCCGGGATACATAAAGTTCAGGGCGATACCTTGGTGCCGTTGAATATCCTGCAGAATCCCAGCGAAATAGCCAGATATGTGTTCAACTTCAGAGAAGATCTTGCTGAAGCGGTATTTATCACTAACGAATCCCCATACGATATTTACACTCTGGACATATCCAGCCAGAAACAAAGATATCTGTTTAGTACCGGTACGATAACCGCAGAATATTATGATACCATTTATTTAGATACGGATGCCGCAAGCGGCCAAATTGCTTGGCAGAATTACGAAATGTATGACACTGAACAAGAGGTGGCGATACCAGAAATCCTCACCTATGGCAAACATCAAGCGCTTTTTGAGATCCATCATACCAATGGTTATATCTTCTCCGACTATGGATACTACATCAATACCGCTGACCTCAATGATATTTATACGAAAACCCTGCCTTCTTCTCGACATTCTAAGAGTAGAATACCTTCTTTGCCTGTCAAACTGCGACAGCCTAACCCAAACCTTGATATCAGATAAGTCGATTGTATAAATTTGATCAGCTTACCCATTATGAGAAGCTATAATATATACAACCCAATGTACTTACGTTCCTTTCTAATTACGGTACTCCTAGGTCTTGCGCTGCATAATTCCCTTAAGGCTCAAGTAAATACTGAGAAGTTAACCCTACACGCCTATGGCGGATACGGTACGTACAACATGAGTGATATGCGATCCTTTTTTAAAACCAGCAGTGAACAACCTTACCTGAAACTGGTTGATGATTTTCCCGCTCATTACAATCTAGGGATCCGTATCTCAATGCCTAAAGGTCCTAATGAAATACTAGATGTACATTTGGAAATACATTCTACAGGCAGTAAAGCTAATTACAGTGATTACTCGGGCGATATGGGGCTCACCTTAATTGCCGATGGTATATTTGCCGGAGTGGGATATTATCGATCTTTCCAGAAGAACTCGAACAAGAGTTTTGATTTTTATTGGGGAGGGAAAACGGGGTTTAGTTATGGAGATATTACCTTAAATAGCTATATGGATTTATATGAAGTTGATTATCATCAATCAGATGAAATATCATTCAATTCCATCGGCGCATACTTAACCCCTTCATTATTAGGCCAATACAACATTACCGACCACTTTTCGGTGAATTTCCATCTGGGATATTCTGTTTCATTGGTAAGCCGATTACGCTACAAAGATAACGAAGTCTATTTCGAGGGCACCAATGACAACGTCAATGTGAACTGGTCCGGATTCCGTACGGGAATCTCTATTGGCTACCTATTTGATTCTTGATACTACCCAGCCACATTACCATGATAAAAGAAAAAGGCGAGCCCTTTTAGGGACTCGCCTTTTTAGCTGATAACCTGGTTTAAAAATTGAATGCTTATTTAACCAGCATCATCTTGCGGGTCTGCGAAAAGTTGCCGGCCTCGATGCGATAGATATACACGCCCGAGTTCATGGACTGCGCATCAAATGAGACGCTGTGATAGCCCGCGCTTTTCTGTCCGTCTACCAAGGTGGCGACTGTCTGTCCCAATGCGTTATACACCGTAATAGTCACCTCAGCACTTTGGGGTAGCGCGTAATCAATTTTGGTAGTCGGGTTAAATGGGTTGGGATAGTTTTTCTGCAGGGCGAACGTTGCCGGGGTTCCGCTCTGGCCTTCTTCCACAGAGGTCACCGTGATCGGATCCGAGGCTTTACCTTCGTTTCCGTTTACATCGGTGGCCTTAACCGCGAAATTGCGTTCAGACGAAGCTTTATTAAACGTAACCTTGGTATCGCTGGTCGTCTTAACCGGACTATCCGGCAGGCTGCCATCGTCGTCTAGCAGATACACTTCGTATTGCCCCAAGTCCGGCGCCTGCGAGGCATCCCAAGATAACTGCACGCCCTTATCAGTATCCGATTTAGCTAAACCGGTGACTTTAGCCGGCGATTTATTATCCAAAGCAAAACCCATCTTGACGTTGGATTCGGCCACCAGCTCTCCATCGTCATGCAGCGTAACTCGGAAATTAAATTTTCCCTCATCACTGTCGGAGGCGGCATCCGATGGACGGGTTTGGGGAACGCGGACGTCCACAAACTTGGCGCCGTCGCTGTAATACGGCACGCTGGCTACATTGGTCCAGCCATTGGAGGTTTCCCGCCATACCGACCATTCATCGAAAGTTTTGGAGTCATTGAACTGACCATCTACAAGAGCTCCATCTATAGTTACGGTCACCCAGCCGCCTTGATCGTCGGCCACATCATCCACACTGGTCAGCTGAACTGCTGCAGGAATATCAAAGCGATAGACCCGAGACGAATAATAGTGATCATTATCATCTCCGACATTGGACGCAATCATGGAATAGGTCTGTGTCCCGGTATATTGACCAATATTACTTTGATCCCAATATCCCAGTAATCGGGTATTGGTATTAGGATTATCCACCTTGATTATTGTAAATAGATCACGGTCATCCGTATCGTATTTTGCGATCCTGTTACGGTAGCCATTGTCATACATTTCATACCATATCTCCGATCCCTGATCACCGTCTATATCGTGAATAGCTTGCATTCTCCCGAATGATGAATTGATCGGCAACTCTGTGATTCCATCACTGGTGCCATCCATATCTGATCCACCGAGATAGGTATTAATTTGTCCTTGGGTATAATTGTCGTTCAGGTTATAGATATAATAACTACCTATTAATAGATCATCACTACCATTACCCTGGAGGTCGGTTATCTCTACATCTTGTCCAAAGGTAATGTATCCTTGTCCATCCGCGGGAGGAGATATTAACAGATCTTCCCCACCAAATGTACCATTGCTATTACCATGGTACACGAATACAGCACCTGAAGAAAATCCAACAGTATTATCATACGAGTTGGTGTTTCCAGAGTGCGCGTTCCATGCTTGAATCACAAAATCGTCGTATCCATCACCATTCAAATCGCCATTACCTTCTACACCATATAAACTTAATGAATTGGTTGTAGATCCTACGGAGATGGTTTGATCTGGTGACGCGGAGACCGAACTACCACCTAGATACACATAGGCTTCGTTGGCATATTCAGTACCATTATTGGTTTCATTTCGCCCAAACGTGGAAAGACCAACGATATCATCGTTGCCATCTCCATTAACATCACCAACTACGGTTGCGAAATAGAGCCCGGGATCACTGATATTGGTATTCGTATCTTCGGCTTTAATACTTTGATCGGCGGTTGAATTAAATCCAGATTCCGAGCCATAAAATACCTCAAAGGCTCTACCAGAGTTATCATTTACTACGAGATCAGTGTATCCATCCCCATTAATATCACCGGTACTGGTTTGCAGCGCGCCGACTGATAAATCCAAGCTCATATCCGGTTCTGAACTTACCGGTGAGCCACCATAATAGATTTCAATCGTTTGGCGCCCGCCATCCACAAATCCGACGTCTTCTATTCCATCTCCGTTGATATCGCCCAGATTTTCGGTGAAATCAATGGTATTGGCATAAACATTATCCGGATAGTCGATAGTTATGGGATTATTGAGATTATTGCTCCCATCCAGCGCGTAAAAGTTTCGTTGATCCACATTCTGATCATACCGAATCGTTTCCAACCAGAAATCGCCGTTACCATCTCCGTTATAATCAGGCTGGATATCAAAGGCCTGAGGTACCCAATTCACTCCGATATCATCACTGGAGAGATCCATCACCTGAACATCTTCGGTAAAGGAATTGCTGAGATCTCCATCACCGAATGAGATATAGAGCATATCAGAATCATTCAGATAGAAGTAATCATCCTCACCATCCTGATTCAGATCACCAGCTTTTGCAAAATTGATCGTCCCTAGATCCGTACGTGTTTTAGTACTCCCATCCTGACTGTGCGTAACATGATAGGTATCATGCGCATTGTTTGGTTGAACCAAGTAGTCAATTTGGGTACTGTTATCTACAACTAAGGCACGGATGATTGGGTTATTTATTCTATCCGATGTCGCTATCTCCTCTTGTACACTGATATCATTGGTTTTATCCCCATCGGTAGAAATTTGCAACCACGTTGAAATACCATCGTTATGAGACACCAAATGCAGATTCTGTCCGGCATCATCAAATACAATGGCACTACCGTAAGGAAGTGAAAAGTTAGTTGTATAGCTGACTACCGTCATAGAACTAACACTGCTATTCCCCATCACATAAAATAACGTATCACCTGAACCAGGATGAATCGCGAAATCAGCCAGATTATCGCCATTTAAATCCATAAAACCGGTAACAATATCCAAATCCGTGATCGCTGAACTAATTTGTGTTTCGGCACTGGTGTCATATCCATCACTGGAGCCAGGTACCAAATACAAACCGGTATTATCCGCGCGCAAGGCGTCTGCGTAAGAGTCACCATTTACATCCCCTACAGGCTTCAATTCATGATACAGAAGTTGATCAGGGGTAGATGCATCTGAAGTACCATAAAACACGCCGGTTTTATAAACCGTGTCGCTTAGATCAGATGTGCGATCATCCATCGCGTAATCCACCCTGACATAATCGTCATTGCCGTCCCCGTTAACATCGCCGGCATAATTTCCCGGACTGGGCAGATTGATATTATTTTGGGGATCCGGCTGATCCGAACTGATCCACTCCTGATCATATTCTAACCCCAAATAATCATCAGAAGGATATGTAATCTTGCCATTTCTAGTTTGCTCTGGTAATGTTTGTTCTAACTCCTGTAGTTGTTGTTGGTAGGTTTCTGTTACTTTTTGAGCTTGTGCGGATATGACCGTTGATAACCCAAAAAGAAAAATAAGCAGTAGAACATAAATCGAATGGTAGCATCTACTCTTCATATATCTCCCTTTTTCATTCAAAAGAACAAACAAACCTATAATCCACAAAGGGATAATTCAAACAGAAACATATATGTTCTTCCAAAGTATATAGTATTATTGCCAGGTTATATTCATAATTCTTCCCGGGATTATTAACCAGTTTATGGATGGCCGAAAAGTGCTACGCAAGAACAGAAAGGTCATTACCAAAATGACAATTACTTATCACTTGTTAATATGATCACCATTGGTGTAGACGGTCTTTTGTTAAAAAAGGTAGATACTTTCTTGGCAGCTCACGCCAATAAAATTTCAGAAACAGACTATCAATTGAATAACTGCCGGTTCCAGTATGGATATTCGGATGAGGTAGATCTGATGGGAATTTTCAATACCCCCTCTCAAGAGCTGATACTTCCTTCTCATGTGCCTGTGGTGGCTTTCATGATGGAACCCGGCCATTCGATTTATCACCCATGGATGTACCAGCAGCTGGATCAGTACGATTGGGTGCTCAGCCCTATGATGGAAGCAAATCTGGCCCATGCCCAAAAATCCCACGGTTTTCTGGGTTGGCATCTGCAGAAACCATTGAAGGAAATTCAATCCCTGAAACCAAATCAACTGAATAAACCCGAACCCCTTTCCATTGTGATTACGGATAAAACCGATTATCCGGGTCATGTGGATCGGTTGCGCTGGTTGGCTGCTGTTCTCAATGAGCTTCAATCCTACCCACTGTTTGGCCAGGGCTTTAATCCCACAGAAACCAAATGGGAAATGCATGCTCCCTTCAAATATTCTGTGGTATTGGAAAATTCCTGCCAACCCGACTACATCACTGAAAAAATCCTGGATGCGTTCCTTTGCTACACGGTTCCTATTTACCGCGGTTGTACGAATATCCAAGACTATTTTCCCCCAGATTCACTGATTGATGTAACTCAGCTAACCCCAACTCGGGCTCGTGAACGAATTAAAAAAGTGCTATCTGATCCAAAAGATTATCAGAGAAGATTACCGGCACTGAAAAAGGCACACGACATCGTAGTCAACGAGTTCAATCCCTTGGCCAAATTAACAGCATTAGCCCATCAGCACATTGGACTTCATAGAAAACGTAATAACATTCAGCCCATTGAGCCTCCCTCTTGGTTAACGACTCCTTACCGCATTTGGAATACATACTGGAATCGAGTTCGTGTATCCAGACAGCTACGCTATTTGCACCGGTATGGCACTTAATAAGCGATGATTTAATATCACAGAAAAAGCCCACCACATATCTTGCGGTGGGCTTTTGATCAAGAGGGATGAACCACGTTAAAACTATTCAATCGAATAGACTTAATTTTGGGTCATCTCAATGGTACCTACATCTGTAGTTTCACCTACATTTACCTGTACATCAGATTGGTTGGTAATTTCGAAGCCCTCCGTGCGCGGATCGGCGGAGACATCATAGGTTCCGTCTTCCAATCCGATCAACTTAAACTCGCCATTGGTGGTATCTGCGATGGAAGCTGCTAGCGTATCTTCTCCAGCAATAGCATACACCACGGGTCGAGCCTCTACGGGTTCAACTGCTCCGGCAATGGAACCGGTTAACGCTTTATTTACCGCTTTGATCACCGGTCGCATGATGTATGGACGATGAGGATTGTTTCCGGCCTTATGTACCGAGCGGCTAGCGTCAAAATCGAGCAACATGGTATATTCAATGCCTTCTTCGATCTCGGCATTCACATTTAACTTTATACCACTTTTAGTACCACTGGGCACAAATAAATCATAGGTGCTGGTGGATCCATCATCGTTATAGATGACTATGTTATTGCCCTCACCCAAAATGAGTCTTATTTGAGGATAGATACCCGCTTCTAAATCGGCACCGCCGAGCACAGCCACTTCCCCATTGGTGTAATCCAATAGGTTATACATCTGTTGCGGTTCGGCCAACGTCACCCAACCAGTGTCATCTTCGGCATTGTTAATTTCTATACGCTCGACAAATACATTCACCTCTGCTGCTGAATCGATGGGAGCATCAGTCATTTCTACGGTCATACTGCCCATTTCCGGAGCCGGATCGGTATTGTCGCAACTAGCCACCAAGAGTCCCACCCCAATCACCAGCGTACTTAACAGGGGTAATAGTTTTGATTGTAACATGATTAAATCCTCAAACGATTTATTAATGGATATGGAGAGTTCTATCTCGATTTCTATCCGTAGGACGAGTGAAACAAGAGGGCGTTACAAGAAAATTTTGAGTTTGATGCCTGATCATTCTAGACAAGCTGCTAACCATTATTTCCATTGCCATTGCCATTTCCTCCTCCGTTACCGCCACCATTTCCGCCACCGTTTCCTTGACCGTTATTTCCATTGTTCCCTTGATTGCCTTGCCCATTATTATTACCGGGACCCCGTGGGACATCACCCGGAGGGCCGCCTCCGATGTTGCCATTGAATAAGTTCTGCAAGATGTCTTTGGCCGGTATGCCGCCTTCCATCTGTCTACCCATGCCTTGCATAACTGCGCTGGCCGGCAATTCACTTCGCAATCGGGCCATTTGCATGGCTGCTGGTAATTGTTGCAATTCTTGCGCGCCAAATCCGCCTTTCAAAGCTTTGGCAATAAAGGAGCCCGCTTGTTTACCTGGTCCCATACCCTGCTGCACTTCATGAGCTACACCCACTGCAGAAATGATATCTGAGGGCTTGCTTTTCGCAATGACATCCTGATGCCCAATTTCTTTCAGTATCTGTTGCATACTTTCATCATTGAGTCCATGCATTTGGGCATTGGCCAATGCTATGGTCAACTGTTGCTTAAATTGTTGGGTATCCATCTGCCGTTCGCGTTGCACCATTTCCTGAACCTGAGGTTGATCAAGCCAAGGCTGAACCTGCTGTGATGCTTCCCGGGTCGCTGTCTGCATCCGCTCCATTACCTGCGTAATACGCTGACTAGGGATGTTCTTCGCCAATCCTTCCAACGCCTTATCGGTCATATGATTACTAGGCAAATTTTGCTCTGCCGTAGTTACCGCTGCTTCTAATATAGTCACCAGCTCCTCATGAGCACGATTCATGTTCTGAAATCGCTGTTGAATCTGTTGCAGCGTCTCCATATCCATCTGTGCGTTTTCCGCTCGCTCCATGAGTTGTTCTACTTGTGGATTGTTATCCTGAGCAACAGATATTGTAGCTGCCCCAAACATCCATAAGCTGACCAGAAATATCAGGCCTATCCTTCCAATCGGTATGTTTTTTCGATGAATCATAATAGTCAGTCTTAAAACATTAATAATCTATCACTATGAGTGCGTTATTACCGTCAAAATCATCTTGGACGGTATAGGTTTGTTTCGAAAAGTCCAGCCACTCTTCGTCTTTCCCTTGAATGCGCAAAATGCGGTACTCATACATGCCCGGTTCTAACTGCAAATCAGCCGTAAGCCAATGTTGGTTTTGCCGTCGTAGGGGAATACCGGGCTTTTCCCAATTATTAAACGATCCTACCAAATACAATCGCCCCTCCCCTACATAGCGAACGCGTAACTTTTGGCGGGATTCATCAATATTCCAATCTGGCTCAATTAGCTGTTCATCTTTTTTAAAACGTGGTTCCAAGCTGAATCGCAAACCCGCTGATGTTTTGATGTCAGAACTACTATTGATAGCTACATCAGCCAAGTAGTGTAAAACTTCCACATTGGCAAACAAACTGAATCGATTATTAATCGGTCGTTGCGCACTGATTCCATACCGTAATAAGCGATCCGTATTTAGCAGTACATTAGAACCCGGTTGTGTCATTGCTCCACCACCCGACCCATCAATAGTAGTTTCAAATTGATACTGCTGTAATCCTACAAATGCTTGTATCGAACTGTTGTTGCGAAATCGGTACTGTGCACTGATCACTCCGTTATAGCCTTCTGAAAGCGATGGAAAACTGTTGAGATCACTATATAATCCCGCCGTTAACTGAAGCCGGTAAGTCAACCAGCTCTCCGCTTCCAGGGCATAAGAATCGTAACGACTGCCCGATGTAGTCCCCGAATATTGCTGCATATTGGAACCCGCTTTGGCACGTACCAACGTGAATGGGGTAATAAACCAAGTCAGCCGGGGTTGCAGCCAAGCGATGGTTCGATCAAAGGAGCCGGATAGGTAACTGACACCGGAATTGATCCCCAAGGTAAGATTAGCAGTCAAAGGATGATCCAGATTCCCCCATAATACAGCCCCTTTCCACGTGGGAACTCCATTTTGAAGAAACGCCTGATAATGCGCACTGCCCGTAACCGACCAAGAGAATCTTTTTTGGTACCCATTAGCACGAGCGGAAACAGCCGTTAAATCATATAGTGATGCTGGTTCCACTTCCCATTCAGACATATAGGGGTTTAAATAGGTGTTGGTAGAATAGCCCAAGCGGTTTTCGATAGACAGAACCGACTCCCACTGCTGTGCCCAGCCCATAGAGCCTGGGAAGAAAACCGTTGTTACGATTATCAGCAGAAGTTTTTTCATAAATAGATCACCGCGTTTTTATTTCCAAAGCCGTCATCACGTTGAACGGAGGCCATCGGATCGGTAACCCATTTTTCACCATCAACCCGGAACATATAATTGTGCTCGCCCCGGGACATTTTGACCATGCCGGTCCACACTTTTTTGCCATTGACCATTTTCTGACTTAATGGAATGGGCTCCCAGTTGCTAAAGTCACCGGCCACCGCTATGGATTGCGCCTGATCATCGATGTATACAAAACGAAGCATTACATGTTGAGTGGTAGCCGCTACATTCTGATACGGCTGTTGGGCTTCCTGTATATTTACCACCGTATTCTCATCTACACCCCTATTCGGTGTTTGCCACAGATATATGACACTAAATACCAGCAAAATACTAGCTAACATTCCGTAGGCTGGTCTCCATTGAAGCGTACGACGCTCCCACAGAGCATTTTTAAGTGTTTGGAGCCCTTGGGTCAACAGGCTAGCACGATCCCTCGACTCCTGTTCTTGCTCTTGCTCAATGCTCAGCATTACCCGATCTGCAAATCCTTGGGGTACGGTTTGTTGATCAAAAGTGGTATTCAACGATTCCAATGGCATATCCTGCGAAAGCTGTAGCTCAAATCGTAACAAATTACGTAGCTCATCATCCTCCGCAATTACATGTAAAATTTCTTGCTCTTCCCCAGCAGATAACTCGCCATTGATGTAGGCTATGAATTTTTCTTCGATCTCCATGACATTCACCCTCAACTGTGATTTAACATAAAGGTGCGCAATTCTTTTTTGGCTCTATGTACTCGTAGTTTCAGAGCACTAACCGTTACGCCCAATCGGTCCGCCATCGCCTGATAGGTCAATTGGTCCTTATATTTTAGTAAAAAAGCCTCCGCGTATTCCTGTTTAATTTCTTGCAGAGCTTGTTCCATTAACGCGATGCGCTCTTCTCTTTCTATCCTCTCGTCAGGCGGGTCACTCTCTCCCATTTGCTGTTCCAATTCATATTCGTCCAATTCACTGAGTGATCTATTCTTCCGTCGTATGTTTTTAGCATAATCCAAGCAATGATTGCGCGCTAACGAATACAACCATGTTGAAAATTTTGATTGGCCATCAAAGGAGGATAATCGCTCGTAAGCTTTCACAAAGATCTCTTGCGCTAATTCCTCAGCATCACTTTCTCGAAGGGTATATCTATTGGTCAGGGAAAAAACCATGGGCGCATAACGATCTACTAGTGGTCGGAAGGCTTCACGTTCACCGTTTAAAACCTCCCGTATTAATTGATCGTCTTTTCTTTTTGAGTGCCCCATATTCGGCTGTTAGCTAGATGATTAGACCTATTAACATACTGAATACTAACCGAAATATGGATGCATTCATTGTTTGGAATTCTTATCTGCTTATGAGACGATCAAGATCCGCATTGGTTACTAAATAATTGAAAGTAGTTGCCCAAGGCTATCCACCGAACCCACAAATCTTGGATTGCGCCCGTACTAATAGAATTACAGCGGATTGAGCCGCCCTATCAGGCAGTCATTTTCATCCGAAAAAAAGTTTCATTAGAAACGCCTATTTATTGTAAGTGTTCGGTTACAATTTTTTACGCAACCGATTGACACCCAACCACGAATGAGCGAGGCATAATCGCAACACTTAAATGAATTCGTGATGGGTATTAATAAGTTTTCACGCTTAAAAAAGGTAACGCTGTTGACTTGGGGCATAATGTTAAGTCTTCCCTTAATCGTCAACGCACAACGATCAGCATCTGGAACGAGTGCCAACACTGGAGCAACTTCACGGGGAAAAGAAGTCCCAACTGTTCACGCTACCTTTTATGATCATGCGGAAAAAATTGTAATTGACGGACAATTGAATGAGCCTATATGGAACCAGGCAGAGGTGGCTACTGGTTTTATTCAACGAGCTCCGAATGATGGACAACCAGCAACAGAAGCGACCGAAGCGCGCATTATTTATACCAAAGAAGCGCTATATATAGCAGCCAAAGCTTATGATAGCGCTATCGATTCGGTTGCTGCCACTCTGTTTCGCAAAGATGGTTCGGCCTACAGCGATTGGTTCTATGTAGGGCTGGATAGCTACAATGATGATAAAACCAGTTTTACGTTTGGAGTGAATCCGTTGGGGGTACGTAAAGATTTGCTCATATCCAACGATACCAATGAAGACGAACGTTGGGATGCCATCTGGACCGCCAAAACTAAAATTCAGGAAGATGGATGGACGGTGGAGATAAAAATCCCCCTCTCCCAACTTCGATTTACCAACCAAAATCACAAGCAGACATGGGGTGTTAATTTCCAGCGTGAAATTGCTCGAAAAGATGAAATTTCATTCTGGTCGCCGACCCCACAACAGGAATCGGGTATGGTCTCCAAGTTCGGAGAACTTCGGGGCATTAAAAATTTAGAGCAACCACGTCGTCTGGAGATCACTCCCTATGTGTCCGGTAGCGTAACTCGAGCTCCTCACCAACAGGAAAATCCCTATTATAATCAAAATGAACTGTTTGGTTCAGTGGGTGCTGATATTAAATATGGCGTCACTTCCGATCTTACCCTTTCGGCTACGATCAATCCTGATTTTGGTCAAGTTGAGGCGGATCCAGACCAAATTAATTTGAGTGCGTACGAAACGTATTTCTCCGAGCAACGAGCCTTTTTTGTAGAGGGCAACGAAATATTCGATTTCGGTAGCACTTCTAGCTTTAGCATGTTCGGAAACCCACTCACCTTCTACTCCCGCCGCATTGGCCGATCCCCTAGTGGAAGTGTAGCCCAAGCGGGTATAGAAGCTCCATTTGTCGATCGTCCGGATTTCACCACCATTGCCAGCGCGGTTAAACTAAGTGGTAAAACCCAACAAGGTTTATCAGTTGGAGTATTGAATGCGTTGACCACCAGAGAGAAGTCAAACTATCAGATCACCGATGGCACCCAAGGCTCCCTCAGTATTGAACCGCCGACCAACTATTTTGTAAGTCGTCTCAAGCAAGATTTCAACCAAGGGAATACGGTTATCGGTATGTATGCAGGTGCCGTCAATCGCTTCATGAGGGCCGATTACCTTAAAAGCCAATTGCATGAGGCTTCCTACATCGGAGGATTAGATTTTGAACACTATTGGAATGATCGCGAATGGATCTTAAGTGGAACCACCTCAATTAGTTCCGTATCCGGGTCTAAAGAAGCCCTCCTTCGAACCCAACTAAGTAGCGCCCGCTATTTCAACCGACCAGATGCCGACTATCTATCCGTGGATCCGAATCGAACTGCGATGCAAGGACTGGCCGGTCAACTGTCCTTCGCTCGGTTTGGAGGAAAACACTGGCGTGGGTCTGTTTCTTACTCTGTGGTTACACCCGGCTATGAAGTCAATGATATCGGGTACCAAAAGCGTGTGGATTATCACGGGATGGCGTACTTTTGGGAATATCGTCAAACCGATCCGGTTGGCCCTTTCCGAAATTACCGTATCGGCTTAAATAAATTTCACGCTTGGAATTTTGGGGGCGAACAAACCGAAAATGGATACGATCTGATTACCAGTGCCCAATTGACCAACCTTTGGCGTGTAAATTTTCGAACGGGGTTTCGGCTGGAAACCTATGATGATCGCATGCTACGTGGTGGCCCTCTCGCCTTGGAACCGGGTAGTGCCTATGGATCGTTAGTCTTAGAAAGCGATCGTTCCAAAAAAGTGGCTTTCTCCCTCGGACATTCACGGGATAATAGTGAAACCGGTGGTTTTACCAACGACTACTTCATCAACCTGATATTGCGCCCGACCTCCTTCATTCAGGTAGAATTGAAACCCAACTACAATACCCAAAAAAGTACCCGTCAATATGTAACAGCTGTGACGGATCCAACCGCGGATCATACATTTGGCAAACGGTATGTGTTTGCCGATATCCAACGGACTACTTGGTCTACCGCACTGAGAATGGATTGGACGTTTACACCCGATATCAGCTTACAAACCTATATACGCCCATATATCAGTAGTGGTGCTTATTCTGATTACAAGGAATTTACTACACCGGGGAAGTCGCGATTCAGCCGTTATGGGCAGGATCGTGGAACGTTGTCCTATGAAAACGGTATTTATATAGTTGATCCGGACAACGAGGGACCTGCTAATGAGTTCACATTTCAAGATAGGGATTTTAATTACCGCACTATTCAGAGCAACCTGGTATTTCGTTGGGAATACAAGCCGGGATCAATCTTATACCTTGTTTGGCAACACGATAGAAATTCGTTCGAACAAACAGGGAATTTTTCCGTAGTACATGATACAAGTGAGCTAATCGCTGCTCAACCTACCAATGTGCTAATGGTAAAATTGAGTTACTGGTTTGGCTCCTGATAAAATATTTTATTTGTGGGATTTTGGCCTTTAGTAGCTTTTGGGCAAGATTCCATAACCCTGAGAGCCCGTTGTGCCAACCATCACAACGGGCCTTTTTTATGTTTCCCCTTTTATGGCCCTCCGCAAAGCAGCAGATCTTTTCCTAATATCAATACGAGACACATACGCAAAAAAAAAGCCTGCGCCACAGGGGAGTGCGCAGGCTTATACAACTACAGGGTTAATAGTTGTATTTTTGTATTGAAGGGAATAAGAGTAGATCAATCTCATCATTCATTCCTGATGAAGATTTGTATGTAATGTAGTTGAAATCCAACCATCCTAGCTATAACATGTTCGTGCTAACATGTTTGTACTAGTATATAAGAATCTAACCATTTATTAATCATTGAACTTCATTGCCTCGCATCGAGTTACTACAGAAAAGTAGATATTTCAAAATTTCTTACGGTTAGAGGGCTTTCCAAAACTACCTGTCATTGCGAACGTAGTGCGGCAATCCCCTGATTAGATTGTGTAAACGGTGATTGTTACTACATCTTGGCATGACCGAATAAATTTCGGAAGGTTTTGCAAAGCCCTCGGTTAATGACCAGTCCAAAAACTACAGATGACAAACTGGAACGAACTCTGAGATTACCGGCCGCTTTAGCTATTGGGATAGGATCGATGGTTGGTGCAGGCATTTGTATTCCCCGCCATAGCGGCTGGCTATGCCGGACTGGTCGCCATGATTACATTTTGCGTTGGGAGGCTTGAATCACTATTTGGATGATTTGTCCCTAGCAAAGATTGACTTGGATCGGGAATTGATATTCACTCCGAATATCACTGAAAGTATCTCTGAATTTGTGGATCACATTAATGCCCATGCGTTATTGACCCCTCAACCCATGGAATCGCTCAACCGACTGTTAGTACCTGTATACAGAGAAGATCAAATTAATGCTCGGCTGGGAACCATTCTGCGCGAGTTGGCTGAATCTAGTCAATTACCCGTCTCACTCATGATTATGCCGGATGCTATGGAAACCAATGAATCCGAACAGTTAGATATATCCAACAAGGATCTACTAAAATCAGTAGGGCTTCGTCAACTTCAGCGATCCGGATTGGATCGAGATCAAATAAGGGTACGAACGGTCCAGGTAGGAAATATAGTAGATGCCGTTGAGCAAATTGCAGCACCGGATGATCTGGTAATTATATCCGAGTCTAAGCAAGATGAGCGGGAAAGCTGGTTCACCCGCATTCATGAGAACCTACAAAAGGCCGTTGCTTGTCCTACCCTCTTGGTCTTCCAAGATCGAACTGAAACTAGCTCCCCAGTCGCCTCTGCCGAAGAAGCTGAATCGGTAACTCGTGAAGCATAAAAATACTCAGTTCCTATAACTCAGGCTTTACGCTGATAAGTGAGGAAAGTAAGTTTATCGCGTTCCTCCCGATCAATCTCTGTCCAGACACTGGATATATCATCGCGATATTCCGGGAAAAACGTATCACCTTCATATTCCTGATGAACTAATGTAACATATAACAAATCAATTTCGTCCATCGTCTGACGATAGATCTCTCCCCCACCTATGATAAACACTTTTTCTTCCCCCGAAAGTGCCTCTCTAGCCGCTTTCCAACTACTGTAGGTTTCCACCTGATCATAGGTTCTGGTACGCGATAAAACCACATTGCGCCGGCCGGGTAACGGTTTCTCATCCAGTTCTTCAAATACGCCCCGCCCCATCACGATTGGATGACCCATAGTCGTTCGTTTAAAAAACTTCAGATCTTCCGAATAGTGCCAAGGCAGTGTACCATCTTTCCCGATCACTAAATGAGGATCATGAGCCACAATAGAGGCTAGAATCATACGGCTACCTCAAATTTGATGTGGGGATACGGATTGTAATTCTCCAGCGTGAAGTCTTCATAGGTGAGATCGTCCACCGGCTTATCGGCGATTTTAAGCGTGGGTAATTCCCGCGGCTCCCGGGTTAGTTGTTCTTTTAACCCATCCACGTGGTTCTCATAAATGTGCGCATCCACGATGGTATGAGCAAAAGTGCCCGGCTCTAACCCTACTTCTTGAGCAATGGCCATGGTAAGCGCGGAATAACAAGCCAAATTAAAAGGTATCCCCAAGGCGATATCACCGGAGCGTTGGGTAAGGTGGCAATTGAGACGTCCATCCTGAACATTAAATACGTACATGATATGGCAGGGTGGTAACGCCATTTTAGGCAATAAACCCGGATGCCACGCGCTTACTACAATCCGGCGGGAGTTAGGGTTGTTTTTCAGCATATCAATAGCTCGCTGAACTTGGTCGAACTCTTTTTCTACCCAACAGGTTTTGGTCAATTTGCCGGTGTTTCCTTCAAAGTTCACGTCTTCTTCTTCGAAATAAGGAAATCGGCGCCATAATACCGGATAGATGGGCCCAACATGACCGTCTTCATCAGCCCAATCGTCCCAAATGTGGATGTCCTGCTCGTCCCGCAACCACTTGATATGATCTTCCCCCCGCAAATACCACAAGAGCTCCATAATCACCGATTTAAAGAACACTTTCTTCGTGGTCAACAGCGGAAAACCCTCAGCCAGATCTACTTTATAGAATTCGGCAAAATTACTGATGGTATCAATACCCGTACGATTTTCCTTTCGGCTCCCATGTTCCAGTACATTTCGAACCAAGTCGAGATAGGCTTTCATAAATAAAGACAGTTACAGTGTTAGGTATATGGCGTAATAATTAACCAGTTCTAAAATAAAACAACTCTACCGCTTATAAGACAATTCCTTCTAATAAAGCGACGGCAATCGAAAAATAAATAACAATTCCAGTAACATCCGATAACGTAGATACAAAAGGCGCGGAGGTTACAGCCGGATCCAATCCCATTTTAGAAAGCAAAAAAGGCAGCATGGATCCACTCAGATTGCCCCAAATGACCACCCCCACCAAACTCAGTGAGACCACCAGACAACTCATGAACAATTCGTAATCAAACGCTTTACCGGTATAAACGCCATAAAACAGAATTACGAAGTATCCTAAAAAGCCTAATATCAGGCCCAACATGGCTCCAGATAGCAGTTCTCTGCGAAATACCTTCCACCAATCACCTAAATTTATATCGTCCGTGGAAAGCGCGCGGATAATCAATGTAGCTGCCTGTGAGCCCGAGTTACCCCCACTGGAAATAATCATGGGAACAAAAAGCGAGAGAAATACTGCACTGGCAATCACACTCTCATAAGCACCCATAGCCGTGGCGGTCAACATCTGCCCGACAAACAAAACGGCTAGCCAGCCAATTCGTTTTTGCACCATCTGCAAGATAGATGTCTGCGAGTAATAATCATCCAAAGCATCCATACCGGCCATCAACTGCATATCCTCGGTGACCTCTTCTTCCGCAACATCGAACACATCATCCGCCGTGATCATCCCGATGAGTACCCCACCCGAATCTACTACCGGCAACGCTACACGATCGTATTTAGCCAACAAGCGCACCGCTTCCTCCTGATCATCAAAGGCACTGAGTGCCACAAATGAATAATCCATCAGGGTTTCTATTTTGGCTCCGGGATCCGCCAAGATTAATTCGTTCAGACGAAGGTCATCAATCAGTTTTTCGTGTTCGTTGACGACATAAATAACATTTACGGTTTCCGCACTGTGCCCGTATTTTCGGATATGGCGCATACTGCGATCAATCGTCCAATCCTTTTTGATGCGCACATATCGCGGTGTCATCAACCGCCCTACAGATTCTTCCGGGTAGCCCAACAACGATTTGAGCTCCTTTAGATCCTCGGGAGCCATGGAGTTCATCATTCGCTGGGTAAGTTCACCCGGTAACTCCTCCATCAGCGCCACACGCTCATCAGGCTCCAAGTTAGACATTACTTCGGTAAGCTGACGTGCGGTCAATTCATTGAGCAACTCTCCGCCTTTGGTAGAACTGAGATAGGAAAATACATCGGCTGCTTGTTCCTTTTTCAGCAATCGAAAGATGACAATCGCGACATTATTATCCAGCTCTTCCAGCAGATCCGAGACATCAACCGCCGGCATATCATTCAATAACTCCTTGAGGGTGACCCAATCTTTGGCCTCAATAAGTTCTTCGAATTCCGGTTTGAGCAATTGAACGAACATTGCCTGCGATCCTGATTTAGATTGATTGCTGCATATCCCGAATCAATACTGAGCAGTATCTACGGGTTGGCTAAGAATCGTAGAATTATATCTTAAACACAAGCGCTTACCGCATATTCCAGCTAGCCTTACTCCTCCAACTACCAGAGGTTTAATCTAAGACTCCAAAAGATTCCAAAGCGGATTCCGCCGCCGCTTGTTCGGCTTTCTTTTTGCTTTTTCCTACGCCTGTGCCTCTCACTGCATCATGCACCATTACTTCTACCGTAAAAGTACGATCGTGCCCCGGTCCTTCTTCTTTTATCAAATTATACACCGGGTATTCCCACCCTTTGGATTGAGCGTACTCAAGCAACATACTTTTATAGTTTTCAATCGTCTGGGCTAGTTGATCAAAATCTACAAACCTCTCGATGATTTCCAACACAAACTTATAGGTAAGATCAAATCCCTGATCTAAATATAAAGCTCCAATCAGTGCTTCAAAAACATCTGCTAATACGCTTTTAGAAGCTTGAATATCTTGGTAACGGGCACGATCGCCCATTAAAATCAGATCTCCCAGGTTCAACTTACCCGCAAAGCGAGCTAATGAATCTCCTCGGACCAGACGAGAGCGTAATTTAGTTAAATAGCCTTCCGTTTCATCTGGAAATCGTTCGTATAAATACCGACTGACAATCAGATCCAAGACGGCATCTCCCAAGAACTCCAATCGTTCATAGGAATCGACATCCTCCAGATCCTCATCTTCATACAACACCGAACGGTGGCGAAGTGCCTGGCCAAATAAAAACGGATCACCGATAGAAATATCGATGATCCGCTCTAATTCCTGTAGATAGTCGGGAAGTTCAGATTGTTCGGCGGGATGCGTGTCCTCGCGATCAGTCATGTATACTTCCTATTCGACTATCGGTCTCCAACTTTATTCTTCGTGTTTCTTGAAGACTATAGTTGTGTTATGTCCACCAAATCCGAACGCATTATTCAAGGCGTATTTCACATCTCGAACTTCGGCCTCGTTGAACGTATAGTTCAAGTCACATTCCGGATCGTCGGTTTCATGGTTAATGGTAGGCGGTACCGTACCATGATAGATAGACAGGATGGTTGCTAAGGATTCGATCGCACCTGCAGCACCCAGCGAGTGTCCGGTCATGGATTTTGTGGAATTCAAGTTCATCTCATACGCATGGTCACCAAAGACCTTCTTGATAGAATTGGTCTCAGCTATATCGCCCAACGGAGTGGACGTTCCATGCATATTGATATGATCAATGTCTTCCGGTTCGATACCTGCCGAGTCCAAAGCAGTGCTGATGGCCAAAATGACCCCTTCTCCATCGGGATCCGGTGCTGTAATGTGGTGAGCATCAGCAGAAAAGCCATACCCTACCACTTCCGCGTAAATACGAGCACCACGAGCTTTGGCTGCCTCATACTCCTCCAGGAAGAGCATGCCCGATCCTTCCCCCAATACAAATCCATCACGATCCTTATCAAAAGGACGTGAGGCCGTCTCAGGTGAATCATTACGGGTAGACATCGCTCGCATGGACGTAAAACCGGCTATCCCAATCTGTGAGACTGGCGCTTCCGCACCACCACAGACGGCCATATCAGCTTGCCCATGACGAATTGAGTCATAGGCCAAACCAATGTTATGAGAGCCCGTCGCACAAGCAGAAACCGCGCAAAAATTGGGCCCTTTAAACCCATATTTAATCGAGATTTGTCCCGCAGCCATATCCGGAATCAACATCGGGATAAAGAAGGGGGATACCCCTCGCGGTCCGTACTCTTTGTATTGAAGGGTTTGGTCGAAGAATGTTTTCATGCCTCCGATCCCGGTTCCCACCATTACCGCTACGCGGTTTTTATCAATCTCGTCTAAGTCGATATTACTATCTTGGATGGCCTCTTCTGCCGTAATCATCGCGTACTGGCAAAATTTATCCATCCGACGAGCTTCTTTGCGGTCGAAATAATCTGAGGAATCGTAATCCTCTATTTGCGCCGCAAACTTAGTTGGGAATTCATCGGTATCGAAGTGTTCGATGGGCCGTACTCCGTTCTTGCCGGATACCAACCCGTTCCAGAAATCCGGGGCGCTCTTGCCAATAGGCGTAAGCGCACCGATTCCTGTAATAACAACTCTGCGTTCAGACATGTGAGAGTTAAATCCTTAGGAAACTTTGTCTTGTAAGTAATCAATCGCGTTGCCGACGGTAGCAATGTTTTCAGCATCTTCGTCGGGAATGCTGATATCGAATTCTTTTTCGAATTCCATAATCAACTCAACAGTATCCAGAGAGTCAGCACCGAGATCGTTGGTGAAGTTGGCTTCGGGCACTACTTCGCCTTCGTCCACACCCAGCTTATCAACGATGATTCCTTTTACTTTTGTTTCTACGTCCTGTGACATATCGTAACCTGTTTTATGTATAACGTGAGTGTTAAAATTTTCCGTTAGTAACTAACAGAGAGTCTTCTTGAGTGTCAATAATTGCCAATAATAAACATCCTCTTTAGGATCCGCAACATTAGTAATGTCGTGTTAACGACTTACATGGCCATTCCTCCATCTACGCGGAGCACTTCGCCGGTAATATAGTTACTTAAATCGCTGGCTAAGAATGCTACAGCATCGGCCACTTCCTTGGATTCACCGGGGCGTCCCATCGGTGTTTCTTCTTTAATGGCTTCCAAAACCTTTTCATCTAACTCACCAGTCATTTCGGTGGTGATGTATCCGGGCGCGATTACATTGGTGCGTATATTCCGACTAGCTAGCTCTTTAGCCATCGACTTACTGAATCCAATGATTCCGGCTTTGGAGGCCGAGTAATTGGTTTGACCGGCGTTACCACTGATACCTACCACGGAACTTATGTTGATGATGGAACCGCCGCGATTTTTCATCATGGGACGCGCTACTGCCTTGCAGTAGTTGAATACACTCTTCAAGTTGGTGTCCATTACTTGATCCCACTGATCTTCGGTCATACGAAGAATTAAGTTATCCCGAGTAATACCTGCGTTGTTAACCAGAATATCTAATTTATCCCACTTTTCAACGATATCATTAATCACCCGGCCGGCATCATCAAACGACGCAGCGTCAGCTTGAAACGTCAGTATACGGCATCCATTGCTTTCTAATTCTTCTTGTATCGCTTTAGCAGCTTCGCTGGAACTGGTGTAGGTCAACGCGACATCAGCACCTAGTTCAGCCAATCGATAAACGATCGCTTTCCCAATTCCGCGAGTTCCGCCGGTTACCAGTGCTGTTTTTCCTTCTAACGATAAACCCATAAATATGTCCCCTTACTCTGTGTTCTGAATTTCTATTGTCTTCCATCAATTTCTACGCCTTTAAGCGTACGTTTTACCAGCCCCTGCAGCACTTTGCCCGGTCCGACCTCTACAAACGCTTCAGCGCCATTCTCATGCATATTTCGCATGGTTTGAGTCCATTTAACCGGATTCAGCAACTGATTCAATACATTGGATCGAATCACCTCGGGATCTGTAGTCGCCTCCGCAGTGAAGTTGCTGTAAATCGGACAACTTGGTTCATGAATCTCTAATGTTTCCAACTGTTCCTTGAGTCCATCATAAGCAGGCTGCATTAAAGAAGAATGGAACGCTCCACTAACCGGCAATTTCTTTGCTAACCGGCAACCTTCTTCTTTAGCCAACTCTATAGCTTTATCAACGGCTTCAATCGCCCCGGATATCACTAATTGGCCCGGACAATTGTAGTTGGCGGCAATCACATCTTTACCGGTTGCGTCCCGGGCATCGGCACATACCTTTTCAACCACTTCATCATCCATTCCGATGATGGCAGCCATCGTGCCGGGATGTGTTTCCCCGGCCCCTTGCATGAGTTCGCCACGTCGGCGAACAATTTTCAGGGCATCTTCAAATGATACGGCTCCGCAAGCCACTAAGGCGGAAAACTCTCCCAAACTGTGTCCGGCCACCATATCCGGCTGAACATCCATCGTTTCAAACAGGGCGACGGAATGCAGAAAAATTGCCGGTTGTGTGTACTCGGTTTGCTTGAGTTTCTCCATCGGGCCATCAAACATAATCGATTTCAAATCGATCCCTAAAATGTCATTGGCCGCGTCCACACGTTTGGCGAAGTGGTCATTCGATTCGTAATGCTCCTGCCCCATTCCAACGCTCTGAGAGCCTTGGCCGGGAAATAGGTATGCTGTCTTCATAAATCTCTAGATCCTCTTATTTCATTCCCCATTTCAAGTAGGTCGCACCCCAGGTAAATCCGCCTCCAAAGGCAGAAAGGATAATATTATCCCCGTGATTAAGGCGATCTTTCCAATCGTACAAGCAAAGCGGAATGGTGGCCGCGGTCGTGTTGCCGTACTTATCAATATTGACCATAACTTTCTCGTTGCTCAACCCCATGCGACGAGCCGTAGCATCAATAATACGTAAATTCGCTTGGTGTGGAACCAACCAGGCTACATCATCCGCTTCCAAATCATTGCGTTCCATGATTTCTAAGGAAACATCGGCCATACCAGCTGTCGCGCGCTTGAATACCGCACGACCTTCTTGGTGAACATAGTGCATCTTCTTCTCCACCGTTTCCTTTGTAGCGGGGTTTAAACTACCACCGGCCGGTTGATACAGATTTCCTTCCTCGTCGCCCTCACAATAGTTCACGAAATCGATAATACCCGTTCCGTCCTCGGATGCCTCCAATAGCACGGCACCGGCTCCATCTCCAAATAAAATGCAGGTAGAACGGTCTTCATAGTCCAATATGGAGCTCATCTTGTCGGTACCGATAACCAACACTTTCTCGGCATTCCCACTTTCGATATAGGTGGCTCCGGTAGATAGTGCGAATAAGAATCCGGAACACGCCGCCGATAGATCAAACCCGAAGGCGTTGGTTGCCCCGATTTTTTTCTGTACCAGACAAGCAGTGGCTGGGAACAGATAATCCGGTGTTACCGTGGCCAGAATAATCAAATCAATCTCTTCTGGATCCACACCGCGCTCTTCCAAGGCTTCTCTAGCCGCCTCAGCTCCCATAAAAGCGGTAGCTTTGTCCGGATCTTTCAATATTCGACGCTCAGAGATCCCCGTTCGGGTGCGGATCCATTCGTCGTTGGTTTCCACCATCTGCTCCAAATCATGATTGGTCAATTTGGATTCAGGCAAATAGTGCCCTACTGCTGTGATTTTAGCAAGCCGTTGTTCTGACATTAAGTCTATATCTGTTTTTCGCTGCGGTTATGATGCGGATTCAAGTGCAGCGATCATTTTATCATTCACATTGACCTCTACCGCCCGGGCAGCATTCAAAATAAGATTCTTAAAGGCGAGTGGTGTACTACCCCCGTGCCCAACCATGCTGATGCCGTCAACGCCCAAAAATGGAACGCCGCCGACCAGTTGATAGTCGAAACTGGTAAGAGATTTTTTAAGCACGCCGTAGATCAGTTCTTGCTGATCCTCCGGCAATTGCATTTCCTTGATGGTCTTACCCACCATTACCTTCAGGGCGTCGGGTACCGATTCCCCAAATTTGAGAATCAGATTTCCGGTGAAACCATCGGTGACCATGATATCTGCTTTGGCCGGAAATATATCGCGACCTTCGATGTTCCCCACAAAGCTGGAAAGTTCATTCAGGATCTCATACGCTTCACAGTGTACTTTCAATCCCTTTTCTTTTTCTTCACCAACATTTAGCAACCCAATTTTGGGATTTTCAACCCCCATCATTTCCTCGGCATATACCGCACCCATAATGCCAAACTGGGCATACATCTGAGGCTTCAACTCCAGGTTAGCACCGGCATCTACCAGTAACCGAAATCCTTTGATTGTAGGAAATAATGAAGCAACCGTTGGTCGCATAACATGCTTCAGCCGGCCTAATACATAGGTAGAAGCAGCCAAAAGCGCTCCGGTATTACCCGCACTGATAAAACCGTCTACCTTTCCCTGCTTTTGTAGTCCCAAACCACGGACAATTGATGATTCTTGCTTGGTTTTTACCGCCTGTGAGGGCGAATCATCCATACCAATAATTTGTGGAGCATCAACCACTTGTATGCGATCGGTCTCCACATCATGTTTGGCTAACTCATCCTCAATCATTTGTTGAGGACCGAGTAAAATGACAGTTATGCGCTCATCGGCTTGAATCGCGTCAACAGCGCCTTGTACAGGATATTCCGGATAGTGATCGCCTCCGACGGCGTCAACAGCAATAATCATCAATCAGGGATTTATGAATTACGCTTAGCTTTTAACTTCTAGCACTTGACGGCCGCGGTAGTGACCGCACTCCATGCATACATGGTGAAAACGATGCAGGGCGCCGCAGTTGGAGCATTCCGTCAATTGAGTATCTTTGATTCGATGATGAGAACGACGCTTGTTGCGACGTGATTTAGATGTTCTTCGTTTTGGATGTGCCATTGAATTGGGCTATTTCAGTTGTGTTCCAATGAAAACGGAAAGGATTTATTCCTCTTCCGTATCGCTATCTTTCAGTTTTTTCAATTTCTCGAAACGGGGATCGACCGGTTCCTCCGGTTCATCCGGAACGTCGGGCTCGCCATATTTTTTCGTTTCAAATTTTTCCAGCGTACCATCCTCGGCTACGTAGTCAGGATGAACTTTTTTAATGGGGACATGAAGCATGATCGTATCCCGCACTTCATCTGCTACACTAAACGTGTTGGTATCGAAATTAAAACGACGTATGGCCGCTTCTTCTGTTTCCGTCTCTTCTCGCACATCCACTTTGAATACGATCTTATACTCCGCATCTATGTGATGGATATACGGGCGAAGTGAACGGTCACAGACCAGTTCGACGTCCGCATGCGCGGTAAATTGCACTTCAATAAAGTGCAATGCTCGCTCAAACTCAAAGTCTACACTTCCTCCCTTAAACTCGTAGGGAGATAGATCTAGATCCTCGGGTTCTAATTGAACCGTTTTCGAGCTTTGACCCTCGGGTATTTCCCGTATGTAGAACTTTAGCATAAACGATCCCTCGCAATGGTCGGCAAAGTTATGAATAATTGCGTTTCAGCGCAATCAATTAAATAGTCCAAATTTACGCTGTTCGATTAAACTGATTACTTGCCCCAGATCCTCGTCGCTGTTTACAAAATCCAAGTTGTCGGTATCGATAATCAACTTTTCGTGTGGATATCGATCAATCCAGTCTTCATAAAGACGATTCAATCGTTCCAAATATTCTATGCGTATAGAGTTTTCATACTCCCTCCCTCGCTGCTGAATCTGCTTAACCAAGGTTGGAACCTGAGCGCGAAGATAGATCAACAATTCCGGGGGTTGCAGATAATCACTCATCTCACGGAATAGCGCTTCATAGTTTTGGAAATCCCGATCACTCATCAGCCCCATTTCATAAAGGTTCTTGGCAAAAATCTCTACATCTTCATAAATGGTACGATCTTGTATGAACTGTGCGCTGGTTTCCATCATCTTTTTTTGATGTCGAAATCGTGCCGATAGAAAATATATCTGCAGATTAAAACTCCACCGGCGCATATCATCATAAAAGTCAGACAGATAGGGATTATCATCCACCGATTCGTAGAATGCTTCCCAGCCAAAATGTTTGGCCAATAAACCGGTCAACGAGGACTTCCCCGCACCAATATTTCCAGCAATCGCTATGTATTGTTTATCTTTTAAAGCCATAGACTGATCCGCAGTCGAACTCATGAGTGCTTTTTTTAGATGTTGATCAAATTAGTTCGTTTTGGGGTTATCCTTGGGGACGCCCCAACAGACGATAAATTTCTTTTTTGTAAGCCTCTACCCCAGGCTGATTGAAGGGATTCACATCCAGCATCACACAATATACAGCGGTAAACAGCTCAAAATGCGCGATAAATTGCCCTACATGCTGAGTGTTCAACTTAGGCAATGTAACGGTAATCACCGGCACATTACCCGCCACATGCGCTTGTCGGGTACCTTCTAAGGCCGTTCTATTCACCTCATCCATCTGTTTCCCGGCGGTATAATTAAGTTGATCAGTATTGGCGGGGTCTTCTGGGATAGACAAGGAGCTTAACGGTCGTTCAATGTCGATAAATGTTTCCATGAGGTTACGAGGGCCGTCTTGTACCCATTGCCCCAAGCTATGTAGGTCGGTCGTATAAGTCGCTTGCGCAGGATATAATCCTTGGCCCTGCTTGCCTTCACTCTCTCCTAACAATTGTTGCAACCATCCCCCCAAAGCGCGCAATTTGGGCTCAAAGGCAGCAATCAAATCTATTTGTTTGCCCTGGTCGTACAATGCTTTTCGGGCTGTGGCGTGTTTCAATAGCACCGTAGGGTCATTTTGATACGCCTCATATGCGGATACCGCACCATAATACAATGTTTGAATATCCAATCCGGCTACGGCTGCAGGTAACAATCCAACGGGAGTGAGCACGGAAAAACGTCCTCCTACGTCATCCGCCAGTACAAATTTCCGGTATCCCTTCTCTTCTCGAACCTTGTTCAAGGCTCCCCCTTCACGCGAGGTAGTCACTACAATGCGCTCATTAACATCCTCCGGAAATCGTTTTTCCATCCAGTTGCGCAGTATGCGGAAAGTAAGGGCGGTTTCCAACGTAGTTCCCGATTTGGAGATGACATTAAGATATATGGATTTCGCCTCCCCATCCTCACGGGGCTTCTCCAGATACGCAATCAGTTGTTCCAAATAAGAACCACTTAACTGATGTCCCGCAAAAATAATCTCCGGCTGGGCATCGTCAAAATATGGACGCAGTGCCTCAATACAGGCTTTGGCCCCCAAATACGAGCCACCGATCCCACAAACGATCATCACATCCGCATCCCGTCGAATCTGCATCGCGGTTTCATCGATATTAGAAACAATAGCATCGTTAGGCGTTTCCAACAGATCCATCCAACCCAGCCATTGATTACCGGTACAGGTTCGATCCAGTAACTCTTGGTAGGACTGCTCAGCAGCTTGAAAGGTCGTTTGCCAATCTGTATCGTCTATAAACCGTCGGGCTTGATCCAGCGAAATGGTAATCATCGTGAAAACTACTCCTAATTTGGAAATGCTTTGCTGACTTTCAACGTTTTGTGCATTTGATAACATTCATGATTTTACAAAGCGCTGATAAACTACCGACGCCCTCAGGTATCTGCAAATAAAATTCCGTATGTTAGAACGCTAGCATTTAACCTATTAATCTGTCTTTCACATGGTTGAGAGTTCAACCTTATCAACAACTCCTTCAATTTTTGACACTGATGAGCGGTTGACCTTGGATCAGGTTCGAGCGCCGGTTAAAGAGGATATTGATCAATTTCATGCGTTCTACAAAGAAGCGCTGAAAACAGATGTATTCTTACTCGATCAGATTATTCGCTATTTGTTGCGACAAAAAGGGAAAGAGTTACGTCCCACGCTGGTATTTCTATCGGCAAATTTGTTTGGTGATATCAATGAGCGTAGCTACGTAGCCGGAACTATGATTGAATTGCTGCATACCGCTACGCTCATTCATGATGACGTAGTGGATGATGCGGATATTCGACGTGGCTTTTTGAGCATCAATAAAGTATGGAAAAATAAAGCCAGTGTGCTGCTGGGTGATTTCCTGCTCTCTCGAGGTTTGTTGATCGCCTTGGAACATGATGAATATGCCCTGCTCAAAGTACTCTCTAAAGCCGTCAAAAGCATGAGCGAAGGCGAATTGCGCCAACTAAAATCCGCCAAATTGCTCAATATGACCGAGGATCGGTATTTCAGCATTATTGGCGAAAAGACGGCCAGTCTCCTGGCATCTTGTTGCGAGTGCGGCGCGATTTCCACTTGCGAGGATCCAGACCTACAGCAAGTAATGCATGATGTAGGAATGAATTTGGGCATCGCCTTTCAGATACGTGACGATCTGTTTGATTATGGGAAAGCCGATGTAGGCAAACCGACCAGAAATGATATTCAGGAGCGCAAATACACGCTCCCACTTATCAAAGCCTTGGAAGAAGCTTCGTGGTTGGAGCGTCGTTCCATAAAATCGACTATTCGAAAGCGCAAAAAATCATCCCACGAAGTAGAGAAAATTGTGGATTTTGTACATGAACGCGGCGGTATGGAGTACGCGGAACTCCAAATGCGCAGCTATGCGGAGAAGGCGGTTGATTTGCTCAACCAAGTCCCCGACAGCGACGCCAAAGATGATTTTCTGCGTCTGATTCAGTTTATCATTACCCGGAAAAAATAATCCCGCTCCTGTTATGGCTCAGCGATGGTTGATCGATGGATTTAATGCCCTACATCAGATGATGGACCAACGGCAGCTTTCTCATGATTTGGCTGGAGCTATGAATCATTTGCTTTCCCAGTTAGCCCAGCAACTGCCCGGCTCATTGAAAGCGGATGTCATCTTTGATGGTACCAGACCAGGCACGATTACTTCACCAACGTCAATTAATGTGCAATTTTCAGGACAGCAATCCGCCGACGATGTAATTGTTCAGCGCATTCAAACAACAGACCGATCTACCCAGTGGATTGTTTTTACCAACGATGCGCAACTTAAACAGCGTGTCCGCAAACTGAAGGCTGAAACCCGATCAATTTCTCAACTACTTAACGCCCCAACTACGTCATCCCCCTCTTCCTCATCAGCCCAACGACCACCTGAAAAAGATCCGGATGTATTTTTAACCGATCGGGAAGCCCAAACCTTAGCTGATCTCTGGAATCTACGTGATAAACTGGATTCCGATTCCTGACATTATGGTCATACAACAGCATCTTTTTTTATCGGATGTACATATAGGGGCATTTAACGGGGATACCGATCGGCGCTTGGAAGAGAGTTTGATCAACCTTCTCGATCATGCGCAAGAAAACCAGTGGAAGATCTACGTTCTGGGCGATCTTTTTGACTACTGGATGGAATTCCGAAACGGTGATCGACCGATGCTAGCTCCCCGGCTGCTGGATCGATTCGCTGCCTATAATCGTGCTATGGGGTCTACCCTATATATTACCGGGAATCACGATAATTGGACATTAGGCTATTTTGAAGAATTAGGATTTGATGTGGAGTCAGAATATCGGATTCTGGATTTTGACGGCAAGCACATATTTGTCCATCACGGAGATGGATTGAGGAATCCACAATTTGAGTTTCCGCGCAAACCTATGCATCGTCTACTCCGAAATCCGTTATTTCTAAACATCTATCGCAACCTACTGCCCAATAAAATGGCACTGCGACTAATGCAGTGGTTTTCCGCGCAAAGTCGAGGGGAAGAGCGGTATAATGCCCGTGAAATTCAACGACACAATAATTGGGCACGTTGGGCATTATCCAGTTTGGAAATCGATGCCATGATTTTTGGTCACGATCATTTGCCCAGAAGACATCAGGTCAATCAAAAATCTTTTGTAAATTGTGGCGCGTATTATGATGGTCGCACCCTGGCGAGTTATACTAACAATCGACTACAGCTCGTTAAGTGGAACGACCGAAGAAACTGCCTAGAACTGATTAACGATTCACGCACAACAAGTTAATGTCCGATTCTGATAAACAAGAGCATTCTTACGACGAACGCTTTTTCAATGATCCCGAATATCGTCGCAAGATCTTGGAAGAGCGACGCAAGAACGCTCAGAAGCAGAACAATGGAAATAATGGGGGGTCCAGCTCTCCATTTAATCTTAACAAACGATCGGATTCTTCCTCACCTTCAACGAAGGATGATGAAGAAACGTCAGCTTCTCAGAAGAACAACCAAAGCTCAGGGAATGGATTTTCATTAAATAAATCCAGTTCCAAAAGCTCTTTTAAATCTTCCTTAGAATCTAAACGACCCAAAAGACAGTCGATAGAATCATTTGCGGCTTCTGGCTCTTCAGCTGAGGCGGAGTCATCCAATCCAAATGAGAGAGTAAGTTCAGATGACAACGATCCGCCAGTTTCCTCTGCGAAGCCCACTTCCAACTCCGGCTCGGGTAATGATACAAACGAGGAATTTTACTCCTCCACTGGATCTTCGGGTCAGCTAAGTTGGAATAACATAGGTAAGATACTGACTGGTTTTATCATTCTTAGCTTGGTGGGGGGGATGTCCTTTGGGTACTATCTTTACCTTGGACTACCTACCATTGAACAGCTGGAAAACCCAGATACGGCCATTGCCTCTTTTGTGAAAAGCCGAGACGGGGTAATTCTGGATAAGTACTATACCGAAAACCGTACGTATGTCCCTATTGAAGAAATTTCTCCAAATGTTGTAAATGCGCTGATTGCCACCGAAGATCATCGTTTTTATAAGCACTGGGGCATTGATATGATACGTACGCTGGCTATTCCCTATCATATCCTGCGGGGTAATCCCCAAGGTGGTTCCACCTTAACGCAGCAGCTGGCACGAAACCTCTACAAAAAGATTGGTCGGGAATTCTCGGTTACACGTAAGCTGCGCGAGATGATCACTGCTGTGCAGATCGAGCGCAATTATACCAAGCGTGAGATCATTGAGATGTATCTAAATACCGTAGAGTTCAGTAACTCGGCTTATGGAATTGAGGCAGCCGCTCAAACCCACTACGGGAAATCAGCTAAAGATTTGAACGTGCTGGAAGCGGCCACTATGATCGGTTCGCTGCAGGCGGTCTATGCCTACAACCCGCGTTTGCGTCCAGAAGCTTCACAGTCCCGTCGTAACACGGTACTCTACCAAATGAATAAGCGTAAGTTTCTGACCACGAATGAATATCGAAATCTGCGGGAAGAACCCATACGACTGGACTACCACCCCCCATCCAAAACCAATCGGGAAAGTCGTTATTTTGGCGAATATGTACGCTTGAAAGTCCAGGATTGGGCCAAAGAAAATAATTACGATCTACATCGTGACGGCTTAAATATTTACACCACCATTGATTCCCGGATGCAAAAATATGCCGAGCGTTCGGTCAATGAAAAACTGGATTCCCTCCAAACTATTTTTGAGAAGGAGTGGACTTCGCGTGAGGAATGGAATAAAGAAAATGGCGAGTATATGGATGAACTTTGGGCGGAATTCCCCAAGTTCCTCCGTAGTTTCTTGCGGGAAACCGATCGCTATAAGAATGGCTTTGCCAATTATAATACCAAGAAAGAAGCGGTAGTTTTCGACAGTCTGCTGGCTGATTCCGCATTTGTCGATTCTGTAAAACGCGCCAAAACGAAATTGCAAGCCTCCTTTGTGGCTATCGATCCCGGCAACGGCAATGTCTTAGCTTGGGTTGGGGGGAAAGATTTTGGAAATAAACAGTTTGATCATGTCTATCAATCCCGACGCCAAGCCGGTTCCACCTTTAAACCATTTGTTTATGCCGTTGCTATTGACAATGGCTACAAGCCTTACCATAAGTTTTCCAAGTATCCATCCAAATATTATGACCGCAGTGGCAATGTATGGGACCCGAAAGATCCGACTGTTCCCAATGGACCAGAAATGATCACCTTGCGCCAAGCATTGGCACGTAGTTACAACAATATAACAGTACGTCTGCTGCCTGAAATCGCCGGTGCCCCTAATACCAATGAGTTAGAAGATCTCTATCCAGCCGCTAAGAAAATCGTGAAAATGGCTAAAAACATGGGTATTGAGAGCAATTCACTCCGGCCCTATCCCTCCATTGCACTGGGTACTGCAGAAGTTACATTACTGGAAATGGTTAGCGCCTACACAACTTTTGCCAATGAGGGGGTTCATATCGATCCCATAGCCATTACCCGTATCGAAGATCGCGAAGGAAATATATTGGCCGAATATCATCCCGAATTTACACGCGAAGTGATCAGCCCGGAAACGGCCTATATCATGCTCGATATGTTACGTGGAGTGGTTCGAGGCGTTAAACTATCACCTGAAGATAAATGGCCCCTAGGTACCGGTGTTCGGTTGCGTAATATGTACGGTGTACGTCAAGATGTAGCCGCCAAAACTGGAACCACCCAAAATTCCGCTGACAACTGGTTTATTGCCATGATGCCCCATATTGTAATGGGCGCTTGGGTAGGCGGTGAGGATCGCCGGGTACGCTTCCCCGATGATACCTATATCGGTCAGGGGGCACGCTCTGCCCTGCCTATCGTAGGTACGTTCATCAACTATGCTACTAGTGATGAGAGTGTCCCTTGGAGCTACGATGGGTTCAGTCCACCCAAAGGCTTCGTAATGCCCGAAGATCCCAATGATACCCCCGAGGAAAACCCCGTTAAAAGCGACGAAAAAGGTCGCATCGGCTGGTAACCCATTATTGCTCCTGAGTAGCGTCCTCGCTTCCAGGAGCAATTGTTTGCCCCCTCGCTTCCAGGAGCAAATGGCTGGTAAACACAAACACAGCCATATAAACTTCCCCACATTGTTCTTGAGTAGCGTTCACGCTTCTAAGAGCAATAGTAGGACTATAATATATCATAGACACCTCCAATGATCTAGGAAGTACCCAATTGCTCCTGAGTAGCGTCCTCGCTTCCAGGAGCAATTACCAGCCCCACTTCCAGGAACAATTAAGCCGAATTCCCCCCCACTAATCAGATACCCAAGACAAACAACCGCCAAAAAATTGTAGTGACTCAATACGAATTTTGTAAGGATCCACTCCCATTGGACTCTATACATATAAAGAACTTGAGCAACCAACTATGGGAAACAGAACCGCCGACCGCGACTGCGCCTACTTCATCACTAATGTCATCGTCGATCATCTACCCATTCTGCGATACAAAGAACCCCGTACCCAACTTATCAAATCTCTCCAGTTCGCCGTCAACAATAATTGGATGTGGCTAGAAACCTACGTCATCATGCCCAATCACTGGCACGCCATCGTAGCCGCTAGAGATAGATCCATCCCCGAAGCCATTGGCGGCATAAAATCATTTACTGCCCGATTCATCGATTCTTGGCTGCGATTACAATCCGAGACTGATAAAATGATCTTACTAGCCAAGAAAACCATTCATGAACGAGCTCAAATGCATGGTAGCAACAAACGAATCCAAGTATGGGAACATGGCTATTATCCTATTTATGTAGAGAGCTCCCATATCTGGCAACAAAAACGCGACTACATTCACCGCAATCCCGTTAAAGCTGGCTTATCCAAGACCCCCGAGGGATATCTCTACTCCAGCGCTCACCCTAACCATCCCCTAGCTGAATACCTAACCATCGAACTCCATAATAGCTCCTGAGTAGCGTCAATTAATAGCTCCTGTGTAGAGTCCTCGCTTCCAGGAGCTATAATGTTAATGGCTTTTACAACTAGATAAATCGCACTCTTCATATTGGGCTACCATCTATTAATGCTATCAATAACCTACTTTCCTACCCTCACCCATAGCCTTATCAGGCATTCTCACTAACCGGTATTTACAAATAAGACTTTTCTGCAATTATCACATGACCCAAATAGCAAAGAATACGCAGCCATTAATCTTGCTCCTGGAACTGGGACACTACTAGGGAGCAAAACAATTTGCCTATTTTATATAAGTCCCCTAGTTGCAGTTATTAATTTCAATTCCACCACTAATAAAAAAAGCGACTGCCTCGCTAGAGACAGTCGCTTCAATAAGTCGGAATACTCAGTTCCGTTCAACGCAGAAAAACGTAGAACCCGTTATTACCCTTCCGCAATGGAAAGACGATTATTAGCACGTTGTAGTGCTTTTCGGGCTCGCTCCTTATCTACATCCTTTTCATTCAGATGATCCAAGGCGCGATCACGCGCTTCCTGTGCTCGCTGAACATCAATATCACTTCTAGACTCCGCTGATTCCGCTAAAAGAGTCAGCTTATTGTCATTAACTTCCACAAATCCGCCACTCACGGCGAACAGTTCTTCGCTATTATCCGAACGACGAACACGAACACGTCCGATATCCAAAGCGGAAACAATGCTAGCGTGGTTGACCTTCACCTCAAAGCCACCTTGTGCTCCGGGCACTTGAACACCCACTACCTCATCGTCAAACAAGGATCCGTTCGGGGTCAGTATTTGAGCTTCAAAAGTATTCATTCAGCTACATGCTTGAGAATTTGAATTGTAGTATCGTAGTGTTGAATAAGTCAGCTTACGCTTCTAATTCAGCTTCCTCTTCCAACAACTTCTCACCTTTCTCAATGGCTTCATCGATGGTACCCACCATGTAGAATGCATTTTCAGGTAAGTGATCCAATTCGCCATCCAGAATTTTCTTGAAGCCTTTGATGGTGTCTTCCACCTTCACATACACACCCGGTTGACCGGTGAACTGCTCAGCAACGTGGAAATTCTGACTCAAGTAACGCTGGATGCGTCGAGCACGCGCTACAATCGTCTTATCTTCATCAGAAAGTTCATCCATACCCAGAATAGCAATGATATCCTGCAAGTCTTTATACTTCTGCAGAATCTCGGTCACTCCTTGGGCTACTTTGTAATGCTCTTCACCAACTACGTGTGGATCCAAAATACGAGAGGTTGAATCCAGCGGGTCCACAGCAGGATAAATACCAATCTGTGTCAACGCACGACTCAATACCGTGGTCGCATCCAAGTGAGAAAATGTGGTCGCCGGAGCAGGGTCCGTCAAGTCATCCGCAGGTACATATACCGCCTGTACGGAAGTAATGGACCCGTCTTTAGTAGAAGTAATACGTTCCTGCAAGTCTCCCATCTCAGAAGCCAAGGTCGGTTGGTACCCTACCGCTGACGGCATACGACCGAGCAACGCAGATACCTCAGAACCAGCCTGAGTAAATCGGAAAATATTATCAATGAACAAGAGAATATCGCTGGAAATCTCATCGCGGAAGTATTCAGCGATGGTCAGCCCAGACAATGCCACTCGTGCACGCGCCCCTGGAGGCTCGTTCATCTGACCAAAAACGAAGGTTGCCTTGGAACTTTTAAGTTTGTCCATATCCACTGTAGACAGATCCCATCCGCCTTCATCCATGGATTTTTTAAATTCTTCACCGTAATCAATAATACCGGCGTCCAGCATCTCACGCATTAAGTCATTACCCTCACGTGTACGCTCACCAACACCGGCGAAAACGGATAAACCACCGTGCCCTTTAGCAATGTTGTTGATCAACTCCTGAATCAATACGGTTTTACCTACGCCGGCACCACCAAACAGTCCGGTTTTACCACCTTTGGCGTACGGGCAAAGCAAGTCGATAACCTTAATCCCCGTTTCCAGCATCTCGGTTGAGGTAGCCAGCTCTTCAAAACTAGGGGCTGACTTGTGGATAGGTTGTTTTTCATCAGTATCAGGAGCTTCAATACCATCAATAACCTCTCCTACTACATTAAAGAGGCGACCACGAATACTCTCTCCTACCGGCATGGAAATAGGTGCGCCGGTGTCTACTACGTTCGTTTCACGGACCAATCCGTCCGTAGAGTCCATAGCGATAGTACGCACGCGATTTTCACCAAGGTGCTGAGCAACCTCGAGATACAAACGACTGCCATCTTCCATATCGATGTACAAAGCGTTTAATACCGGGGGTAGCTCGCCGTCGTTAAAATCAACGTCTACTACTGGACCAATAATCTGGGCTACGGTTCCTGTGTTCATTCTATGTTTTTGTCTATTAGATGTTGAACTGAGATTCCGATAATCTAGCAACAGATTCCTGCTGTCTTCGAAAGCGACTGAAATTATTCATTTCCCGGTGTAAAAGCAAAGGTATACCCCACTATTTTTTGGGTTTTCTATACTTACTGCTTTTTCAAAAAATCATATTTAAAAGTAGCAAGCTTTAGCTGAACATTTGTGAAGAGTTCTATATCTTTACCATGATTTACCTTTACGTACTTAGAATCGTGTTTCATCGGATATCGTTCGATCCCAAGGCCACTTAGTTGGCCTTATTTATTAATAAAACCGCGATTCCTACGTTGGTGGTTCGAAAACATTTAATTTTTGAAACAAGGACATACATGTCAGTGGATATTCAACAAACCGCGCGCTCCGTTAGTGTCGAAATACTTAATCAATTTGATGAGGACACCTATCTTGATTGGGATAAGGCGAATGACTTGGATCGACGGGACCGTGCCCAGGTGCGCGAATATGTTCAGGGTATCTTTAGAAAACGGAGCTACCTCGACTTCTTAATTGGTCACTATGCCAGTGTTGGTTTGGATGACATGAAAAGCAATCTGAAGAATATCCTGCGTCTGGCTATGTATGACTTCCTGTTCATGGATAGCACACCCGACTACGCAGCCATCGATGAAGCTGTTAAGTTGGCCAAACTAACCATGGGGCATCGTACCGGTGATTTGGTCAACGCCATTATGCGTAATCTTCAGCGCGATTCTGAGAATCTGCCCAAACCACAGATTAAAGATCGCACCAAGCTGATTGCCACTACCTTTTCTCATCCGGAGTGGTTGGTAGCTCGTTGGGTTAAACGTTTTGGAGAGCGCGAGGCCTTTCAATTGATGCAGGCCAACAATCAGCGCCCTCACTACTATGTGCGTTTGAATACGCTGCGAACCAAACCGGAGTATTTTAAGCTTCGCATGGAAAAAAGTGATGTCGGCTTCCAAGAAAGCGACTGGTTACCCGGGTTCTTTTCCGTAGAGTCAACCGAGCCCTTCATCTCTAAAGGCTGGTTGGATAAAGGCCTGTGCACCATACAAGATGTAGCTGCTGGCCTTGCCCCTACTATTCTGGATCCACAACCCGGCGAATCTATCTATGATTTTTGCGCGGCTCCCGGAACCAAATCTATTATGATTGCGGATATGATGGGCGGCGAAGGATCGGTATTAGCGGTGGACAGTTCTAATGAACGCTTAACCAAGCTTTCCGAGAATGCGCTGAACTGTCAAGCCGAGAACATCAAAATCCGTGGTGCCGATGTACGTGATTTGGAGGCCGATGAAGCGGATGGCATTCTTCTGGATGCCCCATGTACAGGCACTGGTGTGCTGGCCAAACGTGCCGACCTGCGTTGGAGACGAACTCCCGAAGAGTTGGAAGATATGGTTGAGCTTCAAAAAGAATTACTGGACGCCTCGGCCCAGATGGTCAAAAAAGGGGGGCGTCTGGTTTATTCAACCTGCTCGCTGGAAACCGAGGAAAACTGGGATCAGGTACAAGCATTCCTCGATCGCCATGATAATTTTGAGCTGGAAAGCTTGGACGGGTATGTGCCTGATGAAGTGCTATTCCAAGATGGAATGGCCTATCAAACCTTCCCGCACAAACATCACACCGATGGCCACTTCGGCGTTCGCATGAAACGGGTGAAGTAACCGATTCTGAGAACGGGCTGCTGTGCACCACCAGCTAACAGCAGTCCGCTTATAACCACACAAATTCACTGCAATACACTAGAGCACCACATTTATCGTGAGTACAACACTGTCTGATCTGCCCAAACAATACGAACCCGGAAAAGCCGAAGATCGATGGTACTCTTTCTGGGAGGAACATGGATTTTTTCACTCTGAACCGGATGATCGCGAACCTTATACGGTGGTCATCCCCCCTCCCAATGTGACCGGAGTACTCCACATGGGTCACATGCTCAATAATACTATTCAGGACGTACTGGTACGTCGAGCTCGTATGCTGGGCAAAAATGCCTGTTGGGTTCCCGGAACGGATCATGCCTCTATTGCCACGGAAGCGAAAGTGGTTAATAAGCTCCGCAAGCAAGGTATTACCAAGGCCGATTTGACGCGCGATGAGTTTTTGGATCATGCGTGGGAGTGGACCGAAGAGCACGGCGGCATCATTCTCCAGCAACTAAAGAAACTGGGCGCCTCTTGCGATTGGAAGCGTACCCGGTTCACCCTGGAAGAGAAATTGTATGATTCGGTCATTGACTGCTTCATTCAGCTGTATGAGGATGGCTATATCTATCGCGGCAAACGGATGATTAACTGGGATCCGGAAGCCCAAACCGCGCTTTCCGATGAAGAAGTAGTTCACCGCGAAGTCAATTCCAAGCTGTATCATGTTCGCTACAAGTTAAAGGATGACGAGGGATACGTTACCATCGCCACCACTCGCCCGGAAACCATTTTGGCTGATACGGCTATCTGTGTGCATCCTGATGATGAACGCTACCAAGATCTGATTGGCAAAAAGGCGTTCGTCCCCTTGGTTGAACGTGAAGTTCCCATTATAGCCGATGAGTATGTGGATCCGGAGTTCGGAACCGGGTGCTTGAAGATCACCCCCGCTCATGATGAGAATGATTACAATTTGGGTAAAAAACATGGGCTGGAAATCATCGATATGCTCAATGCCGATGGTACGCTCAGCGAAGAAGCTCAGCTATTTGTGGGCATGGATCGTTTTGAAGCCCGAAAGGCGATTACTAAGAAACTGGATGACACCAACCACTTGGTGGAGACCGAAGAGATTCAAAACAAGGTGGGCTATTCCGAGCGAACCGATGCCGTGATTGAGCCGCGGTTATCTCTGCAGTGGTTCTGTCGGATGGACGAGTTGGCCAAGCCCGCTCTGGAAAATGTAATGAACGACAATGTTGCCTTTCATCCGGCCAAGTTTAAAAACTCCTATCGCCACTGGATGGAAAACATCCGCGACTGGTGTATTTCGCGCCAATTGTGGTGGGGGCAGCGTATCCCGGCTTGGTACTACGGTGAGGGCAAAGATGACTATGTGATTGCCAAAACCGCCGAAGAAGCCCTGGGCAAGGCTCAGAAAAAATCCGGGAAAGATTTAACTGCCCACGATCTCAACCAAGACGAAGATGTGCTGGATACCTGGTTCTCTTCCTGGCTCTGGCCCATCACCGTGTTTGATGGTATGGAAGATCCCGATAATGAAGAAATTAACTACTACTATCCCACTAATGACCTGGTTACCGCGCCGGAAATCATGTTCTTCTGGGTGGCCCGGATGATTATCGCCGGATACTACTTCCGCGACGAAAAACCGTTCAGCAATGTCTACTACACCGGAATTGTGCGAGACAATCAGCGACGCAAAATGTCTAAGTCGCTGGGTAACTCGCCGGATCCGATCAAACTGATTGAACAGTATGGTGCGGATGGCGTGCGTGTGGGTATGCTGTTCTCCTCTCCGGCCGGAAACGATTTACTGTTTGAGGAGCAACTTTGCGAGCAGGGGCGAAATTTTGCTAATAAAATCTGGAATGCCTTCCGCTTCCTGGCTATGAACATGGAAGAGGGCGAAGAGTATAGTCCCGAGCTGCGGATTGATGAAGATAATCTGGCCGATCGTTGGATGATGGCGCGTCTGCACCAAACGGTCAAAGCCATGAACGATGACTTTGACAAATTCCGTATCAACGAAGCGTTGCGTAAAATCTATTCCCTGATTTGGGATGATTTCTGCGACTGGTACATCGAACTGATCAAAGCTGATGAAGCCGGTGTCAATATTCCTAAAGAGCGTCTGGAGCGAGCACTGGTCATTTTTGAGCAGTTGCTTAAGTTACTGCAACCGTTCATGCCGTTCCTCAGCGAGGAAATTTGGCAAACCATGCGGGAGCGTTCGGTCGAAGAAGCCATTATTACCGCTGCTTGGCCAGAATATGAGGAGCAGTTTGATCGCGATGAGGATGTGGATCACTTTAAGGTGGTGCAGCGCTTGATATCTTCGATCCGAAATATTCGGGCCGAAATGAATATCTCCCCCAACGAACCGTTGAATCTGCACTTCAAGGCAGCCAATAATGAGATGGTGGACATTCTTTCTGAAAACGAATGGATGTTCCGTCGCTTGGAAACCATCGCTGACTTTGAGGTGGCCACGGATACCGAAAAACCATCCGCTTCAGCTTCTGCTGTTGTGGAAGGCAACGAAGTATATGTTCCGCTGGAAGGGGTCATTGATTTTGAAAAAGAAAAACAACGGATCCAGAAAGAGATTAAACGTCTGGAAGGTTTCTTAAAATCTGTTCAGGGCAAGCTAAATAATGAGGGTTTCGTTAATAATGCCCCTGAAGAGGTGGTCGAGCGGGAACGCCAGAAAAAACGAGACACCGAAACCAATCTGGAAAAACTCCACGACATTCTGAAAGACTTCAGCTAGGGAGTTCGTTCATGGTTATTAGTTATTAGGAACCTCATGCTGATGGCATATCTCATAGACATTTAATTGAAAATCAAACATTAGCTGAATCTTTGGATTTGCCACTGAGCCCCTAATAATTATTAACTAATAACCTTATATCCATTTAGAAATCTAATAGCAGCCTTTACACAAGATCGGGTTAGCTTGCTAATTCATTCAACGCCATTTTCTCATGCGTACGTTTTCACTATCCAATGACCAACCGAGCCCACAGGGTCAACCGGATTTCCTGGCTGACCTGAATGATCGCCAGCGGGAGGCGGTGACTCACACCGACGGACCTATCTTGATTATCGCCGGGGCGGGCAGTGGTAAAACACGGGTACTCACCTACCGGATTGCTTATTTGCTGAATCAAAATAAAGCGCATCCCAAGGAGATTTTGGCGTTAACGTTTACCAATAAGGCCGCGCGGGAAATGAAGGAGCGGATTCAGGAGTTGATTGGAGACGCGGCTCGTCAACTTTGGATGGGGACATTTCACTCGGTGTTTTCCAAAATCTTACGGTTTGAAGCGGATCGTATCGGTTTTGACACCAACTTCTCTATCTACGACACCGATGACTCCGAGGCGGTGATCAAGCAGATATTGCGAGAAATCGGTCACGATCCCAAGGAGGTAAAACCGCGGATCATCCGAAATAAAATCAGCGACGCTAAAAATCAGCTGATCTATCCGGATCACTACCAAAAGCGGTTTATCAACAGTACGCTGGATGATATCACCGCTCAAGTGTACAAAATCTATTCGGAGCGTCTGCGCAATCTGAACGCCATGGATTTTGATGATCTATTGGTGAAACCGATTGAGCTGTTCCGGGACCATAAAGAAGTACTGGAAAAGTATCAGGAGCGCTTCAAATATATCCTTATCGATGAGTATCAGGATACCAACCACGCCCAGTACAAAGTGACCAATATGCTGGCCAGCAAATATGAGAACCTGAGTGTGGTAGGCGATGACGCGCAGAGCATCTACTCTTTTCGAGGGGCGGATATCACCAATATTCTCAATTTTAAGGAGGATTATCCCCATGCTCATGAAGTTCCCCTGGAACAAAATTATCGCTCCACCAAGTCTATTTTGCAGTGTGCTGATTCCATCATTAAGCGCAACGAGAAACAGCTAGAGAAGACCCTGTGGACAGAAAATGCCATGGGCGACACCATTACCCTGTTGGAAAACTACGATGAACGTGATGAGGCCAACCGGGTAGCTAATTATATTCAAACTCTGCGTATGCAAGAGGGCTATGAATACAATGATATGGCTATTCTCTTCCGGACCAACTATCAGAGTCGGGTGTTTGAAGAAGCCTTCCGTCGCAAGGGCGTTCGCTATCAACTAGTGGGCGGGCTCTCCTTCTATCAACGCAAGGAGATTAAGGATGTCTTGGGCTATCTGACGTTACTGGTCAATCCACATGATGAGGCCAATCTGTTGCGTATTATCAACACTCCCTCTCGGGGAATTGGGAACAAATCCATTCACGATTTACTGGCTCGAGCCCGTGAGGAAGACCAACCTCTGTGGGAGATTCTGAAGCATGTTGATGAGACCGAAATCTACAAACCCGCCAAGAATCGCGTGGGTGAGTTTGTGGAGATGATCGAATCACTCAAAAAAGAGCTGGGTGAGGGCAAATCGCTTTCTGAGGTAACCAAACACGTTCTGGAAAAGTCAGGGTATATGAAAGCCCTGGTGGATGAAAACACCCCCAAATCGATGGCTCGGCGTGAGAACGTACTGGAACTTCAAAACGCGATAGCCTTCTACGAAAATAGCAATAAGAACCCCAAATTAAGCTCGTTTCTCCAGGAAATCAGTTTGATTACCGATTCGGACAAATACGATGAGGATAAGCCGGCGGTAACCATGATGACGGTCCATGCCTCTAAGGGTCTGGAATTCCCTTGCGTATTCATTGTGGGCTTAGAGGAAAACCTCTTCCCCATGGGGGGACGCAATGGTGAGGAAGCGGATATTGAGGAAGAACGGCGGTTGTTTTATGTGGCCGTAACTCGGGCTGAGCAAAAATTGTTTTTCAGCTACGCGGCTAACCGATATAAATTTGGTAAAGAAGAACGCAAGGCTCGTTCTCGCTTCTTGGATGAGGTGGATCCGGGTGTGGTGCGTACTGAAACCGGGGCTACTATCCAACAGAAAGATCAAGATCGCTTCTCCTCTTCCGTGGGGACGTCTCCCCATGATTCCTCGCCAGGTTATGAGATTGAGTATGATTGGAAGACCTCCCACCGGTCAACATCCCAATCGTCATCCAACAACGGGGGAATGCATATCGAATATGATTCCCCAGATGGAGATCCGTTCCAACCTGGCGTCCAAGTGGAGCATCCCAAGTTTGGACCCGGGAAAATTCTGCAGCGTATCGGGCACGACCATAATTCCAAAGTCGTTGTATTCTTTAAGAAACATGGTCAAAAGAAGCTTATGCTGCGCGTGGCTAAGTTACGGGTCATGGAATAATACCGACCCAAACCATTCAACGTTAAATGACATTTGGGCTGATCCCTCCGCCCTTCTGACATCATCAATACCTGGGGATGTGATAATTTGCCAGTATCCTCTTATCAGTACTGACGTATTGGTAGAGTGATCCAGCTTGGCACTAAATATGTTGCTTACATTCGGCAATAATTCAACCAATTTATCCAACGCATTTATGCAAACCGATCAATTTAAAAACATTTTTAGCGTCGATAGCTCAGACGAAGGTTTTGATGATTTCGAACAAGCTATTCCGTTAATGTCAGAGGAAGAAGAACGTCGGTTGACCGAATCGGAAATTCCCGATGAGTTGCCCATCCTTCCATTAAAAAATACTGTTCTTTTCCCGGGTGTGGTGGTTCCCATTACTGTTGGACGTGATCGCTCACTGGCTTTAGTCAAAGAAGCCTACGAAAATGACAAAACAATTGGGGTGGTTACCCAAAAAGATGAGCAGGAAGAAGAGCCTGGAGCGGATGATCTGTTTAAGGTGGGAACCGTTGCAAAGATTCTGAAGCTGATCAAAATGCCCGATGGCACCAAAAGTATTGTCATCCAGGGACGTACGATATTTCAGATTGATGAGTTCACGCAAGAGCAACCCTTTTTTAAAGCTAATGTCTCATCCTATCCTTGGGAAAAAGATCTGAATGGGGTTGAACTGGATGCCAATCTTCGTTCGGTGAAAGAAACAGCCACTAAGATTGTTAATTTATCTCCCAACCTGCCTTCTGAGGCGACCATTGCCATTCAGAATATTAACAGCGCGACCTTCCTGTTGAACTTTATCTCTTCTAACCTGAATGTGAAGGTGGAAGACAAGCAAGGATTACTGGAGACCCAAAAGCTCTCCGATCGCATGCGGAAAGTTATTGAGTATCTGAACAAAGAGCTGCAGGTACTTAATTTAAGCGAGGAAATTCGCTCCAAAGTAAAATCAGATATCGATGAGCAGCAGCGCGATTTCTACCTTCGACAACAAATGAAGGCTATCCAGGAAGCCTTAGGTGAAGATGGCGAACAGCAAGAAGTGGATAAGCTGCGCACACGGCTCAAGGAAAAAGATATGCCCGAGACAGCACGTGAAGCCGCAGAAAAAGAATTGCAACGTTTAGATCGCACCCCGAGCTCTTCTCCTCAGTATGGAATCATTCACAATTATATCGAGTGGATTCTGGATCTACCCTGGGAGAAGTATTCGGAAGATATTCTAAATCTGAAGCGGGCTCGCAAGGTCTTGGATGAGGACCATTACGGCTTGGAAAAAGTTAAGAAACGTATTATTGAATACCTGGCCGTATTAAAACTCAAGGAGGATATGAAGGCGCCTATCCTCTGCTTGTATGGTCCTCCGGGTGTGGGTAAAACCTCACTAGGAAAATCCATTGCGCGAGCCTTGAATCGCGAGTTTGAGCGGTTTAGTCTGGGTGGCATTCACGATGAAGCGGAAATTCGCGGTCACCGTCGCACCTACATTGGCGCGCTGCCCGGACGTATCATTCAGTCTATGAAGAAGGCCGGTACTGGAAATCCGGTGATTATGCTGGATGAGATCGACAAGGTTGGATCCGATTTCCGTGGCGATCCTACTTCCGCCCTGCTTGAGGTGCTGGATCCAGAGCAAAACGACTCTTTCCAAGACAACTATCTGGAATTGGAATACGATCTGTCTAAAGTGCTATTTATAGCTACGGCCAACTCCCTGGATACCATCCCCGCTCCCCTGCGCGACCGCATGGAGATCATCAATATCAGTGGGTATACCGTGGAGGAAAAAACGGAAATCGCCAAGCAGTACCTGATTCCTAAGCAGATCAAAGAAAATGGATTAACCAAAGACCAAATCTCCTTCAGTCATCAGTCGATTGGAAAGATCATTGAACAGTACACGCGGGAATCCGGAGTGCGAAACTTGGAACGTCGGATCGGTGCCGTCTGCCGTGGTGTTGCTGCCAAAGTAGCCTCCGAGGATGGAGCTGAAGACAAACTGCACAAAGTGGGTGTCAATGACCTGGAAGAGTATCTGGGTAAACGTAAATACTTCTCTGATGTAGCGGAACGCACCGAAGTCCCTGGTGTAGCCACTGGCTTGGCGTGGACGCCCTACGGTGGTGATATCTTGTTTATCGAGGCTAGCGTTTCCAAAGGCTCCGGCAAGATTCATATCACCGGGCAATTGGGCGATGTGATGAAAGAGTCGGCTATGCTGGCCGTTTCCTACTTGCGTGCTCACAGTGAAGAACTCAGTATTCCTGAAGATGCCTTTAACAAATGGGATCTCCATATTCACGTACCAGCCGGTGCGGTTCCTAAGGATGGACCTTCGGCCGGTGTCGCGCTCTTATCCGCCATTACCTCTATCTTCACGCAGCGTAGAGTAAAACATACGCTCGCGATGACCGGCGAAATTACGCTACGGGGTATGGTCTTACCGGTGGGTGGCATCAAAGAAAAGGTGTTAGCCGCCAAACGTTCGGGCATCAAAAAAGTTTACTTGCCTAAGAAGAATGAAAAAGATGTGGCCGAGATCGAATCGGAAGTATTGGGCGATCTGGATGTAGAATACTTAGAACGCATGGAACCACTCTTCGATAAAATTCTGGAAGAAGAGCCGGTGACCGATCCCCATGCGCTGTTTACTATTCCGGATGATGAGAAAGGAAGTAATTCGGAATCCAACACAACCAAAAAAATCAACGTGGAAGATGACACGGTGGTGATGAGTTAATACCAATTGTTACCATTTTTAACTCCTAGGCTCTGATTACAGTCAGGGCCTTTTTTATTGGTAATCCATTAGCCTCATTTAAAGGAATTGAATATGTTTACCCCCTATGAAAGGACGTGTAATACAATCAACCGGTAGCTGGTACAAAGTTCGAACCGAAGATGGGCGCCTCTGGGATGCCCGGCTAAGGGGGAAGTTTCGCCTGGAGGGGGAAGCCACCACCAATCCTATTGCCGTGGGCGATATTGTGGTGATGGAAGAGAATGAGGATGGCAGCACCAGTATCCTGGAAATAGAAGATCGACACAATTGGCTGACGCGCAAAGCCACTCGCCAGCGCGATCAACAACAGATCCTGGTGGCTAATGTGGACAGGGCCTTTGTGGTTCAGTCTATTCGTAAACCCAAGATTAAAACCGGCTTTATTGATCGCTTTTTGGTCACTTGCGAAGCCTACGAGATTCCACCCCGCATCATTATTAATAAAATGGATCTGGCTACTGATAAGGATCAGAGCAAGTTGGAGGACATTACCTCCATGTATCGCGATATCGGTTACACCGTTTACTGCACTTCAATCAAGAAGCCAGAAACGCTGGAACCCTTGCAGGAAGAGATTAAAGACCATACCTGCGTTTTTGTGGGACATTCCGGAGTGGGCAAAACCAGTTTACTGAATCATCTGGATCCCAACCTAAACCTAAAAGTGGGCGATATCTCTGACTATAGTGAAAAAGGCAAACACACCACCACCTTCGCTCAGCTGGTCCCCCTGAGTACGGGCGGATACTTGGTGGATACGCCGGGCATTAAAGAATTTGGCTTGGTGAATATCGAACCCAGTGAGTTGTCGCTTTTCTTCCCCGAAATGCTGGGACCCCGTCAAGATTGCAAATTCTATGATTGCACGCACAGCCATGAACCCGGCTGTGGTGTGATGAAAGCCTATGAAGAGGGAAAGATTCATCCCCGACGATATGAATCCTATTTGAATATGCTAGATTCTATCTCTGAATAGTCTGTTACACTCATGCAAGGGAACTTATAACTTCTTTTCTAGTAATATCTTCATTAACTGTTTATTATCTGCAAAACTTCTGCGATACTTAGCATATTAATACGCTCAACCAATAATACAGAGAGGGATTATATGAATCTTTGCTACAATGGATATAAACGGATTGTCAAAACGGCGCTCGCCACGGTGGTCTTAACGGTGGGTTTAACCACCACTTCAATGGCTCAACTGGGAGATGCTAGTGCTATTCTTCGAGCTAGTGCTGAAGACGCGAATACCCTGATGGAAGCTTATCTTAAACCATTTGGTAGTGGATTCGGAGCCGCGCTAAACAACGGCTGGACCAATACCGCAAAGCCTCATAAGAAGTTGGGATTTGATGTTACTGTAGGTATCAGTACCGCTTTAGTCCCCACTAGTGGTGAATCTTTTGATGTTAATGAATTGAACTTTAATACCCTGGAACTCAAATCTGGGGATCCTATGACACCAACAGTTAGTGGCTCCAAAGAAACGAGTGCCGTACTCCGTGCCACGACTGATATCGACCTACCTGGTGGAGGTACGGAAACCGTTGAATTGTTTAATTTTAACATGCCCGGTGGTGTAGGTCAACCATACGTACCCGCCCCAGTGGTAAAATTAGGTGTTGGGCTTATTGCAGATACCGAATTGATGGTTCGATATATGCCTACCTACAAAGTTCCCATTGTTAATGCTGATATCAATCTTTGGGGAGTTGGCGTTAAGCACAACATCAAGCAATGGATCCCCGGTGGTAAAATGATTCCTGTGGATATCTCCGTTATGGGTGGTTATACCGACTTTTCACTCAACAAAAATTTCGACGTAACTCCTGATGACGTGATCACTGATCCCAACGATACGGTAAACCCCTATTCTGCAGGATCCAGTGAATGGGATGGGCAAGGTATTGAATTGGGCACCACTGCCTATAATGTGAATGTATTGGTTGGTAAAACATTACCGATCGTTTCTGTCTATGGTGGTATCGGAATTGAAAGTTCTACTACTACAATCGGTACGCCCGGCTCCTATCCTATTATTGAACCCAATCCCAATTTTGATGGTAGCAATGAGAAGTTCCAAGTGAATCAAGTTGATGAGCCCATTGATATTGAACTAAAAGGCGATAATTCTTTCCGGGCCATGGTTGGGGCACGAGTCCGCATCTTAGTTTTCACTGTGTCAGCATCGTACACACACTCTAAATATCCCTCCGCCACCGTTGGGGTAGGAGTAGGTATCCGATAGCCCTTAATTATTTAGCTTAGATACCAAAATGCCCGATGTTCAGAACATCGGGCATTTTTATTTGTTCCATATTTTATTGGGATTAACCCGGATTAATGAGCGTCCAGCCAATTATCCGCCAATCCCATTTCTACCTTTAGAGGGACATCAAGAGTATATGCTTGTTCCATCATTTTCTGGATTCGCCCGGGTAACGCATCCGCTTCTTCGTCGGCAATTTCGAATACCAATTCATCATGAACCTGCAGAAGCATTCGTGATTTGAGCCCTTCCTGCTCAATCATCTGATCAATATTAATCATAGCGATTTTGATGATATCTGCCGCCGTTCCCTGAATAGGCATATTTATGGCAGTGCGCTCAGCAAAACCACGCACAGTCCAATTTCGAGAATTGATATCCGGAATGTAGCGTCGTCGGCCGAGTAATGTTTTTACATAACCCTCTTCTTTGGCAAATGCTTTGGTCTCATCAATGTACCGCTGAATCCCTGGGAAACGATTGAAATACTGATCGATCATCTCTTTGGCTTCGCCATTACTGATTCCCAACCGCTGTGCTAAACCGTAAGCACTAACCCCATAAGGAATGCCAAAGTTTACCTCCTTGGCTTTACGCCGCTGATTTCCCGTAACCTCATCCAAGGAATCCAGATCAAAGATCTCTTTGGCCGTACGGGCGTGGATATCTTCATCATTTCTGAAAGCCGCCATCATGGCTTTATCCTGAGCGATTGAGGCGATCACGCGTAACTCCACTTGCGAGTAATCCGCCGCCAGAAGTTTGTAGCCCTGTTCCGGAATGAATGCTTTGCGAATTTCTCTGCCTCGCTGCGAACGGATGGGAATGTTTTGCAAATTGGGGTTGGATGAGCTCAATCTTCCCGTCGCCGCAATATGTTGGTTGAAACTGGTATGTATCCGACCGGTTTGCTCGTTGATTAATTTGGGTAACGCATCCACATACGTAGATTTCAGTTTGCTGATTCCCCGGTACTCCAGGATAAGTTCCACGATTTCGTAATCATCGGCTAATTTGGTCAACACCGATTCCGCGGTTGAGTATTGTCCGGTTTTGGTTTTCTTACCGGCGGGCAATCCCAGTTTTTCAAAAAGGATCTCGCCCATTTGCTTGGGAGAATTGAGGTTAAACTCCTCATCCGCGATTTCAAAAATTCGACTTTCCAGCTCACCGATCTCTTTATCCAGTTGAGCCGATACCTCTTTCAGCATCCCCTGATCCAATTTAATGCCGTATTTCTCCATCCGACCCAGAACTTCCACCAGAGGAAATTCAATATCTTCGGCGATATCCGTTAATGCATCATCTTCGAGTTTATCCTTCAATATTTCATAGAGTCGGTAAGTGATATCCGCATCCTCGGCGGCATAGGGAGCAGCTTTTTCGATGGGCACTTCCCCAAAGGTGATCTGTCCCCTCCCTTTACCAATTAATTCGGTAATGGGAATAGGTTTGTAGTGCAGATGCTTTTCAGACAAGGCATCCATACTTAACTTCTGATTGGCATCAATCAAATAGGCGGCTAACATGGTATCAAAAATCTTACCTTTAAGCGCAATACCTACCCTGTTGAGCACCAACCAATCGAACTTATAATTCTGCGCCACCATGGTTCGCTCCGCATCGGCAAACAATGGCCGTATAGTATCTACCACCTGCCCCTGCTCTAACGCACCTTCTACATTAACTGGAATATAGTAGGCGACCCCGGCTACAGCGCTCAACGAGATTCCTACCAAGTCATGTACCATGGGATCAGTACCATTGGTCTCGGTGTCAAAGCAGATCACCTCATATTCGCTTAAATCGGCAACTAATTCCTCCAATTGGTCTCTATCGGTAATCAACTCATAGTTGACTTCCTCCTTATTAAACCGCTGTACTTCAGGCTTAGCATCGAATAGATCACCTTGATACTTCTCATCCAGATATTTCTCGGTAAGGGTTCGAAACTCCATACGCTGGAAAAAGCGCCCCAGCTTTTCGTTATTCGGTCCATTCCATTTTAACCCCTCCCAATCGATTACATCGGGCACATCGGTTTTAATCTTGACCATCTCTTTGGCGTGTAAGGCTTGCTCTTTATACTTTTGCAACCCTTCTCGATGGCGCTTGGATTTCATATTGGGCGCCTCTTTAATCGCTTTCTCAAGTGAGCCATATTTGTTGATCAATTTGGGGGCTCCCTTTTTGCCGATTCCCTTGACTCCCGGGATGTTATCGGACTTATCGCCTAATATGGCTAGCACATCCACCACCTTTTCAGGATACACCCCGAAATAGTCTTTGACTCCTTCTCGGTCTATTTTAATGAATCCCCCATTTTTATTGTCAGGCTTCAACATCATGATATGGTCGTGCACCAGTTGCATGAAGTCTTTATCCGGAGTCACCAAATAGACATCGATATCCTCGGCATTAGCATCGTTAGCAATTGTGCCTATGATATCATCTGCCTCATACCCCTGCGCTTCGATATTGTCTATGCCAAAATAGCTGACCATCTCTTTCATCAACGGAATGCCCACCTTAAGATCTTCCGGTTGCGGGGGGCGGTTGGCCTTGTATTCCTCGTCCATCTCATGTCTAAAAGTCGGTTGGTCCGTATCCCAAGCTACCGCGATATGTGAAGGTTCATCCTCTTCCAGCATCTTGACCAAGGTATTGGCAAACCCTAATATTGCCCCGGTGGGAATGCCCTCGCTATTCTTAAGATTGCTATTGATAAAGGCAAAATGGGCTCTATAGGCCAGAGCCATGCCATCTAAAAGAAAGAGCTTTTGTTTACTCATAAAGATCTATACTATAATTTGGCTAAGATGCTGTGAATTTCGGCGGACGACAGAATAACGCTATAACATTTTACTCTGCATGCCGTCTAATGATCAAAAATATATAATACGCACCAACGCATTCGATGAGTCTAAAAAACGAAGCGCAGTCGGCTTTTCAAAGTACCAAGTCGTTTTATAAAGAGTATGTTGAGGGCATGTCCCGAGAACGACTGGGTAAGGAATTCCTAGCCGATTCTGATCGCATTAAACAATTGTATCGAGAGGCGATTGCTTCTGACAATGAGCAACGCCCCGCACATGACATTCCCACCCATCAAAAAATAACACGTCTACTTTCTGCGCTTACTAAACGTTTGAATTCGGCTCGTCGTCTGGGCTTTGGGGTATCCATTTTGGCATTTCTGGGACATTATTTGTTTTCCAATTTCATGGGATTGAATATGCTCCTTACCGAGCTTCTTCTACCCTTCTCGTACATCTCACTATTGCTGCTGTTTATGGTGGAGCTGTTGGAGAAAACGGATGTTAAACAGGAGATTGATCTAGCCCGACAAATACAATTAAGCCTGTTACCCACCTCATCCTTCAATAATAATCGGATTGAGGCGTATAATTTTGCCAATACAGCGCATGAAGTCGGTGGAGACTACGTAGACCTTATTGATACGTCGGAAGGCCTTTATGTGGTCATTGCGGATGTCTCGGGAAAAGGGTTAACCGCGGCTTTGTATATGGCTCGTATGCAGGCGTTGGTACATTTGCTGATTGAGAAAGATCAGCCCACACCCAAAGAGTTATTTTTAGAGTTGAACAACTACGTGAAATCGGGCCGCAAGGATAAAACGTTTGTAACTGCGTGTGTGGCTTTCTTTCCCCACGATAGCGATCGCTTTACGTTTGTGCGCGCCGGACACAATCCTCCACTCTATTTTAACAAGAGTAAAGATCGAACCTATAGCTTAAAAACCGATGGGTTCGCCTTGGGAATGACTTCCACCCCCAACCTGGAAGAAAATTTAGTAGAAAAGTCTATTATCTTTGAACCTGGTGATAGTGTACTTCTCTATACCGATGGACTGACTGAAGCCCGCAATGCCTTGGGAGAAGAATATGGGGTTCAACGATTAGAGTCGATTATGGATATCTTTGGCTCTCTCCATGCTAAAACCATTGTGCAAAAAGTTCAGTATTCCTTAGAAGCATTTATCGAATCCGAAACACCCCATGATGATGTTACCTTTACCTGCATTCATCGAACGGAAGATAATTCGGTAGATAAACCCAAAAAAGAAGCCACTGAGATTGCCACTCAGTAGCTTCCAATACCTATGCATGGGGCCTTGACACTAGGCTTTCTCCAGCAATGACTTAGCTGAGCTTACTACTGCTTCCGGAGTTAAGCCGTAATGCTTAAATATATCTTGATACGGAGCGGAAGCACCGAATTTATCAATACCAATGTTGATTCCGGTATTCCCGGTCCATTCGCTCCACCCTTGAGTCGCTCCAGCCTCGATGGACACTCGCGCTTGTACCGTTTCAGGCAATACTTCTTCTCGGTAAGACTCCGGTTGATTACGAAAGCGTTCCCAGCTAGGCATACTTACTACCCGGGAGTTGATACCCTCTTCCAGCAACATCTGATGAGCAGCGTAGGCAATGGATATTTCCGATCCGGTTCCCATCAAAATAACATCAGGCTTATCGGCCTCAGAATCAGCCAGGATATACGCTCCTCGATCCACCCCCTGTTTAGCTCGTTGCTTGGTTTCGGCTAAAGTAGGCAGATTTTGTCGCGTTAACACAAGAAGTGTCGGACCGTTGTCTTCCTCGATAGCCACTTTCCAAGCGGCTGCTACTTCGTTGGCATCCGCAGGACGTAATACCGTAACATTGGGCATGGCTCGGAACGAGGCCAAGTGAGCGATAGGTTGATGAGTCGGGCCGTCTTCTCCTAATCCAACACTGTCGTGCGTCAATACAAAAATGGAGGGGATGTGAGACAGGGCCGCCAGACGAATAGCCGGACGACTGTAATCGGTGAAAACAAAGAAGGTTCCGCAATAAGGAATCACTCCTTTATGTAATGCCATACCGTTCACCGCAGCAGACATTCCATGTTCGCGAACTCCGAAGTGAATATTTCGCCCTTCGTAATTCTGGGCTGAAAAGATCCCCTGATTATCCAAAAATGTCTTGTTACTGCCGGTCAAATCAGCAGACCCACCAATTAATTGAGGAATGGCGTCCGCTATGGCATTCAAGACTTGTCCGGAGGATTTCCGGGTAGCCATTCCCTTTTCATCAGCTTCAAAGTTGGGTAATAGCGCGTCCCATTGTTGTTCTGCAGGTAAACTTCGATTCATAGTCTGGGTGAAATGAGCGGCTTGCTCTGGAAAATCTCTTTTATAGGCATCTACCTGTCGAGCCCAAACTTGTTCGGCATTCTTCCCGCGTACTACGGCTGTACGGAAATGGTCCAATACTTCATCCGGAATGACGAAGGGATCCTCGTAAGGCCACCCCAAATTCTCTTTGGTTTTCGCAATTTCATCTTCACCCAAAGGAGCACCATGCGAGGAAGCGTCATCCTGCTTATTGGGACTACCAAAACCGATATGAGTTTTACAGATAATGAGGGAAGGCTTCTCACTGGCTTGCGCAGCTGTAATAGCTGCCTCAATTTCCGTATGGTCATGACCATCTATGGTTTGCACATGCCAATTGTAGGCTTTAAAACGCTGAGCAACATCTTCTGTAAAGGCCAAATCCGTGCTGCCGTCAATGGATATTCGGTTAGCATCATATAGATAAATCAACTTGCCCAATTGCATATGACCAGCCATGGAAGCGGATTCATGAGAGATCCCTTCCATCAAATCGCCATCACTAACAATGCCGTAAGTATAATGGTCGACTACTTGGTGTTTATTGGTATTGAATCGAGCAGCCAAATGCGCCTCGGCCATGGCCATACCTACCCCTGTACCAAATCCCTGTCCCAAAGGTCCCGTTGTGGTCTCAACACCTGAGGTTACGCCTACTTCTGGATGCCCCGGCGTATTGCTTCCCCACTGGCGAAAGTTTTTCAGGTCCTCCAGGGTTACGTCATAACCAGTTAAATGCAGCAAACTGTATAGCAACATGGAGCCGTGTCCTGCAGAAAGGATAAATCGATCCCGATCGAACCAGTCAGCATTTTCGGGATTATGTTTTAAGAATTTAGTCCACAAAACATATGCGGCATCAGCCATGCCCATAGGCATACCGGGATGCCCGGAATTCGCTTTTTGAACGGCATCCATAGATAGCGTACGGATGGTATTAACACAAAGCTGATCCAGTTGGGTAGGAGCGGTTTTCGTGTTCATGAAATCAAGAAATATGTTTGAGCCAGAGATTATAATGATGGTGCCGGAAGATACAAGGAATCAAGCAATTACAGAAAAGGAACTCCTGCATTTCCAAGCATAAAAAAAGGACTCTGAATAACTCCAGAGCCCTCTAAAAAATTAGTTTACCTGAAATGGTTATTTACTTTGAGAAACCTTGTCACACTCAAGTTCATATTCCATTTCGTGTTCGGCGGGTTGCTTAAAGGAACCGAAAGTGGCCTGTTCAAAGGCATCACATGCACCACTTTTGTTACCTTTACGCTTCAGAGCGGTACCCAACTCGAAATAAATTTTAGCTCGATCGGTTTTTCCGCCACTTTCGTATTTCAGTGCTTCATTGGCATGTTCGATGGCTAAATCACTTTTCGCCTGCTTGTTATAAATTTCAGCCAGTCGATAGTGCGCATTGGGCGATTCGCTATCGTATTCCAAAGCTCGCTCCAATTTGGCAATCGCTTCGTCAAAATCCTTGTTTTCACTTAGATTTACAGCTTGATAAATAAGCTCATCCCGAGCGGCTTCTTGCGCTTTTTCTACCATCTGGCTGTCATTGGTAGTCATAGCTACCTGAATGGCACGATCAAACATAGAAATTGCCGAATCAATCTTTTCCTGTTTTTTCAAGACCAACGCTTTTTGATAGTATGCTTTAGCATAATTGGGGTTAGCGTTGATAGCATTATCCAGAGCTTCCCCTGCCTGTTCAAACATCTGCTGCTTATAAAAAACAATAGACTTTGTGTAGTATAGGGTTGGAATAAAGCTCCTGGAACGATTAGCAATTTCAGCATCGTCATATTTTTCCGCTACTTCGCGAGTTTGCTTAAACCCGGCGATAGCCGCATCCAAATTAGATACCGATTGTTCTTTCTTGAAGGCTTTATATGATTCCGCTGCTTTTCGGAAATACAGACGGGGCAACTTGCCTTCAGCCTTTTTCCTAATTTCATCCCCTTCTGTGCCAAGCTGCTCACAGATTTGAATCGTTTCCTCATAAACGGTGATTGCTTCGCTGTAATTTTCTGCCTTGGCTAATTTAAATGCCTCATTATAAGATTCGACAGCATCTTTCTTGGTTTGAGCCCAAGCATCATGCCCGGCATAACCAAACGCTATTGCACTAATCAGGAAAAGAAACGCAGTTCTCTTTATAAATCTCATGAGATCCATTGATTATTGGTTGATACTAATATCGAGCGGTGAAACTAATGAAATTATACTTTATATAAAATTAAACCCAATTAACTAAGGTATTATTGCCTTTGTACCAAATTTTTTAATCTTGAGGCACTTTCAAGGTATATCCACCTTGCGGTAAATAACGTTGCAGTATCCAAGGGTTCAAACGCTTTAAATCATAATAACTTGTTTCGTATCCCTTCGCCCAATCTACAAGATTATCAATACCCTGGGTTACCTCAATTTCTTTATACGGTTCATAAGTATAAACTTCCTCGGGCGGAATCTGGTAGCCGTATCTTTCTGGATCTTCAATTATTACTTTGGCAGCTAGAATGCGAAACATATATCGTGATGTCTCATCATTGATATACATCTTATAATAGTTATCGGTCTGCTGGTTTTTAATGGTGCTTATGGTACGAGCCAACCCCATGTTATAAGCCGCGGATGCGGTGGTCCAGCTTCCTGTTTTCTTTTTGGCATATTTTAAATATTGAATAGCCGCTCGAGTTGCTTTTTCAATATTCATGCGCTCATCAATACGATTATTAACCTGCAGACCGTATCGACGGGCAGTGGATGGCATGAATTGCCAAATTCCCTTAGCTCCAGCGGGTGACTCAATGGTAGGCAACAAATCACTTTCTATAACCGCTAAATAAACAAAATCTTCAGGTAAGCCAGCTTCACGCAAAGCTTCTTTAAGTTGAGGAAAAATCCGTGGTGCTCGCTTCAGGTAAAAGATAACCTGATAATACCGATGAGCGGTGATATATAATTCCTTCTCGAACCGCTCTCGAATGTCCGGATTTTCCAGCGGAACCGGCTCTCCAGCGAAATCCAATTGATCGGGCACCGGCAAGATTTGAGGGACATTAGATAAGGCCCATTCGCCTCGTTCGGTGGTTAGAGATGTGCTCCTTACCCCATTATCTGCATTCTCTCGAATCTTGGCTTGGGCAGTGTGATCGGCCTCTTCATCAAGCAGATATGCCGATAAAATCGTAATACTGATCAGGATCAATAATCCCAGCCATATCGGAGAATGCTTTTTCATTGTTTAGAAGTTAGGTCGCAGTTGATGGCGTTCGTAGAATTCACTAATAATATCCACGGCCTCTAAGTGATCATCGGTTACGGTAAACAATTCTAAATCACTTTCTGAAATTGTCCCTTTTCTAACCATGGTGTTTTTCATCCAATCAATCAAGCCTTCCCAGTAATCTTTACCAATTAATACAACTGGGAATTGCAAGATTTTACGCGTTTGGATTAACGTCATCGCTTCAAAAAATTCGTCCAGCGTTCCGAATCCACCCGGAAAAACCACAAACCCCTGAGCGTATTTCACAAACATAACCTTACGTGCGAAGAAGTAGTTAAAGTCTATGGATAGCTTTGGATCAACAAACTGGTTCGGTCCTTGCTCAAAAGGAAGGTTAATGTTCAATCCAACTGATTTTCCATTACCTTTCTTCGCCCCTTTATTGGCCGCTTCCATGATCCCCGGACCACCGCCGGTAATAATTCCAAATCCCTGCCTAGTGAACTCTAATGCTGTTTCCGATGCTTTATCGTAGTACTCATCACCGGGTTCGGTTCGAGCGGATCCAAATATGGAAATACAGGGGCCAATTTTGGAGAGCTTATCATATCCCTCCACGAACTCACCCATTATTTTAAATACGCTCCACAGATCTTCGCTTAGTTTATCACCGAAGGCAGGAATTTGTTCGTCGTTTTTATCTTTATCAAAAGTCTTTTCTGGTTTTTTATCATTCATAATGGATCATTTTCTAGTACGTAATGCAATTGACAGTGTGATTCCCATCCCTTTGTTCCCCCCACCAGAAACGGGCGTAATGCCAGCAGAAGCGGTAAGATCATCGGATACATCAAATGTACGCATGTGAGCAAATATGTAAGCGTCTATGGCATTTAATCCATAGGCTAAACCCGTAGCGATATACATGAAATCCCGCTGATTTCGATAATAGTTTCTATTATATTTTAATGATGAGAGAGACGCCCCAGCGGGAATGTAGTCAGGGGTAGGACCAAATTTATAGTCACTGCCGCCTTCCTCTTCGTATGCGGTGTTATAATAAGCTGCCCGATAGTCGTGATACTTCTTATTCAAATAAATACTGTACCCCACTAACCCACCTAACAAACCATAGATAATAGGCACTTTCCAAGCTTGCTTATTGGTGATTTGCCCCCATCCGGGAATCATTAGCGAACGATACAACACCTTCTTGGGAGAAGGTATAGATGCATTGGCCCCATCTTGGCGAGTACTATCTACCCTATTTATGGATAACGCAAATGATCCTGAAGGCTCTACTCTATCCATGAGCAGCTGATCACTAATTGATGCTTGGTCCGTTGATGAGACGTTCAGACCCAAAGAAGTGGTTTGGGCCATCAGGGGAATGGAAAAAATCCAGAGCAGGACACAGCATTGCAATGCCAATCGAACAGAATAACGATGTGTCCGGATATTGAGGTAAGATCTTAACTTTCTACCCACATAACTCCAAAACTGCTTATCGAATCTCATCAAACTTGGCCAATATACGATCCAGTTCGTCATTCGAATAATATTCAATCCGAATTTCACCGCCCTCTCCTTTTGGCTTTGGTTTGATGTTCACTTTGGTACTTAAAATACTTCGAATCCGATCTTGAATATCACGGTAGAAAGCTTCATGCTCTTTGGGAATACCCGATTCCGGCTTAGATTGATCCTTTGATTTTGAGGCTTTCTTGGATGCTTTTTTACTAGATCGGATAATTTCTTCGACCTGCCGCACCGATAAATTGTTATCAATAATTTTGCCCAACATCATTTCCTGAGCCTCTTCATCATCCAGCGACAATAGAGCCCGGGCATGTCCCATACTAATCGTCTGGTCTCGTAGTGCGGCTTGAACCGGGGCTGACAAATTTAACAGGCGCAGCATATTGGCCACAGTAGATCGATTCTTGCCCACCTTCTCTGCAACTTCCGACTGCGTGTAATCCAGTTCATCGATCAACCGCTGATACCCCATAGCTACTTCTATGGGATTTAAGTCTTCCCGCTGGATGTTTTCAATTAGCGCAAAAGAGATAATGTCTTCATCTTCGGCTTCCCGTATATAGGATGGAATAATGTCCAATCCAGCCAGTTTGGTCGCACGTAAGCGACGCTCACCACTAATCAATTCAAAACGCTTATCGCCGATATATCGAACCGTAACAGGCTGAATTAATCCATGTTTCTTGATGGACATAGCCAACTCTTCCAACCGCTCCTCATCAAACTCTTTACGGGGTTGATGCGGATTAGGACGGATATTCTCCACGGGAACTTCCAGCACTACATTAACGCGCTGTTCTGGATCTAAATACTTATTGCTCGTTTCCTGCTGCTTCTCTCCCGAGGAACTTTGTTCCTTATCATCGTCCATGTCTGGGAAAAAAGCACCCAGTCCTTTACCTAATGCTTTGCGTTGTGCCATCCGAATTAATTAATAAATACTAAAAAGGTTAACAGAGCAGCGAAACCAGTTCTTCAAAACTGATATTATGGAACGGTAAGCCCGAATTAAGATTCTGCAAATACCGGACTATCGGTAAATTGCTCTTTGTTTCGGGTTATAATTTCTCGAGCCAGTGATAAATAGTTCTTTGCCCCCACACTGGTAGATTCATACAATAATACCGGTTTCCCAAAACTGGGAGCCTCAGCAAGGCGAACATTACGAGAAATGATGGCCTCAAATACTCGATCATTAAAGTAACGCTTTACTTCATCAGCCACCTGGTTGGAGAGCCGAGTTCGGGTATCGTACATGGTCAGTAGTACCCCTTCAATTTCCAGATCGGTGTTGAGATGTTGCCGAACGATTTTGATGGTATTCAACAACTGACCTAATCCCTCCAGAGCAAAATATTCGCATTGAACCGGAATCAATACGGAATCGGAAGCGGTTAGTGCATTGATGGTTAGTAGCCCCAGCGATGGCGGACAATCAATGATGATGAAATCATATTTTTCACGTAAATCTCCAAGCGCTTTGGATAAAATCCGTTCGCGCTCCTCGCGATCAATCATTTCTATCTCGGCACCCACCAAATTAATATGTGATGGAATGAGATCTAAAAATGGGAGTTCGGTTTCCAGTATGGCTTCAGATGATTCAATCCCCCCCACCATAACCTCATAAATTGAATTGCTGACCGTCTTGGAATCAATCCCCAAGCCACTCGTGGTGTTACTTTGTGGATCAGTATCAATAATTAATGTGGGATGTTCGATAGCCGCTAAACTGGCTGCCAGATTGATAGCGGTGGTTGTTTTTCCAACCCCCCCCTTCTGGTTAGCAATAGAAATGACTTTACCCATGTAACCCGTTTTTCTTCATTTCACTTTGAATCTATCAAAGCAAAATATAATGTGATGGAGGATGGAAAAAAAATTAGCACTCCATTCGTTTCTGAATCCCGGTCAATTAAGTGGAGCCCGAATTTAAAAACTAGCGAGGGGAACCGGTTAATTGATAGGAATTAGAATTCATCTGGAAGTGCATCGGTTCATTGATCGGCTTCAATTTCTTAAGGCTTTCTTGCATCATGGCATCATTGATGAATGAAACCCCTTCCTGACCGGATTGCTCCTTAAAATACAATACCTCATTTTGATCCACCCAAGGTTGTATTGCATTTTCGGAGGAACCTTGTGAGCTAGCAGATGTGGACGGCGCCGTTGTGGATGAGATCGTAGCCGGGCTTGATGCCTGTCCCTGGGTTTGTGTGCCTTCGGTCATCATCCCCGGTACAAGATGAGGAGTCAGATCAAAAGTCAGGGTTCCAATGGTGACCCCAGCCAACAACATAGCTGCAGCAGCGTAATATTTGGGCTGCTGCAGTCGATATTTTTCTAAAGCTTGCCTGGTTGCTGATGAATGGCGTTCAGCAGCTTTTTGAATAATATTTTCACTCAATTCTTGAGGCGGCTGTACCGTAGGCAATTTATCCACTTTTTGCAGTGTTGCCCGGAAGCTTTCAATCTCAATTAGAAGGTCCTGATCTTCCATCATCGCCTTCTCAACGAGCATGGCCTCAGACGGATCCAGCTCATTCATCAAGTACTTAATGCAAATATTATCCTCGTTCAGCATAGTTTGCTTCTTCCTGCTTTTCCTTGTCGAACAACTTACGCAAGTTTATTAACGCATAACGCATGCGTCCTAGTGCCGTGTTTATAGAAACATCTGTAAGTTCAGCTATCTCCTTAAACGGCATTTCATAGTAATGACGTAGCATTACTACTTGGCGTTGTTCTTCAGGCAGCTCAGCAATGTGTTTCATCAAGCTGGATTTTGCCTCATCCTTCTCGATCTGTTCCTGAGCTGATACGAGATCCTCATCCGGCAATCGATCATAGAAATCGGTGCGAGAATCGTCGTCATAACTGCCATTTACGTCCACATATCGTTTCTGTTTACGAATGTAGTCGATCGTAGCGTTATGAGCAATACGCATAACCCAGGCAATCCATTTGCCTTGCTCGTTATACGTACTTTCCATTTTGGTAATAACTTTGGTGAACGTCTCCTGAAAAATATCATTAGCAATTTCAGGATTGGTTACCATGCTATAAATATAGGAATAGATTTTCGCCTGATGACGATTCATCAGCTCTCGAAACGCTTGCTCATCGCCTTGTTTTTGAAACATCTTGACGAGCTCTCGATCTTTGAGCTGCTCATACTTGGAACTTATATTTTTAGACTGTTTGAGCATCATAATAGACCACCTAACGGCTCAAAATTTTATAATATTGCGATATCGGTTTCACTTTATACATCAATCATCCTTAACAACCGATGTAGCAGTAATCATTCGGGTTTAAGATTATAATTTAAATTAGTTCTAAATTATGTAGACATCATGAATATGTGAGAATTTCGTGCCAACCCCACCATACGGATGCTTTTGTGTCGTTGTTGCAGTTCTTTCGATCATTCACAAACAATCTATGCCCATTTGACACACTATATAACCACATATTAATGTTAGTCCTGAAAATAGTTAAAAATCTTGTCTGCTAAGGCAGGACCAACTACCGCTTCTAATTCTTCCTGGCTGCATGCTTGAACTTTTTTTACCGACCCTATTTGCTTGAGCAATTTTTTTGCCGTTTTCGGTCCCACTCCTTTGATTTGCTCTAATTCGGTCTGAATGGTACGCTTGGAGCGTTTCTGTCGGTGGAATGAGATGGCAAAACGATGTGCTTCGTCTCTAACTTGCTGCAACAATTTCAAACTAGATGAAGTCTTGGGAATCATCACTGGTGCGCTTTGACCGGGCAAAAATACTTCTTCAAGTCGCTTGGCCAATCCAATTATGTCACATTGTCCGTAAAAACCGATTTCTTTTAGCGCCTCCACTGCACTCGATAATTGGCCTTTCCCACCGTCGACTACAATAAGGTCAGGTATATGCAGTCCCTCGTCCTGTACACGCTTGTATCGACGGGATAACACTTCTTTCATGGATGCGAAATCATCCGGCCCTTCAACGGTTTTGATGTTAAATCGTTTATATTCGCTTTTCCGTGGACGCGCATCTACAAAACAAACCATAGACGCGACCGGATCCGTCCCCTGAAGATTTGAATTATCAAAGCATTCGATGCGTCGGGGTAATCGGGAAAGCTTTAAATGCTCTTTAAGCTCTCGTACGGAGTGTGGTATACGATCCCGATTGGCTTTTTCAATTTCCAGTTTACGCTCACCAAGCAAATATTTAGCATTGGATTGCGCCATCCGGATTAACTGCTTTTTTTCGCCAATTTTGGGGGTCTTGATGGGTACTTTCTTACCTCGCTCCTGCCAGAGATATTCCAGTAATGGCTCATCATTGACCAAGTCATGGCTGACATAAACCTCATCCGGTATGGCCCCCGCGTGACTTCCGGTGTAGTAATCTTCCACAAAGGATTGCAACATGGTGCCTTCCCTCAGTCCATCAATATTTTTCATATACCGATGAAACTTGCCCAGCATTTTACCTTCTCGGATTTTTAAAAGTACCCCACAAGCCATAGATATGTCATCATCCACCGCAATAGTGAACACATCGCGGTCTACTTTCTTGTTGGCTACAATCTTCATCTTCCTACTATAGCGCTGTATGGACTTGATGCTATCTCGGATTTTGGCGGCCTCCTCGAATGCCAAGGCTTCCGAAGCGATCTGCATCTCTTCCTTGAGCTCCCGGATCAAATCGTCCGTTCGACCATTCAACATGCGCGTTACCTTTTCCATGGTCGATTTATAGACATCACGATCCCAATCGGCCGAACACTCGCTAATGTAATCATCAAAACAGCTCCGCCACTTAGGCATGCCTCGGGTGCGATCTACCATTTTTGAAGAGCAAGCGCAGGTGCACAAGCCAAAGGTTTCCCGAATGGTCTCCAGCATCCGCCGCATATGCCCCACATGATCATAAGGGCCAAAGTATTTACTTCCATCTTTAATCACTGTTCGAGTGGGAAAGACTCTTGGACGCTCGTCGTTAGTCACGCAGATATACGGATAACTTTTATCATCACGGTACATAATGTTGTACCGCGGCTGATGCTCCTTGATCATATTATTTTCCAGAATCAAGGCTTCCGCTTCCGAATCGGTGACCATAATATCCAGATCATCAATCTTGGACACCATCACTCGAATTCGGCCATCGTGAGTACTGGAATCTTGAAAATAGGATCGCACACGATTGATCAAGCGCTTTGCCTTACCCACATAGAGTGCGTTATCCCGGTTATCTTTAAAGATATATACTCCCGGTTTGGAGGGGAGGTTACTGACCTTTTCCTCAATACTTATTTCTGTAGACGAATCGTTGCTCACGCTAGAGAAGTCTTCTAATTTAATTCACAAATCTTTTCTACCTTGGCGCACCAACCATAGTATAGGATTCCATGACTCAACGTACCAATTCTAAAATTGTTGACTATACGCAAACCAAGCCCGCCCTTCCCATATATTTTGAGGACGAGTACCTAATCGTTGTGGATAAACCTGCAGACCTATTGTCCCAACCGGATCACACTGGGGCTCCCGCTGTATCGGAAATCGTTAAGTCTCATGCCCAAAAATCACACTTACTCCACCGCCTAGATCGGCCGGTTTCTGGATTGATGGTATTAGCGAAACGAGCTGATGCAGCTCGGCATTTAGCCAAACAATTTAAGGAGCATAGGATAAGGAAAAGTTATTGGGCACTATGTCATGGCCAGTGTCCACAAAATGGGGTACTGCAACATTGGATCAAAAAAACTACAAACCCGGTTAAAGCATTAGTATTTGATGATTCCCATCCGGATAGTAAAAAAGCGGTACTTAGTTTTCGATTGATAAATACACAAACTTTGGATCAAGGCGTTTACTCGCTACTAGAAGTCCATTTGCAAACCGGAAGACCTCATCAAATACGAGCGCAATTTGCGCATATCGGACATCCCATTGTCGGTGACGTAAAGTATGGCTCCGATCACCACTCCCTTCCCCTGCATTTGCGGTCGGTTATGCTGGAGTTCGAGCATCCTGCCCATGGCCATTTTTTATCTATTGAATCCTATCCAGAATCCACACTCAACTGGATTATCGAAAAGTGATTAATTAATGAAAATGCGTACCTCTAATCGTCACTTTACGACCAAGCTGGATGATCTAAGTCTTACTGCCCTATTCATACTGATCAAGTTCTGGGGGTTGAGTCAATATCCGGATATCGCCAAGCGCTTTCCCAGAGATATGATTCATTATTCCGGCCAAGCAGTGAAACGGTTACCTGCTCCGTTGCACAATTTTCACTCATTGGTTCAGCACAAACCTATCCGATGGCTGTTGAAAACCCTTAATGAGCTAGGACTATCGGGTGATCTCGGTCATATTATTGCACGTAAAAAAATCACTTTGAATTGGATAGATGCCTTAGAACACCCAACCTCCCAATTACAATTCATCTTCTTGGGCGGTGGTCTTGACTATGCTCCGCTATATACTTCAAAACGGGGCATAACCACCTTTTCACTAGATTCCAGGGCCATGATTTCGTTCAAGTCTAACTTATTGAATAACTTAGGTTTTGCGGAGTCTAAACTTCATCTTATTAAAAGTCCGCCCGGTGCATCATTAAAAGATCACTTGGTAGCTCATCCCTCGTTTAAACCGGGCCGCCACTCCATTTTTGTTGCTGAAGGGTTGTGGGATTACCTTCCCCGCGACCGTGTTTCGGTAATATTGGGGGAAATTCGGGAATTGACGAAACCCCAACTATCCACCCAGTTGTGGTCCACTCTTTTCGTCCTAAATGAATTATCTGATTATCACCGGTACATCTACGAGCGAAGTGTACAAAGTGTCGGTGAGCAACTACTTTTTGATTACACCAAGCAAGAATTTTTAGACTTAGTTGAACAGACCGGTTTTCAATTAAGACAAGTGATCGGTCCTTCAACGATTGAGAAACATCTGTTGAAGAGTATGATCCCTTCCCTGAAATGCTTAAAAGGATTCTATATGGGACAGTGGCAATTGGACAACATCACAAATTGATGGAAACTAGATTACTCAAGGAATACACGAACGATTCGGTTTCTCTGATTGGGGCATAATCGTATGTGGAAACCCAACTGATGGCCAAATGAATGGTTTCATTCAATTTGACATTTAGACGCGCATCTCCAATCAAACGAGGAGAAAAGAATTGCTTAAATCGTGCTTGATAATACGTTACCACGTTTACCGAGACTTGCTCCGAAACCTGCAAATTGCCACTCAGGTAATTGGTAGATTTCAGTAGCCGATTTTTTATGGTAATGTCTTGACTTGCCTCATCTTGGACCGTCCAGTATTCAGATTCAAACATCGCGCCTACCCCTAAGTAAAGGTTTTTCTTGGGATCAGAAAGTAATGCAATGCGTAGCCCGCCACCGGTTAACCATCGTTGATCTAACCCTCGTACGGCATCGTATTGCAGCTGGTGAAAGGTTTCACCGGCTATCCTTGCATTCCACCAATACCCAAATCGCAGATGAGCGTATCCCGAACTGATAATGTTGTCCGCCTCCACACGTACAAATTGAAAGTCATTAAGCAGTAGCATATTCCAACGGCTTTGCTGGTAGCCAATCTGCCCCCCAGCGGCCACGCGGAATACGGAATTTTTCTGTTTAATCGCATCAAAACCTAGTTTCATTCGCAGATCCCATGTAGAAGTGGTATCGGTCTGCAACCGATGGGATTCAACATTTAAAAGTTGAGCCTTCACCGCTCTAACATTGAAGGCCAACAATACCATGAGCAATATCAAATATCGCATGGGTAAATCAATCCGGAGTTCCCAATCAGCCATTACTGAGCAACTCTCCCATTTTTTGATCCATGCTTGTATTAGCAAGGTCTATAGGCCGTTGGCTTTCATTAGATTGCAGATTAGGATCCGCACCGTTCTGAAGTAGGAGTGTAACTATTTCGTAATGTTGACCAGCTACAGCATAGTGCAATCCAGAATTACCATATTCGTCCTGTAAATTGATATCTAGCTTCCAATTCATCATATGAGAGACCCAATATTTTCGTCCCAACATACAAGAGGCAAACCAAGCCCGGTGATTATTAAAACTCACCAAGGGAGCTAATAAATCGAAGATAGACTCGAGTTCCCGATCTGGCTGGATCGAACTTTTGACCAAAACTAGTAACAGGTTCTGGTTGACTTTATTCACGCGCTCAATCTCAATCGGTTGTTTTAAAAACCATTTCACCACCTCAAAACGTCCTTCCTGAGCTGCTATCAGAACAGGGGTATTCCCCTTATCATTGTCACTGTCTAATTGGTCTGGAGCGGCATTGAATATTTTTTTGATCAGTGATAATGAAGTAGCAAAAGCGGCATAGTGAAGCACCGTATTACCGTGCTGATCAACTAACTTTGGATCTCCGCCTGCCCGTAGGAGTATCTTAGAAATATCATCGGTCCCATTTGAACAGGAAACCATCAATGGGGTAATCTGCTCAGGGACTATACGAACATCTACCTCGGCTCCATGCTCCAGTAACAATTTCACAATTTCATCATGGGAATACATAACCGCGTTCAACAGAGCGGTAGTCCCATTAGAGCTTCTTTGCTCAATGTCTTCTCCCTCATCGATAAGTCTTTGCGCAACAGCTAGCTGTCCGTCCATCGCCGCATCTAACAGAGAAAAATGTTGTTGATGATATATCTCCATTGAATCTTTTATGAAATCTTTCGAATGATTATTGTAGTAAAAATTCTTTGCTAATCAGGAACACTTTGGTATACCACCTTGTTTGAAGTCTTAGAATGTATCAATAAAAGTTCATTCCATTAAAGGTTCTTCTAATTCCGATCACTTAATAGCATCTTTTGTGCTTTGAATTATGGGGTATAGAGCACTCAACAGACAAGAAGCAGTGGAGCTTATTACTCCCATTGTAGATGGTGAAGCTTCCCAACGTGAAGAGGAAGCATTCTTATTCTATGCTCAAAAAGATCCCTCCATACTAAAGCTACTGGAACAAGAGCGCAGATTAAAGAAATACCTACAGTCTCATTATCAATGTGCAGCTGCTCCGCCCCGATTAAAAAACTGGGTGCAAGATAAATTATACTCCCCTACTGAATCCGAGCGAACGACTCACAGACAAACTGCGCGACCAGCTCAACAAACAAAATCTGCAACCATTCATCCCATTCCGATTGTAAACTTTAATCAACGGACTTGGGTCTACACAAGCTTGGCTGCCGCCATCCTGTTGATTGTTTTTTACGGGGCTATGGTATTATGGAACTCAAACTCAACTAAACTCAACTGGCCAGGTACGGACCATTCATCACTAGCTTATCAGACCTATTCCTTTTATTCCACCAATGCTGGGAAACCCCTCACTCCCACATTAGCTACTACCAAACGTCAAAGAGCGATGCGATGGTTAGAGGAGAATCTCCATTTAAGTGTGCATATCCCAAACATTGAGGGGGCTGAATTTTGTGGGGTAGTTTTATCGGAAATCACTGCAGATTATATCACCCCCTTGCTGGAATATGAAACCAGCGGTCAAAACTATATTTATTTATTTGTCTTCGATGAACAGCAATTGATAAAAAATGGCACACTAGATCGCAATCCCGATGCAGTTTCGACCTGTGTTACCAATGGGGATTATTATGTAGAGAATGTAAAAGGAACTCATGTAGTATCCTGGAAATGGAAAAATCACTGGTATGCTGCGATATCTAACTATAATGGAGATCATTTGGCAAGACGTGTACTACCTCTGCGCGAAAAGGAAAATTATTGAGGGATATTGCTAATGTTTGGGTTAAAAGGAATGGGGAGTTAAATGCAAAACCATTTTGATTTAATTGTGGTGGGTGGCGGTGCTTCCGGTCACAGTCTACTACATTATCTGAGGCAATATGATCACTCATTATCAATTTTGCTGTTGGAACCTGAGCCCGAACAGATAAAGGAAAAAACCTGGTGTTTCTGGCATCAATCCGATCCACCGCTCTCCTCTTTGATTCATCGCAGCTGGGATCAGCTATTGGTTGGATTACCCAGCTCAGATTTTACTTTCTCCTTAGATCCCTATCAATACAGTTGTATTCGAGGTTTGGATTTTGGCCAAAACATGTGGAAGCAAATCCAGCAATCAGATAATATTACGGTGTTGAAGAAACCGGCGGATACTGTATTTAGTACAAGCACCAAAGGAAGCGTACAGGTGGGTAACCAAACGTATCAGGCACCCTATGTCCTGCAAAGTGCCTTTCTCCCCCCTCACACCACTTCCCCACGCTATCCTGTTTGGCAACATTTTTTAGGTTGGGAAATCGAAACTAATACCGATGTTTTTGATGTCTCCCTTCCCCATTTCATGGATTTCGATACCTCGCTTAATCAGGAAGTGGGGTTTACCTACATGCTTCCCTGGAGCAAACGACGAGCATTGGTAGAATATACCGTGTTTTCAACGGAACCGTGGCAGGTCACATCCTATGAGCAGCGTCTGCGGTCCTACCTGTCTTCACGGTTCGACCTTCAACCAGCCACCTACGACATAAACCGGGTGGAACAGGGCAAAATACCTATGATGGATCGGTTTATTCCAACCTGGTTTGATACCCATCGACGCATCTACAACTTGGGAGGAATGGGAGGGCTTACCAAAGCTAGCACCGGTTATACTTTCCTGAATATACAACGACAAACGAAACATTTGGCAGAAGCCATCATTAAGAATGAGCCGTTTCCAGATCATTTTGGATCCCCCATGCGTTTCCGGATTTATGACCTACTGCTGCTCCATGTGATCACTCAACAACCACATCGTGCTTTGGAGGTCTTTGAATGCTTGTTTACCAAACATTCCATACAACGAGTGTTGCGGTTTCTCGATGAACAAAGTTCCATTACTGAAGAACTAAAAATTATGGCTAAAATGCCTTTACCCCCCTTTATCGATGGTATTAAAAGTAACCTAAGTCGTCTTATCAAGGGGGCATTTTAGTTTTATTGATCAGGTATTTGTTCCGTAATGTCCGATAAATATGGATTGAAATTTTCGTCAAATAATTCAAAATACACCGTTGAAGTCACCTGTTTCCGCACCCCACTATCCTCAATTACCTGTTGATACGTCTCGTAACAGTCCAACGCCTTGTGAAAGCGTTCCATATCGACCTCTTCCACATTCAAGGCAACATCTATGTCGTCGGGATGTGAACTTTTTAGATTGAACTTTCCCTCTACATTATCATCGGATAAAGTAAATAACGCTAACCGCCGTGGCGCATAGGCTAGGTTTTGATCGCGTAAATCACAATACAACCGCTTGACTACAGCGTGCGTAACCAAGTGGTCGAAAAATCCACTAATGCCATGAACAGCGTAGGTGACCAAAATATCAGGGGCTATCTCTTTTATATGATCATGAATAGCGTTTTCCAGCGATCGTGGATCCAGCTCCTTTAAGTCATCATCCGGAAAGTCCCACACGGTTAAATCGTCCAAATCCAGTACCTCAGCCACCGCTTTCATTTCATTATACCGGATCTCTCCCATCTCCTCTTTACTCACCCCCAATCGATGACGCTGCTTGGTGGCCTCGCCCTTGGTAAGCGTTAATAAATGAATTTCGTGTCCCTGTCGCTGTTGATAAGAAATAGCGGGAGCCGGACCGAATGATTCATCATCAGGGTGGGGAAAGATGTAGAGAATGCGCATAGAGAAACTCTCGATTACAATGGTTTAACCTTAAACTAATGTTGTGCCCCAATAATGTAACGGATTTCACGCATAAAAAAAGCGGTACCCCTTTCGAGATACCGCTTACCACAATTAGTCAAGTCCGTCAATTAGGAGCAACCTGTAGTTGATCCACAAGTGACGCATTTGAGACAGGTGCCGTTACGAACCATAGTCATGCTACCGCACTCCGGACAAGCATCACCGGTATATCCCAGCTGCTTGGCCCGATCGTAATCGGATTCCGCCTCATCGACAAAGTCGCTGGTTTGGGCAGCTTGATCAGCCTCAGGTTGGGTTCCATTGGGTACACCCGCCGGACGTTTTACCTTGGCCTCCTCATTGAGCTGCTGCTCCTTGTCTTTGATTTCCGGATCCGGTTGATCGGTAGGACGCATCTTGCGCACATCGATCTCTTCCGGAGAAACATGAGCCAGATCTTCCCGCCCCAGGTAACTGACGGCAAGTTCACGGAAAATGTAATCAATAACGGAAGTACTCATCTTAATGTGCGGATTTCCACCTACATGACCGCTAGGCTCAAACTTGGTGAATACAAACGCATCCACAAATTCTTCCAAAGGAACGCCATGTTGCAGCCCCAAAGAAATGGAAATGGCAAAGCAGTTCATCAAACTACGGAAGGCAGCACCTTCTTTATGCATGTCGATGAATATTTCGCCCAGTTGTCCATTGTCATACTCACCGGTGCGCAGATACACACTTTGTCCGCCAATTTTGGCTTTTTGCGTATAGCCGCCTCGGCGGGTGGGCAAGCGTTTACGACCAGCCACATATTTATGGATAATTCGTTCGGCTGTTTGAACCACGCGATCTTGCGCTTCTTTGGTTTCCTCATCGAAGTCTTCCTCTTCCAGCTCTTCGAACACATCGCTCAGGGAGTTCAGAGGTTGACTTAATTTGGAGCCATCGCGATAGAGCGCGTTGGCTTTCAACATCATTTTCCAAGACTTCATATAAGCGTCTTTGATATCCTCAACCGTGGCCTCGTTAGGCAGGTTGATGGTCTTGGAGATCGCTCCAGAGATGAATGGTTGTGCAGCGGCCATCATTCGAATATGACCTTCTGGCTTAATAAACCGCGTACCAATGCGACCACATCGGTTGGCACAGTCAAACACCGGCAAGTGTTCATCTTTCAAATGGGGAGCGCCCTCAACCGTCATGGTACCACAGACATAATCGTTGGCTTCCTGAATCTCTTCCTCAGAGAATCCAATGTGTCGCAGAATATTGTATTGCGGATTGGAGAGTTGCTCCTCAGTCAGATCCAATACCTCTTTGCAGAAGTCTTCGCCCAAGGTCCACTGATTGAATGCAAACTTGATATCGAAGGTACCGGGAAGGCCTTCCTCGACGGCTTCAATTTGCTCATCGCCGAAGCCTTTTTCTCGCAGTACTTCTTCATTGATGTGCGGACAACCGTCCAAGGTCCCATGCCCTTTGGCGTAATTGACAATATCTTCAACCTCTTTAGGGCTGTAGCCTAACTTCTTAAGCGCGCCCGGTACACTCTGGTTGATGATTTTGAAATAACCGCCACCAGCCAGCTTCTTGAATTTCACTAGCGCGAAATCAGGCTCAATTCCGGTCGTATCGCAATCCATGACAAGGCCAGTAGTACCTGTTGGAGCAACTACCGTTACCTGAGCATTACGATATCCGTGCTCTTCACCCTGTTCTACTGCACGATCAGCATCCTCTCGAGCCGCTTTAAGCAAGTAATCGGGACATTCGCTGGCGTCAATACCCATCGGCTTGATGGTCAGTCCTTCATACTCTTCGGGAGGTACATTATAAGCTGCTCGTCGGTGATTGCGCAGCACACGCATCATGTGCTCTTCGTTATCATCGAAGCGCTTAAATGCACCTAATTCACCGGCCATTTCAGCACTGGTGGCGTACGCCGACATGTGGATGATTGAGGTCAAAGAACCACAAATTGCGGCTCCTTTTGCACTATCATAAGGTACACCCTGAACCATCAGAGCGGCTCCCAGGTTGGCAAAACCGAGTCCAAGCGTACGGAAATCGTAGGATAACTGTGCGATCTCTTTGGATGGAAACTGCGCCATCAGAACCGAAATCTCCAGTACAGTAGTCCACATACGTGAGGCAAATCGGAGCGCGGAAACGTCAAACTTACCGCTTTCCTCATCATAGTACTTGAGCAGATTTAAAGACGCCAAGTTACAGGCGGTATTATCCAAGAACATGTACTCAGAACACGGATTACTGGCTTTGATCGGTCCATCTGCCGGACAGGTATGCCACTCATTAATCGTATCATGATACTGTGTTCCCGGATCAGCACTGGACCACGCCGCGTAGGCGATATCATCCCAAAGCTCACGTGCACGAAGGGTTTTCATGGGCTCAGGTTCACGGCCTTCTTCAGCCGCGTCGCGTTTTTCCACCCGGCCGTACAGATGCCAGTCATCATCTTCTTCTACCGCTTTCATGAAGTCGTTGGGAACTCGAACCGAGTTGTTGGAGTTCTGTCCGCTCACGGTGCCGTAAGCTTCCGAGTTCCAATCGGTATCATAGGTATCGAACTCCAGATCGGTAAATCCTTGCTCGGCCAGTTGGACTACCCGCTCGATATAATTCAGCGGTACATTATCATTTTTAGCCTGCTTAATCGCTTTACCCAGTTCTTTGTTCTTTAAGGGATCACGACTCACTGCGCCATTAAAAGTTCGGCCGTCAATTTCTATAGGCTTATTGCACAGCTTGATAATCTTTTTCAGGTGTTTCTCATTCACCTTGGATCCAGTAACCAAGCTGGCCACTTTTTGCTCTTCGCGAACTTTCCAGTTCACATACTCTTCGATATCTGGGTGATCTAGATCCAATGATACCATTTTTGCCGCGCGACGAGTCGTACCACCCGACTTAATGGCTCCAGCTGCACGATCGCCAATTTTTAGAAAACTCATTAAGCCAGAAGATTGGCCGCCACCACTGAGCGGTTCGCCTTCTCCGCGGATGGCGGAGAAGTTACTTCCCGTACCGGATCCGTACTTAAACAATCGCGCCTCACGAACCCACAAGTCCATAATCCCCCCTTCATTTACCAGATCATCATCAATACTCTGGATAAAGCAGGCATGCGGCTGAGGATGGGTATAGGCATCTTTAGATTTATTGGCCCGGCCGGTTTCCGGATCTACATAATAATGACCTTGTGCCGGTCCATTGATACCATAAGCCCAATACAGCCCGGTATTGAACCATTGCGGGCTATTGGGAGCCGCCATTTGGCGAGCCAGCATGTGGCAGAGTTCTTCATAAAAGATTTTAGCATCGTCTTCGGTGTCAAAATAATCATGCTTCCAACCCCAATAAGTCCAACAACCAGCCAAACGGTGGAATACTTGTCGACTGTCTGATTCGTGAGAATATTTTTCATCCTCATCCAACCCCTTCATGGCTTTCTCATCAGCCTCGGATGGTTTCAACCAATCGGGTACTCCCTCTTCATCAATTTTTTTGACTTCTGCGGGTACGCCAGCCTTACGGAAATACTTTTGGGCAATAATGTCGGTGGCAACTTGTGACCAATCTTTGGGTACCATGACCTCATCCATCTGAAATACAACGGATCCATCAGGATTTTTGATCTCCGACTTACGCGACACGAATTCCAGATCTCCATAAGGTGAGTCCCACTCTTCACGGGTAAAGAAGCGATTAAATTTCATGCAGGCTCTCCTATAAATTACTGTGTTAGTGAAAAAGAATAGACATTTCGCTTGATGTTATAATTAGTTTTAGATATGGATTTCAGCATAGAAAAAAACATCGACATCAAGCGATAGCCCTCGGTTAATTGTTGCCTACAATATAGACGCCAAGCACCCACTCGGCAAGCCTATTTGAGGAAAACTTTTCCACATTTCGGCGAAGTTATCCACATTTTTACGATAAAAAATTAATACTAGATCTAGCTAAACATTACAATATATTTTTTTCAGATATAGCTAACGTATATATGGGCAAATTATTTAATTCAAAACTAGATTTACACAAATAGAAATCGCCCTTTTCAGATCACAAAGGGCGATTTTAAATTCAGAAAGCCAATCGGAATATGGACTAAACAAGTTATCCACATCCCATCATGCCAAAATTCTCCACATGTTGATATCTTAGTTTTTAAATTTTATACATGGCAATATCAATTTAATAATTGCAATATTTCAACCTCATTAATAATGATTTATTTATCTATTTCCATATAAAATGATCCAGGTATTATTCCAGTATCAAAACTATCTACAGGAACGCCATTCATATCGTACTTAATAGCCATACCCTGTTGTGCATAATTTTTGGGATCTGCGCCATAAACGTATGTTTTATTTGTCTCGGACACCCCCAAGGCATATAAACTCCGATTTAATGCCCAAGTGGCTTCCAGCTTCAGATCACTGGTTCTGATTATTTGAATACCCTCATTAAGGATAAATACTTTTCCTTCGTTATTACTTATTGCGATGTCTGATGGATGTCCTCCCAACTCTATGGAATTAGTAATGGAAGTGGTGCCACTATTTATCACGTATAAAAATCCGGGCGTATCATCATTGGGATCGCTATAGTCATTATAAGCTCCCGTGCATACCAACCAAATACGGTCGGCCGCATCTTTCACCATGTCGGTAGGGTTATCCCCAACATCTAATGTATTAATCACCTCATCGGTAGTTACATCAATTACGGTAACCGTATTTCCACTTCCCAGTCCACTATTGGCCACAAATGCTCGTTGATTGGCTACTGCAATTCCTTCTGGGTTATTCCCTACACCAATACTTCCGGTAACCGATAAGGACTCTAAGTCTACAATACTCACCGTATTCGCATATAAATTGGTTACGTAGGCAATACCGTCTCTTGCCTTTACGATATTCCTTGGACTTCCTTGTTCAGGTATGGATATGGTACCGATGCTGCTCAGATCGTCTGGATTTACCACTTCGATTTTATGACTATTGTTTACGACGATATAGAGCCGATCTTCAATGCGGGTGATGTTATTGGCCACATCGCCCAACGGTCGATTATTTTGAGATTCAAATGCCTGCTGCACCACATCTTGCGCTTCTGCATTATAAACAGTGACACTGGCATTTCCCTGGTTGAAGTTTCCTTCATTCACTACATAAATCCCACTAATGGACGGTCCATCATCACTATTGTCCGAACAGGCAGTAAAGCTAACCAATAGTATTATTAGCGTGATCCATTTTCCCGATGTTGTATTCATAACCCGATATGTTTTTAGTTTAGGCTCTATACGAGCCATTTAATGATTTAAGTTAGATTGTAATTTGAATGCTTCCTTTGATATAGCGACCGGGCATAGGGTAATATTCCACAACCTGGTAACGCTCATTGAATAAATTCTTGATTTCTACATGTATCTGAAGCTTGCTGGACTGATTATTATTGTGGTTAGCTCCCCATTTGATCTGGTAACTAGCCGCTAAGTTCCAGTTCCAATAAGGATCCAGTGCCCGAAGATGATCTTCCGTGGTGTATCTGGTACTGACCCATTGCCCACTTAGCCGTAGCTTCATTTTCCAAAAGTTCACCAAAAGCTGCTCCTTTACATTGAGTTCCGGAACATAAGGCAGCTGTAGACCCACGGCCGCATCATCACGGAATCGGGCCTCTTCGATTTCTGTGCGGGTCCAAGTTCCTCTGTGAAGCCATGTCAATTGTAAATATCCCGTCAATAGAGGTAGATCAGACGACCATTCAATACCGTAACCCCGAAGGTTCTTAACATTCTGGGCTTCGAAAACACTATTTGCTCCAGGCAACCACTGAATGCCGTCTTCAATCCACAATTGATACGAACTGATCTGATGACGTCCCCATTGTGGATCCAGCCACTTGACTCCTAGCTCAACCTGAATACTGCGTTCAGGTTTAATGGATGGATCTCCCCCGGGATTCCAGTACAAATCATTGAATGTGGGAGCATTGAAATTTCGACTAGCGTTACCGAATAGAAAGATCTGCTGTTCAATTATTTCCCAGTTGATTCCCAGCGAAGGGCTCATGGTCCACCCAAAATCCGAGTAGCGATCTACGCGGAATGCCGGATATATGGACCATTTCGGATAAATATTCCATTGTCCCTGCCACTGTATAGCGGCAACAGATCGGTCATAATCAACCGCAAAGTTGTTGGTTCGAATGTGCTTTAGATTAAATTCAGTACTGGCCTTCCATTCCCACTGATCGCTGTGATATCTTCGATATTGCAGACTTCCCTTTCCTGAATAAGACGTACTACGGCTACGAATATTCGCTTGGGGTTGGTCATAGTTTAGTTGTACCCAACTACCACCGGTTTCCGCGCGCCAAGCTCCTTTCCAACCATACCACTGGGCACGGATCAATCCTCGAATAAATTCATCGTACTGCGATGCTTGATTACTGGATGATACCACTGAGCCGGGTATCTGCTGGTCAGCTCGATTCCACCACGCAAGGGTAGTCCAGTCAACCCGATCACCGCTATATTTAACTTTTCCCAGTAAATGTTGGCTAATGACTTGATTATGCGACCGTTGTTCACTTTGCCGGGTAATGGGATTCTCAAACTGGAAATCATTTTGTGCCTTGGAATAGGATCCCGATAGCATGACTTCCCACACCTCCGGCTCATCTTCCCATCCCATTTGAAGCTGGGATGTTGTATTATTCAGCTGACTATAGGATTGCCTCAATTGTAATCCTTTGGATATTTTGCTGGATTGCATATAAACAGTTCCCCCCAAACTTCCACTTCCATAAGCCGAACTTGGGTTAGAACCTCCCATTGATATACTGGATACCACTGTTGCGGGTAAGAGAGATAAATCCACTACTCCAAGCATGGGATGATTTAATTCCATGCCTTCCCAAAGAACTTGGGTTTGGTGGGCACCTAAGCCGCGTTGGCTTAAGGTGGCAATCCCCCCCGGTCCGTAATTTTTCAGGAATAATGGTGCTTGGGAGGCTAAAACATCAGCAATTGAGCTAGACAGTGATTGAGTGGCAATAGAATCAATAGCGTGTATGGCCACCGGTTGCTTGCTCCAAGGAACATTGATTCGCGTGGCTGTGATAGTGACTTCCGCGGATTGATACGTCAAGGTATCACCTTTGGTTTTTGATTGGCCGTATCCAACCAAAGGGTTTATGCTTGCCCATAGGAATACCATTAGCCCCCATAGCTTCATCAAGCTATGGATATACGCACTCTTGGTTTTAGAGTGAATAGTAAGGATAAAATTGGGGTAAGTAGCGGAGTCAAATGGATGTATGCCAACTTTGTTCGATCCATGACTCCACACATCATTGCGTGTCATAAGGTTCACTGTGCTAATATTCCCGTTAGCGTTCAGTGAAATAGGTGTAATGGCAGGTCTCCTGACTTCCTATGGAGCATTACCAGCCTTCCCATCCCCTAATCAAATAGAGACAGTGGCAAGAAGTGGGCATGCGCTCTGCACAAAGCAGATAGGTCACAGTTGCGGGTACAGTTTCCGTTTTTCACGAAATTCCCTTTTAATACCATATCAAAACGAGTATGATAGGCAACCATTTTCATCTATTTCAAAGATCACTCTGATGATAGGAGCTTTGCGCAACAATTCAAAGTAAAGAATCAAACGCTCGTGGAAACTAACGGGTTATTTCAATAACTATCTATTTACTAATCAATTGAACATCATGTCTAATACGAAATCTAATCATCGATTTTCTGCCGGACTCATCCTTGGACTCTGTTTTGCTTTTGCCCTCGGATTTGTAGCCAATCAAGCCATCACTGATCAGACAATTAATCAAGCTGCTTCACTGATCGGGTTGGAATTCACCCAATCCGAAGTGGATACCATGTTATCCGGATTGCAAGATTTGCGGGAGGATTATCAAACTGTTCGAGAACATCCCATTCCGAATAGTGTGGAACCGGTAAATGTATTTAATCCCATTCCCACGGGGGCCATATTTGATAAAACTCAGCATCCTATTCAGTGGGATCTCCCTGAAGATGTACAACGTCCGAATGATCTCGATGAGCTCGCTTTTTATTCGGTTACCGAGCTAGCCAGCCTTATCAAAAATAAAAAAGTCACCTCGGTTGAACTTACGCGCACCTTCCTCGATCGTCTAAAAGCACACGATTCAGAGTTAGAGGCGGTGATCACCCTGCTGGAAGATCGCGCTATGCAACGTGCCAAGGCTATGGATCTGGAGTTAGCCAATGGTAACTATCGTGGGCCACTGCACGGTATTCCCTATGGCATTAAAGATTTATTTGCCTTGCAGGGTTATAAAACCACTTGGGGAGCCACTCCTTACCAAGACCAGATGATCGATCAAACGGCTACTGTAATTAACAAACTAGAGGATGCTGGCGCGGTTTTAGTAGCTAAATTAACCCTGGGAGCACTGGCGTACGGAGATATCTGGTATGGTGGTCGCACAAACAATCCATGGAATTTGGAACAGGGTTCTAGTGGATCTTCGGCTGGATCCGCCGCCGCCACATCCGCGGGTTTAGTCCCCTTTGCAATCGGGACCGAGACATTGGGCTCTATCGTTTCCCCATCCAACCGAACCGGGACTACCGGACTCCGCCCTACCTTTGGCCGGATCAGTCGCTACGGTGCCATGGCACTTAGCTGGAGCATGGATAAAATCGGTCCTATTACTCGTTCCGCCGAAGATCTTGCCTTGGTTTTCAATAATATCTACGGGCCGGATCAAAAAGATCCATCGGTTATTGATATGCCCTTTAACTACCCCTCAGAAATCGATTTTGATACCTTGACCATCGGATATTTCAAATCTGCCTTTGAATCCGATTACGAAAATAAACAGCGGGATCAGGCAACCTTAGAGACGTTGGAAGCATTGGGAGCTACACTAAAGCCCATCGAGCTACCGGATCTGCCAGTAAATGCAATCGGATATATCCTCAATGCGGAAGCCGCTGCTGCATTTGATGAGCTTACGCGTACTGATAAAGATGACCAGTTGAAGTGGCAGCGCCCGTGGTCGTGGCCGAACTTGTTTCGTCAGGCTCGATTCATCCCTGCTGTAGAATATATCAATGCCAACCGAATACGTAGACAACTTATTGACGAGATGCATCAAGTCATGCAGGAAGTTGATCTATATGTCTCCCCTACCTATGGTGGATCCAACTTGTTGGTCACCAATTTAACCGGTCATCCCTGTGTGGTATTACCCAATGGCTTCCGAGAAGATGGCACACCTACCAGCATCACATTCATTGGAAAGCTCTTTGATGAGGGCACCATTATCTATGTTGGTCAAGCCTATCAGGAAGCTACAGACTTTGACGATCAACATCCTGAACGATTCATGTAAAACATGCATAAATAGCCCTACAATTTACTAAAGCCGGAATTTACATAATTCCGGCTTTTTTTATTGCGAGTGTAACCATTGCCTGGAGATGCCGTAGAGATTAGCCAAACGACAATAAATATCAACGGTAAATTCAACGGTTATGAACTTTGGCTACTCTTCTAAGATTTCACAACTACTCGCTTTAGCTGTTTTAGTCGTGTTCTCTGGTATTTCGGGTTGCAGCACCGAAACACAATCCAAAGAGAAAGACGATAAGGAAGACACCACCACAGTTGTACCTGTAGAAGCAGTTCATGTATCTCGAGCAAATATGGCGGCTTATTATTCTTCAACGACTACACTGGAGGCTGAAAATCAGGCACGTGTAGTCTCCAAGGTATCGGGAATTATAGAGAAAATTCATGTTGAAGAAGGCGATTTTGTAGAAGCCGGTCAGCCCCTTGCTCAGCTGGAAAAGGATCAATATCGCCTGGAACTGAATCGAGCTGAAGCGCTACTGAAACAACGGGAAAACGAATACACCCGTAAAAAAGAATTGTATGAGCGTAACGTAATTAGCGCTGAGGATTTTGAGAACGCCAAATATACATTTGAAGATCAGCAAGCCGCTTATGAACTGGCTAAACTCAATCTAGCGCACACCACCATTACTGCTCCTATCGATGGCATCATCTCTCAGCGTTCGATAAAAACGGGTAATATGTTATCCAACAATGAGGAAACGTTTACCATCACCGATATGGATCCTTTGTTGGCCGTTTTGCATGTACCCGAACATGAGCTTTCCAAACTCAAAGTAGGACAAACGGCCTTATTACGTGCGGATGCAATGCCTGAGCAAACCTTTGAAGGTGAGATCCTGCGATTAAGTCCCACCGTTGATGCCGCCACCGGTACGTTCAAAGTCACGGTAGCAGTTAGCGATGAAACCTATAAGCTGAAGCCGGGCATGTTCGGACGCATACGTATCCTCTACGATGTGCATGAAAACACCCTCCAAATCCCAAAATCCGCTATTATATCGGAAGATGATCGTGAACATGTATTTGTAGTTCGAGATCAGCAAGCATTCCGAAAAAAGATTTCGACGGGATATTCTGAAGAGGATATGGTTGAAATTGTAGATGGCTTACAGCCAGACGAAATGGTGGTTACGATTGGCCACAATAGCCTCCAGGACAGTAGCCTGGTTGAAGTGATCCAGTAAAGATTAGCTCTCCTTTTAACTCGACGATTCTGACATAATTTTCTTGTCCTATGAAGATCATTGACCTCTCCGTACGGCGCAGGGTTACCATCGCCATGTTTACAGTTGGCATACTGTTATTTGGGTTGGTTTCGCTCAGTCGCTTAAAGATGAACCTCCTCCCCGAGCTTAGTTATCCCACATTAACCATTCGAACCGAATACGAAGGGGCCGCGCCGGCCGAAGTGGAAAATCTGATCACCAAACCGGTGGAAGAAGCCTTGGGAGTGGTAAAAAACGTACAAGAGGTCCGATCCATATCCCGGTCGGGACAATCCGATGTGACTCTGGAGTTTGCCTGGGGGACCGATATGGATTTTGCCAGCATTGATGTTCGGGAAAAACTGGATGCGTTATCACTCCCATTGGAATCGGAACGTCCGGTGATCTTGCGATTCGATCCCTCGTTGGATCCGGTCATGCGCTATGCCCTCTATGCTGATGGCGAAGAAGCCGCCGATTCCCAACAAGATATTCAGTTTACCTCGCTGGACAAGCGTCAGAACCAGCTGCTGGATCAAGGAAAACTCAAGCGCTTACGCCGCTATGCCGATGAGCAACTCAAAAAGAATGTCGAATCGGCCAAAGGTGTGGCCTCAGTGAAAGTGAGCGGGGGACTTGAGGAAGAAATTCAGGTTTCCATAGATGAAGAACGTTTATCTCATCTTGGTCTTTCTATCGATCGGGTCTCCCAGGTATTGGCCTCTGAAAATGTCAATTTATCAGGCGGTCGATTAGAGGAAGGGTCACAAACCTATTTGGTGCGCACCATTAATCAATTTTCCTCTATTGACGAAATTAAAGATGTAATAGTAGCACCACGGGATGGGCAACCGGTTTATCTGAGAGATATTGCAATCATTGAACGCAGCTTCAAGGAACGAGAAGCAATTACACGCATCAATGGACGCGAGGCAGTGGAAATTGCTATTTATAAGGAAGGGGATGCCAATACGGTAAGCGTGGCTCAAAATGTCACCTCGCGAATGGGATTCATTCAAGATCGACTACCCGATGATATGAGCATCGAAAAGGTCTATGACCAGTCGGTATTTATTAGTCAAGCCGTTCAAGAAGTAGTAGATGCCGGAATAATTGGCGGTGTGTTGGCGGTGATAATTCTGTTCCTGTTTTTGAGAAATGTGTGGGCGACTGTCATTATCTCACTCTCTATCCCTGTATCCGTAATCGCCACCTTCAATCTGATGTACGGCAATGATATTACCCTCAACATTATGTCATTAGGTGGAATTGCCTTGGGTATCGGTTTATTGGTGGATAACTCCATTGTGGTCCTTGAGAATATCGCCCGCCACCGAGATATGGGTAAATCCGTCATTGATGCAGCCCGCGATGGAGCTGGCGAGGTAGGCATGGCCGTAGTCGCCTCTACATTGACTACCATCGCGGTATTCTTTCCGTTGGTATTTGTGGAAGGAATCGCCGGTCAGCTCTTCCGAGATCAGGCACTCACTGTAACTTTTTCATTATTGGCATCGTTGCTGGTTGCTATAACCTTAATTCCGATGCTGTCTTCCCTGGGGGGACGAAAGAAAGCTCCCATTGCAACCCAGCCTTTACCAGAACCACATACCAAAGTAGGTAGGTGGCTGCGAGCCGCACGATTATTTGTATTCACCACGGTTCCACAATACACCTTACGAGGCATTCGATTTGTATTGCACTACTTGAAAACAGCAATTGCCTACCTGATCCGCCCTGTTCTCAACGTATTTGAGAACGGCTACCAGCGTATTGAAAATGTGTACCCTAATATGTTGCGTGGAGCACTCAATCGTCGTTTTTCCGTAGTATTTGTTGCGTTTCTACTGTTTGCGGGAAGTATTGCTTTAGTGCCACAGTTGGGAATTGAGCTGATACCATCCTTATCCCAAGGAGAATTCAAAGTAGAATTCAATATGTCGCCAGGTACCCCCTTGGAGGAAACTGACTTGGCCATTCGAAAAGTACAGCAGGCCGCTAATGATGTCTCTTTAATTAGCACCTCATTTTCGGTAGCTGGAACCGGAAATCGCATGGATGCCAACCCCAATGAAGGCGGTGAAAACTGGGGCGAGCTGAATGTAACGATGGTAGATGGAGCTTCTCGACCGGATGAAGCACAAGCAATGAGCCAGTTGCGAAAGGATTTGGAACGGATTCCGGGCTTACAATATAAATTTTCACGCCCTTCCCTGTTTACATTCAGTACACCGGTTGAAGTGGAAATTTCTGGTTACAATCTGAAAGATCTGAAGAAGGTATCCGATCAAGTAGCCCAGAAAATGAAAAACAACGACCGTTTTGCCGATGTAAAAACGACTATGGAGCAAGGCAGCCCAGAAATTCAGATCCGTTTTGATCGAGAACGCGCAGCGGCATTGGGCTTACAGGTTTACAATATTGCCAATGACGTAGTGAGCAAAGTTCGGGGTGATGTTGCCACTCGTTATTCCTGGCACGATCGTAAAATTGATGTACTGGTTCGAGCCCAAAAGAAAAATCGAGCTAGTGTTGAAGATTTACGCAATCTGATCATCAATCCGGAAAGTGATAAACCGGTTACGCTGGAATCTGTAGCGGACATCAATATCAAGAACGGTCCCGGTGAAATACGACGTGTAGCCCAACAGCGAGTGGCACTGGTTAGCGCCAATCTGAACTATGGCGATTTGGGAACAGCTTCTGAGGATATCAACAAAATTTTGGCCAGTGTGGTTAAACCCACTGGCATTCAAACTATGCTCACCGGCCAAAATGAAGAGATGGGAGATTCGTTCCGATCGTTACTTTTCGCACTCAGTTTGGCTGTATTTCTGGTATACCTGGTTATGGCTTCCCAGTTTGAGTCACTCCTGCATCCCTTTGTAATTCTATTCTCCATCCCATTGGCATTGATCGGCGCTATCGTTGCACTCTGGATTACAGATACTACGGTTAGTGTGGTCGTATTTATCGGTTTAATTCTTTTAGCCGGTATCGTGGTTAATAATGCGATTGTATTGATTGATCTCATTAATCAACTACGTGATCGCGGCAAAAGTAAAATTGAAGCTATTATCGAAGGGGGACACTCACGATTACGTCCTATTCTGATGACCACATTGACGACTACATTGGGCTTATTACCGCTGGCCATTGGATTTGGAGATGGTGCTGAATTGCGTGCTCCCATGGCAATTACGGTTATTGGTGGATTGGTCGTCTCTACTTTGTTAACCCTGGTAGTTATTCCCGTTCTGTACTCCATTCTGGACTTCAAAGATTATTCCAGCACACCAACACCAACCGCTTAACTCCTGATGAATTCACCCTTCGAACTTAAGAAGTACTTATTTGTATGAAACGTTTTGCTGATTTTGCGCTTCGACGACCGGTGACCACCCTGATGGTATTCATCAGTTTTCTGGTGATTGGTAGCATCGCCGGTCGATTGGTTCCTCTGGAATTCATGCCCGATATGACCTTTCCAGTAGCCTTTGTTCAAGCGCCTTATCCCGGCTCTACCCCGGAGGAAACCGAGCGCTTGATTACCCGCCCCATTGAGGAAGCTGTAGCGACTATTAATGAAATCGAATTCATACGCTCGAATTCGGGCGAGAATGAAGCTTCGGTATTTGTGCGCTTTAAAATGGGTACCGATATCCGCATGAAATCGGTGGAGCTTCAAGAGAAAATCGATGGAATCCGGAATCAGCTGCCCGATGATTTGGAGCGTGTGTACGTCAATAAATTCTCGGCTCAGGATATGCCGATTATGAATTTGCGTATATCCAGTGATCGGGATCTCTCCAACGCTTACGATTTACTCTATCGCAATTTAGTTCAACCAATCGAGCGTTTGGAAGGTGTTGCTCAAGTAAACCTTCATGGTGTCCAAAAGAAAGAAATACGTATTGAGCTTGATCCACAGCGTTTGGCCGCTTACAACGTGGATCTGAATCAATTATCCAACCAACTACGACAAGCAAATTTCTCCCTGACTGCTGGAGAAGTTAAAGAGGCGGGCAAAAAGTATATAGTGCGCCCAGTGGGAGAAATTACCGATACCGATCAGATGAGCAATCTGGTTATTGGACCTAATAATTTAAAGCTCAGCGATATTGCTACGGTGAAATATCAATCACCGGAAAGAGACTACGGGCGCCATCTGGATCGAACCTATGCCATCAGCCTGGAAGTACTTAAAGAGTCCGGAGCTAATACAGTAGCCACCGCAGATCGGGTTCTCAGTAAAATTGAGCAGGTTAATGAAAATCCAGAAATGCAGGGAATTCAAATTTATGAGATGCACAATCAGGCCTCGGGGATTATCAGCTCCCTTGAAGAATTATTTAAAGCCGGTTTACTGGGAGCCTGCTTATCACTGATTGTACTCTATTTATTCCTCAGAAAATTTAGCACTACGCTCATTGTGAGTATGGCGGTCCCCTTCTCGCTTATCGTGACTTTGGCGTTTATGTACTTCCTGGGCTTAACCCTGAATGTTCTTTCTATGATGGGGTTAATGTTGGCTGTGGGTATGTTGGTGGATAATGCCGTAGTGATCACCGAGAATATTCACCGTCATCAACTAATGGGGGATGATACCCGAAAAGCCACCATTAGTGGAGTCAGCGAAGTGGCCATGGCCGTTACGGCTGGTACCTTAACCAGTATCATTGTGTTTTTACCCAATATTATTAGTGACGAAAGCATGTTGGCCGTCCAACTCTACCATGTTGCGGTAACCATCTGTATCGCCTTATTAGCCTCTCTGTTGATTTCGCAGACCGTAATTCCTCTGCTAACATCCAAAGTCAAACCGCCCCAGCCCAAAGAGACATCTGATTTCTTTGATCGGATCAGCGAAAAATATGGCCGACTGCTTAACTGGCTGATTCACCACCGTTATGCATCCGCAGGATTAATATTAGCTACCATATTCAGTGTGGCTATTCCCTTAAACTTGGTAAAAACGGATATGTTTGAACGAGTAGAGGGACGTGAACTTCGTTTGCACTACAACATCAATGGTAATTATACCCTGGAACGCGTTGAAGAATCCGTAGATCGAATTGAAGAATACTTATACGCCAATAAAACTGAGTTTGATATCAAATCTGTCTACACCTACTATGAAACAGGGTCTGCAATGTCCACAATCATACTTACCGATGAAGACAGTGCCCAGAAAAGCGCGACCAAAGTTAAAGAGTTGATTGAAAAAGATTTACCTAAAATAAGTCTTGGGCAACCATCATTCGAGTTTATGGATCGCAGTGGAGGTGATCAGTTAAAAATTCACTTGATTGGTGAGTCTAGTGATGCGCTGTTTGGCTTGGTAGATAACGCAATTTGGCGTCTGGAACAGATCGACGGGATTACAGATGTTCGTTCTGAGGCGGATGAGGGAAGTCAAGAAGTGCAAGTGGTTGTAGATCGAGCTCGGGCCAATCGGTACGATGTATCTACTCAGCAGATCGCTCAATTGGTGTCCGGAGCTATGCGTGGCCAGCGCCTTCGCAAACTGCAGGATGATCAGGGAGAAGTGGATGTTGTTCTGGCATTCCAAGAGTCTAACCGGCAGAACATTGAAGATTTAATGCAAACACCGGTGTTTATCAATGAGGATCAATCGGTCAAACTCTCCTCCCTGGTCGATTATCGAATGAGCCGTGGCCCTCAGAGTATCCAGCGAGAGAACCGACAAACATCACTGGGAATTACCATGAATCTGGACGGACTGACCTCTGATGAAGCTCGTACCAAGATCAGCGAGGTTATGGATCAGATGAATTTCCCCTCGGGTTACGGTTGGAGTTACGGACGTAGCTTCCAGCAAGATCAAGAAACGATGGATGAGATGTTGATCAACATGCTCTTGGCTATCGCACTTATTTACTTGGTCATGTCGGCATTATTCGAATCCATTCTGTACCCCTCTAGTATTATAACTTCAATATTATTTGCGGTAGTTGGTGTCTATTGGTTCTTCCTAATCACCGGAACCAACTTCTCACTGATGGCCATGATCGGAATCCTGATTTTAATGGGTATTGTAGTCAATAATGGAATTGTACTTATTGATCATGTCCATCAATTACGTGAAAAAGGAAATAATCGCTATGAGGCAATTATTCAGGCAGGGAAAGACCGTTTGCGCCCCATTCTCATGACCGCGGCCACTACCGTACTGGGGTTAGTTCCCCTTTGCTTCGGCACTACTCAAATTGGCGGTGATGGCCCGCCCTACTTCCCCATGGCGCGTGCTATTGTCGGAGGGTTAACCTTCTCTACTTTGGTTACCATGGTCATCCTTCCTATGATCTATATCTTCCTGGATGACCTTAAACAGTGGGCTTCCTACCTTTGGAAGCATTCATCTCCAACGCGATAAAAGTTCATAAAGACATTGATGTTTAGTGGGGAGCTCCCTTATTTGGAGCTCCATTAAATTCATTTTACGTCATGTCTGATCTGAGTCTGCTAACACAAGCATATCAAGTTAGAAGCTACGAAACCACCACACAGGGCATTGCTTCGCTCTACTCAATTAACAACTATCTCCAAGAAACTGCTGGTTACCACGCCCAACAACTTAGGTTTGACATAAGTGACCTATTAGAGCAGAATCAAACCTGGGTCCTTCAACGTCTGGTTATCCAGATGGATCGTTATCCGAAATGGAGAGAGCTGATTAATATTCAGACTTGGCCATCAGGTGCAGATGGGTTACGAGCCTATCGCGATTTCAAGCTATGCTCTTCTGACCATCAAGAGCTGGGCCGTGCGTTAAGCTATTGGATGATTATAGATCTGAATCGGCGCCGTCCCGTTCGACTACCAGAAACCTTGCTAAACCATCGTGCGATTCGGGAAGAGCATCTTATTGATGTTGATCGGAATCGAATTTCCTTTCCTGAGGACAATCTCACAAAAATCGATTCCTATCCGATCCAACCCAGTGATATCGATGTTAATCGGCATGTAAACAACGCCGTTTACACCCGGATCATTGAGAATGCTATATGCAAGCAATATGATATATCGCAAAACAGCATTTCTGAATGGGATATTACTTTTTTACATGAAGCCTATTTGAGCGATGTATTACATGTATGGGCAATACATAAGGAGCAATTTATCTCCGTGGTATTAAAAAATGATGAGGATAAAGAGATTAGCAAGGCTAAAATCAGATATCATAGCTAGTTGAATCTCATCCGTGCATTTTCTTATCGTTACCCCAGATCATATTTCCCTGGCTTTTCCTCCAAATCATTGCATGCTCAAGTGCCTATGTGAATCCAATGTCAATGCATTCAAGAAACACTAAAAAGATCCCCACGTCATCTCCATTTCCTATCCATAAATAGACATTAAATGTTTCTGCATTCAGAATATATAACCAGGAAATAGGGACCACCTATTGGGTAAGCCCCTAATAGATAATGCTATATAACTTTATTCATCCCAATTTGGGGCAAAACTGGGACTAACCAGACGGGTATCTTTATTCAGATCATCAATGGCGAAAAACTCATCATCGGTAAGTTCAAAATCGAAGATATCGATATTCTCCTGGAGATGGTCTTCCGATGAAGCTTTAGGGATGGCCACCACTTGCTCTTGCTCGATTAACCATCTTAAGGCCACTTGTGAAGCCGTTTTTCCATGGTTTTCGCCAATCTCTTTTAATTTGGCGTTATCCAACACCTTTCCTTGAGCCAGCGGACTATAAGCCGTAATCATAATGTCATTTTCAGCCGCGTAATCCAGCATATCGAACTGACCTAACAGCGGATGATACTCAATCTGATTGCAGAAAATAGGGGCACGAATTTCTTCATTAGCCTCTTTAAGCAGTTTCATATTGAAATTACTCACTCCAATATTCATTGCTTTTCCCTGATCCCGCAGCACTAGCATTGCCTCAATCGTCCTTTGTAGATCTACTTGTGGATTTGGCCAGTGGATCATTAATAAATCCACATAAGGGGTCTGCAGTTTGCGAAGAGTATCTTCTACGGTTTGTAGCACATCATCATATTCCAGATTGTTGTGCCATATTTTGGTGGAGAGGAAAATCTCATCGCGATCCACTGTGGATTTGGAGATGGCTTGGCCAATCTCCAACTCATTTTCATACATTTCTGCCGAATCAATATGTCTATAGCCGAGATCCAGGGCTTTTACGACAGTGTCCTCACAATTTCTTCCTCTCAGTTTATAGGTACCTAAACCAATTTCAGGAACTTCGATGCCCTGAATATTTTTGTATTGCATTATTTAGTACGTCTACGCTCTGTTACTTAGGATTGTATTTAAGTGTATTGAACAGTTTGATTAAACAGATCATTTCATAAGAATGCAACTTCTTCTTATGTAATCTTTACGCCTACTTAATCAGCGTCATTTTTCGAGTGAAGACTTCGGCACCTACTTCCAGCTGGTAAATATAAATACCGCTGGGGATATCGGTGGCTGTCCAGCTAACCGAATGTTCACCAGCGCCGACCACACCGTTTTCCAGTTCGGCTACCATTTGGCCAACTACATTATAGACGGCTAGCTTCACCCGGCTCTGTTGTGGTAGATAGTAACTGATTTGCGTGGTTGGATTAAAAGGATTGGGATAGTTGGGAAGTAGTTTAATTCCTTCAGGATCTTCGACCGTAGGTTTATCAATATTTGTTATAGCATCTGGACTGATGACAATTTCGAATCCACTGTCGTCTGAGCTACTCCACGAAACGTTAGTTCCCGGCGTGGCCTGTCCCTTGGTTTTTTGTTCATTTTGTACGGCTGCTTCGACTGGGACAGTAATCGATTGATTTGCTTTTAAATCATATTCGGTTCCACTTAGGTAATCATGTAATACAACCGTCCAATTATCAGGGATCACGCCATTAAATTCCCAAGTTAAAGTCAGTTGCCCCTTATCTAACGTAGTTTGGAACTCAACCGGAATGCGAACGGCCCCATCTAATTGCATCGGTCGTGATTCTTGAGCTTTACTGATCACCTCTCCATCACGGGTTCCTTTCAAGTTCATGAGCACGTATTCACTAGATAAAGGACTCAATTTTTGAGCGTCCATTATATCCCACTCATGAGTAGCTTCATCGCTGAAGTATAGTACGGTTGAACGATCTGAAATCTGCTTTCCTTCATTACTTTCATCAGCAGATAGCGTGAAATGAATATATGCTTGTTCAGACTTTTCTTTATACAACCGAGCATCATTCCCTGTTGTCTTAGCCGAGGTAGGTATGGTAAGGGAAGTTGCGTCGGTATTTTGGACAAAAACTCCTTGCCAAGGTAATACCTTATCACCATTTGTGGTCGTAGTTATGTAAGAACTACTCTCATTATCCCAAATCTGTCCAACACCGCTGGCCAGTGTACCACCAGTGGTAGTAATAGCGGTAACATCAATAGGTGATTTATATGGATTGCCAACCAGATTCCATAAATCGCCATTACTATGAAGCGAAACCGATACATCAGAACCAGGTTCAGTGCCCGACCCGATATCTACTTGAACAGGCAACTGTGAGGATCCCCCTATATCATTATTAAATACGTATACAATAAAACCTTCTCCACTATTTAACTGGTCATTAATACTGGAAGGACCTACAAAACTACTGCCATTATATGATGTATAAATATTCAAATCGTCACTATTTCCAATTCCCTGCAGTGGGATATCATCATCTAAATTAGTCAATTCCCAATCGGCCACCGGCGCGGATAACATACGCCAACCCGATGTTCCATTAACATGCAAATCTTCGTTATACAGCCCACCCGTAGCCGTAACCCCCGGACTATAGTCCCCAACACTTCCAGATATCGAACTATGCTGAACATAAGTACCCGACCGATTATCAGTGCCATCTAGGACTACCGATTGATCATTATCTGCTCCGGTGTAAGTATATGACTTTACGGTCGTACCCTCTGAATTTTTTAGAATGATATCATCAGTTGCATTATTCAGACTTAATTCTCCGGCCGTATAAATCTGAGCCCCACCGAAATATCCGGTAGGTGTGCCATCGTCGAATATCACAATGACCCCTCGCGCTGGGAAAATAGTTCCCTCGGGAAAAGTAAAGCGTTCACTGATTGCATCCGAAATAGACCAGTTGGATATATCTATCGGTTCATACTCATTGTTAACCAACTCAATAAATTCATCGGCATCAGTATCGGCAACGCCATCGCCATTGGCATCCCCTGTAGTAGCATCTGGATCAGAATGGACCTCGGCCAATACGATATCCGGCGTATCATTATCTTCAATGGTTATCGTTGCTTGAGATGGTCCCACAATAGAACCCGCGGTATTTTGTTCCAGCTTGAAAACGGCAATCTCATCACCTTCATATTCACTATCATCAGTAATGGTGATGCTCACATCTTGGGTAGCCCCATCTTGAGCTCCGGATGTAAAACTGACGGTTTGTGTACTATAGCTATCTAAATCATCTAGGGAAGCGGTACTATTCGCAACTTTGTAGACCACATCTACATCTACAGCCGTACCGTTAGACTCATCTAATTGAACAGTGAGTGTAGTCGTTCCAACAGCTTCATTTACGGTTACAGAACTATTGGCAAATGTTACTGTGGGAAGATCCAGTAAAGAAAACGCGGTATCATCAAATGGAAGAATGCTTGCTGATTGATCACCACTGCCATTATATTCCTCCCAATTTCCAACATCATTGAGCAGAGATAAATAACCACTCAATGTTTGGCCACTTCTGGCTCCTGTGTATTCAGCTACATCAATATTTGTGGACAACAATATAGCGGTAGTACCTTGTGTTAATCCTGTACCGGTCAAGGTTCCATTCGTTCCGTCGTATTCAGTAACATTATTAGAAATTGCCGCTAAAAAAGTATCCACATTGCGAGTATTGCCGTCACTACTGGTATAAGCAAATAGTGCTTCCGATGAACCCGCCAAGTTCATACTCCCCTGAACAATACTTCCAGTAGTCACAGTCATTGTTCCATTGGTGGTGATATCATTAAATATGATAATAGTTCCTGGCTCTATAGCCGTCCCCCCCGTATTCCAAACGATATCATCTTCTCCCGTACCAAATTGTGTTCCGTCCCATTCCTCATCCGTAAAAAAGATATCTGTATTTGCGGGCAACTCTTCTACTACTACAAAAGCGAAATCGTCATCCCCATCGGCATTGAAACCGGTAAATGCAATAGCGCCTTCGGATTGTCCCAATAAAGTTACCGGTGTTGAGAAAATGACTAAAAATACAAGCAGTGATAATGGAATAAGCCACTGCCGTAAAATGGGAAGAGTTCGAGTAAATGAAATCATGGAAGAGGAAGTAGCGTTACTGAATCGATATTAGATTCTTTAAATGACAGATTAACTATATTTAATTAATAAAATTATCCTGGTTGTCAAAAGGGTTTCTTCATTAAAACTATATTATTTACTCCCTTATTCTGGTCCATATAAGAAAGGCTGAATCCTTCCGGAAACAGCCTTCTCAATAATTTTACAGTGGGCTTTGAAAACCTCGCGAACTTATTGCCAATTTCTAGTTGTAGTGTGAATTACAATCTACGCAACGCAAGTGGGGAAATATCGCCCTAGCTTCGCAGTATAATGTAGTAGTATTTCAAAGTCACCTGTCAAGGTATTTTGCGATTGTTTAATCATCAAAGTGCATATCGCCCAGCTTTCCTTCAGTATGAGCCACAGCCACAGAGACCGCCGCGTCACCGGTAATATTTACAGCCGTTCGAATCATATCCAATATTCGATCCACCCCAAGAATTAACGCGATTCCCTCCACAGGCACTTCAATGGCCTGAAGTACAATCACCAGCATAATAATTCCTGCTCCAGGTACGCCGGCTGCTCCAATGGAGGCTAGCGTGGCGGTCAACACAATGGTCAGCTGCTGGGCCAAACTAAGATCCAAGCCAAGGGCCTGAGAAATAAATACCGCTGCAACAGCTTGATACAAACTGGTTCCATCCATATTAATAGTGGCGCCTATGGGTAACACAAAACTAGTCACTTCTTCATCAACACCGAGGTTATTCTCGGCTCGTTCCATAGTCACTGGAAGTGTAGCCGAACTGGAGCTGGTACTGAAACCCAATAATATGGCTGGTTGCATGGCTCGAAAGAAGTCTTTCAACTTCATTTGGCTGAAAATTTTAAACAGGCTGGAATATACTACCAACACATGTATAATTAACGCGACCACTACCGTTAAACTGTACCATCCCAACGCACTTAACAAATCGATGGCTTTGCTTAAATCATCACCGGCTAGATCTACAATTACGGCAGCCATCAACGCGAATACCCCATAAGGGGCCGTTTTCATGATTAGGTCCACGATTTTAATGATTACATCATTTAGGGCCTCAAAAAAATTGATCAGCGCTTTTCCCTGTTGAACCGGAATTTGAATAATCCCTATTCCAAACAGAATAGCCAAAAACACCACCTGAAGCATATTGGAGTTATCGGACATTGCGGTAAACATATTGGCCGGCACAATATCTACGAAGAAATCCAATGGGCCGCGCTCCAATACTTCTTTTGCCGAAGCACTAGAGCCTTCGATCGATTGGCTGTAGCTGGTCATTAAATCCTGACGTGTTTGTTCAGGGAGCGTCTTACCCGGCTGAGCCAAATTAACGGTGGTCAAACCGATGGTAATTGCCAGCACAGTGGTTATCATATAAATACCAATGGTCTTCCCCCCCATTCGGGATAACTTGGCCATATCATTCAGGCTGGTTACCCCCACTATCAAGGACGCCAGTACCAAGGGAACAGCAATTAATTTCAGCAAAGTGATGAAAATGGTTCCAAATGGTTTGACGAAATCAATCGTAAACTCGGTGAACCCAAATAAACTGGCCGCCAATCCCCAGAACAAGCCCAGAATCAGACCGATTATAATTTGCCAGTGTAGCTCCTTATACCATGGTTTCATAAGTTGATGTAGGTCTAAATGAAGAAGATCATTGCTAGCAATGCGGAACCGAAGACAGACAATGCGTTGACATGGTTATTGGTCAGTGCTGGATGCCCAACGTATTGAGACAAACGGGGAGGTAATTTTCTTTCCCAAGTTGCCCCCAATAACGAGTCCAATAACATACCCAACGTACCGGCTCCGAAAACGACACTTAATATCTTAATTTCTGGATAATTCGCAAGTACTGTAGTGAAAATGGCAATAATCAGACTTCCCGCCATCCCACCGATCGTGCCAACGAACGTCAATCCCCCATCAGCCCCGGGACGCACCTTTTCACCCGTAGTGATCAATCGAGGGGCTTTTCGGGCCCACCGAGTTCCAATTTCGGTGGCCCAGGTATCTGCGTTGGCTGTTGCTAATCCGGCCGCTGCTCCCACCCATATAGCTAACCAACCGGTAAACTGATACAGAATTAGTAAAAATGTAATTGCTAATCCGTTAGCCCACACCTGAACTGCATCGCGGCGTTCCCCATCTGATAGTTCGTAGTCTTGAACTTTTCTCTTCGCCAACAAAGATGAGCTAATAAAGTACCATATCAACATGAATGCCCAGCCCCAACCTCCGAACCCCAGTGTAATGGTTCCCACACATACGGCAGGTGCTAAGGCATCTAATGCCAATAGGCGAAGGGCAAACGCCATGAGTACTACCGCTGATGATAAAACAAGCCCAATGACAATTCGCCATTGTTCAATGGGCCCGGCGCTCAGCGTAAAGGCAATCAGACTCAATAACCCAATAAGCCAGCATAGTTGACGCGAGCTTTTCATGCGTCCGGATAGGCTATTACTATCATGCTGATTCTGATGGCTCAGTCAGTTTTGATTTACTCATAATAGCGTAGAGCACAACACCATATCCACCCAGAATAATGATAGGTGATATATACAGCGATATGAAGCCATTAACTTCATTCTCCATATACATAGCGGTAAACCCTACCACCACCATTATTATTCCAATCCCCAACCATAAGTAATTATGCTTGTCAAAAAGCATAGGTTGAGATGCATCTGCAAATTTAATGTTCTTCTTTTCTTTTTTTCTAGCGGCCATAAAAAGCGTTTATTTGAAGGTTTGATGCTACAGGTTATCGATAGTAAAATTTATTTGAATTATCATCGCTTTACAACAGACAACTTAATAGTCCTTTTTTTGGTATGTCAGACCTTAAGCAATTGGTTCTAGCATCGGGTAGTCCCCGCAGAAAGAAATTGTTATCCCAGATAAATTGTTCCTTTTTAGTAGATGTTAGTGCTGTTGAGGAAATTGTGGATCCAGAAAAAGCCCCGCCAGAGGTGGCTGAATCTCTAGCTCGACAAAAGGCCATGGATGTTGCCCGCAGACATCCCTACGCCTGCATTATTGGGGCCGATACTATTGTTGTAATGAACAATAAAATTTTGGGGAAGCCTGAAAGTCGAAAACATGCCAGACAATTATTGGCTTCTTTAAATAATCGGAAACATCAAGTCATTACCGGCGTTTGTTTAGTTGAAACAGATTCCCATTCAAGTGTCTCTCGCGAACGTTGTTTCCATGAAGTCACCACGGTCCAATTTGGGAACCTCAATCATGCGGAAATAGCAGAGTACGTTAGTACGGGTAGTCCCATGGATAAAGCAGGCGGTTACGGAATTCAAGATGATTGGGGAGCGTTATTCGTGAAGGAGATTCATGGCGATTATAATAATGTAGTTGGTTTTCCATTGTACACATTCTATCAGAATATGAAAAAATTCGCACCCTCACTGTTACCCCATCCTATCTCAAAGGGTTCTTCATAATATGAGATCACTAATCACTTTTCGGCATAACATTCTGTTGCTCATAGCTGTTATGGCCATAGGCAGTGTGATCCCTACCTCCTTATTGGCTCAGGGTCGTCAGGATTATACACTCGCTAATCAATTAATGAAGCAGGAAAACTATCAAGAGGCCCTTACTATACTGCGTCCGTTGCTTCAAAAGCAGCCCACATCACAACCTATTTATCAACGCACCATGGAGTGTATGGTGCAGCTCAAACAATATGAGGAGGGTATTTCCTTAAGCGATTGGGCCATTGACAAGGGGCTCGACCCAATTACCGGGAATATTAAAAAGGCAGAACTACTGGATCTGAATGGTCAAAAAGAAGCGGCAAAATCTACTTGGGAAATTGCGTTAAGCCAGCGATCCAGTTTAAACACCTATCTTACGGTGGCTCGATCCATGAAAGATCGCGGACGCTATGAAGAGGCCATAGCTGTTTATGAGCAAGCTCAAGAAATGTTCGAGAATGGACGGCTTTTCTTGCATGAATTGGCATACACTCATCTATTAGCCGGTGAATATGAAGATGCCATGCGCTCTTTTGTCCAGCTGATTATACAAAACCCGCGGCGTTATAGTTATGTACAGCGTAATCTGCAGCGATATTCCGATCCAGCCTTGTTTGACGCCGCAATCCTGGAGACCGATGATGCTTTAGCTGACCGCAATATACCCTCTGAGGCGTTTAATCAATTGGTTCAGCTGAATTTGTGGCTACTCATGGAAAGAGAACTCTATGATCGTGCGCTATCACAAGTCAGTAAATGGATCCGGCAAGAACGGGTGTCTCCCTACTTAATGATTGATCTGGGAGGGAGATTGCGTTCGGTAATGGCTTATGGCACTGCGGTTGAGGCGTTCGAAAAAGCAGACTCTTTTGCAGAGGGCAGCCTTAGATCCACTACCCTGTTTGAGAAAGCCCAAACCTATGAACAGTGGGCGATTCAAGAGCGTCAACAAAACAGATTGAGTTCGATCAGCGCTGATTCTTTAAACAAGATGGCTTTGCGAACCTACCAAAATCTGCTCAACGCCAACTCCAATTATGAAAAAGTTAAGCAGGTGTACGGCTCATTGAGTGAACTATCCTTAACCGTTCAGCAGGATACTTCTAAAGCTCAAAAGTGGCTGGCAGATCTTGCCCGTACCATAGCGGATCCATCATCTGATTTTCAGTTTAATTATTTGAAAGGAAGAATTGCGCTTTTCAAACAAGATTATATGTCAGCGCGAATTAATCTAACTCGAGCTATAAAGCTTAAAGAATCTGATCAAAATCGCGAGCACATGCGCTATCTATTGGGCTTGGCTGATTTTTACAATGGCGATTATGAATTTGCTCGAACTCAACTTGATGCTTTGAAAAACCAGTCTACTTCTTTGTTTACCAACGATGCTTTGCAATTAAAGCTTTGGTTAAATGAAGGAGGGTTTGCCGACTCCACCGGTAAAAGTTTGAATTGGCTAGCACAACTCCACCGTTATACCGAACATCGCCAATTCGATGAAGCGCTCATCGCATTAGACTCTCTGCAAACCACCCCCGCTGGATCCCTGTTAAAAGATGATGCTCTTTATCTGCTCAGCCGCGAGGTGCCGGACCATCGTGTAACCACTTACTATTTAGAACTACATGAGTACTTAACCCAAACTTCCCCTACCCCTTTGCACGAACGCTTATTGTGGGAACGTATTCAGCGAGGGGAACAGCTGATTCAACATACTTCCGATCAGACCCGGCCCTCAGCACCTGATCAAAGTAGAGCTATGGCCGATTTTCCCACAGGCAAGCAAGATATCATCGCATTCTTGCGTTCCCTACTCGAACAATATCCCAATGGGTTTTACGCCGAACAAGCCCGTGAAAAATTGCGCCATTACACAGAAACCGATCAAACAACCACCTCCTGATTTATGTTTAAATCGATGGGTAAAGTTACAATTACCATTTTAATCCTACTGTTGAGTTTGCCTGTGGTGAGCCAGGCTCAGTATGCGCTCATCCCTATGGATACCCGCCAAACAAACCATTTAAAAGCGTATGGCATTGTATTCAACCATCTGGAACAAGGCGATAAATTGCGTTGGTTACTCAATTATCGTGGGGGAAGCTTTTTATTCAAAGCTAGTGAATCTTTGATCGAAGCATGTCGGGTTCGGAATGTCCGCGTAGAACAGGTATCCGCATCCCAAGAAGCCGATATCATCGCACAAGTTGAACAGCCGGATGCGAATATGTCCGTCGTGAATTTGGAGCAAGCACCCAAAATAGCTGTCTACACGCCTAAACAAGCACTCCCCTGGGATGATGCCGTAACGCTAGCCTTGACTTATGCCGAAGTACCGTACGACAAAATTTGGGATCCGGAAGTACTCAATGGCGACCTACAACAGTACGATTGGTTACATTTGCACCACGAAGACTTTACTGGGCAGTATGGAAAATTCTGGGTCAGTTACCGAAACTATCCATGGTATATCAAACAAGTGAAACAGATGGAAGCCATGGCTAATGAATTGGGTTACGATAAAGTATCAGAAGAGAAAAAAGCGGTAGCTCAAGAACTCAAAGAGTATGTGGGCGGTGGGGGATTTCTGTTTTCCATGTGTTCGGGTACCGATACCTTTGATATCGCATTGGCTGCCCAAGGTGTGGATATTGCTCCCAGCCCCTTCGACGGAGATCCCGTGGATCCAGACGCACAACAAAAACTGGACTACAGCCAAACGCTCGCCTTTACCGATTTCAGTTTAGTTACGGACCCCACTGAATATGAGCACGCGGATATTGACGTCCCCGTCCAACTTAATGAAATCGACCAGGAACTGGATTTTTTCACCCTGTTTGATTTTTCCGCCAAGTGGGATCCGGTACCCACCATGCTTACTCAAAATCACGTGAGTAGTGTGAAAGGATTCTATGGACAGACGACCGCCTATCAGAAGGATAAAGTAAAGGAAAGTGTGGTCATTTTAGCAGAAGCTCCGGGTCGAAACCAGGTTAAATACCTACATGGAAACTTTGGCCAAGGTACATTTACTTTTTACGCCGGACATGATCCCGAAGATTACACGCACCGTGTAGATGATCCTCCCACCGATTTGAGCCTGCATCCCAGCAGTCCAGGTTATCGCTTGATCCTCAATAATATTCTCTTTCCGGCCGCCAAAAAGAAGAAGCGCAAAACCTAGAAATTCTTGGGCTGTTGATTTAGCTTCTGAGTTTGTTTTGTATATTCGACCGAAACCAATAGTAATATTGTACAATGGTCATATATGGAACCCAGCCGCTCGTTTGATGATCTTGTTGAACTCGTACAGATTCTTCGCAAAGAATGTCCCTGGGACCGCAAGCAGACGCATCAATCCATTAAAGATAACTTGATCGAAGAGGCTTACGAAGCCATCGAAGCCATTGATGATCAAGATATGCCGGAGTTGGAAAAAGAGCTGGGCGATGTATTGCTCCATGTGGTATTTCATTCCGTAATGGCCAGCGAAACCCGTTCTTTTCAAATTGGGGATGTGATTTACACCCTGATGGATAAACTTATTCGTCGGCACCCCCATGTTTTTGGTGATGTAGACGTGGACGACGAACAGCAGGTGGCCGAGAACTGGGAGTCTATTAAACAACGCGAAGGACGAGATTCCGTGCTGGATGGCATTCCGGTACATTTGCCGGCTTTGATACGTGCCCAACGCATGCAGGAAAAAGCTGCCAATGTGGGATTTGACTGGCCAGAGCGAGCGCAAGTATGGGATAAGGTGCGAGAAGAGATTCACGAGCTGGAAACCACCGTGGTGCAACAAGATGATATGGAGGCTATAACCGATGAATTTGGGGATGTATTATTCTCATTGGTTAATGCCGCTCGGTTTATGGATCTGAATGCTGAAGATGCTCTGCGTATGACGATCAAAAAGTTTGATCAGCGATTTCGGTATGTTGAACAGCGAGTTAAAGAAGAGGGATTTGAACTTTCTGAAACCGATTTAAATACCATGGATAAATATTGGAATGAGGCCAAGAAACTATAGTTATGGAGTCGCCGGATGAACATATAAGCGATAGAGCCCTACGAATCATAAACGGTGGAATCCCATGGTTGGCCTGGACACTATTACTGATCATTGGTCTTTTTTTAGGCACTGAAGTGATCATGCATCTATGGGTAGATCAACCCTTGAATTTTTACGAACCCGAATTAGCCATGGACGCCTATCGGCTATCGGAAGGGCTTACCATCTATCCTGATTTTGAGCAAGGTCCATTTGGCGGATTATACGCGCCGCTCTATCAAATAGTAACCAGTTTGTTTTTCGTAATTGGATGGCAGGAACTGGCTACCTTGCGACTCATTTCAATAGGATCCATCGTAGTAACCGCCTGGTTTATGGGACGATCCGAGCGTTTTTATAACACCCCAGCAGTATCTGGGGGCTTTTTTCTTGCCCTACTCCTCTTGTTGATATGGCATAATGATGTAGTGCGTTTTGATATGCACGGCAAGCCTGATGCTTTTGCTGCAATGTGGCTAATTGTAGGTATTTATTTTGTTACGCAGGCTTATCACTACCATTTTTCTATGCGCTCCATAGCATTAGCAATGGCCGCTCTAACTCTGGCTTTTGCCACCAAGCAAACGATGTTATTCGCTCTTCCACCCACGCTATTAATCATCTGGGTCTATGGAAATTTTAAAAAAGTGGTAACTGCTGGCGGGTTATTTCTACTGTTCAATTTAATGCTGTGGCCCCTTCTTTGGTTGATTACCGGACCCAATATGTGGTTTTATGTTTTTCAGCAAGCGGGTGTATTTCCCTATCGTTGGGGCAATTTATTTAACAATATCTATACCCTCCTGTCCCATCCGTTGATACTCTTAACCGGAGCACTACTGCTTTGGGAGCTACATCAACAGAGATGGAAATTTGCCTATTCTTTTCTAACTATGCTGTTGTTGTTTTCTATACCCGCGGGTGTGATTACCGCGATCAAAACCGGAGGAATGGCCAATGCTCATCTACCCACTTTCTGGATTTGCAGTATGATCATTTTTACTTCCCTCCCCCGGGGAAAGATGATATCCTCGATAACAGGGATACGGTTAAAAAGTAATCAGCCAATCCGTTATCAATTAATGGCGCTGAGCTTTGTAGTGCTGCTTTTTCTACAGCTGGGGATAAAGCCTTATGCTTGGCTTCGATCGTTTGATTATCGGCTATCGGGTCACCAAACGTATAATGAATTGGCTGATAACTTGCGAGGAGTAAAGGGCCAAGTGTACTGCCCATGGGATAATTATTTAACCCTGAAAGCGGGTAAGCCCTTGGTTTGGAGTATTAAGTGGGAACGGGAAACAGGATTACACGGCCTTCAAGCCGATCGGTCATATGAAGAGATCGCGTTGAATTCAACAGCGGTGGTCACCGTCACCACATCGGATTCTCGAAATTCCCCCCTCCCCACTTTACTCAACCAACATAATTTTACCCAACAAGAATCATTTGCCATCTGGCAAACCTTAACCTATCATCTTTGGGTAGCATCGCCATCAGAGTAGCAACTTTTGAATTGTATTCGTGATCATGGAGCATTCGCTGGATGCCAGTAAAATAACCTTAGGTATTGTGATTCCTTGTTATAATGAGGAAGAGGTTTTACCCCGCTTGTTTGAGCGCTTAGAAAACTTTGTACAACAGCGATCTGGGGCCACCCAAATTTTGTTTGTGGATGATGGCAGCCAGGATGCTACTTGGGATCTGTTGAAATCCTTTACGGAGTCTCACCAATATGCCGCCGCTCTTCAACTCAGTCGCAACTTTGGTCATCAAACGGCAGTTAGCGCGGGATTAGCGAATATTCAGGGAGATGTCATTGGAGTAATTGACGCCGATCTACAGGATCCACCGGAACTGTTTGATCAGATGCTAACCAAATGGGAACAAGGTTATCAAATTGTTTATGCCATCCGAAAACAGCGGAAAGAAAATCCTTTGCTCCGGGCTACCTATTTCTTCTTTTATCGTTTATTGCGGCGTATCGCCTCGGTAGATATCGCTGTTGATTCCGGTGATTTCGCACTAATGGATCGGAGAGTGGTCGACTGGATCAACCGTATGGGTGAGCACAATCGATTTATTCGAGGGCTCCGGGGCTGGTTGGGGTTCAAGCAAATCGGGCTACCTTATGAGCGCGAGGCCCGTGCTGCCGGTGAACCGAAATATGGGTTAAGCAAACTCTTAAAGCTGGCTATGGATGGCTTGATCTCTTTCTCCGCCCTTCCCCTGAAGATTTCTGGATGGCTGGGGTTGGCTGCCGCCATGCTAGGATTTATCTACTTGGTTGTAGAAATGATAAAGATGGTATGGTTTCAACGTCCTCCCGCCGGATGGCCGTCACTGATTGCTGTAGTCACTTTTTTTGGGGGTGTACAACTCATCATCCTGGGCATAATCGGGCAATATGTGGGGCGGATTTTTGATGAAGTGAAGGGGCGACCGATATTTGTATCATCAGGGAAATCCGGGTGGTTAAGCGATGAAAAAATTAAACAGCCCGGATCAAACGATTCCTGACTAATTACTGTTATAGTTAACAGTGTTAATACCTTGAATCCAAGGCATATACCGTAAATTTGACATGAAATTTGTCGGTCGGATAACTATATTACGCGTCAGCTATTAAGCCAAAATCATTTAACTCAACAGGGAGTAAAAGAATGTCTGAACAAGTAACCACAGATGTTGATCTGAGTGAATTTCCTCACATCAACAAAGGTCTTGAAGGTATCGTCGCCTTTTCTACGACTAAAAGTTTTATTGATGGACAAAAAGGCGAACTCATCTACGCCGGTTACAACATAGATACCCTAGCGGAAAATGCTACGTTTGAAGAAGTCTGCTTCCTACTGTGGAATGATCGACTCCCCAAGCAAGAGGAGCTAGATGAATTAAACAAAGAGTTTAAACAACATCGTAGCTTGCCCGAGCCGGTGCTAAATTATATTCAAAATACCAATAAAGAAGCTGAACCAATGGCCGTATTGCGTTCAGCGGTTTCGATGTTAGCAGATTACAGCACTTACGGTAAAAAAGATTATCAGGAAGTGGCAATTGATCTTACTGCTAAGATTCCAACTATTATTGCTGCTTTTGATCGAGTGCGAAGCGGAAAAGAAATCATTCCTCCCAAAACTGAAGGAAGTACCGCCTTTAACTTCCTATATATGCTGAATGGTGAAGAACCCGGTGAGCAAGCCACTAAAACCATGGACTTGTGCTTGATCTTGCATGCTGAGCACGGTATGAACGCTTCCACCTTTACCGCGCGTACCATCTGCTCTACTGAGTCCGATATGTATTCCTCCATTGCAGGAGCCATCGGAGCATTAAAAGGTCCTCTGCATGGCGGTGCCAATACCGTAGTGATGAACATGTTGATGGATATCGAGGAAAAGGGCGAAGATCCTGTAGCGTATGTTCGAGGCAAACTGGATCGTAAGGAAAAAATCAGTGGATTCGGCCACCGTGTATACAAAACCATGGATCCTCGCGCCCGTATCCTGAGAAGCATGTCTAAGCAGCTTTCCGAAGAAACCGGACATGTGGAATTGTACGAATGGTCAGAAGCAATTCTGGAAACCATGAAGGGCGATAAGGATATTGATCCCAATGTCGATTTCTTCTCAGCCACAGTGTACTATTCTATGGGTATCAAACCCGACTTGTACACTACGATTTTCGCTATGAGTCGTATTGCAGGCTGGACCGGTCATTACATTGAGCAAGCTGAAAATAATCGCTTGATCCGACCACGAGCCCACTACATCGGCGAGAAAAACCTAGATTGGACCCCCGTAGAAGACCGATAGGTTTCTACGTATCTTATTGATGTTAAAAGCCCGGTCTTTTCGACTGGGCTTTTTTATTTTGGCTGGTTTTCTCTACCATTTTAGCTTATGACCGAGTTAGAGCGAACACAACGCAATGTCCTACATACCCTGCTAAATAAAGATCGAGGTAGCCCGCTACATGAGTCCTTGGGCTTGACTTCGGTAAGCAGTTACGAATCATTTTCACATCAATGCCCCGTAACCGATTGGAATAGCTACGCTCCCTATATCGCTCGATTAAAAGCGGGAGAACGCAATATCATAGGCCGAGATAGTGTATCACGCTTTGCCGTTTCTTCGGGCACAACGGGAGCGGGAAAACACATTCCTATTCCGGATCGCCGTCTCGCTTCCGACCGGAAATTCATGCAATCGATCGTACGACAAATGATTTCAGACCTGGGCATCAAGGCCGTCAATCTACTGGGCGGACACCATCTGAGCGTACCCGGGACTTTGGGCAGACAACAAACAGAAGGGCACTCCCACTTAATTGGGGAGATCACCGCTCACCTTGCCGACATCGCACCCCGTTGGTCGCAGTTTAAACAGCTGATTCCTCCTAAACAGCTGATCAAGTTATCCATGCAAGAAAAAATGGAGGTGATTATTCAGCAGGCTGCTTCTGCTGATGTACGATTGATTACAGCAGCTCCCTGTTGGCTGCCTACACTATTTAAATCCATTATGCAAGCCACTGGAAAACCTTCAATATCACAGTGCTGGCCCAACCTTCGAGTTATCATCGCAGGCGGAATGAAGGTGAGCCCCTATTTAAATGAGTTGAGAATGCTTTGGGAAAATTCGGCTACCTTTCCGTTAATTGTGGAAACGTACGGTGCATCTGAAGGATATTTTGGATTTACATCGCAAACAGGCTCTCAATCAATAAAGCTGATAACCGATCAGAATATTTTTTTTGAAGGTATACCCGAGGGAAAATCAGAGCCCGTTCCCTGTTGGGATTTTAAACCGGGCTATGTTTACGATCTCATTATCACGTCCAATTCCGGATTATGGCGCTATAGACTTGGGGATCGGATCCGCTGCCAGACCTCAACTCCCCTTTCCATTACCATAGAAGGGCGTAATGAGGTCTTTTTTGATCGTTATGGAGAAGCGGTATCACTTCGCGAAGTGGAAGAAATTATCGCAAATAGTCTAATCAGTGATTTTTCCTATAGGCAATTAAGTGGTACATATATCCAGGATGCATTTCCTTACCATAAATGGTTAGTGCTCACAGATTCTTCATGTTCCATTAATACAGAACCTATCCAGAAACAGCTCGATAAGCAGTTAATGAGACAGAATCGGCATTACAAAATGAGACGGGAAATAGATGTTTTAGCTCCTCCCGTAATTAAGTGCTTAACTTATAGTGAGGCTCTAGTTAGATACTCCGAACACTTAAAACCGCAACAGGGACTTCCACTAAAATTTTAAGGGGTCGTTAAATTAGTGCCATAATTTATTTCAACCTACATTAGGTGATATCCCAAAGCTAATTAACGGTTACTTCACCACGAAGTTAACAATTCGACCGGGCACAAAAATTTCCTTGACCACTTCACCATCAGCGAGATATTTGGACACGTTATCTTCGGTTCGAGCCTGTTCTAATACAAACGTTTTATCTTGAGCCTTATCCGCATCTACATGGATCTCGCCACGCATTTTCCCATTTACCTGAATGGGATACATAATGGTTTCTTCCTTTAAATACTCCTTTTTGAACTCTGGCCAAGGCTCATAGGCAATGGATTCTTCATGCCCCAAACGTGACCATAATTCTTCAGCAATGTGCGGTGCGAATGGTGAAACCAATTTCAAGAATGGTTCAATAATATCTCGAGGCAGGATGTCCCATTTATTGGCTTCATTCACAAAAATCATCATGGCTGAGATAGCTGTATTGAATCGCAACCCCTCAACATCATCACTGACCTTTTGTATGGCCTCATGAAGTACTTTCAATTGAGCTCGTTCTGGATCTGAGTCTACAACAGTAGACTTCATTGAACCATCATCATCAATCACTAATCTCCAGACACGGTTCAGGAAGCGGTGAACGCCTTCCACATCTTTGGTGCTCCATGGTTTCACCTGTTCCAGCGGTCCCATGAACATCTCATACAGACGCAAAGAGTCGGCCCCGTACTCGTCAACAATATCATCGGGGTTGATCACATTACCACGAGATTTGGACATTTTATGGGCACGAGCATCTACCTTGATCTCGGTACCCTTAATGACAAAACCATCGCCTTTTTTCTCAACATCGTCATCGGTAAGCTGAACGGCTTCAAGATCGTCCCGCTGTTCCGATTCACCGGCATCTACATAGTTACCGGCTTCATTTTTATAGGCAGTAAATTCCATCTCCCCAAGAATCATCCCTTGGTTGACCAAGCGTTTAAAAGGCTCTTGGGTAGAGACAATTCCACAATCATATAGTACTTTATGCCAGAAGCGTGCGTACAGCAAGTGTAACACCGCGTGTTCGGCTCCACCAACATAAAGGTCCACCGGCATCCAATAATTCTCTTTTTCCGGATCCACGGGCCCCTCTTCAAATTCCGGGGAAATGTAGCGCAAATAGTACCAGCAACTACCCGCCCATTGGGGCATGGTGTTGGTCTCTCGCTTCGCTGGCTCACCGGTCTCCGGATCGGTCGTATTTACCCAGTCTTCCATTGCTGCCAATGGCGATTCACCGGTTCCGCTAGGTTCGTACCGATCCACTTCAGGCAAGGTTACCGGGAGTTCACTTTCTGGTACCGGTTTGGGTTTACCATCCACATGAATAATTGGGAATGGCTCGCCCCAATAACGTTGACGAGAAAATAACCAATCACGTAATTTATAGTTCACGCTTTTAGAGCCATGTCCACTCTGCTCTAACCATTCGGTGATGGCTTCCTTGGCCTCTTGCACAGCCATCCCATTGAGATCAACAGCTGGAGACGAAGAGTTCACGATGGTTCCTTCTTCCGAATCGGTATAGGCCGCTTTAGTGATATCGCCGCCTTCTACAACTTCAACGATCTCCAGATCAAACTTTTGGGCAAATTCCCAATCGCGGTCATCGTGACCGGGAACCGCCATAATAGCACCGGTTCCATAATTCACCAACACATAATCGGCCACCCAGATGGGCATTTTTTCTCCATTGGCCGGATTAATCGCATACGAACCGGTAAACACGCCGGTCTTCTCTTTATTCAGTTCTTGTCGCTCCAGATCAGATTTGCGTGCAGCTTCTTCCCTATAGGCTTCCACTTCTTCACGGTGTGCATCGGTCACCAAGGTATCTAATAATTCATGTTCGGGAGCTAATACCATATAAGTAGCACCGAACAGAGTATCCGGACGAGTGGTGAACACTCGGATCCTCGCATCATGCCCGTCTACCTCAAAATCAATTTCTGCTCCTATGGATTTTCCTATCCAATTGCGCTGCATCTCCTTGATGGATTCGGGCCATTCCACCAATTCTAAATCCTCTAGCAATCGATCGGCATATTCTGTGATCTTCAATACCCATTGCCGCATGGGACGACGCACAACCGGAAAACCGCCCACTTCACTTTTCCCGTCAATGACCTCCTCGTTGGAAAGTACCGTGCCTAATTCCGGACACCAGTTTACGGGCACATCGTCTTCGTAAGCCAGACCTTCCTCATACAGTTTCAAAAAGATCCACTGCGTCCATTTAAAGTAGTCGGGATCCGTGGTATTCACTTCCCGATCCCAATCATAACTGAAACCTAATGACTGCAATTGTTCGCGAAAACGATTGATATTCTTTTCCGTTGTTTCGCGTGGATGGGTGCCGGTTTTCACAGCGTATTGCTCGGCAGGTAACCCAAACGCATCCCAGCCAATCGGATGCAATACGTTATACCCCTTCATACGTTTATAACGAGCCAGGATATCGGTAGCAGTATATCCTTCGGGGTGACCGACATGAAGGCCCGATCCACTCGGATAGGGAAACATATCCAGTACATAATATTTAGGTTTTTCAGGATCTTCCGTTGTCTTGAAGGTTTTATTCTCTACCCAAAATTGTTGCCATTTAGGCTCAATATCCTGTGGATTATAGCTACTCATAAACGGGGTCGGTCTAGTCCGATTTTTGATTTGTGAATAAGCTTCGAAGATAAGGATTTTTTTAGCCTTTTGAAGAAAGAACTATCCGGCAACTTTAGCAGAAATTACCAGTCTTAATCAACAAAATATTTGTTAGATCATATTTAGATTCCACATACCTTTTTACATCCTTTTAACTGGATTTCAAACATGTCTGACCTTCAAATTACTATACTTAAGCGCTTGCTAAATAACGCTTCTGTTAACTTAACAAATACATTTTCGAATACACTTTGACTACATTAGTGCAACGTGCTTTCCTGATATTAATACTGATATTTATTTGCTGGGGTCATCTTTCAGTAGCTAGAGCTTCATCCCTGTTACCCCTGTCTTCTCCTGCTTTGGGACCAAACTCAAATTACGACACCACTTCGATGGCCATCCCTAAACGGGTTTCCGCCCGTCGGCTAGAACACTCGTCCATTGAGTTGGATGGGCAACTTAAAGAAGAAATATGGGAGCATGCTGAAAAAGCCCATCAATTTACCCAGCTGAATCCGAAAGAAGGAAAACCCGCCACTCAAAAAACAAAAGTGGCCTTTGTTTATGATGATGAAGCTTTGTACATCGGTGCGCGAATGTATAGTGATGACCCTGAAAATATTCAGTCTATCGTATCCCGGCGAGATGATGCTGGTAAATCTGAACGGATCATCATCACATTGGATACCTACTTAGATCGCAGAACGTCATACAGTTTTGCATTAACCGCTTCTGGCACACGGGCTGATTATTACCATTCTGAAGATAATCCGTACCGACGAGATTATTCCTGGAATCCGGTATGGAGTGGGAAAGTACATCAAGATTCTTTAGGCTGGACTGCCGAATTTAAGATCCCGTTTTCGCAACTGCGGTATAATGAAGCCCACCTTCAGCATTGGGGCTTAAATATCAACCGGTACATCCCCAATATGAATGAGGATGATTTTTGGATCTATATACCCAAAGATAAAACCGGATGGGCCTCACGATTTGGTCTGTTAACAAATATTCGAGGGATTGAGCCATCCAAACGTTTTGAAATACTTCCTTATGCAGCGGGCGATGCGTTTAATAACGGCAATGTTGATCAGGCCAATCCGTTCCAGGAGCCTTGGGAATGGAATGGTCGGTTAGGAGGAGATATTAAGGTTGGGCTTGGTTCGAACCTTACTGTTGATGCCACGATTAACCCTGACTTTGGCCAAGTGGAAGCCGATCCTGCCCAAGTAAATTTATCCGCGTATGAAACGCGTTTCTCAGAGCGACGGCCTTTTTTCACCGAAGGTCGGCAGTTGCTGGATGGTGGTGGAGCCAACTATTTCTATTCTCGTCGCATTGGTTCTTCACCTAGCTACACACCCGATAATGACTACGTGGATATGGAAAATAATACCCCCATCCTGGGCGCCTCAAAAATCACTGGACGGCTACCATCTGGTCTTTCAGTGGGCGCCTTGTCTGCATTAACAGCGAAGGAACACGCTACCTATTATAATGCTCAAACCAATCAAAATGAGGATGTTTTATCGGAACCGCTCACTAATTACAATGTGGTTCGATTACAACAGGAATTTGGCCCCTACTCTTCTACTGCGGGTATTATCCTAACTGGTGTTAGTCGAAATTTAGAGCAGAAACCACATCTTGAATCCTTACTGCATAAAGGAGCGATGACCGGTGGTTTTGATTGGAATCTTCGCTTTAATGAAGGAGAGTATGAACTCAATGGAGACGCTGGTTTTAGCTATGTAAAAGGTTCCAAGGATGCCATCACCAATACTCAGCTAAGTAGCGCGCGATATTTTCAGCGACCCGATGCCGATTACGTGACTTTGGATTCCACTAGAAACACCTTGACTGGTTTTCGCGGCAGTATCGACCTGACCCGCGAAGGTGGTGAACATTTTTTATGGTCTATCTACGGATCCACTGAATCGCCTGAGTTTGAACTCAATGATATGGGGATCCTCAGTACGGCAGATGACATTAATATAGGTGGACGGTTAACTTGGAGAGAAAATAACCCCAGCGACTGGTATCAAAACTACGATTTCAATGTTAGATATTCCCGTAGCTGGAATTATGGCGGCATTAATACAGGTATCAGATATCGGTTTTGGACCGATTGGCAATGGGCGAATTTTTGGAATACAGGATTTAATTTCAACTTCAGTCCCCGCTCATTTTCAGATAATGCCACTCGTGGCGGGCCTTTAATGGGCACTCCCCAATCTTGGAGCATGGGGTTAGACTTGAGATCTGATCGAGGACAAACCACCTATTACAGCACCTATTTTGGGTACTCCGAAGATGAATTTGGGGGATGGAGTTTTAACACCAACTTTTATTATGAATTTCAATTAGGGCAACGTTGGAAAATTTCTTTACGCCCTAGTTATTACCAACGGGAAGACGCCCGTCAATATGTAACCACCTTAGACAACGGCCCGGCCCAAACGTTTGGTAATCGTTATGTATTTAGCCGCATCAAGCGAAGTCGGCTTTCTTTACGACTGCGGGTCAATTATTCCTTTACTCCCGACCTGAGTGTAGAAGCTTATGCTGAGCCTTTTGCGGCTAGTGGCGACTATTTTAATCCTGGCGAACTTGCTGCCCCCTCCTCGTTTCATTTGAGGGAATATGGAACCGATGGCACCTCAATCGAACGTATTGATGAGAACACATTACAGGTTACCGATGGAGCGCAAAGTTTTGAAATCGATGATCCGGATTACTTAGTCCGATCATTCCGAAGCAATTTAGTCATCCGTTATCAATGGCGTCCGGGCAGCACTTTATATTTAGTCTGGCAACAATCACGTTATTCTTCTCTTGAGGAATCATTGATGGTCAATCCCGCGGAATTATCCAAATCACTGACCGCCACCGGAGATAATGTATTAGCTTTAAAAATATCCTATTGGCTACCGGTAAACTAGGTATCAACTTGAAGTAACCAGCGAAGAGGATCAATTCCATCGGGTTTCCAATTCAGCGGAGGTTGTTGAGCATTGGAAAGCATTTCCGCATGATGGTTCCACCGACCCAAATCATATTCCGGCGTAGGCACATAGAGCTGCTGGATCTGCTGCTCATAGAGATCGGCCACATTCAACATTTCATCGAGTTCTCCCTGGTGCCAATACGTGATGAAAGATTGATCGAACTCGAAACCTCCCTCCTGTAATAAAAAATGATCCAACCAGGCCTGGCTTCGTTGAATCGCCTTATTATACGCATACCGGTAGAACAATTTGGGTTTGGGTTGAAGCAATTGTGGGTTCTCCAGCCAAAACGATTCAATGTAATCGGTAAATTCGCATTTAATCTCATCCAAACTGTACGGACTTACTACAATGCCCACCGACCGGCACCCCTGCCCTCCATACCGAAATATTGCTTCAGTCAAAGCTTCCATGTGCTGAGGATGCTCGGTATCCAGATAAGCCACCGAAAAATGGGCAGTACGAACCAACCAACGACTCTTCTCATGGATGAGTTGTAGCTTCTGCAAGTTCTGCTTCACTTGGGGAACCGTATGCTCAGATCCGGAAAATAAAATATCATCATACTGTTTGGTTGGTAATTCATCGAGGGTCAAACGGTATGATAGCTCAAATCCGTAGGTAGCTAAATGATCCAGGAGACAGGGTATTAGATACGGATCCTTCTTGGAGACTTTACCGGTATATTGATGGCCAGCTAACAACGTAACCAGCACATCCTGAAATCCAACCAGTGGAATATTTCCAGCATGTAAACAGAGAACTTGTCGGCTGTTCCGTTTAGTGCGCGATTGTTGCCAAACCACCTCCAGCCATTGCTTCAGGTCCTCTCGGACAAGTGCTCGTTTTAATGCAAGAATAGCAAACCGTATATCCTGCCTGGCAAAATAGCCCTCCGTTTCGGTGCGCTCAATGGCCTCTTGAAGCGGTTGATTATCCGGTTGGAACCATGCCTCCAAGGCATCCATTAAAGTTTCAAATCGTTCCTGAGGAAAGTTTTCTGCCTTCATCTCTCCTCCTCAATTAAAAAATTGCATCCTCTCAGATTTTCAGGGTTCCAACGCCCCAATACATTGAAGCTTCCATCCGAATGGCAAACCCCTCGATCTCCGGTCAACAGAAAACTGCAGGAGTACCAATTTCCCAGATCGATGACCCCAATCAAGCCTTCTTCGCCAGCTGGTAATTTCCGCAAGGGCTCATCCGGATCATGAATGGAAATTTGCATCCAGGGTGGTGCTTTAAAATGATTTATTTCTCTTGCGTAGGCCTGACTAACCAGTTCCGCCATGCCATATTCCGAATGGATATGATGAAGGGGAAGCTGTAACGCCTCCGCTAATCGTTGATGCATGACCTGTCGAGCCATTTCCCGCCGGTAGGTTTTCATCCCCCCCGTTTCAATAACAATAGTTTGATCCGGCAAATCGTATGTTCGTTCATCAATCAGATCCATCAATCCGAATGCCGCGCCAAAAATGACAACCGTACGATCAGTCTGATGAGCAAATGCTATCAATGCCTCGTCCAGCGGTTCATTCAATGGTAAAAACTGGCTTTTTCCGGTGTTATCCTGCGCAATCAAATGCTTCAGCATGTGGACCAGTGAAGAATGGGGATTATCCACATAATGCGGTAAATAAGCCCATATTATGGGATCTTGAAGATCGGGATATGCCCATTTGAATCCATTTAATACACTTTCATGATATATTCTGTGATCGCCTATCCAATGTTCGGATCGTTCCATTCCTCCGGTACCACTGCTGTGGAAAACCAATTCTTCCGCATCGTCCGACAGGTTTGCGTCGGTTCTAACATCTACTTCTTTGAATGCTTCGATCGGTAAAAGTGGAATATCATTAATCGATACCAGATCCTTCTTCACACCTATAGCATCGCAAAACTTCTGGTATACAATATTATGTTCATACTGATGGCGATACACGGCCAACGCGCGTGATGCAAACGATTGATCTAAGGAAAACAGATCCGAGATATTCATTTGAGATATCAATCAGAATTAGAGTAGTGACAATACATTGGAGGGAGCCAAGTTCGCTTGCGCTTGACTTAAAATCTGATATTGCCGTAAAATTTGATTCTGCACCAATCGACTATACTCTTTGGCGTAATCGAGATCTTGAATTCTGGATTTCACTTGTTCATTGTTGATGATAGAACTCTGGAGATTGATTTCCCGGTTACTCAGACGGGTTTGAAACGTACCAATTTGGTTAATGGTACTAATCACCCTGTTGATTGAATCGTCTATGTTTTCTAGCATAATCCGTGATATTTCCGGGGTCAAATCAGTTTGATCGCTAAAATCGACAAAACCTAATCCGATTACCAGTCCGGTACTATCACTGACCCGTAAAAAGTCTGATATATTGAATTGGACATTGGTAAATGTCTTGGGAGTCTCGTCAATATTGTTTTCTGTAAATCCCGTGCTAGCAGCGAGTCCACCTATTTGCGGGGGATTATCTTCCGTGATTTCAATACGGCCATTGTTGAGAGTAGCGGACATCTGAACACCCCCAATGGTAGTACCGTCAATAAGGTTTACTACATCACCCACTGTTTCGGTGGAAGATTGCCCGGTGCTCAAATTGTCAAAATTCAGGGTAAGGGTTTGGCTGGATCCGGCCCGATTGGTAACGGTAACCTGTAACTGATCGCCATCTTCAATATTGGAAAATCCATCCAATTGATTTAACTGTGTTCCACTATTAGCGGAAGCCCCAGAAACGGTAAGCTGTTGGGATTCCAATCCATCTATGGAAGTATTATAACTAAAACTGAGCGGCGGTGAGGGAGTGCTGGCATTATTAGGATAAGCTTGTTCTGTATAGTTGGTAAAGCTGAGTGCAAGGCCGCCGCCATTAGGATTGGTCGTATCCTCAACGATAATGGCGTTATTAGTGGTATCAAAAGAAGTTACGAAATTAGCTGAACCATCCGATTGATTTTGAATGGCCGTCATAAGATCCTGGACCGTGTCATCACTTGTAGTTCCCAGATTACCCCCAAACGTATATGTGAAATCATAGACCGCGCCGGTTCCACTACGAAGTTGAATATCGAGAGTATCTCCCGCCTGAACGTTCGTGAACCCATCCAGTTGCTCCAGTCTGGTGGTAGTATCAAAGTCAGTGCCACTGTCTGGCGTCCATAAACTCTCGCTACTAACTACCTGTTGTGTCCCGGCACCAAATGTGGTATTAACCAGAGACCCAGTACCAGAGTTTAAGTTTGTAAACTGCACATTTAAACTTCCCCCTAAGGTGGGCTGAAGTTCTTCAACGATCAGTTCATTGGATCCGTTGATATAGGCATCAAACGCAGAACTACCATCTATAGCCGTTACCAAATCTGAAAAGGTATCTCCCGCATTGTAGGTATAGTTGATAGTTTCTGTGGAGCCATCATTGCCAGTAAGCAGGATATCGAAAGTATCTCCATCAGAAAGATTTTCTCCGATCACCAAATTGTTATTGGCTTGTACGGTGGTTCCGGATAACGCACTGCCCCCCGTAATCGCGGCAAGATCAGTATTAACTACATTTTTTGAAATCGACTGAAAACTCACCAGAGATATAGAGGCCGCTCCGGCATCTAAATTATTTTCCGTAAAAGAACTGCTGGCACTAAGCGAAAATTGAGCTAAATCCGTCTCCTGAATTTCTATTTGGCCACCAGTTAAGCTGGCCGTCAAATCAACACCTTGTGCTGTAAACGATGCTTGCAAATCATTGACCAGATCACCGGCCGTGTAGTTGCTGGTGGTCCCTTCTGCTCCGGGTAGTGTGATGCTGGTATTAACCGTTGCGCCATCCCGGGTAGTCACATCAATAGTAAGCGTATCCTGACCTTCCAGATTTGAAAACTCATTAATACTATTCAACGTAGTGCCCGAAGTAACACCACCCGTAGTAAAATTACTTACCAGTACCCCTTTTGAGGTGTCAAAATTAAATGCGAGTGAACTAGACGCGCCATCTGTGCCGGGGAATTCCGTAAAATTATTGAACCGTAAGGCCAAATTATTACTATCGGGGTTATCCACTTGCGTTATCTTAATGGCCCCGCCATCAAAACTGGCTTGAAAGGTTCCTTCATTATTGATGGCAGTAACAATATCTCCAAAGGTTGTGGATGTAAGTTGTCCTTTACTTCCAGCGGCTGTGATACCGATGGTTACATCTGTACCGTCTCCCTTGGTAAGGACAATATCAAAGGTATCACCAGCCTGTATACCCTCAAATTGGTCCACATCATTGATATTGGTCGATGAGTTCAATGAAGCTCCTGTTAAAGCACCTTCCGAGCTCACTTCTTCAACCACCAAATCTTCTACGGTAATGTCCTTGTCTAAGGCCAATGAAAGAGTGGAACCGGCTTGTTCCCCCACCTGAAATTGTGAATCCAGTGAACCATCTAGTAATGGGATCCCCGCATACTGGGCTTGGCCAACCAATGCATTTATTTCCTGCCCCAGTCCATTAATCTGATCTCTTATAAAGGAACGCTCTATGGCCCCCGGCGTTGCACTAGACGCTTTAATAACCGCCTGTCGTATGGTCATCAACCGTTCATTGATTTGAACCAAATTCTGCTCGGCAACATCCAACATTCCTTTGGCGTCACTCACATTTTGGAGCGCTTGATTGAGACCAGCCAGTCGAGATCGAATTTTAGCGGCGATGGAAAAACTGGCCGAATCTGTCTCCGCTTTGGCAAGACGATTACCGGTGGAAAGTCGTAACAACGAATCCGATATACGACGCGATGTACGATTCAACGCACTCGACGTCTGCATCACCATAAGATTTGTTCGCAATCGAAATAAGTCGCTACTCACCGTAGATATATTAGCTGCATAAATAGTATAGCTAGTAAGCTAATATTATCGGCAGGGAAACCCCATTTTTTAACCTTTTTTTAGTTACCAGCGGATTTCTAAACGACCGAATGCCGTGTCAAATCGCTGACCTTCCGGATATTCATAAAAATCGCCATCCAGATCGTATGATGCTCCAATAACGAAACTGGCTCGTGGGTGAAATTGATACCCCAATAAAACACTACCTCGATGCTCCAAAGTGTTGAACGGATCAACCTGATAGTAGCCGGTATAGTAATCGGCTAAATCCTGGTATTGATCGTTTTTATAAATGCGGTGTAACATGGTGTACTCAAATCCGGCAATAAGGCCTTTAATCTGGGGACGTTTCATTATCCGAGACCGTAGCTCCAAACGCCGTTCACCATGATCCAAGGAATCCAATCCATCAAATGGATAACGCTCTCCTTTCCGATAGTCTTCGTACTTGCCCATCCAGGCCCAGGTTTCCCACCGAAAATCTTGAGAATTTGCTAACAAAAATACCCCTAAACGGCGCATGGTCTGATGGCCATTATATCGCCAGTGATTGTTTGAATTCAATAACGTATCTCGTTCCATCTCTGAATGGTGACGCTGATAAACCACCCCGGCGGTAATAAATTCACTATCGTATTCCAGCATAGCCGTTTGATAACTATTGGTTTCGTTGTGCTGGTAACGATCCAAACTATCTCGGGGAGAATAGATTTCTGCTTTGGATTCACGCTGAAAACCTACTTCAGCTTCAAAACGAAATCGTCCCCATTGGGGGCTCAATGCTTTGATATTCCATAATCGTGGCGCTTGATCATATACTCGAACGGTATCAGCATAGGATACTTGAGATTCCAAATTGGGAAATACCCAGTCATTGGCATAGTCCATGAGCGAGTACGCCAGTTTAAACATACCCTCTTGCTGGTTCCCATATTGATAGAAAAACGTAGCGTCCAGATCAGGTTTATAGTTGCTTACGGTATGAGATACTCCAATAGCGTGCTTTCCGGCAAAATTGAACGCGTAAGAGGGTTCGGCCCAAACACGCGAAGCCCGAGCGTCGGCTTGCTGCTTTAACTGTAATTGTACGGTATGCCCCTCGCTAATTTCAACATCCGTCTTTATCTCGGTCTTTGTGGCCAGATTCAAACCATTGCTATTCCCAGCATAAGTACGTATCCCATTGGGACTCCGATACCATAGATAATCTTCTTGAGGGGTATACCGGTAAGTAAATAGATTGAGTCCGAATTCCGGATTCATACGATAGGTATACATCTGGAAAGCACCTCGATCGGTAATAAAACCAGATACGGTGTGGCGTCGATCCAGCAATCGGATCCGCATATCTTCGGCCCAACCCTGAATAGTGATACTATTCCAATCAGCCATATAACCTGCTTTCTGGGCTATCGCTTGATGGGGCAAGAAAATAATCGATCCCCCCATCCCACAGGCCATTAGCAATACTATGATAGCGATATGTTTAAGTCTCATGCGCATAATGCTATATACCCATGAGCAAAAATCATCCCAAATCAGTGATCAGGATTTAGGATCTATACACCTTACCTGGTCAGTTAAGAATCGGTAAAATGGTCAGCGGGTTGGAAAAAAATTCAGTCTAATATTAGTTGGGCTCTACTCAATGGTATTCAAGGTGACATCCCCATCATCCAATTTGATCCGAACCTTCGCGTCTCCGCCATATAATCGCAAACGTTTATTATGCTCGTTATGCTCTTGGATTTCAAATGAACCGTTGGTCACCAGAGATCCAGCATCGTGTTTTATCCAAATATCCCCGCCGCCACCAAGAAAAGTAAGATCGAAATCACCATCCGCCCCCTCTAGCTGATACTTTCCCAGTTGAGCCAGTTGCGTTTCCAGTTCCACATCTCCATCATCAACTTTTAAATCAATGGCCTGATAAGCTCCATTACGGATCACCGTATCACCATCCTCGCCTCGAATACGCAATTTTCCTTGTCCGCCATCAATTTCTATATCCGCATCATCCACATAAAGTTTACTAATCTCCATCCGGCTATTACGGATTTGGATGAAGCCATCTTCGGCTTTAAGCTCCAAGTTTCCATGCACACCCTGAATATCGTAATCGTCATCATCTCCATCGATTTCCAGATTTACATCGTTCGGCACTTCCAGGCGAATCTTATAATCCTCTTTCATGTTGCCTATGAATCCAGTTACCGAAATTACTCGTTCGCGAATTTCCAAACGGTTTGACGAAGACCGGACATCCATGTGAAATTTATCACTATCTCCAATGGTCAACCCTCTTACTTGTAAACGGTAATCCACCTTCACACGAACATCTGAACGCTCGGAACCGATGATAAACACATCAGCATCATTTGACTTCAAGTACACCGTACCTCCGGGTGCAATAGCATAGGTTTCATCAAGATGATACTCATCCAGCTTTTGGGTATATCCCGTAGCAACGTTACAAAGCAATACCCCAAGCACCGTCATTAATATGGATCGCATCATAAATAGTTTATTCCAATCTTCAGCATTATCATGTTGGTATACTCTTCGTGATATGCGAGCAAAGGTTTCAAATGGTTTCAGGGTATATAGCTTTTATACATTGCAGCGCTCGTTATCACAAAGCATTGATTATCGATCATTGCCAAATCCACGGGGTGTTTATCCAACTGAAATCGCAACTGCTTTAGGACCCTCCCTCTCTGGGTACGCGATTCAATCATCTGAGGATATAAAATCCACACTTTATCTTGTTGCAACCTGATTGCTGTTGCCGAACTAGATAACTGCCAAAAATTTTTGTAGGTGCCTCCGGAACTAAAACGATGTAGTTTCCGGCCATCTTCAGCTAAAACAAACACATGTTCTTCCGTAGCTCCCAAATCACGCGGATCTCGCTCGAAGTGTGTGCCATTCATGCCAAAACTGGTATCCCACTCCCCATTGCGATTTAGTTTGACAATAGTCCGACTCATCTCATTGTAGAAATAAAGCTCCTGTACGACATTAGAAGCCACTGAGTTGGGCTTATATGGCCCATGGATATCACCGCGGGCGGCTCGAATACTGGTCAAATATTGCTTACGGCGATCAAACACCTGAATGCGTTCATTACCTTTATCCGCCACATAAATCCGTAACCCGTTGGTGGCGTCCAAATCCACGGGTTGATCGAATTGATATGCCCCCAATCCCAATGTTCCCATGGAATCAGTCCGTATGCCCAGTGAATCACTAATGAGTATTCTGTTCTTTCCCGTTTCAGCAATAAACAGAACTCCAAACTCTGTACTGCTAATCGCCTGAGCCTGAGCTAACTGAGCATCAATTTTATGAAAGGATAACGTTTTAACTTGCTGTGCAATGGCAGAAGAGTTCAGTCCCATGGACCAAGCCCACAGCAGGAATACTACATGACAGGTGATTATACCAACAGTGTTATGCCAGATGGGCCAATCCTTTATGGCCGATATCTGTTCGGTAGTAAGCGTTCTCAAATGATATATGTTTGATCTGCTCATAAGTTCGATCTATCGCCTCTTGCAGGGTATGGCCCTTAGAAACAACACTCAAAACGCGGCCCCCATTGGTAACTAAAGTATCATCCAGTCGTTTGGTTCCGCTATGAAATACCAAGGCATCATCCGCGACATCTTCTATACCAGTGATTGGTTTCTCCTTCTCATAAGCTCGTGGATATCCTTCTGAAGCCATCATCACACAACAACGATATAGATCATCCACCATGATCTCTTCATCAGCAAGCTTACCTTGTGTCGCGGCCCACATGTGTTGCAGTAAATCCGATTGAATAGCGGGCATTATGGGTTGGCATTCCGGGTCTCCAAACCGGCAATTATATTCGACTACTTTAGGACCCGATTCCGTAATCATTAGACCGCAATATAAAAAGCCAATGTAGGGCGTATCATCTAGTTGCATGCCGGTAATGGTGGGAAGCACAATTTCCTGCTCAATTCTATCCAGTAACCCCTCATCAATAACCGGAGCGGGGGTATAGGCTCCCATTCCACCCGTATTTAATCCGGTATCCCCGTCTCCAATACGCTTATGATCTTGGGCATGAGTTATAATCTTAACCGTACTTCCATCACTGATGGCAAAGACCGAGGCTTCTTCGCCTTCCATAAATTCTTCGACAACCAGGGTCTGGGCTGCGGATTTTAAGTTATCCAACTCCTGAAACTCATCCAGCCGCTGCTCCACCTCCTGTTGAGATTCACAGATAAATACGCCCTTACCACCAGCTAATCCATCAGCTTTAAGAACGACCGGGAATTGATCTCGTTCTTTTGTGTATGCGACCACATCATCGAACTCCTCCATAGTAAACGTACGATAATCCGCCGTGGGAATGTGATATTTATTCATAAACTCCTTGGCGAATTGCTTACTACCCTCCAATTGGGCCGCTTTCCTACTAGGGCCAAAGACCGCGATACCTGCCTCGTTTAGCTCATCAGCTAAACCAGCTACCAACGGCTGCTCGGGTCCAACTACCACCAGATCTACCTCAAATTCCCGGCATGCCTGAATGACCGCTTTATGATTGGATATATCCACATCCAAATTGGTTCCCAGTTGCGCGGTTCCCGGATTACCAGGCATGACATATAGATCATCGAGTTGCTCAGATTGACTGATTTTCCAACTCAACGCGTGTTCTCGTCCACCACTGCCAATGACTAATACATTCATGAAATAGGAATCACTTTAAAATTTGTACAGGGTTTGAAAGGGTTTATGAACGAAGCTGATCTGCGATCTGAATAATTTTGGTGAAGGAATCGACCTTAAGACTGGCTCCACCGATCAAGCCACCATCCACATCAGGATTGGAGAGCAGTTCCTCCGCATTATGAGGTTTCATGCTTCCGCCGTAGAGGATGCGAACTTTATTGGCCTGATCCGCATCATAGCGGTCGGCTAAAATTTGACGTATATGCCGGTGCATTTCCTGGGCTTGTTCGGGTGTAGCAGTCTCGCCCGTTCCGATTGCCCAAATAGGTTCGTACGCTATAACTAGCTCTGATAACTGCTCTGAAGTCACCCCTTCTACTGCGGCAGTAACTTGATCTTGAACGACCTTTTCATGCTTTTTTGCTTTGCGTTGCTCCAAGGATTCACCTACACAAATGACCGGCCGAAGATCATCCTGCAAAGTTTTGAGCACTTTCTTATTTACCGTCTCGTCGGTATCCCCAAACATGGCCCGGCGCTCGGAATGACCCACAATTATATATTTGCTCCCTGTCTCCTTAACCATTCCAGTACTGATCGCACCCGTAAATGCCCCTTCATCTTCAAAATGAACATCTTGGGCGCCAATGGCGATTTTCGCGTTTCCGATCGCTTCTCTCACCGCGGCAATAGTAACAAAAGGCGGACACATCAATACTTCCACCTGATCATTATCCAGATGGTTATCCACCCAATGGGCAATGCCACTAGCCAAGGTTCCACCCTCCGATGGACCCATATTCATTTTCCAATTACCAGCAATTAATAGACGTCTCATGATTCTATTTTTTCGGAGTTATCAAATGCTTTTTGCAATCCTTTTACAATATCCTCAATCTCGTTTCCGACATATTTTCGGACAATTTTACCATTCTTATCAACTAAGAAGCGAACCGGCGTCCGGTTAATATTAAACTGGTCTAGTATGGTGTCCCTATCCATGGATTGCGCTTGTGCAAAAGCCCATAAACGGACCCGCTCTTCAAAAAATCCTTCAATAGTTCTAGGTGAAGGATCCAGTGGGATAGTTACCATTTGCAGACCATAGTTTTTATAAATCTGAAAAATAGCCAGCATACGATCATACTGCCGCTGATAAAGTCCGTTGGATAATGAAGAAATCTCCAAAATAAAGGCTTGGTCCCTGAAACTGGCGTTACTAAGCGTATCTCCATTCAAGGTGGCTACAGTAAAATCAGGCAGGGTGTCACCCGGTGCCAGATATTCAAGATCATAGCCAATATACTTGGCCCAGTCTTTAGCATCAGTCATATCTGTGTAGTTCTGCTGAAATTCCGCAAGTTCAGCTTGTGCTTCATCTACACGCGCCGAATCATATAACAGTTTGATTCGCTCCATATCTATGCGCATCTCCATATCCCGACTGATATCCCGGGCTTTGAGTTCATTTAAATATTGAACTGCTTCATCCAACCCTTCGGTTTCAGCGATGGCTTCTTTACCCTTTCGAGCGGCTACGCCAACCAATTCTTTATCTTGCTCCAGTATTCGAACTTTTTCCAATAGCTGTTCGCTATCATAAGTCTCCAACAAACGCACGGCATCTACCGCAGCCAATTTGCCGGCAATGGTCGACTCATAATCTTCATAGACCGACCAATACAAATCACTCCATTTTTTGATTTCACCGGGTAAGCTATCTGCCTGGATTGCACCAGCCCGAGCATATAAAGCCACCCTACTAAACCCTTTCTTTACCCGTTGGTAAACTTCAAAGGCATTGTTTTCATAAGAATCAATTTCAAACGAATTATTGATCTCGGGTAATGATCCCTGAATCTCAACCGTGTCCTTGTGGGAAAGGATTATGGGTACCCTTCCCAGTTGATTATTATTACGGGAAACCAGTAATGGGTACTGCCCTTTTTGTTGAAACCGAGCCAATCCGCTAAAAAAACCGGTCGAATCGGTAATAGCATGAAATAGAGTATCCGCATCCGCATTGGAGGAATCTTTTCGGATGATCGTCAACCCAATTCCTTCATAGTTCTGCGATTGATCCACGGTACTATCTACCGTAACCGTGCCGCGAATAGGTGCTTCCAAATGATCCGGTGAAGAACTACATCCTACCCCTAACCAAGCAAGGATGGGAAGTAAAATCCAGATTTTGCGTAATGATGTTGAGAAATCAGTATGTTGGATAACCATAGATATGGATTCGAAACGTATTAGTAGATCAAGTGTATTAGTAGCCGTGTTTCGTATCAAGCCTCCAATTTTTCTTGCAACAGCTCGCGGACCATTTGAGGATTGGCTTTACCCTGCGAACGTTGCATGGTTTGTCCGATAAAGAATCCTAGTAATCCCTTTTTACCATCTCTATACCTTTCTACTTCTTGGGCATGATCGGAAAGCACTTCATCCACCAGGTTATCTAAAAAGCCTTCATCAGATACCTGAATCAAGTTTAATTCTTCGGCAATGGTTTGCGCCTCCACGGAATCATCCTGACGAGTAACCATTTCGTTAAAAATGGTTTGCATGGCCGAGGAATTAATTTTGTCCTCGTTGCGCAGTGCAATTAACCCTGATAAGTGTTCAGGTGTCAAGGCAAATTCCCGAATATCAATGCTACGTTCGTTGAGTACCCGAAGCACTTCCGTTAATACAAGATTAGCCGCTGCTTTGGCATCACCACTCTCTTCGACTACCTCTTCATAAAAGTCAGCCAAATAGCGATTGTCGGTTAATGTGTGGGCATCATCCACAGACATGGCATATTCTTCGCGGAAACGATCCCGTTTCACATCGGGCATCTCAGGCAGTGTTTCCTGAATTTCATTCAACATCTCATCGTTAACCACTACCGGAGGCAGATCAGGCTCGGGGAAGTAGCGATAATCATGCGCTTCCTCCTTAGTTCGCATTTGCCGGGTTTCCATCTTATTGGCATCCCAGAGCAAGGTATGCTGTACTACTTCGCCACCGGCATCTAAGATATCGGCTTGGCGTTCGATTTCGTATTGAATGGCTCGTTCCACATTGCGGAAGGAGTTCATGTTTTTCAGCTCGGTGCGCGTACCAAACTCTTCTTGCCCTATAGGGCGAATAGAGACATTGGCATCACAACGCAAACTACCTTCCTCCATATTACCATCGCAGATTTCCAGGTACTGTACAATCTGCTTGATTTTCTTGAGGTAGGCATACGCTTCTTGGGGCGTACGCAAGTCGGGCTCAGAAACAATTTCAATGAGGGGAACTCCCGCTCGGTTCAGATCAATCAGGGTGTGGTACGGATCCTGATCGTGAATGGATTTACCGGAGTCCTCTTCCATGTGGATCCGGGTGATACCGATGGTTTTAGCGGAACCATCATCCAGCTCAATATCTATAGCTCCATCATGGCAGATGGGCGTATCGTATTGTGAAATCTGATACCCTTTGGGCAGATCGGGATAGAAATAATTCTTACGGGCAAAAATTGATTTTCGCGCGATATCGCACCCGGTGGCCAATCCCATACGAATGATATAGCGTACCAAATTTTCATTTAACACAGGCAATGTCCCGGGATGTCCCATACATAAAGGAGTCACCTGAGTGTTGGGAGCCGCTCCAAATTCGGTGGATGCCGGCGAAAAAGCCTTGCTTCCAGTTAACAGCTGAGCGTGAACTTCCAGACCAATGACAGCTTCGTATTTCTCGTGTACAGCAGTACTCATTAAATCGTGTTACAGAATTATGTATGAAGTTGCGGCAAAATATATCAAAAATGAGGTCCAATTCGTACCATCATTTCATAAACATTTTACTCTTATAGCCCATACCACTGCTGGGTTACACAGTGAATAGATCCCTGGCCCCATACCAGATCTTTGCAGTCAATACCAATCACTTCTCTTTCCGGAAAATACGTTTCGAATAAACTCAGTGCTTCGGGGTCTGTTACTTCGTCATATAGCGGCACCAATACACACTGATTAGCAATATAAAAATTCGCGTAACTGGCCGGTACATACCGACTACCGTCAACCGTAGGCTCGCTGGTGGTATTGCTGGGCAGGGGCAACGTGACCACATCAAATGATTTTCCGGTGATTGATTTCACCTGTTGCAATCGCTGATAGTTCTGTTCCAGCACTTTATAGTTGGGGTCATCCGAGTCTTGAGCTCGAACAGCCAAAATGGTCTCCTCATTTAGAAATCGAGCGGTATCATCGATATGGCCGTCGGTATCGTCGCCCACCAATCCAGATTCCAGCCAAATGAAATTCTTAGCTCCCAAATACTTGCTTAAATACTGCTCGATCTGATCTCGGGTCAACTGAGGGTTGCGATTGGGATTGAGTAACACCGATTCGGAGGTGAGTAGATCCCCAACGCCGTTAACATCAATACTGCCCCCTTCCAATACCATATTGATATCTACTCTGGGAGCCGGGCCCAGGCGAGACACATAACGAGGTATGCGGTCATCACCGTCGTAGGGAAGATACTTTTCTCCCCAAGAATTGAATTTCCAGTTGGTGATATGGTATGATTCATCTGTGGTACTCTTTACAAATATTGGCCCATAATCGCGACACCAGACATCATTAAACGGAACTACATGCCAATGGATATGCTCCCAGTCGAGGGAATCATCCCTTGCATTCAGATGCTTTAGAGCACGCTCCTTTATTTTTAGGTCAGTAACGAACAAGAATACTGGTTCAAAGCGAGCTATTGCTGCTATAATGTTGCCAAAGACACGTTCTACTTTATGTAACCGTTCGCCGGGCCAGGTGGAGCGATTATGCGGCCAATGAATTTCCGTTCCGGTATGGGGCATCCATTCCGGGGGCATACAATATTCACTGTGGTTTTCGTTACCTTCAGGAATTATCATCTACACCAAATATTAAACTGAATTCTGTTATGTTTTTTGGATCGTCGATCTCGCAATTGAGTAGTCAAGAATTTGCTGACAAACTTCAAAATGAGTCTAATGTGGAATTATTGGACATTCGCTCCCCTGAGGAATATGAGCAAGCCCATATCGAAGGTGCTCGTTTAATGAACATCCATGCCCCAGATTTTCAAGAGCAACTACAGAAACTGAATCGAGACAAAACATATCTGTTATATTGTCGATCGGGAAATCGCAGCGGACAAGCTTGTCGAATGATGGAATCAATGGGCTTTGAAAAGGTTTATAATCTCCAATACGGCATTATGGATTGGATTAATCATTTCGAGGTAGTTCAGCCGTGATCCCCTAGTCCTCAAGATAGCGTTTATCCATATCCGAATATAAATCAATGCGCCGATCGCGCATAAAGGGCCATATTTGTCGTTGCTTCTCCGTTTGGGTTAGATCCACCTTCACCGTCCATACCCCATCTGATTGATCAGCCTTGACCAAATATTCGCCCAAAGCTCCAGCGACAAAAGACCGCCCCCAAAATAAAATATCTGCTTCCTTACCCACTCGATTCACGCTGATTACGGGAAGCGCGTTGGCAATAGCGTGACTTCGCTGTATCGTTTGCCATGCATCCAGATATTGGGACTTTTGCTCGGGCGTTTCTTCGCTTAACGTTCCTATTGCCGTAGGATACACCAACAGATCGGCACCTCTCAGTGCCATCAAACGGGCAGCCTCGGGAAACCATTGATCCCAGCAAATAAGGGCCCCAATTTTCCCTACCGAGGTTTGAATGGGTTCAATCGGATTATCACCTGGCGTAAAGTAATATTTCTCATGAAACCCCGGATCATCCGGCAGATGAGTTTTGCGATAGATCCCGGCGATACTACCATCTTGCTCCATAATAACCAGACTGTTATGATAGATACCAGCCGCTCGTCGCTCAAAAAAAGGCACTATGATCACCAGCTTATGGTCTGCCGCCAATTCGCGTAATTCCTTTATAGCTGCTGATTCTAAAGCTAAAGCCCGATCAAAATTTTCAGCATCAATGGATTGACAGAAATACGGAGTATGAAAAAGCTCTGGTAAGCAGACCAGTTCCACACCTTGGCTGGCAGCTTGATTTATGAATTGTTTGGCTCGTTCAAGGTTTTCTGATGCCTGGTTCGAACAAGCATACTGCACTATACCCACATGAATGCTTTGCCTGTCGCTCATAACATTAAATCGTTCTTCATTCGGTGTTTCACGTTCATAAGTAATTCTGCTCTGAAGTCTTACCTGATTCTTCCCCAACGTATCCAATTTATTACAATCATACAGATATATGGATACACGGTATCAAGAATACCCCTCAAAAAGTTAGGAAGATCTTCGGATATTCGGTCCACACTTTCCATTATTCTTTGTATACTTACGTGCCTTGACAACAGCTGTAAAAGCTGTGTTATTAATCAGCACTTTTTGAAAATAAACTTTTATCCAATCCAAAAGGAATTTCGTGATGACTCAAGCTTCACACCCTCGTAGCTCGGTCGGGTTAGATTACCTGAATCTGGGTGCGAATGAAAACACTCTGTGGAATCTGACTCCGCAAGAACTGTACGAAGAAGCGATAAATAACGGAGAGGCGATACTCACGAACGATTACGCGCTTCGTGTTTTAACCGGAAAATATACGGGTCGATCTCCCAAGGATAAGTACATTGTCGATCAACCATCCATTCATGATGATATCGACTGGGGAGAGATCAACCAGCCTACAGACGAAGAAACCTTTGATCGTCTGTTTGATAAAGTTACCTCTTACCTGGCCGACAAAAAACTGTATGTAAAAGACTGTTTTGCCGGAGCCGATGAAAAGTATCGTTTGAATGTTCGGGTAGTTAGCGAAGCTGCCTATCACGGGTTATTTGCTCACAACATGTTCGTGCGTCCAACCGAACAAGAATTGGAAAACCACGAACCGGAATTCACTGTTTTGGCGGCCCCAACACTACAGGCTGATCCAGAAAAAGACGGAACCGATACAGAAACTTTTATCTTCGTTAACTTTGATAAGAAGATCATTCTGATCGGTGGTACTATGTACTCCGGAGAGGTTAAAAAGGGTATCTTCTCTGTAATGAATTACCTTTTGCCCAAGCAAGAGGTCATGGCCATGCACTGCTCGGCCAACATGTCTGAAGATGGAGATACTGCCGTATTCTTCGGTTTATCCGGAACTGGCAAAACCACTCTTTCTTCAGATCCTGACCGTATACTAATCGGTGATGATGAGCATGGTTGGAGTGAAGATGGCGTCTTTAACATTGAAGGCGGTTGCTACGCTAAGACCATCAACTTGTCTGAAGAAGGCGAACCATTGATTTATGCTACCACCAAAATGCCGGGTACCATTCTGGAAAATGTGGTCTTGGATGATAAGCGTCGTCCAGATTTTGACGATACATCATTGACCCAGAATACGCGTTGTTCCTACCCTATTCACTACATCCCCAACGCCAGTGAAACCGGTCAGGGGAATCACCCCAGCAATGTCATTTTCTTGACTTGTGATGCCTTTGGCGTACTGCCTCCGATTTCCAAATTAACTCCCTCGCAGGCCATGTATCACTTCATTAGTGGATACACCGCAAAGGTGGCCGGAACCGAGCGTGGCGTTACGGAACCACAGGCGACCTTCTCCGCATGCTTCGGAGCTCCGTTCATGCCATTGCATCCAACCGCTTACGCTGAGCTATTGGCCGAAAAAATACGCCGCCACGATGCTCAGGTTTGGTTGTTGAACACAGGTTGGACCGGTGGCGCTTACGGTGAAGGACATCGCATGAAGTTGTCGTACACTCGCCAGATGTTAGGCGAAGCACTGGACGGAAAGCTACTGGATGTGGAAACCATCGAAGATCCGGTCTTCGGATTGCATATTCCTAAAGAAGTCGAGGGTATTCCAAGCAACATCCTCATTCCACGTAATACCTGGAACGACAAAGACGCTTACGACAAGAAAGCGGAAAAACTGGCTAATATGTTCGTTGAAAACTTCAAACAGTTTGAAGAAGAAGCCAGTGACGAGTTGCTGGAAGCTGCTCCCGCGGTATAACCCTCAATATCTTATTTGAGATCACCAAGAAGGCCGTAGAAATACGGCCTTCTTTGTTTTCCAGTAGTCTTTCAACGGATCTGAAATGGCCAAGCGTTTGGCGAGTCCTTTAGCGGCAATCATCACTCGTTCACTTGGCGAAAAAAAACCCGAACGATATCTCAGATGGCCCGATTCAACCAAAACATGCTCTAATTCTTTTTCCGAATTTAGTGCTCGGGCATAATTGGCATTCAGCTCAATAGCTTGGCTTCCGAAATGTCGAAGCACTATCTTTACCATTGCTTGCTTGGCTCGTGCCCTCCTTCTGCCCTTTACCGACGAGCGTAAAATTTCATCGCCTTCCAAATGCGTCCACACCGCTAAGGGGTGAGCTCCAAAATAGACTGGTTCCTCTATTTGAAATGAACGACAACGCTCTTGAAGTCCTGCATAGGGCACCGTTTCCCCCACTTGTAAATCACTAAGCAAATGGCGAGTCCAAAAAAGTCCCCCATTGGAAATACCTTCAAATAAAAGTGGCATCATCTGAAAATTACGGGCAGGAATGATGCCCTCCTCAAAAGCATTTCCACGCATTGTGCGCCCTGTATCTTCGCTTTCCCCATGTTGTTCGTACCAGATCTCCTGATTGCGCAGAACCAAATTTACTTTATGTCTTTCAACTAGATCGACATTCCGCTCAATAAATTCGGGATAGATCCAGTTGTCATCCTCAAGCATGAAGGCATAGCCAGCATCACTAGTGATGGGCTGAAAACAGCGATCGATATTTTTAGCAGCTCCCAAATTTTGGGGGTTGGGTTCATACCAAATACGTGGATCCCCGAAATCTTCAACAACGTTTTTAGCCTCCTGCTCCGGCGAATCATCAAATACTAATGCCTTCCAATGTGGATAGGTTTGTCTACATAACGATTGCAACGCTCGAGACAATTTTTTCGGGCGTTTATAGGTGGGCATTCGTACTTCACAGATCTTACTCATCGGATATGCAGTATTACGTATTACTCGATAAAGATAAATAAATATCATTCATCTGTTTAGCCACTTTATCCCACGTCAATTGCTCGGCTCTTCGGTAAGCATGTTCACTCAACTCCTCTCCATATCGAATATCCTCATGCAATCGTGTCAGTTGTCGAACGGCAAAGCCGGCATCATCAAACTCGATAACGCCGGAATTACCATACCATTTTAGTGCCGCATGCCGATTGGCAACGATGGGTAAACCGTGAGCTAAAGCTTCTAAAATAACATTATTCGCCGCCGCATCCTCCACGGCCATCAGTAAAACATCCGATTCATCATATAGTTGAGCCAGATGTTGATCACTGATATCCGTTAATAGGGTCACATTTTCTTGATCCCGAATTTGAGACCGTCGGAAATCGGGTACCACCATAGTAAACTCTACCCAATCGGCATGAACTAATTGCTCAAATATCCGATTATACATCGCAAAATCACGTCGCCAATTGCCCACCCCCAACACCTTCAACCGCTGGGATCCATTTTGTTTGGGGGCTCTATTATGAGAAGCACGTTCTTGGTGGACGGCATCAATATTTTTCATATCAATGCCATGCGGTACAAGTGATATGTTTTCTTCCTTGACTCCCAACTCAACAAGGGGCTCTAACTGATTAGGTGCCAAAATCACAAAATGATCAACGGCTTGTAATCGCTGGGGACGTCGGAAAATTTCCGGCATGTCCATGGGACAGGCATGGATAGTGGCCATCAACGTAAACGAGTACTTGGCTTTCATGGTAGGAATCCAGCCCAACATGGAATCGCCATAGAGCAGATGGATAAGTGGTTGAGAGGAAACGGAATCAATAATATATCGCCTAATGGCCAATTCCGCTTTAAAATCCTGCCAGTGATACCAATTGCTTACCGTCATGGTTTGGCGTAAAAGCTTAATAAAACCCCGTTGCAGCAAATTTTGATCAAAGGTCCGCAACAAAGCATTAACATATTCGGCCTCTACATATTCAATCAGTTGTTCATAGCCACTGAAGGAAGCATGGTGATGGATTTTTGATGTAAATAGCCCTAGCCCGTTCATATTACTTCACCACCTTATCTAGAAGTGATTCCAGCCGCGGTATATACTGATCCAGATCATAATGGGTTTTGACATAGGCTTGGAGCTTTTTACGATAGGTGAAATCCTCTCGCTTAACCAATAAGTGCTGTTTGACCTTTCGAACCACTGACTCAACATTTGGTTTATCAATCAGTAGTTCGGAGAAATTATCTTGTAAGATCTCCGGAATTCCGCCTACTTTGGTTGCAATAACCGGCACACCAGCAGCCATGGATTCAATAATGACCCGACCAAATGGTTCGGCCCAAATAGAAGGCACTACTACCAGATCGGTGTGAGCCAATTGTTGGGGAATATCCGTTACATGTCCCACAAATTTAATTGACGTATCCAAATACTCACCTGCCCGATCTTTCAAGGACTTTAAATATGCGATTGGATCCTCAACTTCTGCTCCTCTTGGTTTCCCAACGATTTCAAATTGGACCCTAACACCATTATTTAGCAATTCGACTGCACTATCCAAAAAGAGCTCAATTCCTTTGGGAGGACATAGCCGGCCTATATAACTCACCACTGGAGTTTCACGCATGAATGTATCCTGTTGCCTGAAACGATGGGAATCAATCGCATTGGGGAGTACCGCAATTTTGTCCCCTTGGATATCCTGCTGGATATACGTGTTCCGCGTATGTTGTGAAATCGCGATTAACAGTTCTGCTTGCTTCAATGCCCATCGATATTGTCGGGATAAATAATCAGGAGCCGGTAATCTCAAATGACATACCAATGGAATATCAAAACGCTTGCTAACCAAAGCGGGAAAAGGGGTATCAAAGTATTGGTTCGCATATAAAAGATCGGGGCGGTTTCCTTCACCCATAAGCCGGATTTTCCACCAGTCACCGATCAAACTTGCCCAGTGAGTCAGTTGAAACTGTCGTGATTTAATATTCTGAATAGATGAACAGAATCGGGTATACTCATCCAACAGCTCGCCATTTTCCGCATACCATAGTTGCGTGTCCCATCCGCGATTGGCCAACCGCTGAACCAGATCAAACAGACTGAGTTCTTGTCCCCCGGCAAAACGAGTGGGTTTATTTTCTATAAATCCGATACGTAAACTAATGGCGATCCATCCTTATGTTTGTTGGGGCATAGTCAAGATACGTATCGAGCTTAGGCAATTGCGTTTAACTTCTCCAGGTTATCCTGCACACGCAGCGCTTTAATTACCTCATCGATATCGCCTTTCATGATATCATCCAAAGTGTACAGGGTCAGATTGATGCGGTGATCGGTCAAGCGACCTTGTGGAAAATTGTAGGTGCGAATTTTGGCACTTCGATCCCCTGATGAGATCTGGCTTTTTCTCTCCGCAGCCCGCTCACTTTGCTGCTCTTCCATTTTGGCTTCATACAACTTGGTACGCAGCATTTTTAACGCCTTCGCTTTGTTTTTGTGCTGTGAACGCTCCTCTTGGCATTCCACCACAACCCCCGAAGGTTCGTGCGTGATACGGATGGCGGAATCGGTCTTATTTACGTGCTGTCCCCCTGCTCCCGAAGCGCGAAAGGTATCAATCTTGAGATCATCCGTGCGAATATCCACATCTACTTCCTGCGCTTCAGGAAGTACCGCCACGGTTGCCGCGGAGGTGTGTACCCGCCCCTGGGTTTCGGTATCCGGAACGCGTTGCACACGATGTACCCCACTTTCGTATTTCATCTTCCCAAAGACCTCGTCTCCTTCCAGCTCAAATACAATTTCTTTATACCCCCCCTGTGATGCCGGACTCGCACTCATGACATCCATTTTCCAACCCATGGAGTCGGCGTATCGGCGATACATTTCAAACAGGTCACCCGCGAAAATTCCGGCCTCATCGCCACCGGTTCCGGCCCGGATTTCCACAATCGCATTTTTGGAATCATCCGGATCTTTGGGGATCAGTTTGTACTTAATCTCATCCTCTAACTCATCCAAACGAGTTTTAAGTTCTTCATTCTCGGTTTGAGCCAATTCGGTAATTTCATCATCCTCATCCATTTCGATGAGCTCTTCATTCCCCTCAATGCGATTGCGAATCTCTTCCCATTCCTCATAATCTTCCACCAGTTCTTTCAACTGACTGTGCTCTTTGGTCAATTCCGCATATTCGGCTGGCTTATCATAGATCGCAGGATCACTCATCGCATTCGTGATCTCCTCGAAACGTTCCTGTACCTGTTTTAACTTATCCTCTATGTCCATTGGGGGGTCTTAAGTAGAATTGATATTTTGACCGTCGTTGATCTCACCAAAATAGTAAATTTATTAGCACGATTGTACCTGCAATGTCTGACTCCATATCTCTGAAAGCGAACACCGTAATTGGGTTCCTGGGTGCCGGGCAACTAGCCCGCATGTCTGCCCTTAAAGCATTTGAATTGGGAATTCAGGTAGCTTCCTATTCCGATCGATCGGAACGTGAACCCCTGGAATGGATGACCCCTGTCCAAACCACGGCAGATTTTGACAACGTGGATGCCATGGTAAAATTCGCGCAAGAATGCGATGTAATCACCTTGGAAAACGAGTTCATTCCTTCAAAAATTTTATTTGAAGTCCGAGAACGTTCCGGTACGCCCATATATCCAAGCCCGGAGACCTTTGCGAAAATCGAAAACAAACTGATTGAGAAACAGACCTTTGAAGCAGCTGGATTACCCGTTACCCCATACGCTTTGATCGAGGGAGAAGCGGACATGAAATCTTTCGGATCCGAGCATGACTGGCCCTACGTATTGAAATCTTCCAAAGGCGGTTATGATGGCTACGGAAACGAAACCGTCAATAATCTGGAAGAAGCAAAGCAGGCTTATGATCAGCTGGGTGGCAATGCAGGGCAGGATATTATCGCCGAAGCATTTGTGGACTACCAAGTAGAACTCGCTGTGCAGGTTGCTCGTAACGAGCACGGCATTGAAGTTTATGAGTGCTGTGAGACCGTACAAGAAAAACATATCAACACCGCGGTGATTGTTCCGGCCCGAATAGATGACTATCTGCGCAAGAAAGCACAGGAAATGGCCGAACAAGCGGTTGAGGCCATTGATGGCAAGGGTATTTTCGCCTTTGAATTTTTCTTAACTCAAGATGGCAAACTGCTACTCAATGAATCGGCCCCACGTCCACATAATTCTGGCCACTACTCTATTGAAGGCGCTATTGCGTCTCAGTTCGAAAACCATGTGCGTGCCGTATTGGACCTTCCTTTGGGATCCGCCCAGTTACGTCGACCGGCTTCTGTAATGATCAATTTATTAGGCACCAAGAAGCGAGAAGCCCAGATGGATCATCTGGAAAACGGCCTACGAACCCCCGACAGTCATCTGCATATCTATGGCAAAGCCCAAAGTAAGCTGGGGCGTAAAATGGGCCATTTCACCTTCTTGGGGGAAGATCCTGACGAGTTATTTGAACAAGCAACCGCAATGACCAAAAACATCGAAATATAATATGAGTACCGATACTCCCATTGAAGTAGGCGTAGTCATGGGCAGCGATTCTGATTGGCCCACCATGAAGCAGGCCACCGATATACTGGATGAGTTTGATGTTCCCTACGAAAAGAAAGTTGTCTCCGCGCACCGAACTCCAGATGATATGGCCGATTATGGCAAAACCGCTCGTGAGCGTGGCTTAAAAGTGATTATTGCCGGAGCCGGTGGAGCTGCGCACCTGCCCGGTATGCTGGCCGCACACACTACATTACCCGTAATTGGGGTGCCGGTAAAGACTAGCACATTGAGTGGGTTAGACAGCTTATACTCCATTGTACAAATGCCCAATGGGGTCCCTGTGGCCACCGTAGCTATCGGGAAAGCAAAAAATGCGGGTTTACTAGCTATTCGTATGCTAGCCGCCTTTGATTCTGAGTTAGCCGATCGCCTGACAAATTACCATCAATCCATGGCCGATGAATCGCGCGAGAAGACCAAAAATTTGACGTAGCGACTATGGTTTATTTACAACAAAAGCCCTGCTGAGTTAACCAGCAGGGCTTTTGTTAAATCTATTATCAGAGTGCACATTTTTTAACTAAACACATCTTTGATTTTAGAGAAGAACCCTTTCTGTTCTTCTTTATGGGCGGGATCGAAATTATCGGAGCCACGCAGAGCTTCGATGTGTTTTTTCTCTTCACTGTCCAAGTTTTTAGGGATATAGACATTGATGCGGATATATTGATCACCCGTTCCCGAGTTGTGTAATCCTTCTATGCCCTTCTCGCGCATGCGCAGTAATTTACCGGGTTGAGTACCCGACTCGATTTTCACTTTGGCCTTGCCTTTCAAGGTGGGTACGCTGACTTCTGTACCCAATACGGCGTCGGGCAAACTAAGTACCAGATCGTAATAGACATCATTGCCATCGCGTTCGAAATCTTCGTGTTCTTCTTCCTCGATCAACACGATGAGATCGCCCGCTTTACCACCTCGAATGCCGGCATTTCCTTGTCCGCGCAGGGTAATATAGTTGCCTTCGGATACGCCCGATGGGATACGTACCTTTACGCGCTCTTCACCTTTTACGCGGCCTTCACCACCGCAGTCATTACACTTATTGCGGATGATCCGACCTTCGCCATTGCACTCCGGACAGGGTTGCACATTCACAAACTGCCCGAACATGGTTTTAGAGATCTGGCGAACTTCGCCCATTCCATTACAGGTTCCACAAGTTTCGTAATCGGAATCGGTTTCCGCGCCGGTGCCTCCACAGGTCTCACAGGTTTTGAACTTCTTAACCTTAAGTTTCTTCTCCGTACCGAAAGCAATCTCCTCTAGCGATAGCTTGATCCTCAGCTTCATATCGGATCCGGTTTTCCCCGGACTGCGTTGCGATCGAGCACGTCCACGGCCGCCACCGGCAAATCCACCACCAAAGATATCCGCTCCAAAAATATCACTGAATCGACTGAAAATGTCATCAAAACTGACATTCTGGAAATCTTGCTCATGGAATCCACCGGAATTCAAACCGGAATGACCAAATTGGTCATAGCGTTGACGTTTTTGGGGATCTTTCAGAACATCATACGCTTCGGAGGCTTCCTTAAATTTCTGTGCGGCATTGGGATCATCCGGGTTTTGGTCGGGGTGAAACTGCATCGCTTTTTTGCGATAGGCCCGTTTGATCTCTTTTTCAGTGGCTTCTTTACTGACACCCAGAACTTCGTAGTAGTCGCGTTTTGACATTTATGGTTGTTAGGCTTCCGATTTTAATTCTGATGAAGAAAAACCTGACCGTATTTTATTACACTCAGGCATAACCGTATATAGATTATTCGCTTACAATCACTTTAGCGTGTCGAATGGTACGGTCACCGATTCGATAGCCGTTTTCCAAGACTTGCAATACCGTATTGCTATCCACATTCTCGTCTTGGGGCTTTTGACGCATCATCGCATCGTGCTTATCCACATCAAAGGGAACGCCGGTTTCATCGATGCGCTCCACGTTATGTTTTTCCAGCACATTCTCAAACTTTTGTGCAATCATTTGTACACCATCCAGGAATTTGTCGTCTACTTCCAATCCATCGGCTGCGGCCAGAGTGCGCAGCAGATCATCATTGATAGGCAGAAAATCTTCCAGCGCCGCAGCTTTAGCCGACTCAAAAATTTGCGTTTTTTCTCGCTGCAAGCGCTTACGCATATTATCCATCTCGGCCACTTTACGGAGTAATTTATCTTTGGTTTCCGTAAGCTCTTGCTCCAGGTTTTCAATTTTCTGTTGTTGGGCCTCAACCTCATCTAGCGGTTCCGCATCAATCTGTTTTTCTTCCTCAACATCTTTTTGATCCAAACTAATGTTGGAATCTTCGGTTGATTCGTCTACTTGTTGCTCTTCAGTAGGTGTTGATTCAGACTCTTGTTGCAAAATCTGCTCTTCTTGTTGCTCTTGGTTCATATTATTTTTCTCACTCATAAACCCAGTATATAAAATAGTTTAGGATATAGATTCAATACGTTAAATTCGCAAAACAAACGATAGCTATGGGGCTTTGTTGTGTAATTATCACCAGTCCCAGCCATATCAATTTGCAATGTTTCCGATAAAGCCTAAAGTTATCAAAATTTGAGGAGAGATACGTACGGTAACCTTGGCTCGAAATTTGTACCTTTGCTACGCTAACTCTTAACTGTAAACCTTGAGAAAAGGCTTGGATCTGTGGACCTAAATTATTCACGTTCAATCATCCCCAAAATTCGCTTTTCCGCCCTATACGCTGCCCTTATCTGCTGGATGAGTTTGGGGAGTAATACCGCCCATGCCCAGGTACAAGACTTTAATCGCTACAATATTCAGTTAGGATTTTATGCGGGCCCCGTCAACTATATTGGGGATTATAACGCGTGGTTGCTGGGTTCCGCATACACATACAACGGCGATCAAAAGACCCCACAAACGTGGAATACCGGCGATCTGGATTTTGGCGTGTGGACTAAGTTTATGCTTAAGCCTTTTCTCTATATTCGAACCAACGCGCAGTTTGGATCCTTGACCTATTCCATCAAAGATCTGCATCCTGATTATAACATGCAGACCCCCTACAGTATGTTTGGTTTGGGGATCGAGTTGCAGGCTTGGCCGGAAAAAAACGTACGCCCCTATTTGGGTGTGGGATTCAACTTGCTCAATTATAAATCGCCCCCTCGAAATATGAACTCGGGATTTAGCCAATACAGTTCTTTGGAATTGAGGCAACAGATTCAATCCTATTCGGTTCCGGTAACATTAGGGATAGACATTCAACTTTCCGACTATACTACGCTCTTCTTTGAAACGGCCTTTCACTACACGGGTAGCGATCAATTGGATAATTTCGCTCCACCATCCTCCGAAACGGATGCCTTATTGGAGACCGATGCTCTGATCTCCTATCGGGCGGGTATTGGAGTGTCCATTGTCGATCTAATTCGATTAAAATTTGGAAACCGTGATATCCAGCCAACCCGGCGCATTGAAATGCCAGCTCCTCAGCCCATGGCTCAGCTGAAACCCTCTAAATTGAATCCTGAGTCCCTGGTACCTGAAGACTCCTTGGAAGCTACTCGACGCCGCTTATATCCGGAACGTTACGCGGATCAAACCCAAGCAGAAGACACGGAGACTGATGAAGATGCTCCAATACCCGTGGTTGATCCGGAGAATCGGGAGTTCGAACCTAAGGCGGCAGTTGAAGAAGCGGAACAGATGATGGAGGAGTTGGAAGAACGCATCGCCGCTGGCGAGGTGGAAGACCCCGAACGGGCCCGAGCCCGAATTCCACGTGTAATTATTAAACCGGATCCCATGTCGGTAGAGATGACCGAAGAAGGCGTAGTAACCAGCGATCCACCAGAAGGCTATTACGTACAAGTGTATGCCTCAATAGGTCCTATTTCTGCGCAGCGAGCCCGGCGTATGGCCATGCAAGAGCTGGAAGGCATCGTGCAATCGCCCGAACGCCAAGTCATCATCACCAAGCGTAAGCAGTTTTATGAGGTTCGCATCGGGGTTTTTGATTCGTACGATGATACTATTGGAGTATTGGGAGCCATCGAAGGCACGTTTTTTGATGCTTATACATTGATCTTTACTCCCGAGGAAAAAATCAATGAATGATTCGACTACGTGTCATCTTAGCGGCCTTATTGGTATGGGGTTTGAACCTTTCGGCTCTACAAGCGCAGGAAAATAATTCCGCGTACAGCCGCATTTCTATCGATTTCGGTGGTGGCTTTCCCATCTACTATGGAGATTACTATCCGTTAAATGAAACGCTGGATCCCCTCTTGCCCGCACCCACACAATTTAATCAATCGCATATTTTTGCGGGCGTCAATATTCCTTTAGCCAAATTTATATCTGTGCGATTGGAAGCTAGTCAAACTACGGTTTACTACAGTGATGAATCTTTGCCCGTTAGCTTTAAGAATACGGCCCTTGATTTCTCGGGACAACTGCAGTGGAATATCATCAACAGACGTTTTGGGGCGTATTTACTGACCGGCGCTGGAGTGAATATTCATAATCGCCCTCGTGATATTATTGGCAGCTCTAGCGTGGAAGACCCCGATTATTCCGATAGTGTACGTCGCCTCTCAGTAACCGGTGGGTTAGGACTTCAATTTTGGATTACTGATCGCATTGGTATTTTTGCCGATGGGATGGTTCACCTACCCGGATCCGACTATATCGATGGCCATGCGGCTCCACCTTCTGGGGATCCAGACGCTAAAGAAAAAGGGTATTTAGACCGTGATAAGTTTTTCACCGCTAGAGGTGGCATACGATTTCGTCTCTTTCAACCTACCCAACCCGTTTCCGAGCGTTCTGTAGATGATCCGGTCAGCTCTTATGTTCCCGATCCTACTGCTACCGATGAGGATTTAAAAGAGGGAAATGTTGAACCTAAACCGGAAAAGAAACCCAAAATCTACGAAGAACTAGGAATTCAGGAATCCCTCTCTGGATATACTTTGATGGTGCAACACGTATTGACTATCGAGGAGTTAAAGCGCCAGAAAAAAACCGCGGAACAGTTGGCCGATCGTATTGTCCCCAATCGAAAAGTCAAAGTGCTGCTCCTGGAAGAAAGCCAAGGCTTTAGCATCCATTACGGATACTTTAACAACAGTACCGACGCTCGAAATTATCGCGATGACGCCGAGCTGTATTACAGCGGAGCTGTGGTTAAACGCTATTAGGGTAGGCAGCTCGTTCTTTATTGCGTGCGACTAGCGCTGGTATACCTTGAAACATTACGGAAATAATTGACCATCTACGATCGTCGCTTTATCCATCCTTTCGCAGTAATAATAGAGGGCTTTGCAAAACTACCTGTCATTGCGAACGTAATGTGGTAATCCCCTGATTAGATTGTGTAAACGGTGATTATTACTACATCTTGCCATGACCGAATAAATTTCGGAAGGTTTTGCAAAGCCCTCTAATAGGCTATTCGTCTTCTTCGTAGAAGAATTCCAGCATGTTTCCATCCGGATCCGATACAAACACAAATCGACCTCGTTTACGGTTGGCCGGTCCGCTCAATATGGTAACTTCGTTTTCTTTGAGGTAATCACACATCTCATCCACTTGGTCTGGCGAGTCCAGATAAAAGCCAAAGTGGTCGACCCGAATATCTCTGGATGATGTATCATAACTGGTTTCCGCTTCTACTAATACAATGGTGTCTTCTTTGCCAACCCGATATACCGCCATGCTTTTTCCCATTTTGCGAACCAGCTCAAAGCCAAGCAACTCTCCATAAAAATGTTCGGCTTGTTCAATATCATTCACACGAATGGTAATGTGGTTAATACCCGATGGATTGAAATCTTTCATTTTTCCTGCTTTTATCTATTTACATGGTTATACGTTGTAGAAATAACACAATTCTACAGACATTCCATATCCCTTCAATTTAAGAGGGGCACAACAATCCAGACTTCAGAATCATTCATACATATTCTGTTTAGATTCTGTATCCTCAGATTGTATCTTCTGTTTGATTTTTTAACTATTGACCGAATCTGTTTTGGGAAAACTGAGTATTGTAGCTACACCAATTGGCAACCTGGATGATTTTTCGCCGCGGGCTGTAGAAACATTGCAGCAGTCAGATTGTATCGCCTGTGAAGATACCCGAACCTCTTCTACCCTGTTGCGGCATTTTGGCATTGACAAGCCCACCTTCTCCTTCCACCAGCATAATGAACACCAAAAAGTGAACTATGTCTTGGAACTATTGCGAGGTGGCCAGCAGGTAGCTTTAATCTCCGACGCGGGAATGCCCGGGATTTCCGATCCTGGATTTTTGGCTATTCGTGCTGCGCATCTGGATCATCAGCAGGTGGAAGTGATCCCTGGTCCGGATGCCGTAACCACTGCCTTAGTGGCCAGTGGGTTGCCCTGTGATCGCTATATCTTCGAAGGATTCATCCCTCGTAAAAAGGGGCGACAAACGATGATCAAGAGTTTTATTGACGAAGAACGGACGGTGGTGGTGTACGAAAGCCCCCATCGGATCCAGCGATTGCTCTCGGAGTTAACGGAACACCTGTCTCCCGATCGTATGGTGGCGGTAGCTCGGGAACTCACCAAAAAATTTGAGGAGATTAATCGCGGCCGGCTGGAAGAAATTGAACGGGAATGGTCGGAGCGCAAACAAGTAAAAGGTGAATTTGTAGTTGTTTTAGCAGGATGCTCGTACAGCGATTAAATAATTGGATGGATTATTTCGCCCAGCGACCCATGGTTAGCATGGTGGTCACTGGGGTATTATTGGGGCTTAGTTTTCCCCCGTTTAACCTGCCCTTTTTAATTATTCCTGCCTTTGCCCTGCTTTTACAGCTGGCTGATAATTCGGATACCTATCGGGCGCTGATAGCCCAATCGTATATCGCTTTTTTGATTTGGAATATTATTACGACCTACTGGCTGATGTTGGCTACTGTTGCCGGTGGGGTGGCCGCGATCTTGGCCAATAGTATATTGATGACCATACCACTGGCCATGACCAAATGGGTGCGCAGCCGATCCGATTCACCCTGGCTAAATGCCATTTTAGCCGCTTCGTTATGGGTGATCTACGAATACCTGCACCATCACTGGGATCTGTCCTGGCCTTGGTTGACCCTGGGAAATGCGTGGGCAGTGGCTCCTCCATTGGTACAATTTATCTCCCTGACCGGTTTTTGGGGAATCAGTTTTTGGATGCTCATATCGGCTAGTCTGTTTTATGATTGGGAGCGGCACAATCGAGGAGTGCAGTGGACCACTGTGGCAGCGGTAATATTCATAGTACCCATTCTTTCCAGTAGCATCTGGTTTTACCGAGCACTAACCTATCAGGCTCCTCGGTCTGATGATTCAACCACGGCCACCATCGGGGTAATCCAGCCCAATTTTGACAGTTATTTGACGTACGGGGGCTTTCCATCTTCCCAGGCATCCACGCAACATCTGCTTGATCTCACGGATAGCCTTCGCGCCCATCACGATTTGGATGCCGTGTACTTCCCGGAAAATGCCATCGAACCGAGAGTTCTATCGTACGCAAAACTAATCACCTCCCAAATGCTGGAAAGCTATGTACAGGAAACTGGCATTCCCATCGTGGGCGGCACCACCTACTACGATTATTTTCAAAATGAAGAAGCCCCCCCATTGGTGCGCAAAAACTCTCGTGGGCAAACCTATCTGTATTACAACTCGGCCGTTGCGTTTTATCCACAGAAACCGATGGAAGTGTATAAAAAAGCGCACTTGGTTCCCATCGTAGAGCGCACGCCATTTTTACCGTTCTTGAGCTCCCTCCCCTTCCCAAAAGTAGATTGGAGCAGTATTCATTGGTACGGCAAAGGATTGGATCCAACCGTATTTACGCTAACCAATCAAAATGAGGGTCCTCCTATAGCTGGCCCGGCATTGGTCTGTTATGACTCCATTTATCCCCATTGGAATGCTCAGATGGTCAATCGGGGAGCAACGTTTATCGGGATCATCACCAATGATGGATGGTGGGGGCACACTAGCGGACACATTCAGCATTTTCAATTTGCCCGCCTTCGCGCCATTGAGCTGGATCGCTGGATTGTACGCAGCGCTAACAACGGAATTTCCGGTTTTATTGATCCCTTAGGACGTATTGCTCAGCAAAGTGAGTATTGGTCGGCAACTGCTATGGCCCAATCTATTGAACTGAAAGAGACAAAAACACTCTACGCACGCTGGGGAGATTGGCTTCCATACACCTCTATAGGTTTGATTCTTTTGTTCGCCGTTTCGCAGCTCACCGTTATCCAACGCAACAAAGGTTAAGAGCGGATGCTCACCACGATATTAAATTTGATATCGTGATCGGTGCGCTCTATAACACTAGTGGATTGCGGAATCAGATGACGGAAATTGTATTCAAAGTTAGCTTTGACCGTCTGTGAAAAGCGATACCCTACAATAAACGAACTTTGAATCCGAGTTTGCCCGGTGGGATCACGCGGGGAGATCTCATACGAGGTCACATCTCGATCCAACTGATCCGGCGCCTCCTGTAAAGCCTGTGAGAGATCCGTATCCAGCAAATACTGTGTTTCGATGTCTTGCAGATAACTGGCATTCAAACTCAGATCCACCGCGTTTTTAATGCGCTTAAAAATGGGCAGTCGGAAATCATTAATGGTGTAACTGAGCGTCAATTTGATACCCTGCGATAGCCGTTCGGTCACCGAGGTATTGGATAACGCCAGGCTGGTCAATTTGCTATAATCATACTGTATATTGGTACGTAAACTGTTTGCCCAAGTAATATTCAACCCAACTAAAGGGCTGAACTTTTTTTCCAAGTTAATGGAGCTGGGTTCATATTTGGGTCGTTGATCCTGAACGCGATAATTTCCCACAGTCCGAGATAAGATTGGGCCGATATCCTCAATAAATTCCCATCCCATGCGATAGGATCCCGAATAACTGTGATTAAGCGAGGCGCGTGTAATTGCATCATCCAGGAAGCCAATGGCCGACTCCAAACCAGACCAAGTAACCCGCCAATTGGGCAAAGGAAACGGCATAAAGTCCAGGGATCCGACCGAACTGTTTCCCCCGCCCAAATACGCCTTACGGAAATGCTTTTGAAGCAAACTTCGATTCAATAATGTATTTCCATCCGCATTACCCAGGGAATCGGAAATCACGAAACTATCGCTTATATCTGCAAAAGCTGTACTCAGTTGACGATCAAACAAACTTCGATATCCTTTTCCAAACGCCCATACTGAGGCATTAACGCCCCCATTTTGAGATGAAACGGTGGTAAAATTTTGCTGAGGATCTAACTTGATGGACTGCGAGCGCGTGCGGTCCCAGCTGGCACTCCAGTTTAAATCAATGGAGAAGTTTCGCCCGGGTTTAAGTCGGGTTTGCAGACTCAAGGACTGATCACTGGTCCGATTGTTGGGTAGCGATAGAATCTGGTTTTCGGTTTGGTTTTGCACCAACTGATTCTGAGGCAATAAGTCATCTAAACCCAAACGATAAGAAAACGGGGGCGAAAACTTGGCATCATCTTCTGAATTAAAAGCGTGAAAGAACTGAGAACTCCCCGCATAACCTGCCTGTTGAGCACGTTTATTATCAGTATAACTAAAATCAAAGGAATCCATACTTAATACAGAGATCAGCAGCTCCTTGCCCGTATTTACCAGAATTTTGCCCAATTCCACTTCTTTGGCATTTTCTTCTTGCTGCCCCTCTTCAGCAGATCTGTTTTGTTCATCTGGATTTCGTCGTGGCCCATCTGATTGAGTCTTCCGGCTCTCAATGGCCCGATTGCGCCGCTGGTCCTCTACGCTCTGTTTCAACTCATCATATCCGGGGACCATCCCTAACAACTCTTGCATCCGTAAACCCAATGATTGATCCAGCCGGAAATTATTGGATATGGTAGCTCCCAGACTAGATCCGCGGGGGCCGTTATCCCACCGGAAGCCTCCGCTGTAACTAGCTGTATAACTAAGCCAACGTAACGGTTTTATCTGATCAATTCGTGGTCTCCAGTTGGCCGAATAGGTTTCCGTATAATCACTTCGACGGGCGGCAGCTGTATCGGAAAGTACATCCTTAAACACATCGAACGACGGACGAACCCGGTATCGCGCGGAATCCGGACCGGTCAGATCGGTGCCAAATGGTTCGGTTCCGACGTTGGACAGATCCCACTCGGTATTCGTTTGAAGAGAGGTGCTTATCGATTTGGTCAAGTTGTAACCAAGGCCAAAAGAAGAATTTAACGTAAAGGCATGACTCTGTCGTAGTGGTTGCAGATCCTGACTAGGAGCAGTTCGGGGACGCTTTTCATCATAGGAGCGGTTGATGGTTGTAGAGGCCTTGACGCTATTGGGTACATAGCCCAACTGAAATCCGGAAATCCATTTAAAATATTTAGATTCGCTGAGCCCTCCGAACGGCTGCCATAACTGCACATTATTAATATTCAAATTGTAGTTGATAGAGCCGCTGTAATTCCAGTTATCCTCGAACACATAGGATGGATTCCGCTTATGCGTTGTATTGTACACATAGTTCAGGTTGGTCTTATCCAGTGTATATTCGGCTAACTTAGACTTCGAATATTGTTTGGAAATATTAGAGAAGTTGATCGAGTAGCTTTCAATGTACGTTTGACTAGCGGTAACCGTACTATCGATCAAATCGCGCTTGGCATCATCGGTTAGATTGGTCGAGGACTCCACCGATTTCTCAAAGTCATCCAAGCGAATATCCCCTTGATTGGGTAGAAAGCGGGGCGTCTGGGTAGAACGTCGGGTGGATAAGGTTACCGGAATATTCCAGCCGTAACGACTGGGGATAAACTGATCCATATTGACGGTTGAACTCAATTCGTAAGCCGTCTTATCATATTGACGACGATCACCCAATCGGGAATCCAGAGCACCGAATCCATCGGTACTTCGCTCGATATTCGCATTAACCCGGGCAAAATCAGCCAGCTTCACTTCCGCTTTACCCACAGCTGCCCAGCCGTTACGATTATCAAAACCAGACACACGCAACTCGTTCAACCATAATTGACCCGACAAGTTGGGCGTAGCGCGTAACCCATTCTGAGAGCGATTGTTCCCATCAAAAGGATTTCGAATTCCCAAACCGATTTCACTTACTCGATCCAGGGATGGATTTCCTTTGATGGCGATGGTAGCCCCCGGTGGCGAATCGGCCAGTACCTGTCCCGGATCCAAGCCCACATCTTCCAAGGTAAGCACCTCACTGACATCAACATCACTTAACTGGTTACGCCGCTGCTTTAGTTGATTCAGCGCGCTCAATACCAAATTCAGGCTGTTCTCTTCATAGAGCCAGATCTCCTGTGCTTCGGCCCGGCGGGTGGCATCATCGATATCTTTGGGAGGTTTATTGGAAAAATTAAAATTGGGATCCGATGGAGTAACCGGTTGCCGGTATTCGTAGTAGTTATTGCTAAGATCGGTCCCCAACCGTACCACCAATTCCATATCATCCCGATTCTCATACCCCTCCCCGTGAACAAACATGCGTAGATTGGAATAGTTGATCAGGTTCAGCCCGCCGGGATACACTTTTTTGAGCATGCGCAGTTCCTCCCCAGCCAAGTCCTCCACTTCCAGTACCAGGGATTGCTCATTAGCCAAAGTGTTCTGCTGCTGACTACGGTTGACCGCCCGGATAGCGCCCTCCGGCTCCCGATAGGGATAAGGCGTACGTGATCCATTTTCCTCGATATTCACCGAAGCCACCCGATAATCATCATTATTCCCACTGATATTCTCTGCTTTCCGCCATTGGGAACCGACCAGTTCGAAGGTGGCAAAACGCAACGTAAACGGCTGTTCATAACCCGACATCCACATCCGAATGTAGGATATATTTTGGAAGTTCTCGATGGATCCAATTTTACGTTTCCATTCGGACAGGGGAATTCGCACCTGATACCAGCGGTCGGATTGGGTAGGCCCATTTACTTTATCCACGATATACGTATCCGGCACCCCCACATTTAAACTGGAGGTATCCGCCGGATTGAGATCGACCTGATACTGGTAGTAACTATTATTCTGTTCAACAATGGATGGTGTAATTAACCCTTCAGTATCAGGGCGGTTGGTGCTAGCCCGCTTATCGTCGCTGCTTTGTGGGGTGTTGCCCTCGTGATAGCCGTACATCCGGTAAAATCGAGCCGGCAAAATTAAGTCATCCAACTCGGATTGCCCGTAATACTTATAGTCATCGTTGGATGGATCACGCGCGATTTCCAGATAGCGAGGGTCGCTAGAGCCGTATGCCTGACGCATGGAATCCACATACGCTTGAAACAGCAGTGTCTCGTTAAACCCATCAATACCATTCGAATTGGGGGCGCCATCCAATCCAACATCTTCCTGAGCGCGAGTCTCGTTACTAAATTGTCCATCGGGCGCAATAGATTGGGATACCGGCACGTAGGATCGTCCCACTTGATCACTGGTCAACCCACCGCTGGCTTCCGCCAAGCCATCCTCGGTATTCAGCTTAAAATTAGGCACGATATCTTCGGAAACAATCCCGATATCGATGTACAATTTCCCATCATACGCCTGAAGATCCTGTGGATTGGGTTGGCGACCATTGGGCAATACCGGTTGTACCCAAAATTCCAGGAATTCAATATTGTTTTGCGATAAGTCTTCCAACCCGGAGGGCAAAACCGTGGTCATCCCCCCCCACATCTCTTCAGGGGCATTATTCATCTGATCCCGAATATTGGGATTGTAATTGTACTGACCACGCTTGGTCGGATTATAGTAGATATCAAGGGGGCGTATAAACTGATCTTGACGCAGGGCGTCTTTCTGGGGGAATACATCGGTTACCCGTACCAGCTCCGATTCCGGTGTAAATTCCACTCCTTCCAGGATATTGGCGATCTGAGTGGGAATATTGTACCAAGAAAACTGCGCTCGTAAATCTGCCCGATCAATCTTCGCATCCAACGAAACATTGGGTTCGGTGGGTGGGGAATCACCGAAATACGGTTGGTCGGGAGCGTATCCGGGGATTGCAGCCGGTGCCGCGGCCAGATTCCAGCGGGCGGGATTGGTAAAGCTAATCGTGTTCTCTACGCCCTCGAAATCATCCACAAAAGAAAGGCCCTGCTCTTCATCCTTATACAATCGGTTATCTTCAACCGCGTCTCGCACAGCATTGGTTTGGGCCACATCCGGTCGGAGCTGCGCCCATTCCCCGCTCAGCGATATACTGGATTCGGCCTTGGTTTGCAGCAACGGAATAAAATCAATTGCCTGAGTTAACCACGGAGCTTCAAAATCGGCTTTGGCATCAAATCCAAACACCGTGTTATTGATGGGTTCATCGCCGACGCGAATCTTATCCTGAAGGGGGCGTTCTTTGAGACGAAACAGGGTACTACCGAACTTGATATCTTCACTTACACTATATTCAGCTCGAACCCCGGTGAAGGTCTTCTGTTCGATCTGAGTCAACTGATTGCTCTCGTACTCAATTTTGATCTCCTGACCCGCTTTCAGGTAGCGTTTACTCAATATGGTGATGCTCCCGATAGAGTAGTCCACCTGATAATCGGTACCTTCTTGCAGTTCCACCCCGTTGGCGTATACTTTAACCGAGCCCTCCACCAATGCTATGCCCAGGAAATAGTTGTCTGAGACAGCCCCTTTAACCTGTCCGTCAATCTTGAAATAGTTGTTTTGCGACTCCTGGCTAGCCTCTCGCTGCTTTAACCTATAGAGATCGGAAAACACATAGTCATTAATAGCCTCTTGCTGCTGGGGCGGGGAAAGTCCACTGTTTTCCAGCAAGGTTTGAATCCGTTCTCCAAATGGTTCCAGATAGGGAAACATAATTCGACCACTACCCGGATCCACCACATAAGATTCGATATCCAGCTTGTTATCCGGATTCCTTTGAAGTTCTGAATCCACCCGATCCAACCCCAGATCTTGCAATAAGCTTTGATTCCGATCCAGCAAGGTGGTAGAAGGGACATTATTAGCTGTAAACAGTACCTCTAGCTCAATACCGTCCCGCGTAAAATTGGAGGCATTTAGCGAGTAGATATTCCGCATAGTCAGATCCCAGGCTTTATTGTCGGTGGTTACTGTTTGCGGACGAAGCAACTTCAGGAAAATACGGTCGCTTCCACCCTGATTAATATCCCCCACATAAACGGTTTCTCCTGTGGCCGGATCCCGATACGAAAAACTAACCGCCAGCGCCTGACGCGATCCCAAATTGCGTTTCAACGATATATAGCCCAACGCGCTATTAATGCTGTAATCCCGCCCTTCGGTCAAGGGTATGAAATAACCTTCCACAAATTCTGAAGGTGATACCCCGAACTCCGATGCAGACACGCCGGTAGCCGGATCCCGATACTGCTCAAACAGCGCATCCGGGAAAACATCCTGAGCGCCATCCGGAGGTAGATATTGGCTACCATTTTCCCGCACACCCAAATCCACCAAGGCCACCGCCGAACGTTGACCCTCAATATTTTGAGAAGATTCATTCAGCATCCAAACCTGTACGTCTACCAGTTCCAAGGCGGTACCCAGCTGTTGTGGATTGCTGGTATTGGGCTCAAACTGCTGACGCGTATAAAAATCTAAAAAGAAGTGCCGGTCATCCTCATAGTCCACCGGACGGATCTCTATTTGCCGTTCTTCGGCTCCGCCGGTAATAGTTTGAGTATTCCCCTGCCCTTCCTGCTGGGAGAGCACCGAGGTGATTTTTAGCGGTCCCAGTTCGGCAATGGATTTAATTCCAAACAACGCGCCCCCGCCCCGGATCAGTGAATTACCGGTTTCCATAGAGACGTTACCCATCTCCACCCGTTTGATAATTTCATCCTCATACCCTTCATACACAATACTTAACCGGTTTTGATACTCGAACGGGTTCTCGGTATCCCAATCGGTATTGATGGACAGCTTATCCCCAATCGTGCCCGAAATATTCAGTTTCAAATTTTGCTCAAATGTAGGATCCACACGTTTCTGCTGTGTCTCATCTATGGTAGGATCCAGGGAGTTCTGGATGGACACCCCCAAATTCATGTTGGCTGTCCCATTCACCTTCAAGTTAACTTCGGGTTTCCCGAAAATGGTAGTAAAGGCGGTATTCTCGGCACCGGGAATATTGATCTTGAAATCCAACAGACCTCTACGTTCCTGTTGACGCCGATTAAATTCCTTCTCCAGCTCTTTCCAATTTTCTCGCACACTATGCTTCCACCCTAACTCACTGAGGGGCTCAAAGTCCATTTCCTGGCTGATCCCCAGGGGTATGCCCGCAGCAGTACGACTAATAGCATACACGCCCATACTATCCCGCTCAATATTTGTTTTGTAAACATCGGTGGGAATATGAACGAGCTTTGAGGTTCGCTCCTTTACAAACGGCTGCGCAACGGGAGTGTGGTCCGGCGGAGTGATAAACTGCTGGATAACCGGAAGCATGGGCAGGGTATCTACCTGTACCGAATCTGACTTATTCCCCGATAGGCGATCCAAAATATTTTGCGCGGAGACAGACCGATGCCCGGCCAGCGCCAACATGGCAACAGCGATAAAGATCACCCGAGACATTATTATGGAGAAAAAACGATTACGCACGTATAACTACTCAGAACAACTTTAACGTTGACGGACTGTTTCTACTGATGGTGAATGTATTGTTATAAATCAGACACGTCGTAGCGTTGGGCAATAGGCGTAATCGGGTGTAGTTCAAAAATAATAACTTGCTGGAGTCGATTAATGACAGATTCGATAATAACAGTTTCACTACTTTTGTAAAAACCGAGTATAGATTTCAAAATCTTCCCCTAAGTGTTGTATGTTCAGCGCACAATCATGTTTATTCTGGGTAAGCTTTGAAAAGCCGGATTGTTTGTCCAAAATCAAAGCTATCTATTGCGCCAGACCACTTAATTATCTCCTTTAAATTGGTGGTATTCAAACAATACCGATAGATTGCAAAGATTGACACTCCCTAGTGACACATTAAATAGATGCGCTGGTTTTTAACCAACATACAAAGAGACTTGCTAAAACGGCATGTGGGACCGTTCATCTTCTGTTTTTTGACGTTGATGTTCGTCTTGTTAATGCAGTTTCTCATTTTACATATCGACAAGTTGGTAGGCAAAGGCATTCCCTTTGGGGTCATCGTAGAGCTGATTGCCACCAATTTAGCTTATATGGTGGTATTGGCGGCTCCTATGTCCGTGTTGGTGTCCTCGTTGATGGCTTACGGCAAGTTTTCTGAATTAAACGAATGGGCATCGGTAAATGCTGCCGGCGTGCATCCCATGCGCATGATCAATCCCGTGTTGGGCGCAGCGGCCATACTTTGCGTTTTTTTAATATGGTTTGCTAACGACGTACTGCCCGAAGCGAATCAAAAAGCACGCTCGCTTTTTATAGACATCCGAGTAAAAAAGCCGGGGTTCGACCTGCAACCAAATGTGTTCTACGAGGGAATTGATGGCTATACTTTCCTAGTCAAGGAGATGTCCGCCGATGGCGATTCACTGTATGATGTCACGTTATATCAGGATGCCAGCGGTACCAAGAACCGAGCGGTCATTAAAGCAGATCAGGGGCAATTGGTAAGTAGTACGGAAGATATCTTAACCCTCTATTTACAGAATGGCACCATCTACCGCGAAATTCCTCAAAGTAAGCGGCGCACCAAAGTACACGAGTATTCCAGTTTTAATCGCTACCGCATTAGCTTTGATTTATCGGAGTTGGCGTTTAACCGCTCGGATCCCAACCGCCGGAGGCGCAGTGACCGCACAATGAGCGCCAAAGCCATGTTAGCAGTCGTAGATTCACTGCATAAAGATATCGATCAAGAGCTGGATCGTTTTATTAAGCGCAATAATGAGGGATTGATCGAACCTTTGGCTCGAGCATCGGCGTCAACAGTGGATACGTCACAGACTCCCCCCCTACTTGGAAAGGACAGCACGGACCAAGCTTCACCATCTTCTCCTACCGCTTCCATAACCAGTGTAGCCCCAGGCAATCAAGAAATGAAAGGCCCAGCGTTTATTGATTCCCTGGATATCGCCTTGGATTCCATGTTGACCACCGAAGCCGCCATGCGTAACGATTCGGTCACCGTGTTGCGGACGCCGTACAATGTTTTAAACCAATTGGCATCGCAGCGTCAACAAATACGCATTTCTCGACTGGCCATTCGTGGGTTACGAGACGATCGCGCTCGCATTGAAAATACCGCCGTAAATGTTAATTGGCGGGAAGTACGAGCCGCTAAATTTTTGGTGGAGGTACACAAGAAATACGCCATTCCGTTTTCAGCAATCATCTTTGTGCTGATTGGCGCTCCCATTGGGTTAATGAGCCGAAATGGAAATTTAGGAGTGGCTGCTTTAATCAGTGCCGGCCTGCTTACTTTTAACTGGATAGCCATCATCCAGGGAGAAAAGTTAGCCGATCGTTTGTTTATCTCGCCATGGCTGGGCATGTGGTTCAGTAATATTGTATTAGGCACCATCGGAGTGATCCTAATCATTCGTATGGTTACTCCCCAACAGTACTGGTGGAAACGCTTATCGGGAGGATCCGACTAGATGAAAAAAATTGACCGCTACATATTGGGGCGTTTATTGATGACCACCCTGTTTGTTCTGCTGGTGCTCATATTCATCTACATCGTGATCGATTTCTCTGAGAACAGCGATGATTTCACCGATCGCGGGGCTACACTGGCTATCATCTGGTCGCAATATTATCTCAATTATATCCCAGAAATGATTCGCCTGGTAACCCCGGTGGCCGCGTTCGTGGCCTGCCTGCTGGTCACTGGCCAAATGGCCGACCGGTTGGAAATTGTGGCCTTGAAAGCAGCGGGTATCAGTTTATATCGACTACTTTTGCCCTATATGATATTCGGTGTGCTCACTGCAGGCATTCTAAGTTATTTGGATGGGTTTGTAGTACCTATATCCAACTCCGAGCGCATCGCTTTTGAGGAAAAGTACTTAAAGAATAAATCCGACAAGCTGGATCGCAACCAAATATTTCGCCAGGAGTCGCCTAACTCGCTGGTTCGGATCAATTATTACGACTCGGAAGACAAAATCGCTTACAAAGTACAATTCTTCCATTTCCAAGCGGATACCATCCACCAAACCGACGACGTGATGCGCATGGAATGGGTGGACAGCACGCAATCCTGGAAGATGTTCCGTTGGACTCATATTACGCTAGAGCCCAAGGGCTATGTGGAAACCTATATTCCCGAGAAAGATACCACCTGGAATCTGCGACCGGAAGATCTGGCTCGTACCACCTCGGATGTTTATCAACTTACCTACCCACAGGTGGAAGCCTATATCGAAAATATCAAGCGCAGCGGTGCCGGTGATATTGATTTACCCAAAGTGCAGTACTATGGTCGTTTGGCTTATCCATTTTCCATACTGGTGGTTATGGTCATAGGTTTTGCCATTGCATCGGTGCGACGAGCGGGTGGCAAGGGGGTCTATGTGGCAAGTGGGTTGGCGGTAAGTTTTCTCTATTTGGCATTCATGAAAATTGCGGAGCCGTTTGGTGCCAAAGGCGTACTCGATCCGTTATGGGCGGCCCTCTCCCCTCATCTGTTTTTTGCGATCGTGGCAGCGGTATTACTATATACCGCGAAGAAGTGATGGAGTGTATTACTCTGCCTTTAAAACTTATTGTCTTTCTGGTTGGCCAGTTGCCAGAAATTTGGGCTTGAGATTTTAGCCAGCAATAAACTCCTTCACTCCCTCACTCTATGCTTCGGGCATGGGGCCGCGATAAAAGGGCATATCGAACTTTTCCTGTTCGTCGATAGAACCGTGCTCGTCTTCAAATCGTTTGATGTTATCGTTCAACGCCTTAGCCAGACGTTTTGCGTGATCCGGGGTTAAGATCATGCGCTTTACCACTTTGGCTTTGGGTACCCCGGGCATCACCGAGATGAAATCCAGAATAAACTCTGATTGCGAGTGGGTAATCATTGCCAAGTTGGAATAGGTCCCCGATGCTTCTTCCGGCGAAAGCTCAATTTCCATCTGCTGCTGTTGTTGCTGCTTATTCGGATTAATGGTGTGATCCGTTTGATCGTCTTGACTCATAATGAAGGACTTTTCATTTGGCGTTACAGTGTATTGCGTTAACAATAGAAAAGCGGCTTGCTCTCTCCAAATTGAAAATGGAATTAGCTCAATACTACCCTCACCGGAATGCTCATTCAACTGGAATAACAAGTAATACGTGATTCAGTACGGTAGATACGATGAGGTTAGACGCAGGAACGTTGCTGTGTGCCCCCTAAAAATTCTACCATCAGATTCTATAGCAAAGCCCCGCTTCGCAATGGGGCTTTGCTTATACTAGGATGTTAATCACCAAAACTAACCAGGCATGCTCTGATTAGTTGTCATTGATATGACTCAACGCTTGAATCAGATCGCTGCGGGTTAGAATGTCGTAGGATCCGTCGTCTTTTTTGATGATCACCGCTGGATTTTCTTTAGTGAGCATCTTGGTGATCTGATCGATGCGCATATCACCGGTGATTACGGGAAATGGATTCTGCATCATACTACTGATAGAGGCACTGCGCGCACCAGGATCATCCAACAGCTTGGATAGAATCTGATTTTCATTCAGGCTGCCTACCACCTCGTCGCCATCCATGACCGGCAACTGGGATATATCTTTCTGATTCATGATATCCACGGCTTCACCCAGGGTATCATCTTTGCTGACTGTAATAATATCGGAGTGATCACTGTCTCGCTTTTTGAGGATATCGTGCGCTTTCATGGTGGCGCTGGCATCCAAGAATCCGTTTTGCTGCATCCACTCGTCGTTGAAAATCTTGGAGACGTAGCGGGTTCCGGTATCCGGCAAGATAATGACCATCACGTCATCTTTATTCAGGTTTTCCTTGGCGTACTCCAAAGCCCCATGCACGGCCGCGCCGCAGGATCCGCCGACAAATAATCCTTCGCGCTTGGCCAGAGCCCGGGTAGTCAAAAAAGCATCTTTGTCATTCACCTGTACGACCGCGTCAATCAGGTCCATATCCACATTACCGGGGATAATATCTTCGCCAATGCCTTCGGTCAGGTACGGCTCAATAACCTCTTTGGAAAATTCGCCGGTCTCGAAGTAATGCTTGTACACCGAACCGACGCTATCAATTCCAATGGTCTGGATATCCGGATTCTGTTCTTTCAAATATCGGGACGTTCCAGTCACGGTACCGCCGGTTCCCATTCCGGCTACGTAGTGGGTCACTTTGCCCTCGGTTTGATCCCAGATCTCCGGCCCGGTGGTCTCATAATGCGCCTGGGCGTTGCTGGGGTTATCATACTGATTGGGATAGTAGGAATTGGGAATCTCTTCACTCAATCGCTTGGCCACCGAATAGTAACTGCGCGGATCATCCGGTTCCACATTGGTTGGACAGATCTTCACTTCCGCACCCAAGGCGCGCAGCAAATTCACTTTGGATATACTTTGTTTATCCGTGGTAGTAAAAATGCAATTATAGCCCTTCACAATGGCAGCCAATGCCAAACCCATACCGGTATTCCCGGAGGTGCCTTCAATGATGGTTCCGCCTGGCTTGATCAAACCTTTCCTTTCGGCATCTTCAATCATTTTTAACGCGATTCGGTCTTTCACGCTTTGTCCCGGGTTAAAATACTCCACTTTAACCAGGATGGTCCCGTCAATTCCCTCGTTCAGGTTGTTTAACTTAACCAGCGGAGTGTTGCCGATGGTCTGTAAAATGTTGTCGTAAACTTTCATTGGCTCTGCGCTGTAAAGGTGCTATTTTGTGATTTAATGCTATACGAATCAGGGCCTATCCCCGAAAGTTGAGCAATATAGTAAATTTGGGTCATCCCTTCGAATCTGAGTCTTGAAATTGAAGTCCATCAACATACGGCTGACTTTTATTATTAAGGATTTACGTGTATCCAAGTTGGTGGGTATCTTTTGCTTGCTACTGATGACCGGCTGGATAAATCCCACCGCCGCCCTTTCATTGGATAGGATCAACGATGATCGTTTGGAGCTCAGTACCACGGATAGTATTTCAGTGCTTTTATTTTCCAATCTGTCTCCAAGGAGCCTTAAAATTAGCCCCCTAGATGGCCCCATTACAGTAGATCTGGATAATCAAACCTGGACCATTGAAGACAGTACAACGGTTATTCAGGTTCGTCGGTCTGGATCCGTCATATCTGTCCGGCGCGGGCAGCGAACTTATCGTACCTCGCAACTTAAAGTTCACAACTCGGAAGTATCGCTGATTAGAATCATCGAAGCCCAAGCAGGATACCGATACTACCGGGGAACCATTCGGATCCAGCCGAAAGGAAACACATTGGGCGTAATTAACCGGGTTTGGCTGGAAGATTATATCGGATCTGTGGTGGGCAGTGAGATGAACTTTGAGCATCATGAAGCGTTGAAAGTACAAGCGGTAATTGCCCGCACCTACGCCCTCTGGAATCTGGAAACCGCTTCCTTTGATGGATTTGATGTGACTGACCACACCATGAGTCAGGTATACTTGGGCGAATTGACCGGTAAACCCCGGTATCGAGATGCCGCCCTGGCCACCACGGGAGAGTTTTTAACATGGAGTAATAAACTGATTCTGGCCTCCTTCTTTAGCACCTGCGGTGGACGAACGGTAGATAACGAATCGGTTTGGAAGGGAGAACCGCTGCCCTATTTACGGGCTACAGTCGACCAAAACGCTTGCCAAAACTCGCCTCATTTCCGATGGTCGTTTTCTATTCTGAAAAACGAACTTCATCAGATCATTCAAGAGCAAACCGGCTGGACGGTCACCAAGGTGGGTTTAGGACAAGCCGATCGGTTTGAGAATGTTTCCCAATTAGCGGTTTATACCGAATCCCGATCGGATGATCCCCACCGAATGATCCCCGCTAATAAATTTCGGCTATGGGTAATGAAGGCAGTAGGGCCTCGATCTCTGAAAAGTACCCGGTTCCAGTTCACACAACCTACATGCAATATGCATTATCATTTTGAGGGCAAAGGGCTGGGCCATGGTGTGGGTTTATGTCAATGGGGCGCGTTGGGACTTGCGCAATCCGGCTGGAGTTACGATGAGATCCTGCGTTTTTATTACCAAGGGGTCGAAATCGCGGATATTTACGAATGGCCTTCAAATACTATTGATCTGGCTCGATAGTTCATTATTTTAGTGCCTGACAATTCCAAACCAATTATTCAATTCATGTTTATTGACCAACAAAAACCCAAAGATTACGATTGCGGCTATAACCTGGACTTAATGATTGCCGCCCTCCCCCGAATTGAGGATGAAGATGACCGTAAGGAATACGCGGATCGTATTGTAGGTTTGATCAAACAGAGCCACAAGAATTGGGTGGATGATAATGGAAATAGCCCGGAAGCCTGGGATCACTATTTTCATCTGGCTGATTACAATCCGGAAGATTACGGCATTACCAATCCCTATAAAGATCAAGCCGAGTAGTTTTTTTAGTGCTCACCCAACAACTCAAACCAGCGCAAGTCTGAGCGAAGCGGAAACTTGTGCTGAATTGGCCTATTGAGGGTAATTCTCCTCATAACCATCCACTTGTCATTCCGAGCGGAGCTTTGCGGAGCGCGGGAATCCCCCAGTGTGAATTGGCCCCGGGGGGATCGCCGCGGACGTTCTACTAGCGTTGAAGTCCTCGCGATGACATGGCGGCGAGGATGAGGTGGTTAGATAGAAGTGGCAATTTGTGGTTCATTAAAGCTAAAGCTCAAACCAGCGCAAGTCTGAGCGAAGCGGAAACTTGTGCTGAATTGGCCTATTGAGAGTAATTCTCCTCATAACCATCCACTTGTCATTCCGAGCGGAGCTTTGCGGAGCGCGGGAATCCCCCAGTGTGAATTGGCCCCGGGGGGATCGCCGCGGA
>JBNJFY010000004.1:17658-242186 GCA_051747265.1 Bacteroidota bacterium | reverse complement strand
CGATGACATGGCGGCGAGGATGAGGTGGTTAGATAGAAGTGGCAATTTGTGGTTCATTAAAGCTAAAGCTCAAACCAGCGCAAGTCTGAGCGAAGCGGAGACTTGTGCTGAATTGGCCTATTGAGGGTAATTCTCTGTTAAAGCTAAAGCTGTGACCTCTTCTCCAAGCTACAAGCTTGACGTAGGGTTCTCATGCATCTTTCCACGAACGGACGCTCGCGGCAGTATAGGCTCGCAAATAGATGGGGAGCGTTATTAAAGAGAAAAGCACTGTTAGTAGTGGCAACTGGATCGTTGCAAAACAGCCATACTGGTCTATAAATGCCGTTTTAAACGAAGTAACTTAATTTTCAAAATTTATTGAAAATTATGAAATTAGATCATCACGTTCATTAGACCACTACGTAGTATGGAACAGACGGTCCATCCACAAATAAGCGAGGCCGCTGAGTATTTAGATCAACTTCGCGAGGTTCCCACCTCTCCGCTTACCCCTTGGCTGAATAAGCAGTCCCAGAGTGTCGGTCAGCGTCGATTATTATCGTTTAGCTTTCGATTCCCCAATGTGGATCCCCTGGCTTACTTAGAGCAACAGAGGGATCAAAATGGAAGAGCTTTTTATTGGGAACAACCGTCCAATGATATGGCTATCGCAGCCGGACCGGCTTTGTTCGAGCTGAACACACGTGGACCACAACGATTTGCTACCCTGCAGGCTATCTACGATGATCTAATACAACATAGTTTACAGTTGAACACCCTGGAGCACTCCCTATCCTCCCCGCTGCTGTTAAGTGGGTTTGCTTTCGACAATCAGCAGCAAAGTCAAAATCCATGGAAAAATTACGGCTCTGGGCAGGGATATATTCCAACCTGGTCCCTCATCCGCGAAGGACAGGTATCCATATATACGATCTATCTATCCATTGATCGAGAATTCGAGTGGGCCACCGACACTGCTTCTGTAATTGATCATCTAATTGATAAATTGAGTTGGGTGGATGAGCAGTTGGAACAATATGCTCATCAGCCGGAACCGATTAATCATGGGGCCCAATTAGAGGTACAAACGTTCAGTGAAGACTCGGAGTATGAGAGCTGGATTTCCCGAATTAACAAGGCTAAAGCCTTTATTGAGGCCCAGAAGTTTGAAAAAATTGTCCTGGCCCGTCGACAACACGTACAGACCGATCGCACCATGCACCCCACGCGCATCTTAAATCAATTGCGCAATCAGTATCCCGGTTGTTATTCCTTCATGTTTCGACAGGCTTCGGGAGCTACCTTTTTGGGATCCACACCGGAGCGACTGGGCGCATTTTACCGCTCACATATACTCACCGAAGGGCTGGCGGGTAGCATCAACCGGGGGCAATCGGCTACCGAGGATGCTTTCTATGAGCAGGAGTTGCGAAACAGCTCCAAGAATCTTAGGGAGCACGCCTATGTGGTAGATGCCATTAAAGATCGGCTGGAACCGTGGAGTGATCGCATTCAACATCCCCAATCACCGGGTATTAAGAAATTATCCAATGTGCAGCATCTGCATACGCCGATCACCGCGTGGATGAATCATCAGTATCGCCCTTTGGAACTGGTTGGCGAATTGCATCCTACACCCGCGGTAGGTGGGCATCCTCGCTCGGCCGCTCTCCCCTACATCAGCAAACTGGAAAACTTTGATCGCGGCTGGTACGCGGCTCCAGTGGGTTGGATTAACGGTAAAGGCCGCGGAGAATTTGCGGTGGCCATCCGAAGTGCCTTAATTTGCGATCAAGAGGCTTGGCTGTTTGCCGGATGCGGCATTGTTGCCGATTCGGATCCCCAGGAAGAATGGGAAGAGACCAAATTGAAATTCATCCCCATGAAAACGGCGCTGCGTTATGGCTGAGGCCTTTCTTAAGCAGGTTCCGGATGCCCAGAATATAGCCACTTGGTGGGCGGCTCAAGCTATAGATGAACTAGGCCGATTGGGCATTCAGCATCTGGTTATCTCCCCCGGTTCCCGCTCTACCCCCTTGACTATGGCCGCATCGGCGCATCCCGATTTGGAGTCACACGTAATTCTGGATGAGCGTTCGGCCGCGTTTACCGCTTTGGGCATGGGACGGGCAACCGGCATACCAGCTGTGCTTATTTGTACGTCCGGAACCGCGGTAGCCAACTATCTTCCCGCCGTGGTAGAAGCTCGGCAATCAGGTATTCCCTTACTGCTAATGACCGCCGATCGCCCGCCACACCTTAGACAAGTGGGCGCCTCTCAAGCCATTGATCAATTAAAAATATATGGCGACTATCCCGTTTTTACGCATGAGGTCGGAGAACCGCAGCCCTCTCCCAAGGACACACAACGCTTGCGAATGGCAGTGGATCAGGCGGTACAGGCATCCATTACTGAGGGCGGCCCATCGCACCTTAACTTCCCATTCCGCAAGCCGCTGGAACCGGAAGCTCCTTGGTTACGAGAGCTGCAACTACATTGGGAATCGGATGCACATTTTGGGCATCCCTTTACGCGAAATTATCGCACGGTGATCCAATCCACTGAATGGCCTATTGACATTCGAGAACGGCTAAAATCCGCCCGACGTCCGCTGTTTATCGCTGGTCCGCAGCGTCCCTTTGATTTGCAAACCACCGGTTTTTCCGAGTGGGCGCAAGCAATGGATGCCCCGTTGTTAGTCGATGCCGGGGCGCAACCCGTGGTTCATCCCCATGTGATCGCCGGTTACGACGGGTGGTTGCGCACCTCCCATCGAGATCCAAAATGGCAACCCGATCTGATCATCCGCTTGGGCGATCAACCAGTAAGCAAAGCATTAGAACTGGCTTTTCAAGGGTGGGATTGTCCCATATTACAAATTGACACCCGTGGCTCCTGGCAAGACGCTACCCTAAATGGCGGGCTGCGCTGGCGCCTGGATCGTCTGCCTGAATGGCCCAATGACCTGACGGTGAATACCGAGTCTGATTGGCTAAACAACTGGCAAGAAAAAGATCAATCCTGGCAGCTACGACGCAAGCAACTGCTCCGAAAAATTGACTCTCTCACCGACGGGCATGTCTATTTTCATTTGCTCAATCAGGTAGAGTCCCTGCCACAGCAACTAAATGGGATGGTCAGTAACTCTTTTCCAGTTCGCGATATGATGCTGTTTGGCCCCTCGTCGTTTCCCGTTCATAGAATGCATGTCACCCGTGGAGCCAGCGGAATCGATGGTATTACTTCCGCGGCTATCGGAGCAACTATAGCCTCGGGTCATCCCAGCGTGCTGTTTACCGGCGATCTGGCGTTCTTGCATGATTCCAACGCACTGCTGCAACACTCGAAATCTATCCCCCCTCTGCTAATCATAGTGTTAAATAACGGTGGGGGCGATATTTTCAAGATGCTGCCCATTCAGGATCACCCCGAACAATTTGATCGCTTCTTTAAAACACCGCAGCAGACTAATCTGGGGGCATTATGCGAGGCACACGGGGTACCTCATCGGGAAATTTCATCGATTGAAACCCTGCGTGAGCAGTCTATTAATGATCTTCTACCTGATCGCGGATTGCGAGTGATTGAATGTATTACTGATTCGGAGGCCTCCATGACTTTGCGTCGCGAACTTTGGGGAATGGAATCATGAGCGAAGCTCCCTTGCACATCTACGATGGGGCGCCAAAGTCAGACCGGCCTGCCTTGTTGATGTTACATGGATTTATGGGATCCGGCCGTGTTTTTAATCCTTTTTTTGACCAGTTAACCGACTTTGTGCGACCTGTAGCGGTTGACTTAATGGGCCACGGACAATCTCCGAAATCTGCGGATCCCAAAGATTATGAAACAGCCCGACAGGTAAATCAACTGGGGCAAACCATTGCTAGACTGAATTTAAACTCGTTCATCCTCTATGGATATAGCATGGGTGGACGCTTGGCATTGCAATACATACTGTCGGATCATCCTTCCCCTTCAGCGTTAATTCTGGAAAGCACCCATGCGGGTCTGATTGATCCGAGGGATCGAGAACACCGGCGACAAGTGGATGAAAACCGTGCTCAAGCTATTACCGAAGATTTTGAGAACTTTTTGACCAGCTGGAACCAAGCCACTTTATTTCAGACCGAAGCGGCCCAAAAGAACTTGCCTCATCATCAATATGACCAGATCCAGCGGCAACAGGATCCGGGAAGCATGGCCGCCTCACTGCTTGGATTTGGCGCTGGAGTGATGCCTTCCGTTTGGAATGCCATTCGGATATGGGATTATCCAACTCTTATATTATGCGGTTCGCAAGATGAAAAATATCGGATCCGAACACGAAAAGTGGTCGAGGCTATGCCCGATGCTAATGCCACCCATGTGGAAATACCCGGCGCAGCGCATCGGGTGCACGCGGATCAACCTGACGCATTTATTAATCAACTGAAAACCTTTATCTCAACACGCTGATTATGGATTGGAAAACCGTCAAAGAATTCGAGGATATCACCTTTAAAAAATCAAATGGCGTAGCGCGCATTGCTATCAACCGCCCTAATGTACGGAATGCTTTTCGTCCCAAAACGCTCTTTGAACTCTTTGAAGCATTCACCGATGTCCGTGAGGATGCCAACATTGGAGTAGTGCTGCTCACCGGTGAGGGTCCGGCTGATGATGGCGTGTATGCTTTCTGCTCTGGCGGCGATCAGAATGTACGCGGTAAAGGGGGCTATAAAGATGAAAAAGGCACCGCTCGACTGAATGTACTGGATCTGCAGCGCTTGATTCGGTTCATGCCTAAGCCGGTAATCTGCGTAGTACCCGGTTGGGCCGTGGGTGGCGGTCACAGCTTGCATGTGGTCTGTGATATGACCTTGGCCAGTAAAGAGCACGCCATTTTCAAGCAAACCGACGCCGATGTGGCCAGCTTCGACGGCGGTTTTGGTTCAGCTCTGCTCGCCCGACAAATTGGGCAAAAACGCGCGCGTGAAATTTTCTTTTTGGGTGATAACTATTCCGCCCAGGAAGCCTTTGAAATGGGCATGGTCAACAAAGTAGTTCCCCACGACGAACTGGAAAAAACCGCTTATGAGTGGGCCCAAAAAATCCTGGAGAAGAGTCCCACAGCTATTCGCATGATCAAACTCGCCTTTAATCTGGTGGATGATGGCATGGTGGGTCAGCAGGTGTTTGCCGGTGAAGCCACCCGCTTGGCCTATATGACCGATGAAGCGCAGGAAGGCCGTGACGCTTTCTTAGAGAAGCGAGATCCCGATTACAGCAAGTACCCTTGGATTGGGTAGTTTAGTGTATTAGTACGGTAGGTATTAGGGATTTCGTGCTGGTTTGGAATTCGCTAGCTATTGCAAGGGTTTTACGTTAATCGTGTAAGCGTTTATTGCCTTTATTAAGGGATGAGATTCCAATTAGCGACTAACGGTTATACGATTAACGAAAGCCCAATATTTTAACTTCACTATGGATTTTAAAATCCTGCGATAAGTCCCTAATAACTCCTAACCTTTATTCTACTGTTATGGATTCTGCATACACGCTCATTTCCGGTGCCTCCAGCGGTATCGGACTCGAATTGGCTCGCATTCATGCTCGAAATGGGGATCATCTGGTCTTGGTTGCTCGCAGTGAAAGCAAATTACATGAACTAAAAAATGAGCTCGAGCGGAATTACAGCATCAGCGTAAAGGTCATAGCCAAGGATTTATCGCTGGATCACGCTCCTCAAGAGATTTATGATCAGCTCCAGACGGAAGAAATTTTTATTGAACATTTGATCAATAATGCTGGAATCGGAGATTTTGATCTTTTCCACGAAAGCGATTGGAAGAAAACAGCCACCATGATTGACCTGAATATGAAATCACTGACCCACATGACCCGCCTCTTCTCGGCGGCGATGGTCAATAGTGGTGGTGGCCGTATTATGAATGTCGCTTCTACCGCATCATTTCAGCCGGGACCTTTGATGAGCGTATATTATGCCACCAAACATTATGTGTTAGCTTTTAGTGAGGGCATCGCCAATGAATTGAAGGATCAAGGGGTGACCGTGACCGCCCTCTGCCCCGGTCCGACCGAATCCGGCTTTCAATCAACCGCTGATATGGGCGACTCACGCTTGGTAAATACGGTTCAACTTCCCACTGCCCAGGAAGTCGCCGAATATGGCTATCGATCTATGATGAAGGGTAAAACCGTGGCTATTCATGGATTTATGAATAAACTCATGGCCCAATCGGTGCGATTTACCCCACGGAAGATGGTCACCTCACTCGTCCGGAAAATTCAGGAAGAGAAATAACTAACCTTTGAATTAATAAGTTACTTCCTGCGAAACACGATCCAGCTTAACGGTGAAATGACGTAGAATAGGTGCTTCATCCACGATTTCCAGTCCGCCTTGGATTTGCTCCCGCCGCTGGTAGACCGCTTTCACTGCTTCGCCCACGTAATTCATGTGATTACTGGTGTACACTCGCCGTGGGATGGTTAGGCGTACCAGCTCCAAATCAGGATATCTATTTTCTCCGGTATCCGGATCTCGGTCGGCTAGCAACGTACCGATCTCTACCCCACGAATACCACTTTCGATATAAAGTTCGATAGCCAGCGTCTGAGCACGATATTGGTCTCTGGGTAGGTGCGGTAAAATCTTATTGGCATCCAAATAAACCGCATGTCCCCCCACGGGTTTCAGTATGGGAACCCCGGCTTGATCCAGCTGTTCGCCCAGTAGTTGTACTTGTCGTATCCGGGATTCCAAATATGAGGCTTTGGCCGATTCTCTTAATCCCTGCGCCAAAGCTGCCATATCACGCCCCGACATCCCGCCATAACTGGTAAATCCCTCGAAAAGAATGCCATAGACAGATAATTCCTGATATAGATCTTCGTCGCGCAAGGCAATGAAACCGCCCATATTCACCAGACCATCTTTCTTACTACTCATAGTCATGGCGTCAAAATATGAGGCTTGCTCGCGTATAATCTCCTCTATGGAGGCATCCTGATAGTCGTCTTCGCGCTGATGGATGAACCAGGCATTTTCTGCGTATCGGGCCCCATCCATAATTAGCGGCAGGCCATGCGACCGCGTGATGCGGGCGACCTCACGAATATTTTTCATAGATACCGGTTGTCCGCCTACCGAATTGCAGGTTAAGGTCATTATTACAAAAGGAATGCGATCCCGTTCCTCTTCGATCACCTGTTCTAATTTCTTGGTATCTACATTGCCTTTGAAAGGATGCTCAACGGTCGGATCCGAGGCCTCGGCAATTGTGCAATCAATAGCCCGCGCGTTTCGAAATTCAATATGACCTTTGGTGGTATCGAAATGCGCGTTTCCCGGAACCAAGTCTCCCTCTTCTACCAATGCGGAAAACAGCACATTTTCCGCAGCCCGACCTTGGTGAGTTGGCAATAACTTGGAGAAGCCCAAAATCTCATGAACACTCGTTTTTAAGTCATCAAAGGATCGGGACCCGGCATAGCTTTCGTCTCCTCGCATCAGGGCCGACCACTGTTCATCACTCATGGCTCCCGTACCGGAATCGGTCAGCAAATCGATGGTCACCTGATCACTTTTTAAATTAAACAAGTTGTATTGGGCTTGTTCGATCCATTTTTCCCGTTCTTCCCGGGTACTGAGATGGATCGCTTCTACCATTTTTATTTTATACGGCTCGATATACGGTAAACTCATAATATTTCAGTGTGTGGGGTCTTTTTGCATTCAGCTTACCTTACGCATTTTATGTGGGGGGATAAAGTGGGGATTTCCCTACATATTCACCATCAACCAAGTTAATCAAGTTCACTATCGCTTCAATGTCGCAAGGTTACCCCTTATCACCCACTTTGTGGCAAGATTGCATCTTGTGACAAATACAACAGCTTCAGCTTTACTGCCCTGGCTATTGACCATTCACGGCAACATTCCTTGGCTGATTCGTATCAAACGGTCTGCCTTTCTTAAATTACAAGCTCGTGGAAAAGATATTTGAAGCTGAAGCTGGTTTTTCTTCTCTAAGCTACAAGCGTTCAGAAGAGAAAAATTATATTTGCTTTTTTTAAACGATCTATTCGGTATTGGATATTATTTCTTCTATATTTGAAATCGATGGAACAAAATCTGGTCCATTGCTAACTATACACAATACCTCACCTTCTTAAGGTGAAACAATTTCGTTACTGAGAGTATCTTTTTCGTTTTAAGCCCACGCTTTTCAATCGATTGATTCCCTCCTCGATGCTGTTTTCCCTTTCATGATGGTGAGCCTAATACTAGATTTATTTTTATGGAATACGGTAAAGTTAAATGGTTTGATGCTGAAAAAGGTTTTGGATTCATCAAACCGGACGAAGGCGGACGAGATATTTTTGTACACCGCAACAACATTGAGGGTCTTGGATACGACGAAGGTCTCAATGACGGTGAAGAAGTTGAATTTGATGTGGAAGAGACCCCTAAAGGGTTAAGCGCCATTGAAGTTCGACGCGTATAATCAAGTGTAGGATTTTTCCAGACACTTAAATAGTCTGGTGACAGACTATTGGAGCCTTATCGATTACCGTCGATAAGGCTCTTTTTGTATCTAAGAACGATTATCCAATCCCTGCTTATTCAACGCTTGCAAAGATCCCCCACACGCATTGCTATTCCCCCTCTTCAATTCCAACTCCACCAATCAGTTATATTCATAATTGAGTGAGAGTAAAGCCGTAAAAAAGCCGAACTCATACCAAGAGAGACGTAATATTATTTCCTGTTCCCAACTGAACATGCCATGCCTGAATCTCGGTGAGTTATCTGATTAATTAATTTACTTAATCAACGATAGATGAACCGATGATCCTGCAAAGTGTGTGTTTAGTAATTGTTAGTATTAAAAATGCATCGAGAGTGAACGTATGGACCCAACCCCCACTTCCTATTGGAGTGTTTCCCCAACTACCATTTCACTACCTGATGAATCAGAGTCAAGGGATTCATCCCATAATCTAACGGTACAAATTATAGATGAAACCAGCGCGCTGCCGGGTTTACAAACGGAATGGTGCCGATTAGCCAGTATTTCTCATGCTTCTACCATTTATCAAACCTTTGATTGGCAATACCAATGGTGGCTTCATTTCGGAAACCGCTCTAACCATCATCTATTTGTGCTGCTGATCAAACAGAAAGATCAGTTGGTGGGTTTAGCTCCTTTTTTTCTGCTCAGCCATTCGCCACTCAAGCGTCATTTGTACACTCAGCTTTTATTATTGGGATCCGGACTGCAGGATCTCCAATCACCGGTACGTTTTCTGGATAAGGAGGGTCCCAGTGATTATTTGGATATTCTGGCCGAACCGGGTTGGGAAACAGCAGTGGCCAACGCGATTGTCCATTACCTGAAACATGAACCTCATCTGTGGGATGAATTAACTTGGCAAAACGTACGCGAGGACAGTCTGATATATCAGTTTGTGTTGCCCCTAATGGTCAAAAACCAGTTTGAGGTCCAGCGCAAAGTCACCGATATCTGCCCGCGAATTGTATTGCCGGATACCATACAGGAAGAACAAGCTACGCTGGATCCCCGATTGTCACAATGGTTGGATCGGGTAGAACACAATCCGGAAATCGAGATTGAAGATCGCAGCAGCAACGGCCAGGTAGCTGGTACCCTACAGATGCTCTCCCATGTTCACCAGAAACGATGGAACGCACAGGGATATCCGGGCTTATTTTCCGATCAACGGTTCGAGGATTTCCAACGAAATGTAGCTCAGGCATTGGCTCGCCGTGACCGTATATGGATGAAAAACTTGGTTTACCAAGGAAATAACCTAGCCACCCACATGGGCTTCACGTTCAATGGTCATGTTTACACTTATTTGAGTGACCACGACCAAACGCAATCCCCAGGTCCCACTACAGCCACGGTAACCGAAAATCCAGTGCTTTGGGAATTGGTCCAAGATGCTATTACGGCCAATAAACAGGTGGTAGATCTGGGGCGCGGATCGGCCGATTATAAATTTGACTGGGCTTCCACGATGAATCGAAACTGGGAACTTCGCATTCGAACATCGCCCTCTAAGCAGCTAGCCGCCAAGATGAATTATGTTAAACAACTAGGTTATCATCATATCAGGCAGTTGCGCTCTCGCATTCGATATGAGACTCACATTTTGCAAACCCTCGCCGAAGAACATGGCCACGGATGGGCACTACCTACTTACCTAATGAAAGCGGCACGTAGATTCACGCAACGGCTCCAATGGGAACAACAGCGCTATAAGTTGAAAAATCCCCACCCGAGTATATCGGCTCAAGATTTACCAAAATCATCCACCCCAGCGCCTGTTAAGCCTAATGGAAATTTCCGGTCCGATACCTATACCGAAGCTGTTGATTCGCATAATGAGTCCGATTTTAGACTTGATATTATCCGTACACCCTCGGATTTACCCGCGATTCAATCTTCTTGGGATGCGTTAGCGACTTCTATGGGCTCCCCCATGTTGAGCTATCCGTGGTTTTACGCCTCCAGCATGGCCTTTGGGGGACGCAGTCCCCTATATATGATGACTTTGAAGGACAAAAAAGATAATATTCGTGCGATCGCCCCTCTGGGTCGCAAAGAAAGTATGCCTCCTAGATTTGAACTATTGGGGAGTTCCATACTGCGCGAACCCAGTGGCTTGCTGTACACAGACCCTGTGGCACTGCGAGTAGCGATCCAAAAAATGCTGGATTTAAACCAGCCGATTACCCTTCGAGGGCTGCGATTCTACGGACCTGAGTCCAAAATCCTTGAACAAGAGCTTAAACAGCGATCCTATCGCAGCAAAAAGTCATCCGCGCGCATTCCCTATGTCGCCATTCGCAAATCCTGGGAAGAGTTTGAACGTGAGGATATTTCCTCCAGCCGCCGATCCAGTTTCCGACGCTTAAAACGAAAGGCCGAGAAACATGGTCCCTTGCGGTTGGAAGTGGTTACGCCAACACCCGAGAATGTAGCTTCGTACCTGGAACAGGTCTATCGCATCGAAGCGGCCAACTGGAAAGGTCGGGCCGGAACCGCTATTCAAACCCATCCCACACTTACCGTGTTTTTCCGCGTATTGGCTCATCAAATGGCCGAGCAAGGTCGACTTCGCCTCTACTTTCTCAATATCGGGGATAAAACGGTGGCCGTACAGTACAACCTGATGTACGATCAGCGATTATGGATCTATAAAATTGGCTATGATGAACAGTGGGCCCGGTGCTCCCCGGGTATCCTGCTGATGCACGAAGTAATTAAGCGTAGCTTTGAACAGTCCCTTGAAGCGGTGGAATTCTTAGGAACTGACGCCTCCTGGTTACACATTTGGGCCACCGATTGGCACAGCTTGAGGAGCTACGAACTGTATCCCAAGAATGTGGTCGGCAGCTTTGCTCGCCCGCGTGATCTGCTTCAACAAGCTTATCATAAAATAGAGGCTCGAATTAGAGAACGTCGGGCTATGAACATTTAGAATAACCCATCAAGAGAGACCCTATGTTACGCGCCATTCGAAATTCCATGGTTCAAAAAATCGCCAGTCGCCATATTGCGGGAGCATCGCTACCCAAAGCACTGTCCGTTTGTAAATGGACGCAATCCCGATCCATGGCCTGTATAATATCGCCTTGGGCGGATAGAAACGGTCCCTCCCACAACGGATCATCGGTAAAATGGATGGTCAATCAATACAAATTGGCATTGGACGCACTCAACAGTCATGATTTAGATGGCTATTTATCCATTAAACTGGATGCGATTAACTACGATTTCGGAGTCTTTCGGGATCTTTTAGAGTACGCCCAACCACTGGGCATTCGAGTGCATATTGATTCTTTGGGGGCGGATACCGCGGATATCACGTTTCGATTTCTGAAGCGAGCATCCGAATATCACCAGATATTAGGGTGTACCTTACCCTCGCGCTGGAAACGGAGTCTATCTGATGCCGAACGAGCCATTGACCTTCAAGTAGCCGTACGCTTAGTCAAAGGGCAGTGGCCCGATCCCCATCATACCGTTGATGAACGAAAGCAATTTCTCGCCTTGACCGATAAGTTAGCTGGTTGGTCTCGTCATTTGGGTATTGCCACACACGATCTTCCTTTGGCCCAAAAAGCCTTGGCAATTGCGTCAGAATCGCCCACGTCAACAGATATGGAACAATTTTTCAGCTTACCCATGAATGCCATTGAAACCGCCCGTGATCTGAATTGCGACTACCGGTTGTATGTATCTTATGGTCAACCGGCCATTCCATACAACTACCGTTTTTCCATGACACGCCCCAGCCTGGCCAGCTGGATGGTTACCGATCTGTTATTTAACCTGAAACGCCCCTGGAAGTAATCACCGCTCATGAATTGGAAAAGTGGGAGGCTCCACCCCACTTCGCGGAGCTTCGGAACGGCTGGGTGATGAAATGTTAGCGCCACTTTTTATTAAGCTGAAGCTGGGTTTCACTTCCCCTTCGAAACTTTGGAGCAAGCTTGAAGAAGTGTGGAAATGGATGGCGATTTACCATTAGAATTACTTTGGGGAGATTTCTGACCAACGCTTAAAATAACAGTTTTTCATCCCTCAATATCGGGCTCTATCCGGTAGTGAGACCGATACGCTCTGATCCACAAGTAGCCGTCGATATTATCCTTGTTCAGTAGTAGCTCCCCCCATAATTTTCAATATGCGTTCTTGATAACCGATCCATATTTTATGCTTCATCTTAAATAAGTCAGCTATATGGATCCCGTTACCCACGGACTCATCGGGGCTTCGGTAAGCGCCGTTTCATCCCCTACCCAACATTTTAGAAGAGCAGCATTGGTGGGTGCCATCGCCGCCATGCTTCCCGATCTTGATGTGTTCATTCAATCCTCCGCGGATCCCCTGTTGCAGTTGGAATACCACCGGCAATTTACCCACGCCCTGGTATTTTTGCCTCTGGGGGCATTCATAGCTGCCATAGTCAGCTGGTGGATGGTCAAAAAGCAACTCACCTTTAAACAAACCTATCTATATAGCTTTATAGGCATGAGCACGGCTGGATTGGTGGATGTGTTGACCAGCTACGGCGTACAGTGGTTCTGGCCGTTTACGGATGAGCGCATCGCCTGGAGCGTGATTTCCGTGTTTGATCCCTGGTGTTCCCTGGGCGTGTTGGGGCTGCTGGGCTGGGGACTTTACCAAAAGAAAAGATCCTACATCGGGTGGGCGCTAGGCTGGGCCGCTCTCTTCTTTCTGTTCGGCTGGATCCAGCAAGATCGCGCCACCTTTGCTGCTCGGGAGCTAGCCCAATCCCGGGGACACCAAGTGGAACAGCTGACCGTCAAGCCCACCATCGCCAATCAAATCCTGTGGAGCGTACGCTATGTACATAACGATACCCTCTATGCCGACGCGGTTCACCTGCTGCCCTTGTCCCCACCGAACATATTCCCTGGAACCTCGGAGCCGCTGCTGAATCCAGACAAAGCCTTTGCGAACTACAAGGGATCGGTGCTCCATGAAGATCTGCAGCGCTTTGCGAATCTATCCGACCACATATTGATCCCTCACCCGGATGATCCGCAAGTCATTGGCGATGGTCGCTATGCCATGCTCCCCACTTCCATCCGTCCCCTCTGGGGCATCCACATCGATACGACCCGACCGGAGCAACATGTTGCGTTCGAGACTTTCCGAGACGCCTCCCCGGCGGTTCGGCGGCGGTATCTTGAGCTGTTGTTTGGGGGTTAGTTATTCGTGTATTGATTATTCGTTATTAGGATTGTGGAAGTTATATCAGCCGTATAGCCCACCGGCCCAATCTTGCCATTATGCCACCACCGATACCGACCAGCATGGAATCCTCATAACCATCACCCAATAACTAAATTTGTCCTGATAATTAGTACGAATAACATTGATTATTCCCACTTTTTATTCCCACTAAATCCCCCTGGTTAGTTGGAATAAAACCCTATTAATGGCTATAGCAGTAGGCGAACCCAACATTTTGATTTTTATCCAGATACGGAATAAACCGTTACTCTGGATATAACTAGGTTATGTGTACACTAATACTTTGTCTTCGTCGTTGAATAGTACTTATTATGTAATTACATTGAGGTATTAACCAGAGCTAAGATAAGTACTATGAAAACAAAACTTATTCGCATCGGTAATTCTCAGGGTGTTCGGATTCCGAAACCGATTATTGAGGAAATTGGCCTTTCTGAAGAGATCGAAATGGTTCTCAAAGACAATCAAATCATACTCCGCTCAGCTGATGATACTCGGAAAAACTGGGACCAGGCATTTGAAAGAATGGCCGAAAAGGAAGATGATCATTTGTTGGATCAGTCTGAAATCGAATATCCCAGCCGTTGGGATGAAACTGAGTGGACATGGTAGATCGAACAAACGTTAAGCGATTTGATGTTTATCTTATTTCCTTAGATCCGACGAGGGGATCAGAAATCAAAAAAACACGTCCTTGTTTGATCATCTCCCCTGATGAAATGAATCGGCATATCCGAACGGTCATTATTGCCCCGATGACCTCCACCATCAAAAACTACCCGACACGGGTAACCACAACTTTCCAAAAAAAACGTGGGCAAATTGTATTAGATCAAATTCGAACCGTAGATAAACAACGACTCATCAAAAAGCTGGGGACAATCAGTTCTACAGCACAAGAAAAAACATTAAGTACTCTACAAGAACTGTTTGCCCAATAATCCGTGTACACATAGCACGCGCTTCAAATCGGACGTAGGAGCTCCTCGCCCCATTGGCATCTTTCCCCGGTAACCCCTACCCTGCTAGTAATTAATTCATTGCCGGTAACCCTACGCCGTTTAAGCGCAAACCCGTTAGCACAACAGATACTTAGCTTCTCTCGATGTATCATGGCAATTTACGATGTATTTTAATTGTACCTTAAAGAGTAATTTAATAACACTGCCATGTCTGCTATTCGCCTTGAATTAGATCAGGATATTCAACCTGTTTCTGCATTCCGTAAAAATGCAGCCAGCTTTATTGAGCGTATTCAAAAAGAAAAACGATCTATTGTGCTTACTCAACACGGGAAAAGTGCGGCGGTCTTAGTTGATGTATCCGAGTACCAACGCATGATTGATAAATTGGATAAAATGGAAGATTTACTAGAAGCAGAGCGTCAAATTGCTCGCGGTGAAGTTTTTTCCCATGAGGAAGCTAAGCAGAAGATTAAAGAGAACTTGGGCCCGAATGATTCGGGCAATTAATTTGGACCAAGCAAGCTCTTCGAATGGTCAACGATTTTGTCGATTATATTGCCCAGGATGATTATGAAACGGCAGAGCAATGGGCCCTTGAGCTCATGAGTGAAACCGATAAGCTGGCCGAACATCCAAGATTAGGCAGAGTGGTACCAGAATACAACGAAGAGACGCTTCGAGAATTGATCGTTGGTAATTACAGACTTCCCTATAGAATCAAAAATGACGGCATTTATATCGAAGCAGTCTGGCATGTTCGTCAAAACCCACCTCAAAAGCCTTGATGTTGTGCTAACCTATATATGGCCTCCAATGTCAAGCCCTAAACCAGCGCAAGTCTGAGCGTAGCGGATACTTGTGCTGAGAGGCCAGGGGACACTTCTTGATTTATAGATAATGGTGTTGGTGAATGCCCCAATCACGAGTAACAAATACTTGATTGCACCCCTCAGATTCATCAGCTGGTTTAGCTGTGTCCGTTGCCCATTTTCCGGCTGATGAATCAACCTTGGGTTGCACGGATCACAGGGGGAGCAGTTTGGGGTGCTCGAATGTTGAGGGTTGTGGTTCCTTTGTGGCTTCCGGACGAACCCAACCCTCATAACCATCCACTTGTCATTCCGAGCGGAGCATTACGGAGCGCGGGAATCCCCCCTTCTCAAATACTTTTTTGCTTTTTATTTCGTATTCTGATGTTAATAACATAGTAAGAACAAAAAGCACTAAGATTATGATTAAGAAATTGCAAAAAATTGGCAACAGTCGGGGAATTTTGCTGGAAAAAGCCTTACTCAAGCTGTTAAAAGTGGAAGATGACGACCAAGTCGAAATTATCCCGCAAGATGAAGGGCTTTTGATTAAAAAAGTTGATGCAAAGTCTGCTTATCAAGAAGTCAGCAAGAAGCATCGAAAATCGTTAGACAAACTCGGTGAATAATGAAAGAGCCTTCCTTTCTATCTGTGGAAGACATTTTATTCATCCATGAACAGGAAATTCAAAAAGCAGGCGGTGATTCAGGTATTCGACAAGAGCAAGATATCCAAGCTTGTGCGAATGCACCGAAAGCAAGTTTTGATGGAGAATATCTGAATGATCTATTCGAAATGGCGGCCAGTTATATTATTTGTTTAACGATCCGGCATCCGTTCGTTGATGGAAATAAGAGAACGGCCTTGGCCTCTGCCCTGACCTTTTTGTATCTCAATGGATATGAAGTTGAAGAATCGTATGATCTAGAACTTGCAGATTTGGTCATAAACTTTCTGTCAAAAGACATTTCCAAAGAGGATCTTACTAAACATCTGAAAGAGAATTCGATCGAAAGATAGAAAATACGGCTAACCCCTTTAAAAAGGACTTTGTCAATTGGATAGTTCTCATCCAGGTTACTTTTCTTTCCTTCTCCATACTCTTTATTACAAACCTATCGTCCCGGTATCCCGGGACAGGCTGACATCCCCAAACCAACGCAATGCTGAGATAAGCGGAGGCTTAAGCTCCATTAACGTAAATCCGAATGCACCCCTCAGATTCATCAGCTGGTTTAGCTGTGCCCTTTGCCCATTTTCCGACTGATGAATTAGCTTCCCCTACGATCGAATGAATCCGCCTTGGATTTCACGGATCACAGAGGAGCAGTTTGATTGCTCGAATGTTGAGGGTCTGCTTTGCTAGATAAATATAATGACGGATCAGAATATCCACCCTAGATACAAGCATGACAACGTTGAGCTTTGCTCGGGCTTTTTTTTCGATTTATGGGCAACTACTTGCCAAACCTCCCCTGGCCCCCTCCGTCCACATTTTGCAACATAAATTCAATATTACGTCTTGAGGGGGATAACATCCGTGCCATTTTCCTAATTTTGAGATCCAGTTCTAAGTGAAAAACCGGTCTCGAACATTCTCCCTCGTGGCAATATCTCTGCCCAGGTTTATAGTTGTGCTCGGAGGGAGACTCAGAGGGAGGATGCGCTACCAGATTACCAATAGCATCATAAGGGTGCTAATTCATCACACACGGGCAAAGATGCCCGTGCTACGTGGGCTATAAATCTGTTTGGTTGCCGGAATTTCATTACAAACCTGTTCCTCACAACCATCCACTTGTCATTCCGAGCGGAGCCTTGCGGAGCGCGGGAATCCCCCAGTGTGAATTGGCGCTAAATCCAGGGGGATCGCCGCGGACGTTCAACGAGCGTTGAAGTCCTCGCGATGACATGGCGAGATGTTTCCGCTAAGTGTGATTACACTTCTGCATAACTCAGCGGTTCATCCGCGAGACTCTGCGAGCAAACTTGGCTGTCATGATAGCGAGAGGTGTAACCATAAAGCCAAACTGTATCGCCTTTTCCTAGCTATAAGTTTTAAGAAGAGTTGAGGGGATTTTCGGTAATGGTGATGGTAAATGCCCCATTCAAGAGTATTGAATACCTAAACCAGCGCAAGTCTGAGCGTAGCGGAGACTTGTGCTGATTGGGTAATGGTGATGGTGACTGTCCCAATCTCGAGTAACGAATATCCGAATGCACCCCTCAGATTCATCAGCTGGTTTAGCTGTGCCCGTTGCCCATTTTCCGACTGATGAATCAACCCTTGAGTTGCACGGATCACAGGGGGAGCAGTTTGGGTGCTTGAATGTTGAGGATTGTGGTTCTTTTGTGGCTTCCGGACGAACCCAACCCTCACAACCATCCACTTGTCATTCCGAGCGAAGCTTTGCGGAGCGCGGGAATCCCCCAGTGTGAATTGGACACCCAACCCGGGGATCGCCGCGGACGTTTGTTGGAAATAGAGAATTCTGCGACTAGGGGGCTAAGTGGGCGAACCAGAGTTGGTTGCGGCTGATTTTTTGAGGGGTTACCAGGTAGAGTGAGGCATCGGTAAATTTAAATATCGGCATTCCCGGTGATTCCAGAATATCTATTCGTTTGGTCCAGCGCTCGTTCATGGTGTCTTTTACCAAATAGTAACCTGACTTGGAGGCACTTTCGGGAATTTGTAGATAAACAATATCTCTAAATCCGAGCTCGCCCCCCCAACGTACATGCAGATCGCGGCTGACGGCTATCCACTTCAATGTCGAGGCCGAGGCGATATCAAATTCAGTACCATCGGCAACGATATTCGGGGTGGAATCGGTCTGCCCCTCCACGGGATGGTACATGGTGACATCTACGGAGTGCATGTACGATTTTTCATAGAGTTGTGAGAGGATGTCTTCTTGGGTGATTTCATAATCCAACGCGGTATTTTGTACTGGTGAGGAACTAAGTACCAAACAAACTACTCCTAACGCTTTAATTAGATCTTTCATCTGTTCTCTTGATTATTTTCTTGACTAAACTTACCTGTCTTCTATCGGAAATAGGTTCATCATTCCCGATTCGCATCACATTGTGTTGATGCTTTAGCTATTCCAATCAATACTCTTCGTTCATGGTGTATCCGCGTGGATACATCTGGTCAGGTGCATGATTTCTTCCCGACGGTGTATTTTTATAACAAGAGTAATGCCAATCACTTACCGGAAGAAATTCTTAATACTAAGACAGCTCTAGTGTAGCTTACTGGCATTTCTGAATAACTATGCGTGATAGCGGAGTAGCAGGAAGTGTGTAATTTTATTACAACCATGAAATAATGACACGCTCGCCATAAAGTGTGTTCTATACGAATGAGAATAATCTGTCTGGTACTGTCTAGATTAGTGGGGCTGGATACCAGGTATGATGGTCATAGGAATTCACAGAACAGTATAGAAGTGGTTCCCGACTCGGTAATCATCATAATGCAGTATGATCAGCCTCTTGTGCTCATTTTGCAATATTTGGCCAATGCCCATACTTGTTAGCTATCAACTAGCGAGGGATTTATGAAAGTCTCGTAGAAGCCGGTGTTATCCCGTTGAAATTGGACTGCTCGCCCACCTGTTCTTGTTACACACAGTGAGCATGGTATTCTCGTTGTCATACTGGGAGGCACTTTTCATCGGTACATTACAACCCAATCAGATGGATCACTTATGAGAAAGCTAATTTTATCCATGCACATTACATTGGATGGTGTTATGGAAGATCCCTATGGCTGGGAGGATTTCAATTATAGCGGCTGGATTCATCGCTATTGGAATGATGATATTGAACAGTTTAAAAACGATGAACTATCCAACAGCGATACCCTGATCTTGGGACGTCACACTTTTGAATCCCTGGCTCACAATCAAAAATCACCGTATGGAGATGAGAACTTTTCAGATCGTTTATCTTCAATGGTTACCTATGTGGCTTCAACCAGTCTTAAAAATCCATCCTGGGATGCTCGTGTAATCACCGGTAACCTGGTTAATGAGGTAACCCATCTAAAAAATAGACAGGGCAAGGATCTTCTTCTGCTGGGTAGTGGGGAGCTGGCTCAAACGTTAATTCAGCACGAATTGATTAATGAATATCGATTGTTGGTCTACCCATTAATTTTGGGAAAGGGGAAAAAATTATTCCGGGAAGGCACCAACATGCGAATGAAGCTTAAAAAGGCGAAATCAGTGGGATCTGGGGTGGCCCTGCAGACTTACGCTCCTGTACATTATTCGTGATCGACAGTCAACCAGTTCGATCTTTTCAGGATCGGATTAACGTCCCCATTTTGGGCTATCTTATTGGATTGCTTAGCGGTCCTTTTTCGTGACTCTTCGTACTGGATTGCTTCACGGATTCAACTGCCGCCTTAATATGGTAATTTTCGCAGCGTTATTTATAAAGAGCCCCGCTAAAAATTGTTGAATACTGATCAATCATCGTCTTCGTATTGTGGAAAACCCAAGCCCTTGATGATTAGGCGATTCAGAAATTTACTGATCTCTTTTTGGGCCTCCTCAATATGCGCAAAACGGTGGGTCCCGCCCGGATACATTATGACATGGTAATGGTCGTCCAACAGTTGCTTGGTTTGTTGACTATCCAAAACCTCGTCTCCTTCATCTAACAAGATCAAGCCCCAGCCTTCGAGGGGAAACGGCTGATAGTCCTCTAAAATCTCTTCGGCCAGATGGTAGGGTTCCCCGAAGTAGGTTTCTCCATTTCCAATATATTTGCGAAGCGTTTCTTTCGGATTAATCGCGGGATTCAAGGCGATGAATGGAAAGCCTTCGCCACCCATAACGCCTGCCCAATATCCACCCAAACTGGTTCCCGCGACTACGTCGATGTCATGTTCAGAAATCACATCCAGTATGCGTTGCTTCACTTCATGGTGAAGGCGTGTGTAATCCAAGTTAACCCCGTACAGATCTCCCAATTTAGCCAACATTTGATTCTTGCTGGATTGGGGATCAAACCGACTGGCAAAGCCGTGGATGTATAGAATATTAGGCCGTTCTTCCATAGGGGTAAGTAACTTCGTCTATCTAAATGAATTTCAAATGGGTTAATAATATTTCAAAATTTAATCCTTAATCATAATGAAATACTGGAGGGCTTTGCAAAACCTTCCGAAATGTATTCGATCATGGCAAGATGTAGTAATAATCACCGTTTCCACAATCTAATCAGGGGATTGCCGCACTACGTTCGCAATGACAGGTAGTTTTGCAAAGCCCTCTACTGGTTGTTTAACTTTTCTAGAAGTAAAATGACCGCTTCGGCCAATGGTGACTCAACATGATTACCGCAATTCAGTTCTCTTTCACGCTAGACATTGCACCTGGAGATTAATCCTTGATCATTTAGATTTTTATTGCCCCATCATTCCTACCGTTAAGTTCCTGAACGCCTTGGCCCAATAGTTGACATTACTAAGATGGTGTAGTGAAAATGTGATGTTCATTTGCCCCAAACGGTGATTAGCACATCATAAGGATCATTCATACCCATGTAGTTCGTAACAAATATTCACAGTCTTAGCGTAATAGAAGTTCGATGAAACCGATTCATCGTTAATTTTCAGTTGTGGGGATCGTAATAAGAGTTCATTTTCATTGGATACCCAATACCTCGATATCGACCCTACCTTATTACCTTAAGACCTGTGCTGAAAATTTGATGCCTTTACCCATTGAGAAAGTTTCAAATACAACGCAACCTTCCCTTATTTGTCTGAACTCAGAATAGATTGATGAACTAGTTCCCTTCGGTAGAAGGTTTGAAAATGCTTTACTGTTTTTTTATCACTACCAGCGTAATATCATCATCGATCTCACCATCGCCCTTCCACGTCAGGCATTGATCCAACAGGTGATCGATAATGGTATACGGTGATTGATCTGAGACTTCTTGCATAGACTTAGCAATGTTTTCGTATCCCCACTGAACATTCGCTTCGTTGATGACTTCCGCCAAGCCGTCGCTCATAATCAAAACCACATCGCCGGATTGCAGTTCCAGTTGTAGATGATCGTAATCAAAGACTTTTCGAGCACCCAATGGCACCCCAACTAATAGGTGCTCCTCAACACGATCCTGTACACTATTGTAGTGCATCATGGGTGGAATGCCCCCCGACGAAAAATGAAGAGCGTTTTTTTGAAAATGCGCACAAGATAAGGCCATATACAGCCCCGATGGATTGGCTTGTACCAAAAGCTCATTAGTCCATCCCAGGATATCTTCCGGTCGTTCCTCCCGACAAGCTTGTAAGGCAATTTTAACCATAGCCATCATCAAACCAGCAGACGTTCCGTGACCCGCGGCATCTCCCACGAAGGTATAAAAGGAATCATCCCCAGTTTTGTTAAAATCAAAATAATCGCCGCCCACCTCTGTAGCTGTCTTCAAATAGGTAGCAATTTCATATCCTTCTATATCCGGATTTTGTTCTGGTAAGATAGATTGTTGTACTTCACGGGCTTGCTCTAACTCTAGTCGTTTTCTCTGCTGTTCCGCTTCAGCAGCTCTGGCTTGTGCCTCGGCAGCCTTCGCTCGAAGTTCGGTTTCCATGTGCTCGGCCCGTTCGCGCTCCGCCTCTACCTTCAGTTCCGCTTGTATCCTTTCCTGTTCAACAGCGTACTTTTTGATGTTCTTCATTTCCAAGCGTTCAGAAAGGAATACCACTATGGATTGCAGCGTTTCCAAATCCTCTTCGTCCAGCGGGTGATGAAACGGTTTACGCTCTTTTTTTCGCCCAGAGATCAGATACAACAGGTGATCCTGTCCTTTGAAGAGCACCGAAATGAAATAGGGAACACCGATAAGATCGCGAACCTCTTCGATAAATGAATCAACTTCGGTCTCACTATTCACCAACAAGGCATTATCCGAGTCATAAGCTTCCGGTATTTCCAGCTTAACTTTCTCCTGATTCACAACTACGGAGGTCTCCACCCCCAAGCTAGCCACCGGTTGGAAATACCCTTCGCGATCCAATTGGACAATCAACGAGCTGTCCATATTCAGGCCCGAATTGATCAACTGCAGTGTATTCTGAAACAGTTCCTGGTTTTCCACTTCCCGACCGATGTAGGCGGTCAGCTTGGAGAGCACAGCAAAACCTTGCTCTTTTTGTTTTAAGCGGTGACGAAGTGAGGAAAGGCGTGCATCTTGTTTTAGGGCCTTGGCAGATTGATCATCCAACTGACGCTTGTAATAGGCGATCTCCCTCTTGAAATCGTCGATGGATTTACCTTCCTGTGATGATTCCTGTCCAGACACAAATTGACCTTTTGATAAAATTAAATCATTCCCCTAAACCAAGTATGTATAGTATAATTAATTAGGTAAGGAAACGTAAATCACCATAACTAAAAGGCGGCCTGTTACAGCCGCCTTCTTCCCGTTTGATTGAAAAAGTTATACGTTGCTCCTATGATTCTTCAACCTCTACTTCGGTATTGATCTTAAGAGGCAACTCTAGCGTTTTCTTGACCGGTGATTTTCTGTCAATGGTATCTTTCGATTTCATCAATTTCTCTTTGGCTTCGGGGCCTTTGAGTTTGACTTTATAGGTGAGTTCCAGTGCACCACTGGGGATCTCGCGATCCAAACCCAGTAGGCCGTGAATATCGAATTCCACATCCACTTCAACATCAATGGCATCCAACTCGGTCTCAAACAAGGCCGCGTTGGAGGCGATACCCGCGGTTAAACAACCACTGAGTCCGGCGGCTAGATATTCTACCGGATTGGGGTGCTCATCCGTTCCTCCCAACACTTCCGGTTCATCCACGGTGAGTTCAAACTTGCGATCTTCTCCCGCGATATTATTACCGCCGGCAATCAAATCAGAAATTTTCACGTGGGTTTGGGTCCCCCCTTTCCACGAAGATTTCGCTTTAAACGTAACATTGGCCATCTCCGGATTTTCTTTTACTCCGGACACTAAATTTTCCAATGCGGTGACATTTACTCCATTACGAATTACTGGTTCAGACATACATCCTCCTGATGTAAAGATTCGATTGGTTTTGATTTGTATCGTCTCCTAAAATTCTACTCCACGCTAAATACACATAACACCCCGGTCCAGTCCAACGGCTGGGGCTTGCCCTGCACTTTGGCCAACTCAACCCCGCTGTATATACCCAACAGTGGTATATCATCTCCGATGGTTTGGATTACTTCCGCGGCTTCTTCGTCATCCATTCCACTGTACGCGGCAGCACGTCCGGCACAATCTATATACAGAGCAAAAACGGGCGTTCGGGGTTCCACATGATCCAACAAATTTTGAGTGGCTTCCCGAATATAATCGAAATCTAATTCCCTGCGCATCAGCTGAAACTCAGTGCCCGGAGCCAAGTCAGGCTCAAACATTTGCAGCGCTCGTTCTTCCGGGTGCACTTTCAAACACAATCGGTTCACGTAATGATCTGCTTGAAAGGGTGCAAACTTATCCCCCTTATTGACACCCAGAGTGAGAAAAAAACTATATTCCTTCCATTTTTCCTCCACATCATGACCCATCATCTCTGCAATGGCATCCAGAGCTGGTTTTCCGTCTATTTCTTTAATCAAAGCCCCCTTTGAATCGGTGATGGTATGATAGGCACCTGAGGGCTTGCAGCCGTGCATAATTTTAGTGTGCATCTGCAGATTGCCTGTAAAATGCACCCCAACGGCTTGCTGTTCCAACAACTGATCATCCACCCATTGAAACCCGGGGGTCCCTTTCATATCACCGCTCATGCCGCATCCCGCGATGGCCGGCCATGTGGATAAATGTTCAGATATTCCATCCAATAGAGGGGTGCCCATATTCAGCTGAAAATATCCTTCCGACCGATCCACAGAATCATATAGCAGTAATAAGGCGTCTTGCTCATCTTGAATGACCTCCCCCAGTTGCTTCCCCAGGCGCTTTCCTACCTCACGTTCTCCATCTTCATTGAGCACCCCTTCGGTCAGAACCGTGGCTTGCGCATCCGTAAGTTGGAAAACCGCTACGCCCAGTTGATATCCGTCATAATCCAAAAAGTCGTTAGTAATAATACCCACCGAATGTCCGCCTGCGATGCGGCATTGATCGCCGGCTACCGCACGGATACCGTCAATCACCCCATCCGGTTTAACATTGGCCGTGGTAAATACCAAGACCAGATCGGCCCGATCCAGCCCCTCCTGCTGCATGGCTCGCTCGACAGCTTGTTCAGCGGCTTCGCGCTCATTTGTTTTTTCACTGTATCCAACGCCAATGATCGTCTCACTCATCCTATCTTGACCTTTAGCTTAACGGTATATTTTTTCGATGGTTTCTTTGATATGAGTGGGGACACTAAACTCATCCCCCAAGGTATAATGCAGTTGATCCGTGCTTTTACCGACATAGGTATTCACCGCGGCGTTGGCCGCTCGGTAGCACTCCTCGTGTAGCCCGGCTCCACACATCCAACCCGCGGAGAAGTAAATTCCATTTTGACCCTGCACCTTGTCCACCATATTCTGTGCTTTCATCGTCTGGAAGTCCAAGGTATTGTGTCGGAAATAGGTCTTTACCGGATCCCCCTCAGGTGTACGAAGAATTTTCTTATCCGGGATGGGAGTGATCGGATTTAAGGTGACAAAGTATTCGGGGCCTCCGAAATAGTTATACTCAGGGTTTTGGGCATCATTTTGATGACGGTTACAGACATACGAAATCGTGTAAGGGCGAAGTTGGGCGTAATCCTCGTGAATCAGAATATTATAAGTGCACCAATTATTTTTATTTGCGGGCAAAAGTCTACTGTCGGTATGTGCGACGGATACACTGTCGTAATATTTAAAGGCACTCAACATTTGTACGGCGTCGGTGGTCAATCCCTTGGTAACCGTTCGCAAGGCTACATCAGCGGGACAACTCATGAATACCGCGTCATACTCTTTCCCATCCCCATGCTCATCAACCACTTTTACCTTCGAGCCCTTACTCTCTACCGTTACCTTGATGCCCGTTTTGATTTTTGCTCCACAAGCTTTTTTCAAGGCGTTAATCCACGTACTGATACCCCCTTCTATATAGATACGATCTGCTCCTTTTTTATCCCCAAAACCCTCTTGTAACATGTAGTAATGCATCACGGCAGTAATGGGCATATTTTTGGGGGTCTCATCATTAACATAGTACATGCCATTGATACGCGGATATAAATTGTATTCGGCAAATTCCTTAGAATATCCTTTCGCAGTTAAATATTCAGCGACCGTAAACTTGTTGTACTTATGGGGATGATCATGAATATCCTTAGGCGCCTGTTTAGAAAATCTAACATACTCCTGATGCAGATGATCGGGCATGGGCTCCCCAATATCCTGATTGATCGTATAGGAATAGGAGCTGTCTTCATTAGCAAATGAAGTGGAATCCTCTAGCTTTTTACAATGCTTTAACAGATCCAATTCTTTAAACAGATCTTTGATATGAGTATAGGTATTTAAATTGAAATCGTTGACTCCCAGATCGGCCCAACGATGCTTGCCCCCTACCTCTACTTGCGCGGTATCTACATTTCCACCTACTCGATCGGCTTTTTCAAAGATATCAACTTTCTTCCCTTGCTTATTTAATAGATAGGCAGTGAGCAGACCACTCACACCCGCTCCGATAATAGCGACAGACATACAATCCCCTTGATTTACAATTAATCAGACCATTTCCACGATATAATATTGTTTCCCCAACCGCAAACCTATCACTTCGACCTATCCATAAATGGTTGCCTCCAATGCCATTTAACTAACACTGAAGCAGATGTATGCTATGAACCATCCAGATAAAAATGTGAAGCCTAATTTCTTATTCTCCTTTTGTATACTAATCAGTACTGATTGTCACCAAATATTATTACATCGCAGCAAATTGTCGGAATTAGCTTTCCCACATCCATAAGAGATGAACCGGGCCAAACAGCAGTTGATCGAGCAGAATCAAGATGGTTACGAACGTCTATTAGGCTTATTACTGGATTGATACCATGCGAAAAAGTGTAACCTGTTATATCCTCGTATTATGAATTTGACTAATAAATGATACGTCCATGAAGCTCAAACAATCCGTTTTCATCGCCACCAGTCTGGATGGATTTATCGCCCGGCCGAATGGGAGTTTGGACTGGCTCAATGAATCGTCCGACGGCTCCTCGGATCCGGCCGAAGATTTTGGCTATCAAGCCTTTATGGAAGATATTGACGCTTTGGTGATGGGGCGGAATACCTTCGACAAAGTCCTCTCTTTTGGCGAGTGGCCATACGGATCCACCCGGGTATATGTGGCGAGTCACCGAGAATTGGAAGATGCAAACGCACTCCCCGAGCAGGTCCAACGCGTGGCCGGATCCCCGCCACAGATCGTGGAGCAACTGGCTGAGAAAGACGCGCATCACTTGTATATCGACGGTGGACAAACCATTCAGCAATTTCTGCGTTCCGGCTTGATCCAACAGATAACCATTACCCGCGTACCTGTTTTAATTGGCGAGGGGATTTCGTTATTTGGTTCGCTCGAGCAGGACCTAACCCTGAATCATCTTTCCACCCGAACCTTCGAAAATGGGTTCGTGCAAAGTCAATATGAAGTTATTCACCCTGAATAATCAATGGCATGTTTTCCCAAGCTATCGTTCGTAAACCCAGTCGCAGTTTAATCAACGGCATTACTGAAGCGGAATTAGGAGCACCGGATTACCAACGCGCTCTTCAACAACACGAAGCCTATATTACGGCGTTGCGAACGTGTGGCCTTTCGGTTCACATAATGGACCCCGATGAGGCCTATCCCGATTCGGTGTTTGTGGAAGATACCGCCTTATTGACGCCTCAAGGTGCGGTTATCACTCGTCCCGGCGCCCCCTCCCGCCGCGGTGAAACCGAAGATATTCGCAATGTAGTAGCTAAATATTTTGATACCATCCAAGAGATCACCGCACCGGGGATCTTAGATGCCGGCGATGTGATGATGGTCGGTGATCACTACTACATCGGCTTATCGGATCGAACCAACCCCGTTGGGGCCGAACAGCTGATTGCCATCCTAAAATCGTGGGGATTATCCGGATCTACCGTAGAATTGAGTAACGTCCTCCATCTGAAAACCGGTATTTCCTATTTGGAAAACGATCATTTATTGGTCAGCGGTGAGTTTATCGACCGATCAGAATTTGCTGACTACCATTGCATTGAGGTACCCGAGCAGGAAGCCTATGCCGCTAATAGTCTGTGGATCAACGAACGGGTATTGGTTCCCCGTGGTCATCCTCAGACCCGCCAAAAGATCTCCGAATTGGGTTATGAAATCATCGAATTGGATTGCTCAGAGTTTCAAAAATTGGATGGCGGGCTGAGCTGTTTATCGCTGCGATTTTGATGGGTGAGAAACATATCTCCTCTAACTCGGCGTCAGTGTACTTGGATATTACCTTCGTACACAACGATAGGATACCCTTGGGGTAAATGGTCGGGCTCATGACACGGTCCGTGACCGGATCCATATAGTCGATATTGGAGTTGATCGGCATCCGCGTTTCTGCCCTCGCCGTTATCTCGAACGGAAAAAAGGAAACAATTTCGATCAACAGTCCCTTCGGTAATCGCTCCACCAAAGTACAATTCGTGATCTTGCCTTCCAGCTGTTATCCAAGTTACGGATCCCTCGAAATCAATTCCTTCGTCTTCGCCAAGTCCCTGGAAGGTAACGTTGCCTTTAACCCAATTTTTAGACTGCGCGTTAAACTGCACATTGAACTCACGTGCCGGGCGATTGCCTTGACAACCCTCATCCTCATGATCTTTAATCACTACAAGATTATCATGCGATTCCCCATCATGCTGATCTCCACCGTCATGATTATCTCCGCAACCTTGCCAGAGTGCTGAGAACCCTCCGGTGGCTTTGAGTTGGGATCCGGGTTGACTATGATTAGATGCAGTGATAATAGCCCGTTCAGCAGCCGAATTGTGATCAGCAGTTGCTTCATTCAAGGGATTATCGCAACCTGTTACTAACCCAGCTACCAAAAGTACACTAAGTACATAATACCATTTCATTTGAATACCTCTTGATTGTGTTTGGTTGGATATAGACCAGCCGACTCAGAATAAGTCGGCCGGAAATTTAAAATTATATTCGTTTAGATCATGAATTCTAGGCTAACCTAGTAAGCATAATCATGAACAAAGTTGATAACTCGTCGGGCATCTTCCGCAGCTTGCGTGTATACAGCAGCTCCACCAGACTCATCATACTGCTCTGAGTTAAATACAGTCGCAAATATGTTAACTGTTTGTATTTCATATACACCTGGAGATATTTCTACTAAGACTTCTACATATTTATCGCTGTATAATTCAGATCGGTTATAAGTGAAGTCCATTGCTAAGAAATCGATATATTCAATTTCTTTCTGAATGATGGTACCTTCCAACCCCATAATTGCGTGGGTATAAATAATTTTATCGATGGTCATAGGAACCGTTTTGTCAGTAGCGCCCGCCAAGAAGCTTTTTGCTATCAACAAGTCAACGGCATCCGGCGTACTGTTTTGATCAAACATAGCATCCAAACCATCTTCAATCTGAACTGTACCTTTCAGTGAAACTTCCAAATGTCCGTTATTCAATAACTCCCTGTACACCGCTAGGTTTTCTATAGGCGCATCAATAGTTTTGATCTCTTCACCAATGGTAATTTCCAATCGGCCGGCAGCATCGGTATTAATGGCATCAGCCTGAGCAAGTACGCTCAATACTTCACCTAGACCTCGATCCAGAACTCGCTCTGGTGAACGAATAACGTTCATTCGACCTAGTTCCACTTCTACTGTGGCTTCTTCATCCAATGGATGACCCTCTTCGTCAAGTGGAATCAGTTCTCCATTGATATCGATAGGTTGATAGAAACCATCAGGACTTAAAATCGGGACACCATTCGCGTCGCGATATAGTAGATACATATCACCGAACAGCTCACCCTTTTTGCCACCGCCAGATCCTTTTCCACCACCATTACCGTTCCCTTTGCCGCCACCGTTTCCATTGCCACCACCGATACCATGACCGTTACCATTGCCGTTACTATGGTCATTGATTACGACGATATCACCATTACTATTGGCAATTAGTTTACTCGGATTTTCAACAAATTGGGTGTTATTTTCAATACTCACCTTCTCATCTTAGGTTGTAACGGGGCCTTCGCAACTCCACATGAATAACATGAGGATAGGAAATACAATGGGAATAATTCTTTTACTTTTCATTTTAGTACCTCTTGATCTTTGATGCAGATAAATGTCAGTATTTCTGACTATTTAGGTTCGCTCACTCTTCACTTAAAATGTACACCTATTCCCATCATTCACCTATAGCAATACTACCTCATTTATTGTATATGTTTGTATTTATTTTATGAACCCCACACACTACATATAACCCATATTTATTTTATAACTATAGTCATAATCTCATTAACTATACACGCATCTAAGTAATATATTAACCTAATCCATATAAACGTCAATTAGTCTACACCTCCGTCCTAGAAGGCTTTGCAAAAGCTTCCAAAATTTACTTTTTCGTGACAGAATGTAGAAACAATCACCATTTATACAATCTAGTCAGGGGATTGCCGCACTACGTTCGCAATGACAGGTAGTTTTGCAAAGCTCCCTCCTAATTTTACTTTCATTTCTACTCCATAAGTATAGCTAGTCGGTTAAGTAAAAAGCCCCTGTCCATTTTAATGAACAGGGGCTTAATCCTATCGGATTTTAAATGAGCTACAAAACAATATATTCGGTTATTAATCCAATATAAACGTTATTTTGGCGTCTATTCGATATTTGGTCACCTTTTCATTCTCAACGATAGCTTGAATATTTTCGACATATACACTTTTGATATTATGAATGGTTTTTGCGGCATCATTAACCGCATTCTGAACAGCCTCTTCCATTGTGGAGCCTTCAGACATTACTTCAATAACTTTGGCAAGTGGCATAACATTCTCCTCTGAATTTGTTGCATATAATTATACACGAAATGATCATTTACAACAATGATATAAAATAAGCTATGCCCACACGAAGGGATATATACTAATCTATATGTAATACTTATCCCTTGATACATTCTACTACATTAGTAAATACCATTTACCACAGTCCAATGACAATTCTCACTAATAGAGGGATTTGCAAAGTTTTCCTATTTTTTTCTCCTGGAAAGAGGTAATAACGACTACCATTTGCCAGATCTATTCAATGATATTCGCACTACGTTCGCAATGACAGATAGTTTTGCAATGCCCTCTAGTATCTATACTACAATATCATAACAGAATTTATGACGCTCCTTACCCTTACCTGACCTTTATATCCCAACGTACAAGGAGTTTGGGTTGAGCACTAGCGTACCTCCCTCGCAATACTACTAGTTTAAAACTCATCTGTTGATACTGTAATTCAATATGACTATGAACAAGCAATATTTAGGTTTCTTTTTGATAACCCTACTCAGTTTTCTAGCTACCACTCGATTGGTATGTGCTCAATTTTCCGACTTGAAAGAAGGGGACCGGATTCGGGTACTAACCGAAGAAGTTTTATCTGATACCCTGATTGGTAAGCTGAAAATGGTCAATTCCACAGAAATTTCGTTATTACATAACCAAAGGCTTGTGACACTACCCTGGTCATCCATTCGACAAATAGAACTATCTATACAAAAAAATTTTCCAGGTAAAGGAGCTCTCGTGGGTGCGGGAATAGGAGGTGGAATAACCGGGTTTATCGCATTGGCATCCTCAAATAGCTGTAGCTCAAGTGATCCATATTGTATAGAATTATTAACACCCGCGGAAGCATTTCTCGGCGGATTGGTTATTGGGGGTTTCGCGGGTGGCTTTATGGGGTTAATTATGGGTAGTTTAACCCATAAGCAAGTCTGGAAGCCCCTAGACATTGAACTAGGCGATCATTCCAAAACCCAGCAGCTGTCTTTGCATTTCAATCACCGGAGTCCCGGAATTTCTATTCAGTGGGCATTTTGATTCCTATTTACTATTTAGCCGATGGAAAAGAAAGGCGCCTGGATCTACTGGTCGGTTGGGGAAACCAACCTATTTTCATTCCACGTAGCACGGGCATCCTTGCCCGTGAGTGCGGAATCAGCAGTGAGGCTTTTTTATGGCAGATCGCTCGGTGGTACTGGATCGCGATCTGCTGGGTATCTACATGTTCGATATCAGTGGTGATTTGGTTGCGCCTCCTCCCTCTGCCTCTCCCGCCGGGCACGTTTGGAGGCCATGGAAAATACATAGCCGCGAGGGAGATTAATCGTGCGGGATTGCTGACTGTGAATTCGATCGCAATGACTGCTTTAATCAGCGCAAGTCTCCGCTTCGCTTAGACTTGCGCTGGTTTGGAGGGGGACGAGTGGACGCTCACGACCGTCTTAGAGAAAAATGAGAGTCAGTTCAAGTAATACTATTCAATCTTAGAATCGACGAAACTTTTTATCGATTTTTTGCACGATTACGACATAACGCGATTCTAGACTTACCTCCCTTTTAAAATCGTCGTTGAAATCGTTAGAAGCATAATCAGAAGATTATGCCAACCCTCGAAAACATTTTTACATAGATAAACTGCAGTTGCATCCCCTTATACCAGACTTAAGCGGGGAGTTCACACTCCATGTTCGCAATGCCCTCTGCCATTTAAACAATCCAAATAGAGGATGATTTTTTCTCATCCTGAATTCCCAAATTTTCAGGGAACAATTCAAACCAAACCCCCTACTACTATCCAAGTCGATTGAATAATGGAGCATCCATTTTGCTATCTCCCATATATTTACAACATTTGATGAATAAATCTGATTGACTGGTGATCAATACGTTTAAAAATCTTCTTAACATTATCGTTCCTAAAACTTTCATCAAGCCTATCCTAGCATTTCCCTTTTTGGGTATCCTGTTATTAAACTGTGTTAACAACAACCAAACACCATGCCCTACCCCCCCATGTTCGCAGCAGACAACTTCTTATCAGATGCTTGAATATTCAGAAGGCGGTGGATTTGAGGAATATAATGATGGTGATATCTACGGACACCGCATAGAAATAAATTTTGATAGGGAATACTGGATCTACAAACGTATCTACCAGGGAAATCGTGCTACCCAAGACACTATAATTGCCCACGACACGCTGTCATCGCAGCAAATGGATCGAATTTATAGCGCCCTCGAAAAGTACCAGTTTTTTTCCTATCCCTCCCGGATTCCCCAAGGTGGACCTAATGAAACTCGACTTAGAACACCAGCCGAATCGGTTACCATAACTGCTCGATTGACTCCGACGGATACATTGAAAACGGTGCGAGCGAAACTGGGAGGCGACACTCAATTTTATCCAGAACACTTTTTTGATTTACGTGAGTTGCTCAGGGAAACTTTAAACCAGCTCAAGTAGGTCAATCTATTCATCAACCAACAAATCACTACAGAGGATTAACATGCGAGGATATATGAAACGTATACAACTTCTCGTGCTCATCCTGCTCTTTATGGGATCGGGGATGGTGTACGGACAAACCAAAACAAAGGTAAATCAATTGCGAGATTTATCTACTCAATTTCGCAATGAGTGGCAAGCCGAACGCGCAGCCGCCGTGGAACGTGCCCAAGAAGCGGGAATTCCAGTCCGGCAGGTATTGCCCAATGGTAAAATCATTGAGCTACAACGCTTTAAAGACGGGATGCCGGTGTACTACGCCACCCATAACATTGACGCGGCGGAATCAAGTTCTACTGATGAAATCTGGCCCAGCGGCTCCACGTCCTTTAGCCTGACCGGATCCGGCGAAACCCTGGGTATTTGGGATGGCGGCAAAGTGCTTGATACACACCAGGAATTTGGCGGACGAGTCACCCAACAAGATGGGGCTAGCAGCCTGAGTGATCACGCTACACACGTGGCGGGTACCATGATCGCCGAGGGGGTCGATGCTTCCGCTAAAGGCATGGCCTTTGAAGCCAATCTGGATGCCTATGATTGGAACTCCGATAATAGTGAAATGTCTACTGCGGCATCCAATGGATTGCGTATTTCCAATCACTCCTACGGTCAAGTTCATGGTTGGGAATATGACAATGATGAAGCAAGATGGTATTGGTACGGAGATACGACCGTGAGTCGTACTGAAGACCACGAGTTGGGTTTGTATGACGCACAAGCGCAAAGCTGGGATCAAATTGCTAACAATGCTCCCCAATATCTGATCATTAAATCCGCGGGAAATGATCAATCGCAGGGCCCGAGTAGTCAGCCCGTACAACATAGAGTTTGGGATAGTAGCCAAAATCAATGGGTGAGCTCCTCTACCGTTCGTGACCTGGATGGAGGTTCATCCGGATATGGATCACTAGGACAAAAGGCGACATCCAAAAACGTACTTACCTTGGGAGCCGCACGGGATATATCAGGCGGATATAGTTCGCCCTCGGATGTATCCATTGCCGGTTTCAGTAGTATGGGACCAACCGATGATGGTCGTATCAAACCGGATATCGTAGCTAACGGAACCAATTTGAAATCGACTAGTTCTTCCGGCGATACTGACTACACAACTAAATCCGGTACTTCTATGTCCTCGCCGGCAACTACCGGATCCATAGCGCTGCTTCAACAACTATATAGCGATCTATATAACTCGGATCCGCTCTCGGCAACCATGAAAGCTCTGGTTATTCATACCGCCGATGAAGCCGGTCCTTCCGAAGGGCCTGACTATACGTTTGGTTGGGGGATGTTGAATACGCAAAAAGCAGCCGAATTACTATCTAACGATGCCAACAGCATCCCATTAACACATATTCGCGAGCTATCGCTAACCGATGGTGACACCAAGGAATATGTGGTGTGGAATGACGGAACCGAACCGCTAAAAGCCACTATCGCCTGGAATGATCCGGCCGGCACTCCTGCCAGCACCAAGTTAAACCCCACTAAAAAAATGTTGGTCAATGACTTGGATGTTCGCGTTTTGGATCAAGATGGGAATGAATACAAACCGTATGTGCTGGATGGCTCCAATCCATCTGCTGCGGCTACCAAAGCAGATAACGATAAGGATAATGTCGAGCAAGTGTATATCGATGCTCCCGATAAAGGATTTTATACCATCCGAGTCTCCCACAAAGGTAGTCTGACCAATGGGAGTCAAGATTTTGCCTTAGTTACCACGGGTAATACGTCGACCCCTTCTCACCTTTCGTTTAATGGGCTGGGATATGTTGAGATCCCCAATAGCAGTTCCGTCAATATTTCGGGTAACGCCTTAACGTTAGAGTTTTGGCTACGGTTCGATCCCACTGCTGATGAAGATGCTGTTATCTTAACCAAGAAAGATGGCGGCGGTGATGGATACAAAGTTCGCCTGAATGGCACCGGAGAAGCCCGTCGTGTCCGTTTTGAAGCTACATGGCGATCAGGATTGAACCTGACCTCAACCCAAGGCATTCGTGCTAATACCTGGACCCATGTTGCCGCGGTATTCAACGACGACAAGGTTCAGCTCTACATAAATGGCGAACTGGATGCCGAAGGAACAGACAATTCGGCCAACCTAAACTCCACGGCCTTAAATCTGATTTTGGGTAGCAACCAATCCAAAAACGGACAGTTTTTAAAAGGAGATATCGACAATCTCCGGATATACAGCACCGCCAAAACATTGTTCGATATTCGAGATCATTTCGCTGAAGAGCTAACCGGTAACGAAACCGGGCTTCAGGCTTATTATAAAATGAATACGGACCAATATAATCAGATCACTGATTTCAGTGGCAATGGCAACACGGGTTCCATGGTCAATCAAGTGACCACGGAAGGGCATAATATTTTCCCTCTTCCGCCCAAGGTATTTGGCAAGATCGGAAATGGATTGGTGTCCTTGAAAGTAAATCGCCGTGGTTACGATATCGGTACGTTGGATAAATACAAAGTGTATCGCAACGGTAGTCTGATTGAAACCGTAACTAACCCGACCGATGGAGATATCCTTGCCTACTCTAACGGTACCAACGATAATACCGATGAGTACCGGGTTTCCATTGTGGATGACAACGGCAACGAAAGTTCCCCCTCTCAACCTGTGACCCTTACTCCCCATCAACAAAAGGGCGGTACCTCAATTGACTTTGCCAATCAGGGGTATCTCGATTTTGGGTACAATCCGGCCCTGGATGTGGATGGCAAACATCTGACCGTGATGTTCTGGATCAAACGTGATTCTGCGACTACCAGTGGGCAACAGATGATCCTGGGTAATAAAGATGATGGATCCAACGGGTACTATATTGCCTTGGAAAGCTCCGGTGAAGAAACCCATCTTAAGGCCAATATGACGTGGCGCTCGGGGCTGAACGTGACATCCAACGCGGGCATCCGCGCGGGAGTTTGGACGCACGTAGCCGTAGTCTATAACGATGGCGGCACTCATATCTACATCAATGGCGAATTGGATGCCGAAACTACAGATAGCTCAACGGAACTCGGTTCCCGTACGGACAATTCGTTTATTATCGGTAGTAATCAGGCGAAAAATGCCGATTTCTTCCAAGGCCAACTGGACGAACTGAAAATTTATAACGCCAGTCGAACCATTGGCCAAATCCAGGGTGACCTCAACAAAATACTCTGGGGCGATGAATCGAATTTAGTTGGTTATTGGCGCTTCGATAGTCATGTAAATGATGAAGTCGTTTCTCAAGCTCATCGTCCGGCTACCAGTTCCGCGGTAGGAGCATTCAACTTTAATGAACGTGGCGTATATCCTCTGCCACCCAATTTGTATGCTCAACCGTCGGATACCGGAGTGGTTATCAATGTAGATCAACAATCTCTGGCTTATTTCAGCGCTGATAATTACAAAATCTACCGATCTACCGATAATCAATCCTATCAACTGCTGACTTCGCTGAATTCCAGCGAAAATCAGTATGTGGATAAAACCGCTGATGATAGCGTGACCTACTACTACAAAGCCAGCGTCTACAGTAACCAAAATGGCGAAGGTGACTACCGCTATCCGGTTCAAAGCACCTTGTACAAGGATCAACCCGCGGGACAAGCAGTTCGATTTGAAACCAATCAGAATGCTCACATCCAGCACGAGTACAATCCATCACTGGATATACCGGGCAAGGAAATGACCGTAGAAGTCTGGATCCGCAAAGATGCGGCCAGTCAGGAAGGAGCCTTCATTTTGGGTAATAAGAGTGCGGGTAGCCACGGTTATCGAATGAACTTGGTGGATGCCGGAGATTCTTCCCGAGTTCGTTTCAACGCTACCTGGCGTTCGGGCTTAAATGTTACCTCTAATACCTATTTAGAGCCCGGCAAATGGTATCACGTAGCTGGTGTGTACGATAATGGGAACACTCATATTTTCATTAACGGCGCACTGGATAACAGTACCTCGGACAGTAATACCAATCTATCCCGATCCGAAAAACCTTTGGTGATTGGAGCTAATAACGAAGGGACCGATTACTACTTCATCGGGGAGTTGGACGAGGTGCGCATCTTCAACAAAGCCATCGACAAAACGGTGATTGCCTCTCGCTATAATAAAGCGTTGATGGGCAACGAACCCGGCTTGGTGGGTTACTGGCGCTATGATGAACTGGACGGCGCTATCGCGCACAGTTCTGCGCATCGTCCCATTGAAGGCAAATTGCGCAACGGTGCTCAATTTGTGACCTCCTCGGCCATGGAAGGCAACCCCTACATTCCACAATTGGCGTTACCGGCCAATCAAGCGGATGATCAGCCACGACCGCTGACTTTCAAATGGCATCCGGTGGATAATGCCCAGAATTATGAATTGGAGATCTCCAAAACGAACTCCTTCAAGTCCGTAATTCTCAAAAAGGAAATACCGGACACCTTGGTGTCTGTGGAGTTAGGTCTGGATTATGACAGCACCTATCACTGGCGGGTTCGGGCGGTCACCAATCAGTTTACCACCAATTGGTCGGATTCTTGGTCTTTCACCATGGAGTTACCGGTTCCCGCTACACCGCAATGGACTCCCAACAACGGAGCCACCGGTGTGAGCACCTCGCCGAAGCTAACTTGGGGTGAAGCGGACCGAGCTGAAACCTACCACGTGCAATTGTCCAAGAAATCGGATTTCAGCACTACGGTCTTAGACTCCAGTCAAATTGCCAACACCGAACTATCGGTGGATGGTTTGGAAACCGGAACCACTTACCACTGGCGGGTATTAGCCAGCAATGAAACCGGCGATAGTAACTGGTCGGATACTATTGAATTCGAAACAGTGACCACCGCCCTGATTGGTGACGAAACGCCAGAAGAGTTTAAGTTGGGCAAAAACTATCCCAATCCGTTTAACCCTTCAACGCAAATCAAGTACGCGCTGCCTGAGTCTGCGCCAGTTACGCTGGCGATCTATAATATGCTAGGCGAGCAGGTAGCCACCTTAGTTAGTGGAGAGCGTCAATCAGCCGGTCATCATAGAGTGACCTTTAATGCCGAGCACTTATCCAGCGGCATGTATCTGTATCGCATTAAAGCAGGTACGTTCGTTCAAACACGAAAAATGATGCTCATCAAATAAACCCATTCACTCAATTACCAACCATAAAAAGCGCCCTCCCATTTGGGGAAGGGCGCTTTTTTATGGAGCTATATCGTCACTACCCCATCATTTTTGTTGTTGCTTTTCCAGGAATGCAGCGATGCTATTGAGGCTACGCAGCTTGCCATATTCTTCTTCGGGAATATCCACATTTACCTCTTCGCTCAGTGCCACGACCATGGTGTAAAAATCCATAGAGTCAATATCCAAGGTAGAACCCAGCTCTGCATTGGGATCCAATTGCGTGAGATCCGCTTCCGGCGCCACCCGATGGAGATGCTTTTTGATCAGTTTAATGATTGATTGTTGATCTGTAAGATTCATAACATCACTTCCTGCTTTTCCTTATTGAGTTCCCTGTTTGGCCAGTTGGTCTGGTTTATGCAGCCACGACTCCAACTGTTCTAAAAAGCGGGATCCGGTATGTCCATCCGTAGCCCGATGGTCGCCGGTTAGTGTTACGGTAACTGTAGGTCGTACTCCTAAATTTCCATCGATGGCGTAGGGGCGTTCTTTCAGACTGCCTATTCCTACCAAGGCAACTTGCGGTGGATATATTATGCCATACACCTTATCCGCGCCTCGCTCTCCCAAGCTTGTTATAGTAATGGTTGCACTACTAACTTCACGAGCGCTCAAATGCCCTTCTCGGGCTCTTTGGATCAGATCCACCATATTTTCGCGAATGGTATCCAGTGGTTTAAGATCCGCGTTCATTACGGCCGGTATCACCAAACCACCTTTGCGCAGCGAAATAGCAAACCCAATATGAATCCCCTCCTCAATTATAAGTTGGTCATTTTGCCAATATCCATTCAAGTCAGGCACTTCCGTTAACGCAGCCGCTACGGCTTTGACCAACAACATAGAAGGCATGATACGTTGCTGTAAGTCTCGCCGCCGATTTTCTTCGCTCAACCAATCTATAGCGGGCTTCAAATCAAAGGTAGACTCTAAGTAATAGTGGGGGATCTCGCGATTCGACTTGCTCATCGCATTGGCAATGGCTCCACGCATGGCCGCCGTTTGGCTACGTGGCTCTTGATCGGACGCTTGTTCTGAGGAAGTTTTTTCTACATGAGTTTCCATTTCCAAATCACGTTCCTCTTCAATTTCCACACGCGGGTGATCGGATCGTGGAATCGGCTCTGTACTTTCCGTTCCGTGTTCAGCCGCATAGGCTTCCACATCTTTTTTGTGAATACTTCCCCGAGGGCCGGACCCTTTCACTTTATTCAGGTCTACCCGCAAATCCTCGGCAATTTTTCTAGCCAATGGAGATGCTTTGATGCCCGGCTCATTCGTAGCCACCGTTTTGATTTCTTGGTGCCGCGTTTTTCCATTTTTCTTCATCGGTTTGCGTTGTTCGGTTTCTGATTCAGTGGTTGCGGGAGCTGGTTTCTCAGTTCCATTAATAATGGCCATAACCGAACCCACCGGAATAATTTCTCCTTCTTCCGCTACCAGTTCGGAAATCACTCCGTCCTCAAATACTTCAATATCGATGAGGCCTTTCTCAGTGTCGATTTCACCAATAATATCTCCTTTATGTACTTCATCCCCAGGCCGTACATGCCACTTAATCAGGCGGGCTTTGACCATAGATGAGCCCAAACTGGGCATTTTATACTCTCCCATATAGCCCTCCCATCTGTTCAATAGTTTGTACGATATCCTCGGCTTGAGGTAGTGCGGCTTGCTCCAGATGTTTTGCATAAGGAGCCGGCACTTCCGCGCCACAAATCCGTTCTACCGGGCTGTCTAATTCATAGAAGAGTTCACTGGTAATACGTGCGCTCAATTCCGCGGATATGCCTCCACTTCTCCACCCCTCATCCACAATAACCACTCGATGCGTATGGGCCACCGAGGTAAATATAGTTCGGTTATCCAGCGGACGAAGCACACGCAAATCTATCACCTCGGCGTCTATACCCTTCTCGGATAGTTGTTCGGCTGCTTCCAGCGATTTATGTATGCCAATACCATAGCTGAGTATGGTTACATCGGAACCACGGCGTAATACTTTGGCACGATCAATGTCTACTGCACCATTGATCGGTGGAGTATCTTCAAAGTTGTACAAGGTGGAATTCTCAAAAATTAATACCGGATCCGGATCCTCTAGAGCGGGCCCTAACATTCCACGGGCATCGGCCAACGTGGCCGGAGTCAAAATTTTCAGTCCCGGTATGTGAGCATACCATCCTTCCAGGGAACGGGAATGTTGTGCGGCCAACTGCTTGCCGCCTCCAGTGGCCATACGGATCACCAAGGGCACATTGAATTGTCCGCCAGACATGTACTGCAACACGGCTGCTGTGTTGATAATCTGATCCGCGGCCAGCAGACTAAAATTTACCGTCATGATCTCCACGATGGGTCGCATCCCGGCAACCGCTGCTCCGATGCCGGCTCCAGTGAATCCCGATTCAGATAAAGGTGTATCAATCACCCGCTCTTCTCCGAACTCCTCCAACAATCCTTCGGTAACATTGAAACAACCTCCATATCGCCCGATATCTTCCCCCATTAAAAACACACGGTTGTCACGGGTCATTGCTTCTCGCAAAGCTTCACGAATCGCTTGGCGATAGGTCATAGTTTCTGATTGAATCGATTCCATCACATTGCCCATAGCGTTTCCTCATCTACTGTTTACAAATCGTTCCAGTTGGCTGGTTGGTTCGTCTGTACCTTGCTCCGCAAACGCTACCGCCGAGCTCACTTCCCGCAACACTTCATTTTCCATCTCCTGCCATTGCTTCTCACTCAATAACCCCTCATCCATTAACCAATCGGCCATACGTTCAATGGGATCTCGCTCCCGCCATTCCTGAATTTCTGACTTGGTACGATAGCGCTCGGGGTCAAACATGGAATGAGCGCGATACCGGTAGGTCTGACACTCCAGGAAATAGGGTTTCTGCTTTTTACGTACGTAGGAAATGGCTTCTTGCGTGGCCTTTTCCACCGCTAACACATCCATACCGTCTACACTGACGCCTTCAACTTTGTAGCCAGCTGCTTTTTTGACCAGATCGGTTTCCGCTTCGGCCAGTTCAAAAGGCATACCCATGGAATAGCGATTATTTTCGCACACAAATAGTAACGGAACTTCCCAGAGCGCGGCTAAATTCAGTGATTCATGAAATTCTCCTTCATCCACGGCTCCTTCTCCAAAAAAACAGGTGGTGATGTCATTGGTCTGCTGCATTTTTTGAGCCAATCCCACGCCCACTGCCATGGGTAAACCATTCCCCACAATAGCGGAACCACCCAGAAAATTGGTGGACTTATCGTATAGGTGCATCGATCCGCCCCGGCCCCTGCTGCACCCTTCTTGTTTACCATACAATTCCGCCATGATGCTGTTCATGGAGACACCGCGAACTAGTGCGTGCCCATGTTCTCGATACGTGGCCACGATGCTGTCATCGGGAAGCAATTGCTCGATTACCCCTACCGCAACCGCCTCTTGGCCATCATACAAATGTAGAAATCCCCGAATCTTTTCCTGGGTATACAGTTCATACGCTTTTTCTTCCAATTGGCGAATGCGCATCATCTGCTGCAATAAATGCCGCTGATGTTCCTTGCTGGATGATCCTTTTGAACTTGATTGCTTGGTCTTCGTTTTGGGTTTGCCCATGGGGGTAACTGCTTAGACTGTTATTTTTGTTGCTCACGTACCTGTTCTCGTAATTGCCTGCGCATAATCTTGCCACTGCGTGTTTTAGGCAACTCGTCTAAAAATGTGATCTCACGAGGAGCCACCGCCGGGCCTAATCTCTCCCGGGCAAATCCTTTGATCTCCAAGGCTAGTTCCTCATCGGCTGCATAATTAGATTTCAGTGTCACAAACGCCGTCACCAACTCCCCCATCACTTGATCCGGTTTACCCACGACTGCTGCTTCAGCAACCGCCGAGTGCTCCATAAGTACATTTTCTACTTCAAATGGTCCCACCATATGCCCCGCGGTTTTGATGATATCATCAGCCCGGCCAATGAACCAGAAGTAGCCATCCTCATCAAAGCGAGCCAGATCTCCGGTTAAATACCATTCGCCCTTGAAACATTCTCGATAACGCTTTTCATCGTTTAGGTAACCGCGAAACATGGAGGGCCAGCCTTTTTTCAGTGCTAACTCTCCTTGCTCGTCTGGCGTGGATACCACTTCAACCTGTTGGCCCGAATTGATCTTTCTGACTACCGCCGCTTGAATACCGGGAAGCGGCTTGCCCATAGATCCGTGTTTAATTGGTAATGTGGGATAGTTGGCAATCATGATACCACCGGTTTCGGTTTGCCACCAGTTATCTAAAATGGGCATCCCCAGCGTCTGCTCGCCCCAGCGGATAGCTTCAGGATTCAGCGGCTCCCCAACACTGTGAATTAATCGAAGGGGATCCAGGTTATACTCGCTCCGCACATCGATATCCATACGCATCAGGCGCCGGATGGCCGTGGGAGCCGTGTACCAAACGGTGATTCGTTGTTCTTCCAAAATTTCATACCATCGCCGAGCATCAAATTCGGCTTCTACCACCACGTTGGTAATGCCGTGCATCAGCGGAGCCAAAATTCCATACGAGGTTCCCGTCACCCAACCTGGATCCGCGGTACACCAAAAGCGGTCTTCCGGGTGGAAATCCAGCACATATTTTCCAGTGATGTAGTGAGTCAATGCCGCTTGATGCACATGCAGCACCCCTTTGGGCATACCGGTGGTTCCGCTGGTAAAGTGCAATAACCCAACTGTTTCGGGATTGGTAGGTTGAATTTCATAGGTAGATTCCGCGGCAGCCATCAGGGCAGGCAGGGATCGGACCCGCTCATTCCGATCTTCTTCAATATCAGTGATCAGCACATATTTTAGGTCATCCAAGCGATTAAGCAAGGCCACCACTTTTTTCTGGAATAGTTCTTGGGTGGTCACCAACACTTTAGTTTCTCCCTGACTCAGTCGCTGGTAAATTGGTTGGGGCCCATAAATAGAAAAAAGCGGACTATATACGCTTTGATGCTTTAAGGTTCCCAAAGCGGTGATATAAAGTTCGGGAATCCGCCCGGTTAAGGTACTGACTACCTCGCCTTCTTGAATCTCTAAGGCATCCAACACATTGGCGAATTGAGCGGTTTGGTGCATCAGCTGTTGGTAGGTTATGCTCTGTTCCTCAGTCAGGCCTAACCACTGTATGGCAATGTTATTCTTACGTTCAGTGAGCGCATGGCGATCCACAGCTTCGTAGGCTAGATTTAGTCCGCCATCATTGGGCAGGCCGTCTAATTCTCGCCACACCTGTTCCCACTGAAAGTGCTCAACGATATGCTGATAGTTGGTTAGATGAGGTTTGTACGTGCGGGTAACCGACGTAGGGTTTGCGTGTTTGGACATACGATAACTCCTTGAGGTTATAAGAGTAATATATCCATTGACGGCTTGCTCCGATTTGCTACATACTCAACAAATCGTGTCCAAATGCTTATGACACGCGAATTTTCACTACTGTTGGTTGATGAAAATTTTATAAAGCTGCCTTTTTATCCTGCTAAACTCTACGCAATGGTGTGAGTTTGGGTGGTTGTTGAGAAAATATAGGTGCGGCCATGCCCTCGAGTCGGATAACTTTAGAAGGGTCACGGGCGGACGCTTGCGACTGTCTTGGAATTTGAGGAACCGGTTGGGTTAGGTTTCCATATTATTTTTCAATCCACGTAGCACGGGCATCCCTGCCCGTGAGTACCCACGTAGCACGGGCATCCCTGCCCGTGAGTACGGAATCAGCAATGGAGCTTTTTAAGGCAGATCGCTTGGTGGTACTGGATAGCGTTCTGCTCGGCGCATATTTGCCGGATTCTATTGGTGATCTGGGTGCGCATCCTCCCTCTGAGTCTCCCTCCGGACACGTTTGGAGGCAAACAAATACCAGCCACGAGGGAGATGACCCTTGTTGGATGCCTGAAACCGAAGCCCCGCGGATGATGTGAGTTTGGGTGGTCGATGCAAAAATATGGGCAGGCCCCGCCCTCGAGTCGGGCGACTCGAGGAACGGGTTTGTTATGTAGCTCATTGGTAACCCAACAGATTTCCACCCACGTAGTACGAGCATCCCTGCCCGTATGGAATCAATCATCAGTTGTTCATTATTGTGGATTCCCAAAATGGATGAGGAGATCTATTTCGTTCCAGCCAATTATCACCTGTGCCTGCATTTACTTATGAACAATCATAATACTTAGCACACTAGGCATTCCTGATATGTAGTAATTTTCATCCTACGCAGGCCGAGACTGACAATTAGATCTACTAGAAATGAGGTACTGTTATGATTGAACGAATGGTACAAATCATGGCCAATGGCCAGACCCTGGATGGAAATTTGGTGATTCCCGACACTCCGAAAGGATTGGTGATCTTCAGTCATGGCAGTGGAAGTAGCCGAAAAAGTCCCCGCAATCGCATGGTCGCGGCCATTTTGCAACGATCTGGTTTTGCCACCTTACTCTTTGATCTACTCACCCCCGAAGAAGATGCCAATCATCAAATTCGATTTGATATCAACTTATTGTCCCGCCGGTTAATCACCGCAACCCAATGGATTCGAAACCAGCGTGATTATAAACACTGGAGTATTGGTTACTTTGGAGCCAGTACGGGTGCTGCTTCAGCGATACGAGCAGCCGCTGCCTTCGGGCCGGAAGTTATCCAGGCGGTGGTATCCCGGGGCGGTCGACCGGATTTGGTCAGTGAAACCTCACTAGCCAAAATCGAATCCCCAACATTGCTGATTGTTGGAGAACGTGATATTGATGTCATCAAAATGAATAAATCGGCCTATAAAAAATTAACCTGTGAGAAAGACATTATACTTATCCCCAATGCCACCCATCTGTTTGAAGAACCCGGAACCCTGAGCATGGTGATTGATCACGCCGAAGATTGGTTCTTGAAACATCTGCACTGGAGAAAAGCGGAAATCGATAAAGATTTCATGCCCGATTCGTAGCACGAAATGCTTACTCCGGATTTTCATGTGGTTCTAGTGAGTAGATATCCACCGGTTTTTGCTTCCCCTTCACTTTGATCGGATCCAGCGGTACGCTATCCAAATCCAGGATCGATTGATGGACGGCATCACTCATTAATATTTCATTGGGACTTGCCGCTGAACATAACCGAGAAGCGAGATTAACCGTATCCCCGATCACTGTATAATCCATCCGGTCGAACGAACCAATATTTCCACAAATGACTTCACCGAACGCAATCCCGATACCGAAAGCGACCGGTTGATCGCCTTGAGACTCTCGCAGTTCGTTCAACAGCTCCAGATTTTGACGCATTTCTAAAGCTGTTTGAGCCGCTCGGTATCCAGCGTGTTGATGATCCTCGTTTTGGTAATAAACGGCCATGATTTCATCCCCTACGATTTTGTCCACGCTACCTTGAAAAGAATTAACCGCTTCTATCATCAGGTTGTAATACTGATTGAGTGTTTCAACAACCCTTTCCGGATCTTTTGATTCAGAAAGGGCGGTAAATCCTCGGATATCACAAAAGAGTACGGCGCAATGTTTTCGCTCGCCTCCCAAGCGCAAACGGTGGGATTGTTCCTGCACAATCTCCAGCACTTCTCGGCTCACATAAGTGGAAAAGGAATCTTTCAGTTTGCTGAATTCAGTCACATCATCAAAGGTAAATACATGCCCCTTTCCATTTTTATGGTTGATATCCGACTGCTGCATGGGCGCGTAGTGGGCATTCACTTTGGTCGGGTTCATCGCTGATAACGGAATATCCGAAACCGCCGCTTTCTGATGCACCTCTACGGCTTCCTGTATAAACGTACGCACGGGACTATTCACTGAAAAACAATCCAATAATGGCGTTCCAATTACCTCATCCCCATTCATATTTAGTAATTGATGGGCTTTCTCATTGATCAACAAAATCCGGAGCTGAGCATCGGTGGCTACAATTCCACTGCTCACCGAATTGAGGATGGTTTTGTTGAGATCAATTAGCTCCTGTTGAGAGATGATATAACTGAGCTTGGTCAGCGCAATTTCCAGGCTATTCACAATGGTGAATACCATCCGTTGGTCCAGCTCTTTGAATCGCTCTACCCCCTGTCGCTGTTCTTTGTTGATAAAGCAGATCCACCCCACTTGCTCCTCTTCAATGTGTAATGGATGAAGTATCAGATCCAACACATCTTCTAACGTCGCTCGCAGCTCTTCCTGATCAATATCAAAGTTTCCATTAATAAGCTGTTTCAGCGACTGTATTTCCTCATCATTTAACCCAAAAACTTCCAGATGGCTCTGTTGGTTAAAATCTACATAGACAAAACCTTTGGACGCATTCAGAAAAGTAGCTGAGGAGAACAGAATTTGATCTAGATCGTCCAGGAAATTAACCCGGGTATTAATCTGACGACTTAATTCGGTGATGGTATCCGAAAATAAGGTCAACCTAGATAACTCCATATCCACCCAACGTTGCTCTCGGCTGGGTTCGGTCAATTCGATATGGCGGATCAGTAACAATATGGACAGGTGCAAAAACTGATCTTCCAGCTCGGTTATACGGCGCTGCTGCGATGAATACCAGTTTAAAGTTACCCGGCCATACCTAAATTCATCGCTCCATTCCCACGTGGGTTGTTGGTCAGATAATAGTTGAGGAGAAGGAACACAAAAGGAGTAGTTATCACCTGAGACTGTCATATTCAGATCCCAGATCCCCTCAGACAAATAGGAATGCAGAAGTGAAAGGAAACGCTGCCCTTGAGCTTGAAGATTTTTAGCTTGAGAAAGCTCTACCAGTAATTGACTAAGCAGATCCGACGGAAAGGTTGTTTTTTCTGTCGAACCATCGCCTGCCATACCGAAATATCCTACTACTTATGAATTTAACGCTTCTTCCACGGTGTTGGCTTTATCCGCGTACTTGAAAATTCCCATAATAGTAAGCGTTTTTTCGATGGCTGAGGACATGTTGGCAAAAATAAGTTGTCCACCCATGTTCTCTAGTTTATCCAATATCTCCAGTAAGATAGATATCCCAATGGAATTGACCACTTGTGAGTTTTCAACATCCAGTACAATGGTCTTCGTGCCATTGTCAATATTTTTATAGCATTCTTTGGCAATCTCTTCGCCCCCCTGATTATTAATATAACCGTTGGTTTCAATAATCAGGATATTATTCTCGATCCGAGATGTTAAGCTAAAGGTATCGTTCATGCTTAGGTCAATTTCAATTTTACAAATTCAGATAAATCGTTATAGTGGTTCCGTCCGGCCCCGAATCGATGGTAAAATCATCGGATAATGAGCGCATGAGCTGAAGTCCCCATCCCCGTTTGTTTTTAGCACCGATTTTCTGTTCAATTTTGGGTACCGGAACCTTGTCCGCATCAAATCCCCGACCGTAATCACGTACAGAGATTACAATTTTTTCGTCGGTAATGGTAAAATCAACTTTTGTTTCCTGCCGACTACTATCAGCGTGTTCCAAGGCATTAATCACTGCTTCTCCCACCAAAATCTTGGCTTCATCCACCCGATCGGCATCTATATTTTTGTACTTGCATAGATGCTGAATCCCATCAATAGCCAAGAGTTCCACCTTGGGAATCATGGGTAATGTCATGGTAAGCTTTAACGGTTGATCCATATAGCAAACAGTTAGATCAGCTGTTTAACCGGATGTCATAGCAATTAGACAGTTAAATACAAAGCCTTTTATTAAAATCAACTTACAAATTTTTTGACTATAAAAAGTACTGGACTCCAACTGAGCGACTTTATCTACTTTTTCAAACCAATAGATCGAGCTTTGGTTTTCATATAATAGTTGGCCATGGTTTTGGGGTTACTCTCTTCAAATTCAACGACTATCAGATCCCTGGCTAGCGATCCCATCAGTTCGTCATCCATTTCCATAGTCAGACATTTTAAGCCTGCCCAAGTAACGCCCATTACCAGTGGACGACCCGTAGCACTCTCCCCGTCATGCACTACATAGGTATCTTTTCGCTCTTGAAATTCCAGATCTACCGAGGTATAAGGGTATTCTTTTAACACGCTCATAATCTCCCGTTCTTCTAAATCCAACAGATCAGACACACACATGATGGGATAATATAATCGCCCATCAAACGTGGCGATTTCTTTACGGTCGATTTTATTGAGGATATTCAGTTTTTCACACTGATATATAATATCCAGCTTGGTCATGCTCTTCGTATTTGTCCCCTTTTTCTTGATCCCAGTAGATTGCTAATGCATCTACATCTCAAAATAATTTGATGTGCTTAACGATAACAATTCGAAAGGTTTATTGAAATACAAGCTTGATTATAAATTATTCCTCTTCTTACACCGCTTAAAATGGCATCCAAAAGCATTTAAACCCACCATGAGATCAATTTTCCATAAAAAAAGGCTGATCACTGTTGGTGATCAGCCTTAAAAAAGATTATTAAATCTATCTATGAATCAGCTTGTAACGCTTGATCAATAACGCTTAACAAGTGCTGTGTATGCGCCTGGGTAGATTGATTTCCGGATCGTTTTCCGTCTAACCTATCCTTGATTTCCTTTAGCTGATATAAGGCCTGCGACTGCGCAACATAATCGTAATCCGATTGGCCATCTTCGCTGATTACATAGGCCAGACGATTCACGTACTCCACTTGGAGATTCTGACGAAAGGTATTGACATCACCGGTGGCGTCGGCGTCAAAAATACCGGTAGTCAGATCGTTCATGAAGGCGCTAAGCGAGTATTCATTGCCATACAGTTCGGTATTGGTTATGCGCTCCACCGTGTTGGGATGCAGTAGATGATCCAGCACATTTTGGTGCATGGATAGCATCATACTGTGAATCTTTGGATCCTCCGAAGTGCTGAAGAAGTTGAAGCCTCGACGTTGCCGCTGCAGATAGTTGAAAATCTGGCTAGAGACCTGAAATGCATCCGGCGCGAACACATAGTCGGTGAGGTAGTTCATCGCCTTCTTTTGCATATCTAGCGGTACGGGAGTGTAAGGCTGGGTGGCTCCGGGTTGGCCCACAAATCCACGATCGACATAAACACCTCCGATATAACGTGACATTACGCGAGCGGAGTTATAGTAATTCCCGAACAGCGACATAAAGGAATCATACAGTTCTTGATGGGATTGTCCTTCTTTCCGGAAACGATCTTTAATTTCCGGCATCAGGTCCATCACCAGATCCATACGAATGCGAGAAAACTCCACCGCATCGCTGGTCAAATCGCCGGTCATCACTCGTGGGTCGATGGCTTTGCCCGGCGAACGCATATCATCAGCATCGTTACCAAACATCAACTCGTGTTTGGTGGATTGAGCCAACAACTCATCACGAGCATCGCCCTCCCGCTCAGGAGCATACCCAAACTCAATAGCCCAAACATCATACGGGCCAGGAGTGCGTTGGAAGTACTCCCCTTGTTGTTCTTCATCCAATGCCAGATTGATGGCATTGTAATCCATCACGGAACCGGTAAGTCCAACCTCACTAGTCAACTCTTGGTTGTTGATCTCTTCCGGGCTATGCAGATTGGAGGCTTTCATATTGTGATTCAAACCCAGCGTATGTCCCACTTCATGTAATGTTAGCTCAACCAGGGCGGCGTGCACAAATTCTTGCAATTCATGCTCTGAGGCATTGCGCTGAATGAGAGCCGCTTTACCCAACATCAAATTTTGATGCATATTCATGCCAGCATTGCACAAGTGGGGATTTTCTGCCTGTATATTGCGCATGGTTTCTGTGGCTTCCCATAGTTCGGCTGCTTTAACCCGATTGGTGAAAAACACATACTCCAACATAATATCCGCACCGATAATCTGACCGGTATGCGGGTTTACAAAACTGGGTCCGTATCCGCCGAAGGGTGGGTATGGTGAAGAGGTCCAGCGCAAGACGTTATAGCGAATATCGCCGGCGTCCCATTCCGCGTCATCGGGCATCTGTTTGACCACCATAGCATTTTTGAAACCGGCCGCTTCAAAGGCTTTATTCCAAGCCAGTACCCCTTCACGAATAGCATCCCGAAATTCCACGGGAGTGGTGTTTTCAATCCACCAGGTGATGGGTTCCACCGGTTCGGAGAGTTCAGCATCAGGATCTTTCTTTTTAAGATCCCAACGATTGATCAAGTCACGATAAGGGGTATGCGATTCCGAAGTCAAATTATCCATCTGAACCGTAAAATATCCAACCCGGGGATCCGCAAAGCGTGGTTCAAATCCATTTTCGGGCAGTTGAATCAAGGAGTGTTGTAAAGTGATGGTCACCGAGCGAGCGTCGGTAACATCGCCTCCACCCCGGCCTAATGGATATTGCTCATCAAACACATAGTCGACCACAAAATCTGTGTTCTCGGGATAGTTGTTGATCTCTCTAAACTTGGTTTTCTCCTTGCTCAACCTTCCCAGAGAAAAGGCAAACGGTGATTGACCCGGATAGCGTGGCGATTTAACCTCGTGCAAGCTTTCGGTTAAAAAAAGCGGATCGGCGTTGATCAGGATCTTGCCGTCTTCTTTATCGTGCACTACAATTTCCTCTGAAGCCAAGACGGCCTCGGTGATGTTGGCTTCAGACGCTTTGCTCAGGGCATTATCCGGATCGAAATAGAAGTTGGTATTTACTTTTACAAATTCTATCCGGTCGTAGTGTTTACGGACTTTAAGGATGGTATTTTCTCGAAATTGTCCCCGAAATTTCCCGGCAAAAATGGTTCCGTTTTCGACATAGGTGAAGTAGATAAACTCTTTACCCAATTGCTCTTCATCGATAACCATTTTTGCGGAACCATCGGTGGTATCTTGATAAACGGTAAAAAATCCATCGTGAGCTACAGAATTTTTAGTTTCTGAGGCGATGGTCTTTTTAGCTGCTTTCTGTTTCCCTTTTTGGGCTGAATCCGCAGACATCTTGGTGCCCGCGCAACCGCCTAAAAAGGCAATCATGAGCAGCAGAACTGAAATGCGTAAGTGTGAAGTGCTCATAAAATTTGATTTGATGATGATTGACGCGTTGGTAATTAAACTAAATTTAATCTGGAAAGTTACAATAACTTAATATGCAATTAGCCCTATAGCGTGCTGAATGGGGGTCAATTGAAATATCAGATTCCAATAACACATAACGGCTTACCCAACTGAGCATAATATTCGTTATGGCACCTTTAATAGAACTCGATGAAAAAAGACAGCGGCAACTATCCTTTTAACGGATTGTACATTGGAGTGTCCAGATTATAGAATGCCAAGTTGCTCACCGGGGAGCTTATTGTTAGGAAGTAGTGATTATGCTGTTCACGCACCTTGGAATGCGCCCCCCAACCATGCTGTAAGTAATATTCCTATTCAGAACTGGTAATTTCCCCTGTATGACCCCAGTATGTTGATCCCTAACTTGGGCTTAAGTACTAAGTACGTATGTGATGGGATGCCCGTTATATATATACACCTTTATTAAAGTTGGAGGATATTATGCCTAATAGCACCACAATTGATATTAATGAAGAAGCTATTCAGTGGTTATTGGAAGGTGATGTATCCATCCAATACCAAGCACAGCGTGATCTTCTGGATGCCGATAAAAGTGAATTGCGGGAATTACAGCAACGCATCCCTGTGGAAGGTTGGGGAGCACGATTCCTACAACATCGAAAAAACGACGGGCATTGGGGAAAGGGATTTTATCAACCCAAATGGACCTCCACGCATTACACCCTTCTGGATCTGAAGAATCTGGGATTTCCCCCTGGCAATCCTCTCATCGAAGATAGCCTCAACCTGGTGCTCTCTGCACCGCGGGGCAAATTGGGAGGCATCAATTATGGTAAAACCAATCCCTATAGTGATGTTTGTGTCAATGGTATGATTCTCAATTACGCATCCTGGTTTTTGGATCATGACGATCGGCTTGTGAATATCGCTGACTACCTGCTAGATGAGCAGATGAACGATGGCGGCTGGAACTGCGAACGTTACCAAGGTGCGCATCATAGTTCGCTGCATAGTACTATCAGTGTATTGGAAGGGTTGCTGGAGTGGTCTTTTCAAAGTGATGCTGATCATATCAATAAAGTTGCCAATGCCATCAAGGAAGGAGAAGAATTTATTCTACGGCATCGATTATTCCGCTCACAACGTACCGGTCAAATAATTGATCCCAAAATGACACGAATTTCTTACCCTTGCCGCTGGCGATTCGACATCCTGCGAGGCTTAGACTATTTCCGTTATGCGGGACGGGCGTATGATCCACGTATGCAGGAAGCATTGGATATAATGCTTAAGAAACGCCAATCGGATGGATTATGGCCGTTACAGGCTAAACAAGAAGGATCCGTTCATTTTGAAATGGAGACCACAGGTGCTCCCAGCCGATGGAATACATTACGTGCCCTTCGGGTTCTCCAAAATTATGATGGTTCATTCTGATACTATTAACTGCTAAAACCATCTCATCATGCCACATCAAACCAAACGTATAGAAGTGCTGGTAGAAGGCCTTAACCAATTGTGGATCCAGGAGAAATTTGATGAACTGGGTAACTATTTCCACAACAAAGCGGTGATGATAAAACCCGGCTCGCTGGATACCATCACCGGCCGATCAGCTATTGTGGAATCGTATGAGGAATTTATGAGTGAAGCGGAGGTATCCGATTTTAAAATCGCTGACATGGATATACATGTTTTTGAACACACCGCTATAGTCATATATACTTTCCGCATTCGCTATCAAGTGGAGACCACGCGTTATGACGAAAAGGGAACGGAAACCCTGGTATTCAATCGACACGATGATCAATGGCAAATTGTTTGGCGTAACCAACTACCGGGGACCTGAAGGAACCTCTAATTATTCCTCTCGTAATGTTAGGACCGAACCAAATGAAGCGCTATCCAGTACAGTACTCGGGTAAGTAAGCAATGAATTTATCTTGGATACCCAAACTTGAAACTATTCAGTAACCCTTTTCCATTTCATTCGTCCTATCTATAGAAACTGATAAGCAGCCTGTTCAGTTACTGATGATTTGCATGAAATTCATAACTGATTAATTATATATTTATATTATGAATGCCTCAAAAACTTATCTTCTTATCCTATTCCTATTCACTACCGGTATCGCCATGCAGGGATGCAACGATTCACCCAACAGTGTACTTAACAAATCAGGCACCCCTTTGGATGGCTGGGTCAATGAGTTGGAAACCATGGAATCAGAAACCCTATCGGAATCAGAACTAGAAGGGCTTCTGTTTATGGTTGAAGAAGAAAAATTGGCTCGGGATGTCTATATATACTTTGATTCGATGTACCAGCAGAAAGTGTTTAACAACATCATCGAAAGTGAACGAAACCATGTCGCGGCAATGCGATACTTGCTTGATCGATATAATATATCGGACCCTACTGTTGACAACTTGGAAGGTGAATTTGAAAACGAAGAGTTGCAAACATTGTACAACCAATTAACAGAGCAGGGATCCGTTTCGGTAACTGAAGCCTTAAAAACGGGAGCCTTAATTGAAGAAACCGATTTAGTAGATATCACAAAAGAAATCGAAGAAACCGATAATGATGATATCACATTTGTGTATCAAAATTTAAAAAATGGTTCCATCAACCATCTGAAAGCATTTGTACGGAACCTGTCCAAATATGGGATCACCTATCAACCACAGGTTTTGGAAGAGAATGAGTATTATCAATACCTGAACTAGCTTTCTCTCTCCCATTGAGTCATCGTTCCAGTATCACCTCCCTGCCCCGATATTTAATGTTTGGGGTGGGGAGTTTTTTATTTCAAGAAATTTTTACCTGCCTGCAATAAACCTTGGATTTTAGGAAGGCAACGCCCCCCTCTTGCCTACTTTTTGCTTATGTATGTGAGGATTATCAAGTTTTATGGGGGAGCTTTTCCTAATTGAAGGAACGATAACAGATCTATCACTGCTTATAATTCTGAATAGATTATTTCGCAGGGCCGTTAATCATTTTGAAATAAGATCGCTCAATGCAACTATATCATCCTATTCATTTTTTTACTAAGCAACTACGCACTGCTGAACAGTTTTCAGATCAAAACTTATCCTCGGATACATTAAAAAAGATCGTGGCTTGGTATGCTAAAATCCTCATTACAGAGCCCTTTCGACTTTTTGAGAAATACAAATTTGAGCACTCTAATCAGCCTGTGAATCTTCCCCATCCCCCCATATTTATTCTGGGGCACTGGCGCAGTGGTACCAGCATACTTCAGATGCTACTCAGTCAGGATCCACAACGAGGATATTTGAATAAATTCGCATCGGTCTTTCCCAACACCTTTTTCTATTTTGAACGCGTGATTAAGCCCATCGTGCGTAGGATTACTGATTCTCTCCAGACCAAGGAGGAAATTGATGATATTTCGGTTAACTGGGATTGGGATACCCCCGGTGAATTGGACATCGCAATGACAACGGCTTTTTTACCCACCAGCCCCCATTGGGCGCATGTGTTTCCTCAAACTCGTTTCTACGAATATATCGATAAGTATATGCTGTTCGATACCGCTACTCAGCAGGAGCAGCAAGAGTGGAAACACTTATTTTCATATTTCATGCGCAAGGTTTCTGCTCACAATAATCATCAACAACTGATCATTAAAAGTCCGGGAAATACGGCTCGCATCCCACAGCTTTTGGATCTCTACCCTGATGCACGCTTCGTGTATATCCATCGTAACCCGTATGATGTTTTTTATTCCAATAAAAAAATGTGGAAGGTCATTTTAGACAACCTAGCCTTTGAAACGATTGATGAGCAGACCGTCGAAGAATACATTTTTTACCTCTATAAAAATTTGTTAGATCGTTACTTGAAACATCGTTCACAAATTCCTTCCTCGCAATTGGTTGAAATTCGATTCGAAGAATTAACTGCTAATCCGCTACACAAACTGGAATACATCTACGATCAGTTACAATTAAGCGGTTTTACTACGGCTCGTCCTCATTTTGAGCGATTCATCACTGAAAATGTTAAAACAACCGGAAACCACTACCGCTATCAGGGTGATATTGTTAGCCGAATTGAACGAGAATGGGGTATTTTTCTTAAGGAATGGAGCTATCCCTCCCCTCGGCAACCGGTATTGGCGGAATAATTTTTATACGGTGTAACTCCCCTGCGAGGGTTGCCGTTTCCTTTGTTTAAGGTACTTGAGCGTACTTCCCATCCGTAGATTTCACCATTCAACCGGACAGCGCATCAATCAAGCAAAGCGAAGATCGATTCCAGTCAGCGTTTCTTAATCGCCACACAGTGTTGGTTCGAGGCTGTCCAAAAAGTCCTTTTCTAATTTCAAGGACCTAAATAATTTAGGTTTTAGGGCACTAATATGTGCCAGACCTATCAGGTTTCCAAAACCTGATAGGTCTATATATGAAAAGGACGCGATTCATCAAGAAGATCAAAGATACACACTCTTAGAAAACTTAAATTAATTAAGTGGTTACATCTTGCTTTTTACTTTTTAGACAGCCTCCAACGAGGTCATTGAACCCGCTACTTTCAGCTTACTTTTGCAACCGCTGTCAGGAACCCTTCGGGTACGCTGACAGGTGGGTTATTTTCGGTAGCGATCAAACCAGGCCAATACGTGATCTACTTTGGTGATTAGTTGACTGGGACGGTTGGAGATGAAGTGGTAGGATCCGGGGATTTCTACCAAGGCTGTTTCGATTTTTCGCAGTTTCAAAGCGTGATAAAGTTGTTTGGATTCAAATAGCGGCGTACGCAGATCTGCGCTTCCCACCATAACCAAGGTTGGAGTTTCGATATTTCCGACCAAGGAGATGGGGGAAAACTTCCAGTATTCTTCGAAATTCTCCCAAGGTTGTCCCGGATAACGATAGTAAGCGTAACCGTAGTAGTTATCGGCGGTTAGCGTTTTACTGATCCAATTGATAACCGGTTTGACCACTGCGGCCGCTTCGAAGCGATTGTTTTTACCGATCATCCAGGCGGTCATGATTCCTCCGGCGCTTCCACCAGTCACGTATAAACTATCTTCTGAGGTATATCCTTGAGCCAAAACCGCGTCAACCCCATCCATCACATCGTTGTAATCCTCACCGGGATAGTTGTGATAGAGTAAGTTTCCGAATTCTTCGCCATAACTGGTACTACCTCGGGGATTGGGATAAAACACCACATAACCAGCGGAGGCATAAAGTTGTACTTCGGGTGAGAAGCGATCCCCGTAATGTGAAATGGGACCACCATGATTTTCTACAATCAAAGGATAGGTTTTATCCGGATCAAAATGAGGTGGTTTCGCAATCCAACCTTGAATGCGACGCCCATCAACCGATGATTGATACCAAATTTCTTCAACTTGTCCCAAGGTTCGATAATCCAGCAAATCGCCATTCAGATCGGTGATCTTGGTAACCTCGCGTTGCCGGCGATCCAGAAACGCTAATTCCGCCGGATAATAGGGAGTAGTTTGATTGAACGCGATAGCGCCATTATCAGCCACACTGTAGGATCCGCCCCCGTATGGTCGACCGATGGCCGTCCCCCCCACATTATCCGCAATCTTTCGGGTATCTCCATCCAAACGCACATGGCCTAACTTGGTATTGCCCTGATCGTCATACATAAAAAACAATCCTTTGCCTTTGCGATCCCACTGTAAACTGGACATGTTCCGGTCCAGACTGGTTTCGATCATCTGCTTATTGGATCCATCCAGATTCATGGTATACAGGTGGCTAATCTGGTAGGTTTGAACTTTATCATCATAACCCAAGTACGCTATGGTTTCGCCATCGGGCGCTATCACCGGGTCGTAATCCGGCCCTTCGCGATCAGTCAGTGCGGTGATCTGCCCATCAGCCAGGGAAACTTTATAAATCTCGGAGTTGCGTCGGTCATACGCCCAATCCTCATGTCGATTGGCTGAAAAAATCAATGCCTTTCCATCCGGGGTCCAAACCGGTGCGTTATCGTGGTGAAAATCCCCGGAAGTGATTTGACGAGCTGTTCCTCCATCAGCGGGAACCACAAACAGGTGGCTAAAACCCGGCTCCAAATACCCCACCCCGTCGGCTTCATGCTTTAATCGGGTCGTCACTCGTGGGGGTTCAGCCCAATCGGCTCCTTTGGGTTTCTTGGGCGGCTTAACCAGTACCGGGTTTGACTCGGGCACATGCATGGAAAAAGCAAGCCGGGTGCCATCGGGCGACCAGGTAATATGGCCAGGTGATCTTTCCAATTGGGTAATACGTGCCATACGACCGCTTTCTACCCAATACACATAAATTTCACTTCCATGCCCTTCAGCCGAGCTGGCAAACGCAATTCGGGAACCGTCGGGTGACCAACGAGGACTCGACTCATTGGCATCACGGTGAGTCAGTTTCACATGATGAGAGCCGTCAGTATTGATCAACCAAAGGCTCGAAATTCGTCGATCGGTCATCTTGTCCATCCCTCGACGGCGATAAACAATTTGATTTCCATCCGGTGATATCTGTGGATCAGCGGCCCATTCCAATTCAAAGACATCCATCCGACTAAACTTCTGCTGGGGAGCCTGTGCACTCAGGGAGGAAGTCAGAAAGGTAACAGTCAATAATATAAGACTCACAAATCGCAACATAGTGTAACCATCTATTAAAGTTGAGAATCAATAGCGTAATTACACAAGCCCTCGTACATTATCCAGTGAATGTGAAATTCTTTAACAATCTTTACGGAGTTTGCCATGACCACTCGATCCAACGCGCCGCTACCGTTGAACGAACAAATCCTGCAGACCTGGCAAATTCATCACCGCTCGTACATGTTTATGATGGATCATATACCCGAAGAGGCGTTTTCGTGTACACTGAGTACTCATGGCGGTCGAGATATCGCTCGCCAATTAGCTCACGTTCATAATAATCGGGTTACCCGTTTGAGTGCCTACGCCAATAGGAATGGCCTGGAAATCAGCAAATTTGATACAAAATACTCCCCCACGAAGCAGGAATTGATCGATACTCTCAACCACAGTGGTTCAATGATGGGAGATTATATAAAGGAAGGGCTGGATAATGAAGGCGTGATGTCCAATTTCAAGCGAGGTTTGATTCCCATGATTGGCTATTACATATCTCACGAAGCGCATCACCGTGGTCATCTACTTTTAACGATGAAACAGAGTGGGTATTCCCTCCCTTATGAACTGAAATTTGGACTCTGGGAATGGAATAAAATTTAGAGGAGAAGCGGGCGTTATCGAATTCCCAGTAAACGCATCAATACCAAAATTTCTCCCGTATGGTAGGCGGTATGCTCAATAATCAACAGGGCCTCTCGCAGGTAGGTTTGTCCATTGCCATGTGGTATAGGGTCGGTCAACGCTTGATCCGTAGTTAATATAAAATCACACCACCGAGCCCGATCCTCCAAATATTGGTCTTTGAGCGACTCCCATGCTTCGGAATTCTCCGGAGCCAGATCATCGGGCCAATAATCTTCCGGCCATGCCAATGGTTGATGCGACGGGTTCAACGAAAAGTCTATTATGTCACGTTGGGCCAGACATAGATGAGAAAACTGCTGGAAGATGGAATAGGGTACCCCTTCCGGCACGATACCAACATCAGATATCTTCAGCTCAGTGAGAAGTTCATCCATAGGCACAAATGCTTCTCCTCCCTGAGTGTGCCTGATCAATCGTTTTCGGAATTCTTGTTGGTTAAGTCGTTCCATAATTCCTTCTCATTAGTTGCACACTGTCTATAAGGCACCTACCGCTTTTACCTTGGTAACAGAAATTGCCTACCTAATCATTTCTATTTGCCCATATTATCAACTGGGAGACCGGGAATGGACACTAAGGATGGGAAATCCGGGCGTACGGATTCCATCTGTTTCTAATTTGCCCTTGGAAAGGGTTGGCAAAATAATCGCAAATCACCTCAGCAATAAATATGTTAAACGGTATCAACAAGCTCGGTAATAATTAGAGATTATATCCGTTTTCGGTTTCGATACATACAGTATATAACCAAATAGTAATACACTTAGCCTGGCAAGTAGTCTGGTTTCATGTTCAAGTTCAATTCCCGAAAGTTTCGAACCAACCTATACGACTGGGGACAAGCCGTTAATGTCATAACCACCGGACGTTGGATTTTTTACTGTATCATCATCGGTGTTCTGGGGGGATTGGCCGCCCTACTATTCAACACACTGTTGGAAATCATCCAACAGATCGCCCTCACTGATCTGACCGGCATTCAAGTTCCCAAGCCCGGCGGCGAAAAGCCGATCGGGCTTTTTCATTTCCCGGATTCTTGGCGCGCGCTCTTATCACTAAATTACCGTTGGTTGATCGTAATCATTCCCGCCCTGGGTGGGCTTTTATCCGGGTACTTGGTTTTTAAATTTGAACCCAACGCCAAATCCCAAGGCGAAAACGCGGTCATCCGAGCGTTTCACCACGAAAATGGATATATCAGCTCCCGCGTGCCGATCATCAAGCTACTGGCCTCTACCCTTACCATCGGCACGGGTGGAAGTGCCGGAAAAGAGGGTCCCATTGCGCAAATTGTAGCCGGCATCGGATCCTATATAGGCACCAAATTGAAGATGTCGGAACAGGAACGTAAAATCTTGCTAATGGCCGGTGTGGGAGCAGGTGTTGGGGCTATCTTTAAAGCCCCGATAGGAGCGGCGCTGTTCTCCGCGGAAGTATTCTATCGTAAAGATTTTGAAACCGAAGGACTGGTAGCCAGCATAATCTCTTCGATTATCGGCTACTCGGTTTATGCATCGGTCACCGGCTGGGATCCGATCTTCACCTTTGATCAGGTCATGTTTACCAACCCCTACGAACTGCCCCTGTTTATTTTACTATCTCTGGTGGTGATGGTTTTTGGTGTTATTTACACCAAGTTGTTCGAACCCATTAAGTCCCTATTTAATCGCATCCATATTCCCCGCGTGTATAAACCTGCTTTGGGTGGATTGGCGATCGGGATTGGAGCTTTGTTTTTTCCCGCTATTTTGGGATCCAGCTATGGCTATTTACAATTGGCCCTGGATGGTTCGCTATCTATCAATTTCATGTTGGCGCTGGCTATATTTAAGATGCTGGCCACTACCATCACTATACAATCGGGCGGATCCGGCGGTGTATTTGCTCCCTCTTTGGTTATCGGTGGATTACTGGGTGGGGTGATGGGGTATGGATTCAATGAATTGTACCCGGGCATGATCGACATGCCAGAAGCCTATGTGTTGGTAGGAATGGCGGCCTTCTTTGCCGGTGCGGCCAATGTTCCGGTATCGGCAACTATCATGATCACCGAGATGAGCCGCAGTTATGGATTGTTGGTTCCCCTAATTTTTGCCAGCTCAATTGCCTATTTAGGGGCTCAAAATTGGAGTATTTACAAAGAACAGCTGGCCGATCGTTTGGACTCCTCCTCTTTCCGCGACTCCTTTTTATCTGATATGATGAAAAATGTAAAAGTCAGGGATACCTATAAACGTATTCAAAATATGCCGGTTATCAATCAGCGTTGGACTGTCGACGCGATCCTGGATGCTTTTGGTCAAATCGATACATTGATTTTACCGGTAGAAAACGATCAACACACCATTGTGGGTATGATCTCATTATATGATGTTCGTGACCTTTTGCGACAGGATGTGCCCGGCGTTATCATCGCGGCGGATATCATGGTTCCACCCCGCATGTTACACCTTAATGACACCCTTGGCGAAGCCATAGAATTCTTTAAAGAAACCGGCGAACCGGAACTCCCCGTCCTCCAGCACGGTAGCACCAATACCTTCATGGGGGTGTTAAATGAACGCAGCTTCCTGCTCAATTACGATTTGAAGAAAACAAAACAACGCAATAAATCGGGAATCTGACCATAAATGCCTCTTTCTTCTGACCATTAAAACCCTATCTTCTCAAAGAAGTAAATAGTGAGTGGCAATTGGCTAGATGCTTTTTAACTCGCTTCATTTTCTAATTTTCTTTCCGATAGTCGTGGTTGGGTATTTCCTGATACCCAAGCGATATCGTTGGGGCTTATTATTGGTAGCCAGCTACTATTTTTATATGAGCTGGAAACCCTCTTATCTCCTGCTCATTCTTTTTTCCACAATAGTAGACGATGCTGCCGCCATAAAAATGGAGGAACATGAGGACCAGCAACACCGTAAATATTTTTTATGGCTTAGTTAGTGCTCGAATTTGGGCTTACTATTCCTGTTCAAATATTTCGGTTTTTTTGACCAAACCTTGCAAAGTATTCTGCATTTATTTGATCTGTCCTATCAGAGCAGTACACTGAATTTGCTTCTCCCCGTGGGGATATCGTTCTACCCCTTTTAAACTCTGAGCTATACAATTGATGTGTATCAGGGGCGTAAAAAAGCAGTCCATTACGTAATCGACTAACTGACTGGCTTTCTTTACGCCGGCTTCCTGTTGTTCATATAAGTTTGCAGACCGGATTTACATTTTTCCTGGTTTGTGTGGGGTGGGTATTTTTTCGAGCAGATCGCTTGTCTGATGCTACCTTATTGCTACAGCATGCTACCATGATTGATTTTTCGAAACTTGGCTTGGCCATTCAAAACTTTGGTCGGGCAAAAATATTATTCTCATTACTATTGATGGTTCTGCTGGTGGGGGGCATTGGCTGCATCGGGGTAAAGAGCTTCGAATTTGGTTTCAACAGCAACCTACGTATCTCCGATGGACCTTTTATCAACTACTGATACTCTCCATTCTGCTATTTGGAGTATTTGAACGCCAAGAGTTTATCTATTTCCAATTCTAATATGGCCGCTAATTAAGCAAAAATAAACTATTCTATTCACGGTTATATTAACCTCCCTCTGGGCAGGATCCAACATTGGATATCGATATCTGGTGGAATCCAGAGACGCGTTTTATACTCAGTGGGTTTTATTGGAACAAGGTGACTATAACACGGTTGTCTTGGGCGATTCACACGTCAGTTATGGTATCGATCAAGCGCAACTCCCCGATTCAGTGTTTAATTTTGCCTATCCCGGGAATCAGTTTGAGGACATGCACCTTAAAATACGCTACCTACTAAGAAACAAGCCTGAGATTGCTAATTACCTCATTCAAGCAGACGGGCATAATTTTTATACCGGGTTAACCAGTTCTGGAGATCCCCGATATTTACGGTTTGTTGCCGACTCTACCTTTCAAAGCAATCAGCAGCTTAATTTGTGGGAAACCAGCACCGTGAAAATTGATACGATAAATACCCATTTCTAGAGTTCTACTTACATTTAATGTGGTAGATAAAATTCACCTACATCAACCTTAGTTTGTCCTTCAGGGTATGACGGTATGTCCGGCTAACCGGGATCTCACGACCATTAACAATTATTGTACTATCCGTTTCTGAAAATTTTTCAATCTGGTCTATTGCCACTGCATAAGAGCGATGAACTCGAAGAAATTTGTGAGCGGGTAATTCATTCAAAAACACCTTTAGTGGTTTAATTAAAATAAATTCCTCCTCATCCTGGGTATGTATATGCAAGTAATCGGAGTCTATAGTAATCCAGCTAATTTTATTGATCTCCAGGGCTGTGTAGTAGTCCCCTTTTTTCACGTAAATAAAATTACTCTTGTGTTGGGTGCTTTTTTTTTCAAACTGCAATTTTCGTGTCCGAAAAACAGCACGATGGAAATGCTTTTTAACCACTGGCTTGACTAAATAGTCAATTACCTCAAAATTGTATGATCTAACTGCATACTTTTCGTAACCAGATACAATAACTACAGGGGGCAATCCATCCATCTGTTTTAGGAACTGAAACCCTGAAAAGTCAGGCATTTCAACATCCAGAAATATCATATCATAACTTTTCTCTTGCAGCAGTTCCATGGCCAATAGTGGGGAATGCACATATTCAATATCTAAAAAAGGCAAGGTGCTAGCTAATCGACGGAAAACTACTTGCATGAACTTGTCATCATCAATGACCAGTGCACGCATATTATTTAATGTTTTCACATTTAATCATTGACATGTTGACAATTGAAAGATGTCTCAGGTCATAGATTAACTATGCTCCCCTTTCATCTCTTAAACAGACACTTCATAATCTAGCCGATATTTGGTTATGAATAATAAAATCAGGTAAGATTTTACAATTTCCAATTTATTGGAAATACCATCGATCAAATTCTCTGCTTCAGATTCACGAATTTATGTACATAGCATTAAGTTCACATAACGTGCTACCTATTCAGATACGGACCACCATTGAGTTGAGCAATACCAAAAGCTTTCTATCCGCTGATTTTGGTTATGCTAAAGGCGTCTTTTTTCGCTTATTAACTAACTTCTTAACTGATTTGGGATTAAATGGGAAATCCAGGACCAAATCTACCTGTTTAGACAAAGGAGTCCGCCGATCTTTTTGTGAACCATTAATGATGATCACCGGAATTTTTTTATAAATGGGCGACTCTTTCATCTTCTTAATCAATTTTATTCCGTTCGAACCGGATTCAAGTGCTTCGGTAATTAAGGCATCATATTGATGTGATCTTAACATTTGCATTGCAGTACGAGCAGATTCTACCGTATCGAGTTCAAACCCAGCCCGTGTAAGTGTACTCTCCCATAAATTCGTCTGCATGTATTGTTCATGCAGTATTAATACTTTGTAAGATTGCTTATCAACAATACCGCCCATTACCGTATTAATCACATTTCTTAAGTGATCTCCGTCGTAGGGCTTGGTAATCCATTTATTGACCCCTTTACGTAAAGCCTCTTGTTCACGCTCCGAACGTGAGGAAATCATGATGACAGGCAGCTGATTGGAGCTATTTTCTTTTCTAATTTCTTTTACCAATTTCAGCCCATCCATTTCCGGCATCTCTAAATCCGTAATCACACATGACGGTTTCACCTCATTTATGGTTTTCAACGCCTCCTGACCATTGCGACACTCAAGTAACTGTACTGGTAAATCGGCCAATATGCTCTTTACTAGTTTTCTTTGTGTTCCGAAGTCATCAACAATAACTATCTTTTTCATAATAATTCTCTCAATTAAATACGTTTAACGCTGTAGATGTTAGAAAGGAGTTGGAATCCTTTCCTATTATATTTTGGGCTAGCCCAACCTTGCCAAGATTTTCACAAACTGATCTCGTTTCTCAAACCAGGATTTGGGGTTCCATGTATGTTAGTGCAACCAATGTCAACTACTTACATATCATTTATTGTCCCCTACCGATGAAATATCAGGCACTTATAAGGTTGATTTCATGTACTATATTCTTTCTGATTTCTTCTATATTATAAAATCCTCCCATACGCTATTAATTCACCAAAATTAATGGTAGATATAACACTGCGTTTAAAAATTTAGTTGGTGCCCAATAAGCAACCACTCACCATACTCAGATTTATGGCATGGAAATAGGTGCCAATTCCAATCACTGTCATGTTTGAACTGTTTGTTTAACGGAGCCTGCCAATTACGATAACTAGCCTCCGGTACCATACTCAAATAGTTCTTCTTCTGCTCCAGTGGAATAGAGATCAGAGATTCCAAAGATAGTTGCTCACCATTTTTTTTCGGCAAATCATCAAGTATCGGTAACTGTTGATCAAACGAGTAATGAATTATTCCACCTTCACCATCTAATAATGCTAATATTGCATTATCTACCTGAGGTAATAGTTGTTGCCTAAATTTTTGCGAAGGGGTATAAATTTTATGCAAAGCCAGCTCAACAGCCAATAACACTTCATGCTCTGTAAACGGTTTGGGAATAAAACCCATCGGATCGACTTGCTTAACTTCATCCACGGTTTTTGTCTGGGTATCCGAACTAATAAATATCGAAGGGTGGTAACCATTCCGATTAACGATCTGCATCAATTCGATGCCCGACATATCGGTATTCAATTGAATATCCACCAGAAGTAAATCTGGTTTCTTGGTTTGAATATCCTCAATAGCTGATTCTGCATTGGACGCTTCACCACAAACCGAATAACCCGACTCCTCCAAAATGGATCGAAGCATCATCCGCACGGATTTTTGATCATCGATTATATATATCTGATTATCTCCTTGATCATTCATTTGGCTGCTCCGGTTTATTATTTATATGCTTATTCAATAAATGCCGAATGTTTATTATACGTTGTATTACATTTTCAACTCGATCTTTAGACAGTGCGTGGATACCTTCTTTATTTAATACGTACTGCAGTTTTTTCAACTCTCGGTTGGCTCTTATTTGAAAATATTTAAACGTGGGAATGGCTTTATGCAATAGCGATCGAACAGCCTCTTCATTCCGAGTTTCTACCTTTTTGGGCAATTCCGAAATTACTTCATCCAGAACGGGTAAAAATGCTCGTATGAAATCATTTATAACTTGACTATGACTTTGCGTCATTTCCTCAAGTATACTCAAATCAAACTCTTGTGGTTGAGAGCCTTCAATGTGATACTGAGATTCCCCGCCTAAATTTGCAATCAGCTTAACTAGTAGATGATCATGCTGGAAAGGTTTGCCAATTACATCTTTCATCCCTGCTTCATGACACCTTATTACTTGCTGATCACTAAGATCCGCGGTTAACCCGATAATTGGAATCTTATTAATTGACGGCTGGAGTTTGGACCGAATTTTTTGAGTTGTTTTAAATCCATCAAGATCCGGCATATGAATATCCATCAATATTATATCACAGGTTTGATGTTGCAGAATATCCAGCGCCTGGAAACCATTTTGGGCAGTCATAACCTCCATGCCATATGTTTCCAGCAGTTTGTCTACCCATAGCAGGTTTGCTTGATTATCATCAACTACTAAAACCTGTTTACCCGATAATAGATTTAGATCTAATTTGTTGAGTTCTGGCCATGACTGAGGAAGTGAATCATCGGCAATGGGAATGTCGATTGATAATGTACAAACCGTTCCTATATTCACCTCTGACTTTAGTTCCATCGTTCCCCCTAACAATGCAACTAATTGTTTGGCGATAGGAAGCCCTAATCCAACTCCTTCAATATTTGTATCTGTATTTACCGCCCCTCTGAAGAATGGAGAAAAAATCTCATCTAATTCCTCTTCTGGAATGCCGATTCCCGTATCCTGAATGGTTATTTTAAGTGATGAACGGTTATTTTTACGTCCGACTTCTTCAACATGAATCCGAACCTCTCCCTCTACTGTATATTTAACTGCATTACTGGTGATATTTAGCAATATTTGTTTTAAGCGGCTTTTGTCACCGAGCAGATTTCCAGGCACTTTTTCGTCAACGCTCACATATATTTGAACATTTTTATCCTCTATTTCCGCCCACAACATTTGCTGAATTGCCTGCAACAGTTCTCGCAAATTAAACGGTTCTTCAATAGTGCTAAAACTGTCTCGATCATGTTTGGAAACATTTAATATATCATTAATTAATACCAACAAATGATCTGAAGCATTGAGAATTGCATTTACATAATCTTGCTGATTGTTAGTTAAATCAGTCTTTTCCAATAATGACGCCATCCCCAGTATGCTATTTACCGGGGTACGGATTTCATGGGATAGTTTAGCTAAATATTGCTTTCGTTGTTTTTCTACCGATTGACTTTCAATCATCTGATGTTTCGTTTCAACCAGATCACTGATCTCTTCCAGAATGGTAATGAAACTGTTGCCCTTCTGAGCGGCTTCCCGCACAGGAAACACGGATATATTAAGCCATAAATAGGCATTGCGATTCGCATTATAGATGCCCAGATGAATTCCTTTTATTGGTTTTTGAGTACGTAAGGCCATATTGACTGGTGTATCATGCGATAACATCTTTGACCCATCTTCATATATGACCTTCCAATGTTCACCAAATGGTTCAGATCCCAATAACTCATCTTTGGGTTGGCCAATAATGGATTCAGCCGAATCATTTATTTCTATTATGCCTCCTTGATCATTCAGTATCATTATCCCGAAGCCCATTTCATCCCATAAGTCATTTTTACTAAGTATTTGGGCATATTCATTCGGTAATTGCTGAAGACTTGATGAGTATTGCATTTGATTAGCCTGGGTAGAATAACCAACCAAAGTTACATCCATTAAATCCCGTATCAGTTTTAAGTTTCGTTTGTGCCCTTCTTGCAATACCGCTGTATCCTCTTTTGTGAAAACACACAGCAGACCCTTGATTCCATGTTTTGTGTCGTCCAATGAGGCTGCCCAAAATGATTTCACTTGATTCTTTTTTACCAAGGTTGAATATCCACGAGAATGCGCATATTGATGTAAGTCCTGAATTATTAAAGCATTTTTTTTATACCGCTTAATCAAGCTCGAAATGTTTTTGAACTGTTGATCATTATTTAAAATGGCTAAACATAATTCTTTGGTTAACGACGAAGAAATCACCGCTGCCTTTTGGGGACTATCAAATAGTATTACAGCTAATCGTACATCGTCATAATTGTTCTCCACATTTGTAATGAATGCATTTAAAATGCTGGAAATCTCACTAACCATGAATTCACTCCTACAGCGTTAAACGGTATCAACATCTCACCATGCAAATAACTCACTAATGATATTTATCAGACCAATCACCTCATCACAAATTCCGCTACCATCTTTATACTGATCGAAAACATGCCTAATTACGAAACACTACACCATATAACCTATACACTATCACATACAGCTAAAATTGCTAATCCCAAACAACAATCCTGCATCAAAAAACATTTCCGAAAATATTATTATCATACAATTCATTACATCCCAATGAGTTACTTTAAACAAGTAATAAACCAACATTAATATGCCAAAATATTAAGCCACTTATCTATACTCATATCACACACTAACAAAACCAATTCAAGTCACTTTATTTCTTTTCCCAATAATTTTTCTTGCCATTTGTTTTAGATCGACCACCTCATGAATGACTCCTGCTTCCACACAAGCTTTGGGCATTCCATATACTGTTGAACTTCTCTCATCCTGTGCAATAGTATAGGCTCCGGCCTTATATAATTTCTTCATACCCTCAGCACCATCCCTTCCCATACCCGTTAAAATCATTGCCGAACAATTCGCTCCGGCAGATTTTGCAGCCGTATTAAAAAGCACATCTACGGATGGACGATGTCGACAGACTAGTTCACCTTTCACTACACGTACATAGTACCGTGTTCCACTGCGTGCAATTTTGGTATGTGCATTACCAGGCGCAATAAGAACCAAGCCGTCCATAATAGTGTCATTATGAGAAGCTTCACGTACCTCCACATTTGTATAGTGGTTTAGACGAGTGGAGAATGTCTTGGTAAATTGTTTGGGCATGTGCTGTACAATCACAATTCCAGGCGAGTCTGCGGGAAGTTCCATTAATATTTGTTCAATAGCAGTAGTCCCCCCCGTACTCGCACCGATAACCCAAAATTGTTGTGTGGTCTTGAGTATGCTTTTTTTATTAGAGGGTCTCTTTTTTCGCCTTAAGTTATCATCGGTTGAAGTTTTTCGACGTACCGGTTTTACTTGCGCGGCTGATCGAATGGCGTCACCGATTAAAATTCTAGATTCATGCAGGTATTTTTTTACGTCGATTCGTGGTTTCTCGATAACCTCAACTGCCCCATAATGAAGCGCATCCAAAGCCAGCTTGCTGTTATCTTGGGTTAGCGATGAGCAAATCACTACCGGCAATGGATGTTGGCTCATAAGCTTTTTTAAAAAGGTCAACCCATCCATATTAGGCATTTCTATATCCAGAATGATCACATCCGGCACACGTTTTCTCAGTTTTCGGGCGGCTATATAGGGATCACCGGCAACATCACTCACCCGAATATCAGGAGTGGTATTTAACATTTCGGAAAATACCTGTCGTACCACAGCCGAATCATCAATGACCATTACATTGATCATATTATCCTCCCACGCGTTTAAATGTGGAGGGGCCAATACGTTCGTAGGGAATAGCTAAATCACCCAAAGATTCGGTTAGTCCAGTGGTTAAGAAATCACCCGGTCGCTGCCATCTTCCAATACGTCGAATCAATTCTACCTTTTTGGTGCGATCAAAATAAATCAGTGTATTCCGGCAAATAACCCACTGGGCACTTTGGGCATCCACTTGATTGATATCAAAAATATTTTTCACCTTAAACGAGATTTTATTTCGAATATGAGGATGAATACGCACATGATCTTCAAATGGGCCGATACCATTTTGTATATATCGTTTCCTATAATATTCCGGAATTTGATCTAGTGCTTTTCGCTTATAAACAGCCTTTGCGGCTTTTTTAATACAGATTTCACTGATATCGAACCCGATCAATTTCCAGTTGATATACCGATCATGAGTGTTGTTATATCGATCCAACATCATTCCAATAGTGAATGATTCTTCCCCAGATGAACTTCCCAGTTGACAGATTCTCAGTTTTCGATTTCGAGAAATTCTTTCCAACTGATCGAATAAATCATTGTATATCCAATCTAACTGTTCGGGCTCACGAAAAAATCGAGTGGTGTGAGTGGTTACACGATCCAGAAACCAAGTAAGCTCTTTTGTTGCGTTTGGATCTCCTTTCTTTAGTCGTTTCAGATATGCGTAATAAGATTGCAGGTTTAATTGTCGAATTCGTTGACGCAAACGATTCTCAACTAAACTTTTTTTGGAGTCGGTAAGGTTCAGTCCACAAATCTCACGAACATACGAACTAATGGCTTTGAACTCACCATCTGTTAATTGAGGAACTTTTCGATGTGAAATCGACCCATTATTCACTGTGGATTTGCTTTACATTATCATTGCATATTCCTAAAAACATGAATTGCGACCTACGGTTAAGGCAGATCGCAATTCCTATGCGGTTGATTATCATTTAAAATATTGGTCGGTTTCATCTTCAGAGAGTTCCAAATCGATACCATCAGCCGATTCGACAGATGATGTGGTATTGCCGGAACCATTGCCGGTGGCGCTCATAGTATGAGCTACTCCTTGCTGCGTACCGCTTTTATTATTCACGACGGCTGCTCTCATATTATTATCTACATTGAAGAACCGTATGGTTTCCACAAGTTGCTGGGCTTGCGTTGATAATTCTTCACTTGTAGAAGCCAATTCTTCGGATCCGCCCGCATTTTGTTGGATTACCGTATCCAGTTGACGAATAGCTTGGGTAACTTGATCGATACCGCTGGCCTGTTCATTACTAGATGCGCTAATCTCTCGAATTAACGATGAAGTTTTGTCTATTTTGGGCAGTAATTGCTCTAGTTTTTCACCAGAATCTTCGGATCGCTTAACAGATTCTTTTGAAATGCTAGTGATATCAGCTGCATTATTTTGGGCACGTTCAGCCAGCTTTCGAATTTCCTCGGCAACCACAGCAAAACCTTTCCCATTTTCTCCAGCTCTTGCGGCTTCAATAGCAGCATTTAGAGCAAGTAGATCAGTCTGTCGTGATATTTCCTCAATAAATTCAATTTTGTCGTTAATATTCTGCATAGATTGCACCGTATTCTGAACAGCTTCTCCTGCTTCTTCTGCCTCATCTGAAACCTCATTAGAAACCGTTTCAGTTTGACGAGCACTTTCAGCGTTTTGAACAACTGTCGCATTCATCTGCTCCATGGTTGAAGATACTTCTTCCACATTGGATGCTTGTTCGGTACTTCCTGAGGAGATCTGCTCGGCCATGGCACTTAGCTGAATGCTACCTTGGCTAACATTCTCTGCGGCTACAAATATATCCCGGATGATTTCCTTCAAAGATTCGATCGTTCCTTTAAGACCTCGGTTGAGTCGATGTACCTCATCATTTCCACTCATATCGGGTTCAATGGTCAGATCGCCATCTTTAAGGCGAGCTAGCTTATCCGAAACTTCTTCGATAGGCTCAACTATACTTCCGGTTATCTTGTTGGCTGTCCAAATCGCAATTAACAGGCATATTACTGTTAATCCTCCTAGCTGTATCAACGTCCACCAATAGCTGGTTCCCGCCCTTTCTATTGAGGTTGCTAACTGATCCCGTTCATTTTCCAGGATTCGCTCCAAGTTTTTATAAGTTCGGTCAGTTGACCGACGCACATCAGCGTTAATCAGTTGCTCAGCTAAGGCAAAATTAGAATCGGAGACTGCCTCAAATACCTTTTGATGGATATCATAAGCATCTTGCAAACTGGTTCTGAAACCAGCTAATCGACCTTCATCAATTGTATTGAGATTTTCCACATCATAAAGCTTTTCCAAAGCCGAGTCATAGCTCTGGCTATACTCTTCTTGAGCCGTACTCAATGCTGCTTGATCATCAGCCATGGGTGCCTTGTGTACTGCCACAAGTGCCCCGTAAAAATCATCAATGATTTTATTTGCCTCCGATATGGAGACAAAAATATCATCATTAATCTCCATCAAAGACTCGTAATTATCATTAATCGTATTGACCGACATTGTGGTGATGATCAATAACAGGGCAATTACAATTCCAAACCCTGTATAGAGTCTCGTACCTAAGGTGTAATTGCGTAAGAAATCAGACTTCATCCGTAAACTCCTTTACCTTTTCCGATTCGTTTTCTTCGATTAAAGACAGGCCAGCATCCCGCAACATCTTGTTGAGATCTAGCAAAATGATAAACGATTCTTGTTCTAGTTCTTTCTCTTCCGTTTCTTCGTGTTCTTGCGCGATCATTCCATGGATATATTCGGTCTTTATATGGCTTCCAACTTCTGGCGCTGCCCGAACTTCCGTTGGATCTATGCGAAGCACTTCACTAACCTCATCCGCCATCACGCCAATCAGACCTTCAAAATCCTCATGCTCATAATTCATTATTAAGATTCGCGTATTTTTAGTCACCTGAGAAGTGCCTAGTCCCATTTTATTTTTGAGATCGATCACCGGAACAACATTTCCTCTCAGATTAATCGCGCCAAGCACATAGTCAGGCATGTCTGGAATTTTTGTAAACCGCTGATGCTGAATAACTTCCATGACAGTAAATACATCGACCCCGAATAGTTCCTCTTCCATACGAAAGAGTACAAATTGGTCACTTATTTGATCTGTTTTCATAGCGATATTTCGTTCTCTAAGTATTCCTGTTCCAATGATTGAGCTTTGTTCAAGAGGGCAGGCATATCCAGGATATAACCAACAGCACCATCACCAAGTATGGTGCCCGCACTGACCATATCCACAGTTTCAAAGAGGTTATGTAATGGTTTTAAAACGGCTTGCAGGGTACCCATAATCTGATCAACCATAACCCCGAATTTTTGCTCATTGTATCTGATAACAATCATTTGGGATTGCTCCGATGGGGTCGTCTGCCCCCCTACTAATTGAGCCAAACGAACCAAGGTGATTGGTTGCCCATCCAGGTTAATCATATCTCTTTGGCTACGAATCTGATCGATTGACAATTGTTGGCAATGGTCTATATATCGAACTGGAATAGCGTATCTCGTATTCCCAACCCCAACCAACAAACACTCCATGATAGAAAGGGTCATAGGTAAACGAATATGAAATTCCGTACCTTCAGCCGGTTTTGATTGCACTTGAATAGAACCATTCAGCGATTCTATCCGTCTGCGTACTACATCCATACCCATCCCCCGGCCAGATATACTGGAAATAGATTCGGCGGTAGATAGAGCCGGCTCAAATATTAACTGGGTCAACTCTCGTTGGCTCGGTGAGGCATTAGCAGGTATAACCCGTTTCTCAATGGCAATCTGTTTGATTTTATTCAGATCCAACCCTCCTCCGTCATCGCCAATAACTAGGGAAAACTCCCCATTATCCAATCCAGCGGTCGCATAAATCGTCCCTTCTTTGGGCTTACCCCGATCTTCTCGGATCTCACCATCTTCAATTCCGTGATCGGCTGCATTACGAATCAAGTGCATAACCGGTTCGGCTAAACGATCGATAACCTTCTTGTCAATTTCTGTCTCGCCACCGTCTAGCTTTAATACCAATGATTTGCCTGTTGACTCGGACAGGTCGTGTACCACACGTTTTATCTTCAGAAACAGAGAATCGATGGGCACCATCCGCATATCCATCACTACAGTACGGAGCTGGGTTAGCAACCGATCCTGCTCTTCAACTACGTGTTGGTTTTCGAGGTGGGCCTGCTCTTGAAAACTATTTTGAATTTGTGATTGGTTGATAACCAGCTCACCTACAACATTTAATAACCGATCAAGCTTGTTAGTCTCAACTTTTATAAATGATTTCTGGCCTCCGCTTTTCGCTCCATCCGATTGTTTTGCTTGCCCGGGTTTATGATCTGTTTGCTCATTATTTTCTTCGGCATCATCATTCCCATTACGCCCAATGGATGTAATGCGAATCTCAGAGGTATCTTCAGTAAATAAAAACACATCTTTAATGACCTCCAGAGACGCTTCCGTATCCAGATGTATAATCCAAAATCCATATATAATATTGGGCTCAGAGCTGCCATATTCTGGAATTGCATCACCATGAAAAGTAATTTGGGCAATTCCTAGATCATTCAATTCCTCCAATAAATAAATCGGCTCAACTCCCTGTTGAATAGCATTCGGGTTGAGCTTTAAAACAATTTTAAATCGATTGTGGGATAACTCCGATCTTGTTGATTCACTATTACTTTTCTCTGCCTCGTGCCTTCCTAATACGACCGCTTTAAGTTCCTGCAAAGTTTGGGATAGGGTATCAGCATTAATAGCCTCATCACCTTGTTTTTCACTTCCCATTACCCATCGCGTCCAGTCGATGCATTCTAATACCATTGCCCTGATCTCTGTCGACCATAGTGAGGGGTGCTCACGGACATAGTCCAGAATATCCTCTAAGTCATGATAAACATGTTCAATTTCCTCAAAACCAAACATGCGGGCAGACCCCTTCAGAGAATGAACGGTTCGATAAATTTCCGCAATTTGATCAACTCCAATCCTATCAACTGGGCACTCAATACAAATTTGCTCTATTTGATCCAGCAGCTCATTACTTTCTTCTGCAAATAGCTTTTTTAGTTCATCTCTATTGGTCATTGGAATCGTCTATTTCATGTTCAATATATAATGACCAGGTGGGCTCCATGAATTGGCTCGCATGGTAAATCTGCTCAGAACTAATCAGACTTACCTTGCGGTTTAATTTCAGTTTTTTGGCAACAGATAAAACATGTTGATAGAATAGGAAGGCTGGCTCAAAATCCTGACCTATGACAAAGGTACACTCCTCTATTCCATCGTCTTTCTCAATCACCTCATTTAAATCTTTTTCATACGACAAATATATATCATCTTTAAATATATTTTTTAATATATCTATACGTAATTTACCATCTATATATTCGACATTAAATATGTTTTTATATGCATCCATGAATCGCTCATTGAACTATTCATTTTATCTTTCACAGAACTAACATACATATCTATGAGTATCGATGTTTAATCTTCGGTAGACTGCCCTTTTTATTCGGTAAACACTATGTTTAAATAGGTGAGTGAGAAAAGCGTATAGTGTCCCGAAATGATTCAATAATCTTAAATATAGATGGGGAAAACTCTTGATATATTAGGCCGAAAGGAGTAGAAAGACGGATTGTCTCCAATATTTAATGTAAATCCTGACTCAGATTTGAGTAACAATAAAACTAGACAGAAATATTAACGTTTCTTAATAATAGCTACCTGTATTAATAGAGGGCTTTGCAAAACCTTCCGAAATTTATTCGGTTATGGCAAGATCTAGTAATAATCACCGTTTACACAAGCTAATCGGGGGATTGCCGCACTACGTTCGCAATGACAGGTAGTTTTGCAAAGCCTTCTATTAATAAATAGCACCATTCCTATTTAACAGACTTAAATATCATTTTTTTTGATTTAGCTACGCGCTTACAATGATCTGCATTGTGTACGAATCAACTACATTAGAACTTTATGCAATAGCCCTTAAATGCTCTAAACGTTCTTTTGCTTGTTCAACCGATTTTTGAATGGAATCCATATTATCACTGGCCTCAAAACTAGATTGGACCACTTCCAGCAAATATTCCATTCCTTCGCGTAGTGCCTTATCCATTTTTCCGAGTCGTTTAACGACATCCGGTTCATTCTCTGTGCCAATGGAGCGCTCTAGCAACTCTTCCATGTAATCCACATACATGGTGAGCTCCTTGGCATACATGTGAGGACGATCATCGGGAACCAGTGACTCGGATCGGCCATAGATGTGATCTACCATCTCTTCGAGACTGTATTGCCGATCAAACCAGGCTATATTGGGACTCGGGCAGATAGCTTGACGTCCATAAGATTCCTTTTGGAGCCCTAGCTTCATTAACGCTCCTACGCCCAAATGGCGACACAAGCATTCCTTTTCCACCACTCGTGATATCGCCTTGTTTTTATCTTCCTCGGCTTGTTCGCTATTTCTAATCTGATCGATTTTGAGCAGCTGATATTCTTTGGAAGCCGTGCAAATAGGCTGCTCGGTAAACTCGGTGTTGGTTTGTAAAAACCCCTTGGGACATGGGGAACCGGGCTTATCTTTCTCAATCTGTTTTTCTGTCCAAATTTGCGAGCCGCTATTTTTCACATTGTTAAACGGCACCCCCAAAGGCGAGACATTACTCAGATATAAATCATCGGTATGGGCCTTTTGAAGTAACTGCATAGTGGGATCATCCACACAGGTGGCTTCGGGAACCAGCAAAAATGGGCTGCCCCAACCGGTTCCGTCAAATTCAAAAGTATCCAGCAAACGGCTCATTTCCGTGTGGGTACCAATGCCCCCTTGCACCGTGAGGGATGGCCGGTCTTCCTCAGCGGCTTCTGGATACTCCCAATCCATCTTCTCATAATAGCGTTTTACCATGGGGCGAACCTGGCTGATCAACTGCTCACGTTTCTCTTTAAATTCTTTAAGCAGCATGGGCAGCAATTCGCCATCTGACGCAAAAGCATGGCCACCGCAATTTAATCCGGATTCAATGCGATACTCGGAGACTTCCAATCCATTTTTGGCCAAAAACTTGCTTTGGATCAAAGCCGAGCGAAAGTCACTGACCTTCAAAATTATTTTCTTTTTGATCTTACCGGTCCGATCGCGATAAAAATCAGAAAAATTAGACATGTAGCTATACAAACGAGGATTAAATCCAGCCGATAACACTACGGCTGACTCTAATTTACTTTGCGCGTAACCTCGCAACGCCGCGCTGGCATCGCTGAACTCTTTACTCAACGGTTGCCCATCAGGGTCATAGGTCAAACGATCTACTTTGGCCATGATATTCACATCGATGGATCCCGGCCGCATGCTATTGGTCAACGCACTGGCCTTCTCGCTCCACTGCTCCGTCCCTACATACTCCTGCAATTGATGATAGGCTTGCTTTAAAGAACTTGTATCGGGGAGTAATCGGAAATAGCGATCTTTCGCACTCTCCGAAAAGAATTCCGTCTCCTTCAATTGATCAAATTTCTCTTGGACAATATCGTTCATCAGATCCAAATAGGCGGTAATGCGTCGTGCTCGTCCATCTTCGGCGTTTCGGGGAATTTGCTGATAGGTAGCATCAAACTGCTGACTGTAATACTTCCGTATTTTCTCCAACAATAGATCATCAACAATGGAGACAACGGAGTTGATGCCCAAGTGGGCTACCCGAATAGGACTATCAATGGAGTGGCCGGTTCCCATAACCGGAATGTGGAACTGATGTAAATTGTGATGCATGGTTGAGCCGTGTTATTACTGAGTACTACGTCTTAAATCAGTCGCTAAGTATAGATATTATCTACAGCTTATTTTATCCAACTCACCACATTGCAAGAATGGATGACAAGCGGGTAAGAAAATCCCCCGCAATGCTAGTACATTTAGTACGAAGATACCTTCGTATGACAGCATGTCTGTTTTTTCTGCCCCCCCACCCATAGCACTTGTATCCCAATTTCATTGGTGTTATCGGTATGGATCGATTTTAATGTATCCATCCTTCAATTATTGAATCAGCTAAGCACGATCTTTTGTATTCTCAATTGGTTTTAGATACTCTTAATGTAACATTCAATCATTCCCGTATAGAGGACTTTGCAAAACCATCTCAAATGAATCTTGCCATAAGAAATCCAAATCGCATTCACCATTTACATAATGTAAGTGGGGGATTGCCGCACTGCGTTTGCAATGACAGGTAGTTTTACTAAGCCACCTTATATCCATTACCTAAACCAAGAAGTGTAATTTTTTATGCTCCCATGAATACGCATCAGATTACTATGAAATGGACAGAACGCTTGGCCATATTAGCGGGGATTATTCTCCTGGCCTATATCATGGTCATTGGTAAATCCATCTTGATCCCATTGGTCACTGCAGCCTTGATCGCCATTTTGCTAAATCCATTAGTCAACTTTCTGACTCTGAAAGGGGTGCCTCGCATCCTTTCCATTTTACTCAGTATGATTTTGGCTTTACTGTTTTTAGGAGGAATCATTGCGCTGTTCGGCTCTCAGTTGGCAGATTTTGCAGAAGAATTTCCCAATATGCTCAAACGGTTACGTACCCTATCAGAAACCTCCCTCACTTTTCTGGAGCAACAATTGGGGGTTACGGAGCATGAAATTTCCGGGTACCTAGACCAAGCGATGGGTACGTTAATCAGCCAGAGTGGAAATATGGCCCAAGCCCTGGTAACCACAACCACCGGATTTTTCTCATTTATTGGACTCTTTCCTATCTACGTGTTCTTTTTACTATTCTACAAAGATCTGTACCTCAACTTCCTTTACAAAATCACCGATGACAGCAGCGATCGGGAGATTGACCACATCGTAGGGGAAATTTCCAGTGTTTTGCAGAACTACATCATAGGCATTTTAGCAGTTGTTTTGATTCTGGGGATTCTGAATGTCACCGGCTTGTGGATTATCGGTATTGAACACGCGCTGTTTTTTGGAGTATTCGCCGCTATTCTGGCCCTGATTCCCTATATCGGTATCTTAATTGGTGGGGCACTTCCCTTTTTATATGGCTTGCTGATGTACGACTCCCTGCTCATTCCATTAGGAGTGATCATTATATTTTCTGTAGCTCAATTCCTGGAAGGTAATTTCATCACTCCCAATATCATGGGCGCGACGATCAGTCTGAATCCGCTTGTAGCTATCATCGCTTTATTGGTGGGCGGACAGATGTGGGGGATTGCGGGCATGATTTTATCCATCCCCGTAGTAGGTGTAATGAAAGCTATCTTTGATAATATCGAACCGCTGGAGCCCTACGGTTATTTGCTGGGTAATCAATTACATCCACACCGAAAATCTGAATAAGTAAAAGAGGCTCTTCCCAAAAGATTTTTCCAGTGCTTTACAGACAAAGCGAAATTATGCAGATGATCTCTAAGAGGGCTTTGCAAAACCTTCCGAAATTTATTCGGTCTTGGCAAGATGTAGTAACAATCACCGTTTACCCAATCTAATCAGGGGATTGCCGCACTACGTTCGCAATGACAGGTAGTTTTGCAAAGCCCTCTCTAAGGTTTTCAAAGTCCGGTGTTTTTGCTTTGGATCATGTAATCATAGGTCAGTCTGGTTAATGCCTTAACGCCCAACTTCATCCCTTCTTCTTGGATATAAAAATCAGGAGTATGATGAGGAGCGGCATCGACCGGATCCATACCTTGAGGCATGCCACCAACGAACCAGTAAAGTCCGGGGACTTTCTTCTGAAAAAAGGAGAAGTCCTCAGCACCGGTAATGGCATCGGATAACACCACATTTTCACTGCCCGCTATATGCTCCAAGCTGGGTACCATCTGCGTGGTCAATTCCGGATCATTGTAGGTTACCGGATATCCTTTTTGGATTTCTACCGTGGCTGTTGCACCCATGCTTTCCGCTATAGTGGTCGCCACATGGCGAATCTCCTTATGTATCTTTTCTTGCATTCCGGTATCCAAGGTGCGGATCGTTCCGATCATCTCGGCTTCCTCCGGAATGATGTTATTCCGAACCCCCGCCTGGATTTTGCCCACCGAAATTACTGCGGCGGCTTTGGTTAGCTCGGTTTTCCGACTAATAATAGACTGCAGCCCTTCAATAATTTTCGCGGAAGTGACAATGGGGTCCGCTCCAGTCCACGGAGTTGATCCATGGGTTTGTTTTCCATGCACGGTTATCACAAAGCGATCCGCGGCAGCCATCGTACCCCGGGGACGATAACGGATGGTTCCCACTTCCGTTTGAGAATTGATGTGCTGGCCGAATACCACATCCACATCGGGATTTTCCAAAACCCCTTCCTTAACCATCAGCCCCGCGCCCCCCTGTTCCCCCGGAGGAGCACCTTCTTCGGCCGGCTGAAAAATAAACTTGACCGTACCCTTCAACTGATCTTTCATATCAGTTAAAATCTTGGCTGCCCCCATGAGCATGGCGATGTGCGTGTCGTGTCCGCAAGCATGCATCACCCCCACCTTCTTATCCAAATACGTCGTGGTCTTGGTGGATTTGAAGGGCACATCGGTTCGCTCCACCACGGGCAAAGCATCGATATCCGCTCGTAACCCCACCACCGGGCCATCCCCATCGCCTTCTAAGACTCCGACTACCCCGGTATGCGCGACACTCGTTTCCACGTTCATTCCCAGGGAACGAAGATACTGAGCAATGAATGCGGCCGTCTCTTCTTCTCGATTGGATAACTCGGGATGCTCATGAAAATGACGGCGCCACTCCACCATTTGATCAAAAATATCCTCGGCTTGCCTATTTATTTGCTGGTGAGCTGGCTGCTGCGATGCATCTTGTGCTAATGCTTGAGGCTGCGAACAGATTACCATCAGCAACACCCCGTAAAGGACCCGTCTAAGCATAGTGATATGATTTTTTTCCCGTTCCAAATTCATCGCCATAAGTTTGGCCAGAAAAGTGGTATAAAACAAAAAAGCAGCGCCCAATAAAGAGCGCTGCCTGAATAATTAAGCAATATTAACCTACTTCACGAATAACATCTCCTGATAAACCGGCATTGGCCAGTAATCGTCGGCGACATGCTTTTCCAGCTTATCCACATGCTCGCGGATTTTGTTCATGGCGGGAATCACATGATCTTTCATGAGTTCGGCTCGTTCGAGAACTTCCATCTCATCTGAGATTTTATCCTTGGCGTGCCCTAATTCTTTCAATGCTTCATCCAGATGATTGATACTATCATTCACGGTATTAAGCACAGAATTGGTTCCGGTGGTCTCTAAACCGAGCGTAACTCCACGATCACTGATGGCGGCTAGTTCGTTCATATATCGAACCGCAGCAGGAATAATCATGGTACGTGCGATTCGGTCGGTGGTATCTGCCTCGATCTCCAAAGTGGTGGCATACTGTTCCGCCCAAATCTCCAGTCGAGAGACAATTTCTCGCTTGGACAATACATCATACTTATCAAAGAGCTTGATGTTTTTATCTGCTTTAAACAGGGGCAGTGCATCGATCGTGGTCCACAGATTGAGCAAACCCCGTTCTTCGGCTTCTTTCTCCCACGCTTCGGAATAACCGTCACCATTAAAGATGATGTCGTGAGATTCCTTTATGGTGTCATGTAGTACGGTTTGGAGTCCCTTTTCCAGCGATTCGTCATTCTCCAGGTGCGCTTCCAATTCGGTGCACATCTCATCAATAGCCTGAGCTACGATGGTGTTCAATACCACAATAGGGAACGATACTGACTGGCTGGATCCAACCGCGCGGAATTCAAACTTGTTGCCCGTAAAAGCAAACGGCGAGGTTCGGTTCCGGTCACCGGCGTGTTTGGGAATACTAGGCAGCACAGCCGAACCCAGTCCCAACAAGCCGCCCTGCTTGGACTCTTTCAACCCACCGTTCATTAGCTGCTTAAATACATCATCCAGCTGATCGCCCACGAACATAGAGATAATGGCCGGCGGCGCCTCATTGGCCCCTAAACGGTGATCATTGCTGGCACTGGCAATAGAAATGCGCAGTAGGTCCTGATGCTTATAAACCGCTTTAACGACGGCTAAGCAGAAGAACAGAAATTGCATATTATCATGCGGATTGTTGCCCGGCTCCAATAGATTTTGCCCATCGGTAGTGGCAATAGACCAATTCAGGTGCTTTCCGCTGCCGTTCATTCCGGCAAATGGTTTCTCATGAAGCATACACTCCATGCCATATTCACGCGCGATGCGTTTTAAGGTAACCATCGTCAACTGCTGATGATCCGCGGCTACGTTGGCGCTTTCAAACAGTGGGGCAATTTCGTACTGACTAGGAGCAACCTCATTGTGACGGGTTTTCACCGGAATCCCCAAACGATAGAGCTCCTTTTCGGCCTCCAGCATAAAACTGAGTACGCGATCGGGAATCTGACCGAAATAATGATCATCCATCTCTTGCCCGCGAGGGGGTTTGGCCCCCACCAAACTGCGTCCAACGGTCATCAGATCCGGGCGACGATAAAAGAACTCCTGGTCAATTAGAAAATACTCTTGTTCACAACCAACCGTCGAGGTTACGCGCTTGTTTGGTACATCAAACAGTTCCAAGGCACGTTGCGCTTGTTTGTTTAACGCATCAATAGAGCGCAACAGTGGTGTTTTATGATCCAGGGCATCGCCGGTCCAGGAAGCGAAAGCAGTAGGGATACACAACACCGAACCGTTCTCGTTTTCCATGATGGTGGCTGGCGAAGTTGGATCCCAGGCGGTATAACCACGGGCTTCAAAGGTAGCTCGCAATCCACCACTGGGGAAACTGGATGCATCCGGCTCCCCTTGAATGAGATCTTTACCGGAAAATTCGGCAATGGCACCGCCCCCCTGATTGGGAGTGATAAAACTGTCGTGCTTTTCAGCGGTTAAACCGGTTAACGGCTGGAACCAGTGAGTAAAATGGGTGGCTCCTTTTTCGGTGGCCCAGTCTTTCATGGCTACCGCTACCGCGTCGGCTACTTCAATATTTAGGGGCTCACCTTCGCTGATGGTTCGCTTCAAATCTTGCCAGATAGCTTTAGGCAATCGTTCTTTCAAACTATCCAGTTGTAGTGTATTTTCCCCAAAAATTTCAGTCACGTTAATCGGTGACTTTGCTCTTCCGTTTGATTTTGGCTGCCAGTTTCGAGCAGCGGCAAGTGTATCGTACCTGCGAAATCCCTTACTCATGAATTTAGGTTGATAGATATAGTTGTGATTGTGATGATGAACTCGCGGTAAAGATAATATTCCATAACCAATTTTCAATAATTTTTTTAGGCTTTTTTATTAAAAAACCTAATATATTTTTGACTTGACATTGAATAACCTAAATAATTAATGCCCTGACCTTGTTTTCACCCGTCCGCACTTTATCTTTTTAGTTACTCCTAGCAAATATTTTAATTTGTTAGGCAACCAAATGACAAAGCCGCCTAAACCTGTTATTTTCGATCCGTCAAAAAATTAAAATTCTAATCAATCGCCCCATTAAATGACCAAAAATCAGGCTTGGATCGAAGCTGCCCGTCCCCAAACATTGCCTGCCGCATTGGCACCCGTAATTTTAGGTGCGTCTCTGGCTTGGCATGATGGTCAGTTCAACTGGATACCCACCTCCGTGGCTTTGATATGTGCGTTGCTGATACAGATTGGAACGAATTTCGCCAACGACTATTATGATCACATTAAAGGAGCGGATACTGAAGAACGCGTGGGCTTCACCCGGGCCAGCGCTTCGGGGCTGATTCCTGCCGATACCATGTGGTGGGCAACGGCCATAACCATGGGAATTGCCTTTCTAATAGGACTTTACCTGGTATGGCATGCCGGATGGCAGATACTGGTCTTAGGCATACTGTCGCTGATCTTTGGCTATCTCTACACCGGGGGGCCCTTTCCACTCGGCTACAATGGACTGGGCGATTTGTTTGTATTTTTATTCTTTGGATTTGGAGCGGTAATGGGGACCTACTTCGTGAACGCATTGGAATGGTCTTCTTCGTCGTTTTGGGGATCACTGGCTATGGGAGGATTGTGTACCAATATCTTAGTGATTAATAACCTCCGGGATGTGGACCAAGATCGCAAAGTGGGCAAACGCACGTTGGGAGTTCTTTTTGGAGAGCATACGCTTCGATTGGAGTATTTGGTGATGTTGGCCTTGGCTTTTGCTATCCCCCCGCATTTCTACTATCGGTTGAATTATGATAGCTGGGTATTGCTGCCCTTTCTTACCTTGCCTTTGGGTGCGTGGTTAATTTATGTGGTGTGGACCAATCGTGATAAAGCCAAGCTTAACAACACGCTGAAACAAACAGCCATCATGATGTTACTGTTTTCACTGCTCTTCTCGGCGGGCATCATTCTGGGATAATTATGGTGGATCGGTTGACAAATAAGGAATTTACCATGGAGACTTTTCAGTATCGTCTTCCTTTTCGGCAACCGTTTGAGACCCAAAATCGGAAATGGAGGTTTCGAGAAGGACTCCTTTTTCGGTGGGATACCGGTGATTATATCTGCTATGGGGAAGCAGCTCCGCTTCCCGGCTTTTCCCGAGAATCACTGAATGAGGTCGCCAGTCAATACGCGGCTTTGGAATCCAAATTAACATCGGCTCTAAAAAGAGTAACCAGCTATGCGGAGTGGTGGAAGCAGGCACAATCATGGAATTTGTTACCTTCTTTGGCCTTTGCGCTGGATACGTTAGTGCTCGATTATCTCGCTCAGAGTCAAGTAAAAACAGTGCGTCATCTGTTGAATAAGAACGCTCGTTCTACGCTACCCGTCAACGCGGTGCTTAGTCTCTCCGATGCCCAGCAAGCTTTATCCAGAACCAAAGAATATATAGACCAAGGTTATTCCACTGTAAAGATAAAGGTGGGCAAAAACACGGAGTTGGAAACCCAACTTTTAGAACAGATTCGATCCCAATTCCCCGACCTGATCATCCGCTTGGACGCTAATAAAGCCTGGACCTTCAATAAAGCCGAAGAAATCCTTGGGCATTGGCAACGGTTTGATCTTGAATACTGCGAAGAGCCCCTACAAGAAGCCACCAGCGCACGTTTCAAAGATCTGTATGATGCCACCGGGGTACCGCTGGCTTGGGATGAATCGTTGAGCACGCTCCCGCAGATATCATCGATTTTGGCTGATGGGGCTGCCCAAGTACTTATCTTGAAACCGATGCGTATCGGGCATATCGGCGCGATGCAAACGATTGTTGATCAAGCTCGGCAAAAGCTGGTGAAAGTGGTATTTACCAGTTTGTTGGAAACAGCCATAGGTCGACAAATGACTGCCCAATTTGCGGCATCCCAGCCAGCGTCGGATCAGATTGCCCACGGATTGGCTACGGGTAATTGGTTAGCAGTAGATTTCAACCGCGATCCCCAACACCTGATTGATGGTCACTATCATCTATCTGCGAAATCCGGTCTTGGCTTCGCAACGCTCCCCTGGCCACCTGAACATTCGGATCTGAAATTGACCAAACGCTTTTAATTAATAATATGACTACCGAACTCTCAACGATTATCGATCGAGCACACCAGGAATTGCCTCCCCTCAATCCCGACGCGCCATTTTTATACCGCGAGCAATCGGTGATGAGCTATCGGAAACTAGGCATATGGACAGAGGCTATTTCAGAGCGCATCCACGCTCAACTGGATTCGGCGGAAGATCAGCCAACGATAGCCCTCATCGCTCAACCCACGGAACGAGCGCTCACTCTGATTGCCGCCGCGTGGCTGCAGGGATGGGTTCTGGTACCCTTATCTCCGGATAGTTCCCAAGCTGCGCTTAAAGATCGGCTGGCTTCCCTTTCGGTTGATCTTCTGATCACCGATCAGTCTGAACCGCTCATTCCCAGTTTGAGTAAACCTCGCATTCACCTTGAAAATCTACCCGATCCATTGGACGTTAGCTATGATGATGCCCAACTCTGGTCGGCATCAGAATGGGAAGAGCGGCGGTTTTGTCAACCTAACCAGCTATTCGGTTTCTTTTTCACCTCAGGCACCACCGGACGTCCCAAAGGTGTTCCACTGCGGCGGGAGCAAATGCTATCCGCTTCACTGGATGCTGATGCTACAACCCGTCCGGAAGTGGGCGAAGCGTGGCTACATGGCCTGCCTATCAACCACATCGGTGGATATTCCCTGGTTCTTCGAAGCTTGATGTACGGCTCGGCGGTGTATCCTCTACCCAATGGCTTTGACCGGGACACCTTTGCCCACCTACTGTCCGAAGATCAACGCATTACCGTGACTTCGCTGGTTCCCACTATGCTGCGTCGGTTGTTAGATGACCAAAAATTCGCGGTTCATGAGCAATTTAAATCCATCTTGATGGGCGGCGCGCCTACTTCTCCTGAACTGATCCGGGAAGCTGTAGAACGTGAAATTCCTTTGACAGTCAGCTATGGCATGACCGAGACATGCGCGCAAATTGCCGCCCATCCGTTTCGCGATCGCTTTGATCTGGAAGATCCGCTGGATACGGTGGGATATCCGTTTGAATCCAATAAGGTTTCCATCCGGCTGGATTTATCGGATCCGGCCGCGCAAGATGGCAACGGACAGATCTGGCTGCGCGGTCCGCAGGTAATTACCGAATACCTGGATCCGGCAGACACAGAAAACGCTTTTGATGAGGACGGTTGGTTCAACACCGGCGATCTGGGCCAAATGGATCACGAAGGCCGCCTGTATATAGCTACACGCCGATCAGACATGATCATCAGCGGAGGCGAAAATATCCGTCCGCAGCGGGTGGAACGGGCTATTTTGGAACAATTAGAGAATATTGAAGAATGTGTGGTACTGGGGCAGGATGATCCGGAATGGGGGCAACGAGTGGTAGCTATCTGTGTATTACAACGGGATACCTCCGAACTACCCTACGCTATTGATGAATTTCGGTATCGCCTGGGTGAGGTATTGGAGAAATTTGAGCTCCCTCGGGCGGTGGGATACGTCCAAGCATTGCCCAAAACCGCCTCCGGTAAAATCAAAAAATTTGAGCTACTGGACAGGCTGCAGAACAACGAAATAACAATTGACGCTTATTGATAGAGTAATGGAGTGATGGAGTGATGGAGTTTCATGCTGGTGGTATTACTACGAGACTTTTGAATAACCATTTTGGGTAATTAGGTTTAGTAAAAATCATCAAGCAAGAAATCACTCCATCACTAAGCGCCGCAGGCGCGTCACTCTATCACTCCATCATTCCCACTCATCCCTTTAGCAAAATTTCTAACCATGAATTGCATTCTCTGCGGATCCCCACATACAAATCCCTATCACCACGATAACCAGCGGAGCTATTTGCAATGTGAGCAGTGTAAGCTAGTATTTGTCCCCTCACAATATTGGCTGGATCCCGAGGAGGAAAAAGCACGTTACGACCTGCACGAGAATGGCCCGAATGACGAGGGCTACCGTCGCTTTTTAGGGCATCTGTTCGAGCCGCTCCATGCTCGCTTGGAACCGCAAAGTCAGGGATTGGATTTCGGCTCAGGCCCGGGACCCACGTTGAGTCTTATGCTCGAGGAAGTCGGACATTCGATGGACCTCTATGATCCTTTTTACGCGGATCACCCCGAGGTTTTTAAACAAAGTTATGATTTCATCACAGCTACGGAAGTCATCGAGCATCTGCATGATCCATGGACAGAAATCCAACGGCTGTGGAAACTGCTACGCCCCGGTGGATACCTGGCCATCATGACTCAGCTGGTCATCGATAAACAGGCTTTTTCTACTTGGCATTACAAAGATGACCATACCCATGTAGCGTTTTATTCAGAGCCCACCTTTCGATGGATAGCCCAGCAGCTGAATGCCCCACTCACGTTTTTACCAAAGAATGTGATCTTCCTTCAACGTGAAATGTGATTAGTGTGCGCTACTATAGCTTTTACAATGATTATATTTCAACTTCTTTTTCCACCATGTTTCTAACTGTAAGCCACACATCCATTTCCCCAACTTACATAATTTACACTAAACCACTGTTTTACGGTTACTTACTGTATATATTAATTCGTGGTGGGTTCAGAAGTACACTAATCAGGGAGCACATAAACTGGAGCCCGAAACCAGTCGATCAACAATTAGCGATTGATTAGGAATTGGGCAAACGATCCAGGTCATAATTATTAATAAAAATAAAGAGGTTCCTATGGACTTCGCATACCAAATATCCATCCGCAGGTATATCACTTCGATTCTGGCATTCACATTTTTAATCACCACTACGGTGATAGCCCAGGAAACAGAAATCCCCCTCAGCACCGAAAACACCGAAGCCCAAACTCAGTTTCAACAAGCCAAGCATGCCTGGGAAATGGGTCGCGATGAAGATGCTCGCCAGCATGTCAGTATGGCAATTGAAGCAGATTCCAATTTTAGCATGGCCTATTATTTAAAAGCCACCATGGCCAGTAATCCGGCCGATTGGAGACTAAATATTGATCGTGCTATGGAGTTAATGGATGACGTTACTCCCGGTGAACGTTTGCTTATTGAGATTGAGCATACTTATATAAACAACGATTTAAATCGACGGATGAAACTCAGTAAAGAGCTACTGGAAAACCATCCGGAGAGCGTCTGGGCCAAAATGAAAGTCGCCGAGGTTTATGCCGATGAAAAGCAATACAATAAACAGCGCGATTACTATTATCAGGCCATGCAACAGGATCCGACCTACTCGGCTACCTATAAAAAACTGGCTGAATCTTACCAGTTAAACACTCCCCAAGATCTGGATCTTGCCGAGCATTACATGAGCAAGTTCGTGGAGATGGAGCCCAAAGAGGTCTTTGCTCATATTTCGCTGGGAGATGTGTATCGCGCCCAAAACAACTTGGAGAAAGCTCGCGATACCTATAGCGAGGCGATTAACTTAGATAGCGATGAAGCCATGGCCTATGGTAAACGAGCACACGCTCTATCATTCCTGGGTAACTACCAAGAGGCTCGCAGTGACTATAACGAGGCGATCAAACGCGCGACTGGATCAGATCAGGTATTAAATGAAACCTTTGTAGCCAATACCTACATCTATGCCGGTGATTTAGATGCCGCACAAAACTATTTGCAGGATCTAATATCCAATATGGATGAGTACGAAATGTCGGACGACGAACGAAAAGTAGCCAGCATGAACGCCCATCAAAGCCTGTTTCACGTGGCTATCACCAACAATGATTTCAGCGTGGCGCGATCTACCCTGGACAAGTTGAATACGGTGATGACCTCGCTTTACAACGACATTGGTACGTCGGTAGCTCTGCGTGATGATCAAGCTAATCGAGCCATTCGTGAGGGACTCTTAGCCCTGCGTCAAGGTTATGTAGAACGTGCCATGCAAAACGCCCGTGAAAACTATAACCTGATGAACGAGGATCCCAGCGTAAAGAGTCTCTACCCATACCATCATCTGATGGGCCGAATCCAACTGCAGCAAAACAATCCTGAGGATGCCCTGAGCTATCTGGAAATGTCGGATACCGAATGGGTTATGGTGAAATATGATATCGCCATGAGCTATGACGCGATGGGTAATTCCGAAATTGCTCGCAAATACTACAAAAAAGTCGCTGAATGGAATTTTAATAACACCGAATACGCCTTAGTGCGCAATAACGCCATTAACAAATTCAAAACCATGGCCTTGGCCTACTAATTAAAAAACACCTGTCAACGCATCGCGACAGTGATTCCTGACAGCGTTGAGAACACTGTATACCACGCTGACAGGTGTACCTTCGCTGTGTTTCGGTACACGCTATCAGGTTAGCTTAATCATAAAAAAGCCCTCGATTGATCAATCGAGGGCTTTTCATTTACAGATTTGGTGGGAATGCTTGTTTTATAGCAAGCCAACTCTTCTAAAGATAGTATCCACATTGCGTTTGTGGTGATCCAGATCAAAAGATTCATCGATCTCCTGTTTAGAGAGCACCTCATTGATCTTCTCGCTTTGTTCCACAATCTCTTTGTAGGATCGTTCCTCTTCCCAGGCTTTCATAGCTAGCGGTTGCACCGTGTCGTAAGCCTCTTCGCGGGATAGTCCTTTGTCGATCATGCGCAACAGTAATTGCTGCGAAAAGATCAGACCGTGGGTACGATTGATGTTTTTCATCATCTGCTCGGGATATACCACCAGCTTCTCGATCACCCCGGCGAAGCGGTTCAGCATGTAATCCAGCAAGATAGTGGCATCGGGCAAAATGATGCGTTCCACGGAGGAGTGCGAGATATCACGCTCGTGCCACAGTGGAATGTTTTCATAGGATGACATCATGTACCCACGCAGCACGCGCGAGCAACCGGTAATATTCTCCGAACTGACCGGATTGCGCTTGTGCGGCATCGCGCTGGAGCCTTTCTGCCCTTTGCGGAAAAATTCTTCGGCTTCTCGAACCTCGCTGCGCTGCAAGTGACGTACTTCCACGGCCATTTTCTCCAGGGTGGATCCGATCAGCGCTATGGTGGCGATATAGTATGCGTGGCGATCTCGCTGCAGGGTTTGCGTGGAAATTGGCGCCGGTTTCAGCCCCAGCTTTTCGCAGGTGTATTGTTCTACTTCCGGTGGAATGTTGGCGAAGGTTCCCACGGCACCGGATAACTTGCCAAATTCCACATCGGCGGCTGCTTTTTCGAATCGCTCTTTGTTGCGCTTCATCTCGGCGTACCAGAGCGCGCATTTCAGCCCAAAGGTGGTGGGTTCGGCGTGGATGCCATGAGTGCGCCCCATCATCACCGTATCTTTGTGTTCGAGGGCTTTATTTTTGAGCACCTCAATCATGCGATCGATATCTTTGCGCAGAATCTCGTTGGCTTGTCGCATGCGATGCCCTTGGGCGGTGTCTACCACATCGGTAGAGGTCAATCCGTAGTGCACCCATTTCTTTTCTTCCCCCAGCGATTCGGAGACCGAGCGCGTAAACGCCACCACATCATGACGCGTTTTCTTCTCAATCTCTTTAATCCGATCCACATCGAAGGACGCCTTCTCATATAGCGTATTTACATCCTCTTCGGGGATCTTTCCCAATTTACTCCAAGCCCAGCATGCAGCCAGCTCCACATCCAGCCAAGCTTGAAATTGATTTTCTTCGGTCCAAATATCGGCCATTTCTTTGCGTGAATAACGCTCAATCATAATCTGAGGGAATTTGTGAAACAGAGTGATTAGTTGCGGGGAATATAGGGATCTTCGGGGGTATTCGTTAATAGTTATTTAAAACACCAACTCATTCAATGGGCTTGCCCTGGCAATTCATTTCCAAAATTCTGGAATATGCTTGGATTGGTGATTGACATAGGATTTTGAACTCATACTTAGCTAAAATCCCAAATAACAAATAACGATTAACGACACTCCTAGTATCAACAGCAGAAAAATGCAAATCTAATTAGAAATAGCTTTCCTCCGTGATCAGTGGACAATTGACTGCTACCCCTGGATCCAATCGCCATCCCCATCCATCCGATCCAGAATTCCCGTCCAATGTTGCAGCAGAAAGACCAACGAAAGCGTATCCAGCTCCCCATATTGAAACAAGCTGTTACGAATATCCTCCCGGCGGTGCTCTGCTAAATTGGGGATCTGCATGGCCATATAAGCGGCCAAGGCTTCCGATCCCTCGGATACATCAAACTCCTTGGCGGTCAGTGTGGTATAGGGGTTAGCCAATTTATCCAGACCGTTGGTTTTAATCAGGTCCGCCCCTTTTAGATGGGACCCCACATAATCTTCCTTAATCCTTTTCACCAACCAGGAATCGGCATTCATTACCGCAGTCGTCAAGGTTTTGAGACTCAATGAACTTTTTGAATTACGATTAAAATAAAAGCGACTGACCATATTGTGGAGGTCCACCCAACGACTGGGACCTTTGTTCGCTTCCGGTACCAACGGTTTCAGTCGTTCGCGCAAATCAGAAGCCGGCAGGGGAAGCTCACAATCCTGAATCTGATCTTCATGCTCTAGTGCGTGATACAGTGAACGGACCACTTGCGTCTCAAACGGCGAATATTGAAAGAGCGTGCCCTTCGCGATATCCGGAATTTCGGTCAGCGCAGCCACCATCCGGAAATTGGGATATACCCCGGAAGCGGTATGCAACCATTCGGTGTGTCGTACGGTTCCATCTTCCTGGATGGTGTGGCAACTAAACTGAAACAGGAGTCGTTCATAGGCTTTGTGATGCTTGTTTAATGGAATAGGCAGATGCGCCGCTTCAAAATCGATGCAGTGCCAGGGAAAGGCCCACTTCTTCATCTCTTCCCACAATCCGCCTCGAATCATCAGTTCGGGAACCTCCTTGCCCTGCGCATCCCACAGAGATAACTGCTGTCGTTGCTGCAGGGTGAACCGCTTTCGCTTATCCAGCCACGAACGCCAGTTCCCATGCTTCAACTCCTCGGGGACTTCCGATTGCCAGCGGTAATCTCGTCCCAGGTATTCGGCCACGCCATGCCCGGGCAAATTGAGAATATGGCTGTCGATGGCTAGTTCGTTGACGCTGCCTTCCCGGCTCCAGCATTCCCGAAAACCATGGGGCACGTCCTCGGCTTCCTGCTCTTCAGTCAACCGATACGCGCAGTATTGGCAGTGCATGCCTAACTCTGGCTCTGCATCTGCCCCGTTCAGTTTTATCTGCTTCCACGCCTCTAACTGCTTATTAAATCCTTTGGCCCCTTCAAACTGGAGTTTAATCCAGCGATCAATAATGTGATCCACACTGATTGGCCGCATCCACTTTTCTTGCCTGATCTTGTCACGGGCGGTTTCATCCATGAAGATGATATCCCGCTCGTGATCGGGAAAGGAGACCGGTTGCAAGAGGATATGCTCAAACGGATGTAACGAATCGGTTCTGATTGATTTTTGCCCCACATAAAGATTCGCATTGACGTCACACTGAGGCCAGTGTAGACGCATGGCTTCTTTGAAAAAGGCCAGATCCGACCAATAGCGTCTCCATTTTTTACTGCTGGCCGTACGCTCATCTTGAAACTTGTGCTCCGGACTGGCCACCGTTTTGGTAGGAACCTGATAGAGATCCAATCGATCTTGCTGCTTAAAGATAAAGGGCATGGCTACCCGATAATCTCCGGCAATAATGGCTGAATTATAATACCAGCGGTTGTTGGGTAATTGCTGAAAATTGGCCAGTTCGATTTCTCCCAAAAATTGAGGGGGCAGGTCCGGTACGGGGGTGTCATCAGCCAGGCAGCGAGCAACCGCCAAGAGCATTCCTTTTAGTAGGCGTCCGTGTGATAATCCCCCACCGCGGGTGTATTTGGTGGGATAATGATGAGCTTTATAATAGATCTTTCGCGGGCATACCAAGGCGTTTCGTAAGTCCCGGTGTGTAAAAAGTGGAATCCGTTCTCGCATAATCAGAGGGTTGTATAGCCCTGTTTATCCACCAAGTTCACTTCCGTCTCTAAACGAATTCCAAATTGCTTGTGAACCGACTGACGGATATTACGCGCAAAACGTACGACATCGGTACCCGTGGCACCTCCCCGGTTCACCAATACCAAAGCTTGGTTTTCAAAACAACCCACCGATCCCTCGGTTTTCCCCTTCCACCCGGCTTGTTCAATCAGCCAACCGGCGGGAATTTTTACGTGATACTCATCGATGGTATAAGAGGGCATTTTCGGAAACTCTCTTCGAATACGCTCGGCGGTCGCGGGATCCACCACGGGATTTTTAAAAAAGCTGCCCGCGTTTCCTATCTCCCGTGGATCCGGCAGCTTGGATTGACGAATCTGGATCACCGCCTCCATCACTTGCCGAGGCGTGGGTTCTGGAATATCGCGCTCCTCCATCCATTGGCGTAATGAACGGTATGAGGTATTGGGAGTATCCGATTTTTGTAGGATCAGTGTAACCTGCGCGATTAACCACCGTCCTTTCTGGTCGCTCTGTTTGAACACGCTATCTCGATACCCAAACTGGCAATCACTCTTTGAGAAAACTCGTGTTTTACCGTTATCAGCATGAATGGCAGTCAATTCTTTAAATACGTCAACTAGTTCAACCCCATAGGCGCCGATATTTTGTATAGGAGCCGCGCCTACGGTTCCGGGAATCAGCGCCAGGTTTTCAATACCCTGATAGCCTTGCTCTACCGACCACACTACCAGTTGGTGCCAGTTTATTCCGCTCCCCACTTGAAGGGTTACACTGGTCTCATCTTCATCCAAGATCTCAATGCCTTCAATCTGAGGGTGGATAACCAGTCCCTCAAAATCTTCCAGAAATATCATGTTGCTGCCCCCTCCTAACGCCAACATAGGAACGCCGTGCTGCTTGCCCCACATCAGTGCCTCATTCAGTTCTTTAACCGATTTAACTTCTGCGTAATACTCGGCTTGCGCCGGTACCCCGAAAGTGGTGAGTGGGGCGAGATCAACGGATGGATAAGGAGCCGTTTGGGTAGCGGTCATGTATAGGTTACTTATTTAGATGAATTCGAAGAATCAGTGTTTGGGTCAACATCCGGCGATAAATCCGAATCGACTACCGAGGATGGTCCAGTAGGTGATTTCACTGCCTTTTTCCCATCTCTTCGCTGTACCTTGAGTTTACGCACCCGATTGTTTTGTACGGTGTGAATGGTCAATTCCAGACCTTTAAAGTATAACTTTTCTCCTACCTGGGGAAGGCGTTCCAAAAGATGGTACACCAACCCACCTAGCGTTTCATATTCATCATCTTCCGAGGTCAATTCCACCTTCAATACCTCTTCCATATCATCCAGATCGATCTTGGCGTCGAAGATATATACATTATGCTTGAACTGGGTAAACAGCGATTCATCATCAAAATCATACTCATCGGATATATCTCCGATAATTTCTTCCAGAATATCATCCAGGGTGATTAATCCCTCTGTACCGCCATATTCATCCACCACGATGGCAATATGAGTACGCTCTTGCTGAAAATCGCGCAGCAGATCATCCAATTTCTTGGTGGTGGGAATAAATAACGCTTTGCGGGCAATGGTGCGCCAGTTGATCGTCGATTGCTCAATATCGGAATTCATGTAAGGCAATACATCTTTGGAGTGGATCACTCCTAAGATATAGTCCAGCTCCTGATCATACAGTGGCATGCGAGATAATCCTTTTTCCCGGATCCGGTCGATTACCTCCTGCAAGGAATCTTCTGTGGATACGGCCACAATATTCACCCGGGAGGTCATGATCTCGCGAACAGACGTATTACTGAATTCGATCACATTTTCAATAATCTCCCGTTCATCTCCTTTGATCGATCCCTGCATCTCGCCTACCTCGGCCATGGTTTTGATGTCACTGGAGGTAATCTTTTGGGCAGGTTTGGGCAGCCGTTGCTCAATTTTAATGGTGGAATTGGCGATAGATTGGGATAACGGCTTTAGCAAGACAAACATCCCATAAATAAAACCGCTGATCTTCCGGGAAACATCCAGGGGTTGATTGATGGAAATAATCTTGGGCGTAATCTCACTAATGATGATAATCATAAAGGTGACCACCAAAACTTCGATAGTAAAAAGGGCCACCGGTGATAGTCCGATTTTGGCAATAAGTTTTCCGGTCATTAACGCCGCGGTTATGGAGGTCACGATATTGGCAAAGGTATTCCCTATCAGAATCGTGGCCAATAAACGGCGCGGTTTATCCAGCATCAACAAGATGCGGCGATCGGCTCGGGGATGGTCTTTGGCGTCTTGGAGAGCATCCAGCTGGTTGGCCAGTGAGAAAAAGGCTACCTCGGATCCGGAAAAGAGCGCGGAAAATAGCAGACCCAGCACAATGATCACCACCTGGATCATGAGGTCGCTCCATAGCAAGGATTCGGCCCCGCCTGATCCGACTATCGCCGCTACACTAGTGATGTTGGTTAAGAGTATACCTGTACTGTGAGGCTCTATGATTCAGTCCGCTTATTTTCGAGTTAATGAAAGGTAAATTACACACAGCTGCTCAGGCATTCAAGATATGAAAAAAGGTATCTCATTCGAGAACGAGATACCTTTTTATATGATAGGATGTCTAATCCCTCAAGCAGGGTGATGTTCGCTTGATTAGAACGGAAGATCATCGTCGATGTCTTCGAAGGTTTCATTGAGATCTACAGCGCTGTTGGCTGCTTGTTTACCGCCTGCTTGCTGCTGTTGCGCGCCTTGCTGGGCAGGCTTGGATTGGTTCGCGCTCCCGTTGTCACTTTTGGAATCCAGCATCTGCATGCGCAGCGCTTTGATTTCCGTAGTGTAGCGGGTGTTCCCGTCTTTGTCTTCCCATTGACGGGTTTGAATAGGACCTTCAAAGTATACCAGTGAACCTTTACGCAGGTATTCGTTGCAGATCTCCGCGGTGCGTCCCCAGGCAACCACACGGTGCCATTCGGTGCGTTCTTTCCACTCGCCCATGTTGTCTTTGTAGCGCTCGCTGGTGGCCACATTCATGTTGGCGACGGCGGTATTGTTTTGAGTGTAACGTACTTCAGGATCGGCACCTAATCGTCCGATGATCATTGCTTTGTTCAGTGAAGCCATAATGGATTCCTCAATTTATTTTTTGTTGTCGTTTCAAATATAAGTGCCGTTTGTTGCTCAATCCTTACAAAAAAATTTTCAGAAAAAGCCAATTATCCGACTACAGTACGTACTAACGTACTGTAAAAAATGCAGATTGTATCGCCCATTGCACTTCAAGTAAAAGAAAATACACTCCATCCGGCCAAGGCCCAAACCAATCACCATTACAAAATTGGCATACATGACCATTTTCCCCACGCACTCGTGAGTCGGGCTGCCAGCCCGACGTGTGCCCCATAAATAATAATTTGTTTGCCTAAAAAAAGAATGGAGCACACACTCATTCACTAATAAAACGGTTGGAAAAGCTTCCTCAAGATTTCTAGGCTCTCGACCTCACTGATTTTCGATATGTCTCAATCATAAGCATACATATTTGCCACAGGTCTCTGACCCCTTACCGACTATCGTCGGAGTTCCCCTGCGAGGGAAACGGCGTTGGGGAGGCGTTGGGGAGTTGGTTGCTTTTCGTAGAAAGCTTAGTGGCTTGAGCAGTTTATTTTATTTGATCCATGCCCAGTAACAAACCACTAGCACAAAACCGCCGCTCCCATCTGGGAGAGCTGTCCAGGCGGGAGTACGTTGAATAGGACCGGATAGATTAATCGGCTAGACTGAGGGGTAATTCACCCTTAATGTGATCCGAGCTGATCAACACACATTGCCCGAGACCTTTCAGGACATCCGCTGGCTTAATAGAGTCAGCGAATGTCTGATTGGGTCGAGGATCCATCCTATCGACAGCCTATTCCACTTTAATGACAAAAACTATTCTAAAACAATTCTATAATGATTCTATAACGACCCTGAAAGGTCTGGCGACCCTTTCAGGTCTTGAGCGCCCGCAGTTTCGAGGGCATCCATCACAAAATCAGCATCGACCAGAGGCTAACCACCGCAATCCCCAGCAGATTGAGCATCAACCCGATACTCACCATCATGCGAATGGGAATGCGCCCGCTGCCGAACATAATAGCATTGGGTGGCGTAGCCACGGGCATCATAAACGCGCAAGAAGCCGACAAAGTCGCTGGAACCATCAACTGCAACGGCAGCATCTCCAAACCCTCGGCCACGGAGATCAAGATGGGTAACATCAGTTGAGCGGAGGCTGTGTTGGAAGTGAGCTCGGTCAGAAAGGTCATCAAACCCGCGCTACCCGCCTGCAATCCTGCGGGTGGCAATGCACTCCACGACTGTATTTGACCACCAATATAAACGGACAACCCACTGGCCGTGAACCCCTCGGCCAAGGCAAACCCTCCCCCGAACAACAGAATAATCCCCCAAGGAACCTCTTGAAATACCTCTTTAGTCAGCAGCCGCGTGGAAACGGTGACCTCTGAATCCGCCGACTTATTCACACGCGCGGGGATCAAATATAATAGCAATGCCATGGTCATGGCTACGGTGGCATCGGTGATCTGTCCTTCCATTCCGATCATACTAGCCCATCCCGGAATCGTAACTACTCCAATCTGTATATTGGTGCGAAAGATCCACAACAGCGCGGTGGTACCGAAGATAACAGCAATAATTTTCTCCTCGCGTGACATGGCTCCCAAGTTTTCATACTCATTGCGGACCTGTTGCCCATCCAGTAAATTCTCCCGCGGTTTTACGCCCATCGCTCGATGCTGCCGCTTGAGTTTCCCGATGAGCACGCCGCCAATCACGCCCAACATCACCAAACTCACCGGCAATCCGATGGTCAGCCAGCGCCCGAAACTGAGCATATCTCCGGGCATCAGATCCGCGTTATATATTTGAGCCAAGGCTAAGTTGGGCGGAGTGCCGATCAAGGTGGCCATGCCTCCGACCGAGCAGGCATAGGCGATGGCCAACATTAAATACGCGGGAAAGGGATCTTTGGCTCCCGACTCCAGTTCTTGAGGCTGGTCCTCATATCGTTTCAGAACGGCCAAGCCCACGGGGAGTAGCATGACCGCGGTGGCCGTGTTGGAAATCCACATGGATAGAAAAGCGGCGGCCACCATGAATCCCACCAACAGGCGCTCCGGTTCGGATCCGAAAAACAGGATGATGCGCAGTGAGATCCGCTTGTGCAGATTCCAGCGCTCCATGGCCAGGGCGATCAGGAATCCACCCAGAAACAGAAAGATCACATCGTTCATATAAGCCGAGCTGACCTCATCAATACCGGTAATGCCCAGTATCGGATAAAGCACCAGGGGCAGCAGGGCGGTCGCTCCCAGCGGGATCACCTCAAAAATCCACCAGAGCGACATCCAGATAGCGATACCCGCCATGGCTCGAATGGAGAATGAAATTTCCTCGGCCGCACCGGTAAACAAAAGCACGAGCAAGGCTACCGGTCCCAGCAATCCGCCGATCCAACGAAGGATGTTCAAAATGGAGTAATCGCTATCTGTAATGTGAGGGTCGGTCATCAAAAGCGATTATTGGGATCCATAGGTCCAGCCCATCACCGTTTCCAGCTCTTCCCGACTAGGCGGCGCTTCAGTTTCCATGGAATCATCCAGTAACTTTAGCAAGACCTCCGCGGCCTGCTGGTCACTTTCCAAATCAGACTGCAGGCACAAGGCGATCTGGTAGAGCCTGATAAATCGGCGGAACACCGGTTTGGCGTTGACCTGCACCTCCGCTTCGCTGCGTTTAGGCCAGGTTTCCACTTGAGCCAACACCTGCTCCAATTCCTGATTCAATCGCTCGGCTTGATCCCCACCGTCATTAATAGCCTGCTCGATATCTTTAACCAAAAACTCGAAGCCATCCGATTTTAATCGCGCGCGCAACATATCCAGCACAATCACATTGCCCGATCCCTCCCAGATGGGCAACACGTTCACATCCCGGAACAGCTTGGGCATGATGAAATCTTCGATGTACCCATTGCCGCCCATCAATTCCATACACTCGCGCACGCCGTACACGGCCATTTCCGCGCTCCACCACTTAGCCATGGGGGTGAGCATGCGTAGCCGCTCGGCTTCTTCCTGCTCTCCCATTTCGGCTCGATCCATGGCTTCCAAAGCGCGCCACACCAAGCGTTGCTGTCCGATATGCTGTGCGCCCAGATCCATCAACTGGTGGCGAATCATAGGCAGATCGGTGGCCGTTTCCCCAAAAATGGTCCGATGATTCAGATACTGCCACACTTCGATCAACGCCCGGCGAAATCCGCCTACCGCGGCAATGGCATTGTACACGCGCGACATATTGATCATGTCGGTCATCAGCTTGAAACCCTGGTTCTCTTCACCAATCAACCAACCTTGGGTATCGTTGAGAATAATTTCTGCGGAGGCCATCGAGCGCACACCCATCTTATCTTTCAGACGAACGATCTCCATGGGGTTGGGCGAGCCGTCGGCTCGTTCGTTTTCGACCACGAATAAGGAGAGCCCGCGTGTGCCTTTCTTTTCTTCGTCCGTGCGCGCCAGTACCAGTTTCACTTCCGCGTTGGCGTTGCTGCAGAACCATTTTTCGCCATTCAACTGGTAGCGATGCCTATCTATAGATTTAGCGGTGGTCACATTTCGTCCGACATCGGATCCGCCCCGACGTTCGGTGAGGAACATGGCGCCGGTGTACAGATCATCACCTTCCCGGCTGGATAAGCGGGGCAATAGTCGCTTGGCCAGAGCCGGATCGCCGTGACGTTCCAGTACCAATGCGGCCCCGTCGGTCATGCACAGCGGACAGTATTGTCCCAGCTCGCTCATCGCGTATAACTGCCCAATGGCAAATCCCGCCCGATGGCGATAACCTTCATAGTGCTCTTTTTGATCTTTCTGATATTTCAGGTAAAACATCTCCGATTGGGCGGCGATATCCATCAGCTCCCAATACGAGGGATGAAATTCGATCTGATCGCGTTCTTCGCCGAGTGGAGAGCGCTTGCGCAACACCGGGCCATGTTGATCGGCCTGCAGCGACAACGCATCCATCACCACCGCTGCGTCAAATCCCATCCGGTACAATTTCGGCTTGAGCCGATCCAGCACTTCCTGACTCAACTGCTCATGCAGCAACTGCTGAAGGTGCACATCACTTTCATAAAAATTCTGACTGATCTGGTAGTCCTCACCCAAAACTCGCTGCCGTGGATCAATGCGTCGTTGTCGTGCCATGATGATCAGATGCTGTGTTCTGAAATATTACCGCTGTTAATCAACGTAACGCACAGGCGGGATAGATGCTATTTTTTTGACGACGGTCTTCGGACGACAGACGACGGACCACGGACGACGGACGACGGCGGTTCACGAGCTAGGTTCCTATTTAGAGGCGATGGCTAGGGTTTGACCATCGACGATGGACCAAGGACGATTGTTTTTCGTGCTTGTAAATTTCTTAACTGCCCTTGGTGGGCGTTATTGGTTATTAGTTAATTGGGGTTCCTTGCTACTTCTGAATGATTAAACCTAATTCTATTACCAGCCCAAAGTAATCCTTAAAATCGTAATAAATAGGTGGGCAAGCCCCGCCAATCCACTCCGTACCCCCAATAACTAATAACCAATAACCAAAACCCTAAGCACCCAAAAACGATGGTCGATGGTCAATATTCCACGGTCCACCATCAATCGTCAACTCCCAGCAAGCCCATAAACCCCAGCTCGTAAACCACCGTCGTCCGTAGTCCGTGGTCCGTCATCCGTCGTCCGTCGTCTGTCGTCCGAAAACCGTCGTCCGAAAACCGTCGTCCGTCGTCCCCTCAGCACGTCGAATGAATCAGCGCCCCAACGGCTTCGCCTTCATCAATCAACTCGTTAATGCGCTCCACGGCCTCCCCGGTTTCCAGAATATCGTAATCCAGCCCCTTTTGTTTTACCAGATGCACCGTTTCGGCCTTGGTATGCAGACGTTTATGAAAGCCCCGGGTGAACACAATATATTCTGCGCCGTTCTCCAGCAGCTCCTCCACATCGGCCGGTTGGATGCCCGGTTGATGGGATGTGCCCGTTTCTTTCCAATCCCAGGCACGCGCGCCGCCCGGCCACAGTTTTACATCCTTATAGGTTTGCCCATTTTCCAGTTCTGTTTTTCCCCATTTACAACGAACAATTTTAGGTGTATCAGTCATATGCATGGTTATGGATTCTCCCTTATGAAATATACAGCATAAAACGAATTTCAGGCTACAATAATTCTTTGGCGCAGACGACGGACCACGGACGAGGGTGGTTTACGAGCTAGGTTCCTATTTAGAGGCGATGGCTAGGGTTTGACCATCGACGGTGGACCAAGAACGATTTTTTTTTCGTGCTTGTAAATTTCTTAACTGCCCTTGGCGGGCGTTATTGGTTATTGGTTATTTGGTTAATAGGGGTTTCTTTGCTACTTCTGAATGATTAAACCTAATTCTATTACCAGCCCAAAGTAATCCTTAAAATCGTAATAAATAGGTGGGCAAGCCCCTTCAATCAACACCGTACCCCCAATAACTAATAACCAATAACCAAAACCCTAAGCACCCAAAAACGATGGTCGATGGTCAATAAACCATGGTCCATGGACGATCGATTTTCGTTAATCGTTATTCGTTAATTGGGATACTAAATTTGTTCGCAGGGCTTATCCTAATTCAAGAGTCCATGCTATCTTTCACCGTTCACCTAAACTCAACAATAAAATGCCAGCGACACACCTCAATTAACCATTAACGATTAACGAAAACACTCCGCGCCAGTAGCTCTAAAACCCATGCTAGCAACAAACCACAATGGTCGATGGTCAATATTCCACGGTCCATCATCAATCGTCAACTCCCAGCAAGCCCATAAACCCCAGCTCGTAAACCACCGTCGTCCGTAGTCCGTAGTCCGTGGTCCGTAGTCCGTGGTCCGTGGTCCGTCGTCCGTCGTCCGTCGTCTGTCGTCCGAAAACAGTCGTCCGAAAACTACACATACCCATCCCCCAACAACGCCCCCATATCCGAGCGGATTAAGGAATAGATATAGGAGTCCTGTGCTTCCCCCCGAATCATCACCTTCTTCCGTAGCAATCCCTCTTTTTGAGCCCCCAATTTCTCCGCGACTTTAATGCTCCCCTGATTATCCGGTTGAATGATCAGTTCCAACCGCTGCAGCTCTAACTCCTCAAAACCAAACCAAGCCACCAAGCGGGCCGCGGCCGTGGCTACCCCTTTGTTATGATGCGCCGCGCGCACCCAATAGCCCATATTGGCATGTTCATAGGCCTCGTTGATAAAGTTGATGCCCGCGCCACCCAGAAACTCGCCCGTCTCCTGATCGGTGATAGCAAAAGCATATTCCTGACCATCCCGCCAAGCGGTTCGCGCGTAATCCACAAAAACCTCTGCATCTTCATCATCATAATCTGCGTGCATCCAAGGGATATAAGGCATGGCTTCATCCAACGTTTCCTGCACCGCTTCGGTGATCAACGGCACATCGCTGTATTTATAAGGTCGCAGTTTCAGATTGTGATCAGATAGCGAAATGGGACTTTGGGGGGTGTTCATAGACGGTTACTCCGGTTATCGGTTGTTGTAAGTCTAATAAATATTCGGGTGCTCACCCAAGTCGTCGTATTAATGGCTTAATTGCCGTCTCCGCTTCTCGTTAAAATTAATTAAACTTTTAATGATAAATTGAGTTCGCCTCAAACCCTTTTAACCTTAGGTCAATCTCAGACTTAATAATTTCAAAAATATACCCCCTATGGCTAATAAAACAACCAAGATAGGAATGGTAGGCGGCCTGCTGCTTGCTATGGCACTGACCTTCCTTCCTTCTCATCTGTTCGCACAGAACAACAATCCGGACGGACCCCAATGGACCGCGGACGATGTGATTAAACAAGAACGGGCCAGCAGTGTGCAGTACAGCCCGGACGGATCCAGAGTAGTTTGGGTAAAGCGGCGCCCCTCCAAAGATAAGGATCGCTTCGTCAGTGATCTGTACCTCACCCACCTGGATCAGAAGAAAGACGGAGAGTACTTGACCGTCCAGCTAACCCGCGGCGAAGACTCCGATTACTCCCCGCTGTTTTCCGCGGACGGATCCACCCTCTACTTTTTGTCCTCGCGCGGCGAAGGCAAGGGCTTATGGGCAATGAGCCTGTTAGGCGGTGAGCCGTACGAAGTACACAGCTTCGATACGGGCATCTCCAGCATCCAGTGGATGGGCGACCAGAAACTGGCCTTTGAATCTGAAGAGGGTAAGACCTTGTATGAGCAGAAGCTCGAAGAGGAAGGCGACAAAACCATTGTGGTGGAAGATACCGCGCACTTCAAACCCAGCCGCATCTACTCCTTCGATCTGAACAACAAAGAGATCCAGCGCCTGACCGATAATGAATACCCGGTGGGCACCTACAAAGTTTCCGAGGACGGCCGATGGCTGGTCACCTCACACATCATGGCGCCCGATTACGCCGCCGATGCCAACCCGGATCCCACCTACTACTTGTGGAACCTGACCGACGGATCCAAGCGACAAATTTTACAAGACGACTACCAAACGCCCGGTGGATTCCAGTTTGATGAGAGCATCAACGGGTTCTACTTCTACAGCGTCAAATCCAGCAATCCGGAGTGGAACGGCGCCGGTATTTCGCTGCTCCACTACTACGATCTCAACGCCCATTCGGTGAACAACGTCAATATCGATTGGGACTGGGGCCTGGGCGGCGGCTTCGATCTGATCGGCGATGATGTGATCGTCTCATTGGCCAACGGAACCACCCGCAAACTGGCCTATATGGAAAAAGACGGGCTGGAATGGGACAAAAAAGAGGTCCGGCTGGATCCGGATAGCCACACCGAACACGTCACGCTGCTGGATATCTCCGACGATAAAGAGCACGCCCTCTACGTCTACTCCACCGCCTCCACCCCGCCGCAATATCTGCACGCGGAGCTGGACAACCGCCGCCGTCGCCTGGAGATCGAAGAGGGTCAAGAGTTCATCCATCTGAATGAGCACCTGGATAAGCTGACCAAGGCTAAATCCGAGGTCATCTACTGGACCGGCGCGCTGGATGAGGAGGTCAACGGCTTGCTCTATTATCCGCACAATTACGATCCCGACCGCACCTATCCGCTGGTAGTTACCATTCACGGTGGACCCATGGGTGTGGATCTGGACGAGTGGCACGAGAGCTGGGCCGACTTCCCCAATATGTACGCCCAGGAAGGCGCCTTTGTGTTGATGCCCAACTATCACGGATCCGGCAATCACGGACTGGATTTTGTGGAGTCTATCAAAGGCAAATATTACGAGTTGGAGCTGGTAGATATCCTCAACGGTATCGACAAACTGGCTGGAGAAGGCAAAATCACCAAGGACTCGCTAGCCGTCAAAGGCTGGTCCAATGGAGCCATCCTGACCACCATGCTCACCGTGCAGGAGCCAGATATGTTTAAAGTGGCCGCGCCCGGAGCCGGCGATGTGAACTGGACCTCCGATTACGGAACCTGCCGCTTTGGCGTCTCCTTTGATCAGAGCTACTTCGGTGGCGCGCCGTGGGACAATACCGGCGACAAGATCTACAACGAAACCTACATTCAGAAATCGCCGCTGTTTGAGATGGAGAAAGTGAAAACCCCCACCATCATCTTCCACGGCAGCGAAGACCGGGCCGTCCCCCGCGACCAGGGATGGGAATACTACCGCGCCCTGCATGAGCTGGAACAAGCACCCGTGCGCTTCCTCTGGTTCCCCGGTGAGCCGCACAGCTTAGGCCAAATCACCCACCAAACCCGCAAAGTGGAAGAAGAATTCCAGTGGATCAAAACCTACCTGTGGGGTGAACCCGGCACCGAAAACGAAGCCTTCAAAGAAGACAGTCCGCTGGCCGATGTGCTCAAGAAGAGCAAAGCCGCCGAAGTAGACGGACAATACGGCGTGAACCACAACGGCACCCTGATCCCCGAAGTGCTTCCCATCGCCGACGACTCCAGCAGCATCGGGCGTTTCGAGGTGACCAACGCCCAATACGCCGCCTACGATAGCGATCACTCCTACCCGGCGGTAGACGCCAACAAACCGGCTACCGGCCTCTCCTACGCCGATGCCCAGGGCTACGTGCAGTGGCTCAGCGAGCAGACCGGCGACAGCTACCGCCTGCCCAACGCCACCGAGGCCCAACGCCTGCAGAAAAAAGCCAAGGCGGTGGCCAAATCCGAAAACAGCCTCAACTACTGGGCCGGCTACGACCTTACGCTGGATGACGTCCCCGAACTCCGTCAAAAGCTGGAGGAACTGGACCAGTCCCTACTGATGACCGTCGGCTCCTTCAACGGCACCGCCATAGGCAACGCCCACATCTACGACCTGGGCGGCAACGCCGCGGAGTACTACTCCGACAACGGTTCCGAAGCCGTGTACGGCTATAGTGCCGTCAGCTTTGTGGATGAGCGGGCTACTGCTGCGCAACCGAGTATGATGTATACCGGGTTTCGGGTGGTGAAGGAATGATTCCGTAGATAAACCAAACTAGTTTACCTTACAAAGCCCGGCGCCGTGATGGTGGTCGGGCTTTTGTTTTTTAGATCTGTTGTTGTCATAAACGCGGTTGGTTACAGTACCCCACTTACCTCGAGCCTCCCAAATGTCATGGCGAGCGAAACAAAGTGAAGCACGGCCATCTCCAACTGCTATGTTTGCATCCCTCCCGCTTTGTCCACTTCTACCTCAATTAATTGTTTTCAAGCTCGTTTTTATTCAACTTGCGTTTATAATTACAAAGCGAAATTCCTGCTATGGAAAAGACTCTAATCAACAAGCTATCACAGCTTAGCAAAAACGAGAAGTTGCTCTTGGTCGAAGCTCTGTGGGATTCTATTGCCTCTGAGCCTGAAGAGCTTGATGTACCTGATCATCACAAATCTATTTTAGAGCAACGGCTCAAGACGTTAGGAGAAGACAAAAAGAATGGTTCTTCCTGGAAAGAGATTCGTCAAAAGTATCTATAAATCACTGTGCCCAAAACGTTAATACTCACCGAAGACGCACAGCAAGATTTAGATGGTGCTTACCAGTGGTATCAAGAGCAAAATCATGGCTTAGGTCAGGAGTTCATTCGTTGTATTGACGCCAAGCTTTCAGAAATTAGCCGTCATCCTCTTCACTTTCAGGTCGTTTATAAAGGCAGGGTTCATCGAGCTTTACCCAACCGCTTTCCCTTTTCTATTTAGAGTAAAGTTCAAATATCATTTGAAAGGCTAACAATGAGCTCTCATAATAGAGCTACAATTACCATTTTGGCATTCTAAATAATCTACCATTCTGACCGGAATCATGAAGTCTTCTTATAATTTTGTCTTCCTCAAATTCAAATTTACGACCATCAACTACAGGCAAATGGGAGTCAATGACGGTAATAATTTCTTGTAAACCTTGTTCTGACTGTTCTTGCATAAGGTTAACAAGATTCAGTCTTTTCCTGTCTTCTAAGGTTTCTAACACCCCGTCATGAACAACAAAATGGGGGAAACGTTGGTTGAGACTAGTGATTATTAAAGCTATATCAAATGCAATGCATTGCAGCTTTTTATAAGAATGGCCTTTGCCTTGACTCGTTGAGTCACCTGTTTTACTAATATAATCAGCCTTGTACTCGTAATTACCAGCACTATTTAACTGAGTGGAAATAACAGCGTTTTGGTTTAATACTTTGTTAATGACTTTACTATATGATTTTTTGATTTTTTTATATCTATCAGAAGGACTATCAAGGTCCTCTCTCATATCTGCTTCAATTTCATCCCTCTCGTGCTTTAGCCTTGTAATCTCATTAATAAGGTTGGAGTGCTTAGTAGAATCTTCTTTTTTCTCAAGTAGGTTGTTGAGCACAGATTTCTGCTCAGCTAAATAATCGTTTAGCTTTTTATACTTCTCAAAAGTTTCCTTCTCCTTAATGGTTTCAAGTGCGACTTTCCTTTTTTCATTTAATGCTTCTAGACGAGTCTCTATTTCTTCGAGTTCATGCTGACGATTTTGGAGTTCTTCTCTTAAATATTTCTCTCTTTCACTAGTAATATCTTCATTGAATTCGATAAGATCTTTGTAGTTTTTTTTGATTTGGTCACCAAATACAACTCCAGCCTCCTTAAATAGCTTTTCGGTTTTATCAATTGAAAAGCTTGACTTGTTTTCCAGCGATTCCTTTAACTGGTTTATTTCAACCTCAATGTAGTACCTATTGTCATTTAAATTAGATATCTCTTCCTCAATTTCAGAAACCAAATCCCGATCAATATCTTTTTCAACTTCTTTAAAATCAAAGTTTGAAAGTCTCTGTTCTATACCATTTACTTCTCCATCCTTAATTTGAATTAAGCCATTTAATTTATCTGGTTCATCTTTAAACTCTGAGAGTCTAGATTCTAGGAAATCAACCTCCTTTTCCTTTTCATTAATAACCTCATCAATTTCATAAGCGCGTTCTGCAGCTACGCCATTTAAACCTAATATCTGAGCTAGTGGAGGCTTCCAATCTATATCTTTTCCAGCATGTTTTCTCAGCCGAAAAATATCATTATAGTCATTTTGAATTCTGACTAGGTAAGAAATTATTTTTCTAAAATCCCAAGGCTTTATGATCTCAAAGTTTAAATAGTTATCTAAAATTTCTTTGGCATTTGAAAACGCGATATTTTCGTGATCCCAGTTGGGGTTATTTGTATAAAAGTTCTTATCTGGGGAGGAATGTTTTATAAGGGAGATTTTTGTATCGTTCTCAAATCCCCTTCTAATCGTCAAATACTCGTCATTGTTTTCTATTTCCAGAAAAAAGATGAATTTATTCATTAACTCTTCATTCTGTTTCCAGAAAGCCCGATAATGAGAACCTTTCAGTAAGCAAAAATCAATTAACTTGACAAAAGTAGTCTTACCTAGGTTGTGCGTATCTTTGTCTTTATTTTCAGGATTACGTATCTCTCCTAAAATGACATTCAATCCCGAATTAAATTTTATATCAGGAAATATCTGAGGCTTATTACAATATAGTTTGCTTAGCTTCATGAACTATCCGATATATTCTACAGAATCATTCTTTTTATGGTATTCAATTATATCTAGTAAAAATAATAGTTGAAGGGCTGGCAGAAATAGCGGTTCCGCTCTTTCATGATAATCTTTTACTATATTCCGCAACTCGTCAAATGACTTAACCTTTGTTCTACGCAGTCTTTGAATAATCTTGGTTGCAACAGCAAGCACCGTCAGGTCTGGATGATTATGTTTATTAGGTATTAACATTTTCCACCTCCTCATCTATACCTAAATCACATTTCCAGTACATGTAATAAATTGTTGCACGCGTCAATCGTTTATTAGTCTTGAGGTCTCCATCTCTGGTTTTAAGCCTGTAAATTAGGTTATTTAATAGAGCATCCATCGAATCTCCTTTTGATAATCTTTCAAGTATTTCAGCATTGAATTCCTGTGCTGTTTCAATATATAGCTCTTGATAATCTTCATTTACAGGAGCTGCTAAAAATTGGTCAATTTTGTCAAATGTTGAGATATAATTACGGATAATGAATTCTGCTAATTCTTCGCTAACCCCATTGAGTTTATTTTTTTTCTTAAACTCCGCCCGCTTCATACTCGTGTTATTAGTCTCACTATTGTCACTTCTAGCCAGAATTTTCAATTCATTTTTTAGCCTTGATATTATTTTAGCTAAATCATCAGGAACCACCCTGAGTGGCCCTTGATATTCATTGATATCTGCTAATTCAACTGCTTCTGAATAAACTTTTAAAAATCTATCGGTATTTTTAATACCAAAAATATAAGCTGATTCTAAGCCTAAAGATTCAAGATCATCTTGTAACTCTACGATTTTATTAGCACCCTCACGCCGATTAGTAAACATTATATAATGCTCTACTTCGTTCTGGGCTATTAGTTTTTTCAAACGCTTTTTCTCTTTTTCAATAACTGAGTCATCTCTGTTAGAACTAAAATCCTTGTCAGAAACTTTAGCTACAGGATTTTCTGTGTGCTTAGCTTGGATAATAAACTGTCCGCTCAAAGGATTAGATTTACTTGTGTGAGCATTAGCAGTTCCAACAAATTTTGCGTCTCTCCCCCCATCTGGTCCTGTACTAAATTCTTGCACTCCCATTCCAAGATAATATTTGCATATAGCAACAACTAAATCCTCAAATTGATGGTTATACAAGTCATGGTAATTATATCTCATCTGCTGAATTATTCGATTTTAATTTAGGGCAAATTTATACAGAGTTTTAATAACAAGAAATTCAAATTTCATGCCCTGTCCACAATATGCCGCAAATGTCAGCTTAAACCCAATATAACTTACCAATGCTTTAATCCCGATATGGCGCAATCGTCCGCTTGTGACCTTGTGCCCCTCCTAACCAAATATTGAGCAAACGTCCATCATAATTACACGCACTGCTATACACCTAATATTCCGGCTCATTCTCTTCAGTGCTGGTGATTAGATGCAAGGCATTGTGGTTTATAAATACTTGCATCATTATACTATATTTACTATTAATCTTGTAGTAAGAATGTTTTTTAAGCAAACACTCAATTATTATGAAATACTACAGGATTGAAATTGATGAAGAAGTGCATAAATATCTTCTAGAGAAGATTCAGGATTTTAATGATACACCAAACTCAATTTTAAGGCGTGAGTTACTACAAAACAAAGTCGGAAGAAAAGAACCTCTTAAATCAAATTCTCTACTTCCCGATTTTCCGATTGAGACTCCAGTTGCCCTACAACATATACTAGAAGTTATTTTCTTAGTCAAAATTAGAGGCTTTTCACGAGTTGAAGCCACAAAATCAGTTGCAAAGAGACACAGAGTAAGAAGAGAGACTGTTTCGGATAAATATGGCCGACAACTTAATAAATCAACCAGTGAAGTAGATCAGATGCTTGATGACCAAAACTTACATGAATTTAAAAAGGTCCTAATAAGAAAGTTCTCTAATCAAACTTCATTCATTGATAATTTTTTCCAAGACTTAATAAAGAGGTTGCCAAATTTTTCTAGATCAGCTAAAAATATAGAAAGAAAGGATGCCTCAATGTCAAGAAAACATATCTCACTTGATATTTTAAAAAAACGAGGGAACGATCTAGTTAAAAGCAAGCCTTTTTCTGTAAAGATCAATAATGATAAGTATGACATAAATTCATGGACAGAATTGGATGAAACTGTCGTCAACTGGCTAATCAAAAATGAATTATTGAAACGGTCAAGTCTGCCTATATATGCAACTAGCAATAAATACTTCCTAAATATAAAACCCAGCCATACCTCTAAAAGCTACGATGGCAAATGGAAGGAAATAGTTGATGGCATTTTTATTGATACTAAGTTTAACGCTCCTAGTCATATAAGAAACATATTAAACTTGATAGAGCAATTATCGATCAATGAAAAATGCAACATCAAGTTGGCAATAAAATGAATTTGTTGTGCCCCCCCAACATAGCGCAAGCGTCCGCTTGTGCCCACTGTGTCAATTTTTGGAAAAAACTTAATATAGGTTCAAATAGGCCAGTCAATCTCACCATATTCATCAAGTAATTTTGAATGATAATGAGCATCAACTTGCTTGGTATAAGCCAGCTTGCCAGTTATAAAATTCTTCAGACCCAAAACGGAGTCAAAACCACGTTTTTTAGCATGTTCAATTGGGTCTTTAGCACAAAAATAAAGGTGACACTCCAATGCTTTTCTAAATGATTTTGACAATCTAACTTTATTACTATCAACCAGTAGTCCGAGCACTAATTTCCTTGCTCCTGGTGGGATAATTTTTGCTTTTTGAGGATTAGGTCGCAAACCATATTTTGGGAAAAGTGCATATATTTTTCGAATAATTTCAACTGCAATATTACGATTAAAACTATTAGAATATGTTGATATTGTAATATCATCAGCATATCTAGTAAAACATAAATTATGTTTATTTGCTATACTCTGAATCTCATTATCTAACTCTTTTACTATTATATTTGACAATTTGGGACTAGTCGGCACACCTTGCGGTAAATGCCCAATTCTTGGATCATAATAATCAGGAATAGGCGAATCATTTCTCGCTAACCAATAATTATTATGATACTTTTTTGAACTTCTCCTAGTAACTTTGGTACAAATTCGGGCTAATTCAAATGAAATCAAATTATCATAACCTAAATTTTTAAATACATGATAAGCTTGTATTTCAGAGAGAGACTCGAAAAAATGGCGAAGATCAAGCTTTATCAACCACCTACATTGAAGGTGCTGTTCAGCACATTCAACAATTGATTTGCCCTCATTAAAAGCATAACTATAAGCACTAGGTTCTATTTTAGATAATATAAATTGATCAATCCATTTTTGAACTTTCATTAATTTCGGTTCTGGAACATTTATATATCTTCGTCCACCACTTCTTTTTTTTATGGAAAATGTTCTGTATGGATTAATATCTCTAGCAACTACTTTTCTTATAAAATAATAACTGACATCAGTTTGAAAAGCTAAATGCCCTAATGTTAGTAGCGGAGGAAAGTTTTTACCTTGTAGGCTATGAGCCTGCCGCAAGCTATTATCTATAACTTGCTCATCTATTCCTTTTAATAATCCTTTTTTTTGATATGGAATAGGGGGCCAACGATTCATCTACTTTGGTTTATCCGAGCTTTGCGAGGATTAGCATGCTCCGCGCTCAAGGCCAGCGCAGAGCTAAAGGAGCATGCTAAACCTTGGAACATGCGCCCGCTATTCCCTAGAAATCGAGTAATCTCGATTCCTTTCAAATGATTTATTAGATCATTCATGGGAGTCTCCTTTTGAGAGACCTACACTAGATGAAGACGTTGACCCCCTATAATTTCTTGGATGATAAAATTCTGTTTTAATACTTAGGTTATAGTCTTGAATGTATTTATTCTTTCTCGCAGCTATTAGCAGCTGTTTTCCACTTTTTGTTATTCTTTTACTCGGATCAAGCCATTTATTTTCTATACATATCTCAATCAACTGCCGTATGACAGTTACCTCCAATTCCATCATATCACTCAAAATATTTACTTTATTTTTTCTTCTTGCAACACAAGATAATAGGACAATTAATTGCTTAGATTTAGGTGACAATTTTTTAAAATTTGATGGATTGTTTAAATTTGTTTGTCCTAGTGACTTTAAGGCTTCTATTTGAACTCTTTCTATGTTTTTATGAGATATATCTTTTTTAAAAACTAATTCTGGTCGCTTATCAAAAATTCCTTCCCAAGAATTTTTTTTCGATGCCCACAAAATAGATGGATTAGTATTTGGGCAACTGTGATCAAAATACATAGTTGTAAAGGCACTTTTATAACCTAGGGGAAAAAAACTTTTACTAGTATATTTAGAATACTCATAACATAGTTTTTTTATCTTTTTATTCTTTTCATCATTCCAAATAGAGCGACCGCTAGTATTGCTTTGGCATTTGATTATATCATATATCAAATTGTCATTAGTAATACTAACTTCTCCAACCGTAGATGCACCATAACTACATGACACAAATTTCACATAGCCATATGAGTGCCAACTCTTTATGATTTCATTTGAATACAACCATCTTGAGAATTTTATCATTCTAGTACCACTAGCAATCATATCATCTAGAAAAAACATAAATTGGCACTTATGTTTTTTCATTTCTTCAATTGAAGGATGATTTAATACTGAGTCATTTTTTTTAGCTATATCCCTACATAAATTTGCTATGATACCTTCGCTTCCTACTTCTCTGGTTCTATGAATATTTTTAGGGGGCGTATATCTATTTCTCCAGTATGTATTACCCATATTTTCTCTGGCAGCAAATAAAGCAATTTTTTGTTCCTTATGTTTCTTTAAGTACTTAGATACTAAATTGTATAGGCCTGAGATCAATTCATCATTAGATATATATATCAAGTCATCAAGTAATACCTTGGCAGTCATACGATCAGGCTTCTTGAATTGATTTACCCAACGCTTCCCTGGTTCAGTTTCAGATAACTTCATATGTGTTCTACATTGTCTTTTCATGGCAATACCAATACTTTAGTATTCTATTTCATATTTATCCAAATGTCAATTTTTTACATTATGGGCAAGCGTCCTCTTGTACCCACTACAATCTATCATAGTATTAGCCTTTTCATGGTCCAAGCGGACGCTTAAACCATTTTAGAGAACCATTTAGGAGCTTATAGCCAACCTATACCAATCTCCCTCAGATCCTGCTAATTCCTTTCTTGTTATTTAACCAGCGGTCGCAAATATTGAGGCAATCAACCTTCCATAGGCTATCCTAGTTAGAAAAATATCCTTATGCCTCCATTACACGATCAGCTCGCTACCCTTCTCGATGAATGCGAGGATTCCGACCATTCAAAACTGATTTTAGGTAGAGCGAACCGGGAGGACTTACTGGGGAAAGTCAGGAAAGCAGAGAGTAATCAAGGATCCAGCTTTTACGATGAGCAGGTCTGGACCTTATTGGTGGCCGCCGGGTATGCGATGGGCAAATCAGAAGGCGTAAAAGCATTTTATGAGCAATTGAATCAAGCGCCCTCCGAGCCAGCGCACATCTGGTTTGAAGCCTTGCCCCTTCCGCCGCGCTCTCAAGAAGGCAACACCAACCTGGATCTGGCCATCGGCGCCATCACCCACCGGGGCAACACGGTCAGCGGCATCCGGTATGCTCCCCATCAAGGTAATAGCGTGAATTTCATCGAGGCCAAGTGGCTCTCCGATATCTCCCACTCCACCACCCACGACCATCACCGCAACCAACTGGCCCGGGTGATTGATTCGGCCTTGGCATTCCACGACAACACAAAACCAAAGCACCAGCGACAGCAGCCCGAGCAAGTTACGGTCACCTTGTTGACGCCACGGGTGTTTAAGCAACGCACCTCCAGCTCCCGCTTTTACGCCTACAAGTTTGATGAATATACCTCCGGTCGCAATCCGGGCGGTATCGATGAAGCGGCTATTATCGCTGATCTCGGGGATGCCTCCGAGAAAGCAGATCCCCTTGATTACCAGGACATTGATCTGGTTCAAAAGCTACGTCTGCAGTGGATTACTTACGAGCAGTTGATCGATAACATGCCAGAATCGAGATATAAAGAGGCACTAATGGATTTTTCGAAATGCTGTGGCAAGGTGTTGAATCTGTAAGTAAACCCCAGCCAATATAACACTTGGAGAACGCCGCGGGCATGCAACTACCGTTGATACCCTCGCGATGACAGTGGATAAGTGGCAAACTTTACACAACAGCATACCCCAATGTGACTAACAAATGCTTCAGCTCAATTTATACCATGGTCCAAACGGGCGCTTAAACCATTGATGGGAAAATCCATCGTAGAATACAAATTCACTCTCTTCTTAGTTATAATACTGGAAACCATTAAATACAATTTCAGTGATATGGCGACAACAGCTGATCAACTAAAGTCTTTACTTCATGAAAGTATCGAAAACATCGATGATGAAGATCTATTGCGAACCGTTAAAGACATTTTAGATCGCAAGTATCAACCGGCGGAAAATATTCAGCTCTCCTCTGTTCAAGAACAACGCATTGAGCAAGCCCAGGAAAGCATTAAGCGCGGGGATTACTTGACCAATGAGCAAGCCGATCAACTTGTCGCACAATGGCTAAACAAATAATATGGGCTCCACAGGCGGTAGCCGATCGCGTTCAAATTTTAGATTATTGGTATCAGCGTCTGGGGTCAAAGGATTACTCCGTCAAGATTGATAACCTATTTAAGGATACCATTCATCTATTATCTCAATTTCCTGAATTGGGCAGAGCTGTTGAGAAACAGAATATTCGAGTATTTGTACGTGACCATTATCAGATTTTCTATCTCAACGATGATACTTCAATAAAAATCTTACATATCTGGGATAGTCGTCGAAATCCTGATGATTTGAAATTGTAGTATTTTAGCCGCCCCAACACCAATCAATCACAAGTCTGTGTTGCAGAGCGTAGCCATCTCCTGGTGGAACCCCAGCTCTCCCTATCTCGCGGAGTTACGCAGAGTACCCACCGAGTTGCGCAGAGCTTTTTCCCAAACCCGCGCAAGTCTTAGCGAAGCGGAGACTTGTGCGGATCCCATTCAAATACACCCCTCTGGATTTCAAAGATCTGTATTGGCCCATTCTACAGCCTTTTCACACGTGGAGATCGCCGCGGGCATGCAACTACCGCTGATCCCCTCGCGATGACAAAGTGGCGAACGTGTTGCTAGGAATTCTAAATGGAACCGTAACCATAATATTCAACCTCTTCTCAACTGGAACCATCCTTACAACACTCCACTGTCATGGCGAGCGGAGCCCTGCGGAGCGTGGCCATCTCCTGGTGGAACCCCAGCTCTTCCTATCTCGCGGAGTTGCGCAGTCCCCCAAACCCGCGCAAGTCTGAGCGAAGCGGAGACTTGTGCGGATCCCATTCAAATACACCCCTCTGGATTTCAAAGATCTGTATTGGCCCATTCTACAGCCTTTTCACACGTGGAGATCGCCGCGGGCATGCAACTACCGTTGATACCCTCGCGATGACAAGGTGGCGAACGTGTTGCTAGGAATTCATATGGTACCGTAACCATAATATTCAACCTCTTCTGAACTGGACCCATCCTCGCAACACCTCCACTGTCATGGCGAGTGGAGCGCGGCCATCTCCTAGTTGGAACCCCAGCTGTTCCTTTCTCGCGGTGTTACGCAGGGTACCCGCAAAGTTGTGCAGATTTCCCTCCATAACCTAGTACACGCCTCCCCTTGGGCCCGAATTCAACTATTCACAGCGTTACCACTTCCTTTCCAAACTACCCTGGTGATGCAGAATCTTTGATCAGAACTTCAATTTCTTGATACACCATTATTGTAGATCATATTAATGATTATGTAAGATGTGAGGACGTACTCTGTTACATAAATAGTCTGCTTAGGCTGGCCATAATGTAAACCTTCTGACCAATACGAAATGTTAACCATTGACAACTATTTAGACCCCCATTTCATACATCGTAGCAATTGGTTACGAGCAGCCGTTCTTGGGGCCAATGACGGAATAATCTCTATTTCAAGCCTTGCTATCGGAGTGGCGGCCGCCAGTATAACTAGAGATCCCATTTTATTGGCCACGGTTGCCGGCCTCGTTGCGGGAGCCTTATCTATGGCTGCCGGAGAATATGTATCTGTAAGCTCACAAACGGACATTGAGAGCGCTGACATCGAACGGGAAAAACAAGAGCTTGAAACTATGCCTGAGGCAGAAGTGAACATTTTGGCACAGATTTACGAGCGAAGGGGGCTGAAAAAAGAGACTTCCATACAGGTCGCAAAAGAATTAACCGAAGCGGATGCACTCGGGACTCACGTTCGAGATGAGTTGGGGATTAGTGAGATCAATCAAGCTAAACCCATTCAGGCAGCTTTTGCATCGGGCGCTGCATTTACAGCGGGTGGAATTATACCGTTAGTGGTCACCCTTTTTGCGCCGGTTTCAGAAATGGAGTATTTCCTCTACGGATTTACTATCATATCGCTGATTATACTTGGAACGGTATCGGCAAAAACCGGTGGCTCGAGCATTCGCAAGGCGGTGATACGCATTGTAATCTGGGGAACCATTGCCATGGGGTTATCTGCTCTGGTGGGTTATATTTTTGGTGTTAATGTCTGATTTCAGCAAGTATGGTACGCAAGCTAAACTGCTCTACTGATCCCGGCATAGCCTTAGCTGTTCCTTTCTCGCGGAGTTACGCAGTGTACCCGCAGAGTTGCGCAGATTTTTTTCCCCAATACAAACCAGCGCAATTCCGAGTCCGATTGCTGTCGGACGCAGACTTGTGCGAAATAACCCAATCCACAATCATCGTCGCAACTCATGGAGATCGCCACGGGCATGCAACTACCGTTGATGCTCTCGCGATGACAAGGTGGAGAACGTGTTGCTAGGAATTCATGCGGAACCGTAACCTTATTAATCACCCTCTTCTGAATCGCCCCATCCTCGCGACACCCACTGTCATGGCGAGCGGAGCTCTGCGGAGCGCGGCCATCTCCTGGTGGAACCCCAGCTCTTCCTTTCTCGCGGAGTTACGCAGTGTACCCGCAGAGTTGCGCAGAGTTTTTCCGCGACTACCCGGATCCCGACTCCGATCTCAGAATGTTCGGCATTGGATAAAATGGCGTTAAGAATCAGGCGGAATGGAGCGTTAAAAAAAGATCCGTACCGCTGTTAAGTCCGAAGCCAGCAGAGCGTGTTAAGGAGCATCGGATCTTTTTAGTGGAATGCAGCCGGATTTAGCCATTTAATCCTCGCCCGATGACTTTTGGTTACTTTTGGTCACTCAAAAGTAATGGTCCAACACAACACCTCATATTTTAAATTATCACAATCACTGAAAGCATAAGCAGCTCGTAATTTATTACCACAATGGCGCAACCCATGGAGATCACCGCAGGCATGCAACTACCGTTGATCCCCTCGCGATGACAGAGGATAAGTGGCAAACTTTACACAACAGCATACCCCAATGTGACCAACAAATGCTTCAGCCCAATTTATACCATGATCCAAACGGGCGCTTAAACCATTGAGGGGAAAAATCCATCGTAGAATACAAATTCACTCTCTTCTCAGTTATAATACCGGTAACCATTAAATACAATTTCAGTGATATGGCGACAACTGCTGATCGACTAAAGTCTTTACTTCATGAAAGTATTGAAAACATTGATGATGAAGATCTATTGCGAACTGTTAAAGACATTTTAGATCGCAAATATCAACCGGCGGAAAATATTCAGCTCTCCTCTGTTCAAGAACAACGCATTGAGCAAGCCCAAGAGAGCATTAAGCGCGGGGATTACTTAACCAATGAGCAAGCCGATCAACTTGTCGCACAATGGCTAAACAAATAATATGGGCTCCACAGGCGGTAGCCGATCGCGTTCAAATTTTAGATTATTGGTATCAGCGTCTGGGGTCAAAGGATTACTCCGTCAAGATTGATAACCTATTTAAGGATACCATTCATCTATTATCTCAATTTCCTGAATTGGGCAGAGCTGTTGAGAAACAGAATATTCGAGTATTTGTACGTGACCATTATCAGATTTTCTATCTCAACGATGATACTTCAATTAAAATCTTACCTATCTGGGATAGTCGTCGAAATCCTGATGATTTGAAATTGTAGTATTTTAGCCGCCCCAACACCAAACAATCACAAGTCTGTGTTGCGGAGCTTGGCCATCTCCTAGTGGAACCCCAGCTCTCCCTATCTCGCGGAGTTGCGCAGAGTTTTTTTGGCAACTGGCGCAACCCATGGAGATCGCCGCGGGCATGCAACTACCGCTGATCCCATCGCGATGACCGGCTTGGCGAATGGGCTGCGTGGGGCTAATAAATGCTAGCGTCTAACCTCGCCGGAGCCTACCTACGAAATGCCGTCGCCAAACGCCCCTACTGTCATGGCGAGCGGAGCCCTGCGGAGCGTGGCCATCTCCCCTTTGTGAGTTAGGTGTTGCCTACCCACTTAGAGATCGCCTCTATTAAATTACACTAACACTCGTATGCTCATCGGTTGGAATTGCCGATTATTGCCCTAACTATCCACCGGACTATCATTTAGCGGAACCTCTCATAACCACCTAGCTATAAAGTGTGCATCCAACTTACGATGCCCACAAATTTTGTAACGGACCCCATGTTTGTTCGTCATACAGTTGCAAAATCAACCCTAACTAACCGCTGCAATATGAGAACGTTAACAATACTATCGCTTACGGCTTTACTAATTGGATTCATCTCTGGTTGTGATAATACGGGAACCGATCCGCAGCTAAATGCTGGAGAGGGAGATGTTAAAATACAATTCAAAACAAATAGCAATAATCTGGCAAAAACAGCTACCATTCATAATTCTCTACTGGCGAATGATTCTCTCGTAATTGAAGGAACCAATGGCAAGTTACAAATCGATGACATCCGGTTCATAGTGAGTGAATTTAAATTAGAACCGGCAGATGCTGATGAGGAAACCGATAGTCTGGATACGGAAGCGGAGGATTTTGAAGCCGGACCTTTTTGGGTTGATTTACCCTTGGGATCAGACTCACTTACCCTCGGAAATAGCCCCATTAAAGCGGGAGTCTATGAAGAGTTGGAATTTGAGGTAGAAGATCTGGATTTAGATGATGAGGAAGATGAAGACCCTCAATTGCAGCCTCTGGCTGATTCTATTCGATCGGAATTTCCCGATTGGCCCGATGACGCTAGCTTGCTGGTGATCGGAACCTTCACACCTACCAATGGCTCTCCTCAACCATTTAAGGTCTATGCTGAGGCAGAGATTGAAATTGAACGTGAGTTTTCTCCCCCACTAGAAGTCATTGAAGGAAATAATCTGCGAAGCGTTCTGTCTATTAATTTCCATCCCGCTTCATGGTTTGAAAATTCTGATGGTAGTGTGATAGAATTGGATGACTTTGATTGGGATCAAACTGAAGAGTTGCTTGAATTCGAAGCGAAGTTTGAAGATGGCGTAGAAGAGATTGATTCCGATAAAGAGGAAGATGATGGTGATGACGATGATCACGACGAAGACGAAGATGAAGATGACGATGAAGACGGTAATGACGATTAGTTCATAACCAATACCTCGCCAAACTCTTAATAGCTCAGCATATTCAGTATATGCTGAGCTTTTTTATTCATTCTAGTTACCCCAAATCCGCGTAAATCTGATCGAGGTGGAGCCTTGTGCGGATCCCATTCAAATACACCCCTCTGGATTTCAAAGATCCTATATTGGCCCATCCTACAGACCTTTCACTCGTGGAGATCGCCGCGGGCATGCAACTACCGCTGATCCCCTCGCGATGACCGTTGAAAAAACAAATGCATACCCACTGGTCTTTGGATGGGATGCGTTTTCCCGCGACTCCCCAGATACCAACTCCGATCTCAGAATGTTCGGCATTGGATAAAATGGCGTTAAGAATCCGGCGGAATGGAGCGTTAAAAAAAGATACGTACCGCTGTTGAGCCCGAAGCCAGCAGAGCGTGTTAAGGAGCATCGGATCTTTTTAGTGGAATGCAGCCGGATTTAGCCATTTAATCCTCGCCCGATGACTTTTGATTACTTTTGGTCACTCAAAAGTAATGGTACAACACAGCACCTCATATTTTAAATTTCCACAAACAAAAGATGCATAAATCAATCGTAGTTTATTCTTAGGTCTATTTCAGATATTCAAAAACCAGCGCAATTCCGAGTCCGATTGCTGTCGGACGCAAACTTGCGCGAAATAACCCAACCCACAATCATCGTCGCAACTCCTGGAGATCGCCGCGGGCATGCAACTTCCGTTGATCCCCTCGCGATGACAAAGTGGCGAACGTGTTGCCAGGAATTCTAAATGGAACCGTAACCATAATATTCAACCTCTTCTCAACTGGACCCATCCTCACAACACTCCACTGTCATGGCGAGCGGAGCCCTGCGGAGCGCGGCCATCTCCCCCTTGCGAATTAAGCGATAGCGACCCACCCGGAGATCGCCGCGGATGTTCAACGATCGTTGATCCCCTCGCGATGTCAGTCGGAAAATTACAAACCTGAGCATGTCTGGTAGGATTTAAGAATAGAATAAAAGAGCTCTTTATTAATTTTCAGTAAAATTAGATTGAAACACACGGTATTTAAACAGGGCTACGACAAGAGCTCCGCCTATCCCATTTCCGGTAAGTGCTATAACTAAATAGGTGATATAGTCAAGAAAAGAGATGGAATCAGAAAACAGAAAAGCTCCAAACACTTCAATGTTGCCCACAATACTGTGATGAAACCCGTTAAATCCGATAATGGCGGTGATCATAAAAATGATTAAGACCCGGGTTATTGAGTTCACAATGGAACTTACCAGCCAGGTCAGCAGTCCCATCAACCAACCCGCCGTTATGGCACTTAAAAAGATGATATGATTGCTGTAATCTAGTACATGTTCTCCTATTTCGGCCATCACTTGGTGAGTGAAAAGGTTCATTTCAGGAGCCAGATAGCTGATAAACAATACAAAAATGAGCCCGCCAATGAGGTTGCCTAAAATTACATCCATCCAAACTTTAAGCAGTTGCCATACACTTCGCTGTCCATTTAACACAGGCAATACCAAGATGGAAGTCTGTTCCGTAAATAACGCCGATTTCCCCACAATCACCATAATAAAGCCCACTGGATATACGATACTAAACATTTTAAAAATCATGGTATCGGGATGCGTGCCCCCCAAAGTATAGTACAAAGAACTGATCAACAGGTAACTGAAACCAATTTCTAAACCTGCGATAATCGAGCTCAGTATCACCGTCTTATTCTGCAGGGAAAACATCGCTTCGCCTTCGTGTATAACCGTGCTTAGGATGTCACTATAACTTTTGGAAGACTTGGCCTGTTTGGCTTTTTCTTCTAATTCTTTTTGGTGAGGCGCCTGGCTGTTTTTAGGATCGTTCATATTACGGGTGGAATTTTCTCAATTGACTAAAGGATGTAATACCAAACTAAACCTAACGATCTGGATTACAAATGCCCCCCACCTGCGCAAGTCTGAGCGAAGCAGAGACTTGTGCAGTACTGCTATCCAGTCCTACCTTCGTATTTCCACTGTCGCCTCCACCGTAACCCATGGAGATCGCCGCGGGCATGCAACTACCGTTGATTCCCTCGCGATGACAAAGTGGCGAATGGACTGCGGGGGGCTAATAAATGCTAGCATCTAACCTCACCGGGGCCTACCTACGAAATGCCATCGCCAAATCCCCCACTGTCATGGCAAGCGGAGCCTTGCGGAGCGCGGCCATCTCCCCCCTTGCGAATTATGCGATGGCTACCCACCCAGAGATCGCCGCGGATGTTCAACGATCGTTGAAATCCTCGCGATGAAAGTATTGATGTTGACTGCTGAATTTAGGAATCTCAAACCCGCGAAAGTCTGAGCATGGTGGCGAGAATCAGTGAATTATGTAAGACTTTTATGGATTAGTGTAACGCATAGCGGGCAAAAGATGGCGATCTTCGTTTAAGAAGTAATATTACATAAAATGAACTATGACATGACCGTGACCAAAGAAGTCCATCTCTTTCTAATAAGCATGCTGTTCTTGATTTTTATCGGGATAGGGGGATGTGATTCAACAAACAGAGAGCGCTCCAATGCGGCAAGAATATCGCTGCAAACAATGGATAGAGATGTACAATCGGCAATCCAGCAGATAGAACGTACTGGGAAGTCCCTTGATCAATTAATGAACGCTTCTCAAAGTGATATCAATAATTTATTTGGAACCTATTCAGATAACGTTTCACAAATAGTCTCTTTAGAAAAAAAATTCGCTGTTCATGCAACGGAAATGAACAAACGCGGCACGGACTATTTTGAGGAATGGCAAAAAGAGGGAAACCAATACAAGAATCCGCAAATACAGCATCTTAGTGATCAGCGTCGAGCCACACTTGTCCAATCTTACGATACCATAGCGAAAAATAGCATTGGGGTAAGTGAAGACTTCCAAACCTATGTGTCTGATGTACATGAGATTCAGATGTTCCTTGCCAATGATTTGACTGCCAAAGGCATATCAGCAATTGCTCCTACTTCCAATAAAGTTATCAGTGAAGGAAACAGCTTAATAGTTGCATTGGAAAATATGCAAATGGCCATACAGGATGCACGAAACGAAATGTCAAAAAGCGAAGTCAGTGCCCTGTAAGCATTTAACAGTATTTGACTCTAGGTTAACCGCTAACTAAACGACTAATTATCATGGGAAATCTACTTTATATCATAGCCGTCATATTGATTATCGCCTGGGCCGTTGGTTTTCTCGGCTATAGTGCGGGCGGACTTATTCATATCCTGCTGGTTATAGCTATTATTGCTATCATACTAAGGGTGATTCAAGGAAAAAAGCTAATTTAAGGCCCCCTCCACTTGCCGAAACTCCTTGTTTCGTGCAGGCCCGATATTTTATTGATGTTCCGGATGTGTTTTCACCAAAGCCAGGAAATCTACGGCCCCCATTATGTCTCACTCGGGACGATGGGTATCATCGAATAACCAGATTACTGACCTGACCTGACCTGACCTGAACAAGATCCGGACTCGATTTCCAATGGTCTAACCTAGTGTGCACAACCATGAAAATTATTTACTGCCCGCAATACTATGGGGTGATACCGAATCTATTCATCACGAATGCAACACCAACCATGAGAGCATGAAACAGATTCTTATCATAATGATTTTGATCAGTGGTTTGTTGGTTACTGAATCTGCCCGTGCGCAGCAGACACCTGTTGTTCCCAGTAATCAACTGGTTGAAGGTATTGTGCAAATTTCCAAACCGGGCGAAGAATCGATATTGATTAATCTCTGGGGGGATATAAATGCACCCGGACGATATATGATCCCCACCGGTACCACGCTCATAGAACTCATCTCATTCGCACGCGGTCCGGCCAGTTTCCGCACGGGTGAAACCACGCTTGACTGGTCTAAATTACGTTTAGAAGTCAATGTATCTCGATATAACCAGAAACTGAATACTGATGAAGTGGTCAACTTCAGATTTCGTTACACGCAGAAATTGCCCCTTGGTATGCGCAATTTCACATTGCAAGAGAATGATTTTGTTACGCTCGAGGTAAAAAGGAGACCGGCTGTTGTAGATTACATGAGAATCGTTGGTCCTGTCGCCACTGTTGCGGCCACTATGATTCTATTTATAGATAAACTTTAGTTGACCGGTCTATTCCAGCTAATTGGTCGTCTTCTACTCACCTCTTCTCCTTAGTACATGAAACCCAAAAAATAAACGAAAATCTGTAACGGTTCCCATTGCTAAAATGGCCATCTTTCATATATGAACATCATTTCCCATCAGTACCGCTAATTACGGACATAACAGGAGCTTAAAATGAAACTATTCAACAAAATTGTTGGCTCACACTTAGTCATTCTAACCATTGCGATCTTTAGCATAACTGGCTGCGCATCCACAGGCATGCAACGTTCGGAAGACACAAGAACAACCATGGAAACCATGGATAACGACATTAAATCAGCGTCCCTACAACTGGATGCTACCGGGGCTGCGCTGGATAACCTGATGAGTTCTGATCAAACCAATATCCAACAAGCCTTCGATTCTTATAAACGTCAAGTGGCAAAGATGGAAGAAATGGAGAAAAAGTTCGCCAAACACGCCGAGCAAATGAAAGCAAAAGGCAATGACTATTTCGAAGAATGGGCAAAAGAAGGCCAAGAGTACAAAAATCCGGAAATACAAAGGTTAAGCAATGAGCGAAGAGCCGCCCTTATTGAAATATATGAGAAAATCGCTGAAAACAGCATTGGTGTGAGTGAGGCTTTTAAAACGTATGTCTCCGACACTAAAGAAATTCAGACATTCCTCTCCAATGACCTAACGCCTAAGGGAATTGAGGCAATTACCCCGACCGCTTCCCAAGTGGTTAATGACGGAGAAAAACTGAAACAGACCTTGCAAAATGTGCAAATTGCAATCCAAAACGCACGTGCCGAAATGTCTCAAAGTGGAACCAATTAACTGTAAACTCACATAATCCAAACAGCGTGAAAAAAAGAATTTTAATACTCCTGACCTTCTCCATTGTTGTATTTGTTCTATTAACCAGTTGCAACAGCCCTGATTCCAATGTGGGGAAATCAAACTCAGCGGTGATAGAAGCAGGAAATGATGTGCAGCAAGCCGCCCGTGAACTGACGAATGATATAAACCAATACCGGATAGAGGCCACAGAAAGGATGGGCACCATCGATTCAGCGATCACAGCATTTAAAGTTAGCTTAGCCAATGAAACAGATGATGTGAAGGCTTCTACCGAAGAACAACTGGCCCTACTAGAGCAAAAAAATAACGACCTGAAAAAAAGACTTACTGATTATAAAGATAATGGAAAAGAGCATTGGGAAACGTTTAAGCTCCAGTTTAACAACGACCTGAACTCTTTGGGGAACACCTTTGACGATTTGACTCAAAATAGCTTGTGACCTCTTGGTTATATCAAAACCAAACTACAGTTGTATTTAATAATCACTAAATACATTCATCAGAGAGCAAAGAACAAAAGGGCAGAGATAAACCTCTGCCCTTTTTTATTTGGTCCTCTCTGCCTAGCTGGGTTCACTGTCATTTCCATCTTAGTAACCCTACCTACTGCGATCCCATTACAGAGACCAATTTGTTGTTAATCAGCCAAAGCTTTAGTTCCTGTTCTTCATTGGTTCAAGCAGACGTTTGATTCATTTAGGGAGATGTCTGAGCGTTTCGGGGACTTGTTGCACCGTGTAAATTTCATCGCGCGACGCTGTCAGAAATCCTGCGAATATGCTAGATCGGTCAACTGGTTGGACCCTCTGAGGGTGTCCGTTCAGCTGAATGCGCCACATCCGCGCTTCTGGATCATAACTAACCAAGGGTTAGATGCCGTAGTTACCCTGAAATCAATGTTAAACTGCTTGTATAAAAAATAGGGATAAAGGTGAAATCCTTTATCCCCGGATAGTCTTTAAGGGGAGTAACTGGTTATGCGCCGCCGGTGTTGATGGCTTTTTTTAGCGCGTTACCCTTAAATGCGTACAGCAGCGACACGGCTATGATGAGTACCTGAAACTCCATACCGCGTCCACCATTGTTGCCCATATTAATGGAACTCCATCCAAACTGGGCATGCACCATCACGATAGCTCCGATCATGATACCGGTAAAAATAAGGCCGGCTAGTCGGGTAGACCAATCCGGACCGATGCCACCCCATAGCATTAACAGCGCGCCACCAATTTCCATTAATCCAAGCATGAGCACCATGATAAACGGCATCCCCATCATGGCTGCCACATCTCCGGTCATAGCCACTTTAGGGAAACCGTGATAGATGAAGATTGCGGCCAATGATAATCGTGGTAGCCAATGTGCAATTCCCGATAATTTATTTAACTGTTCCATACGTACTCTTATTTAAGCTTTAATGATTATGATGAATACCTGATCGCAATCAACTATTCTATGTGCTATAAAATTAGCTTTTACCTGTTTAGTAATGTTCAAAACTAATCTAGTCGGATAGATGCTGGTGATCTGTCAAATCAGCGACATAAATATTTTTTAAGCTGTTGCTTTTTATTCTGGCTCCATCTGCTTTGAAATAAAAAGTACTTTTCATGGATAAGACACGGGATTACACTCAAGACATTGCCGAAATCCGCTCCATGATGGAACGATCATCCAAATTTGCGTCCCTTTCCGGGTGGTCGGGCGTACTAGCCGGTCTTTATGCATTAATCGGGGCTTATGTAGCCTACGAGGTGCTTCAATTCAATCCCCAGATCGTATTCGTTCCCATTTCCGGTTCCCGCCTGAATACCCTACTCTGGTTGGCGCTGACTATACTGGTTTTGGCGGTCAGCACCGCGGTTATTTTGTCTTACCGCAAGGCCCAACATCGTGGTGAGCGTATCTGGAACGCTACTTCCGGGCGCATGCTTACTCACCTGGCCGTTTCCTTGTTATCCGGTGGGGCATTGTTGATTGTTCTACTCACCCATCAGATGATCGGTCTGCTGGCTCCCTTCTCTCTGATTTTCTATGGCTTGGCTTTGCATAGCGCCAGCACATACACCCTGGCGGATGTGAAATACCTGGGATTAATGTTCGTACTTTTGGGGCTAATTGGATTCTATCTGGTGAGCTACGGATTACTGCTCTGGGCGATTGGTTTCGGACTGATACACATGATTTACGGCAGCTACATCTACTTTAGATACGAGCGGTGATCCACGGTGAATATATCCATTGACGATTTGCATAAGGCTTTCGAAAACCGGGTACGACTGGGCATCATGTCGGCTCTGGCCGTCAATGACTCACTGGATTTCACCTCGCTAAAAGAGTATCTGGAGGTCACCGACGGAAACTTAGCCACGCATCTAAAGCGACTGGAAAAAGAAGGCTTCATCCGGGTGCACAAAACCTTTATCGATCGCAAACCCAATACCAGTTATCAGATGACCGATGCTGGTAGAGTGGCTTTTGAACAGCATTTAAAGGTGCTCTAACAGATCATACAATCACAAAAACAGTAGGTAACCGGCAATGGGCAAGAAGCAACCCGGGCATCCGATCATCCAAAAATATGGCTCTCTGTTGATGATCATCAGCGGGAGTCTATTGTTGCCGTATATGATCACCGTAGAAAGTGAACCCGGCATGGTTCCTTTGATTTTACTACTGGCTGGAATCGGTGGGTATTTCAAGATCGGCAAGCGGCTAAAAAAAATTACTCACTAACTTTTAAATTCAAAGTACTTTCTTACCTCCTAAACTAATCCGGAAAATCATCATGAGGCTAGGCCAGACTCTTTCCCGATCCATCCTTAAAGTCGTTCTGGGTACCGCAATATTGTTGTTGATCCCCCTAACCGCCATGCAATTCACCGATGAGGTGCGGTGGACGCTCTTTGATTTCGTAGTAGCCGGTGGATTATTACTGGGCACCGGCCTCATCTATATGCTGATTTCCAGACATACTGCCAATACCATCTACCGCGTGGCCACCGGTCTGGCCATATTCAGCGGACTCTTCCTCATCTGGACAAATTTGGCGGTAGGCATTATCGGCAGTGAAGACGAACAGGTAAACCTGATTTACTGGTCGGTGATAGCTATTGGATTGGCGGGAATCTACATTTCCAATCTACAGATTGCAGGTATGGCGCGCACCACTTTCGTACTAGCCTTCGCTCATATCCTGATTACCGTCATCGCTCTTATGGCCGGTTGGAGCGAACTTCCCGGCAGTTCCGTATTGGAGATTATTATGATAAATGGATTCTTTGCTGTGCTGTTCACCTTATCCGGCGTGCTATATTGAAATTCGGCTTCAAAGTATTAATCGACCACATTAGCTTGACGAATGATTGAAACTTACGGTTAAACTACTTTGGTCCGGCTTCCATAGGCCCATTTTTTTACGCTATCAGCCCGGACCTCCAATCGTGACCTCCGAACCCTGGGAGTGTCACATTCGAGCGTCCCATTAATATCTGCTAGGACGAGTGCCCTCACTCGTCCTAGCTTCACCCGATGCTAATCCAAATCCTTCAACGACAGCCCTTCAATCAGCGCGTCGTAATTGGTGATATCTTTAGGCAGGATAATGGTATTTTCATCACGACCCAGCTCGGATAGGGTATCCAGATAGCGCTCTTTGAGCTGCAACTTCATGGCTTTTTTACCGTTGGGTTGACTGAGCGCGTCGGCTATTTCCTCAATGGAGACCGCCGTCGCTTCGGCGATGGATTCAATTTCCGAGGCCCAACCTTCGGCTTCGTTAATGCGGCGCTGCATCTCAGCCTCCGAAATGTTAATCATCTCAGTCTTGCGTCCTTCCGCGTCGTTGATCTTGGATTCCTTCACCCCTTCGGATTTGGCAATCACCGCGCGGCGATCCCGCTCGGCGGTCATCTGTCGCTCCATCGCTTTCTGCACCGTGCGTGGCGTGACGATATTCTTGATCTCATACCGGTGCACCTTGATACCCCAGGCTTTTTCCATTTCACTAAGCACCTTAACCACCTCTTTGCTCATCATAGCCCGCTCTTCGAAGGTTTGATCCAGATCGATGGTTCCGATCACCGAGCGCGTGGTGGTCTGCGCCAGCTGTACGGCGGCGTAACGATAGTTGGTGACTCCATAACTGGCGTTCACCGGATCAATCACACTGATATAGATGACCCCATCCACTTCCACCTTCACATTATCAGCGGTAAAACACTCCTGCGGCTCCACCTCGATGGTTTCCTCACGCAGATCCTGCTTATAGACCACCTTATCGATGAACGGAATAAGCGCGTGAAAACCGGGGCCCAATGTTTTTTCGTAGTTGCCCAATCGTTCCACGATATAGGCGTACTGGTTGGGCACCAACCGGATGGCCTTGATGAATTTGAACGTCAAATAGATGCTGAACAGGCCAAGAATACCCTGACTGACAAGATTCAATACATTCATATTAGGCCTCCGTTTGTTGTTTCGCGGATGATGGATTTAAATTCAACCCTTTGTGGCTGACTTCGCCGACGCCTTCGAAAAAGGTTTTTAAATTGGCGGTTTCGGTGGGTAGTACAGATACATTGGTTTTCTTCAGAATCTTGCCAAACTGATCGATATACTGCTGCACCAGCTTGGTTTTTACGGCCAGATCGCCGCCCGGTTTCTCAATGGCCTGAGCCACCCGGCGTATTCCTTTGGCGGATGCTCGGGCCACCAGCTCTATTTCCTTGGCGCGTCCTTTGGCCTCGTTAATGCGTTTTTGGCGCTGTGCTTCAGAAATCAATACTTGACTCTGCTGCTCCCCTTGCGACTCGTTAATCTTGGCTTCGCGATATCCTTCGGAGTGTACGATTTCGGCCCGCTTCTCGCGCTCGGCTTCCATCTGTTTCTCCATGGTATCCACGATCTCATCCGAGGGTCGAATATTCTTGATCTCGTAGCGCATCACTTTAATGCCCCAGGGATCGGCGGCTTTATCGATTTCCCGCACGATGTTTTCGTTCATCATCTCCCGTTCGGAAAAGGTGTCGTCCAGCGTAATTTTCCCGATCTCGCTCCGCATGGTGGTCTGTGCCAGGTTGATGGCTGCTGCTTTGTAATCGGAGATCCCGTAGCTGGCTTTGTGGGAGTCCATCACTTTCAGATAGACCAGCCCATCCACGGCCACCTCGATGTTATCCTTGGTGATGCAGGTCTGACTGGGTACATCCAGCACCTGCTCACGCATCTCCTGCCGGTAAGCGGGCCGATCCACAAAGGGAATTAGAAAATGAAATCCCGGTTTAAGCGTTTTTTTGTATTTCCCCAGACGCTCCTGGATTACTTCCTCGCGCATTTCCACAATGATAAACAGACGGGTTACGATCACGTAGGTGATCAACACCCCGATGAGAATATAGGTCCACATAATTAGTTGTCTTTGGGTGCTTCGATTTGATCTAATTCTGGTCCGGCGCTTAAATCGTCGGAAGGCTCCACGATCCACGTGGTATTTTGCCGGTATTTAATGACTGCACGCGATCCGGCGGGTAAGGTCCCTTCCAGACTCTGTGCTTGCCAAGAAATGCCTTGGTAGCGGATCCGACCGCTGTTGTCGAATTCATTGACCTCCTCCAGGACTTCCACCACTTCGTCCATGGCCTCATAATCTTCATCGGCGTGTTTGTACGAGGTTTCCCCTTTAAAGTATTTTCCGATGAATGGTCGAATGGCGATGGTCATCACCATGGAGAGCCCCAGCCACACTCCGGTTGCGGTGATCGGATCTTCTAGGAATCCCAGATATCGCATTCCCCCGACCAATGCTCCACTGAGCCCCAGGAAAAACGCCACCCCTCCGGGTAACACCATTTCCAGGAGCATCAGAATGAGCCCTCCAATTAGAAATATCCATGTAATCAGTTCACCATCCATAGTAAATAATCCCGACGATTAAAGAATCTTACAGTTCAGAGATAGCAATTAGAACACAAAAAAACTAGTGGAAATCTGCATCCATCAACCCCGAACATGTTCAACCCTTTCAGGGTTGCGATCGCCCCGTTTCACCGGGGCTATTCGGGTTGGATCCCCTTCGGGATCCGGTTACTTGCCGTGTAATAATCTTGACTGCTGAATGGACCATCTATTGCCAGAATGCCTTGAATGGTAAGACGATGGGGCACCTTACTAGCCTTGACTGATACCCACGCCATCAAATCAAATTAACCCGCTACATTATTTTGCCAATCTTCGATGCCGCTATGTTCAACCCCTTCAGGGTTGCTATACGCCCCGTTTTCTCGGGGCTATTTATGTTGGATCCTTTCAGGATCCGGTTACTTGCCATGTAATGTAATAATCTTGACTGCTGAATGGATCATCTATTTCTTCAGGGAACCTACCATGCCTTATCGGATCCCGAAGAGATCCAACATAAATGGCCCCAATGGGGCGATAAATTACAAGCCCAATGGTATCCAATCCGAATAGTCATACCCCGTTCAATCATTTCCGGAATGTTACTCATCTCACATTATCAGGGATATTGGGATCGGGCCTTTTCTGAACCGGATTGCCGTCCACGTAGTAATCATGATTGATGAACGCCTCATCTGTGGGCATGAATTTATGTATAAACATCAAGAGGAGAAACCTAGCTTGCCTTAACGGATCCCGAAGGGATCCAACATGAATAGCCCCAAAGGGGCGATAAATACACAACCCCGACGGGGTTGAACCATTACCGGCAATCAATTCAAGCCCTAGCGATAAGATTAAACAAAATCAGAACCCAGAAGACACCCCTCACGCGCATTTCACACATTTCGTAGTCCAAGGCATAAACTCCAAACGACCGAAAGGAATCTCCTCCCCACATTTGGCACAGTTCCCAAAATCCTCATCCTCCCGGATCCGACGCTGCGCCCGCTCCAACTTCTGAAGCTTCTTCTTATTCTCCCGCAACGAAGCCTCATTGATGGTTTTATTATTGATAGCATCCATCCGTGACACCCGCCCATAAGCATTATCCGGGGCAATAGGCTTGGTCAGCTCCTTTAGCTGCTCAATCTCCTCTTCAACTTCCTGAATAGAGCTATCAATCAGTTCTTTAAGTTGAACTCTCTGATCATCTGTCATATCTCAAAATAGTTTATTCATAATTTATTCATTCAGGCAATCCAAAATGCCACCCTGTTCGTCTGGATATTTCTGCCAACATCAAATGTCCGCGTATACTTCCCCCCTTGTCGTTAATCCGTGGATTAAACACCGCAACCCCCGCGTGACCGATAGCCGAAGCAATGATCAACCCACTAACCCCACTTTTAGCCGGTAAACCAGTACGCAGCAAATGGCTTCCCGATTCATTATATAAACCTGAGGTAGTCATAATAGCAACCACACTCTTCACCGTATCCGGATTCAAAACCTGTACCCCTCGCTCATCCCGTCCGCCATTAGCCAGTATTAAAGGCAATCGTGCGATATGTTCAACGGTATCTTCATACGCACACAAAGTAAAATAAAGCAATAACGCACGATCCACATCCCCCTTTAAAATATCACTGCTCTTCATCAAATGCGCCAAGGCCCGATTTCGATGCGCCGTATCCGCCTCCGAGCGCCGAACCGTTTCATTGATGCGCACATGAGAACCGATCAGTTGGGTCATCCAATGATGCAGCCACTCATTTTGCGCTTCCTCATCCCCTGGAATCCGGCTACACAAGGCGATCGCCCCGGCATTAACCAACGGATTGGCCGGCCGCGGGCCGTAGGTATCCAACTGGGTCAGCGAAGAAAACGACAACCCCGAGGGCTCCGTCCCGATCCATTCAAATACTTGGTCCACCCCGTATTCCTCTATCAAACCGGTGAGCAACACCACCTTGGCCACACTCTGTAAGGTGCTTCTCCGCTGACTATCCCCCACCGAATAGCACCATCCCTCCTTGTGCCAAATGGCCGCGGCGGTCACTTCCGGATCCGCTTTGGCCAATTCGGGAATATACTGGGCCGGTTCGCCATCTTTATTAACCAGGGAGGCCTGATAGGCATCTTGTAAAATCAATTCAATATCTTGTGGGGTAATATTCATACATCCAGTGAAGGTTTTTAGAAATCAGCTCTTGGTAATATCGTAACTAATCGAGGCGACAGCCTTATAAGAAACAACAATTGATCACGGTTGTCATCATAAAAACGAAATTTATGCAACGTTTTTTCGTCTACCTGAAATTATACCTGCTGACCACCTTAATGCTGCTGGGAACAGCCACCGCTCATGGGAAAAACGCTCAGCTTATTGAGGTTAAAATCGACGCCACGGTGTTGTCTAACGGCGATGTACGCATGATGGAGTCCCGAACCTACCAATTCGATGGCTCCTTCAGTTATGCTTATCGAGATCTACTTAAGGCTCGGGTGGATAGCATCACTGATATTCGCGTATCTGATACTTCCGGGCCTTATCAGTTTACGGAATCCCAACAACCCGGAAGCTACCGGATCCAACAAGACACAGATAAAACCAAGGTAACCTGGTACTACCAAGCGCAGAATGAACAACGTACGTTCACCATCAGCTACCGTTTGAAAGGAAAATTGGTGATCGGCCCCGAATGGGCAGAATTGACGCATACATTCATCGGCAAAAGCTGGAATATGGATAGCCGAAATGTAACCGTCAACGTGGGCTTCGAACAACCGGTTCGATCAGAATTACGCACCTGGGTACGATCTACCGTCCCCCAATTAGACCGAATGCCCATTCAAAATGGCGTACGATTTACCACAGCTGGAGTCAGCGAACATGAAAATCTGACCTTGCGCACGGTATTTCCCAAGGGATTGGTTCCCGAAGCTTCCATCAACGATCCTCAGTTTTCACTGGAAATGGCCGAACGACAAGAGCTGCAACGAGAACAAGAGGCCGCTACGCAAGCCTACTATGGGAAAATTGCCATCGGTGTGGGCATTATCATCGTAACGGCTAGCCTGATAATCTTTGTGTGGATGTATCGCCGTTATGGGGTACGCCCCAAAATCTCGCCCGAACCGGCCGTGAATGTCAAGGAGTTAACCACCAAATATACGCCCGCCGAAGCTACCTATTTGATGCAGAACGGTCTTACCAACACCATGCTCATCGCCACGCTCTTCGATCTGGCTCGTCGCGGATTCTTCACGATTGAAGAACTAGAGCAAACCAGCTGGCTAGAGGAGGAGGTATTTACCGTACATCGCACCGACCAAACTCCACCTCCGGACGAGTTGAAACCCCATGAACTAGAACTGTTTGATTATGTTTGCAAACAGCTGGATCAGGGGATCCATCGATTAAAAAAGTTGTTCTCTAGTACAGGCATTGGAATAACCGACTTTACCCCGCAATGGAAGAAAACCCTGAAACGGGATATCGCGTCGTATCGGTGGTTTGATGAGCACAGCAAACAGGGACGCATCTACGCCATGACTATTGAAGGGATCTTAGCCCTCTTAGGATTCGCAACCACCTTCTGGGCTGGCCCCTGGGGTCTATTGGCTGGATTCATTCCCACCATGGCATTCCTCGCCTCCATCAGTATCGCACATCGTTCGGAAAAGGGACGACGGCTCTACAAACGGCTAAAAGCATACCAAAAAATGCTCCATGAAGGAAAACTAGCGGATGGCCTTGAAATTCCAGACTCACTTCACTTTGTCTTTGCCGTGGCTTTTTCCCTATCCAAAGGCAAAATGGAAAAACTGATCCAAGAGTTGGATATGTCAGCTCTGATGAGCACTTGGTTAATCATTAATACGGCTAACTTGACGAGTGCCGCGAATGTAGCCAGTAGTGTAACCAGTTTAACCAGCGTGGCTACCAGCTCGGTCGCCGGAACCGGTGGAGCTTCAGCCGGAGCCGCTGGCGGGGGTGGAGGCGGTGGCGTTGGGTAGCTTAGGCGCCCAGAATCTTTCCTATCAACCAGTGCCCCAACCAAACCAAAGATAATCCGGCAATCACGCTTATTCCCACATAGATCAGGGCCAGTAGCGCTTTGCCGTGTTCGAGCAACATGAGTGTTTCCAAGCTGAAGGTGGAAAAGGTGGTGAATGCCCCGATAAATCCGGTCATCACGGCCAGTTGCAGGTGGGGCGACCAAGCTTCAATATTTACAAAGTGATATCCTGCGCCAATAAGCAAACAGCCCAGCAAGTTAGCGGAGAGTGTACCCCAAGGCAAGACCGGCTCGGGTTGATACAGCCAAACACCAATCAGATAGCGCGCTACCGCTCCCATGGCTCCACCCAAAGCGACGTAGAGGAGATTGTTCACGATGCGGCTTTTTGAGGTTTGATCTCTTGCTCGGAAACTTCCTTCACCACAAAACGGGGCAGATCCTCAGGGATCCGGGTGAGTACTTCGTAATTCAGAAAATCGCTCATCTCGCTAAAGGAGGCTACGGTAATCTCATTATCCCCTTGAAATCCGATAATCACCACTTCGTCTCCTTTTTCTACACCCGGAATATCGGTGACATCAATAATGATCATATTCATGTTCACAAATCCAGCTACCGGAGCGCGTTCGCCGCGTACTAATACCATTCCCCGATTGGTCAGATTCCGACCATAGCCATGTGTGTAGCCCATGGGAATAGTAGCCAACCGTTGATCCCGGTTGGTCAGATACATGTTGCCGTATCCTACAAATTCACCGGCCTCCACATCCTTGGTGCTCATCACTCGGCTCTTCCAGCTAATTACCCGTTTTAGGGGATCCTCAAAGCGCCTGTGCGGACTGTTTTTTACGTAGTTCATATACGTTTCCCGATTGGGCCAAAACCCATATTGGGCGATACCCACCCGCACCATATCCATGTGAGTTTGCGGGTAATTGAACACGGCGGCCGAACAAGCGGTGTGGTAGTAATCCGGAATAATGCCCTGATCCTGGAAATAGGCTTTAGCCCGATCAAATTCTTCAATCTGTTTGGTTACCCGCACATGATTACTCACACTTTCCGCCCCGGCGTAATGAGTACAGATACCCTGCACCCGGATGTGATCATCATGCTCCTTAATCATTTGAATGGCGTCATGAGCTTGATCTTCGGTAAGGCCGGTCCGGTTCATACCGGTTTCCACTTGTAGATGGATCTGCGCCTTCTTACCCACCCGTTTGGCCGCTTGAATGGCCGCCCGGAGCCGATCCAGCTCAAAAATATAAAACGAAATCTCATTGGTGATGGCCCACTCCAAGTCATCATTATGGATATAGCCCATAATCATGATCCGGCTGTCCGGTTCCGTAATTGCCTGCTGAGTTTTAACCGCTTCATCGGTGCTATACACTCCGAACTGCCGTACCCCGCATTCCTCAGCTAGTGGCGTAAATTGTTTAATACCATGACCATAGGCATTCCCTTTAATAACTGAGCAATACCGAACGTCCTCCCCCACTAAATCTCGAATATACCGTAAGTTATTCCGCAACGCGGATTTATTCAGTTCCAGGTATGAGGGATATTTCATAAACCGTTATCTAGTTTCGTTCTTGCAATCCATTGTGTTGGGCGATAATCGATAAAAATAAACGAACCCCGGTAGAAATCAACTCATCAGGGAAGTCGTAGTCGGAAGCATGCAACGGCGGTTGATCAACGCCCGATCCCAACCCAAAAAAAGCGCCGTCGAATCTATTGGTAAACTGCCCAAAATCCTCTGACCACGCAAAGGGGTTTTCGGCTTTCGTAATCGCCAATTCATTAACTTCAGCTGCCTGTCGAATGGTCTCCACTGCTGCCGCGTTACACGTAGTTGCCGCAAATGGCTCAGTCCACTCCACCCGACAGGCCAATCCGTGGGCTTCCGCAATCAACTGAGCCTCTTTTTCCATCCGATGTTGCATCTCCTGCAATGTGCTATTCTGATAAGAGCGAAGGGTAGCCATCACCTTGGCGGTACCCGGACTGGTGCCAAAGGCTTCCTCCCCTAATATGGTGTGAATGACCGTAGCTTTAGCGGTCTGTTCCAGACTAGTGGCCCGTTGGGGCAAACTTTCGATCATAGGGATGAGCTGGCTAACCGCCTGGGCCGGGCTGCGTCCTTCTTCAGGATGAGCAGCGTGAGCGGTAGCTCCCTCCAGGTGAATCTTCATGCCCACCGAGGCCGAGGCAAATACGTCTTCCCGAATAATCACTTGATGCATGGGGTATCCGGGCAGATTATGCAAACCATAAATATAATCCGGAACATGATTCTTAAATGCCCCATCTTCCAGCATGGCCAGCGCCCCCTCTCCGGTTTCCTCTGCGGGCTGAAACAACAGTTTCACCATTCCTTTTTGGAGCTGTAATTTCGATAATGCTGCTCCAACACCGGCTACCGTGGTCATGTGGCCATCATGGCCACAAGCATGCATCTTGCCATCAGTCTGCGAACGATAGGTAAGTGGGGTTTCACGTTCCTGGATGGGCAGCCCGTCCAGCTCGGCTCTTATCATGGTAACCGGACCTGATTCTGCGGCGTTGTAGGTAGCCACAATTCCGGTTCCGCCAATCTCTGCATCGAGCTGATCGGCTCCATGTTCTTTCAAAAACTTCTGAATGCGTTGGGCGGTCTGGTGCTCTTGGAAAGCTGTCTCTGGCCGTTGGTGAATGGATTGCCGCAGTTGGGTTAACGGATCCGTCCAGGGACTAATCCATTGCTCGTCAATAAAGCCATCCACTTGTTCAGGCATTCTGAATAATATTGTCTTGAGATGATAACCAGTTCACTGATCGTAGTATAATATAATTCGATGGTGCACCGAAGCATTCAGATCAATGAATTGGCTCCAAAATGGGGGCCGGATCAGGATAAATTTGTAATGCTTCGGCTCGATCCTCGGGGGCCACCACTCCGGGCATATCCGCTTCGCCCGGATCCTGCAAAGAAAGCTGAAAATGCAGATGGGGTACCCAGCCCCCATTCTCCTCTTCATTTCCAATCCAGCCTAGCTGTTCACCCCGACCGAAAGATTGCCCAACGGACTTGTCTTTCAATGAATCAACGGAAAGGTGACCATGTAAGGCGAACAGTAGCTCATGACCGAGATCATGCTTGGTTATGATGGTAGGGCCATAATCTCCCTGTCGATCATTATTGGCCAGATAAGCAATTTCGCCATCCCAAAAGGCATAAAAAGGTGTACGGGCCGGTGTCCAGATATCCACGCCCATGTGGATATTGCGTTGGCCTTCGAAATGGTCAGCGAGATACATTTGGGGACGGTGTTCGTTGTATCCCCCGATCCCCCACCCGATGGAGCGCAGATACTGGGGATCATAGCCATTGGTGAGATCTACAGGCTGCAGCTCCTGTGGTACGTGAATAACCGGTGCAAAATCAAACTGATCCCACTGAATTGGAGATGTAGGCATGTAACTGTGATATTTTTAGCATTCTATTTTCCGACTACTCTATTCTATCGATACACTCCACAAATCGATTCAGGATTACCCCTTGGACCGCTGTTGAGCGTCACTCTTCGACTACTTTATCGATATAGTCGGAATTCATCAAGCTTAATGCCCCCATGTATTTCAGACGAAAACGGATGAAGTCACCTACTTTGTAATCGTTTTCATTTTGCCCGACATCGGCAATTAGCATATCCGAGCTGGCATCAATAATCTCCACATCGTCTTGCTGGCCAATCAAAAAATCGGGATTGATATCCAGGTATCCTACATCGAGAATTGCTCGATAGGATGTTTTGCCCATATCTTCTTCTTTGAACTCCATGGTCTTGCCCTGAGGGGTTTCCCCTAATTCGCCACTGGGCACCATCGGTTTTTCACTCACTTCTATAATCTGAGCATACAACTCAAACACACCCGGATCCATACCGTCGATAACGCCACCGGTAAATAGATCCTTCCCGAAAAAGAGCGCCTCGCCCACACGGAAGTGATTGATACCTGCCGGTAACTGATTGCGCAGTAATAGGGGAATAGTCACCGTGGTACCGCCGGATATAAACGGAATATCTTTGTTGAACCGCAGTTCAATAATCTGCTTGTAGAGCGCCAACTGGATCAATTTGTCCTGATCGGGCATTACACCGTGCAGACAATTGAGGTTGGTACCCAGTCCACTCACGATGATGCCGGGCAGTTCAAACACCTCTTCGTAGAAATCCAGCAGATCCTCGCGCATCACGCCTTCACGCAGATCTCCCATCTCAATCATGATGATCACTTCATGCACTTTATCCTGCTTTACCGCCTCTTCGGATAGCAAGTGCATGGTGGAGAGTTCGCTGTTCAGACTCACATCGGCATAGCGTATCACGTCAGGAATGATATCCTTAGGCGGTGGTTTAATGTACACCGTACGGGAGTTGGGTTCGATCTCCTTGATGGTTTTCAGGTTACTAACCCGGGAATCCAGCATCTCGATAATTCCCAGATCGATCACTTCCTTCAGGTAGTCGCGGTTTCCGCAGAGCAACTTGGTGGTAATGCCCCACTTGATACCGTTTTCCTTGAATAGTTGATCCAAGTATTCGTAATTATGGCGAAGTTTGTCGCGGTATAGCTTTAGATAAGCCATTCTTAAATCTCGATGAAAATATTTATGGGCCTATTTATGCAGGCGCATTTCCAGATATTTATTGGTGAATCCATACTTCTCATACAAGAATTTCGCTGGATTCTCCGGCTCCACATGCAGCGCTATATCACCTTCGGTGGCTTCGATAATGCGCTCCATGAGCCCTTTGCCTAATCCCTGTCCACGATATTCTCCATGCACAGCGATATAGACCAAAATATGCTCAGGGATATACCCTCCCATATTGGTGTCATTAATAATCACCGCGCCAACAATGATATCTTTTTCATCATCCCAAGCGATCAAAATTTGACCGTCCTGGCCTTCGCCATCACCATAGGCATACCCTATGCATTTGAGGATGGCGTCACGCTCATCTCCATATTCATCGAGGTGTGTATTGAGAAAATCCGCAATATCATCGCGGCTAAACGATGTTGGATTATCATCATCCGAGGTCGCAATTCCGTATTGAATCATGATCTGTAATCTAAACGGTTCGAATTATAACGGTAATGTAGTAAAAACAAGGTTATCACCATGTCAGGTAACCATCTATTTTAGCTAATCATCCGGATAAAACAAGGAGCCGGCCACAAAAACCAATGCCGAGGCAGTAATTCCAAACACATTGGGATCCAGCCCGTAGGGAAGCGTAATAGACTGCCACATTAATCCTAAAAAGCCGTCGCCCATGCCCATGGGAAATAACCCTGAACTCAGATACACGGTGGTAGCACCACCAATAATCATGGCTGATAACGCTCCCACGCTACTGCTTTTTTTCCAATATAACGCTCCAATTATGGGAACAAACAATCCGGAAACCATAAAGGAGTACGATTGTAACATCAGGTCTAATACACTGGTCATAGATAGCGCTAATATCAGGGCCAAACCGCCAATCACCGCGGTGGTGATTTGGGAAAACCGCAAAAAGCGATCACTATTCGGATCCATATCCCGGAAATGACCGATAATATCGGAGACCACGTTCCCGGATGAAGCCATTAGGCAACTATCCGCGGTAGATAATATTGCCGAAAAGTAGGCCGACATCATCAGGCCCATCAATCCCACCGGTAAGACGGTGCGCAGTAGCATAGGCAACCCCGTTTCCGGATCGGTATCCGACACATTGGCGGCGCCCAGGTAGTCGAACATACCCTGATCGGCACCAACTTTGGCGAATAGCCCCAGTAATACCCCCATAAAGGCCATAATGGGCCATTCAAACACCGCGGCCAGATACCAAGCTCGCTTCGCGGTTTTCTCATCATTACAGGCGTAAATTCGTTGGTAGAGCGTCATGCCCACAAACCAGATGGGAATAATAGTGACCACCCAGTATACCAAATCCTGCCAGGATACATTAGTCAGAGTCAACATTTCCGGTTCCAACGTAGCTTGTACAGCCTCCCAGCCGCCCACCGCTGAATAGGAAATAGGGATGCCGATAAAGATTAGCCCCATCATCAAGATGGCCCACTGTATGGTATCTGTATAGATCACCGCTTTCAATCCACCCATAACGGTATAGATAACAGCGATTAATCCCATGATGATCAGCGCGGTGTTCAGATCCAGGTTGGAGAAGGTTCCGTTGGCTAGTTTGGCTCCGGCTAAAATTTGCGCGCTGGTAAAACCGGCATAGCCAATGGCCGATATGATGCCCGCGACCAGGGCCACCCGGGCGTTGAAATAGTGTTTAAAAACCTGCGGAAAGGTATAAGCCGTATCAAACGCGCGATTCCCTTTCACTTTGGGAATCAAGAAGACCGCGGCCAACCAAGCGCCAATCAAACCAGTGAACAGCATCCAGGATCCGGAGAGTCCCATGGTAAATCCGAGACCACCCAGTCCGATACTGAACCCCCCTCCGACATCCGTTGCCACTACCGACAGACCGATATGCAGACTACTCATTTTGCGTCCGCCCACATAATAATCATCGGCTCCTTTGTTGGTACGCAAGAAGTAATACCCTACTCCCAACATACCGGCCATATAAATCACAAAGATGCTTAAATCAATTATGTGCATAGCTTGAGTTGGTGTTTAGATTTGGTTTGTGGAAAACAGCCATAATGAGTCCCTGTATTCTTGGCGTCTATGGACATACAAATCCCAGGGCAGTTACACTCCATGTATGGATATGGTGACTGACTCATCTGCTTTGGTTGAATACGCATAATCGCGGGCTATTCACCATGGTTAAGCAATACAATCACAGATTCGAAACGCGAGATATGAGAACGAAATAATTACAGATGAGTTAAGGCAGGATGAATGTGTTGGTGAGAGATTGAATAGAAACGATCGTTTCCTGCTTTGTGCATGAAAGCATCACGGTTTATTGATCTGAGTTCGATCTTAAAATATCGTCTTCATTTATGTCAATCAACTTTATATGGGTTGATTTTATTTTTCAATCAGAGCTACAACGATATCCATAACATTATTGCCTGTGGGACCGGTTATCAGCAATTCGTCGTTCTCTTGTAGAAAATGATAAGCGTCGTGCCGGCGCAAATATTCCTCTGGCTGACGGGATTCGCTGCGAGCGGTCAAGGTAGAAAGAGCGTTGACCAAACCACCAGCTGCGTTAGTAGGGCCATCGATGCCATCGGTACCGGCAGCAAGTATACTGATATGGTGTTGCCCCTCCAGGGAAAGGGCGGTTGTTAATGCCAACTCCTGATTGCGCCCCCCTTTTCCATCGGCATCCACCTCTACTGTGCTTTCCCCATAGAAAACCAGCGCGCCGGGTTTGGCCACCGGCTCATCACTCTTCAATACCTGCAAGGACTGCGCGGCCACTTGCTTGGATACCGAACGAACGTCATCATCATAAGGCGAATCGGTGAACCAAGTATGATAGCCCAGCTCTTCTGCTTTTTGGGCGCATTTACGCGCAAAAATACGGGCGGAACCGATGATGTAGTTGGTGTGGTCGCATAACATATCGGAGCCCGGTTTGGGGGTGTCCGGCCATCCTCCATGCATGCCTTTGGCGATATGCGCTCTCACCGTATGCGGAATCTGATCCCACAGCTGATAGCGTTTCAACACCTGAAAGGCGTCCGTGAATGTGGTGGAATCGGTGGTGGTGGGCCCACTACCGATAATTTCGGGATCATCACCCGGAACATCCGAAATCACCAAATCATACACCCGCGCGTCTTTGAGGTACTGCAATAGCTGTCCCCCTTTGATAGCGGACATGTGCTTGCGCACCGTATTGATCTCTCTAATGGAACATCCGGCCCGTAGCAGTTGCTGGTTGGTAATGCGAATATCTTCCAATTCTAAATTCCCCGCGGGCAAACATAGCAGTGATGAGGCACCTCCGGACAGAAGAAACAGTACCACATCATTCACGCCAATTCGTTTGGTCAGCGATTGTAATTCATAGGATGCGGCAACAGAGTCTTCATCGGGAAGGGGATGACTGGCTTCAAAACGCTGGATACGTTGTTGACGACGTAATTTCCGATTCGCGCGCCGACGAGAGACGCCCTCTTCAATAGCAATAGCTTTAACCTGTTCAAACTGATCGCTGTCGTTGTGGGGAATAATCACAATGCCATCTTTAATGGCATCACCGAGCACCTCTTCGCAAGCTTCGGCCATTCGTCCGCCGGCTTTACCGGCACCAATCACCCAAATTTGTTCCTGTTCGGATAACAACACCTCCTGTTCGCCCACCATCAATCGGCGGTGCTCGGCGTCAAACGATATGTGTTTGCGAACCAATCTACTTGGCTCGGTTTCCTCTAGGGCGTAGTGGAAAATCTGTTGCAAATGAGACCGATGCCGTTTGTATTTGGCTTGAGTTGCTTCATTGGAATGTGGATGCGCCTGATCATCAGAGAATTGATCTGATGACGACGATCCATTGGACTCATTTGACGGATTAGCGTTATTTTGCTCACTCATAATATTTTTTTGCTTTCCCAACATAATTCCGGTGATGATCGTCAATATCTCCATCCATAATCCGGAACTGGTTGCTCAAGTTGTTGTAATTACATCTCAACTGGAATTACTCACTAATAATAAGACCGTAAAATTAGTTATGATTCCATCATTTGCAATCGCTCAGCCAACCGATTAATAGCTTTTGCCGCTCTCATGCTGGCCGATGCGGTAGATCTTGGTAATTCGTTGGGGTGAGTAGGTCGCTGCAACAAGTTGACGATCTGTCCCACCTTAGATTCAACCTCGGATAATGGAAACAAGGATAGGTAGTCTAAATCCATTGCGTGTTCATGCTCGGTCTCCGTGCGTAGAACCACGCAAGGTTTCTTCAGAAAAGTACTTTCCTCTTGCACCCCGCCGGAATCGGTAAGCACGCCATCAGCAGCACTAAGTTTTCGAATGAACTCTACATAACCCAACGGTGGAAGGCAGTTTAGCTGCTCTATTTGCCGCAACTGCTCCCCTATTGAAAATTCTTCTAAGCGCTTTTGAGTTCGTGGGTGGACGGGAAACCAGATACCATCTACAGGTAGTTTGCTCACCAACGCATCCAACAACCTGGGTAATTGGGACAGGCGTTCGATACGATCTACGTTTTCGGCTCGATGAAGGGTCAATAGTAACGTTAGGCCTTCCGATTTTTTCTCTGATTGTTCCCTTATCGGTTCCGGCCGCACCAACTCCATGGCATCCAATGCCACATTACCGGTTTCCACTATCTGATGGGGCTTAAACCCTTCGTGTAGCAATTGTTGGGTAGCATAAGGTTTAGTGACCAGCAACAAATCGGACAATTGATCGGTGGCCATTCGGTTATGTTCTTCCGCCATTTCAGGATTATTACTGCGTAAGCCGGCTTCCACGTGAACCAAGGGTAATCCCAACTCCGATGCGGCTTGAGCCGTGGCCAAGGTCGTATCTACATCCCCAATGGCTACAACCATATCAGGAGTATTTGTTTCCCAATAGGATTGGATACTACCGCGTAGCTCCTGCAAACGGTCATCGCGGTCATGAAATGTGGCTCTTCTCAAATACACATCATGGATGGGAACCATCGATTGCAGATTCAACTCCTTGATGATCATCTGCAACATGTTGGCATCGGTATGCTGGTGTACGACCAGTAAATGTGGCTCACACTGTGTTTGTCGTAACAGAGCCTTACACAGGGGAGCTGCTTTCACCACATTGGGCCTGGTTCCTACCACTACCTCAATATGGGCCATATCTAACTCCCTACTGATGCTTTTGGCGAAGGATTGGTCGCAATGGGCAAATCAAATGGGTTTACAGCTTCTGGGTTTTGATACCACTTTTTGATATCCGTTATGATCTGCTTAATTCCTTGGCGAGGTTGATGAACGGGCAATTGGCGTAATCGTCCCAAATCGGGAGCTCGATATTCGACTTCTTGTCTTCTCCCGGTCTGATATTCAATCCACTGATCAGGTTTCCTTCCCCAGTGCCGATTCACTTCTGCGGCCAATGCCTCCATGGTAATAGGTTGATAAGCGCCAATATTGATCACCGACCTATTTTGACAATCGGAAAGCGTTACATGCAACAGATCCCAAATGGTTTGAATCACATCAAACACATGACTAAACGATCGAACCTGGCCTCCATCTCCATATACGGGCATTGGTTTTTGATGAAGCGCAGCTTGTGAAAACGCGGGTAATACCATGCCGTACTCTACACGTTGACGTGGACCAGTGACGTTGAATAACCGTCCGGCGATAGCTTGCCCCGTTGATTGAACAGAAATTTGGGTATCTATCATTTGCTCGATTCGCGCTTTCATTCGAGCATACCACCAACGGTCACCTTCCGGCAAATTCAGCGGGCTGTCTTCGCCGAGCAAAGCTTGGTCGGAATCGGCTGGCGATTGAGTCACATACACCTCGGATGATGAGGCAAAGAAAAGGGAGCCGTCATTCTTCTGGACAATCTCCAGCAATAACCGAGTGGCCGCCACCATTTCTTGCGTTATTTTCTGCCCCTGTTGATGCCCGATATCGGTTACACAATCCACCCCCACCGGACTGGCTAAATGGGCAATGTGGGTAGCTTGTTCAGCTAATTCAGCAAGTTGCGAATGATCGGAAATGGAACAAGCCGAAAAATGAAAATTTTCGTGTCCCCAACAGCGAACCAGATTTTCTTCCAATCCCGTGGATAAATCATCCATCACCGTGACTCGCGCCCCCAGCGACAAGGCATACTCCGCCAACCAGGATCCGATAAAACCGGCCCCACCGGTGATGAGCAAATGAGTATCTTCGCGGGTAGACAAAACTGAGAGCGATTTAATGGTTTACGGCTTCCGCCGGGGAGTTATCCAGCCAATAAGCGAACGGGATCAATCCTAAGGATAGTACAGGCACAATAAACTGCTGTAAAGCTTCAGAGACAACTATGAGATCAATATAATTTCTTATTGCCAACCAGAATACCCCTGCATTCATAACGCTGGCCAATATGTGGATTCCTCCCACCGCGATAAACCATTTTCTGCGTCGGGATACCAATAACAGCCCAGCAACACTCAGTAATAAATACTGCCCGCCAAATATTTGAATGGTGTGCTGCATATCCTGTTTGCCAACGACTATGGCAGTGGTGACCGAAGATGGTATCACTTGGTAGTCGGAGTTTGGGGCCGAAACCTGTACTCGTGGCTCAATTGTGCCGACCACCACTTCACGACCAGCGCGTATGATAAAAACATACCCGATAACCCAAGCCAGCAACCAAAGCCAGCGACGAGGTTCAAATAATGGGTCGGGTAAAAAGTGATTCGGCAAAGTTACACTATTTAGTTACGGTCAGACTCAGGTTCCATATCCGTGTCGCATACTTCCCCTTGGCAACATTCCTGGGTATTGACTCCACAATGAGCGCACTGCCCATGTCCGTGTACCCAAATCAACCCTTGGGTACTTCCACAATAGGGACAACGCGACTCTCCACCGGATTGTCTGGAAGATAATTTCATAGCGGTCATCGATGCTCAGACAAATTTAACGTTGATTAAATACCAGTCTATCTAAAACACCTGTCAGGTTCAAATGGTGAACATTATAATCAACTAAGTGCACACAGTATCATAATTTCATCGTTAGTTTATGATTCACCGGAACCAACCTCGCTAGTTACCGGCACTTCATGCACGTAAATCATCCAAAGCAACATCACCAGGCCAAAGAACAGATAACTACCCGTCCAATAGTGCCAACTATCCAATAGATCGGGAGCGTAATATTGAACCAGTGCCAAAGATAACAGACGTATGATATTGGTTAGATAAAGAGTGCCTAAACCAAACAGGGCAAATGACAGCTGATGCCGCCATGACTTCCGACCGGGAAAGGCCAGTAGAAATCCTAAAAACATGGCGTAATAATCTAACCCTACACAACCTTCAACAATATGAATCCCATTCGTGGTATTGAGGCCCAGAATGGGACCATGAAGCCACACATGATCATAACCCATGCGTAGTAAATTAGCCGTAATCCGGGCCAATTCGGGAGCCAGCCAAAGCTCGGTAACCTGATGGGGCCGCAACACGAGTTGATTGAGCACCATCCAGCCCACCAACAAGGCAATAGCTCGCCAGGCAAATTGAATGATATGTTTGCGTGTATTACCCAATCAGTTAGTGATGTGAAGCCTCACTGGTATCAAATAAATAATGGAAAAATTAAAATGTATGGATGAAGCTGAGGCTATTCTAAAGCCGATGATACATGGCCTCGTCGAACCGGTGCATTACCACCCCTGAATTCCACTGCTTCCAGGGTTCCGGTTGTTTGCCAGACAGGATCATATGTGGATAATGCACCCCAGCTTGCAAGCTCAACGGCACTCCTCCGCCAAATCGGGCATTAATTTCCGTAATGTAAAACTCCCCGTCTCTCGTTTTGATGCCCTGCAAACAAAACGGACCGCTGACCGCCACATCCTGCTGATGCCATTGATCCAACATCTCGGAAATTTGATCCAGCAGATGTTCATCGCGGTGGGTTTCCGCTTTAATCACTTCCCCGCCTCGAATCTTGAGGCGCTTGCGGGGAACCGCGGCCAAAAGTTCACCATGGTATCCGGTAAACACATCGATGGTGTACTCCTGTCCCTCTATAAATTCCTCCACTACCCACTGCTCGCTATCCAAATCGAAATTAGGCCAGAAATCGTGCTCATCCAGCACACGAATGCCCAAACTTTGACATCCGAAACGAGGCTTGACGATCACTTTTTGCTCAACAGCCGCTCCGGCTTTTCCCGGTGCGACCAATTCAGGAACCTGAAAATCATTTTTCTTTAGCCATGATTTCGTAGCCTGTTTATCGCGAGCCAACTCCACAAAACGGCTGGATCCGACCCAGATATGCAGATTTTCGACCTCAAACTGTTCTTTGGTCTTCGCCCAATAGGGAATCTCCGGATGGATCAGGGGAAAGACATCCGTAACCGATTCTTCCCGCAAGATATCCTGAACACGGGTACCAAAATCAGGCTCATCTACCGCAGGCACTTCAAAAAAACGATCTACATATTTAGTCGCTGGGGCCGTGGGGTCGCAGTCAATCCCCAGCAATCGGGTTTCGATTTCCAACTCTAAACTGGCCCGGCGAAATCGTTTGATCAGATCAATCCGGCGACCGGCGCTGGAAAATAGTAAGGTACGCTGATTCGCGTTAAATAATAGCATGTTAGAAATGTTAGGCTTTGTCGGTCAGCGCGGTGACACCGGGGAGTTCATTACCTTCTAAATATTCCAGGCTGGCTCCACCGCCGGTGGATACGTGGCTGACCTTATCCTGTAAACCTGCCTTTTTGATGGCTGCGGCAGAATCTCCGCCCCCAACAATGGTGGTGGCCCCATTTTCTTGTGTTGCCGTAGCCAACGCTTCGGCAATAGCAAAGGTCCCTTTGGCAAAGGCGTCCATCTCGAATACCCCCATCGGTCCGTTCCAAACCACCGTTTTGGCCTCCGCAATTTTTTCGGAGAACGCCACTATACTCTCCGGACCAATATCCAGCGCCATCCAGCCATCTTCGATTCCGCGCTCGCCCACCACTTTGTGATCGGCATCGGCTTTGAATTCTTGGGCCACTACTGAATCGGTGGGCAGTAGCACATCCACCAAAGTTTCCTGACCTTCCTTCAGCAATCGACTAGCCAGGCTCACCTTATCTTCTTCTACCAGTGAATCACCAATGGGCAATCCTTTTGCTTTGTAGAAGGTATAGGTCATCCCACCGCCGATGATGATCCCATCTACCTTGGAGAGCAGATGTTCAATCACGCCGATTTTATCGGAAACCTTGGCTCCCCCCATCACCGCGATAAACGGACGCTCAGGCTCATCAATGGCATCGCTCAAATATTGAATCTCTTTATCTAACAGGAAGCCGGAAACTGCCGGTTGCAAGAACTTAGGTACTCCGGCTACGGAAGCGTGTGCCCGGTGACTGGTACCAAAGGCATCATTCACATACACTTCTCCGTAGGAAGCCAATTCTTGGGCAAAACTATCCTCATTGGCTTTTTCGCCGGCGTGGAACCGAAGATTTTCTAAGAGCACCACTTCCGCCACCCCGGCATTATCAATGATTTCGCGGGTTTCATCGCCTAGGCAATCGGGCGCGAAATGGACTTTGGTATCCAGATACTCCTTCAGATAATCAGCCACCGGTTGTAAGCTTAAACTTTTATCCACTTGGCCTTTGGGGCGTCCCAAATGACTCATCAAAATAATCGTGGCTCCTTCTCCCAAGGCGTATTTAATAGTTGGCAAAGCTTGCGCAATACGATTGTCATCGGTAATCTTGCCATCGGATAACGGCACATTGAAATCCACGCGTATCAATACCTTTTTTCCGCGAATATCTACATCTTTGATGGTTAGCTTTGCCATAGAATTTGTCGAGCGTTTTTACGATTTGAAGTTGAAAAATGACAAGTCTCTAATGTACGTTATTTAACGCTATTTCGTAAGCCGGTTCCCGGCTTCGACCGATTAATCCGATTTCCTATTATCTATGTCTGTTTATTTAGATCACGCTGCTACTACCCCTGTCCATCCGGCTGTTGTGGAGGCTATGCTACCCTTTTTTACACAAACAGCGGCCAATCCACACGCTTCTCATCAACACGGACGTTCAGCTCGAAACGCGGTGGAACGAGCTCGCCAGCAGATCGCGGAGGAATTGGGGGCGGAGCCGGGGGAAATTGTATTTACCAGTGGTGGAACCGAAAGTGATAACTTTGCCCTTCGCGGTATCTTGGATCACCCTCACCACCACGACCAACAGCGCGTGCTGATCACATCCCGATTAGAGCACCACGCTATTCTCCATACCGCTGATTACCTGGCCAATCGCGGTGTGGAAGTACGTTATGCTGCTACTAATGAGCAAGGTATTGTGGAGCCGGCGATGCTCCGCACGGAACTGGAGGCGGTCTCCGAAGCTGATCAAATCCTGGTCTCCCTGATGCACACCAATAATGAAATCGGAGCCATCCCCCCCATTGGAGAACTGGCCAACCTGGCTCATGAATTCGACGCGCTCTTTCATACCGACGCGGTACAATCGGCCGGGAAATTGCCTATTGATGTATCCGAGTGGGGTGTGGATATGCTGAGCGTTAGTGCCCATAAGTTTTATGGTCCCAAGGGCGTGGGCCTGCTGTATATTCGAGATGACGTGCATGCTTATCCACTTATGTTAGGCGGATCGCAAGAACGCGATCGGCGGGGAGGCACGCTAAATGTAGCCGGTATCGTAGGGCTGGCTGAAGCCTTTCAGCAGATGGCTAAACATCGGGATGAGCAGTTGTCCCAAATCCAACATCTTAAGCAACGAATGTGGAATGGGCTTCAGCAGCTGGAAGATTTATCCGTTCATATTCACGGACCGAATCCCGAGGCTCCCCTGGATCAAGCCAATCCATACATTTTAAATGTAGGTTGCTACCAGCCGGATGGAACGCCTTTGGATGCTTCCCTGCTGCTCATGCAGTTGGATATGGAAGGCATCTGCGTCTCCAGCGGCTCGGCTTGCACGGCCGGAACCATCGAGCCTTCTCATGTTTTAAAAGGCTTGGGATTATCGAATGAGCAAGCCCAATCCGGACTACGATTTAGCTTTGGCAAGGATAACACCGATAAGGATATTGATTTGACCCTACAAGCCTTACGTGGCATATTGGAAAAGTAGACAAATCAACACAGATAGCTCCACCAATGCAGGTTAATCAACTACTTTCCACACTGATGAAAACGCTTGCCCAACAAGCGAAGAGTGGAGCTACGGGGCAGAAAGCAACGGCCGGATCCAACCCGGGAAGCGGTAAAGCGGCTACTTTTTCCCTGCAACTCAAGGGCTCGCATCCCCAGCACATGGTGTACAGCCGATCGGGACAGTTGATGCGTCTGGGGACCTTGCAAGGACAACTTAATATCAAGGAATCCACCTTCGCCGCCCTACTCGCTCAAAAATGGAGTCGATCGCTGGGATCGTTTTCTACCGGATCCGGCGCGGAATCCAATACGGCCCCTTTGACAGCGCGCCAGTCTGACGCACTAGCCGCAACTTTGCTACAGCAGAGTTTCGATATGATCCAGGATCTGTTTAAAAAGCGAAAGGAGAAAAAGAAAAAACGTCAAGGGAAGCACGACGATCAACAGGAGCAGGACTCCGAAGCCGAAGAGCAAGCGCTGGATCTACTCACTACCCTCTTGGAGTATGCCGAAGATGCGGACGATCCCATTGCGTTTTGCAAATGGGCGGAGCAATCCATCCAGCGAGCCCGCGAAGAAATGGAGCAGCGAGTAGGAGCGAATAAACTACCCGAATCCACCCAACAGATGTTTACCATTATGGATGATGCCGTGGAAGCTTTACGACACGGCGTTGAACCTTCCTTCATCTTTTCCCGACTGAAAGAGGAAATCCAATAATTTCATCAGCTTACCCTCTTAGAGGGCTTTGCAAAACCTTTCAAAATTTATTTTGCCTGGGCAAAATGTAGAAACAATCGTCATTTATACAATCCAATCAGGGGCTTACCGCACTTCGTTCACATTGACAGGTAGTTTTGCAAAGCTCCCTCTTAATTTATAATCCGGCAAAAATTGATTAATGGTAATTTTTACCAGATAATAGGCTATACATTATTCCCAACAATTTTATTGACTATTAAGGGAATGATGCCTAGATCAAATTCATTAATACTGTTGATATTGATAGTCGTACATACTTTTCGCAAATCACAATGTTCATTGCGAAGTTTTTTGAGTTACTGATTTTTAGACATCCTTCAATCAGAATCCTAACCCAAAATCCTCACTATCGTGAATAACCAAATCAACATGGATTCTACTCAACCGTCTACATTGTTCAGTATTTCAGGTCTGCCTCGTTGGACCGCATTGATGACGCTACTCTTAGGATTGTTGCTCATCAGTCCGCCCGCTTGGGCCACGGACGATCCGGAAGATGACAAAGAAGACGATCGGGAGGCCAAAATCGGAACCATAACCCTAGTAGATGGTGAAGATGGTGGCCCGACCATCAACATTGGTGGTGCCGTCCGGTTTAACTTTGTCTCTGAAAATTACCAAGTCTATCCCGGTGGAACCGATGGACCAGATCAACTGGATACCTACTGGACTTGGGATACCTGGCGTTTAAATGTGGACGCGACTATTTCAGATGTGGATTTAAGCTTTGAATATCGCTTCTACCCGGTGTTTTCAACCCACTTCATCCATCACGGATACATCGGCTACCAATTTACCGATGATTTGTATATGAAGATGGGTGCTTTCCAGAAACCATTTGGGATTTCCAAGTTCGCTTCTCACTCCTGGTGGTTTCAGATTCCATACTATGTAGGTCTGGAAGATGATTACGATATGGGAATCGGCTTGGATTATTCCACCGACCAATTTGAAGTACAACTGGCTTATTTCCGTCAATCGGAACCCGAAGGCGTATATGGCGGATTTTCCACCTTCGGTAATTCCGGCCCGGCTCGTTATTCCTATGATGTAAACCCAGATGGTAGCGGAACTTACTCTGGAGTCTACAATGAGAACACCGAAACACTGGAGCTGAAACCGGCCAATGTCCGTGAGCTCAACACCGTGAATGCCCGTTTTGCCTATCACATCAATCCCAACTGGGAAGTGGGCGTATCCGGACAAGTGGGTGGCATGTTCAACTCTGAATTGGAAGAATCAGAAACAGCAACCGCGCTGGCCGGTCACTTGGTAGGGAATTTCGGTAACTTCAACCTGAAGACCGAATACATCAATTATAACTACAGCGCAAAAGCTAATGATGGTTCCGACTTGGATGTGCTGCAGATGGGCGCCTACGGATTCCCCTACCCGGTAGCCACCGAAGGTAATATCTACGTAGCTGGGCTTTCCCACTCCTTCGATGTGGATTGGGGACCGATCTCTAATATTACCGCCTATTTCGATTACTCCATGATCGACAAGTCTGTTGAGGCTTTCGCGGATACCCATCACATGGTACCCGGATTCATGGTCACCGCAGGTGGAATCTATGCTTATTTCGATTATGCCATTGGCCAAAACCAACCTTGGTTGTCTAATCCCTTTGGCGTTGGACTCGGACAAGGGGTAAACGATGCCGACTGGAATACCCGATTTAACATCAATTTAGGGTACTACTTCTAAACCATTCATTGAGCAGCCGGAATCAAACGATTTCGGCTGCTTCTCTTTTCGCTCATAAATTTTAACTCCTTGAAGGGTAAAAGCACTAATTAGATGAGCAAAATCAGAGTTGAAAATCTATTTAAAGTATTCGGGAAGAATCCCAAACGCGTGCTTCCCATGCTGGAAGAGGGGAAAAGCAAAGATGATATACTGGATGAAACCGGTTGTACGGTAGCCATTAACAATGCCAGCTTTGAGATCCAGGAAAAGGAGATGTTTGTGATCATGGGTCTTTCAGGCAGCGGCAAATCTACGGTGCTACGGTGCCTGAACCGCCTCATAGAACCTACCGAAGGCGCGGTGTACATCGACAATCAAAACATCCTGGATATGGATGAAGAGGAATTGCTGGATATCCGGCGCACCAAGATGTCTATGGTGTTTCAGAACTTCGGATTATTTCCCCATCGCACCGTGGTCAATAATGTAGAGTACGGGTTGGAAATAGGCGGCATGCCCAAAGAAGAGCGACACTCAAAAGCCCTGAACGCGCTGGAACTGGTTGGCCTAAAGGGATACGAAGATAAAAAGCCCAGTGAGCTTAGCGGAGGCATGCAACAGCGCGTGGGACTGGCACGAGCCTTGGCCAACGATCCCGAAGTATTGCTCATGGACGAGGCGTTTAGCGCACTGGATCCCTTGATCCGGGCTGATATGCAGGACGAATTGCTCGAGCTGCAAGCTGATATGCATAAGACGGTCGTCTTTATTACGCACGATCTGGATGAAGCCCTCAAAATTGGGGATCGCATCGCCATTATGAAGGATGGGAAGGTGGTTCAGGTGGGCACCCCCGAACAAATCCTCACCGAACCCGCCGATGATTACGTGCGCGCTTTCGTGCAGAATGTGGATCGTACTAAAGTGATCACCGCTCAAACCATCATGCGCAAAGCACCGACCGTAAATTTGGAAAAAGATGGTCCTCGGGTGGCTGCACGTAAGATGGAAAAAGTGGGTGTATCAACCATCTACGTAACCGATGGGGAACGACGCTTACAAGGTATCGCCAAAATTGATGATGTGGTTGAATTACAGAAGGACGATCAGCGATCGCTGGAGCCCGTGTTAATCAAAGATGTAGAGACCACGCATCCGGATACACCCATCAAATTGTTGCTAAATCTGGCTATCACCGCCCCCTACCCTATCGCAGTAGTGGATGATGACGGTAAAATCAAGGGCATTGTGGATCGCGCTTCAATCATGGCTGAACTCAGTGACGAAATTGAGCCTCGTTCTCCACAGCCCAAAAGTGCAGCATCCTGATCATGGATAGCCTGTGGGCACCTTACTCACTTTTAATTTTCAAAACCAAGTAACCTGATTCATGTTGGACTTTGACCTCCCAGTGGGATCGTTTTTTGAAGCCATCATCAACTGGCTGACTACCAATCTGGATCCCTTTTTCAACGCCATCACTATTATTGTGGATACCGTACTTACCGGAATCGAGGATGTTTTGAAGCTCCCGCCCGATCTGGTGATGATTTTGATTTTTGCGGGCATCGCCTGGTATGTGGCCAGTCGTGGATTGGCCTTATTCACTGTGGCCGGTATGTTAGTCATCGTGGGTATGGATATGTGGCCGGAAACGATGGATACCCTGGCCCTGATCTTCACCTCGGTTATCATCGCCTTACTGATTGGAATACCCACGGGTATTTGGGCCTCTAAAAACGACAATGTTGAAAAGTCGGTGCGCCCTATTCTGGATTTCATGCAGACCATGCCCGCCTTTGTTTACCTGATTCCAGCGGTCCTGTTCTTCCAGTTGGGTAAAGTCCCCGGAGTCGTGGCTACCCTGATTTTTGCCATGCCGCCCTCTGTTCGGTTGACCAACCTGGGGATTCGTCAGGTCCCGGAGGAAGTGAAGGAAGCGGCCTTGGCGTTTGGCTCCAATTCCAAACAGATGCTCTACAAAGTGGAACTACCCGTGGCTTTACCCACCATCCTGGCCGGTATCAACCAGACGATTATGTTGGCCTTGTCCATGGTAGTTATTGCCGCTCTGATTGGAGCCGGCGGCTTGGGCCAGCCGGTAGTCACCGGACTACAACAATTGGATATCGGGCTCGGATTTGAAGGGGGCTTAGCCATCGTGATACTGGCTATGTTTTTGGATCGGGTAACCCAAGCCCTGGGCGATCTTTCCCAACAGTAATATGAGTTTTTCGAACTACACGACCATCACAAATCATAAAGCTAAACCTAACATTATGAGACGATTACAATCGCTTAAAATAAATTGGATTCCGTTAGTAGCTTTGATGTTGAGTATGACCTTATTGAGTGCTTGCGGCAGTTCTGATCAAAAAAGTGGAAAAACCGCTGATTTGGTTTATGTAAACTGGGCGGAGGGTATTGCCTATACCCATTTGGCTCAAAACGTATTGGAGGAAAAAATGGGGTATGAGGTGAGTATTACTTCTGCCGGTGTAGGTCCTGCCTACACTTCCGTGGCCAGTGGAGATAAAGATGCCTTCATGGAAACCTGGTTACCGGTTCTGCACAAGAACTACTACAATCAGTACAAAGCCGATATCGTGGATTTGGGCAAAGTCTACGAAGGTACACAAAGCGGTCTGGTGGTCCCCTCCTATGTAACCATCAACAACATATCCGAACTGAATGATCATGTGGACAAATTCGATGGAGAAATTACGGGAATCGACGCCGGAGCCGGAATCATGCAGACCACCGATTCTCTGATCAACCATGTGTATAACCTAAATTATGAGCTGGTCAATTCCAGCGGTCCGGCGATGACCTCCGCACTGAAAAGTGCCATTGATAAAGAAGAGTGGATTGTGGTTACCGGCTGGAAGCCACACTGGATGTGGGGGCGCTTTGACTTGAAGTTCCTCAAGCAGGATAAAGATATACTCTGGAAAACAGGGAACATCCACATCATGGGGCGCAAAGACTTGAAAGAAGACAAACCGGAACTAGCCCAGTTCCTATCTAATATGAAGCTCACCGACAGTCAACTGGCTGATTTGATGCTCAAGGTGAATGAATCAGATGAGGATGTAAGGGAAGCCACCCAAACCTGGATGGAGAATCATCCCGAGGTGGTAGACAGCTGGATTCCTGAAGGAGATAACATGGCCAGTCAATAATTAGCATTTAGCTTTACGTTTCATTTCACAAGCCTTGTCTGATTATCAGGCAAGGCTTTTTTTAGCCACCTCTCCCCAACCAGCGGTCATTCCGAGCGTTTTTTTAAGCTGGTTGAAGTGCCCTCACTTCAACCTTTTAAGCAAATACTTGACTCATTGACCATCAATCAACTATCGGCGGAGAATAAATTCCCCGCCTCTTTTAACACCGCCCCATTCGAGGCTTTTTCTAGCTATTATCTGTCCCGTCCTAGAATTCGACGTCTTTTGACTATTACTCAAATGAAAAATTGTTGATAGCCATCACAACAACGGTTATCTGGAGCGAGTGCTGAAGGTACTCGCCCCAGACCCCTAATGACCTAACTCGGCTGCGTCAAATTGTGGGGAAGCCCCTGCTTCTCGTTGAAGGCTGACCGAAATCGAATTTGTCCACAGCAGTAATATTTTTGGTCAATAGCACCTTGTTTAGCTGCTTGCGTCTAATGAGGTATTATCTAACAGAATTATCCATTTTCCACTTGACCTCCACCCCTGCCCGGCCTATTCTTTGACCTCTTCGCAACTCCAAGGAATTGTTATGAATATTTGTGTCTATTGTGGATCCAGCATGGGTAAGGATCCCATCTACGAACAGTATGCGGTGGAACTCGGTGAGGCCATGGCTCAGCGAAATCATGGGCTGGTCTACGGCGGTGCCTCCATTGGGTTGATGGGTGCTATCGCCGACACCTTATTGAAACATCATCAACCGGTGGTAGGTGTGATACCCGAAACATTGGTGCGGTATGAAGTCGCGCACGACGATCTCACCGAATTAATCATCACCGACACCATGCACGAGCGTAAAGCCACTATGGCAGAACGTTCGGACGCCTTTCTGGCCTTGCCCGGCGGTTTTGGCACGCTGGAAGAGGTCTTCGAAACCATCACTTGGGCGCAATTGAGCATACACGCCAAACCCATGATACTGTTGAATGTAAATGGCTATTTCGATCAGCTTAACGAATTTGTCCAACACGCCAATGATCAGGGGTTTATTCGCTCAGATAATCAATCACTATTCCACATAGAAACAGATATTCAAGCAGCTTTGGACCGCCTGGAAGTACAAGCCGCTCATCGAGCCACCGACGGTCAATACGAGAAAAGTTAAAACACTCGCCATATTAAAAAAACCTGTCTAATCCCATGATCAGACAGGTTTTCTGTATCTATGCACCGCTATCTAAAATGGGCGAATGTAACCCAGAAGAATATTTACCACCACCATGATGTAGATGGTCATGGAGAGTCGAAATGCTTTTTTCCACTGCTGTTTGGCATCCGGGGTCAACTGGCCATCGGTTTCGTCGCGCAGCATTTTCTTGAATCGTACACTGTTGATGGCCGCGAAAACAAACAGGATCAAAATGATAAAGAAGATGGCCTGTTTAGCACTCAACCATAGATAGGCATCGTTAAACCAGCCCCATTTAAAGCCTTCGTGCGGAATAGAGGCAATGGCTCCCCCGGAAATCAAGATTCCCACCGCACCGATATGTCCTCCGATATTGGTCATTTTTCGCTCGGTCCGGATCAAGGGAAGCTCGTCGGCTAGTGAGTTGGCGTTTTTAATTTGATTGTATTTCCAGAGTACGCCCAGAAAAGCCAGCCCCCAGACCACAAACGAAACCACATGTACCCAATAAAAAATTGTATAGACCATAATTACCACTGCTTAGTTGAAATTAGTAGAGTAGAGACAGACCAACAGAATGTTAAACCAATTCGTTGCCAGTTAGCGAGCGTCGGTAAACATATCCGCAATCAAATGACTGTATTTTTCTTCCACAATGCGCCGTTTGACTTTCAAGGTCGGGGTTAGTTCGCCGGTTTCAACCGTAAATTCTTGAGGCACTAATCGGAAGTCGCGAATTTTTTCGTGCGATGCCAACTGCTTGGAATATTTTCGAATCTCTGTTTGATAGATTTTCTGAATATCTTCATTGGATATCAGCTCCTCCGGTGAAGAGAATGATATGCCTTCTTTTTTGGCATGCTCCTCTAACACTTCGAAATCAGGGACAATCAACGAAGCCATGAACGGCTGTTTCTCCCCAACCACTACCAATTGATCAATCCACTTGCTGGTCTTGAACATGTCCTCAATCGGACCGGGATAAATATTCTTTCCACCCGCGTTAAGAATCATGTGTTTAATCCGGTCGGTAATCTTTAAATTTCCTTTCTCGAATTTTCCGACATCACCGGTGTGCAACCAACCTTCATCATCGATCATCTCTCGGGTATCTTCATCTCGTTTCCAGTACCCTTTCATCACATTGGGACCTTTACACAAAATTTCTCCTTCTGTAGAGGTTAGGTCTGTGGGATAATCTTCTCCGGCCACTTCAGCGATGATCTCGTTGTCTTCCAATCGCTGAATACCCACCGTTACGCCGGGAATAACTCGCCCAACCGTACCAATAGCTTCCTCACCATATTGATTGGCGGCCATCACCGGAGAGGTCTCCGTCAATCCGTAACCTTCCAGAATATGCAAGCCGGCACTCATAAAGAATTTCCCGATCTCAGGCGGCAAGGCGGCTCCGCCCGATACAAAGAAGCGGATGCGTCCACCGGTGCGCTCTTTGAGCTTATCAAAAACCAGCTTGTCGGCCAGCGTTTTCTGCATGCTGGTCAATCCGCGTTTGCCCTCCGCATATTGTTCGCCCACGGAAATAGCCCATTCGAAAATCTTCTGCTTAATCTTGGATCCTTCTTCAATACTTTTGGCCACCAGATTGTAGATCTTCTCAAACAGACGGGGTACCGATATGATCAGGGTTGGGTTGGCCTCGGTCATGTTCTTGGCCACCGTATCCACGCTTTCCGCGTAGTAAATTTCCGCTCCCCCGGCCATCATCGCATAGTATCCGGCGGTGCGTTCAAATGAGTGACAAAGCGGCAAAAATGATAAACACCGATCCTGATCATTGATATTGATATGCTGATGCGCCGCCTTTACGTTGCTGACGATATTTCGGTGGGTCAGCATGGCCCCTTTGGGTTTGCCGGTGGTCCCCGAGGTGTAGATCAAGGTGGCCATATCTTCCGGTTCGATCTTTCGAGAGCGGCGGTCGATTTCTTCCTGGTGTTTGCTTACTAACCCGTATCCTTCTTTCAACACACTCTCGAACAAGGTCACATACGGTTCTTCACCATATTTGGAGATTTTGGGCTCGTCAAAAGCAATGACCTGTCGCAATTCCGGGCAATCCTCAAAAACCTGGGTCGCTTTCTTCAACTGAATTCCGGTAGACACAAAGAACAACTCCGAACCGGAATCATTTAAGATATATTCACATTGATTGGGTGGTAAGCTGGTATATAAAGATACATTTACCGCGCCCACTCGCTGAATGGCCAAATCAACTCCCGCCCACTCATACCGGTTCTCGCTCAATATGGCCACTCGATCTCCGGGATCAATTCCATGTTCGACCAAATAAGCGGCAATGGCTTCCACATCTTCGGTCACCTGATCCCAGGTAATGGTTTCATATTGACTTTCTGCGGTGGGTTTACGGGCAAAGGCTGTTTTATCTGAACCTTTAAACTTCTTAGAAAGATTCAGATATAGCTCTGTAAGAGTTTCAAAAGCAACTACAGTGGGCATATACGTACCATTTAGTTATCGCATAGGAACTTCTGTGAGAAGCTGACCCATCCTTGGTTTTGTTTGTTGGGTCCGAAAACGATAAACATACATAACTTGGATTGAGTCAGCAATACAAATCACACAAACCTGCATATCTACGGGATCATGCTTATCTAGGTTTGTTTGAAACAACGATGTTTTATTAGATTATCGTTCTATATTCTAAGCGGGTTTTAGCAAAACACAATTCCATTTAATTCGTTATCATCACGAATTATTACCCACGATCCTATTTATTAGCACTTAATTAGTAGATCCCACTATGGCACATCCGGCAAAAGAAGAAACCATCAACCTGGTTAAGGAAATTTTTCGCGCGTATTTAAAGGAACATAATCAACGCCAAACGCCGGAGCGATTTATGGTTTTGGAAGAGATCTATAAGGCGGATGGTCATTTTGACGCCGATGATATCTTCTTCCACATGAAGGATGGCGGTACTCGGGTTTCGCGTGCCACGGTCTATAATACCTTGGATCTGCTTGTGGAATGTGGCTTGGTGCAGCGACATCAATTCGGGAAAAACCAATACTATTACGAACGTGCTTACGCCTACCAACAGCACGATCACATCATTTGCCAGGATTGCGGCGGGGTATTGGAATTCTGTGATCCTCGTATCCTGGAGATCCAGAATATGATGGAAAAAATATACGACTTTGATATCCAGGGACACTCGCTACATTTCTTTGGCAAATGCAATGATCCTGAAAACTGTGATCGCCGACCGGAATTGCGAGATAAGGGAAAAACGGCTACCTCTAAGTAAGCGATTAGGTATTCTCGCTACGTCTGACTAATGGCCGTCTCCTTAATGAACTTTCGGGCGGCCCATCGACTGCCCCAATACCCCATGATAATGGCTAATACAATCATCGCTCCGGTTAGGTAGTACCATCGCCCATAGGGCCAGGCGAGAATGCCGAACTGCGGGATGTATCGCGGGATGAGGTATTCAAACAAAACAAATTGAGCTCCAATAGCTAAGCTACCGGCAATGATGCCCTGAAAAAGCCCCTCTACTAAAAACGGGCGCCGAATAAACGCATTGGTGGCTCCCACCAATTTCATTGCTTTAATCAAACCACGCTTGGCGTAAATTGTCAATCGAATGGTGTTGAAGACCAGGATAATGGCGGTGAGCAGTATAAAAATTCCAATCCCTCCGCCGATGAGCACAAAGTTTTGCATGCGTGTTTCCATCAGCTCTACCAATCGCTGATTATAGCGCACTTCCTCTACCCCCCTAATTTGTGCCACTTCTTCAACAAACTGGTTGATATCGGCAGCACTGGCTTCCGGAGACATTTCCGTACGGAATGAGGCCGGCAAAAATTTGAGTTCCGCCATGGTTTCGCCCTCGGCACCAAACTCAGATCGAAAAATGGCGGCGGCGCTGTCTTTGGAGATGTAATCCATCTGGTGGATAAAGGAGTACGACTCCAACTCCCGGTGGATTTCTTGGGTGGAACGCTGATCTAAATCCTCTAGGAAAACTTCCACTTCAATAGATGAGCGCAGGGTTTGCGCCAGTTCATAGGCATTATAGCCCAAACGGGCGAGTACCCCAACCAGTAAAACCGCCACAAAAAGCGAAAACATGGACGTGATAGCCGCCAATCGAGCGCGGCCTATACCAGCTAAACCTTCCTTAACAATGTATCCTAGACTCATACGTCCTTAATTATTAAAAACCACTCGAAATCCAACCATAAAACGTCGTGCTGGCATGGGATATGGAATGGTTTCAAAGTATCCCGCCTGTCCAAAACCATCAAGTACGTTTTCATAACGCATCAGCACAATGATAGATCGCACCCGGGCCGACAGATCCACATCCAGCCGATAGTGACCGGGTACCGCGGGTTGATCGTGATTCCACTGCCAATACTGATATTCCGGTCGATAATAAGGGGCTTTGTACCCGATAGGAATCCAACTGCCCGCAATTCCGCCTTTAACAAAGGCCGCTTTATGCAACACATATCCTTTCCAGTGCACGGCTCCCTTGAGGACCATCTGTAATCCGCCATCAGCCACTCGTGCCGCCGGAATCGTTTCTTCCTCCCATGGCTGGATATCTCTGGTGGTCAGACTTATTTCTGATTCAACATGATCACTATTCAAACGGGCATATACGGAATGGGATTGATGTAGCATTTCGGGCAATTGCACAAATGATGTATCATCCTGAACAGCCCATTGATTGCGCGACAACCGAAAATGGGTGCGTCCTCCAACCGTCATATAGTCCCCCAAAGGAATAGCTATGGATCCACCGACGCCTGTAGCATTTAGCTGTTTCTGCTGATTAGCCGGACGGACTCCGATCCATTGCTTCATCCACCGTGGTCGGGACAATTGAGCACGATATCCCCACACGCCCAATTTCCAGTTGCCCGGTTGCCAAGAAAGTTGAGTTCGTAATTCTGGAAAAAGGTCTTGCTCGCGATATTGGCCCTTTCCACCCACGCTTAGAGCTAGGTTATCAACTAATTGGTAGCTCAACTCTGCCTCCGCTCTATGATTCCACCAAGTATCGTCCGGATTGACACTATTTTCTGCCCTTGCCACTCGGTTGAAATGAGAATTCAATTGGGCTTCGAAATGCAACGCACCGACCGACTTTTGATATCGCATCAATGCTCCCCATCGCCCATAATTGGTGCGAATGGTATCTGTTGCGGTAAGTTTACGTTCCATACTTTGTCGATACACGGTAGCCTGAAACCGATTGGGACTTAGCGTATCCGGGCGCCAGAAATAATCGGCCCGAATGGTGGTATTAGATCGGATACTATTGGCCTGTGCGTTGGCAAGAGCCTCGAAACGATCAAATGAAAACAAGGTCGGATCAGAAAAGACATATCCGAAGGACTCCTGTTGTTCCCGTTTATTATTTAAGAAACCAATCCGTACCGCCGAGCGATTGGTAAGTAGGTGATGCACTTCTCCCCATAGTTGCCGCCCGGTCATATTAAACTGCGGGTACCGCTCCCCATCGCGTCGATCCCAGTAGCTGAGCGTCACATTGGTTGTGCGATTAATGTTTTCGGCGATGGCAAATTCGAGCTGTCGGTATCGCTGCGAACTCTCTTCGTAATTTAAACGGGAAAGAGGTTTATTCAGGTAATAGCGCTGGGTGCTGAAATCGGTTTGAAACTTGGCGCTATTCCCTCGTTGATCTACCCCCAGCACTTGATGATGGGGTATATCGTGCCAATTAAACGTACCCGCCATTGGATCGGCCAGCGATATCCCTTCCCAGCGCAACTGCTGATATTGAGGAGCATAGCCGTGGATCCACACCGCATCCTCGCGCCCCAGCCCACCTAACCGATAGGTAACCGCTCCCGGTTGGCGCGCCCATCGATCGGCCAGCGATCCCCAGATCTCCCATCGCAATAAACTATCCGATAGCGCTCGGTTACTTCCCAACCATGATCGATACTTCCAGGGATGAACCACGGAATCCGCTTCTACCTCACTGGATAAGGTATCCGCGGCCAAGGAATCAATGGCCATTTCCATCTGAAGCGAATCCGCCCGCGTGGTGTCTTGAGGTGTCTGCTGCCCCCAAGCCCATGCATGACAGCACATAACCAGCCACAAAATTCCGATGCTGGATTTAATCAAGAATCTGATATGTGTAGATAGATCTGGACGCAATTTACGAGCCTATCTCCTGCTTTTTCATTCCATAAGGTAAGGGATCAATGCCATCTAAATACCGACGAATCAATTCCAAAGCAATCGCCACGGAGCGTTCCTTGTTGACTTGGCGATCTTTGGTGAGCACCGCTTTGCAAACAAAATGCTTAGAATGGTCTGCATGCTCACTTGCGTAAAAGCCAAACCAAACCGTACCCACCGGCTTCTCATCCGATCCGCCTCCGGGTCCGGCAATGCCCGTGGTTGAAATTCCGATACTGGCATTATTTCGTTGGGCTACCGCCTTGGCCATCTGTCCGGCCACAGGACCGCTCACTGCTCCATATTTCTTGAGATCTTCCTCTTCAACCTGTAGTTCTCGCATCTTGGCTTCATTGGAATAGGTTATTTCCCCGCCCAAAAAGTATTCGCTGCTGCCCGGAACATCGGTAATGGTGCTTCCCAATAAACCTCCGGTACAACTTTCGGCCGTGGCTAGCGACTGGCCGGTATCCTTAAGTCGTTTCCCGACAGCCACAGATAGTGAATCCGATTTTTGATCTGCGTAAATGAACTCTCCCACCTGCTGTTCAATATAAGTCAGGATAGCCTCCAGATGAGAATCTGCTGCTTCATTTGAATTTCCTTGTGCAGTAATGCGCAACGTCACTCCCTCGATACCAGGTAGAAAAGCCACACTACCATGCTCTTGGGCAATATCAGAAATTTCAGGTAGATAGCGATCACTGAGTTCGCTTTCCCCCACTCCGGCCGTTCGCCGGTATACTACTTTCCGAATCTGATCCACCGCCTGCATATCATCTAGGATACGTGGTCGAATCCGCTGCTCCATCAAAAATTTCATTTCTCTGGGAACCCCCGGCATTACGACCAAGATATGTCCATTTAAAGGCAACCAGAGTCCAGGAGCGGTTCCCATATTATTCTGCAGCACTTCCGCACCTTCGGGAATCATCGCTTGTCCGTAATTGGACTGAGTAAAGGGGATGCCCCGTCGTTTAAAAAAGCTTTGAACGTATTCCAAAGTCGGGGTATGCTCCACCAGCTCCCGATCTAACAATTCGCAAATAGCCTGCTTGGTCACATCATCATGGGTGGGACCCAATCCCCCAGTGGTCAACACCAGATCGTATTTTTGCAATCCGGTCTGAATCAGGTTTTTCATCTGCTCCAGATTGTCCCCGATGGTGCTGATCAATCCCACGTTAATGCCCCATTCGGTCAGTTTCTGAGCCATCCAGCTGGCGTTGGTATTTACCGTATCACCGATTAATAGTTCATCGCCGATGGAAATTATCGTTGCTTTCATAGAGTGCCTGATCTATCAGATTAATGATGGGCCAAAATATCAACTAATCACTCATAGTGAAACTCTTTAAGATTCGGATTTATAAAACCTATACAATTCATATCTTTACATCGTGCAACGAATACCCAACATATTAAGTGGCCTCCGGATAATATTGGCCCCCATTTTCCTCCTTATGTACTTGCAAGACGCCTTGGTTTGGCGTTCGTTAAGCATTGCTGTATTCGCGGTGGCCGCAGTTACCGATTTTTTTGATGGCTACATCGCACGTATGTATGAGGCTCACTCGAATTATGGCGTTTTCCTGGATCCGTTAGCTGATAAGTTTTTAACCTTTGCCGGCTTTTTCTGTCTGCCGTTTATCGATCCCAGCCAATTTCCTTGGTGGGCCATCTCACTTATCGTCATTCGCGATGTGGTGGTTACCGGAATGCGTCTGATAGCGGAACGACACAAGCAGGTGATGATTACGCGACAGAGTGCCAAAATTAAAACGTTCAGCCAAATGCTTTTTTTATATGTTGTCTTGCTGGTGGGCGTATTTATTCAAGCACCAGAAATGAGCATCGGCTATTTTAGTCAGCAACTTATGCAGTCGGGTCTGCTTAGTTGGGCGCTCTACATCATCGTTGTTATCACCGTTTACACAGGTCTAGAATACATCTACTTTAATCGCGAGATTTTTACCCTAAGAAACAATGCATCGACTTAAACCTCTCATCGGCAGTGTTTTCTATGCCGGTTTTCTTCCCAATGCTCCAGGAACCTGGGGTAGCTTTTTTGCGTTAATCCCCATCTTTTTCATCGCCAACAACCTGCCCTGGTATGGGATGGTGCTATTTACCATCATCTGTTCGCTGCTCACTTTATGGGTCGCGGATGTTTGTGAAGAGGTTTGGGGAGGCGACCCTTCGCCATTGGTAATGGATGAGTGGGCCGGACAAGGTATGGCCTTCATCTACACCCCTATGCTGCCTTTTACCGGGCACATCAGTTCAGACATCTACCTTTTACTGGGGGGATTTGTGCTATTCCGATTTTTTGATATCAAAAAGCCTTTGGGCGTAGATCAGTTGCAGCAACTCCCCGGCGGGTGGGGAATCTTGGTTGATGATCTGCTTGGTGGTTTTTATGCCTTTATCTGCTTATCATTGATACTTTTTGGGGTAAGCCTGCTGTAAAGGTTACTCCACCGGGATACATCAGTGAATTTGTAAGGATGTATCATCGATCGATCATGACCACTTATTGAGTTTATTTGATATATGATTATTGATAACGCGTTCGCAAAAGAGCTAGCTCTGCATCTGCTCCAAATTGATGCTGTAATCCTCCGCCCGAAAGATCCGTTTGTGTGGTCTTCAGGTTGGAACTCTCCCATCTATTGCGATAACCGGCTCACTTTACGCTATCCGGAAATTCGCAAAAAAATTGCGCGACATCTGACTGATATAATTTCAGAAAACAATCCGGATATCGATGTAGTGACCGGTACGGCCACCGCTGGGATCCCACATTCCGCTTGGGTAGCTGGTAACTTGGATAAACCGCTGGCTTATGTACGAGCCAAAGCCAAATCCTACGGCATGGGCAACCAGATTGAAGGCGGCGTGCAGAAAGGCGAACACACGGTGGTGATTGAAGATTTAATCTCTACGGGTGGATCTGTCTTATCCGTTGTGGAGGCTCTCCAGTTTGTAGGTGCCCATGTAGATGCCATCTACTGCATCTTTACCTACGATTTTGACGAATCCCGCAAAAAGTTTGAAGAGCTGGATATTCCCGTATATACGCTAACCGATTATTCAACGTTAATTGGGGTTGCTCGTGATAACGGGTATGTTGATGAATCCGATTTAGAAACGTTGAATAACTGGCGGTCTCGCCCCGATACATGGCCCAAATAAACTCCGATGACGGCTCTTTTAACGCTTTAAAACAGTTTTGGTCAGCTTCTTCTTTGCTTACGCTGACTACTTCACTGCGGCTAATCCGTAATTTTAAGCATTACAATCCCCAGCGGAATAAGGATGACCAACCGGACCCGAATACAATTGATCAAATTTGGGGACGGCTGAGAAGCGCTATGCACAGTTATCGTGGTTTACTTTCCCAATATCATGATCAGGAAAGCAATGCAACCGCCTCCGTTAGCAACTGGTTTCCTGCTCTCATTGCCCTGCGCGAACACATTTATCAACAGTGGTATCATCTGCATCAACAACTGCTTTTCTTTCCCGCGGATCAGATTGCCGAACTCATTCCCTCAGTAGATTCACAACTTAAACTGTGGCGTCATGATACCGATGCAGCCTCCGATAGCGAGATTGTTTTGAGTGATTCCGATTTTCAACATTCGGAACTACTGCGTATGCAGTTACATCAACAATGGCGGCAAATTACTGAGCGTGGCTTGGTGTAATCCCCTACATATTTTTGTATATTCCCTGATTCATCAACCGCCAAATTAAAGCGACTTAGCCTTGAACGGACGTAATTTTTATATCGAGACGTATGGATGTCAGATGAATTTCGCTGACTCCGAAATCGTGAATTCGATCCTGATTGAAGACGGCATGAAGCCCATCCAGGATGTCGAAGAAGCAGACGTGATCTTCCTAAACACCTGCTCTATTCGGGATAATGCCGAACAAAAAGTCTGGAACCGCTTGAAAGAGCTTCGGGCCATGCGGGAAGAGAAAGATCGCAATATCACGGTTGGCGTTTTGGGCTGTATGGCCGAACGTATTCGTGATAAATTCCTGGAAAAAGATCGTTTAGTAGATCTGGTGGTCGGTCCGGATGCTTATCGGGATCTCCCGCAACTGTTAAATGAAGTAGATGATGGTCGCAAGGCGGTCAATGTGCTGTTGTCTATGGAAGAAACTTATGCCGACATTACCCCCGTGCGTACCACCGGCGATGGCCTAACTGCTTTTGTATCCATTTCTCGTGGCTGTGATAACATGTGCTCCTTTTGCGTGGTACCCTTTACCCGTGGACGTGAACGCAGTCGCCCGGTCTCCTCTATTCTGAATGAATTGAAATCGCTGAGTGAATCTGGCTACAAAGATGTCACCCTGTTGGGGCAAAATGTGAACTCTTATCATGATGAAGAGAGCGACACCAGTTTTGCGGATTTGATGCACAAGGCCAGCTTGGTGGATCCGGAAATGAGAATCCGTTTCTCCACCTCACATCCCAAGGATTTCCCGAATGAGTTGCTGCATGTTATCAATGAGCGACCGAATATCTGCAATTACATTCATATCCCCGCTCAATCGGGTAATGATGATGTGCTGGAGCGCATGCGTCGGCCTTACACCCGTGAGCAATACTTGGAGCTGATCGACAAGATGCGGGATATCATTCCCGGAGTATCTTTGTCTACGGATATCATTACCGGCTTCTGCGATGAAACCGAAGAAGAACATCAGGATACACTCAGCTTGATGAAGGAAGTCCGCTACGATCTGGCGTATATGTTCGCTTATTCCGAACGGGAACGAACCTTGGCCTATCGCAAATATGAGGATAATATACCTGAAGAGGTTAAAAAGAGACGGTTGTCCGAGATTATCGAACAGCAGATGAATATCCAAGGGGAGCTGAATAAAGCTGAAATCGGCTCTCGACATCTGGTATTGGTGGAGGGCTCTAGTAAACGTTCTGATGAACAATTAGCGGGTCGAACCGATACCAACAAAATGGTGGTTTTTGATCGTGAAGATTATGAAAAAGGCCAATATGTGGAAGTAGAAATCACCGACTGCACCTCAGCTACCTTGATCGGTAAGGCCATCAAACGATCTTCCATACAGGAATTCTTCGAATCCGAACCCCAGGAAGAAACGGTAACTGCCTAACACTGAAACGATACCACAACTCTTTACTTTAGGTGAGCTCATCCGGGATGACTCACCTTTTTTATTCCCTGACCTTATCCAGTAATCGATTCAGTTCGGTTACTTCCTCAAGACTCAAGTTATCCAGCAGGGACTCGATGGTATCTATCTGATTATCAATCTGCTCCAAATTATCTAACCCTTGTTGAGATATTCGAATCTCTACCCGCCTGCGATCTTCTTCCGATGGGGTGCGTTCCACATACCCTTTTTCCGCTAACCGATTCACCAACCGGGAGGTATCCGCGTTTTTAAACAACATCCGATCCTTGATCAGATTGTTAGATGATGGTTTAGGATACTGACCTCTAAGTATGCGCAGAATATTATACTGCTGAGTGGTCAACCCAAAGCGTGCCAAAAATTCCTTTAACCGGGAAGAGAGGAAATGATCGGTGAGCATTATATTTATGACTCCTTTCTCATATTCACTGATCGGTTGGGTCTGTTTAATCTCTTCTTCTAAGCGCATACTCGCTATTTATTTGGGGTTCATAACCAAATACGCACATTTATACCAGATAAACAATTTTCGTTGACAACATTAATTTAATGTTGAACTATTGTTGTGAACATCTAATTATGGAGACGAATCAAAAACAACCGAAACAAACCAATTCATTTATTATGAAACGCGTATTATTCACCTTGTTAACGGCAATATTTATTGCTCCTTTCACCGTACTGGGTCAATCTCATACAGCATGGCAGGTCGATCCGGCACACACCGATGTCGAGTTTACTGTGACCCACATGGGCATGTTTGACGTAACCGGTACCTTCACTGAGTTCTCTGGTAAACTGATTACCAACGGTGAGGATCTGCAAGACGCTAAAGCGAATGCCACAATCCAAGTCAACAGCATAGACACGGACAATGGCGATCGTGACGCACATTTAAAGTCAGATGATTTCTTCGCTGCCGCTGAACATCCCGAATTAACCTTTGTCTCCAAGAAGATGACCAAGGTCGGCGATCAGAAATACCAACTCACCGGTGATATTACCATCCGTGGTACTACCCAGCCCATAACACTGGATGTTGAATACAAAGGTCGGATCACCGATATGTTTGGCAACGATCGCATGGGGTTCACCGCTACCGGCACTCTCAATCGCAAAGATTTTGGTTTAAAATGGAGCAAAATGACCGAAGGGGTAGCCGTAGTCAGCGATCAAGTACGGTTGACCATTAAAGCCCAGCTTATCAATCAGACTCAGCAAGAACAGTCCAAAGCTGAGAAATAGCATTTTATTTCCCTAAATAACTGCAAGCAAGAGCCGTGGTCTGAACCCCGCGGCTCTTTTTTTATCCCCACCTGATATTTCTATTGGGAATGGAAGTCGTAGTGCTATTGAATATTTTGTACTTTAGCAGATCATCTACAGATTTTCGAACATCGATCTGGATACCATTGTTTTAAATATGGCAAGCAGATACGAACTTTGATTTTTAAAATAATACTCCGATATGGATCGAAAAGTATTTCAAGAACGCTTTGGACTTATTGGTGAGTCGGCTGCGCTAAAACAGGTGATTGACAAAATCATGCAAGTGGCCCCTACCGATATTACCATCTTGTTGCAGGGAGAAAGCGGGGTAGGTAAAGATGTTACCGCCCGGGCCATTCATGCTATGAGTAAGCGATCCAACAAGGACTTAGTTATCGTTAACTGCGGAGCGATTCCCGAAGGGATTATTGAAAGTGAATTATTTGGACATGAGAAAGGTGCCTTTACCGGAGCGCATGAAGCCAGGCATGGGTATTTTGAGAAAGCCAATGGCGGAACCATATTTCTAGATGAGATTGGAGATACCCCGCCCAATGTTCAGGTTAAGTTATTGCGGGTCCTGGAAACCGGAGAGTTCTTTCGGGTGGGATCCAGTAAGCTAAAGAAGACTGATACCCGGGTTATTGCCGCTACCAACAAAGATCTTTGGGAGTTGGTACAATCCGGTGATTTTAGAGAAGACTTGTATTACCGATTGGATACGGTCAAAATCAAGCTTCCTCCCCTGCGTGAACGCAAGGAGGATATCATCCCCATTTTTCGAACATTCGTCAGCGAATTTGCTCGCAAACACGACTCAGTATTTCAGGGGATGTCCGACGATGCCAAGCAGTTATTGATTAGTTATCGATGGCCCGGAAATATTCGGGAATTACGCAATGTGGCCGAACAGTTGGCGGTCTTGGAGAAGTCGAACTATGTTGACCAGGAAACTCTGCAAAAATATCTAAAAGGCCGTCAACACGTTGGTGGGACTGATAATTTGCCCGTGCTAGCTCGGAAAGATGAGACCTATCAGCAAGAACACAGCGGAGAATCCACCAAAGATCGCGAACTTATCTATCGGGCACTGATGGAGCTTCGTCACGACATATCGGACATGAAGAAAATGCTGGGCAATTTTGGCAGCCTTCTATATAACGTGTTTTCTGGCGGCAATATGAAAGCCCTTCCCCAAAGCATACAAGACAATAGCTCCATAGATGCGGAAGAGTTTCAGTATGATTCGGAACGTATGCAACCTCCTGTGGAAGCATACCCGGAGCAATCGGGATTAAGCCCCGAGGAAGAAGAATTGAGAGAGTTTTTTGGAGGCGATCAGGTTCCGTCCATTGAAGAGACTGAAAAATTCCTCATACAACGAGCCCTGCAAATATTTGAGGGGAATCGGCGCAAAGCATCCGAAGCATTGGGAGTTAGTGAGCGAACGCTCTACCGAAAACTGGATCAATACGATATCTCGTAATTATGGCAAAGTTAACTTCCTCCCGTCATGTGCAATCTTCCATTCTGTGGATCGTAGTGATCAGCCTCAGTATGGGGGGATGTTTTAGCTATAGCTTCACGGGAACTTCGATTCCACCAGATGTAGAAACCATTTATATTCCCTTTTTCCCGGATCAATCCAATAGCGGCCTGGGAACGTTAAGCGACCAATTGAATCGCTCGCTCATCGATCGATTTGTTAACCAAAGTCGACTAAAATTGGCTAACGATGGTACCTCCGCCGACGCGATCTTGGAAGGACAAATAGTTCGCTATACCGATCAGCCTTTTACGCTGGGGGGCGATCAAACCGCGGAACAAAATCGAGTTACTATCATTGTGCAAGCTACATTTCAATACACTGATGAGGAGCGCCCACTTTGGGACAAGCGCTTTGAGGGATATGGTGATTACGATCCGAATGAAAATCCTATTGATGGTGAACAAGCGGCGGCCGAAACTGCTTTGGAGATGATTACCCGCAATATGTTCAATGACTCTATGGGACAATGGTAAGCAGATTCGCAGTTGCCAGCTATCCCCTTCCCTTTGTATTATCCCTCTATGCAAAAGTTTACTCGTTAACCCTGAACCACGGACTCCTAACCATTTAGCATTTACTGCTCTTATGACCAATTTGCCTTTTCCCGTACCGCAATCGTTAGCTACCTACGTAGAACAGTTTGATAATGATCCGGAGAAGGCGACGCACAAACTTGAACGGCACTTGAAAAAACGTGGTCTGGACGCGGTAGGTCATTTCTTATTAGCATGGTTCTATCACAATCAGGGGGAACGCGAGAAAGCGGTTAAGAATGCGCTTAAAGCTAAAAATTATGCCCCGGGCAGCCCATTGATGGAGCACCTTCACTACTATTTGGTGCATCCGCAATCATTTGATGCCTGGGTACCTAATGATTCGCAGCAGCATACCACTGGCGTTAGCCGAAAACCGGAAGAAGCCCGTTATATTCTGGATCTGGATGCGCTAATTGCCAAACTCTCTCGTATCGAATCGCAGCGCATTAAGGCCAAGAAAAATTCATCCATCGACGGTAAAGATTTAAGCCAAGCCTCGCGTAAAGTGGACGATATTGTATCCGAAACCTTGGCGGGTATCCATGAAAAACAGGGCAAACTAAATATTGCCATTGAAAGCTATAAAAAGCTAAAACATAAACATCCGGATCGGGCGGCGCATTATGATGAGCAAATCAAACGACTAGAAACGCAGATTCAAGAAAAAGAGGAGCATCGAGCCCCGGGCTCCAGCTCATCTGAGGACCAGAAGCAGTCAGAAGAGTAACCAGGATTATCCAGCCTTTACAAAGCTGTTGTTCTTCTTTTCAAAACCAATTGTAGTCGAAGGCCCATGACCCGGATACACTTGAGTATCATCGGGCAGCGTATAAAGTTGCTCCCTGATGGATTTCGCTAACTGCTCCATATCACCCTTGTAAAGATCCGTGCGACCAATACTTTGCTTAAACAGCGTGTCTCCGGCGATAAGTATGGATTCCTGGGGGCGATACAGCGAAACATGGTCCGGTGCGTGTCCAGGGGTATAACGCACATCAAATGTAAGCGGTCCTAACGTAACCTCTTCCCCCACTTCTAAAGGCTCCGGCGTAAAATCGAATGCCGGCACATTAAATCCGAATCTGCCGGCTTGCGCGGGAAAATTTTCCCACAAATATAAATCTGAATGATTTAAATACACCGGAACCCGACGATCCTTCAATACCCGAGATAAACCCAGCACGTGATCCACATGGGCATGAGTTAACACTACAGCGGATAGTGTCGCCTCTTCCGATTTGAGAATGCGCTTATACTCCTGGAATTCACTTTCAGCATAAAACCCCGGATCAATCAGCAGTGCCTTGGATTCTTCAACTAGTACATAGGTGTTTTCAGAAAAAGGATTGACAGTAAGGGTATACAGATTCATGAAAGGATATTAAAATTAAATATTAGAGGGCTTTGCAAAACTACCTGTCAATGCGAACGTAGTGCGGCAATCCCCTGATTAGATTGTGTAAACGGTGATTGTTACTACATCTTGCCATGACCGAATACATTTCGGAAGGTTTTGCAAAGCCCACTTTTACTTAACCAGCGACATTTTGCCAGTTCGCTGTTCGTTTCCTGCTTGTATTTGATACAGATAAATCCCGCTTGACCATTCCATCCCGTTTATTTGATGGGTATGCATTCCAGTCGACACTTTCCCCCCGCTGCCCCATGAGTAAATTGGTTGCCCCAATATGTTGAACACTCGAATTTGGACCTCCCGAGGCTCAGGTAAACTGTATTGTAAGGTTGTCGTGGGATTAAAGGGATTCGGGTAGTTGGAATGAAGAACAAATTCTTTGGGGCGCTCGGTATCCGGTTCCCGGGGTAACCCCACCAAGTTGAGCAGGCGTACCTTCATTGACTCCACTACTTGAGTGGGATAATAGGTTTTCTCGCCATCATCAAAAATAGCCTCTACAGTATACCCCAATTGAATGGTATCCTGTTTTGCCGCTTCCTTAAGTCCGTTATCCTCCAACACCTGACTCAGCTGACCGTAGGTAATATTAAAGTTGGTATCAAATCCATCATTATTACTGAGTTCATCCAATAACACTGTACTACTGGTATCCTGCTCACTATGCAGTCTAAACCGGTAGCGAATGGTTGCGTTCGGATTTTCAGCGACTACCCGTCCCCACTCAACAGAAAGCGTTTGTGATGCCCGGCCATCGATAACCCACAACTTTTCCCCTTCGGACAGCGAAAAATAGGGATCCAATCCCTCACGAATAACGTTCAGGGGTTTCAGTTTACCGCCATTGGCCAATCGTTGGAAAACGCCATTAGACACGAGAAACGTCCAATAAATAGTGGTAGTCCGATTTAATTCCACGCCTTTGTCCCTGAGAAAATCGTTTATCGTACTGTACGAAACCGTTATCTCATTGGAGTTTTTTAAGCCATACCGGGTAACGTCTTGATTAAGCACATCTGCAGAGTCTTCCTCAAGACTTAGAATCAGGCGATAATTTAAATTATAACCATTGGTATCCGCAGAGGCCGTACTTGTAAAAGTTACACTCTTGTTCGGATCCCCGGATATGCTGAGCGTATCCTCCTCATAGAAATCATTCAAACTAAATGGGGCTGGATAGGCGGCAAATTGCAGGTTAGCTCGTCGATTTACATAAAAACCAATCTCGTCCTGTACAAAATAATCCATCGTCAAACTAACCGCTGAATCAGACGTAACTGGCGCATTATAGGGATTGTTATCCGGACTAATAAAAGTGGTATCCCCATTTATCCTTAACCACGACACATCAATGGGCATGCTTCCCTTAACATATTGAGCAGTCACGTCAATCGTATCACCGATCTCTGCTTTGAAGGATGGTTCATAGCTTAAAGACGCACTGGGCTTCTTAATGGTTCCAGTAAAGAGATGGATGGCCCCCGTAGTTAAATTCGACCCATCGATAGCGACTTCATCCCCGGGCGCCGATACCCAAAAATCGTCGATCTCCAGGACAATCACATCATTAACTCGCTGAACCGAATCATCCTCGCTGGTATATACATCACCGACACTCAACACTTGCTGCCCAAAGTGCGAATCTACTGAATTCCCCCCCGAAGGAAGCCAACTAAGTACACCACCACTGTTATTGGCTACTACGACTTGCCCGTTGTTATTGGTGCCGGTAAATGGTGCCCCGATTATGGGATCTAATTCTTCATCCAAATTGTAATCTCCATGAAAATCGACACTGTAGCCAAATCCACTGGCACTGCGATAGGCATTATAAATCGTATGATCACTGGTAGCATCCGCTCCGGGATCAGCTACGGTAATGGGATCTCCCCAAATTGACCGACTTTCAAAATAAGCTAGTTTCCCCCCCTGATCACTGGTAGAAGCAATAACCATCTCCTCATTGCCATCGCCACTTAAATCACCCACATTAAATATTTGTGATCCCCAGTAGGTACCGTTGCCATCTGTATCCCGGCCCAATATGCGAATGTTGGCATCCCCATCTGTATATTGTGATTGATTAAAGGGACCATGGTAAATAAATACCGCCCCGTTAAAATCTCCATTTAAGGAAGAGCGATGGGCTCCAATGGCAATGTCTAAAGCCCCATCACCATTAATATCTTCAAAAACTTGAACCGCTCGACCGAACTGGGCGGCTTGTTCATTCCCGACAAACAGTATATCAAACTCACTGGCGCTAAATTGATTGGCAGCTCCAAGATCGGTAAATAGATAAGCCACACCGGCGTAGTAAGCTTGGTAATTAGACTGACTTGCTCCAACGATTAATTCATCCTGATTATCCCCATCCATATCTGGAATAACAGCCAAAGAGCGGCCAAACCCATCGTCTGATTCCGTACCGGTGATGGTCACATCAGCCTGATCAATTGGTCTGGGATTGGATGGATCAAACGGTCCGTAGAAAATGGCCACCATCCCCTTGTTATCCGATGTGAAGTTTTTCAATCCCAAGGCCAAATCAATGTTACCATCTCCATTAAAATCACCTTTCTCAAATAATTCACCCACAAATTGATCCCGTTCGGCGCCTTGGATAATAACTTGGTCATCGCCGATCACGCGATCGCCCGCAAATGGAGATTCGACAATATAAATTTTTCCCGCATTTTGATGACTCCCTACCAATGCTTGAGGAGCCCCCACAAACAGGTCCGGAATTTGATCACCGTTGAGTTCATGCTTAAGGATGTGTTCTCCGAATCGGGAGTCCTCATCCTGGTTATGAATGGTAAGCAAGTGTTTATACTGTGCCTCAACGGGTACTGCTATACTGACAAACAGTAGCAATAAACTGATCCCAATGATATGTAGACGATTAATCCCTAACACGAAGATGATATCTTAAAATTTGAGCGCGCAACCCCTTAAACACAATATAAACCTACAAAAAAATCATCTATTGTGTGGCAGATGGAATTAAGATCAGCTAATAAAAAAAAGGCGTCTTCGGTACTACCGAGACGCCTTTCAAAATAAGTAAGCTGTAAACAGTAAAATTTACTTCTTGCCGTAGCGCTTGTTGAAGCGGTCAATACGGTCAGCTTTCTTCTGTAGATTCTGGTTATCCGTAAAGAACGGATGGTTCTTAGAATCTACCTCGCTTTTATACACGTTATCAGGTGCATCAATAGTACTGCGAGTTTTAAACTCCGTACCGTCGCTCATTACGACTGTAATTTCTTTGTAGTCCGGATGTATCCCTTTTTTCATGATTCGATCAACCAGTCTTAAACTTAAATCAGCGTTTTATTAATAGTGTGCAAATATACTGCTTTATAAAACGGTTTGCAATCTCATTTCTTATCTGCTTTTTAATAATCGAAATCCTCATCATCAAAATCATCCAGTCCACCAAGTACGCTCCCCACCATGTCGGAGTAAGTGCGGATCTCATCTAAATCCTCTTTCCCCAGCTTGGAAAACTGGTGAAGTGCCTCGATGATCCATTCCATGAGAATATATGGGTCCTCTTTTTCAAATGCATCACCATATTTCTTTGCACAGCTGGCCAATCCATCCACCTTATTCAGCACGGCTTGATATTCTTTTTCTGGCATCTGATCAGTGATCTCCAGCGTATTCCCATCTGAAAACCAGCCCATAATGTCAGAATAGGCCTCTTCCCCTTTTTGTTCGCCTTCACCAAGTGCCTCGGTATACTCACCATACGTGCGGCGTTCTGCTTTTCGCGGTTGTGGGTTAGGAAAAAAGTCTGCGAATCGACGTTTTATGGCCGTTCCGATTAAATGTTTAGCCACGTTGATCGCGCCCTCCTGCTCGCCCTCATATACCAACTCAAGTTTGCCGGTTAAAGCAGGAACCATGTGATAGAGGTCGGCAATACGCAAGGTGGTTTGCTCCTCGTTATTCATAATCATCCGGCGCTCTGCCGCCGCGATAGCTTGTTCCATTCCGGTAATGGATAAACGAGTAGAAACTCCACTTTTCTGATCGATATACTCAGAATTTCTGGCTTCAACGGCAACTTGCTCTATAATTCCTCGCATAAATTGAGGGATGCGAATAGGTGTCTCTTCACGCCATTGGGAAGCCTCTTGCTGGGTGATATTCATTCCCACTTCTAAGGTCTTCGGGTAATGGGTAATGATCTGAGCATCAATACGGTCTTTCAGTGGAGTAATGATATTTCCCCGGTTGGTGTAATCTTCCGGATTGGCCGAAAATGCCAATAACACATCCAAGGGAAACCGAATATTGAAGCCCCGAATCTGTACATCCCGCTCTTGAAGAATATTCAGTAGAGCCACCTGTATCCGCGGCTGCAGATCGGGTAGCTCATTGATGGTGAAAATACCTCGGTTCACCCGGGGGATTAATCCGAAGTTGATTACATCTTCGTTGGATAAACTTAACTTCTGGGAAGCGGCCTTTATCGGATCCAAATCTCCAATCAAATCGGCTACTGTGGTATCCGGGGTGGCCAGCTTTTCGCCATACCGGTTGGATCGATGCACCCAGACAATAGGGGTTTTATCTCCCTGGGTAGCTACTTTATCCCGCGCAAATTTAGATAAGGGCTGAAAGGGATCATCCATGATATCCGAGCCCTCCACTACAGGAATGTATTCATCCAACAGTGACGGAAGCATGCGTAATATCTTACTTTTCGCCTGCCCTCGGAGTCCCAGCAGGATAAAATCGTGTCGAGATAACAGCGCATGCTCAATTTGAGGAATTACGGTTTGATCATACCCCAAAATACCGGGAAATATAGGTTCATCGGCTTGCAATTTGCGGATCAAATTTTGCCGTATTTCCTCTTTTACGGATACCGATGTCCAGCCCGCTTTTTTTAATTCGCCCAGCGTATGAATGTGCTTATAATCTATATTGCTCATATTTGCGCTAAACCCTCTCCTTAACTCTTTTCAAAAAGAATGTGTTACTCGATCTGTTGCGCTAACGCCCGCGCCTTGATAATCGTTTCCTGCCACTCCTCTTCGGGATCAGAATCACTGGTTATGGCACCTCCAACCGGGTAAACGACCTGATTCTGCTGAATTATCGCGGTTCGAATTACGACATTGAAGTCGAAATCGCCCTCTGGATTAAGATATCCAATCGCCCCCGAATAAATACCCCGGCGATAATTCTCCAACTGCTCAATACGCTTCATCACCTCAATTTTTGGAGCGCCGGTCATCGAACCCATAGGAAAACAAGCGGCCAAAATTTCCACCGGATGTACCTCAGCTTCTACCTCTGCGTGCACACTACTTACCATTTGGTGAACCGTGGGAAAGGATTGTATCTCAAATAGTCGATCTACGCTGACTGTACTGGGAATTGCTATTCGATTAAAATCATTGCGCACCAGATCCACAATCATCAGATTTTCGGCTCGATCCTTGGTGGCGTGCTGCAGTTCCCTTCGAATTTGGCGATCGGCTTCGGGGGTCTCCCCTTTTCCCCGGGTTCCCTTTATGGGCTGAGAAATAAGGTGGGTTTTCTTTTTCTGAAGAAACCGCTCCGGTGATAAGCAGGCAACTTGAACGTCACCGATATCCAAATACGCTCCAAAAGGGACCGGGCCGGCATGCTGTAACTGATTATACCAGCGCAAACTATCCCCTTCAAATGCTCCCCGAAGCGGATAGGTGAAATTCATTTCATAATAGAGCCCCTCAAAAATATCGTCCTGAATCTGTTTAATTCGATCCAAATAGTCTTGCTTGCTTATGCTGGGGGTGAACAATCCCACCCGGTAATCAGAACGAGTATCTAGTGGTGGATTCTTTTGCAGTTCAGCTTCTAACTCTTGCTGGTATTCCTGTCCACGAATCCAGGTCCAGGTATCGGTTTGGTGATCGATGCGGATAAGCAAACCCGGATCCATAAACCAGCAGTCAGGGGCGTCTATCAGGGCTGGATTGGTTGAGCTCAAATCTTCGAGTCCATTTTTCATATCATAGCCCAAATATCCAAACCACCAACTTGGGGTTGATGTCCATTCGGCTTTTAGCTTGGTCCACACATCGGGATCGTTGGTCATGGATATTACGGAACGTGGGTAAGCCGCAATCCAGGAACATTGGCTGGCACGGTGTTCTTGCATTCGGCTATCTAACCATACCACCGGCCCCTGTTTACGAAGTCGAGAAATCAGTGCTATTATTTGCTCACTGGATCTACTCATAGATTGTTAAAACAAGGAATCCTGCTTGTGGATCTTTAATTCGCTGAAAGCATCCAGCCAAGGTTGTAATTTCTTTTTAAGCTGTTCGCCCGACCATTCCCACTGATCCCATTGGATTACGCCGGTAATTTCCCGAAGGGAATTGCAAATAAACACCAGCTCCGGTTTATCTAACCCTGAGCGTTTCACTATCACTTCTTGAATGGAATAGCCGAGCCGCTCAGCAACAGAACTGAGTACGAATTGACGAGTTATCCCGGGAAGTAGGTCGCATGTTTTAGCTGGGGTGTACAGTGTTTTACCCACCGTCCAGAAAATGTTGGCGATGGGAGTCTCCGATATCTCGTTGCGAAGAGTAAGCATTACGGCCTCATCGAAGCCGGCGTCACGAGCTTCACGGGAGGCTCTGATATAATTGATCCCATTGGATAATTTAAATTGCGGGGGCAAAGCTTGGGAAGGTATCCGGCGAGTATCTACGGTGGCTAACCTGGTTTGGGTGGGAAACTCCGGTAGCTTTTGGGCCACCATAACCAGCGAACCGCTCGTTGAGCTCGTATGATAACCTCGACTTCCCTCCCGCCAAGCCTGGATTCGTATCAAAACCTTTTCATATTGCAGTTGGTTTCGCTGTATTAACTGCTGTATCAATGATGGCCAATCCTTGCGGGAGGCAGTGAGTTCGATATCCAACCAGTGGAGTGTTGCTTCCAGCCGGTTCAGATGGGCGCGTAAATCCAACACTTGTCCCTGTTCTACCTTAAACGTATCAAAACATCCATCTCCATAGGCTACTGATCGAGATTGTACAGATACTTGGGCATCTGCCTCACTGACCCACTCACCGTTATAGTAAATCACTGCCATACCGTTGCTTTCCCAACCGGGTTTCTAAACCATTATTCCTGTGTTGCTATCTGGTCAGGCATCTTCAGATACCCTACCTGAGCGTAAAATACAGTACCGGTTGAATCTATCCAGATTGTGGCAGGCACCCCGGGGACATGGAGATCTTTAAATAACTGGTTTCCATCAATAATTCTGATGCGTTGATTGCCAGAAGGCCAGTGACTCGCCACGGAATCATCGGGTGTGTGCATGGGGGCAACCAACAGGCGAACATCCTGATCGGAATTTTCGGTGAACTCTTTGAGTTGTACGCCGGCATCCAATGCCGCCTCAACCCAAGTATTCCAAAATAATAGGATGGTGGTTCCAGAATAATCACCCAGCTGTATGTTCCCACTATCCATCCTATTTAGCGATACCTGACGGGTAGCCAGCGAATCATTTTCTAAAATTGAAGAACGAAATTCATCTTGCTGATTCTGGGAAAACCAGATCGTGGATAAGGCTAAAATCAAAGCCCCCACAATAGCAAAGATCAGCACAAAGGAATTGAAATACTTCTTATTGATAGGCATTTAGAAATAGAGTCCTATCTGAAATTTTTGAATTAATGCTTACCGAATATCCTTTAACAATCGACGTGCTTTGGGTTTGTAGATGCGATCATCCGGATTTTTAGTTTCCAGCTCCAAAGCCTGCTGTAAATGCTCTTGCGCCTGATCGTACTGATCTTCATCAACCAATACTTGGGCCAAATCGTAATGATACATCACATTTCGAGGCTCCAGCTCAACAGCTCTGGACAACTCCGCTATGGCTTGCTGGTTACTGGCCTCCCCGGGAATTCCACCAAATAAATAATCGGCAGCCATACGTTCAGCGAAATTTAAATTAGCCACCTTATAGTGCCAACGACCCATTAGGTGATGGGCTCCGGCATGCTGGGCATCCAACTCCAGAGCCTTCAGTGCATGTTCGCGAATTTTTCGGGATGCAGCCACGCGTTCCCGAGCACCGGATATCAAGGCCATTCGCCCCATGGCTACCCCCATAACATAGTGAGAGGCCTCACTGGTAGAATCTACCGCTAAAGCTTGTTGCGCAAATAATTTGGCATCTTTAAAATAAGAACGTTTTTCGTCCTCCGAATCAAGCCGATTACCAATGCGTGCGTATAATAAACTGGTACGCCACAGCGCAAGGTGCTCATCCGGATTTAATTCAAGTACCTGTTTATAAATTTCCAAAGCCTCCGGTTCCTCATAATTTGCATACAAAGAATCCGCTTGACTGAGAAGGGCGTCAACAGTTTGCCCTTGGGCCATCCAGGGGATGAATAGCAATAACATTATAACTATAGATCGGCGCATAACTATTGAGATCAATACTAATTTTCGTTCGCAGATATATTAATGTACAACCATTAATTCACATAAAGAACGAAAAAAGCTGACCTCAAGAAAGCTCTACCAATAATTTTCGAGCATCTGATTTGATCTCTGGATCATCCGGCGAGTACCCTTCCATCTCCAAGACTTTATTTAATTGGGTTCTGGCTTTGGCATCCTCTCCGTTGGCGTGGTAGGCACGGGCCAGATCATATCGATACAATAAATAATCCGGTCGATTCTCCACGGCTTTGCTAATGTATTGTATGGCTCGCTCATTGGATGCGTCTGCCGGCAACCCTCCGAATAACATATTCGCAGCCATGGTTTCAATCCTGGATGCGTTGGCTAATCGATAGTATAGAAATCCTAATACATGATTTAAGCCAGCGTGGCGGGGATCGATCTCTAATCCTTGTTCAGCCACTTTCTCAATTTTTCGACTCCCCGCTACACGTTCTTTGGCCGGCGAAATGAGTGCCATCCGACCTAAGGCCACTCCCATTGCATAGTAGGAGTTAACCGCTGTTGAGTCGACTGCCATAGCTTTATCTGCCCATTTCATGGCATTGTAGAAATATTTCTTTTTTTCAGCATCGTCATCTAATCGATTTCCAATCCTGGAACTCAGAAAACTGCCTTTCCACAGTGCCTCATGGTTTTCCGGATCCTGTTCGATCACCTGTCGATACAGGTTCAACGCATCTTTTTCGTTATGCGCGTCAAACAGTCGATCGGCTTCCTGAAGCAGTTCCGCGGTGCTTTGACCTTGCACTACCGGTGTAAATACCAACAACATTAAAAAAAACAGAATCAATTTAGCGCTGATTGTCCTAAGCATAAATTCCCTCAAACAGTTGCATTGCCAGATTCCAGCTACTCTTAACTTTAATATAATCAACGATAAAAAGCTATTATTGCTTATTACATGCTCTTAATCGAATGTACTAGCTATCTTGTGCATTCAGAGCCATATACTTTAGTTTGGTCTGATCTATAGTATGCGGGGTATTCTATTGAATTATCTAAAAGTTTTATGTTAGTTTGCTTTGTCAAGACGATAAGGCTTGTCCTGCGTGTTATAAACGGATACCGCATTTAACTAATAGTTTTATACCATATGAATTGGTCATTCGACAACCTCACCATTCGAGCTCGCATCATTTTTATTGTCACATTTATGGGTTTTGGTGCAGCCCTCTTCATGTTTTTGTATTTCCCTTATAACGCCCGTCAGTTAGGAAATACCTTACTCACCGAGGCCTCCAAAAATGAGGTAATGGTGTTATCCCAAAACCTCAGTACCGCTATTCAAAATCGAATTTTGGATGACGGTTCCAGTATCAGAAATACCTTAACTCCCTTTGATAACGACCATCTGGACGATGGTGTGGTTAACGCAGCCGTTTTTGACGACACCGGTCAGTTAATTCATGGAGTAGGTCCCAATAACGAAGACCTTACCGTTTCCACCGATATTGAGGGAATAAACGAAGTTGACCTCGAAGAGGTTATTGAATTTACAGCTCCGGTCACCATGGATGGTGATACTTTGGGCTATATCAAAATGGTGTTCACCAAAGATCTGCTCAATGAGAATGTAGCTAGTATCATGTGGACCACCCTCCTCTTCTCGGTAATTGCGCTGGTGATATTTATCACCGTTGCTGTTTGGTCCGCGGAAAGAATTAACAATCCAATTAAGCAATCTATTGATGTACTGCAGGAGACCTCGGAAAGCATTAATGACGCTTCCGAGCAATTTTCTGCTACGAGTCAGGAAATGGCTGATGGTGCTTCGCAACAAGCCTCCTCGCTTGAGGAGACTTCGGCTTCACTGGAAGAGATGTCTTCCATGACTAAACGAAACGCAGACAGCTCGCAACAGGCTAACAAACTCGCCGAAGAAGCCCGGGATGCCGCGAGTGATGGTAACGAAGCGATGGCCCGCATGAACGAGTCCATGAATGAGCTGAAGAACTCAACCGATGAGACTTCCAAAATTATCAAGGCTATTGATGAGATTGCCTTCCAAACCAACCTGTTGGCATTGAATGCTGCGGTTGAGGCAGCTCGAGCCGGTACAGCCGGACAAGGTTTCGCGGTAGTAGCCGAAGAAGTGCGCCGACTGGCCCTCCGCACTTCCGATGCAGCTAAAGAAACGGAAACCATTATCGAGCGTTCTCGTCAAGCGGCCAACGGTGGTGTGGATATTGCCCAGGAAGTGGCTGACAAGCTGGAAGATATTGATCAGAAATCGCAAAAAGTGAATGAGCTGGTTGCCGAAATTACGGCTGCTTCCATGGAACAATCTCAAGGACTGGATCAAATTAACCGGGCCATGAGTCATGTGGATAGCGTGACCCAGAAAAATGCCGCGGGAGCCGAACAAAATGCTTCTGCTGCCGCCAACTTACAGGCTGAAGCTACCCACCTGCAAGATATCGTTACCAACTTGACTACTCTGGTATCTAAAGATGAAAATGGCTATCAGGATCTGTCTACAATTAAGAAAGATCAAAAGACCCAGCGCAAAGCCGAGAATGCTAAAAAGAAAATTCAAGAAGCTCTGGAAAGTGAGAATAATACATCAGGCGACGACAAAAAGCCTCGCCAAAGTAAAAATGTAAGTTCTAATACCTATAATGATTCTCAGAATCCGGAAGATGTCATCCCCATGGATGATGATTTTGAAGACTTCTAGGATCCAAAAGAGCTTTAATCTTTATTTTCTTAACCCTAGCACAAAGGCTGATCATTATTCGATCAGCCTTATCTATTTACAGACAATCAGAAAGTGTTCTAAATAAGCTTATCTAGCCATCAAGTTGCGATAATTTCACCACCATTGAACAACTCGCAACTTACTTCCCATCTATAGATTAGAACAAAATTGTTGGATAGGCTAAAATGGTGGTATTTTTATTAACTGCGATTGCTTAACTCAAATAGCTTTTTTTTCTCTTCGTCTGTCAAACCATCGTATCCGTCCTTGGATATCTTTTCCAAGATACGATCCAGTTCATTTTGATCGGTTTCTTCTACCACTTCGGCGTCGGATACCGTAGCTGACCACATGGTCTTTTTACTTTGGGATCGACTCGATTGTGTAGCACTTTGCTGGGCTGTAGAGATGGATCGCAAACCATACCAGAATTGCTCTATTTTCCTAGGGATCCGACTCAAATCATATCCTTGATAATGGAGTTTCATTAATAGGTATCCAACTCCAGCACCACCCAGATGCACAATACGAGCAGTATTATCGCCGCTACCTAGAAAAAGGACATCCAAGGCAATTAAACCAGCTACAACATAGCGGGCTTCAATGGGAGGAAGTAGAAATAGCATAATTGGAGTACGAGGGAACATATAAGCAAAGGCGACCATTACCCCGAATACTGCCCCTGAAGCTCCAATCACATAATTAATCCCTAGCAAGTTGGCGAACAAAAAGTCGAACAAGGCTCCGCCAATACCCGATCCAAAATACAATACCGTAAAGGTGCGCGGACCCAAGGTTTCCTCTACCGAACGTCCCATCCACCACAACCAGAGCATGTTAAATAGTAAATGGAATACCCCACCGTGTAAAAACATATAGGTAATTACACGCCACGGCTGCATTAGAGCCAATGGGAACTCTGGCCACAAAGCAAACCAATCCACCAGGGTGCGATTTATCGAGGAGCCCCCCAGGGCTTGCAATAAAAAGACCACTACATTGAGGGTAATAATCGTCCGAATGGCTACAGGGATGCGGAAATAGCCCCTTTTTAAAGAATCTCCAAACGATTCGTTGTACATAGTTTCTAATAAAAGTTGTAGGTATCGACTATCCTAAACGACAAGTTCAAGAATCGGTATCGCTAAAATTCAACATTTCTAACGAGCTAAATAACGGGATGTTACCCCCAAACATTAGTTCGAGGAATTTAGTCGTCCGGTAGATTGCCAATACTTAATGATGATAAAACCAGCGACCATCCCACCTAAGTGGGCAAAATAGGCAATGCCTGTATTTTGACTAAAGATACCATTAAGTAATTCCAATCCACCGAAAATGGCTACGAAATATTTAGCTTTGATAGGGACCGGGAAGAAGAGTAGCATAATGGGACGTTCTGGAAACATCATACCGAAAGCTAGCAAAATGCCATATACAGCACCGGAAGCTCCCAACGTTGGCGCTCCACCACCACTGATCCACATATGAAGCAATGCTGCTCCTATGCCAGTCAAAAAGTAATAAATGGCAAAACGACGAGTGCCCCACAAATTTTCAATAGCTTGTCCGAACATCCACAGGGCAAACATATTGAACAATATATGTCCGAAACCAGCATGTAAGAACATATAGGAAACCAGTTGCCAAGGCATAAAATATCCGCTTCCTATGGGCCATAAAGCTCCAAACTGGATTAAAAATTGACCGACCATCGGCGTATTTAGGCCTACAAAAAACAATCCGTTGGTGATCAACAGATGTTTGATCGCAGGAGGGAAAATGCTGAACTGAGTATTCGGAGAGTAATTATTTTGCTGAAAATTCAAAGAGTTCTGTATTTATGAATACTTCTGTTTTATTCGCTTATATGCGTTAATTCCGCTTAAAGTTACGCCGGGAATTCCTTGTCCGGGATATACCGTATCGCCACATAAATAGAACCCATCAAAAGGGGGCGCATTCGTTGGCCAGTCAGTTATCAAACGTCCTTTCCACTGGGGTATGCCTCCTACCCGGCCACGATATCGATATACCCACTGTTCCCAGGTAACCGGCGTCGCTGAATAATAGGAGTTGATTTTGTTTTTTTCGAATGGATCCCAGTATTCATCCAATAAATGTATGATTTGGTGAGCTAGTTGCGCTTTTCGCGTCTGATACTGGCCATTTAAGCCAAACCAAAATTCATTATCCGTATGAGTGGAGATGTTCAATACTCGCTTTCCGGAGGGCGCTCGATGATGATCATCCGGAGCAGAAAGGGATACAAAGAGCGATTTAGATTCCATTTCTTCCGGTCTAGCAGAGGCTGGGATATGTATCTGATGATGAAGCGTTAAATCCGGCTCAAAAATATCTTCCATAGCAATACCGAATGTCAAAGCCCCCACGGATCGATCGTACTTCGTTGCTTGCTCCATAAAATAGATCTCCATACTCCCCCGGGTAATCTCGGCTAAATTCCAGACCGGCACATTGGAAATCACCACAGGTGCCTGATAAATCCCTTTAGTGGTTCGAATTCCATATTCCTTGCGGCCTTTTTGGATATCCGTGACGCGCTCTTTTACGCGCAATTCTCCTTGTTGCTTTTCGATATAGCGTTGTAACGTTCTTACCAATTCAAGGAGTCCACCCGGCACATAGAAATTAGAGTAATTGGTATAGGTAAGCCCAACCGCTCCAACAATGAATGGAGTTTCTTCAGCCGTGGCTTGGGCGGTGATCATCAATTGTTCATCCAGAAAATCGCTGAATAGCGAGTTATCGACTTCCAAATCACGAGCCACATCCGCAGTTGTCTTTAGTGCGTAAGGTAGCATCCATGTATCCCGGAGATCATTTTGGCGAAGCAACTCCCACCAATCCCTCCATTGCACAGGTGGGAAATAGGGCGTCCGCGAAGAAGCTTTCCACACCAAATCGGAAATCTGCTTGGCCAATGTCCAGAATTCGCGCTGCCCCTTGGGATTGCCAAAATACCGCTGAGCTTCCTTAATCCATTTTTCAATCGATTTATGGCGTGTTATGGGGGCTCCCTTGTTGCTATTCATCCACACACTCATACTGGGATGGAGCTCTCTTCTAGGCAAGCGAATATTCAGTTCCTGCTCCAGATAGCGTAACGGTTGATGCTCATCGAAACCAATCAGTGTAGTTGCTCCGCTCTCAAAAATGTAGCCTTTTCTATTAAAGCTAGAACTACATCCGCCGGGCACATGCGCGGCTTCTAATAATAACACCCGATTACCATCACGGGCCAACAAACTGCCTACCGTCATTCCTCCCATTCCCGCACCGATAACGATAGCATCATAAACGTTTCTGCTCATATCCATTCTTTTGCTTCAGCTCTGTAACTGATGCATCCTAACAGCAGAATGATGCAAGCTGGTTCCCGTTGATACCGTAATTGGAAATGCTAAGCGGGCGAGATGCTCAACTCTTTATCCGCCAATGCTGGTCGATCTACTTTCTCATCCCGTTCGATCTTGCCATCGCGCAAGAATATAATACGACGTGCGTGCTCTGCGATTTCCGGTTCGTGGGTAACCAGTAAAATGGTATTACCCTGTCGATGCAACTCTTCGAATAGCTCCATGATCTCTTGACCGGTTTTGGTATCCAGGTTACCGGTAGGCTCATCGGCCAATATAATTGAAGGGTTGTTAACCAGAGCCCGAGCGATGGCTACACGCTGGCGTTGCCCACCTGACAACTCGTTGGGTTTATGATCCACACGATCACCTAGCCCAACTCGTTCTAACGTCTTACGAGCCATTTCTTTACGTTCGCGGGCTCCAATACCTGAATAAATAAGCGGCAATTCTACATTGGCCAGGCAATCGGTCCGAGGCAGTAAGTTGAAGGTTTGAAATACGAAACCAATTTCCCGGTTTCTAACTTCAGCCAGTTCCGCGTCATTGAGTTCACTGACATTACGATTATTCAAGATATAGGAACCCGAAGTTGGAGTATCCAGGCATCCGATCATATTCATCAAGGTAGATTTACCTGAACCGGACGGCCCCATAATAGCCACGAATTCGTTTTTTTGTACCCTGAAATCAATGCCCCGCAAGGCACGAACCACAGTAGTACCCATTTGGTAGCTACGCTCCAGGTTTTCTATTTCAATGATAGGCTGGTCACTCTTTTCCATAACGGTCTAATTATCGCTTGCTAGTGCCAATGAACTTTGTTGCTTTTTTACCTTATCCCCATCTTCTAACATCTTGGAAAGGGTTCTATAACTGCCGATCACTACCTTATCACCGGCATCTATCCCCTCCAGAACCTGAATATGGGTATTATCACTAATGCCGGTTTTTACTTCTCTTCGGTGAGCAATTCCTTCTTTCACCACAAATACGACTTTGCGTAAATCTTCTTGCGGGATAATCATCGAATCATCCGGTTCCGAATCGGTAGTCAGACTATCCTGATCACTTTGTTCGCGTTCCGTTGTTTCTTGTTTATCCTTGGCAAAATCTCGCACTGTGACCGCCTGAATGGGAACCGCCACTACTTGGTGAACCGTCTCAGTCTGAATATCAACGGTAGCTGACATACCCGGCTTAAAACTAGGTATAAATGTAGTTTCTGGTCCCTCAGCAATGGATCGGCGTTCCATGGAGCGACCGGCCATATCCAGATTATGTGGAGTGGTAACGCGAACCTTTACAGCATAATTGGTCACCTGTTCCTGCGTGCCTTCACTAGAAATATCCGCGGAGTTGGCTATTTCGGTTACTACCCCTTCAAATTGCCGCTCTGGATAAGCATCAACCTCAATAAGGGTGGTATCATTGGTGGAGACGTTAACAATGTCGTTTTCATTGACGTCCACCATTACCTCCATTTGGTCCATTTTAGCAATGCGCATCAATTCGGTACCGGTCATTTGGGCATTACCAAGCACCCGTTCCCCTTGTTCAACACTCAACTTACTGATGGTTCCATCCCGAGGGGCGCGAATGACAGTCTGTTGCAGCTCTTCTTTGGCTCGTCGTAACTGGGCTTGTGCGCTTTCGATTTGATATTCGGCGGCTTTTACATTGGCTTGCTCCGAATTGTATTCCGATTGGGCTTGGATATACGCCATTTCAGAGATCAGTTCTTTTTCGTAGAGCTGCTTTTGTTGTTTGTACTGTGCTTCCACTTGAATTAGTCGGGATTTACTCTGTTCCAAGCGAGATCGTTGAGTCAGCAACATGGCGTTTAACTCATCAATTTTGGCTTGATATATATCCGGTTTGATACGCAGCAGCAATTCGCCTTCCTTAACATAATCGCCTTCACGTATATTCAATGCTATAATTTCTCCGGATACATCGGGGCGAATAATCACTTCCAATTCAGGCTGAATACGCCCTGAGGCGGAAACGACCTGGGTGATGGTTTTAAGTTTCGCTTCCGTCATTTCCACTTCAATTTCTTGCTGCCCGGATCCCAGCCAACCCATAGCTTTTGCTAATCCCAATCCGCCCGCAAAAAGGACCAGTAGCCCAACTGCGGCCCACAATATTTTTTTTGTTGATGAAGTAGCCATGGCCCTAATTCACTATCCGTTTAAAAATGCGATCATGGTTATCCTTATAACCGATCAATACTAATCATTGGAATATTCATCCAGGTTAAGATTCGCATCCAGTTTCCCCAGGTAGTAATCCAGTAACTTCTCTTGAAATATGAAGTTGATAATCGTACGAGCTCTATTGGATTGTGCTTCTACAAAAGAGGCATTGGCCTGGCTCAACTCAATTAATGTGCTAGCTCCCACTTTATAGCGTTCCTGCTGCGTCTCATAGGTTCGCTGTGCCGCTCGTAATGCTTTTTGGGTGGACTCTAGCTCTTTAGCCAACGCTATATAATCGTTATAGGCCTGTCGGACCTCTTGTTGTACCCCTAACTTTTGATCTTCCAGGGTGAGCTGAGCATTTCTCAGGTTAACTTCCGAACGCTCAATATTCAGCTTATTATTGAAATTACTGAAAATGGGGATATTCAGAGATAAGCTTAACGAACGGTTAATGTTCTGATCAAAAAACTGATCATTAAATGAAACGCTTTGCATAGTCACACGTGATACCAACCGATCATTGTACCGTGAACTGACCCCTGCATCAAAGCTCAATGTCGGATATAATCCGGCCTTGGAAATATTTAAATCATGCTTCCGAGTCTGGATCAACAATTCTTGAGCTCGCAAATCACTTCGGTTTTGCAGCGCTTGCTGTACCATTTGCTCCAATGAAACCGGTTTCGCGGTGATTTTTTCCGCTTCAATTTCCGGATCATCAAACTCGTAATCTTTAAGCGGATCCATGCGCAACAGACGAATCAGATCAATTCTGTTATAAGCCAGGGTATTCTCTCTACGGATAACTTCCAATTCATTATTGGCTACCGTTGATTCCTGATTATACAGATCAACAGAAGGACGGGCTCCGACTTCTACTTGTGCTTTTACTTGCTCCAGCTGTTTTTGGGAGGCCTCTAAATTCTCTTGCGCAATCGTCAACAGGCGTTGATCCAATAAAACCTGAAGAAATGAAGACGCGGTATTAAAAATGATATCTTCACGAGTGCGCTCCAGGTTCTTTTGGGTGTATTTCTCATTAACTTCCGATCGTCGCAAATTCTGGATGTTTCGAAAGCCATCGAATAACGTAACTCGCGCACCGACTGATGAAGAAAACGAGTTGGTAGCCTGATCATCAATTTGACCCGTGGTGGTATTAAACTGACGACCGATATTACGAGAGCCGCTCATGCTTGCCGAAAGGGAGGGAGCAAGATCCATCTTGGCACTTTTAACTTCGGTTTTGGCTAGGTCTAGATTATTCTGAGCCTGCTTCAGGGTATAGTTATTTTCCAATGCGATGGTAATCGCATCCTCAAGGGTAATTACATTATCAGAGTTAGCCGAAGAACCGGTATTTTGCGCGTTTGCAATAGAGCCTAAGGAAAAGCACATCAAAAAAATCGCTAAGCTCATCAACGTAGATGCTCGCATATCAAATCTGTTTTATTGTAGAATAGAAATCTGTTTGGCTGCTTACACGTAGTCTTGGTTAAAGTGTTACAGCATTAACACCTTTAAAGTCAGTTCGGAAGTGGATAGTTCACTTCTGCGTGAAGCATACCAAGAATCGACGGTAAAGGTGGTAAGAAGTGGTAAAAATATTAACTACTACGTTCCGCTCTGGTCCCCCTCAGATCGACTTGGATCCAGCTCATCCAACTTGTGTTGTACGGTTCGATCCACGTAATCAACCAACATACTGATGGCCTTTTTGCTTACCGAGCTCTTAATTTCATCCCAGATCAGATTACTGAAGCCATCATCGCGAGATGAGGTTGATGATTTACGAGAGCGGGATTTTCCCGACGCAGAGCCAAACAAAAAACCAGCCAACACAGATACGCCTACGGATGTTAGCGGATGACGCTTGATGATCTCCTTTGGCTCAAATTGCCGGGTTACATCTTCACGCATTTCATCAAAGGAATGATCCAATTCTTGTTGGATTTGATCCAACTCCGACTCGATCTCTTTTTTGCGCTCTTCAATATTTTTAGGTTGCTCTTGGGAAGCATTAGACTCAGAAGTACTCACAAGACAATAACTTTATTTTGAATGTTGTTGACGATCTTTCTTTTTCGCGGAACCATTGCTACTGAATGCGGATGTACCCGAGGAAACGGATGACTGTTTAGGAAGTGCTTTGGGTTCCTGATCGGAGGTAAAAGCCGCTAACATACGATCCAGCATCTGTTCTTGCGCACGCTTAAATACACTTTGCGGTTTCAAGTTTATAATCAGCAAACCCACCAGCAATACCGGCAAACTCACCAACAAATAACCCAAACCAGGCCGTTCTAACCACTCCCCCAGGAAGATAGCCAAGGCTACAGCCGCAAATAAAAATGCGCCACTGAGAAGCAAAATTCCAGCCATTCGAAACATCATCTCTGCCATCAACCGGCTAAAGTGTTCTCCTGCTTCTATGGCAAACAATTCTAAGCGGCGCTCAAAATAGCGACGTAGTTCAGTTGTAATGGCTTGGATTCTTTGTTTAATGGGTTCTTCGTTTCGCAAAATAATCTCAGCTAGTCTTCCTCTTCTACATTCATCAAACGTCCGATCAGGTAACCAAATAGTAATCCGGCCCCAATACTTTGTACCGGATATTTCCTCACCAGATTTTCCGCGCGTTCTCGGATCTCCTGAATGCGCTGCTGGACTTCTTCATCCGCCAACGCGATACGCCCTTGCTCTAAGGCTTTGTCAATTCGTCTGTTTAAAGAAGATAAGATCTCTTCGTTCATAATGATCTATTATTTGCCAAATCTGTTCTCAATGGAAATGGTAACATACAAAGATGGACAACCAATTAATATGGTAGAAAATATGGAATATTACTTATTCATAACGCAAACTTTCAATGGGATCCAACCGTGCGGCCTTAACCGCCGGAAATACACCAAATGCTAATCCAATCAGCGTCATTCCAATAATTCCGCCCAAGGCTGCTAACCATGGAAAAACGATGGATGAGTCCATATAAAATGCTAATCCATTACCACCCAAAATGCCCAGTAATAAACCGATCAAACCGCCTATTTGACAAATAATGACCGCTTCCGTGAGGAACTGGCTGGTAATCGCTTTTCGAGTCGCGCCAACGGCTTTTCGTATACCGATCTCTCGTGTTCGTTCGGTAACCGAAACCAACATGATGTTCATCACCCCGATTCCCGCTCCCAGTAAGGCAATGCCCCCTACCGCGAAGCCAAAGATGTATAGGATACCTGTAAATTGATCAAATGCTCCGGAAAGGGAATTATTGGTTTCGATCTCAAAATCATTATCCACTCCGGGCGGAACTTTGCGAATGGTGCGCATTACCCCTGTCAATTCATCAATGGCCGCGCTTACGGTCTGCATAGAAGGAGCTTTCACCTGTATAGAGATATTTCTATCCCCTCCATACACATTCATTCCTGTGGTGTAGGGAATCAGTACAAAATTATCCAGTGACGTACCAAAGATACTCCCTCTGGCTTCCAACACACCTATTATTCGATAATTTCGTCCATCGATACGCATTGTTTTACCCAAGGGATTTACCACATCGAATAATTCCTCATTGACATCTGATCCGATGATGCAATAAGAACGTCGATACTGAATATCCTCTTCCGTTAAATTGCGTCCCTCCGCCAACTCATAAGCATTATTTTCTAAATAAAATTGGTTACCGCCATCAACACGAACATCAGGATCCGTAGTGGTTTCGCCGAAGGTTGCACTACTTCGCGTAAAGGTTTCATTGGGTGAAATAGCACTGGTAAAGTGAAGACGTTCGGTAAGTTCCTCAAAGGTTTCGAAGGTAATATCTTTTCGATTGCGATATTGACTCCAGGAACCTCCCATCCGTACAGAGGGGGTACGACTCACATTTATCACATTACCGCCCATGAGGGTTAAGGTCTCTTGGAAATAGGTATCTAGTACCATGACCGCTGTTGATGCGCTGATTATGGCAAAGACGCCTACCACAATGGCCAGCAGGGTTAAAGAGGATCGCAACTTATTATCGGCAAGGGATCCCACGGCCTGTTTAATAATTTCAATAATACTCATAGTGCAAGCTCTTATGATTAATCATAGCGCAATGATTCAATGGGATCAGCATGAGCAGCTTTCCACGCGGGCAAGAACCCAAACGCCAAACCGGTAGCGGTACAGATTAATACGGCATTGAATACCGTTCCCCAATCCATATAAGCCACAAACAGTTGATTGATAATTTCGGTGACCATAACCGACACGCCCACACCAATTGCCCCGCCTATCAAACAGATGATTACTGCTTCGATTAGAAATTGCCCTAATATTTGTGGGGCTTTGGCTCCTACCGCTTTTCGAATTCCAATTTCTTTGGTGCGCTCTTTGACAGATACAAACATGATATTCATCACCCCGATACCTCCGACAAATAGACTTAACGCGGTCAGAAAAATACCAATCCCATAAATAGCCGCGGTCATCGATTCGTACTGCTGACGAAAGGCTTCCGGTTTGTTAAGGGCAAAGTCGTTCTCTTCCATCGGCTCCAACTGACGTACCCGGCGCATGATCCCTTCAACTTCATATTGCCCCTCTTTCAGTAACTCCGCATTGGGGAATTGTACCGAGATCTGGATGTTACGATGGAGACCAAATAGATATTTATAGGATTGTATAGGGATTATCACCCGATTATCCATATCCTCCATACCTAAGAATTTTCCCTGTTTTTCCAGGATCCCGATAACCGTAAACTGTTGACCGCCAATTCGAATTTCCTTGCCCAGTGGATATTCATGCTCAAATAGCACATCAGCCACACTAGCTCCTAACACGGCAATCCGGGCAGCCCGGTAATCTTCCTCTTCGGTAAAGAATCGCCCCTCTTCGATGTTTAAGGACGCAGTTTGGGTATAGGAAACCGTCACCCCCTCTATACCAACCGCTTCGGCATATTTAGATTTATATCGGATGTTTGCCGATCGTGACGTCGCCGCGGAAACCGCTGAAGCATACCGACTGGATTGCCGTATTTCCTCCGCGTACTCAATTTTCATTTCCGGCCGGTTTCGGTATTCCCACCATTTGTATTCGCCTCCCATTCCCCACGGCCATTTCTGGACAAATACGACATTGCGTCCCAGCATATCCAAGCTGCGCTCAAAGCCACGATCCAAGCCGTCTATCATCGTGGACATAGCCGTAACAGCCACGATACCGATGATGATACCAATGGAGGTGAGTGCGGACCTGAACTTATTGGCCCAGATCGCATTTAGCGCGATTTTTAGCCCCTCTATGATGTTGCGTAACAAACTCATTCTTATCGTTTAGAATACATTTCGCGAAACCGCCGGATCTTACGTATTGTTATATCAATCGTTTCAATAATATAGGAATTAAACATTCGATTGAAGCATCTATCATGGCTCAACAATTAGATATTTTAGCGTTTGCCGCTCATCCCGATGATACCGAACTCTGCTGTGGCGGCACCTTGGCTCGATTAGTACAGCAGCAGAAAAAAGTGGGCGTGGTTGATTTAACCCAGGGAGAGATGGGAACCCGCGGCACCCCTGAACAACGGTTGCGAGAAGCCCAAAACGCGGCCGAAATCATAGGCTTGGAAGTGCGAGAAAATTTGGGCTTGCCTGATACTCAGCTAAAGAATAATCGCGAACATCAGATTCAACTGATTCGGAAAATTCGAGCGTATCGTCCCCACATCGTGTTTGTGGGCGCGCCCTGGGATCGCCATCCGGATCATGGTTACGCTACAAAATTACAACTGGATTCTTGCTTTTATAGCGGATTGGCATCGTTGGAAACCTTTGATGCCGACGGAAAAGCGCAAGAACCCTGGCGTCCCGCGCACATTATCCACTATATGCAGGATCGCCCGTTTGAACCGGATTTTATTTTTGATATTTCGGATACGATGGCGGTTAAAGAACAAGCACTTAAAGCATTTGAAACGCAGTTTAATGTGCCGCTCGAAGATGAAGGACCCCAAACCTATATCTCCAGTCCCACGTTTTTTGAAGGTGTGCGCGCCCGAGCTCGACATTACGGGCATCTGGGTGGATTTACCTATGGTGAGCCGTTGAAATATTACAATGGACCGATTCCGTTATCCGACCTGGAGTTATTTTCCGCCACCGATCCCCAACGTTAGTAGAAGTAGACTAGAAGGCGTGCCTGCAAGTTAATCTTCTGATTTTCGCTGTCTGAGCTTGTACCATGCGTAGCTTCCGCCGGCTGCCGCTAAAAGTCCGAGTCCGCCATCAATAGGTACTTGGGTGGGGTTGCTGGGAAGACCGGGTTGAGCTAAAGCAACCGATAGATCAACTATCACAAACAATACAGTCAGTAGTAAAACACGCATACAGGGCTAATCTTGATTTTTAATTATCTTTAAGAAGCTATTGTTGTATGAAAATTGCAACATTACAGAGATAATTTAATCTATTATGAAACCGCGGCACGCCCCTCCGACCCAATGTGTTGCTGAATCACACTAAGCAGTTCAGCGTGTACCGCCCGATTTCCAGCCACCAAGCGTTGCCCGGTTAACCACTGTTGGCCGCCATCCCAGTCGGTAATCACTCCGCCTGCTTCTTGAACCAGTAATCCGCCGGCAGCCACATCCCAAGGCTTAAGCGAGTATTCATAAAAAGCCTCGTATCGTCCCGCAGCCACACAAGCCAAATCATACGCCGCGGTTCCCGGTCTTCGGACGCCTTGCGTATGGGACATCAGATAGCGAAACAGTTCTAGGTACTCATCTATCAAACTGAGATCGTTATATGGAAACCCGGTGCCTAATAAGGACCGCTCCAACGTATCACGCTTAGATACGGTTATGGTTGATCCATTGAGGGTAGCCCCCTGCCCTTTGGCCGCGGCAAACATCTCATCATTATTCACCTCATAAATGATCCCTGCCTGAGGTGCGCCATCTTCATAAAGCGCGATAGATACACAGTAGATGGGAAATCCATGCGCGAAATTGGTGGTTCCGTCAATAGGGTCCACAATCCAGACCCGTCCCTCCGGGATATGCTGTCCTTCCACGGTTTCCTCACCCAATATTTGATCGTCGGGGCGCTCGGATTGCAACAGCTTAACAATGGCTTCTTCGGTAGCCACATCCGCATCGGTGACCAAATCATTTTTTGCCTTCAGTTTTACCGAGAAGCTTTTTTGGGTTTGAAAATCACGAATTACATCGGCGGCTTTTCGGGCGGCTTGTTGGGCCAGTTCCAGATCAGTCAAGGGTATACGCTCGTATTGGGTTAGGGAAGACGATTAATCGTCTCGTTCATGTTTCATTTTATAATCAAAACGCTTGGAGGCGGTCACTTCGCCATCGGGCAAATCCGGATCCGGAAAAAGCTCATCGGCATCCCGACTATTCAAAATCGACCGTTGCCGGCCCACTTCTTTTATCATCTTGTTAAGCTTTTTCTTCTCCTCCATGTTTTCCGCATGCGTAAAATCTCGTCGGAGTTTTTCATTTAGCCGCTCCAAATAATGCAATTTGAGGGCCTTCAGTGCTCCTTTGGCGGTGCGATAAGGATCTTGATCTTTTTTTAACTTCATGCCCATCTTCTCCTCGAAGCGGTCACTAATGCTGTACTGTTCCATTACAATTTCGCCCACCAAGCGTGGAAAGGGATGCTGTTTCTGAGCGTATACATCCACTGAGATCTCCTTATCCTCCTTAAATCGCTCAATGATATCCTGGTAAAACTCTTTTAGCTGTGGATGCTCAAATTGCTGGTCATTACACTGTGATCCGATATACTCAATGATTTCCCCCCCATAGAGCAGCATCAACCGAATCAACTCTTTTTCATAGTGATATTTACCCTCTCGTAGTGAACGGCTGGATTCCCGCTGTTGATGGGGATCGGGTTGATTCATCGCTGATTCCGGGTCATCAAACTCTTGATCGTGGGGAATCTCCTCGAATGGTGGCGGCGGCATGGGAGGGGCACCACTCGTATCGCGCGGAAAATTCGGGGGTGGAGCCTGATCTTGTAGTTCCTGTCGTTTCCGCTCTCGCTCTTGCCGCATTTTCCGGCGACGCTTTTCACGCTTCTTCCGCTCCTGCAGTTCGGCACGGATGCGGGTCAGCTCGTTGTGTAGGGCTTTATTCCCCACCTTGGCAAACTGATTCAACTGCTGGATATAAGTTTCCTGCGACATCTCATCGGGGATCCGGGCGATGCTCTCCAGGATATTGGTGATGGTTTTCTTTTTGCCCGCCGGATCCTGCCAAGAGCCATCTGCCTCTGATTTTTGCACCAGGTAAGTCACAAAGTCTTCGGATTCCTCTCTGCGCAGATCCTGGAAGGAATCTTTGCCGAACTGTTTTACAAAAGAATCCGGATCTTCGCCTTCGGGCAGTTCTAACAGCTTTACGTTCATGCCCTGTTCCAAAGCAATGTTGATGCCCCGAACCATGGCGTTCTGTCCGGCATCGTCGGAATCGTAGATAAGCAGAATATTATCGCCGTAGCGTTTAAGCAGTTTCATCTGCTGCGCGGTCATCGATGTACCGCTGGTTGCTACCGCTTCCTTGATATCATGCTGATGCAGGGTAATTACATCGGTGTACCCTTCCACCATGATGGCTTCGTCGTGTTTGCGAATGCCGTGTTTGGCGAAGTTGGCCGCGTAGATCACTTCGCTTTTGTTATACACTTTGGTCTGCGGCGAATTGATGTATTTGGCCCCTTTCTGATTACCCAGGATCCGACCGGCGAAGGCGATCACCTTGCCTGAGGGGTTGAAAATGGGAAACATCAACCGCCCCCGGAAAGTGTCATAAAAACCATTGCCGCGCTGGCTATGTTTGATGAGACCGGCTTCCACCAGGTATTCTTCTTTGATCCCCGCGTCGGTAGCCGATTTCCACAATGCGCCGTTCTGATCAGGGGCATAACCGAGTCCGAAGTGACGGATAATTTTCTCGTCATAACCGCGCTTTTTGAGATATTCGCGTGCGTTGCCGGCCTCATCCAACTCCCGGAGACACCGGTGAAAGTAGACCCCGGCAAACTTGAGCGCGTGATAGATCCCTTCTCGCAGATGGTGCTGCTCATCGTATTCGGGTTCATCCTCCGCGGGCAGAGATACCTGGTAGCGATCGGCCAGTGAACGTACCGACTCTACAAAACCGACCCCTTCCATATCCATCATAAAGTTGAAGACGTCGCCGGAGGCTCCACAACCGAAACACTTATAGATATTTAAACGTGGGGTGACGTGAAACGAGGGTGTTTTCTCATCATGAAATGGACATAACCCCACATAGCTGGAGCCCGAGCGCTTCAGCTTCACATAATCGGAGACCACTTCGACGATATCGGCGGTCTCGCGCACTTCTTCTATTTTCTCATCGGGAATCATGACCATAGCTCCGAATGATACCAAGGAATCGGTTGATATTCATCCCAGATGTGAGGGATTTAATCCGAACTTAAATAATGGAGAGAATTAATTACCCATCTCCCAATCACCAGTCAATAGGCTGGTTGGAGCTGGTTGAAGTTGAAGTGCCCACACTTCAACCTTTAGAGCACATACCAGATCCACCATAGATCATAACACCTTGCAATGGCTTGATGGAGCCGGAGTTACGTCAAGAGTAGATGAGTTTTCTGGGCGGGCGAAGTAATCGACCGCCCAGAAAACGGTCGCCCTCATTACCGGGCTCTGTCCGGTAATGTACGCTGATGAGCTCTGCTCCTTTTAAGGCACAATGACCCCACCAGCAGGAAAGATCATGAATCAATTCATCAGCTACGCCATTTCACCACCGGCGGAGCATGAATTCCCCGCCTCCTTCCACACCGCCCCTTCGGGCCACCGGCAACCCTGTTCTATATTGGGACCCAGTGGTTGCAGGAACCAGATAGATTATTTTTCTATGCTTGGACTTGATGGGAAATCGCGAATAAGACTAGCCAGGTATATGCCCTGCTTTAAGGATAGTTGCCAGAATAATACTGTCACTTTTGAGTGGTTAAAAGTAACCATTCCGTATGCACGGGACGTCTGATGATAAAAGGGCCGAAGGGTAATAAAACCGTTGCGCTGGTTGAAGTGCCCCCACTTCAACCTTTTCATGCACATACCAGATGCACCATGGATCATAACACTTTGCAATGGCGTGATGGAGCTGTTGTTCCGTTAAGAGTAGATGAGTTATCTGGGCGGGCGAAGTAATCGACCGCCCAGATAACTCCCCCCCTCATTACCGGGCTCTGTCCGGTAATGTACGCTGATGAGCTCTGCTCCTTTTAAGGCACAATGCCCCCACCAGCAGGAAAGATCATGAAGCAATTCATCAGCTACGCCATTTCACCACCGCCGGAGAATGAATTCCCCGCCTCCTTCCACACCGCCCCTTCGGGGCTACCAGCAGAGTTTGAATCTACAACGTTGATTCAATTTGGGGTCATTAGGAAATGAATATTGGCCATATCATCTATAGTTATCTGGCCGCAGGGAGCACAGCGACCGAAGATCCGGGCTCCCCTGAACCTTGGGTGGAGTTGGAAAAGGGCGATCTACCATTAACCGCCACCGAGGAAAATACTTTCATGTTTTGCAACCGGCCGGATCTTGTGGGGAAGAATGGGAGCTGGTTATCGTTGGCTGTTCGCACAAGTTTCCGCTTCGCTCAAACCTACGCTAATCGGTGGAATATACCTCCCGATTTAATAGGCAAACACAGGCAGTTTGCCCTTTGACATAATCATTGCATTGGAGGCCATTATACACGTAGCACAAATAACTCCTTACCTTAAATAATATACCTGTCTATTATATTATAGCAACACTAATATTACTAATAATTAATAGTGTAACTTTTTTCATCGTACAAATAATTAATACCATCAATAATAATCACGCCTTTATATTTATATTTACTAAACAATGAATCCCAACGTATGATAGGATTAACATTTTTCCCACCTAAATACACTACCTTTACATTATCTTCATCATTCACTAATCTTAACCTACCATGCATTACATAAACGACAACAGAATCCAAGTGATTTAGAACCATTATTGAATGATTATTATAATTTGACGGAGAGATATATGGTCCTCTCAAACTATCTCTCTCTTCAAAATACCCTATTCTGTAAATTACTGAGTCACCAAGCATTACTTTCGTAATAACATTTTTATGGTCTGACGAATAATAATAATCATATTTATTACTAGTTAATGATACATATAATAATACTAATAAAATTATTGAAACTAATAACAATGCCCACTTTTTCATATCATTAAATTAATTAAAATCTGATTTATAACCTGAATAAATAAAATATCCACTATTGGTATCTTCTCCATAAAAAGGAGGATTATCTCCCCAATGATCAAAAAGTGTTCTTGGAATGTTTGAAATATTGTTTCCAGATCTATTATAGGCTCCATAACCATTCATTATTATATAAAATGACCATAATGATCTTTTCGCGACTTGTCCAGCTGCAAAATTACCAGCATTTCTAGAAGTGACATATATGCCTTTATACAACTGTGATCCATAGTTATCATGAACCTGTTTACCATATTTCAATGGGCTAGGATGCGTTTTTAAATCATAAATATGGTTTCCACGTGCATTTATTCCATAATCAACTATAGTAGAGTAGGAATTTAAAACCCAACTTACCTTATCTCTTGCCCAATAAGAACCAACATCAACTACTCCTGAAGGATACACATTTTCCTTAGGACCAAATTTATTGTGATTAATATCATATTTACTATAATCCGTAAATGACCACCAATATAATGTGCTTCCTATTTTAGTGCCATTTGCTGCACTCAAAAAACTACCCTCATAATTACTCGCTGCAATATCATGTCGATATATTCCTAAATCCCCATCATTATACACCGCTAAAACATTTCCATTCTTACCAATGTGTGTTGAAGTTGGCTTTGCGCCATCTGGATCTGTAAAATTTATCGGACTATTAAAGGAATAATTGTAGATACCATGTTCTACATCCAAAGGATCCACACTGTGCCACCTACCCAACTGCGGATCATAAAACCGCGCCCCGTAGTGGTACCAGTTGAGGCCGTGTTCGTTGGCTAGCTCCTTCCCGTTGTAGGTGAATTTGTTTTCTTCCTCAATAATATCCGAAAGCCCGACCATTTTCAGCCCGAAGGGGTAGTAGGAGTCTTCTTGCAGGAGGCGGACGGAGTCGGTTTCTGGATTGTAGGCAAAGCTTACTCGCACATTTCCGAGGTGATCGGTCAGGTCATGCTCCAGGCGGAAGCGGCCGGTGTTTAGCAGGCGGGCGCGGCCGGTTTCGGTTGCAAAGAACTGCAATTCATCCACCCCATCATCTGTGTATCGTTCGTACACAAACCCGCTGGCGTAGTTGCGGATTTTCATGTCATGGCCGGCGGCGTCTAACACAGCTTAGTGGATTTCAATTTAACAATGGTCCAAGCGGACGCTTGAACCATGAATTGGTTTTATTTTTCTATGCTTGGACTAGAGGGGCTGGTGGTTGTTCACACAAGTTTCCGTCCGAAGGCATTCGGACGGAAACTTGTGCTGGTTTGGGTAGGCAGTATTTATTAGTTAATTCCTATTCATATATTCTTCAATGGTGGTAGAATTCTTTCAATATGATCTGATTCAATTTCAGATAATTCTAATTTATCAATATATCCATAATAAAGTATAATAAATTTAAGATAACGAACTATTGCAGGGGAGAATATGTTACTCCCAAATGTTAAATATGAATACGACCCATCATAGTAATTCACCTTTACAAATATTTCCTTTCCCAAATTTCCCAAAAATGAACTCGACTCATAAGATTCTAAGCTCTTGATACTTTCCTTAAGAGAAATAAATTCATCGTTTGCATGAATAAGAATTAATTTGTCATCCGTCACCTTCAGAATTGAATTATTCCTAAACCCAACAATCGAAACAGACACAACTACAACAAAAGACACCAGCAAACATATATACAAATACATATCTTTTCCCAATTCTGGCCTCACAAATAACAACAAAAATACAAATGCAAAAACTGGTATTGCTGATACCAATTTATTTATAAAAAAGGCAACTTTGTTCTCATAATAATCTACCCGAATTTTATTCTTCATTAATAACCTTCCCTATCCAAGTATTCGTTCATTTTATCTACGGGCATATCACCACGCAATAGCGGACCAACTGTCACTGTACCAATAGGAATTTCACTTAAGCTATTAAGTGTGAATTTAGTCAAATCTAAAGATGAGTTCACGATAGATGGCAAAACACCTGGTTTAGTAAATCCTTTTAATATTTTTGGTCTTGTAGCATTTACGGCAATACTTTCATGAGGCAGATTCTTCGGTGTTTTCCTGACAAAAGATTTAAGCTTAAATTTACCAAAGTAGTTGATTGGGTATGATATTCCATACATCGTACCAGTTAAAATACCTGTTTTTGCAATACCTGATAAATCAATAGGCCCTTCCGATAAAGACTGATCAATAAATTCTCCTGCAGCTCCTATACTACCTGCATATAAACTACCTGTTATCCAACCATATTTTGCTGGAGTAGCAGCAATCAATGCTCCAGCTCCACCAGCAGAAATCACTTTCCCATAATCTTTCCAAGACCAATTACTAAATCCTTTTTTATTATAGATCTCATATACTTTTATACCTGCACCAACTGAAAAACCAACTATGCCTGCAATTGCTGCCGCAGATAAAGTAATACTATTACCATCTTTATCTACATATATAACTGGGTTATTACCAATTCCTAAATATGGTGAATGAAATTGTGCAATTGGATCTGTACTTTGCCACCGCCCCAACGCCGGATCATAAAACCGCGCCCCGTAGTGGTACCAGTTGAGCCCATGCTCATCGGCCAATTCCTTACCATTATAGGTAAACTTGTTTTCTTCGTCGTGGATCTTATCCAGGCCTTCCATTTTGAGGCCGAAGGGGTAGTAAGAATCTTCTTGCAGGAGGCCGACGGAGTCGGTTTCGGGATTGTAGGCAAAGCTGACTCGCACGTTCCCGAGATGGTCGGTCAGATCATGCTCCAGGCGGAAGCGGTCGGTGTTGAGCAGGCGGGCGCGGCCGGTTTCGGTGGTGAAGAATTGGAGCTGGTCGGGGGCTGTTTGTTGGTAACGTTCGTAGACAAAACCGGAGCTATAGTTGCGGATGAGCATCACATCCCCGTTTTCGTCGGTTACGGTTTTGCTCACTTTGGTCCCGGAGGCCGAGTACTCCCACTTGATGGTTCCGCCGTGAATGAAGGAGGCTTGGGTGGGCAGGTTCATGGCGTTGTATTCTAATCTCAGGCCTTTGTTGGCATCTACGATCATGTTGCCGTTGGCATCGTAGTTGTATTCGGCCCCGTTAAAGTCCAAATCCTGCGCGGTGTCGCGGTAGGGGGCGGCCGTGCCGGTGCTCCAACCGCCCGGCCAGGGTAAGGCTTGGATCTTGCTTCGCATCAAGGCTTTGTCGCTGCTACTATGGGCGGTTATCTTCCACAGACTTCCGTACAGGTTGGTTTCTCCCCAGGCCACCAGATCCTGTACCCGGCCCTGGGCATCCCGCAGGCTAAGGGCATCCCGCTTCGTCAAGGTGTGGGGAAAGCTGGTGAGCACCTGAAATTGTTGCCGGTCGGGATTCTCCTCGTACCGGCTGGACAGCGATCCTGTTTGGTCGCCGGCGATGATCACCGAGCCCCCCGCGGGAAGAGCTACCGGTTCAAGCTGATAGGCCTCCCCCGCGTAGGTCAGCAGTTCCCAGCCGGACAGGTCCATGGCGGTCTCGCCCATGTTGGTCAGCTTGATATATTGTTGCCGGTTCCCGGTGCCCTCATTGTGGTAACGCACCTGGGTGATAAACACCGAGGGAATTGCCCGCTCGGTAAAATCCATGCCGTCGGTGTGCGTGGCCTGCTCCCGGACCGACCTCAACCGATTCCCGGCTTGCGGGTCGTAGCCGTAGGTCAGCTCATCGATCAGCTCACGGTATCGTTTGCCGGATGCCTCATCGTATGTTCCCTCGCCATAGCGAGTCGCCGATTGGATATTTCCATTTAGATCGTAGGAAAACGCGCTGTCGTAATGATCAGGATTGGAGGTCGAGGTATTCGGCTTGGCTTGCCCAATGCCGGTGGCGTAGCGCTGCCAGGGCGTGGAAGAAGCCGCCGGGCCAGCCTTTTCCCCCACCAGGTAATCGGCGTAGAGCAGTTGATTAATCTCGTCGTAGCTGTAGAAATAGGCGTGGGGTTGCCCATATCCGGTGCGCCAGATCTGACCGGCGATATTGCCATTGTGCTGGCGCTGGTAGATGGTATGATCAGACAGGTTCACCTGTTGATCATAGATCAGCCGCTGGGCAAACAGATCGTCATCGGCTCCGGGGATCGGCTCTCCAGTATCAGGGTTTTCCCCGGGCTCATCGGTTGAGGTGCCCACAAACGGATCGTTGATCGATTCCAGCCACCCGCGCGGGTGATAGCGCATATCCACCGACTGCAGAAAAGAGCCGTCGGGCTTTTGGTGGATGTTTTTTTCGATGAGCTTGCCCATTTAAAGATTGGAAGTCTGTAAGAGTGGGTGATCGATGTAACGTTCTGCAGCCCATAACTGTGGAACGTATGGAATTGTACTAAATATAAGGCCCTTTTGAAACCAGCAAGCGTAGTTGCCTATGCGAGGTATCGCTTTCCCATCCCCGTTATCTCGAGGGGGACAGCACACGGTAACCTACGGCTGACTCGCTGGTCTCCCATCAAGGGTGACCACACTTCGCAAAACTTCGATTTTATTTCACCCCACTCCTCACTTGAACCCAAGTAAATCAATCGTTTAAATTAACTTGCCATTTGCGAAACGATCTCCGATTTGAGGTTGCTTAATGGATTGAATACTCGGTAAAAAATTGGGAGTATTATGCACATAGGTTTTATTGGCTTGGGAATGATGGGAAGCCGAATGGCCCCTCACTTGATTGAAGTCGCCGACCAACTATTAGTTTACAATCGCACGCATGAAAAAACGGAGCCCCTGGTAAAAATGGGAGCCACCGCTTTGGAAACGCCCCAGGGGTTGGCGGAGCAATGTGACTTAGTTATCACCATGTTATCCACCCCAGAAGTTGTAGAAGAAATGGCTTTTGGCGAACAGGGGTTTGTCTCTGCTATGCCTCATTGCAGCATGTGGATGGATTGCAGTACGGTTACGCCCCAGGCTAGTCAGGATTTTAAAACCAGGTCCAATGACATGGGCATTCGTTTTGTCGATGCTCCCGCAGCCGGAACCATCTATCCGGCCGAAGAGGGAACCCTAACCTTTTTGGTAGGCGCCAATGATGAAGATTTTGACCTGGTCGAACCGGCCCTGCACGCCATGGGAAGTAAATTAATCAGGACCGGCGGACCGAGCAGCGGAAGTGCTCTGAAGATGGTGATCAATTTATTATTGGGTCACGCCATGACCTCCTTCAGTGAAGGGTTGGTATTGGGCGAACAGTTGGGCTTTGATCGGGATCAGCTTATTGAACTGTTAAGTGGTCTTCCCGTTACCGCGCCCTTCCTGCAGGCAAAAGGTCAGAAAATTGAACAGGAGAAAACCCACGAGCCCGAATTCATGCTAAAATGGATGCATAAAGATTTGGCTCTGGTCAATGAGGCGGGGAACCAACACCAGTTATCGTTGCCCATCAATCAAGCGGTAACACAGCTCTTTGAAGAAGCTCAACAGGATGATATGGGGGAGGCGGATTTTTCTGCTATATATTCGTGGTTGCGGGAATCGACACGATCTTGATAGTTAGCCTTGCCGATGCTGGCTTGAAAATGGGGATACATCAACTTCGTGCACCCCTTCTTAGGTAAAGTTGAATTCCCTTTTGAGGATGGCCGTGGGGCGTTTGGGAATGGCGCTAAATACTCGCCCCAATGATATTATCCACCATAAATTCTAGCCCCTAGCCAAACCATTCCACTGTCATCGCGAGGGTATCAACGCTAGTTGCATGCTCGTGGCGCTCCCCTGTTGTTCACTATTTACGTACGTAGCCACCGTTCCATCAGGGGATTCCCGCGCTCCGCAAGGCTCCGCTCGGAATGACAGTGAGATATTTCGGAGCTGGGTTTACTCCTTATTCTTCTTCAATCTTGCAGCTTGGAGAAGAACCTACAGCTTCAGCTTTATCACCACCATGTCATCGCGAGGGTATCAACGGTAGTTGCATGCCCGTGGCGATCCCCTGTTGTTCACTATTTACGTACGTAGCCACCGTTCCATCAGGGGATTCCCGCGCTCCGCAAAGCTCCGCTCGGAATGACAGTGGCGGATTTAATCTCAGTAAAAAATAAATTTCGTTGCAAGATCTCTCCCATTCGGTTGTCTAAACCTATAGAAACAACCCCTACTCACTGAAACGGAGTATCATCATGATTACCAAATTGACCAACCAACACTGGATTGCTTCACTATTTATCGTCTTGCTGAGCTTGGCACCTCTGTTTGCCCCTGCCCAACAACGCCGCCCCATGCATCCACAGCGGGCTCAAATGAATCAAAACCAACAGCCGCAACAACGGTTCAACCGCATGGTTCAAGTATTGAACCTTACTGAAGAGCAGCAGGAACAGATGCAAACCATTCGACAAAAAGGATGGAGTAAAAATCAGCCCCTGCGAAATAAAATGCAGATTCATCGAGCGGAACTACAAGCCATGATTCAATCCGATAAGCCCAATCAAAAAACGATCAAAAAGAAAATTGAAGAGATGGGGGAACTGCGCACTCAGATACACAAAAACAGAGTGGCCCATCAACTGGAAATGCGATCCATTCTAACCGATGAACAAAGAATTACCTTCGATCAACTGCATCAGAATCGCAACAAAAGATTCAAAAATCGTTAATATTACTTCCCCCCCTACCCTAAAGGTCAACATTTATAAATATGTTGGCCTTTTTTTAGCAGCATATCCCAAGTCTTATCTAACTTATTTTCCTTGATTTTTTAAGCTCTTCCGTCCATCTATCGGAACAATTATCTATACGCCTTATATAAATACGCGATTTATTTTTTTAAGCATCTAAATCGTCGGGAAAATAATAGCAGATCTCTACATCTCTGCATCCAAATATTCATCAAATCTAAATCAGTTATGAATCCAGATAAATCCTCTTGTTTAACGTGGCACATATATCTTCTAGGACTAATCATATTGACGCTTCCCCAACTTGCGATGGGGCAGCAAGTCAATCCGGTGCAAGAATATTCAATCTCGGAACTGCAGCAGTTATATGATCAGGGGCGTGCGGTTTCTTCAAAGATCATCGTTCAATTTGAATCACGCTTTGCGGATGAAGTGGCCAACGAATTACGTCGAAAACGCAAAAGCAGTGGAGAGACCGTCCAACTAGGTATCCCTCAAGTTGACCAGCTCAATCAAGAGTATAAAGTCAAATCTATGACCCGCGCGTTTACACCCGCGGGCAAGTTTGAGGCCATGCACCGCGCTTATGGATTACACCGTTGGTATATTCTGGAAGTTGAAGCCGGACAAGAGGCTGCGGCACTCTCTGATTTTAATTATTTGGGTGATGTTTCTTACGCGCAGCCCAATATGAAAATGCAACGATCCGAAAAAGACGAAAACTTTATCCCCGCAGCCAATTATTCACCTAATGATCCCAAGTACGGGGAACAGTGGCACTACCATAATACCGGTCAGGTAGATGGTAAAGAAGACGCGGACATCGACCTGCCGGAAGCCTTGGATACCGAAGGCGGTCGCCAGGAAGTCATTGTATCCATTGTAGATAGTGGCATTGATACCGATCATCCGGATTTAAAAAATATGCTTTGGGTAAACACCGCAGAACAAAACGGTACTCCCGGTGTAGATGATGACAACAATGGATTTGTGGATGATATTCACGGCTGGAACCATGCCAACAGCAACAATAATGTGGATGACGACGCCTCTGATAATGGTCACGGTACGCACGTAGCCGGTACCGTTGGAGCTCAGAATAACAATAGCACCGGGGTGGTCGGAATTGCCGGTGGAAATGGTACCGATAGTGGCGTACGTCTGATGGCCAACCGGGTATTCGGTAAATTCGGCGCTCAAGCGGATAATTTCGGGGACGCTTTAGTGTACGCCGCCGATAATGGGGCGGTTATCTCACAAAACAGTTGGGGATACGGATCGCGACTCTCCAGCCTGTTCTATATGGAAAAGCAAGCTATCGACTATTTTAATGAACGTGCCGGCTTGGATAACACCGATGCCGATGACGACGGCACTCCTGATCAAGATACACAAATTGGTCCCATGAACGGCGGCTTAGTGGTATTTGCTGCCGGTAATGACAATGCGGATAGCAAAGATGGCAAACACTGGTACCCCGCCTATTATGATACCACGATGGCGGTTGCGGCCTCCACCAATAGGGATGAACGGGCAGAATATTCGAACTATGGTACGTGGATCGATATTACCGCTCCCGGTGGACAGATCGAAAATTTTTCGGTAACCAATGGCCCCCGAGGAATTTTAAGTACGATACCTCCCAGCTCAAACTCTAGTAATGCCTATTATGGTTGGTATCAAGGTACTTCTATGGCTTGCCCGCATGTAAGCGGGGTGGCTGCTTTGGTGGTTTCCAAGTTGGGTAAGTTCAGTGATCAATCCAGTCAGAACCTGACCAATGGTGAATTGCGCTCCATCCTGGAAGGTTCGGCCGATTATATTTATGATGAAAATCCCTACCAGCTTTATGAGTTGGGGAAAGGTCGGCTCAATGCTGCGAAAGCCGTACAAGGTCGCAATACAACCGCACCGGCGGCTTTATCCGATTTGACGGCTTCAGCGGTGAAATCCGATGCTTTAGAGTTGCAATGGACGGCACCGGGCGCGGATGACCAAACGGGGCGTGCCTACAACTATGATATGCGCATCAGCACCAGCTCGATTTCAAATTCCAATTTTGATACGGCTGAACAGATTGATACTCCGATGCCCGATTCAGCCGGTAATGTGGAAAAGCTGGAGATTAAAAACTTGGACTATAACACCACCTATCATGTCGCCCTGGTAGCTTATGATGGATATGGGAACCAATCTACCTTAGTCACCAAGCAGTTTACTACGGCACCGGCCCCTACTGTTTCGGTTAGTGATACCGATGTTGAAGCTTACGTAAGTTCCGGATCCACTAAAACCCAAACGGTAACCATTACCAATAACGGTAGCAGCGGATCGGTTTTAGAATATGGGTTCAAGGGATATTCCGACCCTAATCAACTAAAAAGTGGAGAAGCTAACGACGGATCGGGCTATAAGTATGTTGACGATTCGGAAAGCGATGGACCTACCTATAACTGGAAAGATATTTCTCAAATTGGGACACGGGTCACTACCAGTTATACCCAATCATTGCCGGAAGTAACCTTGCCTTTCGACTTTCCGTTCTATGGGGAAATCATGCAATCGGTGAAAATATCCGGTGGAGGTGCTTTGACGTTTAGCAATCAGGATCTTGCCGCGGCTTGGTACGGGGAATCCCCCATTCCCTCAAGTGGCAGTTCCATGGCTTTCGATCACTTTATCGCCCCGCTGCAGGGTGTTGTTAATGACAACAATTCTCTCAAGGTCAATGTTTTCCATCACTATGATCCCGAATCGGGCAATTTCATTGTTCAATGGGATCAGGTTCCCATCCGAAGCCATATGACCAAAGATGGAGTGGACGATTCTACCAGTACCTTTCAAGCAATTTTGAATCCTCGAGGGGGCATAAAATTCCAGTATAAGAACCTGGGGTATGATACTTCCGTATCCAGTGATGGACTGGTGGGGATTGAAAACAAAGATGGAACCAAAGGTATTGAGATTGCCAACGGCGGAACCTACATCAAAGAACAGATGGCCATTCGCATTACCACGCCGGATGATTGGTTGCGCATTGAGCCCAGCAATGGAGAGATTGCATCTGGTCAATCCAAGACCGTAACCTTCACCTTTGATGGCAATACGCCTTTATTTACGGGACAATATCGCAAGGTCGTAACTCTGGTTACCAATGACGGTCAAGGCCAAAATAAGGAGATTGACATGTTGAGTACGATGAATCTCCAGTCGACCTCTAGTGCGGATCCTCAAATCTCTTTTTCTGAGAATAAACTGACCGCGGAAGCCGCTCAGGGAGAAAATGGCAGTTGGGAGCTTACTATCATTAATAATGGTTCCTCTTCCCTGGATTGGAGTGGCTCAACCCAGGACGCCTGGCTAACATTGGGTACCTCTAGCGGAAGTGTGGCTGCAAATAGTACGCAGAAAATTGCTGTCTTTTATGATGCCAGTGGTCTCTCAGCTCAAAAACACACCGGAGCGCTTACGTTTAGCTCAAACGATCCCAGTAACAGCACTACTAGCGTAGATGTAGAGTTAACGGTGAGCAGTCAATCGGTTGCAGCTAGCGAGTTACTCACGGTAAGCGATGGTGTTAACAGCCAAACCTTAAGTTTTGGTCTTTCCGATAACGCCACCGATGGATTCGATGCCAACCTGGATAAGGAAGCGCCCCCGGAAGCGCCGGAGGGCTCTTTTAAAGCATTCTGGGTGGCCAATCAGCTAAACCTGCTGGAAGATTACCGGGCCACCACCGAAGGTGAGGTCCTATGGCAGCTTATTGTGGCTCCCGAACAGGGACAATCGCAAATATCGCTGAACTGGAACTTATCTGACCAATCTACCAACTATCATTTATTGGATGATACCACCAACCCTACCCTACAAGTGGATATGCAATCGGTGAATCAAAAATCCATCAGCATGTCACAAAAAGATACGCTGTGGATCGCCCGAAATTACTCCGGATCCAGCGGAGGTGGTCAGACGGTTACCGTTTCGGTGGATTACCGCAAAGGGTGGAATATGGTAGCCCTGCCGGTGAAAATGGGCGGAAGCCAAAGTGTCAGCAATCTTTACTCGACCCTTAGCTCGCCCGCAGCCTATCATTACACTGGCTCCTACCAATCTACTTCCAATATGCAGTTTCAGGATGGCTACTGGGTGAAATTGAGCAGTGCGTCGAGCGAATCCTTCCAGGGACAAAAAGTGGATTCCACCACCATTGAAATGGATAAAGGCTGGAACCTGGTAGGTGGACTCAGCGATACCTTGAAAGATCTATCTACGATTGTAGATACTGGAAATGTGCTGGTAAAAGGGGCTCTTTATGGATTTGACGGCTCCTATCAACCGGCTACCCAGATCGAACCCGGAAAAAGCTACTTTGTGCAAACCTCAGCAGCGGCTTCCATTGTGTTGGATCTGAATCCGCAGCAAACCACCAATCAACAGCCCTTGATTTCGGAGGGTAATTTGCTGGATGGGTTTGATGCCATTACAGTTAGCTCGGCACAGACATCACAAACACTGTACGCCAATAGCGCCCTGCCCAGTGACTGGAGCCGTGATAATTTCGCGCTGCCGCCCAAACCGAAAGGAGCCACACTGGATACGCGTATGAAAGATGACTATCGTCTAACCACCGGCAATAGCTTTGAGTTCTTTATCGAGGCTAATCAGTTCCCAGTGGATGTCTCGCTGGAGAATGGCACGGAATCAACGGCCACCTATCAAATAGAAGCCTATAAGGATGGATCCGTGGCTAAAACCTGGACGCTAAACGCTGATCAAAATATTTCCATTGATCAACAGTACGACAGCTATAAGGTGGAGAAAACGCAGACTACGGCTATCCGTTTGCCCGGTGAACAACCAGAGACGTTAGCCCTGGACCAAAACTATCCGAACCCTTTCAATCCTTCCACAACCATCAATTATCAGGTTCCGGAAGCAACTGAGGTTCGACTACAGGTCTTCAATATGTTAGGTCGTAAAGTTGCCGATCTGGTAAATAAACAGCAGGCACCGGGTACCTATCAAGTGTCCTTCGATGCCTCCAACTTGTCCAGCGGCGTGTATATCTATCGCCTGCACACTGGAGCTAAAGTTATCACCAAGAAGATGATCTTGATGAAATAATCACCCTAACATTTCTGTCATTCAATGCCGATCGGTTTACGCCGGTCGGCATTTTTTATTATTGGCTCTATATGGATCGGTGTGGGTTAGCCCCTACCGGGAGCGGAGCTCCGTGCGCACCATTACCGATCGGAGCTCGGTAATGAGAGATAACGTGTGACCGGGTGGCAGCTGATTCTCAACCGCCCCCCGGTCACACAATGGTATACTGGTTTGGACCCTACCCGCTTACCCAAGGTTGGGGTTCACAGAGATCCTTGAGACTACCGAGGATTTTGTAGACCTGAAAAATAAGTTCTTGGTAAGCTATGCTCAGCTTCACCCATAAGGTGGACCACCAACTATTCCCCAGAGGGGATAGGTTGGACGAGCCGCGGGGTGTTAACCTCCGGCGAAAGGGAGACCGATTAGTCACCTTGTTACCCAAGTTTTGCCCAGTTACGGGAAGCGGGAGCTCCCATCCCGTATTACCAATTATAGCTCGGTAATGATATAAAAACTACAAGCCGAGGTGAACTAACCCACCCCAATCCACATAGAACCTAATTATTTCTCCTCTTCAGCCAATAGCCAGATATGGAAATGTTTAAGAAGGCTTGGCAATATGATTTATTCTTGCGAACGCAGTATGCCAATCTCCTTCTATCATCACCTAAAAGGCGATTGGTACTAATTTTATTCCTATTGTAATAACTTGGATGTGATCGGTGTAGCCCCTCTTTTACTTTGGCCCTTACCCTTCATTTGGACCACTAAATTGGGTGACTTGTTCAACCGCTTCGCGGTTGTTTTTTACGCCCCTACGGGGTTATTCATGTTCGACCCTTTCAGGGTCTTTCTTGTGTTTCAGATCTTTTTATAAAAGAGATTTACATTTTGAATTTTCAGATGAAAAAATTGTCTTCAGACAATTTTAAAGCCAAATAGATTAACTCTAGATACTATAAAGACCGTGAAGCGGTCTAACATGAATAACCCCAAAAGGGCACCGCGACAACCCTGAAGGGGTTGAACACATCATTTAGATAATGATAAAAAGGTCTAGCCACTCATTTTTCGTGATTTCCAGTGGTCGAATAATTTATCTGGCATCTGTCTTTGTGATGGCTCACATTACATTAATCTCAAATTGTATAGGATTAAAGTCCTATAGGGAAGAGTGTCAACATTAAGAGCAGAAAATGGGGTAATGCTATGCGCATCAACAGAGCAACCATGTTGGATGAAGTCAAATCCAGCACCGAATATTGGGACGTCATCATCATCGGAGGGGGCGCAACGGGTTTAGGCTGCGCCGTGGATGCCGCTTCCCGCGGATACCAAACCTTATTGCTAGAGCAACACGATTTCGCCAAAGGAACCTCCAGCCGCTCCACCAAACTGGTTCATGGTGGCGTGCGATATCTTCAACAAGGCAATATTTCGTTAGTTCTGGAAGCCCTGCGTGAACGGGGGTTGTTAATCCAAAACGCCCCTCACCTGGTGAAAAATCAATCCTTCATCGTACCCAACTACGACTGGTGGGAAGGACCTTTCTACGGCATTGGCATGAAAGTATATGATATGCTGGCCGGCAAATTGGGGCTGGGCCCCTCCAAAAACTTATCCCGCCAAGAAACCCTGGATTTGTTGCCCACCATTGAATCCAACGATCTTAAAGGTGGTGTGATTTATTATGATGGTCAATTTGATGATGCTCGTTTGGCCGTCAATTTAGCTCAAACCGCCATTGATCATGGGGCAACGACACTGAACTACACCAAAGTGACCGGTCTAACAAAATCCAATGGCCTGATTAACGGAGTTACGGTTAAAGATCAACTCACCAAAGAGACATTTGATGTCAACGGGCGTGTGGTAATCAACGCAACCGGAGTGTTTGCCGATGATATTCTATCCCTTGACGACGCCGACGCTGAAGATATTATCATACCCAGTCAGGGCGTACACATTATGTTAGACCAAGATTTTTTACCGGGCGACAGTGCAATCATGGTTCCTCATACCAAAGATGGTCGGGTGTTATTCGCCGTTCCCTGGCGGGATAAAATACTGGTGGGGACTACAGATACACTTGTAGATGAACCTTCACTAGAGCCCGTGGCACTGGAAGAGGAGATCGACTTCATACTGGAACACGCTACCCAATATCTCATCGGCAATCCTACCCGACAGGATGTTAAAAGCGTATTTGCCGGTCTCCGTCCCTTGGTCAACACCGGTGAAACTGATGACACCGCTTCCATTTCTCGCGATCATACCCTACTGGTCTCCAAAACCGGGCTGGTTACCATTGCCGGCGGAAAATGGACAACCTACCGCAAAATGGCTGAGGACACGATCAACAAAGCCGCGACGGTAGCTGGTCTGAATGAAGAACCCTGTGTTACCGAAGATTTACGACTGCACGGCTGGTTAAAAAATGTAGATCGCGGCAATCCCTTGCATTATTTCGGTTCCGATAAAGGGGCTGTGCAACGGATGATAGATAGCCATCCGGAATGGGCAGATCGCTTACATAACCGTTTACCCTACATAAAAGCAGAAGTTATATGGGCCGTACGAAATGAAATGGCTGTAACGGTAGAAGATGTACTGGCTCGACGCACGCGAGCTCTTCTGCTGGATGCCCGCGCAAGTATTGAAATGGCTCCTGAGGTAGCCCAGTTAATGGCCAAGGAAATGGGACTCGATCAATCCTGGCAGGATGAGCAGATTGAAGCCTTTAAAAAAGTGGCGCGAAACTATATAATCTGATCTAAATATGAGGAGTTTATCCTGTGGTAATTTCAGGTTGAGAAAAGACAAATTCGGCTCCGGTCAACCGCTCAGAAGCTTCCCATAGCCGCTGAGTGTCTTCCTCTACTTTAGCATTGGCATGGCAAATGATTGTAGAAATGGAAGCCAACGTTCGATGTGATCCAAATCAGCCATAATTGTTCCCTACATTAAATATGTAACCATTCAGCAAACCGGTTACATTTTCCGTTCGCCTCTCCCTACTTCAAAATAACTGATCTATCCCATTGATATTTGATATCCACTATTCCTCTTTGTTAACTGCTTGGAATCACCATTTAGTCAGAACTTCCCTGCTTTGGATAAACAAAAGTATCCCCTAGCCGTAGCTCCTACCGAAGCGGCCGACGTACAGCGTCGATTGCAACAAATGATTCAGCTTCAATCACTTACTCGAACTGTCCGATCGGTCGGTGGAGCTGATATCTCCTACAACCGGGGCTCCAATTTGATTTCCGCCGCGCTTGTACTGCTTGACTATCCCTCACTGGAACTATCCGCGGTAGCGTTGGCGCAATCTACGGTTGAATTTCCCTACCTCTCCGGGATGCTCTCCTTTCGCGAACTCCCTCCTCTTCTACAAGTGTGGGAACTTGTTCCATCTCAGCAAAAACCGGATCTGATGGTTTTTGATGGTCATGGCGTGTGTCATCCACGAGGTATTGGCTTGGCTTCCCATGCCGGTGTGATGTTAGATACACCCGCTTTGGGCATTGCTAAAAATCCGCTCTATGGTACCTGGAAAATGCCTGATTCCAAGCGTGGTTCCTACACCAAAATTTCTGCTCAACAGGAGAATGGAGATGAAGAACAACTAATCGGCTATGTGCTACGCTCACGCACTAACGTCAAACCGGTCTATGTTTCTGCGGGTCATCTGATCACACAAAAAGAGGCCTTGGAATGGGCGCTCAGAATAACACCACGATATAGAATTTCCGAACCTATCCGGTATGCCCATAAATGGGCCAACAAATTACGAACCCAAAAAGAAAAGCCCGGCTTTCACCGGGCTTAATAATGTATAACGAAAAATCTAGGTTAACCGTGACGTTTACATACTTTGGATTTCGTAATATTCCTTGTATACATAATCCCACAATTCCGCGATTACTGATCCCTTATTGTGTGGGTTTTTGGATTTGGTAGATTTCATGGCATCTGTGCACGCACATTCTTTCGCGTGATGAAATGCCTTCAACTGATGAGCATTGGGATCATCTAAAATTGCTTCCAGTTCTTTTTCATTGGCCATAACTTACACCTTTTCCTTAATTTTTAATCACAATACTATAACGCGAAAACGTTACAAATAATTCCCTTTGGGAATTGCTCTACACTCCGATTATTCGAAATAAATCGACAAAAGTTTCACTATGAGTCAAATACGGCCTGATTTCGCCATCCGCGAATCGCTGCAACCTCAATTTGTAAATACCGCTTTACTGCTCATAGCAGTAGCTATCGGACTCTTTTTTGCCTACTTGATGATGGATGATATCTTCTTCAAATCCGTACTACAGTTTGCGGCCTTCGCCAGCTTCGCCGGTGGATTTTACACTTTTTATCGAGCTGTGGATGATCGAATTACCGTGGAAATATTCCAGTTGGATACGCAGGATGCTCCGTCTTACCGGTTAGATTTTATCAGTGGAGATCGACTGTTGGATCAACAGTCCATTGAATGGACTGCACATGCCCAACCACAGCGTGGTAACAATCAATTTTGGCTACCTGTATCACCACGCTTCACAATTCTTTTTGAAGAACATACCCAATTACAATATCGCGACCGTGCCCTGCATTTTTCACAGACACAAGCTGAGCAATTTTGTGAGATGTTATCCGATCAAATTAAACCAGAACCGCAACCTATCTCCTAACCTCTATTGAAGTTGTGTTCTGGAATGAGCATTATTTGATCAATTTACAATCCTCACGTTTATCGATCGAAACCCTGCATATCAATATATGACCGCTCTTACCCTTCCCGAAGTTGAACTCAACATCTATTCTCCCCGTGATCCGGTAACTGTGCCGGTAGTTGAAAATCGTATATGCACGGCTGAATCCAGTCCGAATTTTGTTCGGCATATCTCGTTCGATATCTCTGGCACTGAGTTGGAAGGTCATGTTTTGCCCGGACAAACGTTTGGCATACTGCCTCCCGGACAAGATGAGAATGGTCGAGATCATAAACTGCGTCTTTATTCCATGGCCTCTCCATTTTGTGGGGAGGATGGCAACGGAAAGATCGTATCTACGACAGTCAAACGGGTGGTAGAGGAGCAGATGGATAAGCAGCGCCTCTATTTGGGGGTGTGCTCCAACTATTTATGCAATTTGAAACCCGGTGATGAAGTTAAAATGACCGGTCCTAGTGGGAAGCGATTCTTGCTACCTGAAAACCCGGATGATTTTAATTATGTCTTTTTTGCGGCCGGAACCGGAATCGCGCCCTTTCGCAGCATGAGTTTGGAATTACTGGACCACCAACAAGTGCGAGATTCAGATATCGCCTTGGTCTTTGGATGTCCATACCGCACTGATATTCTCTATAGAGATCTATTCGAGAGACTAGAAAACGAGCATCAACGCTTTTCATATCTCACCAAAGTTTCTCGAGAAGCTCGCCGGCCGGATGGCTCTAAATATTATGTGAATACGGCCATTGAAGACAACGCATCCATACTGAAACCCATTTTGGAACAGCCCAATACCTTAATCTATGTGTGTGGCCTCAAAGGAATGGAGCTAGGTATTTATCGCGACTTAGCCAGACATGGATTCCGGGAGTATCTGTTGTTGGATGAACAGCATGAGAGTACGGATCCCCAAGAGTGGCAATTCAGTGAGATGCCGCGATCGGTCAAAGCTAGTGATCGTATGTTTGTGGAAGTTTATTAATCAAATCTTCATACCAACTTTGTATACTTCGTTCACTATTGATCACGTTAGGCGTGACTGAAACCGACATACGTTAACCGGGTCATTCCATTACAAAAACTCCTATTATTAACTTGCTATCTGAATTCACATGCATTTTTACAGTCGAAAACTGATCAAACCTGAAGATCTTAATCCCAGTGGTCAACTATTCGGGGGAAGCGTCCTCCGTTGGGTTGACGAAGAAGCAGCCATTTTTGTGTACTGCCAGCTGGATAAGGGGCATATCGTTACCAAGTTTATGTCTGAAATTGATTTTGTAAGCTCGGCCGAAATGGGAGATGTGATTGAGATTGGGATGGAAACGGTAAAGCTGGGTCGCACTTCCATTACCGTCCGCTGCGAAGTGCGCAACAAATTTACCAAAGAAACGATCATCAAGATTGAAGAGATTGTATTCGTCCACATTGATGAGAATGGTCGTCCTACCCCCCATCACCGAGGCCCTAAAAGCGAAGACGTTGTAGATGCCGAACGCAAAGCTTTGCCACCGGAACAGCCCTGGAAGCCGGAGATACTGGACGAAGAAGCCTAAGCAATTACCTTATCAACCAAGTGGCAGGTTCTCGTGGTGAATAATGGGAGCTAATTGTTGTTGGTCAATAGCACAAGTTTCCACTTCGCTCAAACTTGCGCTGGTTGGGGCATTACTCTATTAATTTCACAAATTTCGTTTTTCCTACGTCGGTTAGATAAGGATATATACATTCACAGAAAAGTATGGCGTATTTATCCGCTAACTCTTTGGGTTTGAGCTTATCGGCAAATTCAGAAAATGAGAGCCAGAAATCGCCCATAATATTCATGCGCACAAACAAGCGTTCAAATTCTTGGTCAAACTCCTCCTTTCGGACTAACCCATTGGCTTGAAGATTTTCAATAATCCGCTTGAATTGATCGGTCCGTTGTTGCCGGACTTTTGCATAGTGGCCCTTAATAGTTTGGTTATCCCGCATCACCTGTACAAAATCGAGCAGTAAAAACCGATACTTGTACATTTCCTCCATGGTGACACGATTGATGTGATACATCATTTCAAGATCCAGCGATTGGTGCTGCAGATCCTGAAATGCCTGATCCATAGCCTCCACCAACCGAAAATAGAGTCGCTCGATTATATCTTGGCGTTTTTTAAAGTGATAATTCAGATTGCCCTGACTGATACCCACCTCCATAGCAATTTGCCGGAGGGTGACTTCTGCCAACCCCTGATCATTGAATAATCGAAGCGCGGCATTCAAAATCTTTTCTTTTGTACTCATTGTAAATTAGTAGACTTGACCTAAGTAAATACGATTAGTAAACTTGACCTAATAATAATTAATGAATCATTAATACTCTAGTAGGCAAGTTCATGAAAGCATTGATCATCGGAGGTGGTATCGGGGGATTAACAACAGGAATCGCCTTAGAGCAAATAGGAGTAGAAACCGAAATCTATGAAGCCTCTCTTTCAATACAGCCGGTGGGTGCTGGCATCTGGATGGCGCCCAATGCTATGCAAGTATTTGACCGTTTGGGGTTTGCCGACCAGGTGATGGCTCAAGGTATGCCCTTGGATCGCATTGAAATCACCGATCAGTACTTGGAAACCATACAGCGAATGGATCAACTGCGTATTAAACAGGAGTTTGGGTTTACCGTGACTTCTATCGCTCGCCATCGACTCCTTGATGTGCTATTGAATAGCTATCCAGGGACCGTACATCTAGACAAGCGCTTAGAAAGTTATGACCAAGAAGCGGATGAAGTCTATGCTCATTTCGCGGATGGTTCGTCAGCCCACGGCGATCTGCTAATCGGGGCAGATGGTATTCATTCAACAGTACGGGATCAGCTGACCGAAGACAGCGCCACTAGATATTCCGGCCAAACGTGTTGGCGGGGAATTGCAGAAATCTCCTTATCCGATCAGCTGGCACAAAGTTGTATTGAGGCTTGGGGTCATGCATATCGCTTGGGTTTTTCGGTAATTTCTGAGCGGGAAGTTTACTGGTTTGCTGTTGCCAAGGCCACCCAGGGCGAACAAGGTAAAGACAAATCTGAACTGACCACCATGTTTAATGATTACGCTGCCCCCATCCCTGAAATCATAGCCGCCACCCCAGCTACTAGCATTATTCGTAATGATATCAGTGATCTAAAACCGATTTCCACCTGGCACAAAAATCGCGTTTGCATGATTGGAGATGCCGCACACGCTGCAACTCCAAATTTGGGCCAAGGCGGCGCACAGGCTGTTGAAGATGCCTGGGTGTTATCCCAGTTGATGAGCAGTGGCTTATCGCCTCAATCAACCTTCCAACAATTTGAACAAGCTCGTAGAGAAAAGGTACAACACGTTGTTCGTACCTCTTGGCTCATTGGCAAAATTGCTCATCTTCCCTTTGGCAAATCACTCCGGAACCTGCTTATGCGCTACAGTTCAGACCAAAAAACACACGAACAATTGCAGGAAATCTACGCTATAGATTATTAGGAGTTCTCGAACGATGCTGCCTTCAAATCGACATACGCTCCCCATTGTCATTCCTTCCTTTTGCATCTAATGGAATACCAAGCAGAGGTTTGGCAATCTATGCTCATGTAGGTATATTCAAGCCGAATTTCACAAACTGCGAAAAGCTAACTTTTACAACCAATTGTATGAGCGTATTAGTAGGTAACGATACTCGCCTGGTCGTGCAAGGTATCACCGGAAACGAAGGTTCTTTTCATGCCGAACAAATGATCGAATACGGTACTAATGTAGTAGCCGGTGTAACACCTGGAAAAGGTGGAACCACGCATCTGGATCGCCCTGTGTATAACACGGTAGCCGATGCGGTTCGAGAAGAAGACGCCAATGTTTCTGTGATTTTTGTGCCGCCCGCATTTGCCGGCGATGCTATTTCTGAAGCGGCTTTTGCCGGAATTGAAACCATTATCTGTATCACCGAGGGGATTCCCGTTCGGGACATGATTGTAGCCAAGCAAGTGGTCAACAGCCACGGTGCTACGTTGATCGGCCCTAACTGCCCCGGTGTAATTACGCCCGGCGAAGCCAAAGTGGGTATTATGCCCGGTATGATTTTCACTCCCGGCAAGATTGGCTTGATTTCCCGCTCCGGTACCTTGACGTACGAAGCGGTTGACCAGTTGACCAAAGAAGGACTGGGTCAAAGTACCGCCATCGGTATTGGTGGAGATCCGGTGATCGGAACCACCCACACTGACGCTGTGAAGTTATTCCAAAACGACGATGACACCGAAGCGATCGTACTGATCGGTGAAATTGGTGGAACCGCTGAGGAAGAAGCCGCTGCCTATATCGCTGAGCATGTGGATAAACCCGTTGTGGCGTTTATCGCAGGAAGCACGGCCCCTCCGGGACGTCGTATGGGCCACGCCGGTGCGATTATCTCGGGTGGAACCGGAACCGCTCAGGCCAAGAAAAAGGCGCTGCGCGAAGCGGGGATCACCGTGGTAGACAGTCCAGCCGAAATTGGCGTTACGATGAAAGAATTGCTGGCTGAAGCGTAAGTAATACACGCTAAACAGCAATCAATCCGATATTGAAAGCACAAGCTCATTCAATTGGGCTTGTGCTTTTTTTATACCCCGTAGATCGAGCTGCCAGCCCAACTGTTTGAAACCAGCTCACCCGTTATTTTTAAATATCTAATTCCAATAGTTCGGCAAAACTAGAGCTAAATATCACAATATCCGCTGGTGGTTAGCGGTCGGGCAGGCTGCCCGACCTACAATTTTATTTTAATTTCAATACAACCGTACTTTGAATAATAATTGTAGGTCGAGCTGCCAGCTCGACTGTTGGAAATTAGCTGGTGTGCAATTGCCAGTAATTAAATCAACATCAACTGGCGGTGACTCACTCTGCGCCCGCAATCAATCGACTCTCATTACTGAATCTACCCAGTATCTTTTAAGCATTGAACTGCTCTTTTTGAGGTAATAGCTGTTAGAAAACAGTCGGGCAAGCTGCCCGACCTACAATTTTATTTTAATTTCAAACCAACGGTACTTTGAATAATTATTGTAGGTCGAGCTGCCAGCTCGACTGTTGGAAATTCGCTGGTGTGCAATTGCCAGTAATTGAATCAACATCAACTGGCGGTAACTCACTCTGCGACCGCAATCAATCGACTCTCATTACTGAATCTACCCAGTATCTTTTAAGCATTGAACTGCTCTTTTTGAGGTAATAGCTGTTAGAAAACAGTCGGGCAAGCTGCCCGACATTACGGGGTTATAATTTTTGTTCAAATTCGGGTTTCAGATAGGTATGTGGCCAGTCGCACCATTTCTCCACTAATTTTGCTTTCACTGGATTATAAATCACATACTTAATAATTTGTTTTAGTTCCTTGTTATTCCTCACTACATGGTCATAGCTTTCGGCTTGCCAAAAAGCTCCTTGGCGCCCCAATATTCGATTGGCTTTCAATGCGGTATAGGATTTAAATCGCCCGAGCATATTGGTAAGTGGCATGACTTCATTTTTTCCTTTCTCTTCCATATCAAGTACCAAGTGCAGATGATTGGGCATGATACAGTAACTGATTAAATCGAACTCCTTTTGATCGCGATAGTGAATGGCGTCTGCTACTAGTTCAGCTACTGATGATTTCTCCAGCCATATAGGCCCACCTTCACCTGAATCCAATAGTTGCTCGTATTTGGCAAATATCTTCCTGTTGATCCAGTCATCTATTGAATCTTCATCTTCTGGTCTTCCCATTCTTGCCTGCAAGCGTTTTCTCTCTTCCTTTAGCAACTCGATTCTATGTTTGGGTAACGAGTTCGCTAATCTGATGGTAATAAAATAAGTCGCATTGGGTGGTTGCCAGTGGGGAAGTTTCCGGCGATAAAAGTTCATTTGAAATCAAAGTATAAACATTATAAATCGTCTCAAACCTGCGAATAAACACTGTAGGTCAGGCTGCCAGCCCAACTTTTTGAAACCAGCTTACCCGTTATTTTTAAATATCTAATTCCAAATAATTGGGCAAAACTAGAGCTGGATGCCACAATATTTGCTGGTGGTTAACAGTCGGGCAGGCTGCCCGACCTACGGTTTTATTCCAATTTTATTCCAACCGTACTTTGAATATTAATGGTAGGTCGAGCTGCCAGCTCGACTGTTTGAAACCAGCTTACCCGTTATTTCTAAATATCAAATTCCAAATAATTGGGCAAAACTAGAGCTGGATGCCACAATATTTGCTGGTGGTTAACAGTCGGGCAGGCTGCCCGACCTACGGTTTTATTCCAATTT
>JBNJFY010000004.1:0-17558 GCA_051747265.1 Bacteroidota bacterium | reverse complement strand
TATTCCAACCGTACTTTGAATAATAATTGTAGGTCGAGCTGCCAGCTCGACTGTTGGAAACCAGCTCACCCGTTATTTCTAAATATCTAATTCCACATCGTTGGGCAAACTATAGCCGGGTGGCATAATAACTGCTGGTGGTTAACAGTCGGGCAAGCTGCCCGACCTACAATTTTATTTTAATTTCAATACAACCATATTTTGAATAATAATTGTAGGTCGAGCTGCCAGCTCGACTGTTTGAAACCAGCTTACCCGTTATTTCTAACTATCTAATTTCAAATGGTTGGGTAAACCTATTGCTGGATGCCACAATATCTGCTTGTGGTTAACAGTCGGGCAGGCTGCCCGACCTACAGTTTTATTCCAATTTTATTCCAACCGTACTTTGAATAATTATTGTAGGTCGAGCTGCTAGCTCGACTGTTGGAAATTAGCTGGTGTGCAATTGCCAGTAATTAAATCAACATCAACTGGCGGTGACTCACTCTGCGACCGCAATCAATCGACTCTCATTACTGAATCTACCCAGTATCTTTTAAGCATTGAACTGCTCTTTTTGGGGTAATAGCTGTTAGAAAACAGTCGGGCAGGCTGCCCGACCTACGGTTTTATTCCAATTTTATTCCAACCGTACTTTGAATAATAATTGTAGATCGAGCTACCAGCTCGACTGTCAGAAACCAGCTTACCCGTTATTTCTAAATATCAAATTCCAATAGTTCGGCAAAACTAGAGCTAAATATCACAATATCCGCTGGTGGTTAGCGGTCGGGTAAGCTGCCCGATCTACAGTGTTTAATCTATAGTTTGTGGCGACGAAATCCACTACACGATGCGATCCGGATCATCCAAATCGTCGGGGACTTCGCCTTGGTAGCGGAACAGCGATTTCAGCGTTTTCATCAAGGTGGGGGATTGGCTCTGAATATACCATTGATCGGCAGCACGTCGATTGCCCTGCAAATAGGTGGGATAGGGATGAATAGTATCACTGAATTTGCGTAAGGAAATACCGTTGCGCATAGCTAACGCTACTTCCCCGATTAGCTCACCGGCGTGCTCTCCCAATATGGATGCTCCCAAAATTTTACCGGTTAGCGATTTGGCATAGATGTATATCCAGCCTTTGGTATTACCCTCGGCCAAGGCCCGATCCAACTTATTATATGGAAACCGATACCGTTTAAACGAAACCCCCGAGTCCCGTAACTGCTGTTCGGTAGCCCCAACATGGGCCATTTGCGGATCCGAATACGTACACCACGGCACATGATCTTCATCTATAGATATAGGTACTTTCAGTATAGCATTACTAGCCGCCACTTTGGCCATATGCTCCGACATGTGTGTAAACTGGTATCGCCCAGTTACATCACCGGCCGCATAGATATTTCGCTGACTGGTATGGCACCGTTTATCGATAGCGATTCCATGTTTAGAGTACCGCACTCCTGCTTTTTCCAACTGCAGCGCTTCAATATTCGGACGTCGCCCTGTGGCTACCAGTAGTTGGTCCGTGGAAATGGATTGGATGCCCCGTTCGGTATGAATGGCCACAGCAATAGATCCATCAGCTTGCTGAGCAACGCTGGTCACCTTGGCCTTCAAGCGTAAATCAATGCCTTCCTCTCTCAATTGTTCAGCTAGAATTTTAGTCAATTCAGGATGATCCTGGGGTAAAATTCGATCAATCTGCTCCACCAAGATCACTTCCGTTCCCAATCGCTGAAACGCCTGAGCCGTTTCCACACCAATTGGTCCCGCCCCGATAATAGTCATGTGTCGGGGTTGTTCGCGCAGTTCAAATAGAGTTTCGTTGGTCAAATAATCCACATTCTTCAGTCCATCAATGGGGGGTACCAAAGCACGACTACCTGTACAAAGAATGATTTTTCGTCCGGTAATTTCTATAGTTTCGGTTTCACTGGCTATTGCTACCGTGTTTCTATTGATGAATTTTGCTTCTCCAAACCGAACATCAATTCCCATGCGTTCAAAAATTTCCGGTTTATCCGCCTCCTCGTAGACTTCTTGACGGATGTGTCGCACTCGACGCATCAGGGTTCCAAAATCGATGTCCACATTTCCGGTTTGAATTCCCCAAAAAGCAGCCTCCTGCCTACTTTTATGGGCAATAGCGGCCGCATGCAAAAGCGATTTACTAGGGATGCAGCCTGTCCAGGTACAGTCTCCACCCAACAGATGGCGCTCAATCATGACGGTTTTTGCTCCGGCATTAACGGCAATTCCCGCTGCAGTCAATCCCGCTGCCCCACCACCAATTACTATCGCGTCATAATCACTCATTGTCAACCTGAGATTGTATGATTTGCTTTTTAATTCGTCGATAACTCACCCACATTCCATAGCCCATAAACCCCACTAACATTCCATATACCCACCAAGGAATGTTCTCGCCCTCAATAATCAGGTATAAATAAGATGAGGAATAGGTCAACATACACGATATCGTGGGTAGGACAATCGACCGATTATTCCGATAGGCAGTAATCAACCACCCTACCGCAGCTCCAAATAACGGTGTAGCTCCGATATAAATAATACCAAAAACTATAGGATCCACCCCATGCCGCTCACTGAGCTCGATGATCCATAATCGTACGGGTTCTAAAATTTCTGTCATCTATACGTTGGGATTATGACCTTCCATGATCAACATTTACCGTTCCTGCCACTTTAAGAACTTTAACATAATGATTGATGCGTAAGAATGCTGTTATTCGTTACATTAGCAATCGAACATGAGGAATTCGTAGGTAGATGTTTAACATTAATAGACATAGCACGATCTGGATAGCGTTTTTGTTTGGGATCAGTTTAACACTGAACCTCATTCATACGCACGAACAGGTCAACCGGCACTTCAGCCATATCGACTGTGAGTTCGACCACACCTTGGTTCCGGATTCCAATGTCTGCCCGCTCTGTGCTATTCCTCTCCACGGTGTAAATAGTGATTCCACACTTTCGCCTCAGCCTCTTGATACTATTCAAATCTTATCCGAATCTTCGGATCACACCGCACATTTGAATATCGTCAGTGCCTTCTCAGAACGAGCTCCTCCTCTGGTTTAACTCCTAAACGACAATCTGTACAAAATTAGTCATACACCATTTCTACATCATTGAGATGTAGCTTATAACCAGTTTATTCAAGGAGTCTTAATATGAAAATACGAAGCTCGTTTTTGCTCACATTATTTGGTATTGCGTTCCTCACCTTAACCGGATGCAACGGACTTTTAGGATCCGATGACGATGACCATGAAGATCATTTGGAACCGGTAGCCATGGAATTGTATGAAGATGGCACTGAGATCGCGCGCTATGAAAATGGTAGCGTTACCGGTAGTATCACCGTTGATGCGGAATCTACCACGGGTACATTAACCGTTTATTATTTAGACGCAGATGGCGACCGCATTACCATTGATGAACCGGAATTTGAACTCCGTTTCGAAAATATCGATACCGCCATAGCGCAAATCGATCAACAGCCCGCCGATGGACGATGGAGTTTTCGGATTGAAGGAATCTCCAGTGGATCCACCGAAGTAGCCATTGAATTATGGCATGGTGACGAACACGCGGCACTCAAGCCTGCTCCCATCCCCATTACAGTGAACTAAGCAGCGATTCTGAGTTAGGAACGATGATCACTTGATCTGTTTTTGGATCAGGAGGTGATCGTTCCGAACTCTAATTACATAATAGTTTCATTATCACAACCGACTCAACTCCCACAGATACGCAAACCAACCAAACATATTCAGCTGAAGGCCTCCTACGTGATCCGAACCTTCATATTATCTTTGGTATTACGTTAGTCGCGGTCATGGGCGTGTCTAGTGTGACACCGGCCTTTCCTCAAATAGCCCGAGTACTCAATATCTCCACCGAGCAAATCGGTTGGTTGATTACCGCGTTTACTATTCCGGGCATTTTCCTGACTCCCGTACTAGGAATGATGGCCGATCAAATTGGTCGGAAACAAATTTTAATTCCATCGCTGCTACTATTTGCTATTGGAGGCGTGGGGTGCGCCCAAACCACTGACTTTGAGACTCTGTTGATGTTACGATTTGTACAAGGCATAGGAGGAGCCGCTCTGGGTACGATTAACGTTACTCTGGTGGGCGATCTATATGTCGGAAATCGGCGCTCTACGGCTATGGGCTATAATGGAAGTGTTTTAAGCGTAGGCACGGCTATTTATCCGGCTATCGGTGGGGCTTTAGCGTTATTGGGTTGGTACATGCCGTTCTATCTGACCTTGCTGGCCTTACCCATCGGTTTATTTGCGCTATTGAAATTAGATAATCCCGAACCGGATAGTCAGCAAAATTGGAAGCGTTACCTAAGCAAAGTGTGGATCACCCTGAAATCCAAAACCGTGATCGGTTTATTTGCAGCAAATTTTCTCACTTTTGTGATGCTCTACGGAGCCATGCTCACTTATTTCCCGGTACTCCTGGATCAAACCTATGGCAGCTCTTCTTTTATTATTGGAGTGTTTTTGACCACTTCTTCAATTTTTACCGGATTGATCTCTTCACAGCTGGGACGCTTAACCCGTTATGTGACCTCCAAATCACTGATCCGGCTGGCTTCGCTGCTTTACATTATGGTATTCATCAGTATTCCATTCATTGATCAATTCTGGGTGCTGTTTTTTCCGGTAGCCCTTTTCGGAATCGCTCAAGGCATAAATATTCCCAGTATTTTAGATCTGCTTACTTATCAAGCCCCTATGCAGCAACGGGCGGCCTTCTTGTCGGTTAATTGGATGATTCTGCGTACCGGCCAAACCGTAGGGCCCCTTCTACTCGGGGTAGCTTTTACCTGGGGTGGCATTATCGCTCCATTCTATGCCGCGATAGCCATCGGTGGATTACTGAGCTTAGTGGTATTCACGTTATTAAACGGCCCCATACGTGCTTCTGCTGCCGTTGAATCTCAATAACCAAATAGAAATGATTGATGATCGACCTATGAAATCACCAAACTTAATTGCTTATCGATACGCTCCTTTGCGAGTTGTGCTCTTGATCGCTTGTTTGTTGAGCGCCATTTCGGTATCCCAAGCACAAAATGCTTCCGGATATATTGATGGCCAAGTGATTGATACGGATACGCAAGAACCCTTGCTCTATGCTCATATCACCATTCAAGAGCTCAATCGCTCTACCGCTACGCACCACGATGGTCATTTTCACTTTTCCAATGTTCCGGCCGGTGAATATTCCCTACGAACCACCTTTATGGGATTTCAGCCCAACGATCAGACCATTGAGATTCAAGGTGGTGATACGTTAACGCTGGTTATTGAGCTATCCGCAACCTCACTTCGCGGCCAGGAGGTACAAGTGATCGGGCAGGTCTCCAAAGAAACCGGTGCCGGACTGGAAAATGCCTCCAAATCGGTCAGTGGCGCTGAGTTACGCCAACAGCTAGGAACCACATTATCCCAAACCTTAACCGAGATTCCCGGCTTTGATCAACGATCCATGGGGGCCGCTCCCAGTCGACCGGTTATCCGAGGGTTAGGCGGCAAACGGGTAATGATACTTCAGGATGGCGAACGCACCGGCGATATATCCGCGCAATCTTCTGATCACGCGGTTACTGTGGATCCCAGTTCTGCCGAACAAATTGAGATCGCGCGTGGCCCCTCAGCACTAGCTTATGGTTCCAATGCTATCGGGGGCGTGATCAATGTAGTACGTGAACAGATCGCTACCGATGTATTTCACCATTTACACGGATCGGTTAGTGCCCAGGGGCAATCGGTGAGCCCGGGTGGCGTAGCTGGTGTAGAATTGAATATCCCCGCGGGAAAATGGGCTATCCAGGTAGATGCCAACGGACGTTATGCGGACGATACTTATACACCGGTGGGCCGATTAGATAACAGTTATATCCGTCAAACCAATAACTCTTTGGGAGTGAGTTATATTCACAATCGCGGATACATTGGGGCAGCAGGCAGCATGTTTATCAGTCATTACGGCATCCCCCCTAATCCGGAAGGCGGTCACGAAAATGGCGTAGATATTGAAATGCAGAAAGTACAGACCGATTTGCGCAGTGAGTATAACCTCGACCACCCCTTTTTAAGCAACCTGCAGGGAAATGCCTCATTTAAGCGATACAATCATAAAGAGATAGAATCCTCCGGAGCCGTTGGAACCGAATACGATCGTGCCAGCTTGGACGGATCACTGCGATTACGGCACCGATCGATCGGTCCGTTGAGCAAGGGCTCGATAGGCGTTTGGGGGTTAATCGATGATTACGCGGTATTCGGCGCCAATACGCCCGATGCCCTTACCAATCGCGTTGGAACCTATTGGATTGAGCACTTGGATGAAGGCCCACTGCACTTGGAGGTCGGTTTTCGTTATGATTTTTATCAAGCAATACCGGAGGATAATAGCGTAAGCCCGGTCATTGGAAATATCCGGGACCGTACCTTCCAAGCAGTAAGTAGTTCAGTATCAGCACGTTATAATATTTCCTCGAAATGGTACACCACCGGTACGTTTCTCCATTCGTTCCGGCCACCCTCGGTAGAAGAATTGTATTCTGAAGGTCCTCATTTGGCGGCCTACTCCTTCGAAGTGGGCAATCCCGATCTGGATGCCGAACGAGGTTTAGCCAAAGAGTTGACTATTGGATATAGCGCAGACCGGTTACAATTTGAACTCACCGGTTACCACAACTCCTTTGGGTATTACATTTATCCCCGCAATACCGGTCAACAGAGCAGTCAAAACTATCTGCTGGATATCTATCAATATGAGGGTGTAGAAGCATTATTAACCGGATTTGAGGCGTATGTAAATCTGCCTCTCACCCAAGAAATTGCTTTGGAAACCAATGCTAGCTACACCTACGGACGACGTGAATTATTCGATAACGAAGAAACCACTCAATCAGGCAGCTATCAACCTTTACCGTTGATTCCGCCCCTAAAAGGGATTGTTAAGATCAAATATGACAAGCGATCCTTTCAAGGTGGTATAAAATCTCGTTGGGCAGCCACACAAAATCGAACCGGAGATTTTGAAACCTCTACGGATGGCTATCTGCTATTCGACCTCTACGGTCGTTATCGGATTCAGCAGAATGACCTTCTACATACCATTAGCTTAAATATTACCAATCTGTTCAACACCGAATATCGTAGCCACTTGTCCCGAATCAAGGATATTCAACCCGAAGCGGGAATTAATGTTCAACTATTATATCGTCTCTATTTTTAAAGTCAGCCTTAATGGAACAAAATCAACGTATCTTAGTTGGATTTTTTCCCATGGATTCACTTAGTTTACCCAATTAGACATCGTTAATTTTAACCAGTCTAGGTTAGGGTTAGCTGTATAACGAGGATAGGACCATGTCTCAACGCGACGATTTAAAAGAGGCGATTGATAAACTACAATCGCTCAATGATGTAAAAGACAAGGCTATGCGCAATTTGAGCCACGATATGCGCAATGCCTTGAGTAACATCATAGGTATGGCCGCGATGATCTCCGAAGAACAAGATCTATCCCTCGAAGAAATTCGGAAAATGGCTCAGGTTATCCAGCGTAACGGCATGAACCTGAAGATGATGGTTGACAACATGCTGGATACGGAGCGATTAGCCCGAGGTAGAATTGACCTCAAGCTGGAACCGGTGTCCGTCAATTACCTGCTAGAACAGATGCGCGAAGATCATCTATTTAGCGCTCGACAAAAAAACATCCTTCTGCGTATCCACCCCTATAGCGATGAACTGTTTATCCGCGTGGATCGCATCCGGTTAATTCAAGTATTAAATAATCTGATCAACAATGCCATCAAGTTCACCAATCCCGGCGGACGTATTGATCTGGAAGCGGATTTAACTCAGAATAATGAAGATTCGGAAGTCACTATTACCGTAAGGGATGATGGCATTGGTATACCGGAAGAATATATTCCTCGAATATTCAATAAATTTGGGATGCACCATCGCCCTGGGACGCGTAAAGAACAAGGAATTGGGTTAGGCTTATCGGTAGTAAAACAGCTAGTTGATCTGCATGATGGACAGATTGAAGTTGCCTCCGAAGAAGGCGAAGGAAGCGAGTTTACCTTGACTCTGCCACTCTATGATCGCCAAACCCAAGAAAAGGAAGCCACACCCACAGTCTGATTTTTTAACTGATTGCTTCAAATCTTAGCAATCTTTTACCCCTCCCTTCCCAACTGATTCTTATCATGGGCAAAACAATTTAACTGCCCTATGAGCTTCAACCCACGCAGAAAATTTCGCTCCTGGCATCGTATTGGTGCCATCATTACGGCCATACCTTTTGTGATTGTAATTGTGAGCGGTTTACTGTTGCAGGTAAAAAAAGAATTTGCCTGGATACAGCCCCCCTCACAAAACGGATCCGGAACCTATCCGTCTCTTTCTTTTGATTCCTTGCTAACCGTAGCACAAACCGTTGACTCCGTTGGTATTCAATCATGGCAGGATATCGACCGCTTAGATGTACGTCCGGATAAAGGTATCACCAAGATTCGTGGGAATAACCGCTGGGAAATACAAATTGACCATCAAACCGGTGAAATTTTGCAGGTGGCTTATCGGCGTTCCGATTTGTTTGAGGCCATTCATGACGGTTCTTGGTTCCATGATCAAGCTAAATTGTGGATATTTTTGCCCTCGGCGGTAATTGTGTTTCTACTTTGGTGTACGGGTATCTATTTGTTTGCTCTTCCTTACACGGCTAAACGACGTAATCGTAAACGATTGGAAGAACGACGGCAAGCACGATATAAATAGGCAAAAAGCAGAACATCATTCTGTAGCTTCTATTTTCTCAGCGTTGTTTCTTGTATTTCCACGCCCCCAAATTTGATAGTACCGGCACCTGCCCAGTATCCAGAAAGCCATTTAACGTTACCACTCGTTTCCCTGTAACCTTTGCTCGATAAAGGATTTAATAAGTTCGGCACAGTGACGGCTTAAGACCATCCGTGACGATCATCAATTTTAAAACAGCCTTGGGACTTGAGCATGTTGCTAGCTAGAACTCATCTTATTCGCAACGATTTTTAAACCCTCACTGTTATCTATTCAACCGCTCATTTTTTCCTTTACAAGGTTTAACGATCCATCTTGTATCAAAATCATTTTCCATCCGTACACTGACATCTTTTTAGTATAACACAGCTCAGTTCTAACTGAAGCGATTTTTTCTAACTCGTTTAAAGGGCAATTTTTGTGAATTATTCAGAGGGAACATTCCACCGTCTGTCACTTTCCGTACTAATGATTTTTGTACTCTTCATGCATGCCTGTGGAGGCGAAGGGAACCAAAATTCTGAACGTCAACGCCCCAACGGGCAATCGGATCGTGCCAACCGAGGTACCAGTGTGGAGGTCATTGAGGTAGAACGCAGTGCCATTTCCCAGCAAATTCGTTCATTTGGAACCATCAAAGCACAAGAGCTGATCGAAATTACGCCACAGGTGAGCAATCGCATCACCAAGATTCATGTGGATCTGGGCGATACCGTTCGCCAGGGACAGTTAATGGCTGAAATCTACGCGGATACTTATCGCGACCAGGTACAACAGGCCAAGGCCCAAGTAGAACAAGCCAAGGCAGCACTGCAACGAGACAGCCTGCAATTTGAGCGTCAGCGTAACTTGTATGAAAAAGAGTTAATTAGTGCCTCTGAGTATCAAAATGCGCGAGCTACCTATCAGAGTTCAGTTGCCCAACTGGAATCCAATCGCGCCAATTTAACCCAGGCGCTCGAGAACCTGTCCAACACGGATATTCGCTCACCGGTGTATGGAGTGGTCAATCAACGAAATTTATCGGAAGGCGATCTGGCCACTACCGGACAAGCCATTTTTACTGTAGCTAATCTGGTGGGGCTGCAGATGCGCGTTTATCTACCTGTGGATGATTGGGAACAAGTAGAGATTGGACAACCGGTCCGTTTCCGAGTCTCCAATAAATCTGAAGCTACCGCCAGTGGTAGCGTTGCCCGAATTAGCCCGCAATTGAACGAAACCACGGGATTGGGCGAGGTAGTCATCGCGGTCACGCAGACTGGTCCGTTTATCCACCAAGGAGTTTTGGCCGAATCGATCATCAATGTGCAGACCCATCCTGATGCCGTAGTCATTCCACGCACCGCGCTGGTAGAAAACGTACAAACCCTCATTGAGCCGGAATCCAACACCATCCAGCTGGAACGCAGTTACGCGGCCTTTGTCATCGAAAATGACACTACGGCCGTTCGACGTAAATTAGAACTCGGTTTGGAGCAGGGGGACCGCGTGGAAGTCTTGGATGGCCTGAACGAGGGTGACCGCTTGGTGATTACTGGACAAAGCAGCCTGGAGGATAGCGCGAAAGTTCAAATTGCGGATCCAGAACGCTTTACTCGCCCGGAAGGCCGGCGAATTGATCAAGCCTCTGCAGATACATCCACCCAAAGCAGCAACCGCTCTAATTAATTCCGAGGCCCAGTAATTTATGAAACGACTAGCGAAACTTGCGGTTGAACGCCCGGTCACCGTTTTCATGACCAGCTTGATTGTCATCGGCTTCGGGCTGATGGGACTCACCAAACTGCGTTTGAACCTATACCCCGATGTCTCTTTTCCTACCATCACCGTGTACACCACCTACGAAGGGGTAGCTCCGGAGGATATGGAAACGCTGATCACCCGACCTATTGAAGAAGCGGTGGGTAGTATCAGCGGGATCCAGCGGGTGCGCTCCTTATCCAGCCAAGGTGCCTCGGTAGTCAAACTCTATTTCGACTGGGGAACCGATCTCTATCAAGCCGAATCCGATGTGCGTAAAAAGCTCGATTTCGTACGTCGTACGGTTCCCGATGATGCCGAACAGCCCATTGTATTTTCTTACGATCCCAACCAGGAACCCATCGTGGTCCTCACCTTGACCTCTGATGTACGTAGCTCTCGAGAGCTTCGCACCCTGGCTACGCAACAATTGGAGCAGCGTATAGAGCGCATACCGGGTATCGCCTCTGCGGAAACCGCCGGTGGGCTAGAGCGACAGATCAATATCTCTATTTCCAACCAAGCCATGCGGGCTTATGGGGTGGATCTGCAAACGGTAGCCCAGAAGCTTCAACAAGAAAATGTGCAGGTTCCGGCCGGCGAACTGATTGAAGGGCGCACCATCTACTCATTGCGTACCATCGGCGAATTTCAAAATGTAGAGCAGATCGCCAATACCATCATCACCGTGCGCGACGGTCAGACCATTCTGCTCAAAGATGTAGCCGAGGTGGAAGACGGCGTGGGCCAACCCATCGGTGGTGTACATGTAGATGGCCAGGATGGAGTGATCATCAATGCCTACCGACAGTCGGATGCCAATATCGTCACTGCTGCCGAAAGTTTGGTGGGATCCATGGAGACCCTTAAAAACATATTGCCTGGGGATGTAAACCTGCGAGTGCTGACCGACAAATCGGAGTTCATCAATCAATCCATCCAAAACCTTGTGTTGACCGGTATTCAAGCGGTATTACTGGTGGTCATTATTTTGCTCTTTTTCTTGCGCAGCAGCCGCTCGGCCCTGATTATTGCCGTTTCTATTCCCATTTCCATTATCTCCACGTTTAGTATTATGGATGCCGCGGAATTAAGCTTGAATATCATATCGCTCTCCGGCTTGACACTGGCTGTGGGTATGGTGGTCGATGATGCGGTTGTAGTGTTGGAGAATATTTTCCGCTTTCGGGAGGATGGATACAACGGCAAGGATTCTGCGGTATTCGGTGCACAAGAGGTGGCCGTTCCGGTGGTAATCTCAACCCTGACCACCTTGGTGGTATTTCTGCCCGTCCTGTTCGTACCCGGCATTGCCGGGTTCCTGTTTCGGGACCTGGCCTTAACCCTCTCCTTTGCCCTATCTGTCTCCTCTTTAGTGGCCCTGAGCCTCATTCCTATGATGAGCTCACAACTGTTTTCCGAACGGGAAGAAACCGATGAACCTAATGCATTCCAGCGTTTGCATGCATGGAGCGAAAATGAATTATGGAAAAAAATCGTAGCCGCCCTACCGCTGCTCATCATGGGACTGGGTAAATTGATCGCCCGAGTTAGTCGATCGGTATTTAATGATATTGGACAATACGCAGAACCGAAATTGAGCGGGATGCTAAATCGGCTGGATTCCGCTTACCGATCAGCCCTGGATCGCAGCTTGAAGCGCAGTGGCTGGGTCTTATCTATAGCCTTTATTTTACTGGCCGCTTCTGTTCCACTTTTCTATCAATTGGGGGGCGAGTTCTTCCCTCGGGTGGATGAAAACGCATTTACATTAAGCGTGGAACGCGAACCGGGTGTAAGCTTATTTGAGCTGGAACGAACCATTGAACAGGTAGAGTCCATAATCGAAGGCGAGGTCCCCGAAGCCCGCTTGATCGTGAGCGAATATGGGGACAAAACCGGTGTGGAAGGCGCGGAAAATCCCGGTGGGTACAACAGTCGTATCCGTGTAGAATTGCCCCCTTCCTCCGATCGAGATCGCAGTCAGTTTGAGATAACCAGTGAGGTACTGGATGCCCTGCATACAGTTCCCGGCGCTAGCATCAAAGAAGTGCGGCAGGATCTGCTCAGCCCGGACGGACAAAATGGCTTGATCGTACAAATTTACGGCTATGAGCCGCAACAACGGCAAAAACTGGCCAACGCGGTTGACGCCCGATTGAACGATATCAATGGTATCGTAAATGTATTCAGCACTGCCAATCAGGGGCGTCCGGAACTGCGGGTGATTATGGATCGCGAGCGTATCTCCCGGCTGGGCATGACTACCTCGCAAGTGGCCAACTCGCTGAGTAGCGCGGTGAAAGGGAACTTAGCCACCACCTACATCGATAAAGGCGTTGAATTTGAGGTGCTGGTACAGCTGGATCCGCGCGACAAGGCGGAAACCACCTCCCTGGATCAGTTACAGGTTCAGACCCCAGAGGGTGACTGGGTACCGCTGCGCAACTTGGCCCGCATCATTCGATATGAGGGTCCTACTAATATTCTGCGTATCAATCAGGAGCGGGTCAGCGAGGTTCAAGCCGATTTGGCCGGGCTGGATCTGCAACAAGCCAGTGAGCGCGCCCAAGCCTCGCTGGATCAGATGCAGTGGCCGGAAGGATATCGCTATGAGCTGGGAGGAACTGCGGAAGAGCAAGCCCAATCGTTCTACTACCTGATGATTGCCTTCGCGATTGCCGGTGTGCTGACCTACATGGTAATGGCCTCACAGTTTGAAAGCCTGGTGGAACCGTTCATTATCATATTCACTATCCCGCTGGCCTTGACCGGCGTACTGCTGATCTTATGGCTCACCTCCACTCCGGTGAGTGTGACTTCTATGGTCGGCTTGGTACTGCTCTCCGGAATTGTGGTGAACAACGGTATTGTGATGATTGATTACATCAAAATTCTGCAAGCCCGAGGCAATGACCGCCACGACGCCATTGTCACCGGCGCTAGCCGACGTCTGCGTCCTATTTTAATGACTGCCTTTACTACCATCTTATCCATGGTACCTCTGGCGTTGGAGCTGGGCAGTGGTTCAGAAACCTGGAGCCCCATGGCCCGCACCGTAATTGGTGGACTAACCGCATCTACCTTGCTGATGCTCTTTGTAGTTCCCTCCATGTACAAAATCATCAATCAACTCGTTGAAACCTTAGGTTTTGATGCCATACACAAGTTAGACCCATTGGCTGAAGACACTTCCTCGGGCACTGCGCGAGCCATACCCGAAGCCGATCCTTCAGCATCATCCCAGGAATCCAACGCCTAGACAATTATGGCCACTCGATTTACTAAAACGGCTGAAAAAATTGGCATTACGGATCGCATTCTGCGACGCCCCATTACGGTGATTATGCTCACCCTGCTGGTGATTTTCTTTGGGTTGTTTTCCCTGACCCGGCTTAAAATCACTCTGCTGCCGCCTTTCAATATTCCCATTTTGGCCATATCCACCAGTTATAAAAGTGTTCCGCCTCAAGATATTCAACGTCTATTGGTGGAACCGCTAGAAGGAGCTGTTTCCGCGGTAAATGGCGTGGAAGAACTGGATGGAAATATCCGCAAGGGGGGCGCATTCATCATACTACGTATGCAGCCCGAGGTGGATATTCGACGCGCGGAGTTGGATGTACGGGAAGAGATCGACCGGATCCGCCCCGACCTGCCCCGAGAAGCCAGCGAACCGGTTATTTTCCAGTTCGACCCAGAGAACTTCCCCATTATGCGGTTGAGTTTGGAATCAGGGGTACGAGGATTGGACGAACTGCGGCAACTGGCCACTGAATTTATTGAACCCCGGCTGGAACGCCTGCGCGGAGTCGCATCAGCGGATACCCGAGGCGGCCTGGAACGAACCATCTTTGTGGACATTGATCCCATGGCGCTAGCTCAGCATCAATTGGAGCCGGCCGAGATCACCAATGCCATCAACAGTAATAATGTACAGTTGCCCATCGGTAATGTACGGGCCGACCGGACCAGCTACAGTGTGCGCGCACAGTCCATGTATAACAATTTGGAAGAACTGCGCCAGACCATCATCAAGGTTTCCGAAAATGGGATTCCCATTCGGATTCAGGATGTAGCTGAGGTTCGGGATCACTTTGCGGAGATCAGTACTTTGGTGGAAGTGAACGGCAAAAACAGCGTTAGCATCGAAGTGCAGAAACAATCCGATGCCAATACCCTGGACGTAACGAAAGCGGTGGAAGGCGCGCTGGTAGATATCGAATCCCAACTTCCCGGAGGAACCGAAATCCGCACACTGACCAACGAAGGTCAATACGTGGAATCCTCTATCAACAATTTGGCCCAATCGGCCCTGCTTGCGCTGGTCGTGGTGATTATCATCCTACTGCTCTTTATGGGCGGCTGGCGCATTTCGCTGGTGGTGGCGTTGAGTATTCCCGTTTCCGTAACCGCCACCTTCGCGGCCATGTACTTCTTGAATATCACCCTGAATATTATCTCCATCACCGGACTGGCCCTGGCCATCGGACTATTGGTGGATAACTCCATCGTAGTTTCCGAGAGCATTGCCACTAAATTAGAAGAAGGATTCAGTCGGTTTGAATCTGCCTTGCGGGGAACCAAAGAAGTGATCGGTGCGCTGATGGGATCCACCCTTACTACCCTGGGGGTATTTGTACCTATTCTGGGCCTATCCGGATTTGCCGGACAGGTAGCCCGCGATCTGGCTTTGACCATCTGTATCGCCATCAGCATCTCCTTCATTGCGGCGGTTATCCTGATTCCGGTATTAGCCTCGCTGCTACTCAATAAAGATGAGTTCGAAAAGCATAGCTTCACCTTCCGATGGATGCACAAGCTGGAGCAATACTACGCCCGCTCCCTGCGCTGGTTTATGGGGCGTAAATGGATCAGTGTGGTATTTGTGCTATTGATCATCACGGGTAGCTATTTCTTGTTCAAGGCGGTTCCCGGTGAATTTTTCCCGGAAAGTGACTCCGGTGAAATCAATGCCCGTATTGAGCTGCCCACGGGCACCAAACTCACCCACACGGCCCAAGTGATCCAGCAGTTCAGCGGTCGGGTACAAGATATTCCCGAAGTGGAATCGGTGATCACCAAAATTGGGCAGAGTGGCTATCGTACGGAAACCAATGCCGGTGAATTGAGCATTAAGCTGGTTCCTTTGGAAGAACGTGACCGCAGTACCAACGAAGTGGCGCTGCAGCTCCGTCAACTTATGCAGGCTCCGGGCGTCAGTGTGAGCATCTCTGGGTTGGGTGGACGCGGTCCTAGCGCGGCCTTTGGGGGAGGCGGGATCCGGCTCAGCCTCATTGGTCCCGAGATGGATGTATTACAGGCATTAACCGATAAAATTGAGCGTCGCCTACTCGCCGATAGTAATGTGGTATCCGTAGAAAACCCACGTACCGACCCCACTCCCGAGCTGCATTACTTTGTGGATCGCCAGCGCATCAATCGGATGGGCGCCAACTTGCAGACCGCGGCCAACGCCCTTAAAAACCAGGTATTGGGCACCCGGGCCGGATTCTACCGCGATGAAGGACGGGAGATCCCCATCCAGGTACGCATTGGAGAGGATAAAATTACTAGTCGGGAAGATCTGATGGATCTTCAGTTGTTGCGCATTGATGATCAACGCATCCCGGTGGCCGCCTTGGGCTCCTTCGAGAGTGTGCAGGGCGTCAATCGCATTGAACGTCGCGACCGTGAGACTGTTTTGGATATCAGTGTACGCTATGAAGGTGAATCGCGCGAATACCGCCAAAAGATTATCAATATTCTGAAAGATGACGTGGTGTTGCCTGATGGCTATCGCTATGAATTTACCGGGGCTTCTCAGCAGGGACAAGAAAGTCAACGCGAGTTGCTCTTTGCCCTGCTGTTCGCCGTTGCCCTGACCTACATGATCATGGCCTCCCAGTTTGAAAATTTCCGGGATCCGTTTATCGTCATGTTTACCATTCCCCTGGCCTTTTTCGGATCCCTGGGACTGCTCTGGATCACCGGTACCCCTTTGAGCGTTCCGGCCGGTATCGGGGTGGTTATTTTGATTGGTATCGTGGTCAACAATGGTATTGTGATGGTGGATTACCTGCATCAATACACACGCGAAGGTGATATGGCTAACTACTTACCCAACTTGATTATCGCCGCTCGCCGTCGCATGCGTCCCATCCTGCTCACCGCCTTAACCACCATCTGTTCCATGATACCCTTAGCCTTGGCTGTGGGTAGCGGATCGGAAACCTGGAGTCCCTTAGCCCGATCGGTCATCGGGGGATTGATTTTCTCGACCATTTTAAGCTTGTATATCGTCCCCATGTTTGTCGTGGGTATAGCCAAACAGCGACGCGACGCAGTTAAAGAGCAATTGTAAATCATACGATCCTATTCCAAATTTCTAATCCCGTATGCAGGGAGCGCAGCGACCGAAGATCCGGATCCTTGATGCCATTATTCTGATACCAAATGATATGCAGCCACCAAGCTGGTTGAAGTGCCCCCACTTCAACCTTTTCATGCACATACCAGATCCACCATGGATCATAACACCTTGCAATGGCTTGATGGAGCTGTTGTCGCGTTAAAAGGAGATTAGTTATCTGGGCGGGCGAAGTAATCGACCGCCCAGATAACGGTCGCCCTCATTACCGGGCTCTGTCCGGTAATGTACGCTGATGAGCTCTGCTCCTTTTAAGGCACAATGACCCCACCAGCAGGAAAGATCATGAAGCAATTCATCAGCTACGCCATTTCACCACCGCCGGAGCATGAATTCCCCGCCTCGTTCAACACCGCCCCTTCGGGGCTACCAGCAAAGTTTGAAACTACAACGTTGATTCAATTTGGGGTCATTAGAAAGTGAATATTGGCCATATCATCTATAGTTATCTGGCCGCAGGGAGCACAGCGACCGAAGATCCGGGCTCCCCTGAACCTTGGGGGGAGTTGGAAAAGGACC
>JBNJFY010000003.1:427097-516733 GCA_051747265.1 Bacteroidota bacterium | reverse complement strand
TATGGATGTTGGTTCGTGTAAACGTTCATGGCTAAACCTCTCGGGTTAGGTTACGGTTGGGAAAATGGTAATCTACGCTCTTCCCGGTTCAAACGCCTCAAAGAGTGGCGCCCGAGAGGAGGCCATGAACAATATCCCGCGCATTAACGCGGACAGGCCTCGCCATCTCCTTGCCTCCCTTCTATTTATTAATTACTCTTTCGTTTTGTAATCAATTCAACACTGTTGCGCGTGCCGCTTATGCGCAATGTCGTTATGTTTCTCATTTACTTCCCTCCCCATTTTAGATAATCCCTCTTTTTTGAAAAATATTCATTTGAAAATGTTCGCATATATGCTAACATTGGCTTATGCGCGTTATTAAGTTCTACAGGACCAAATTCGGGAATTGTCCCGTGGAAGATTTTTTACACGATCTTCCCGACAAGCAATCCAAAAAGATTGCCTGGACGTTACGTGTGGTTCGAGATTTAGAACAGGTACCCACACAGTACCTAAAAAAGCTTAAAAGCACAGATGATATTTGGGAGGTTCGTGCAACCCTTGGGAATAACACATTTCGGCTATTGGGCTTTTTTGACGGTCCAAATATGATCGTATTGACCAGTGGCTTTGCCAAGAAAACGAATAAAGTTCCTAAACAGGAAATTAAAACTGCCGAAGAACGAAAACGTGATTATTATCGGAGGAAGGAATTATGAGTAAAGATGATTTAGAAATTTTTATCGATCAGAAGAAGGCGGAAAGTGCTGAGTTTGCGGAAAACTTTGAGGAAGGATTTCTCAATTTTAAAATCGGAGTTATTCTTCGTCAGGCTCGTGAACAAATGGGAGCTACACAAGCTGAAGTAGCCGAAAAACTCAATACAACAAGATCGGTGATTTCCAGAATGGAAAACCACGCCGAGGATATCAAGCTGTCTACCCTTACCAAATATGCAAGAGCGCTGGGTAAAAAAGTGAAGCTCGAAATCCAGTAAATTCAAAATATTAGACGCGCTTCAAATTGGATCCACCTGAAGTTCTTTTCGGTGGGCACGACGCAGGAGCTGTTCAAACAATGGCATCTTTTCCTAGTCATCCCCTACCCTGCTTATAATTAACTTGTTGCTTATAACCCTACGCCGTTTAAGCGCAAACCCGTTAGGCAACTTGGACTAATCAGATTTAATCGCCATACGACAAGTTTGTCGTTGAAATGTCGTAAACAAGCCGTTAATGTTTATTCAGCTATTATTTAGACTTCAGCGAATCAAATTCATAACTCAAGATTAATTGACATGATAGCTGAAAAAATTAAACAGATACGTAATCAAAAAGGATTTTCTCAAGAAAAGCTTGCCGAGAAATCCAATTTAAGTCTGCGAACGATCCAACGCATAGAAAACGGAAAATCAGACCCACGTGGAAATACAATTATTCAAATAGCTGATGCCTTAGATGTTTCCATTGATACATTCTTGGATAATCAAAAAGAGGAGAACAGATCTTATTTAGCATCCTTGCATATCTCAGCGATGAGTTTCATTGTTTTCCCTCTTTTAGGAATAATTCTTCCTTTGTTACTCTGGATTTCGAAAAAAGGAAAAATCAAAGACCTAACATCCAATGCTAAAAAGCTTCTCAGTTTTCAAATAACCTGGACCCTTCTTTTGTTCATAGGCTTGGGGGTTTACTTTATATGGTGGAATTACAAAATAAGGACACTATATATAATGCCGACAGTGGCGAGTGATATCTATTTACCTCTCTACTTTTTCATTGCTGGTCTTTACTTATATAATCTTATCATTGTCTCTTACAATATACTGCGCGTGGGCTCAGGAAAAAACGTTTGGTATAAGCCTAGTATTAACTTTTTGCCATAAATGAATTAATAAAGTTGCCTAACACGCACTTCAAAGCGGACGTAGGAGCTGTTCGCCCTATTGGCATCTTTCCCCGGTAACCCCTACCCTGCTAATAATTAATTTGTTGCCCCCGTATAGCGCAAGCGTCCGCTTGTGCTCAATAATCCTTCTGCTAACTAAGCTAAACTACCCATGGTCCAAGCGGACGCTTGAACCATTTAGCGGTGCTTTGAGGTTTAGATTATGTTCTTAATCAGCCAACCTGTCAGCGTCCGAAGGACCTGACAGCGTGATTAAGTATTAAGTATGAATACGCCCAAAAAAGGCACAAGACCGCCAAAAGATCATAGCTATGGTATTCCACGCACTCTTGTTGTCATAAACGCATATCGTTACACCACCCTCTTATCCGGCTAGGTTATGACCATAACGGGCTTTAATTCTGGTCGTTCCGCAGCTTGGTAACGATTTTATCCTTGTGGGATGAAATTGTAATGGGTAGGTTGGTTCTTATAATTATAGGTTATACAGCATCAGTCTAACTGCAATAAATGCTTCAAATTTTTTAATTATATGAGTCCCGCAACCATAGAGAACCTCTTATATATTTTTGCTGGTTGGATTCTATCTACATTAACAACATTTGTTGCTTATCTGATAAACGAAAGACGCAAAACTAGAAAAAATTTTACAGAACTAAGGAGAGTATTAGGGGACATAGTTATTCATATTGAGCTTACTAAGGCATGGAGAAATGTCGGGGGAATTGAAACAGTTCCAGGTTTATTTGAAGTCGATGAATCATGGAAAACAACAATACCACTGGAACCGCCAGAATTAGATGATCAATTTGAATCTATCGTTTTATCTGTATCAGAATGGGAAGCCGAAAAAGGGCAAGATTTTATTACAAGAAAATTACATGGAATAAAGAATAGTATTGTGCTTTTGAGAAAAATTTATACTGGTTTTGTGGCTTATGCTAAAGAAAACGATGCTGAAAACATTCCAGAGCGTACTTTAACTATTTACAAAAATAATCTCGAACAACTTGACGAAAATGTTCGGTGGTTAATTTCAAGAATTACACCTCTACAAAAAAATTGGTTTTTTAGAAACAAAGATAAAATACTATCCAAAATTAAAATGCTGTATAACAGGCGTTTTAAGCGGACTCGATCGCAGTCTAAAGCTTAATTAACTAACTCGACTTGCCGCTTAAACTCTGGTTCGTTATATCACTTAAACAGAATGTTCGTTATGTCAAAAGTGCCATACAGAAGGACTTCTCATTTTTTTACTCATCGTTTTTTATGGAAAACTAGCAAATCACTAAGAGCCCAAATAAGTACTACTGATCGCAACCCTACTCATTTCGAATACACTGCATACCTGACAATATATTTCGCACTGGAATCTTATTTAAACTACATAGGTGAAAGTGTATTTCCAGAAATTTGGGAAAATGAAAGAGATTTTTTTTCAAATGGGAATTTTAAAGGCACTGTTGGAAAATTGAAATGGCTGAGTAAAAAATTAAATGTTCCTAGAGTTTCTGATACATCACAAAGACCAGGACAAACTATTTCTAATCTCAATAAAATTAGAAACCTTCTAGTTCATGGCAGCATTGATATTAATGAACTTTATGAGGAAATAAATTTTGAAGATCTAAATATTGATTCAATGCTTCAAAACTCAATTGAAAAAAGAGTTCATGACGAATTCCTAGATCATTGTTTTGATGATGTTAAAAATATTATATCCACACTTCATGAAGAAGCAAAAAACGATTCTAATAATGGTATAAAATACAAACTAGAACCCAATGCGTTATTAGGTTCGGTGCAAATAGAATCAGGTGGTACAGCTAAATAAGGGTATTTTTCGGCAGTATAACACGCGCTTCATATCGGGCCCACCTTCAGCTCCTTTCGGTGGATACGGCTTAGGAGCTGTTCGCCCATTGGCATCTTTTCCCGGTAACCCCTACCCTGCTAATAATTAACTTGTTACTTGTAGCCCTACGCCGTTTAAGCGCAATGTCGTTAACTGGTTTTCGAATCTTACTTATTAAAAATGAATCGAGATGAAAAACTATATCCTCTCAAACTTTATAACGAAAAATTCGAGGAGTTAAATAATTCAGGATTCTTTCAAAATTGGAAGGGAAAGAGTCTCTCTTTCAAATTTAATTTCATGGAAAACGAATTAAATCAAGAAATTCCAAGTGATGACGAAATAAAATCATTTATTCTAACTCTTCGATTCTTTATTCAAGATAATGAGCCCTGTTCAATTAGAAACTTGGACAAACATTATGAAAAACTTTCTCTACCTGTTGAGTTAATTAATGAGTTCAAGGAATCAAGAAATTCACTTAATGACTATTTAGACTCTAAAACTCATTTTGGCCCAAAAGATAAACCCCATTACACCTTCAGAGAGATATTTGAGAACTATATTTATGGACATTTTGCTCATTCAAATAACAAGAAGAGAGACCAAATAAAGATTTGGGATGAAAATAAATTCATTAGAGGTCAAACCAAGTTTTTCTTTATCGGTATTCTCTATAAAATCTTTTCCTTTCTTCAAAAAATTACAAACATCAATAATGACGCTATTAAGCATATATCAATCAGCTGACCAGCTCGTTATGTAGCGACCCAATCATGAAATATTCCTAAGGCCAATTGCTGAAAACGAGGAACTTCCCCAACGAAAAATATCTTCTAAAACTGCTTATGAATGTCTGAACAGCATCTTGAACATATCAAATTTACCCGCATTCGGCCCCGCATTCAATTTGAGTATCCCGATTCGCCTTCCGCCTTTTCGGCAACCGTAAAGAAGAGTCTTCAACAGCAGAACAAAATTGACGGAGACGTTCTTTCCAGCTTTATAACTATTTATCCGGTAGAAGAAGATCAACATTACTGGTCTCCCCAACTCACGCTCACTATTGAGGAGACGGAACATGGAAGTCTTATTCGGGGATTATATGGTCCCCAGCCCTCTGTTTGGACCCTGTTTATTTTCTTCTATTCCGTCATTGGTTTTGCCGCACTGATGGTATCCATGATTGGTCTTTCCTTTGTATCCTTGGGTAAAGACGCTTCTATTCTTTGGCTGGTTCCGGTGTTGATTCTTTTATTCTGCTCGTTGTATTTGGTGGCCTACCTGGGACAAAAATTCGGACATAAACAGATGATCTACCTGCATCACTTTATGGAAGAATGTGTAGGAAACAGAATTGATACCAAGTAGTCGTATGAGCAGCGATGAGAGTGACGCGGCTTGTGATAGAGTGATAAAGTGATAGAGTGACGCGCCTGCGGCGCTGAGTGATAGAGTAATTTTTGCCGTTAATTATTTTTTTGCCTTTCTGGTTGGGCAGTTGCCATAAACTAAAGCAAACTATTATCGTTACCACTCCCTCACTCAGCGCCGCAGGCGCGTCACTCTATCACTAGCGGCGCTAGCCGCGTCACTCCATCACTCTATCATCAAGCGGCGGGCAACCGGAGGTACTCTTAATATAGCTAGCTCTTGGGGTGGAACGGAAAAGGGAACCTTGTTTTTGCCAAGTCCACCAGGAAACCATGTAGTCTTCTTATTACATGGAACATTAATGAGGTTTGACTGTTAATTGGGTATAAATATTTCAAGATCGAACCATCACAGCTCTAAACTTTAGGTTTTAAGAGAGCTTTGCAAAACCTTCCCAAATTTATTTAGTCGTGACAGAATGTAGCAACAATCACCATTTATACAATCTAATCAGGGGATTGTCGCACTGCGTTCGCAATGACAGGTAGTTTTGCAAAGCTCCCTTTAACTCACCATAAGTTAACTGTGAATCATTATTTTATATATCATTTTATCTCTCCCTTATGAAATTGCGTATGCTTACCCTATCATCCTTTTTGATAGTAACATTATTTAGTTGTGATCAGATCACGAGCGAATCAAACCTGCTGGATACGCCCGATGAGGAAATCATCCCCATCACTCAAGTAGCGGATACGTTACAGGGGCAACAGGGCCTATCCATTGAATTCCATATAACCGATTATTTTAACAGTGAAGCCCCCATTGTTTCCGCTGAATTTTATGGCGATCAATTGGAGGTCACGGAACTACCCAGCGATTCTTTCCGTGTCTCCCACACCAACAATGCTGCCGGTCAATTTACATTGAACGCAACTATTAAAAATAATACGGATTATACGCTTGAATCGGAGTTGATCTATCACATTGATTCTGCAGATGAATCAGTACCCATTACTCAAGTAGCCGATACCTTGCGCAGTCAAGAAGGTCAGTCTGTTGAGTTCCATATAACCGATTATTTTAACAGTGAAGCCCCCATTGTTTCCGCTGAATTTTATGGCGATCAATTGGAGGTCACGGAACTACCCAGCGATTCTTTCCGTGTCTCCCACACCAACAATGCTGCCGGTCAATTTACATTGAACGCAACTATTAAAAATAATACGGATTATACGCTTGAATCGGAGTTGATCTATCACATTGATTCTGCAGATGAATCAGTACCCATTACTCAAGTAGCCGATACCTTGCGCAGTCAAGAAGGTCAGTCTGTTGAGTTCCATATAACCGATTATTTTAGCAGTGAGGCACCTATTGTATCCGCAGAATTCTCTGGCGATCAATTGGAGGTCACGGAACTTCCCGACAACTCTTTTCGTATTTCCCACAAAAACAATGCTGCTGGTCAGTTTACATTGAACGCAATTATTAAAAATAATACGGATTATACGCTTGAGTCGGAGTTGATCTATCACATTGAGCCTAAAGAAGATACCCCTCCTCCCTCCGATGAAACCTTAGTCATTATGCCATTGGGTGATAGTATGACTAATGACTCGCGCCCCAGAGTGAAATTGTGGAATTTACTGGAAAATGACGGACACACTTTAGACTACGTAGGCAACCAGCGTCAGGGTAGCTCCATTCCGGATCCGGATCACGAAGGAGTTGGGGGCATTAAGATTCAAGGGATCATGGATAAAGCGCAATCCCTGATGCAAACGCACCATCCCAAGTATGTTACGTTAATGGTAGGCACCAACGATATTGCTTGGTATTTCGATGAATCCGGACAGGAAATTGCCGACCGATGGAATCAATTGATTGATATGATCTTCGAATATTCTGAGGATGGTACCTACATTTTGGCGGCCACCATCCCCCCGGTCTCCTCAAAAGATGTAGGCGCATCGGATATGCCCATTCAGGATCGTGCCGAGTTAGTGCAAGAATACAACCAAGCTCTTCGCACTCATATTGAAAACCGCCGGGCAAATGGAGATCTGATCATACTTGCCGATATGGAAGCCGCTTTAAACCCCAACCAGCATTTATCCGGTGATGGTGTTCACCTAAATGAGAATGGCTACGCGATTATGGGTACGGTTTATTATGAGGCTATGAACAAAGCCTTAAAATAAGGCTGGAGATACCAATTATAGGTAGAATTGGATAACGCCTAGTCTATTTTTCAACAAACATTTCAATTCAGAAAAGCCGAAAATCCTATCCCCAAAATGGCGCAAGCGTCTTCAGTAATCATAGCCAAAGCGACGGTTACCGCTTGTGCCAGCTTTGGGAACGCGGCTGACGCCGCTTGTGATAGAGCGATGAAGTGATAGAGTGATGGAGTGACGCGCCTGCGGCGCTGAGTGATAGAGTAATTTTTGCTGTTAATTATTTTTTTGCCTTTCTGGTTGGGCAGTTGCCATAAACTAAAGCAAAGTATTATCGCTATCACTCCCTCACTCAGCGCCGCAGGCGCGTCACTCTATCACTCATATCCCTACCTGGAGCAAGTGTTAAACCCGAAAATGAACAGAAGAGCTTACCCAATCTTTAACAGTTCACTAACAGCTTTAAATGATCTCAGCCAAATTCATTTCGGGTGTCACTTGTGCCCCATCCATCAGCAAAGTTCAGGGGCACAAGTGACGTCCTTCACTTACTAACCAATCCCTATTATTGCCTGAGACCCAACTATTACAATTGGCATACTTCCTAATTCAAATCCGGACTTAACACGTGCGCCAGTTTTGGGGAGTAACTAAATCGTTATTGCCCTTCCAGTATATAGGTTTTCAGCTCTCCCTTGCCCTTAATTTGCTGAATGCCGCGAGAAGTGTACGAAAAAGCCTGTCGGGTTCGATTGTGAAAATCGGCCGAAACCTGAATTTTATTGGGTAGTCCATTCGATTCCATGCGGCTAGCCGTATTAACCGTATCCCCCCAAACATCGTAGGCAAACTTGGTTTCACAAATAACCCCTGCCACCACCGGTCCACAGTGTATTCCAATCCGAATGCCCAACCCGGGTGTTTCGGTGATCGGTGAGTTTCGGATATACTCACGCATTTCCAGCGCGAACGAAGCCACCGCATCATGATGTCCTGCTTTGGCCTGTGGGATGCCACCGGCTACCATATAGGCATCCCCGATCGTTTTTATCTTTTCCAACCCGTAACGCCCGCACATCTGATCAAACTCGGTAAAAAGCTGATCCAGAATTTCCACCACCCTTTCGTGGGGCATCCGACCGGCCATTTCCGTAAAACCAACCAGATCAGCAAATAAGATCGTAGCATCTTCAATTCTGTCCGCTATAGGAGCTTCATTCTTTTTTAACCGTATGGCAATGGAGGCCGGCAGAATATTGAGCAATAGTCGCTCGGAGCGCTGGTGTTCCAACTTCAGCTTTTGTTCAGCATCATCTACTACCCGATAGTGATAAATGGTAATGGCCAGAACAATCAAAAACATGGCCGACATCGAAGACCAACGAGTCATGGTAACAAACTCCGCCGGAAAATCTACCAGTCCACCATAAATACCGTAAAACCATTCCAGACCTACCAGGGCAGCTGTGGAAAGCACCACAACCAGAACCAGCCACCGAACATTTCGGGGTGGAAATATAATGAAGGCGCTGAGTATAAGAGCCACCATGAAAAGGTGATTCTCGGTCTCAGGACCAAGCTGAACGGCATTAAAGGTAATAAGTATCAGGCTCGATATGCAATAATACAGTCGGGCGGCTGTATAATTACCGCGCTGATGAAGGTATGGTACCAGCTGCCATAAAATGGGCCAGATCAGGAAGGACGCCAGGATGTATCGCGTATCGGGCAGTAGTTCGAGCACAAATGGTAGTTGTAACCACAACAGGCCGGTAACAATCAGCACCATGCCATTCAGAGCCTGTACAAACCGAGCTTCTCCATCAGGCAGATTTTCAGTTATCCCGAAATTTTGGTACCGGTTTAAAAACTGTTTTATCGATTCAAGAATAGTAGTTGTCATTGTAGGTGATTTACTGGCGTACAGAGAGCACCATCAATAAACACTCATTTCATTACAAAATTGAAGAGTAGTTTATATCAAAATAGACTGGCATACTCGCCCACCTGTATCTATATCCTGTCTATGTTCCCCCATTATTACTCTTAATCGACAGTTGGGCCTTTTAAAAGGTAGAATTTATGACACAAATAACAAGTGAATCCTGACTGAGGTTGTGTATTGTGATGATGAAAGGCGATTAAGGTTTATTCTATTTTCACTCCCCACCCACTTCCCCCAACCTGACGCAAGTGTTACACCCGAAAATTAACAGAAAAGCTTACCCAATGTTTAACAGTTCACTAACAACTATAAATGATCTCAGCTAAATTCATTTCGGGTGTCACTTGTGCCCCATCCATCAGCAAAGTTCACGGGCATGATAGAGTGACGCGGCTGACGCCGCTTGTGATAGAGTGATAGAGTGATGGAGTGATAGAGTGATGGAGTGATGGAGTGACGCGGCTAGCGGCGCTGAGTGATAGAGTAATTTTTGCCGTTAATTATTTTTTTGCCTTTCTGGTTGGGCAGTGGCCATAAACTAAAGCAAAGTATTATCGCCATCACTCACTCAGCGCCGCAGGCGCGTCACTCCATCACTCTATCATCAAGCGGCGCTAGCCGCGTCACACTTCCGGCTCCCTCTCCACATAATTCGCCCTTAACTCTAGAATATTCCCCAGCAACTCCCTGCTGATCTCCAACTGATAGGTATCCGCCAAGTACGCTTGTGCCTCTGCTGCGCTGTGATTGAGCATCTGTCCTTTTTCCAGGAACTCCAACACGTCTTCGGTGAGTGCCCATTGGTAGATCAGCCATTTCCACTCGGTGACCGGTTGACCGACGAAATCCGCCGCAAATGACGAACCCTCCTTTTCATGAATCACCACCGTTTTGCATACCGCTGGATTCAAGTTGTTGAGATGCTCAGATGCGGCTTGCAGCGTGTCCCCGGAATCATTCACATCGTCTACTACCAAGACGTTTTTACCAGCCACGTCCACCCGGATCGGATCGATGACTTCCGCCGTTTCCATCTGCTCGGCGCCCTGCGTATAGTGCCGGATCTGCATAGATGTGAGCGATTTTATGTTCAAAAAATCACACATCAGACGCGCGGGCAGCATGCCACCCCGGGCAATGGCCACCACCAGATCATAGGTAGGCCCAGCGTTCATTATTTGCCCAGCAAGATCATAGCTAAGCGCATAAACCTCATCCAGATGGACAATTCTAGCTGAAAAATTCTTTTTCCTAGGCATACCATGCTCGCTTAATTCATAGGGATGATATCCCAAGATAATTAATCTGAATGACCCACGTGTTTCTGCGTGCCCCTATGTCATGTGCTGTAACGTTCGCTCTTTCCCTTCTGCTTTCAGAATATTGGTAATGCCATTCACAATAGCATCGGGATTAAAGGAGATACTATGGATGCCTTGCTCCACCAGAAACTGCGCAAATTCGGGGAAATCACTGGGCGCTTGACCGCACAATCCTATTCTCTTCCCCGATTTATGAGCTTTCCGGATAGCCGTGGCAATCATCTCCCGCACCTGATCATTGCGCTCATCGAAAATATCACTGACCAGTTCTGAGTCGCGATCCACGCCCAGGGTGAGTTGCGTCAGGTCATTGGATCCAATAGAAAAGCCGTCGAACACCTCCGCGAACTCCTCGCATCCCACTACATTGGAGGGAATCTCCACCATCACATATACTTCCAAGCCCTGCTCCCCTTGTTTCAGGCCGTACTTTTCCATCTCCCGGATCACCTTTTTGCCTTCCTCCACGGTGCGGCAAAACGGGATCATCAGCTTGATGTTATCCAGCCCCATCTCCTCGCTTGCTCGTTTCATGGCTAGGCACTCCAGCCGGAACCCGCCCCGATAGGCATCGCTGTAGTAGCGCGAAGCCCCCCGGAATCCGAGCATGGGATTTTCTTCCTTGGGCTCAAACTGGTGACCGCCCAACAAGGCGGCATATTCGTTGGTTTTAAAATCGCTCATCCGCACGATCACTTCCCGCGGATAAAAAGAGGCGGCAATGGTACCCACCGCCATGGAGAGATTCTCGATGAAATACTGCTCCTTGCTCTGGTAAGCGGCGGTCAAGGCTTCAATGGCCCGCTTATCTTCCTCGTTTTCCAGTTCCTCAAATTCGACCAGTGCCATGGGGTGCACCTTGATCGATCGGTTGATGGCGAATTCCAGTCGCACCAAGCCCACGCCATCCACCGGATACGAGGCATACCGAAAGGCCAGTTTCGGATTAGCCAGGATCAATTCTACATGCGTGTCCGGATCCCCCAGATCCTGGGTATCGATGATTTCTTCTTCCCATTCCAAAATACCTTCATAAATATGCCCCTCCTGCCCTTCCGCGCAACAGACGGTCACTTCCTGACCATCTTGGATCTTTTGGGTGGCGTCTTCGGCTCCCACCACGGCCACGGCTCCCATTTCGCGGGCCACAATAGCCGCATGACTGGTACGCCCCCCGCTATCGGTCACAATAGCCGAGGCTTTTTGCATGATCGGATCCCAGTCCGGATTGGTGATCTCGGTGATCAACACATCGCCTTTTTCCAGCTTATCCGATTCTTCGGGCGAGTGCAGAATTTTGGCTTTACCCGCGGCGATCTTCTCGCCAATGGCCGTACCACTGGTGATGACCACTCCTTTTTCCTTGAGCGCATACTGCTTGAGCTTGCCTTTCTCTTTACCGGAAGAATGCACCGTCTCCGGTCGGGCCTGCACGATAAACAGCTCGCCGCTGTGGCCATCTTTGGCCCATTCTATGTCCATGGGATACCCATAATGATCCTCAATGGCCAAACACCATCTCCCCATTTTTTCAATCTCTGAATCCGAAAGAATAAACTGATTCCGTTCTTGTTGGGTGGTGGTTTGATCTTGGGTGCTTTGTCCGCGCTCATCTGTTTGCTCGGAGTAGATGAGCTTATGCTCTTTACTGCCCAGATCTTTGGATAAAATGGCCATGTTACCCTTCCGCAAGTTCTCTTTGAACAGGTAAAACTGATCGCCGATTACTTCGCCGCCCACCACATAATCGCCCAATCCCCAACTGCCATTGATAAAGATGACCTTATCAAAACCGGTTTCCGGCTCAATGGTGAAGGCCACACCGGCGCACGCTTTATCAGAACGCACCATCTTCTGTACGCCAGCGGACAGGGCGATTTTCATATGCTCAAACCCATGGTCGTCGCGGTATTTTATGGCCCGATCGGTGAACAGCGAGGCATAACACAACTGCACCGTGGCCACTACGTCCTCTTCCTCTTGGATGTTCATAAACGACTCATGCTGACCGGCAAAGCTGGCGCTGGGCAGATCTTCGGCGGTGGCACTACTGCGAATGGCCACACTCTCCAGATTTTTCACCCGATCGTTCAGTTGTCGATAGGCTTCCCTGACTGCTTGTGCGATTCCCTCCGGCATACGGGCTTTTTTTATCTTAGACCGGATATGTTGCCCCACCTCTTTCAGATTGGAATACTCCTCCTGATCCAGCTCATCCAACTGCTCTTGAATCCAATCTTTTAGCTGGTTCTCTTCTATGAACATCCAGTAAGCTGCCGAAGTAGTGGCAAAGCCATCGGGCACTTGAATACCCGCGGCACTCAACTTTTGAAACATTTCTCCCAGCGAGGCATTCTTGCCGCCTACCTTGCTAACCTGTGTGTTGTCTATTTCTCCAAAGGGAATGACATATCGGTCCATGGTATAACCCTTCTCTTGATTTCTGGATATTCATTTTAATATGTCCATAATTTCTTCGCTAAATGCTTTAAAAAGTAGCCTAAGGCGTCCTAAGGGATATTATTTTGAAGTGGCAAAATGAGGGATGCTGGACTTTGGCCACAGCTTTTCCCCTTATATATCATTGAACACTACCAAATAGTAAACCAACAGCACCAATCGACGCTCCCATCCTAGGGGAGCAGTATTGGGGAGCTATGGGAATTTGTTAGCCAGACGTGGAAAGCAATGAAGCGGTAGCAAATTATTTGAATAAAGCTTCAAAAATAATTCACCAGGAGCTGATCAAAGCCCCGGAGGAGCGCAATAATACGAGGCGGGGAATTCATTCTCGCCGAAATGCAAACTCGGCGTATCAATTTTATTCCAGAAGGTCTACGAAAACAAAAAAGGCTTTGCTGAAATATTCAGCAAAGCCTTTTTAAGAGCTCCCCGGGAGGGATTCGAACCCCCGACCCAGCGGTTAACAGCCGCTTGCTCTACCCCTGAGCTACCGAGGAATAGGTCATTTTCAGAGCTCCAATTATACAAAATCGAAGCTTTCCAATGCAAGTTTTTCTTTCAAAAAATCAGGTGCTTGAACTCTTAGCAGCACCTCGCATTATTAGCAGCACCTCGCATTAGAAGGCCATAAATATAGTTTATTCTGCGAACATTTGTCAACAGAAATTTCAAGAATTATTCCCCCCTCGGTTCCCATAGTTAACCTCTTCTAAAATCAATCCCTTAGCGGGTGCGGCATGCCCCCCGATGTCTTCACGTGGGGTTTTCAACAGGTCTTGAAAATCTGCGAGGGTAATCGTTCCCAGTCCTACTTGTAACATACTGCCCACCAACCGACGAACCATCCGTCGCAAAAATCGATTCCCGCATATTCGGTATAACAGCCACGGAGAGTCGTAGGTCAAGCTGGTTTCCATCAAATGACACCGCGCGTGACGACCATCCAGTGAACTGGAAATGGTGAATGACTCAAAATCATGTTCGCCCTGTACCATTTCGGCACAAGCCTGCATCAATTCCAGATCTAGTGGTCGCAATTCCATGTGGGCGGCACTCCGATACAATGGACGTGGTTCAGTTAATATCTGATAACGATATAAGCGATAGGTTGCGTCATATCGGGCGTGAAAATCTACTGCGGTTTGCTGGATATTGAGTACCGCAATATCGCGCGGTAGCAATCCCAGCAAGGCGTAAGTCAATTCACGAGGCTCAATTTTTTCTGGTAAATCCACATGAGCGGTTTGCCCTTCCGCATGAACGCCCGCGTCCGTACGCCCCTGGCCTATGACGTCAATTTCCTGCTGAAAGCGTTGCGAGAGCGCACGTTCTAGTTCTTCCTCAACGGTGCGTTGCTCGGGGTGTGGTTGGCGTTGCCATCCATTGAAGCGCGTCCCATCGTAAGCCACAGTAAGAAGATATCGGGGCATATAAACAATCTAGAAATTTACTTTGATAACCGGCTGCAACTGATACGCCAAGTGGGAATGCTGAGCCGTGGCTGGTAAGTGAGGCCGGATCGAAAATTGCCACCGTACCGAATTACCTGCAGTAGCCGTTGAGGTAGATGTAGACTGTTGAGACGGGGATTGTTCTTGCAGCTGCAGGGCTCGCCGGTAGGCACTTATCCCAGCAATCACCCGATTCAATATCAGGGCACTGAGTACGGCTGGAACTTGCTGTTTGGTTCGATTCCATTGAGTACGTGTTGACTCAAAATCCTGGCGAGCCTGATCCGTCGTCCACTGCCATTGATTCTTGGGTTGATCGGCATACTGTTGGTCCCAATTTCGATTCAACAATTGCAACCTGTTGTAGGCGTCCAGACTTTCATAACTCCCAATGGCGATCCACAAATCCTGTCCGCGATTGGAAATATCAATATCCGCATAGGTTTGAGCCTGGGTAATCAGGTTATCTTCCAATTGACTAGATCGCAAAGCAATGCCGCCATATCCCAACCAGAGTGCCAGTTCGGTACCAATATGCCATTTCCCCCGAGATTGATGCTCGTTTCCCAATGCCAGATGCCCCCAACCCGGGAACACCAATGTTTTGATTAATACACGCGAAGGGTTCACCTTCTTTTTGTTATGGGCAGTCGATTGGGCAACGCAGGCAGCATTCACGATCCCACTGACCAGCAGGAGGAGCACAATATGGAAAAGATACCTGGCCGTTTTACCAGCGTATAACGAACGTTTCCATCTGTTCACTCGTGCCATAAATTTTATCATTACGATGTGTACGACCGCGAGGAGCCTAACTCATGTTGGCATCCCGGCGGGCCTCTCTTCGTTTTTCATCTGCCCATCTACGGAATATAGAAATTGAGAATCCAATCATTAACACAAAAGTACCAGCCCAAACCACAGAAACAAAAGGTTTTTCTTCGGCGACCAACAATACCCAGTCCTGCTCGGGTAATTGGCCATCCACTCCGGTCAATCGCAAGTCGATTTGTCCCGTGCTTGGGTTAACATTCACGAATTGAAGGGTCATATCGTATTCCTCGATGGGAACCGCGGGAGAATAGGTCCAGCTCTCGCCCTCTTTGTTCACGACGGCGAATACGGGATGCACCGAATGCGTATGCCCCGCCGCATTATCAATGATCTCAATATGTGCCTGAACTCCCACCTGGGTGTTTTCAGGCAAATTCGCCGTATCCGTTTTCGAGAAATCATGAAATTTGATGGTCAGTGATCCCATATCAACCGATTGATTACGACCCAAGGTGAGCGTTTGAGACGTATCTTGCTCTGCCTCAGATCCCATAGCCGCATTTTTCATAGGATCATCTTGTTTTGCGCGGCGTTCGACTTGTTCGTTTTTCCGTTCTACATAAGCACTACCCGCCACATACAAATAGATATCATCGACCAAACCGGTACGCACATCGGGATCTACCGACCATTCAATAGAACCCATCTGTGGATTGGACATCATCGGATACACTTGCGGATGCATATAGAATGGATCCCAATCGCCATCCGGATCTTCAAACTTAATTTTATAGGCTTGCTGTCCGGGGCGCTCCTGATTTTCTAAAGTGTACCCTTCATAGGTGATCAAATATTCATTATTGACTAGCTTCGGCTCATTCAAGTTGAGCTCCAGCATATCGATCTGCTGACTTACCGGAAATCCATTGTCATCGGTAACCTTGCCTGCTTTAACCGCTTTGTTATAGGCGATGGTCTTTTGATCCAGTAGATGCTCGTTGTATAGTGAGGATCCGATTACCCCTAGTAGCAACAACGCAAAGCCAACATGGGACAAGGTACCGCCGATCAATTTGGGCTTCTTGATGACCAGCTGAAGCATCACATTTCCATTACCAAAGAGCGCGAAATAACCGGTCAACAGATACACCATCTGATAAATGTCTCGGATATTGGCCCAAAAAATGGTAGCCATAGTAGCAACCGATGTTAAAACCAATGGCATTAGTAAAGCCGAAGACAACTCCTCCGCATCCATCTTATTCCAGAACAAAAACTGTGCTAATACAGTCAACACGGCGATTATCATCACCATGGGCATCGACCACTCGTTGTAGAAGCTCATCTCTGGAGGTGTGGGATTGGAAACAAACAACTTGCCGATAATCGGAGAACTGGTTCCCAAAATAATGACCAGACCCAGCAAAAAGAGCATCATAGCTCCGGCGAAGGTCAGAAATTCGCGCGAAAATAGTTGACTGGTATCTTTTTGCTTGGGCAGAGATTTGTAGCGGTAGACCAACAGCCCAATTCCCAACAAGATGGTTACCAGCATAAACAACAATAACTGATTATACAGTCCCAGATCCACAAAGCTGTGAACAGAAGCGTCAGCCAAGATACCCGAGCGCGTCAAAAAGGTTTCATAGACAATCCCTACATAACTTAGCAACGCAAATATGATGGACGCCTTTTGCGAAGTGGAACTTTTCCGCTGAATCAGCATGGTATGGATACCTGCCGTACCGAATAGCCAAGGGACCAGCGAAGCGTTTTCCACCGGATCCCAAGCCCAATAGCCCCCAAACGACAAGGTTACATAGGCCCAATAGCCCCCCAGAAAAATTGCAGTCAGCAGACACAAATTAGCGGCCAACGTCCAGGGCATGGCTGGTTTTACCCATTCCTGATATTTCTCTTTCCACAAAGAGGCCACGGCAAAAGCAAAGGGCACCGTCATCATCGCAAACCCCATAAACAGAATCGGCGGATGAATCATCATCCATGGACTTTTCAACAGATCATTGAGTCCCTTACCGTCTGCGGGTACGAAATCGGGATTTTGCTGCAAAAACGGAGCATTGGGCATGGCATCAGCCAAGGATCGGAATGGCGAAGCCCCAATATGCACGCTGCCTAAATCGATGCCCAGAATCATGGACAATAGAAAAAGCTGGGTCAAGGACATTACAAACAAAACCGGTTTGCGATACGGTTCACCCGTCCATTTCATTAATCCCAGCCCGAGCAACGCAGAAAACAGGATCCAAAGCATAAAACTGCCTTCCTGCCCTCCATAAAATGCTGAAGCTAAATATTTGGCTTGTAAATCCTGACTGGTATAGTTGTACACATAATAGTATTGGAACTGGTGGGTAAAGATCAGATAAACGAGAATCACCGAAGCCACTAAGATCAATAGGCCACTGATTCCATACATCCAATTAGCTGTCTTAAACAGCTTATTTTCATCTTTAAAATCGCTGTACCAATACGCAAACAGGGCAGCCAGCATCAAACCGAAGGCGCCGGAAATTAGTAGATGACCTATAGTGCCGAGCATAAAAGAGGAGAGTAATTTCTGTAAAGTTGAACAGGCTTTCTCACACCAAAGCCTGTATTAATTTGCGAGCGTTTTAGGATGCTTTTTGGGCGGACATGTGATTTTCAGGTTTTTGAAATTCCGCGCCATCCGCGTCATTATACTTGGAGGGACACTTCATCAACATCTCATTAGCGTAAAAGACCTCGTTACGCATCTCGCCAATGACCACCAACTGTGTTGCCTGTTCAAAGTTATTCGGTTTGGGTCGTGGATAAATCACCTTACGAACATTGCCCTCTTCATCCTTCATGTGAAACGTAAACTTTTTGGACTTCTTAGAGAAACCAAAGGGATGATCTTTAGCCAATTTACCGACCACATGCGCATTCTCCATGGAACCGACCTTATCAAAAGAGACATAGGTACTGATACTATTCCCAAAATTGTACATTAGCAGGGATGTGAAGGCAACAATGGCTACAACACCTAGGATAATACGAGGCTTCATAAATAAGAACGAGTTAAGTTTCTAGTCGATTGTCAGTTTCTTCGAGCTGTTCTTCAAGGGCACGAACCTTGCGATCCACCCTAAATAACGTGAACAGCAGTACAAGCCATATAATTAAGCTGACTCCTAAAACAACAAAAATAAGATCGTTAGAGGCCATAAATTGCATAATTGGACCGGCTTCCTCCATCTGACCGGCCGCATCCCACTTTTGGGAGTAACTTTGGGTCAGCGTATCCACCGCTGTTGATTGCATAAATAGTGCGAATGTAATGAACGAGGAAATCAATATTCACCCTGTGTTTTATAAGTTAACCAATCATATCGCTTAACGATATCAATCATCCAAAAGGCCAATCCAATAAAACCGATAACAGCCGGATAAAATATGATACGCAGTTCCGGTGCAGTTATTTCACTAAATGCCGGATTCCCTTCTGCCCCAGGATGCAAACTCTGTAATTGGCGGGGGATGATATATAGCAGAAAAGGTATGGTGGTAGCCGCGAATACATTGTATACCGCGGAGATTTTAGCTCGACGCTCGGGGTCGTCGAAAGCACTTCGCAACACGAAATAGGCTACGTAAATCATCATCGCCAACGCGGCCAAATTCATTTTGGGCTCGGCAAAAGTCCACCACGTTCCCCAGGTAAAACGTGCCCACAAAGAACCGGTTAGCAAACCACATATTCCAAAAATCAACCCCACATTGGTAGAGGCCGAGGCCTGAATATCAGTATAAGGCTGTGGATCGTTCAGATATCGAACACTGTGCACGAATCCCGTAGCGAAGGTGACCATCATGGTAAACCACATAGGAACATGGAGAAACAAATTGCGTGCGGTTTGCTCCAGGATGGGGATATAAGGAATCTGAATTAGAAAACCGGCGACAATAACCACGGTCATCCAGATTGCTACGGCGTATTTCCACCACTTCACGTTATTATTACCCTACTTTTTAATGACCGATGACGATCGGTATTTCCAATGAAATTCGAAGGTTGCTAAACGCACAAATATACGATTTATGGTGGGCTTTTTTAAGATATTTTGTCGGGGGCCAACCCAAAATTAAAATTCGGCATGTTCCATTGCGATTAACCTCCTAATTTTCAGGAAGATAGAAATCAATCTTGGTGTTTAGATATTTCGGAACCTTTTCAGGGATAATCTCATTTTTTACCTTGGTGCTTCTACTGAAATAAATATCTCCAGTAATTAATATGGCATCATCTTCTCAACAACAGCAGAAATCCAAAGTACTTCGCCCAAACTGGAAACACTTTTTTTGGCGTTACCTGGCTGCCGTTTTATTCATACCGGTCTTTGGGTTGGGTATCATTGCTCTGTGGTGGATTTGGCGCAAACAACATCAGTACCGCTATCTGATCACCGATCAATCCATTGAACTCCAGGATCAAAATTATTCAGAGCGCATTGACCTGGAAAACATTCAAAGCGTACGTGTAAAGCAACGATGGATTGACCAGAAAACCAAGGTAGGAATTCTGGAGATCATCACTCCTGATCGTCGAGCGACCCTGTTGGGGCAACCTCATCCGCGGGAATTGGCTGATATGATCAAAAAAGCGGCTGCTCACCGAAGACGCCTGTTAAAAGAAAAGGAAAAATCAGCGCCTCGCCAGCCGGAGACTTCGCCAGGCGAAATGGAGCGTGTCAATTATTTAACCGGCTTATGGCAACAGGGGCTTCTCTCCAATGAGGAGTATAAGCGACAACGTAAACAAAGCTAAACCTGCGCTCCGATATCCGGTGATAACTCTTCCCGGTTCATCATTATAAAATCAGTAATCGGCGGCTCGATCCCCTTCTCCCTCAAATATTTGGCCATTTGACCACGGTGGTACATAGAGTGCATTAAGATATGACTATATATTTCCTGGATGGTATTCTCAAATACCCGTTTTTTTGAGTTCTGATACCGTATTACTCGCGCAAATGGCAATCCATAATTTTCGGCTTGCACAAACCATTCAGTGAGTTCAAAACAGCGGGTATTCAGCGATGGAAACACCCCAGGTTTATGAATTTCCCAAATATCCGGAATGGTTTCGTTCTTCAAAGTGTGTACGCGATCCAGCCAAACTAAGTGAGTATTACAAATATGACTAAACAACTTGATTACCGGAGCCGGTATATTTTCATGCTCAGCGATCACTTTTATAAATCGCCGGTTGGCATCTCGATTATATTGAAACCGATGTATCCACAATTCTTTGGAGCTCATCATGATTGACATTTGAGTTCAGTTCGAATGGTGTTTCGAATGTCAATTTAGAAATCTTCAGCCAGCATAAATGTGCTCTGAAGTTCAAATTATGTGCTCAGCTGCTCCAGTTGAAATTGCTTGGGAGTGGTTCCAAATTTCTCTTTAAATGATTGCACGAAATGAGAGACATTTTCGAACCCCACCTCGTAACAAACTTGGGTTACATTTTTTCGCGTAGATCGTAACAAATACTGAGCTTCCTGCAGGCGTTTTTGCCTGATCCATTCTCCCGGAGTAGTTTGGTATTCCTCTTTAAAGCGTCTCTTAAAGGTAGATAGACTATTCCCAGTTAGGAACGCCAGCTGTTCCAGGCTTACATTTTCCCTGTAATGCGCCTCCATCACTTTCTGGATCTGGTAGGTCGGTTGCTTGGAGAGTCTGCTCAAAAACTGCTCAAATGGCGCACCTTGGAGAGTTTTAACCAGTAGCCAAAACAATTCCATCATTTTTAACTCTGTGAACGCATTCGTGTTCAAGAGATCATCAGCCTGGGCATAGGCTCGCAGATTTTGAATGTACGCGCGCAGTTTCTCATTAAGCTTAAAGGTTCTACCATCTTCAATGGCCTCTTTGCTGCTCTCCCGCAGGTCCAAAGCTTGTGTTGAAAATTGATGTGCTAATTGATCCGAAAAAAAGAACAGTAAACTCTCGTACTGATTGGACTCCTTGAACTTTTCGGATAACAGATACTTTCCTCGACGAAGAAAATACCCCTCTCCTTCTTCAATACGGACTTTACTTTCTTCGCCGATAACCTCCTTGTATCCCTTGAGGACAAATATGATTAGGTTCTTAGTCAGCTCAACATTGGCTTGTTCAATTTGCTGATCCTGATGATAGGCAATGATATTGACTTCCGGTGCTTCAGCAATGAGTAAGGGAGTGTCTGAAAAAATATCCGGTACCGTGAATAGCTCCATATCACAATCACCTGAAATAATGGTTAACGGGTTACTTAATCTAACACATCTTTTAAAGCGGATTCAACCGCACTATTCATATTTCCTTTACCGTGTTGGTAAGTTTGCTCAGCCCTACCCATAACCAACATCCAAATAATTCCAGTCACCATTAATAACGCTGAAAATCCGGCTATTGCCTGGGGAAGCGTCAGCCAATCCATATCCAGCAACCAGGAAGCCAACATTACCGAGCCCGATTGGCTGAGCGTAAATACCAGCCACTCTGTGCTAAACACGCGTCCCCGGTAATGATCCGGGGCTCGGCGTTGCAGCAATACGGTGCTCATCACCCAATTGGCTCCGGAGGCGGCGTGAGCCAGAAATACCAATATCAACATGAGCCAAAGTTGCTGGGTAAACGCAACTCCCAAATAGTTCAACCCACCTAAAATCATGAACAGCCCCATGGCCATGACCCATTTTCGCTCATCGCGGATGAACCGACGTCCCAGGATAGGGCCAACAGCAGTACCTACCCCCCGGCTGGCGTAGAGTAATCCCGTGCCCAAGCTGCCCATCATCAATACATTTTCGGAGACCAGAATCAGCATATATACCAGAGAACCCAAACAAAGTGTAAAAGCTCCCTTGGCCAAAGTGGGTCGTAATACTTCTTTTCGTTCTAGCAAAAAAGCGAAGCCTTCTCTAATTCCCTGCAGCATTTTCTGTTGCGCGGCACTTCCCTCTTCGCTGGTGAATTGTGGAATAGTAGCCTTAAAAATAAACCAACCGGACAAAAGATAGGTAAACACGTCTAAAATGAAGACCAAGTCGGTTCCTAAAAAAGCCGTAGCCACGCCCCCGATGCCCATTCCCAAGGTAAAGATGATACTCCAAGACAATGATGATAGAATATTGGCGTGAACCAGTTCTTCATCAGTGGTCACATTGGGAATGGAGGAGGTTTTAGCAGGCTCAAAAACAGCGGAGAGCATCATTTGCAGGGCCATCAGCACGTACGTCAGCCATAGCATATCGGGAGAACGTATCAACAAAAAGCCCGCTACGATGACCGCTCGCAAGACATCGCACCAAATCATTAATTGACGGCGGTTAAAACGGTCGGTGATATAACCGGCAATGGGTGAAAAGGACGCCAAGCTGAGCATCTTCACCACAATGATCAATCCCAATAGAAACTCAGAATCGGAGTATCGGGTTATCAGTTCATAAACGGCCAGCAGCCCGAACCAGTCCCCAAAATTAGATACAATTTGACTCAACCAGAGCTGGCGATAATCGCGGTTATGCCGAACCAGATGAACATAAGGATCCAGCTTGGTGGTTTTGCGCATGCCTATCTAAACTCCGCCTTAGAAATGAGCTTCAACATCAATTAGGATTTCCCGGTACTTCCGAAGCCACCGTCACCTCGCGCGGTATCATCCAGATGATCAACCACAGCGACCTGAGCCTGGGTAATGGGCGCAATTACCATTTGAGCCAAACGATCACCACGATGTACGGTATAGGGTTTATCGCCCAGATTAATAGCCAGAATTTTAACCTCACCCCTATAATCAGCATCGATGGTCCCCGGGGTGTTAAGCATGGTAATGCCGTGCTTGTAAGCCAAGCCGCTGCGAGGGCGTATTTGGGCTTCATAGCCTTCGGGAAGAGCCATTCTAAATCCTGTTGGCACCAACGCGCGATCTCCGGGATGAATGGTTATCGGCTCATCAACAGCCACCCGTATATCCATTCCCGCCGCGGATTTTGTTTCGTATCCCGGCTCTTGTAAACCCTGCCCATGATCAAGCCATTCTATGTTTACTTTGATATGCTGTCCCATCTGACCACCCTGATTACTGTGATTGTGAAATTTCAGATTTTAACTCATACTTGCTCAACCGCACTTTTACCCATCCTATCCACACCTTTACGTGGGCTTCCAGCGGAACGCGCAATCGATCTGCGGCAAAAAATGAGGTAAATCGCCCACTGAAACCAAACGGGCCCCGTACATCGGCTTTCCCATCCATTCTGTAGGTAGGAATTGGCGAACTAAATGCCCGATACTCTCGCTTATCTATTGATAAATCACCTTTTGATTTCAGCCAACCCTCTTCATGGTTGATATAAACAGGTATGTTATATGGGGTGGTACTACCGGCGAACAAACGGGATAAATAGAAGACAATATGCCCACTGCTGGCCGGCTGCTGAATATCCAAGGTATCTACCGGTTCCCCCTCCTCGAAGGTGTGCACCACTCCGCGATCGTGATAAAACTCATAGCGAGTTTCCTCATAAATATTCTCATCCACATTATCTGTCCAGAATACCATGGTATAGGGAATAGAGTCTCGTACGGCCATCAGGCTGTGATATTGATTTTCTTCTTCGCCCACAAACGGTAGCCCCGGAGCTGATCGGATAATTGTACGCAAGTGATACGTCCGTTTACCGCGATATAAAGAATCGCCCAATATTTCTACTTCTATATTTCCCAGTTTGATGAATCCATAGCGAACTTCGTATTCAAAATATTCCTGACTATTGAGTAGTTCTTCCATGGTAGGAGGTTGGTAAGGCCCCAATTCCAAAACAGTTTGCGGATTCTTCTGGGCCCATCCATGCTCCCCAATTCCCATCCAGATAAAAACTATCCAACCCAGTACCAATAACCGGCGAATATTGATCATACTATGGAATGATGATTTGAGCATTGAATTTCAAACTTTTATATCAATTCCATGCTTTCGGCCAGATTTTGATAAGTATCCTCATCGAATCCTACCACCACCGATTCGCCCAGAACTAAAATGGGGCGCTTAATTAGCTTGGGGTTGGATAGGGCCGCTTGCCGAAGTTCTTTCTCACTGGGATCCGATTTTGCCAATCCCAAATCCCGCCATGTTCGGCTGCGTTTGTTGATCAAGGTACTCAAACCCACTTTTCGAATTAATTCATCCAGCTCTTCTTCCGTAAATGGTTCCTCGCTAATATCTGAGAAAGGTATTTCAATATTTCGTTCATTCAGCCATTTACGAGCTTTGCGGGTACTATCACAATTCTTGAGACCAATGATGTGCATGTTGTATATTGTTTGATCTGAATGGATCGATGAATTATCAAGAACGGCAAAGATACGATATTAGAGTTTGTTTTAAAGACTAAACTCCTCGATTCATCGTAATCCAATTGGTTAACACCCCAACGCTGAAGTTAGTACACTAATGATCAAAACATTTCCGGTATCACTTAATTTAACTATCGCAGTTCTGTTTTTCGCAATCGCTGTGGGTTGTAACCAGGAAGACGAACAACAGCAATTTGAATCATCAGCATTCCAAACTCCTAATAATTATACGCCGATGACCCTGGACGGAAAACCCGATGGGGATCCCGATGAAGATGATTGGCGGATCAGTCCTATGTATTCTGGTCTGGTTCGCTTTTACTCCGATGAAAATGTACGTTACCCCTACCCCAATTCGGTTGCCACCGATCAACGCGTCACTGTTGAGTTGTACATTTCTCTGGATGCGCTGAACGGCATTATAGTAGGCGGCTATAATGATCAAGATGAATTTATCAGACTTTTTTCTACCTATGATACCCCCAATGGTTTGACCAGTTTTACCATCAATCCCACAGATATTGCACAATTTGGAGGACAGCAAGCCGTAGGATTACATCGTATCTACATTTTTGACACCACGGATAATTTAGTGACCTACGGAGATATCAAAATTGATTAACGCCCCTAATACTTCCATTTGTTTATCCCTTTGATCCTCCTATTTTCATCAATCTAATGCTACGGCGCGAGACATGACCGAAATAACTGCTTCACAACGTTCAATCATTGACAAATTGATATTCCCGGAACCGTTTGACCGAATATTAGAGGAAACGGGCTTAACGTACGGGGAACTACGTGACGAACTGATTACCATGCTTAACGAAGGCTTGGTAACCGTGATGGAAGAGAACGGTCAAAAAGTGGAACGCCAGTATTTTTATGATACCGATAATCTCCGCTCATTCTCGTTTCAAGCGACTAAGAATGGGTTGGCCCAACTTTAAATATTGATTTCGGAAGATCTATGAAGTTTGAAACAACACTGCATGATGAAGCGCGGGAATTGTTCTTCAATGAAGAGGATCAAACCGTAGAAGTGGATGGCAATTCTTACTCCTATCAATTTATTCAACAGGACGAGCATCGTTATTTATTACGTATAGGCGGGCAGATATTCCGCCTGGACGATGTACGCATTGACAAGCAAACCCTGGAGTTTCAATTTAATGGCCAATGGCTAACCGTTAATGTTCGAGATGAACAAGACCTGTTGATGGATGAAATGGGCTTTAAATCGGCAGATGAACTAGGCGAAGGTGAGCTCAATGCCCCTATGCCCGGTAAAATTCTGGAGATTATGCCCGATGAAGGTGACATGGTTGAAGAAGGTCAACCGGTAGCTATCCTGGAAGCCATGAAAATGGAAAACGAACTTAAAGCCCCGGCCGCGGGTGTGGTCACTAATATCCATGTAAACGTCGGGCAAAACGTAGAAAAGAACGAACCCATTTTAGAAATCGAAGCAGGTGGATAAATTTATTGTACAGGGTGAAACACCCCTGCAGGGAACCATAGACATCAGCGGATCCAAAAATGCGGCCCTGCCTTTGATGGCAGCCGCTCTCTTAGGCGATGGCCCGACAACCATCGAAGCGGTTCCGCGCTTAAAAGACATTTATACCTTTAACAACGTACTGCGGGTTACCGGTGCGCACGTCAATTTTGAGGAAGATGAAAATCGCCTTACGATTGATCCTACACACATGTCGCACTATGAAGCGCCGTATGAACTGGTACGTAAAATGCGTGCTTCGTTTTATATGTTGGGAGCTCTGTTGGGTGGAATGGGGCAAGCCCGCGTTTCTCTTCCCGGCGGTTGTGCTTGGGGGCCCCGTCCCGTTGATCTTCACCTGAAGGGCTTAACAGCTTTTGGTGCTGATCTGGAAATGGAACAAGGATATGTGGTTGCCCGCATCCCAGACGACGGGTTAACCAGCAATACCTTTACCCTGAATCCCAGTAGTGTGGGAGCTACGGTAAACCTGGTACTGGCTACCGTCCGATCCCAAGGAACTTTCACTATCCAAAATGCCGCTCGCGAACCCGATGTGGTCCTGCTGTGTAAGACCCTGGAAAAGATGGGGGCGCAATTCGAGGGCATCGGAACCGATACCCTTACCATTCACGGGGTAGATACCTTGAAAGGTATAACCATACGTAACGCCCCGGATCGGATCGAAACGGGTACGTATATGATCGCAGCAGCCATGCACCCCGAATCCGACCTCACCCTGACTAACGCGGATCCGGATGATCTGGGAGAGTTTTTGAAAATCTTCCCCGAAACCGGCGTCGATGTTCAGGTAGATGGTTCCACCATTCGGGTACAGGCACCCGATGAGATCACTCCGGTTTCCATTGAAACCAAAGTGTATCCCGGATTTCCCACTGATTTACAAGCGCAATGGGCCACTATGATGACCCAGGCCAAAGGAACAAGTGTGGTGACTGATACCATATATATGGATCGTTTCAGTTATGTGCCCGAGTTGAAGCGCTTGGGAGCGGATATGGAAATCAAGCAAAATGCGGTACATATCGAAGGCCCTTCTCCCCTTAATGGTGCCTCTGTGATGAGTACCGATCTACGGGCTAGCGTAAGCTTGGTTATGGCTGCGATGGTAGCCCAAGGTGAATCAGAAGTCTTACGGATATATCATTTAGATCGGGGCTATGAGCAACTTGAGCATAAGCTTAATGCTGTAGGAGCGGATATCGTCCGAAAGAATGATGAAAACTAGCCTTCATGTTCATTACGCAACATTATCGAATATTATTTGTGTAGTTGCGTTATATAATAGAATTTACATATGATTTGTACTGCTGTATATTACGGTAGTTATTATATGCAGTGAAGCATATTTTGAGGCAATGAAAACGGTTTCAAGTACACAAGATATTATCATTCAATTATTTTTGACCGCCACAATTTCGCTTACGCGGCGCGCTCGTTTCGCGTCCGTGTATGTTATTCAGGGCCATGGTGCAACTACTGCAGAGGCTGTGAATAAACTGCGACCTCAAGTCCCTCAACTATTGCAATCACTGCACTCATTTTTTGTTGCGGCTGCTCTGCCTAGCCAACGCTCTTATGGAGCAGAGCGCTTTGATCATTCCATGATATCGCAGCCGTACCCAACAAACTGGAATTTTAATTGCGCGCTGCATCGCTCACTGTTGAGCTTGACAAGGAATTTTAGCGAACTTTTCACCAGATTTTTACAGACATTATTCTCTGGATTCCGACCTTATGACACTCCACTGAGCGGCATGTGTGCGAAAGCATTATGCTTAGATGAAGAATCAAATTGTTATTCACTCATCCGGAAAACAAATCCGGACAGCCTTAATTGAAAATGGTGAACTAGCCCAGTTTTTCATAGAATCCGAAGAAAACCAACGTACCGTTGGTAATATTTACCTGGCCCGGGTCCACAAGGTGATGAGCGGTATTCGTGCTGCTTTCATTGATATGGGCACTCCCAAAGACGCATTTCTACACTTCTCGGATGCTGGTGACAATCTTGAGAATTATATCAAGATGCTTAACGGGCCGGATGCCATTCCCAAACGCGCTCGTAACAACGCACCCAAAAATTACGATAAGCTGAGCTCCTATGAGAAACAGAATCGCGTAGGAGAAGTTATTCGATCGGGCCAAAAATTGCTGGTTCAGATTGTGAAAGAGCCTATTGGTTCCAAAGGACCACGGGTTTCTACGGATATCACCATTCCCGGTCGGTTTCTGGTGCTCATTCCAATGGGCGACTATATCGCAATTTCTCGCAAAATCAATAGCTACAAAGAGAAAAAGCGCCTAAAACGCATTGTGGGCGGTATGCTGCCCAAAGGGTTTGGCGTGATTGTGCGAACAGTAGCCAAAGGTCAGGATGAGCAGGCTATTGAAGATGATATGCGCAATGTGCTTAAAAAGTGGGAAGCGCTGTTGGGTAAATTGGAAGAAGCACGCCCCCCGGCCCTCTTGTACAACGACTTGAATATGACCGAAAGCTTGATTCGCGATCTGTTCGCCAAGCATTACGATCGCGTGTTGATTGATGATCCTGAGCTGCATAAATCGGTGAAATCGTATGTCAGCCAGGTGGCACCGCAAATGCTCCCCAATGTTGAGCTATATAAGCGCAAGGAGCATATTTTTGACTTCATGAAAATAGCCAAAGATGTGGACTCCATCTTTGGACCGCGGGTCCGCCTGCCATCCGGGGGTTATCTGATCTTTGAGCAAACCGAAGCCATGTATGTGGTGGATGTGAACTCTGGTCCCTACGCGGCCAAAAAACGACAAGAGGATAATTCCTTAAAAACCAACCTGGAATCCGCTCGCGAGGTAGCCAAGCAGCTGCGACTGCGGGATATCGGCGGAATCATCGTTGTGGACTTCATCGATCTCAAAGACAACAAAAACCGGAAAAAGGTTTACGATGAGTTGATGAAGGAATTCCATAAGGATCAGGCCAAAACCAATGTACTCCCGATGAGTGACTTTGGATTGGTCCAGATTACCCGCCAACGAATCCGCCCCAGCGTAGTGAATTCGGTTTCCAAAGTTTGCCCAATGTGTGGCGGATCGGGCAATGTGGTCTCTCAGAATACCATCGTAGCCGATATGAATGCTTGGTTGAGCAAATTCAAGCATGGTACCGATTACCGTGCCGTGGATATTTATATGAATCCCTATCTGAAGTCGTTCTTGACCCGTGGATTAATCAGCCAGCGCCTGAAATGGATGTTCAAATACAAAATGAAGATCGATATGGTGGCTGATGAATCAATCTCGCTAAATGAGTTTAAAGTCACTCTGGCCGGATCCGACCTGGATATTACCGATGCGGTTATGCGAGAGGAAGACATTGAAGAGTTAGTCATTGAAACCGAAGAGGAACTCGACGATCTGGCTGGTGAAGAGGTGGAAGTGTATAAAAATGACAATGGCTCCTCCGGCGACGACAAACGGAAACCTCGCCCCTCGGGCAAGCACAGTAACGGTAACCAAAACAACCGACGATCTCGCCGGAATACAAAGTCCAAGTATTATAAGTCCTAATTCTGTAGAAATCTGGCCCCGAATGCGAATCAATTACAATAGATTCGCATTCGACCAGTTAACTGATTGACTAACTACAGAATCTTACCCGTATTTATCTCTGACTTTCATTTTTAATTCTTACACACTCGATGTCCAATCAACAACAATCTCCTATGCAAATTCATGGCACCACTATTTTGGGTGTCATTCATAATGGCCAAGCAGTAATCGGAGGTGACGGACAAGCAACCATGGATAAAACCGTCATGAAATCGACGGTTCGCAAGGTACGTACCCTCTACGAAGGCAAAATCGTAGCTGGTTTTGCCGGATCAACCGCAGATGCTTTTACCCTGTTTGAGAAGTACGAAGAAAAATTACAACAGTACAATGGTAACCTGCTGCGTGCCGCTGTTGAGTTCACCAAAGAATGGCGTGGCGATAAGTATTTGCGCAAACTGGAAGCTCTTCTCGGAGTCATGAATAAAGAGCAGGCACTGATTATATCCGGGCAAGGCGATGTCATCGAACCCGATGATCAGATTATTTCCATAGGTAGTGGAGGATCCTATGCGTTGGCCGCGGCACGTGCCCTTAAAGAAAATGCTCCGGATTTATCGGCTCGCGAAATTGTTGAAAAATCCCTGCACATCGCCGGAGATATCTGTATTTACACCAATCATAACTTATCGGTGTTAGAAATTGAAGACTAATTCTACTGCAACTATTCCAACTTCTGATATGCAATCTACGGTAACCAAGAAATTAACTCCTCATCAAATTGTGGAGGCCCTCAATCAATATATTGTGGGTCAGGATGAAGCAAAGCGATCGGTAGCTATCTCCCTGCGTAACCGCTGGAGACGCATGAATGCCGACGAAGCTATCCGCGATGAAATTATTCCCAATAACATTTTGATGATTGGCCCTACGGGGGTAGGTAAAACCGAAATCGCCCGACGCTTAGCCAAATTAGCCGACGCTCCCTTTATCAAAGTGGAAGCCTCGAAATTTACTGAAGTCGGTTATGTAGGGCGAGATGTGGAATCCATGATTCGTGATTTGACCGATGTGGCCATTAATATGGTTAAATCGGAAATGCAAGAGCGAGTCAAGAAACAAGCCAAAGAGAAAGTCGAGGATCGCATCCTGGATATTTTGATACCACCGGTGAAGAAAAACCCATCAGCAGCAGCCGGCTTTAGCGGATCCAACAGCGATTCATTTGACCCCGATACGGCATCGGACGCGGAGCTGAACCAACGTACACGTGACAAGTTCCGTAAGAAACTCCGTGATGGCGAATTGGATGATCGAGAGATCGAAATTGAGGTTCAACAGCGTAGCAAACCTATGATGCAGGTATTCGGTCCCGGTGGTCAGGAAGAGATGGGCGTCAATCTGCAGGATTTTTTAGGCAATCTTGGAAACCAGAAGAAAAAGAAAAAAACGGTTCCCATTAAGGAAGCCCGCGAAATTCTGTTAGATGAGGAAGCCGAAAAATTGATCGATCACGATGCTGCGATCTCCGAAGCTTTAGAACGTGTACAAACTTCCGGCATCGTATTCATTGATGAAATTGACAAGGTTGCTGTTGATAAAGATGGCGGCAAGGGTGGTCCCGATGTGAGCCGGCAAGGAGTTCAGCGCGACCTCCTTCCTATTGTGGAGGGGTCTAATGTCTCTACCAAGCATGGCATTGTTAAAACCGACCATATCTTATTTATCGGATCTGGAGCTTTTCATGTATCCAAGCCATCCGATTTAATTCCTGAATTGCAGGGACGTCTGCCCATTCGGGTAGAACTAAACTCACTTAGTGAAAAAGATCTGTTTGATATTCTGACCAAACCCAAGAACGCGCTGACCAAACAATATCAGGCGATGCTGGAGTCTGAAAATATCAAACTGAATTTTGAAGAGGAAGCCCTTCGCGAAGTAGCTCGTATAGCCGCGGAAGTTAATACCCGAGTAGAAAATATTGGTGCGCGTCGCTTGCATACCATTATGTCTAGCCTGTTGGATGAACTCCTGTATGCTATCCCCGATGATATTAACGAAGGTGAAATTACCATCGACAAAGCGTATGTAAACAAACAGCTGGATTCGCTGGTCAAAGACAAAGATCTAAGCCACTATATTTTGTAGTCTAGGGCAAACGCAGCTGCGATATACCATTTAATATTAGGTCGTCGTTAGAAATAAGATGCTCGCTTGCGAAACAATTACTGAGCCACTTAGTTACGATATACAAATTTAGTACAAACCATTACCTAATTCTTCTACTATGAGTTGGAAACGATTTATTGCACCCAAAATCGCAATTCTGGCCCTGTTCTCCGTATTCTGGTTGGCCGGAGTCGAGCGGGTTTTTATTGGTGATGTCGATCATCAGGAGAATTTGCATAAGTACTTGCAGGTTCAGCGGAAAATCATCGACAATTATGTTGAGCCAGTAGATCTGACCAACTTATACAAAAGCAGTATCCGAAATATGGTTAGGCATATTTCGGATAGTACCTTTTCGGTTGCGGATTCTCCACTGGATACCACGTTCGCGGATGTGAACATTGGGAGTCTTCGAGAGTCGTACATGGCCTTTGAAGATGCATATCTATATCTGGCCAACAATTCTGAGGAGGACATGAACAAACGCACGGAAGATGCTATTGATGGTTTGTTCAGTGAGCTGGATCCACACTCCATATATATTGAACCGGAAACCAGTGAGCGAATCGATGAAGAGTTTGCGGGTAAGTTTGAAGGGATTGGCATTCAATTTAACATCCTGGATGACACTATTACGGTAGTTACCCCCATTTCCGGCGGTCCCAGTGATCAATTAGGCATTCGATCTGGCGATCGCATCGTTAAAATCAACGGCGAGAGTGCGGTTGGGTTTACTCAAAAAGAAGTGGTTAACAATTTACGTGGTCCCAAAGGTTCCGAAGTAGACATTTCCATCAAACGGCCCAAGCAAAACGAGTTGCTGGAATTCACCATCATACGTGATGAAATCCCGCTTTACACCGTGGATACCTCCTATATGCTGGATGACCAAACCGGTTATATTAAAATCAACCGATTTGCCGCCACCACGCATGAGGAATTCATGAAGGCCATGAAAGAATTGAAAAAGGAAGGCATGACCCAACTCGTGCTGGATTTACGAAATAACCCCGGTGGATATCTGAGTCAAGCCATTGCTATTGCTGAGGAATTCTTCTCTAGTGGCAAAGTACTGGTTTCTACAGAGAGCCGTCATTCCCGATTTAATAGCCGATATCGTTCTCGAACCGAGGGCTATTTTAGTGATAAGCCATTAATGATCATGATTAATGAAGGATCCGCTTCAGCTAGTGAAATTGTCAGTGGCGCGGTCCAAGATCATGATCGTGGCTTGATAGTGGGGCAACGTTCATTCGGTAAGGGTTTGGTTCAGCAGCAATATTCCCTGATTGATTCCAGCAAAATCCGTGTGACCATCTCCAAATACCTGACTCCTTCTGGTCGGTTGATTCAGAAACCTTACAAAAAAGGGCGAGAAGAATACGCTTACGAATTGTATAAGCGTGAGAATGACGCACTGTCTGATGTGAAGGAGTTTATCTCCCACGTACCGGACAGCTTAAGATTTAAAACCGATGCCGGTCGAACTGTATATGGTGGTGGCGGAATTGTGCCTGATCACATTGTACAGGAAGATACCACCCAGGAAGCTGCCGTGGTTAACTTCATGCGTAAAGAGCGCGTTGGGTTCGATTTTGTTCGAAACTATTTGGATGATAACGGGGAAGCGTTTCGCGCCGAATGGAAAGACCAGTTTGATAAGTTCCGGAGCGACTTCACCTGGAGTGAACAGCAAATGGCAGATCTGAAAACCATGATGCAGGAACGCAACTTGGTATTGAGTGATACCACCAAGAAACCAGTATTCCGAAACGATACGCTGTGGGTTTCTGAAACCTATTACAACAATAATGAGTGGATGCAACAAGGTATGGTCAAGGCCGAGTTGGCCCGACAAGTTTGGGGTATTTCCGCTTTCTACCCGGTATTTAATGATTCCTTTGATACCACCTTGGAAAAAGCGATGGAACTCTGGGGTGAGGTATCCGCGCTGCAAGAGTACGCCATGAATCATTCGAAAAATAAAGGCGGCGGAGCCGACAGTTCCCCAAGTAACTGGGATTGATCTAATTAAAAATCTATTTTTCAAAAGCGGATCATCGAAACAGATGATTCGCTTTTTTTATTTATGTCCGAAAAGGAAGTAACAGGCTAAGAAAGGCGATCGCGGCGGTTTCAGCTCGCAACCGATGAGTCCCCAATGAAATCAACTCCGCTTGCTTCTCTTGGGCTTGGGCGACCTCCTCTTCGGTAAATCCTCCTTCAGGCCCTACTAATAACAAGATCCTGGAACTTCGCCGGATGCGTTGCTGCTGCACTTGTGTAAAACCGGGCTTTTGATCTTGGGCAATCGCTTCATGAGCAAGCCATATATTATCCGAATGTTGGGTAATGATCCTCTGAAAATCCTGAAGCTCATGAAGCTTGGGACGCCAGGTTCGAAGTGATTGCTTCACAGCCGTGGTTACGATCGTCTCCAAACGATCCATACGCACCTTACCGCGCTCTGTACGCTGTGAATTCATCAAGTAGATCTCATCGACTCCCAGTTCAACGGCTTTTTCAATGGCCGTTTCCAAACGTTGGCGTTGCTTGGTGGGAGCCAAGGCCAAACCTACCCGAGTTTGTGGAGCTTCGTATTGCTCCTTCTTTTGAATTGCCCCAATAATTTCATGGCGCCCTACTTGCACCACCTCCGCCTGATAACGGCTTCCCCGGCCATCAGTGGCCCAAAATAGATCGCCGACCGAAAGCCGCAGCACATTATTGGCATGGTGTGCTTCCTGGTCTCTTAGTTCCAGTCGTTCCCCTAAGAGGTTCCTAGGATCAGCGTAAAACTGAATCATGGTTATCTTTATGAGTTAATCGTACCATCTATTACTCTCGAGCGGCTCCGGGGTCAAATTCAATTACTCCGGTTTGCAGCATCAACCGTATGTAAGGAACACAAAGCCCACAGCCACAGCCGCATAATCGCTGCTGTTGGAACTCCTCCACTGATTGAATGTCTTGCTCCTCTGCCATCTCTTTTAAGGTCTCAAAGGACCGCTGATGGCATATACAGCGTGTTACTTTGTAGCCACTCATTACCAGTCCCGTATTTAGGATACAAGGTTGGAAAATAGTTACCTAGGGTGCTTTAAAGTGCTTCCCTAGCTTTAACCCCTGCCCCTGATAATTGCTCTTGATATCCGTGCCGTACACATACTCGGGCGTCTCGGTGTTTGGTTCAAACATCATACTACAAAACGTTTGGCCATGTTCAATCAAGAAAGGTACATCATGGGACCGAACCTCCAAAACGGCCCGCGCGCCTCGGTCTTCCACGGATCCGCCAAATCCACTATCGAAAAACCCGGCATAATGGGTTCGCAATTCCCCGGATCCGGTATCATAGGCCACCATTTCGCCGGCCAGATCAACGGGGATCCGACAGCGCTCGCGGGAAGCAAATATATAAAAGGCTTCCGGCTCCAATATCAGATGATCTTCATGTTGGGCGTAAATAGGATCCCAAAAGTCAGAAATTTCATAATGGCCGACATTTTCTAAGTCAATTAAGTCGCGATGCTTCTTCGCTTTATAGCCAACAATCTCTCCCGGCTCATCCATCAGATGTACACTCATGAACAGCCCATTTTGCACTTTAATTTCGTCCAGACTCAATGGTTTCCCTTGTTCATCAAAGAGTAAGGGATCAGTGGCATGGGTACGCAGTATATCTTGATCGCTCAATACGGTATGCCCGTGACGGATGCGCAGTTGATTTAACCGCTGTCCGGTTCGCACCTTGATCGGAAAGGATTTGGGGACCACTTCCAAATATAATTGTCCTCGAAACCCAGACCGTATTTCCTCAAACCGATGCGAATAATCGGTGATCACCCGAGTGAATATATCCAACCGCCCGGTAGTACTTTTGGGATTGGCTTTAGCGGTAATGGCTTCCTCGCAGGTGAAGGGCAGCTCGGGCTCGTCCTCCAGGTCTTCAAACAATACCTTTTGAGATGACCGTGGCGCCTTAGGCAGATTTAATCGTTCCAATAACGGTATGATATACACACAGTTAGGTTCCAGCACAGCCCCATTGGTGATATCCACGGAATACTGTTGAAGTTTGTCGACCTTCTCCTCTACGGTCTCATTTTCGGGCAAAAAGCTGCATCGAACGCGATAAGCACGCTCGCCCAACCGTAAATCAATGGAGTTGGGTTGATACTGATGCTCCTCTATCGGATAATCGTCCGGCGCACTGATTATGTCGGCTTCTACCAACTGTTTCAGTCGTTGAACGGGTAAGATCCCTTTGGTTCGCAAATACACCTCGCTGGTCATAATAATCTCGGGTGAATTCCTTTTTCGATCATGTTAATTGGGGTGAAGTTAACAAACTGGGTGTAACCGCCAAACCTTTTGTCGGGAATCCGTGACAAGCTTTTACAGCCTGCGCTTTCATCCCTGCTTGGGGATGCTTAGAATGATTGACTTCAACATAATTGCTAAATCATTGATAATAGATACGTTCATGCATTCCTGTTTACGTACCATCGCCACCCTGTTACTGGTAGTCGGACTCGCCAGCCACCCCCTAATTGCCCAATCAGGCAGTGATCGACCCGATATTTTAAATCGGTATCTGGTGAATCAATCTCCCACCTATGATCAGGTGATTGCCTTTTACCAATCCATGGACGAACAGTTTGCGAAAGCCCAACTCATTGAATACGGTAAGGCGGATATCGGTCGTCCCATGTATCTATTCTTGATTTCCAACCAGCAGCAATTTACCTCGTCCGATTGGCAAACAACCGATAAAACGGTGGTATTTATCAATAATGGCATCCATCCCGGAGAACCCGCCGGCGTGGATGCCAGCATGAACCTGGTTTATGATCTGCTTACTGGCCAACAGGATCCAGACGAACTTGAAGATGTAATATTGGCTACCATTCCACTCTATAATGTGGGGGGAGCATTAAATCGCAATGCGTTTACACGAGCCAACCAAAATGGTCCGGAGGTGCATGGATTTCGTGGAAATGCCAGAAATCTGGATCTCAATAGAGATTTTATCAAAATGGATTCGGATAATGCTAAAGTGTTTGCGCGCATTTTCCATGATCTGGATCCCGACTTCTTTGTGGATACGCACACCACTAACGGTGCTGATTATCAACATACCATGACGTTGATTTCCACTCAGCACAACAAATTGGGATTTGGGCTGGGGGAATTTCTCGAAAATGATTTAGATCCCTTTTTATACGCACAAATGAAAGCACGTGACGATGCTATGACGCCCTACGTTTACTCCATCGGACGCACACCCGATGCGGAGGGCATTCGAGGCTTTATGGATTCGCCGCGATACTCTTCCGGTTATACCGCATTGTTTCATACCATCGGTTTCATCACCGAAACTCACATGCTGAAACCGTATCCCCAGCGAGTGGAGTCACAATATCGTTTTTTGGACATCTTACTACAGTTTGCTGCCGATCAAGGTCCCCGCGTTCAAAAATTGAGAGCTAAGGCAAAAAAAGAAGCTGCTGCACAAACCACCTATCCATTGAACTGGAAGCTGAATCGCGAACAGTTTGAAGATTTTGCCTTCCAAGGTTTTGAGTCCGAATTGGTCCCCAGCAAGGTGACCAACCAACAACGTCTGCACTATGATCGAGAATCTCCGTACACCAAAGCCATTCCGTTTTACAATACCTACGTTGCGCAAACCAAAGTTGAGAAGCCCCAAGCCTATCTTATCCCTCAGGCCTGGGATGGCGTTATCGAACGCTTAACGTTCAATGGTGTTCAATTAGAACGATTGGAGAAAGATCAGACCATAGAAGTACAAGTGCTGTATTTAAATGATGTAGAAACGCAGAATCGTCCGTATGAAGGGCACTATCTGCATTCAGGTGTCACCGTTCAAGCAGATACGGTTGAGCTTCAATATTACCGGGGCGATTATCTGGTGAAAACCGGGCAGCCGGTAGATCGTTATTTGGTGGAAACCCTGGATCCGAGAGGTATAGATTCCTTTTTCGCCTGGAATTTCTTTGACTCAGTGCTCATGCAGAAAGAGTATTTCTCTGATTATGTATTTGAAGATTCCGCGGAAGAAATATTGAAGGAAAAGCCGTGGTTGAAAGACTCTTTACAAGCTCGGATAACCAGCGACCAAGAATTTGCCAATAACCATTATGCGCAGCTGTATTATATCTATCGCAACTCCAAATATTACGAAGATACCCACCGACGCTACCCCGTTGGATACGTACTTACAGACAAGCAGCTAAATGATATTCAAACAGTTACCACCGATTAACTGGTATAGTAATTCTCCATTTTGCATAAAAAAAGCGCAAGATCGATTCTCGCGCTTTTTTCGTTCGGTAAGTGTCTTGAATTAGGTTACAACTGCGGTTCCACACCAGCCATTTCGTGGATTTTCTTCCACTCTGCTTCGGTTACCGGTGTGATAGATAGTCGGCTACGATTGAGTACCACCATCTCTTCCAAAGCGGGTTCTTCCTTTAATTGCTCACGGGTAACCGGATTTTCGAATTTCTGTACAAATTCGACATCCACTAGCTCCCATCGGGGATCCTCTTCGCTACTTTTCTCATCGAAATATTTGGAATCAGGATCAAACTGTGTGGGATCGGGATAGGGTTCGCTGGCCACTTTCATAGTACCCACAATAACCGGTGGCTTAACACGAGAATGATAAAAGAATATGCCGTCTCCAACTTGCATCTCATCTCGCATATTATTGCGTGCTTCGTAGTTTCGAATACCATCCCATGGTTCTACTTGGTCACGCTCTAAATCGTCGATACTGTACTCAGACGGTTCTGATTTCATTAACCAATATCGACGTTCCCGCTTTTCTTCACTCATAAATATCTGCAACTTTAGTTAGTTATCCGGTTCGGTTCAGAAGGTAGCAAACGCTACGCTGGATTTCATCATTCCCTTCGAATAACCGACCGAAGCTACTTTTGAGCGTTCACTTTCTTGTCCCGTTTTTCAATGTTTTTTTGGAGAATGGCATCCACTTTTTTGAACAACATCTCCTGATAATCCACCCGATCATATTGAGGTATGGTGTAGTGATATTCCGGATTTTCCACTCTTACACGGGTTTTATCATCTCCGAGATCAGTTACGGTCACAGTACCTGACTCGCTGTAGGTAGCATCCCCGGTTTTCTTCAACATATCTTCTTTCAGCAGAATGATGTTCAGTTCCGTGCCTGCTTTATTCTCATCACGCGAACGGGCCCACAAATTACTCTCATTGGTGGCTTGTTCTACATAACCTTTGATAAGAGTGTATTCATGATCATAAACACGAACACCGGGATCATATCCCCCCAAATTCGTACTACTGCAGGCCATCATTGAACCAGCTACTATTATTAAGGATACTACATTGACGAATAACTGTTTAAGATTAATCATAACAAAGATGTTTAGTTAGTTGGTTAGCCAAAATTTTAATTAAGTCCCTAGCGAGATGGATGTAAATTATGGCCTTAGATATGCGAGATTAGTCATTACATGACTACTTAGTAATAACATTTCCATGTTAAATCCTTTTAATCAACGAATTTTCAAATAAAGCATTGCTTTATTGATATCAAAGGGATTTTCTAGTAATTGAAAGCCTGGACCAATCAAATTAAACTATAATATGCAGCTTATGCATATACTGTTCTGGAGTGGTGGCAAGGACTCATATTTAAGCTATCTGTACTTTTTTGAAGATCATCCGGAGTCAAAAATTTCACTGCTCACCACATTTGATCAAACTGATCAATCCATTCCCTATCAAGGTCTGGAACTAAAAGATGTGCGTGAACAATACGAACATTTGAATGGGGCAGATAATCTGGTTGAAGTGGGTCTTCCCTCTCAATGTCCGAATGAAATTTATTTACAACGGGTGGATCAAGCCATAAAGGAAGTCTCGGGGGATGAGCCCGTACATCTTTATTTCGGAGACTGGCACAACGCCGATATTCGTGAATGGCGCGAAGAACAATTTACCAACCTAGGTTACACATGCCACTTCCCCATTTGGCATCGCTCTTTACATGAACTGTTACCCAAACTGCTATTCCATCCGGTGACCACGCGCATCAGTTGGGTAGATGAAGACTACCAGACCTATTTAAAAGTTGGCGAACCCTATAATCAACGATTGGTAACCTCCCTCCCCGATGAGATCGATCCCATGGGTGAAAATGGTGAATTTCACACGGTGATCGAGTTTCAGGAGTTTCCAGATGACCCTATGAAGCGAAAGGTTTTATAAAGAAGGCAGATAAGTAATGAGTCTATCCCAATAGATTTTCAAGATATGCTAAATCGTCCAAATCTTTTCCTCTTTGAGATGCCTTTTAATTCTTGATCAGATCAGAAACTGCTATGTAATAAATTGGATTTTTCGATCCTCTATTACCAAATGTTCAACTACTTTTCTCTCCCACGCTGAATTGAATTCAACACCATCAATAGAATTCATCAAGTTAATTCTATTGGGTGCAAGTCCAAACTGAATAACGTAACCGGGTGACTTAAGCTCATTTGAGTTATTTATTCCAGGTATATCGTTATCCCAAAAATCATTAAGTGCATCATACATTTTTTCAACATTCGACTTTTTCAAATCGAAAAAAATATCAATGTCTCCAGTCACTCTAGGATGGCCATAATAAATGACTGCTTCCCCCCCCACAATTAAATAACGTACCTCGTATTTGTCGAGTAAATACAAGAACTGCTTGATATCATCAGAAAAGTAGGTATCCGCCACTACAATCTTTTCTTTCGTTCAGCTTCCTTGACGTCCGGATTTTGAACGCCATATACTTTACGCTTTAGCTGAAGAGCGATGGCTTGACGTTCTCTAGGTGACATCGAAATAGCCTGTTTGATGTCCCATTCTCTCGCTTCTTTATGATTTGGAGCGATATTAACAACACGCTTCATCAGAACCTCATTGCAAGAACATTAAGCAAGTCGAACTATCATTTAATGTTGAAATCAATCCTTGGTTGCAATATAAGAACTATTCACTATCCTTTTTGATATCGATCAATATACCACTGTACCGTCTCTCGAATATTTTCCCGGAAACTTTGTTTGGGTTTCCAGCCCAACTCTTCCTGAATCTTAGTAGGATCGATGGCATAGCGGAAATCGTGCCCGGCGCGATCTTCCACAAAGGTAATCAGATTTTGATAAGCGCCTTCCGGTCCCGCACCTACTTCTTCGTCCAGGATTTCACAGAGTAGTTTCACCAGATCGATATTTTTCCACTCGTTATGCCCTCCCACAATGTAGGTCTCACCGGCTTCGCCATCTTGAAAAGCCAGATCAATGGCATTGCAGTGATCGGTGACGTAGAGCCAGTCTCTCACGTTATCGCCTTTGCCATACACCGGAATATCATTGTGGCGGATAGCATTGCGAATAACCGTGGGGATGAGTTTCTCATCATGCTGATGCGGCCCGTAATTATTGGAGCAGTTGGTAGTCACCACATTCATCCCATACGTATGGTGATAAGCTCGAACGATAAAATCACTTCCTGCTTTAGAAGCCGAGTAAGGCGAATTAGGAGCATAAGGAGTCGTTTCACTGAAGAATCCTTCATCGCCTAACTCTCCATACACTTCGTCAGTAGAAACGTGCAAGAAGCGGAATTCATCCAGGGCGCCTTCCTCATCCCAAAATAATCGGCACTCTTCAATCAAATTGAACGTACCCACCACATTGGACATGATAAACGGCTCCGGTCCGGCGATGGAATTATCCACATGTGATTCCGCGGCCAAGTGAAATACACCAGTGGGGTCAAACTCTCGAATGGTCTTGCGTACGGCTTGACGATCCACCAGATCTACTTGTTTGAATTCATACCGTTCTGACCCGGAAATATCATCCAGATAGGACAAATCTGAGGCGTAGGTCAATTTGTCTATGTTTAGAAATTGAGCTTCCGGATATTGCTCAAACAAATACAACAATAGGTTGGAACCAATGAATCCGGCTCCTCCGGTTACGATCCAACGTTGGGTCACTTCACTCATAATACGCTCTAATTCTGATGATTAAATGATAATTACTTCGATGGATAGATAAACAGATCGTTGTCCTGCACATCATTTAGTAAAGGCAGATTCTGATCCTTCCCGGATAAAATGGGATTTTCCAGCGGCCAATCGATCCCTAGTTGAGGATCATTCCACCGTATACCTCGTTCTCCCTGGGGATTGTAATAGTCACTGCACTTATATTGGAAATAGGTATCATCCTCTAACACCGCGAATCCGTGCGCGAAACCCACCGGGATATACAAGAAGTGCTTATTTTCGCCGGAGAGTTCGAAAGCAACATGCTCCCCAAAGGTTGGTGAATTTCGGCGTATATCAACGGCCACATCCAAGACTGTTCCCTTAAGCACCATCACCAACTTGGCCTGCGGCTGTTCGATCTGGTAGTGTAACCCTCGAAGCGCTCCCTGATGTGAGTAGGAGCAATTATCTTGCACGAATTCGGTATCTATCCCATGATCCTGAAATAAGTTCTTGCGATACGTCTCCAGAAAAAATCCTCGATCATCACCGTGCACATCCGGTTTGATCAATTTCACATCGGGTATTTTGGTGTCTATTATTTCCATAAAAGAATTTCCGATCCCTATTTGCAGCTCAAAGTATAGATGAATCCAGGTAAGCCTGCAAGAGCTGATCTACACCCATTCGCCAAGGCAGCTCCCCATCTTTGACTCGTTTCAACATTTTTTGTGGATCTAACTTGGAAAAGGCCGGACGTGGCGCCTTGGTAGGGAATTCATCCGAAGTTACGGGTTTGATCTCCACATCAATACCCGCTTTCCGCAGGGTATATTCGGCCAATTCATACCAAGTAATCAGTCCATTACTGGTACAATGGAAAATTCCGGTGGATCCGGTCTCCAAGAGACCGATAGTCTGCACCACAGTGTGATGCGTAAACGTAGGGCTTCCCCATTGATCGTTCACCACAGAAAGCTCCTCGCGTTTCTGTCCTAGTTTCAGCATCGTACGAATAAAATTCGAGCCATATTGTCCGCACAGCCAAGATACCCGAATAATCAAAAAGTCATTCATCAGTTCCCGGATATATTGCTCGCCCTTTAATTTACTTTCTCCATATACATTGATGGGATCCACCGGAGCATCTTCGGGATATCCTTTGGGATAACGCTGTTTATCTTCAGTCTTTCCCGGGAATACATAATCGGTGGAATAGTGGACCAGGAATATGCCTCGATCCCTGCAGGCTCTAGCCAGTTGTTTAACCCCATCGGCATTCACCGCTTTGGCTATTTCGGGTTCGTCCTCGGCTTGATCTACTTGCGTGTACGCTGCCGTGTTGATCACAATATCCGGTTGATGTTTATCCAGGGTATCCGCAATGGAGCTGGGATCGGTCAAATCCATTTTCTTGTGTCCAACCCCCACACACTGATGGCGATACACACTGTTCATCCACTCTTGTCCCAATTGGCCAGTACAGCCGGTGACCAGCATTAGCGGCTCTTCCATAAACAATCAATCGTTGGTTTACTAAATATTAACTACTAGCTTGAGCGTCTAAATGTACCATATCAAAGATCGAACATCATCCCCAATTTTGCGTTTCATAAAACTCCTCATACTTGGTCTACCCACATTATTCTTATTCCACTGCTCTGGTTCATCTACCCTGGATAACCCCACAAGTGAATCAAAGTGGCAACTTCCCGCGCGGTTTGAGGGAAGTTCTGCCTTGGACCACGATATCATTTTGACCTTACACACGGATAGTCTCTTCTTTCTCTGGATGGGACCAGAAACCGATACCACCTCTTCCGTCCAAAATCGGGTAATGCCGCTCACTTATTCCGATATGGGAGTATTCCACGGGGATCCCACCGGTAATCAACTGGTGTTGGATGGACAAGCCGAATCGGTACATAACTGGCTCATCAGTCATCCCGATACCTTGATTCGATTAAACAATCTGGAAGAAATTATCCGACCCAAGGATCCAACGATTATTACGCGAACAGAGTCATTTACCCTACTGGAAAAGCCGATCAGTATGAGCGGAAAATTTCGTTACTACGCCGATTCTCCGAGCTTTACGGAGCAAACTACACAACAGCGCTGGCCGGTGTGGATGGATTCAGCATATTTAGAGGTTGAACGATACTATTTGCAACACTCCCCGGAACCGGGAGCTGAGATGCCTCTGCAGATAAAAGGACACCTTAAGATGAGGCCCTCCATGGAAGATGATCAAAAAATACCGCATGTAGTTATTGATCGCGTGGTCCGGTGGCTGAACTGAATCTATGGGAACATCACTGCGAAATGATTTCACGATAAAGCAATTGTCTCTACCTGTGTTTTTGATGAAAAGAGTTTAACTAGATAGCCAAGGGTGGCCATCACTAGTAGAATCATAAATGCTGGAAATACTGCCTGCTAATCATTTCATGAGGGCTTTGCAAAACTACCTGTCATTGCGAACGTAGTGCGGCAATCCCCTGATTAGATGGTGTAAATGGTGATTGTTCCTACATCTTGCCATGACAGAATAAATTTCGGAAGGTTTTGCAAAGCCCTCTTCATTCCTGTTTTACGACCATAATAAGTGTTGTGCAGGTATCAGACATGATTCATAGAACATAACTGCTATATTTTTTTCTGGAATTTCTAAAATCATTGATCAATATTGGTATTCAAATAACTAGGTGCTTACTCCATTTCATATTGGTATATACCATATTGATCGTGTCTGATTTAGGAGATCTTTCATCGGGACATCAGACATATTTTTTGTTTGAAATGGAGACTGATCTCCGGGGACAAATTCATCATTAAAAATTATATCGTATGCGTAACGCATTTCAATGGGTATTTGGTTTGTGCCTGCTTCTGTTGCCAATTTCTATTTGGGCCCAATCCGATAGCAGTAGTAATAATCTTCAAACGCTCATTACTGAGTCAGGTAGTGAAGTCAGATTAGCCTATGTGGCCGACTTTATGTCCGCCGAAATATCTGGTAATCCTTTTGAGCTTGATTCCACAAAAAACGCTCGTTTGCAAAACAGTTTCCAAGCGGCTTTTCAGATGGACAGCTTAAGAAAATATTTTCATGATCAGCTAAGTGAGCAACTAACTCCCTCCTTCATCGACAGTAGCTTAACGTTGATCCAAAAAGACAACATTCATACTGTGCTCGATGCTAAAAAGGAGTTCAACACCCTGCAGGGGTTACGCAAGAAAGTGGTTCGCCGATATGAATTGGATAAGGAAGGTCCCTCGGATAATCGAGCTATGCAGATCAAATCGCTGATGGAAAATCAAAAGCTCACTCAATTTACGGTAGACTCCCAAGTTTTGATCTTCCGCTCAATCATAAAAGCTTATGATCATCTGAACACCGAGCAATCATTTTCTGATACCCAGGTGGATGCGTTTACCAACAATTTTCGTATGCGGGCCGAATCCACGATGACCTCAAATCTAAATAACCGATATCAGATAATGTATTACGATATCGACGATAAAACGCTGGAAAATTACATCTCAGTGTTTCGATCTGGGCTAGGTAAACGACTTCATGAGGCTTTTTCCACAAGCATGATCGCCTCGTATGAAAAAGCTGTCCAGCACTTTCTGTCATCTATTGAAGAGTAAACGATTATGAAATTATTGAATTCCTCTGCTATGAGTAGTCAAGCAAATAAAGTCTCTGTTATAGCTCGTTCGTTGAAGCTTAACCTAGCCTTGGGTCTGTTCTTGTTTTTTCTATCGGTCGGTTGCTCAACGGTAAAACCTACTGCTGAAGAGCCCATCAGTAAAGAAGCAGCAGAAAAACCTGCAGAAAATTGGCACCATCAAGACCACAAAGATAGTCCCTATCCAGGAATCAGCAGCGAAAAAGCCTACGATTCATTGTTGCAGGGTAAGAAGCCCAAAAAGGAAGTCATTGTCGCGGTGATCGACAGTGGTATCGATATCGAACACGACGATCTGGAGAACATCATTTGGGTAAATGAGGATGAGATTCCTGGAAACGACCAGGATGATGATGACAACGGGTATGTAGATGATGTTCACGGCTGGAATTTTATCGGTGGTCCCGATGGGGAAAATGTGTCTAAGGATTCCTATGAGCTAACCCGGCAGTATACACGACTCAAACAAACTTTTTCCAAGCTGGATACCACATCATTAAACCCAAAGCAGCAGGAAAATTTTAACTACTATAAAAAGCTCAAAGAGATCTATATACGCAGGGTTAAAAATGTGGTCTCCCAATACAACAGTATCTTATCCTTTGAAAACGCGTTGACTTCGGCTCAGGATGTACTGGCCAATTATTACGGTACAACCGATTACAGTATTGAACAGGTAAAAGACCTAAAAACGGAGTCTCAGCAATTGGCATACGCCCAAAATATCACCATGCACGCCCATGAAAACGACATTGATTCTACTCTGTTAGCCGAAGAAAAGAAAAGAGTCTATGAGTTAGCCAAATATACCTACAACCCTGACTTTGATACCCGTCATATCGTAGGAGACAACTATGACGATAAAACCGAACGTTTCTACGGTAATCCCGATGTGATTGGAGCGGATGCCCGACATGGCACGCATGTAGCCGGTATTATTGCAGCAGAGCGGGATAATAAAATCGGTATGAATGGGGTGGCCGTAAACACCCGTATCATGCCTATTCGTACGGTTCCGGATGGAGACGAACGTGATAAGGACGTGGCCAATGCCATTCGCTATGCGGTAGACAATGGCGCGGATATCATCAATATGAGTTTTGGAAAATCCTACTCCCCCTATAAAGAAGTCGTAGACGCGGCCATTCAATATGCGGATTCCATGGGAGTACTTATGGTACACGGGGCTGGCAATGACGGCGATGATTCGGATCAAGAACCCAATTACCCCACCGATATTTATGGATCTACCTTAGATGGCCCCACCTTCGAGGGTCCTACCGCCAGCCTGTGGATTTCAGTTGGAGCCAGCAATTGGGAGCGGGGAGAAAATATGGTGGCCAACTTCAGCAACTACGGCCAAAAAACCGTGGATGTCTTCGCCCCGGGCATGGATATCTATTCAGCTACTCCTGAAAATAATTATGAGCAATTTAGCGGAACTAGCATGGCTAGCCCAGTAGTGGCCGGAACCGCCGCACTGATAATGGCCTACTATCCCGACCTTACTCCACATCAGATTAAACAGATCATACTAGAAAGCGCTATCCGACACACCGATCAACAAGTTATTGTCCCTGGCAGCAATGGCGAGGAGGAAGAAACGAAGTCTACTTTTGGAAAGCTTTCGGTTACCGGTGGAGTGGTTAATGCCTTTGAGGCGCTGAAAATGGCTGAAGAGATGAGTCAATCTAGTCAGTAGATTTGGTTGGCTCTTAATAAGTTGCCCTTGCTAGCACGTCGGGCTAGCTGCCCGACTTACGATGTGTAGCAAATTTGAGCATTGTAGAGGTTTGTACTGCTTATACCCCTATTCATTTTAACATTATTAGCAACCGTCCGGCTGGCCGCCAACCTACGATGTGTTACCATTTCGTTGGACAGAGACAAAATTGTATATAAAAAGCCGAAGGTTTATTGACCTTCGGCTTTTGTAATATTGATGATCATGGTCGGTCAAGCGGACCGACCTATTGATTTTTTAGAGCAGCATGCCCATCGGATTTTCCAACAAATCTTTGAACGTATTTAGGAATTCCGCGGCCTTGGCTCCATCTACGATGCGGTGATCACTGGAGAGCGTCACCTTCATGCGTTTACCGGGCACCACTTCACCGTCTTTGACCACGGGTACATCGCGAATCGCTCCTACCGCCATGATACAAGCGTTCGGTGGATTGATGATAGCCGTAAACTCTTCGATTCCGAACATCCCCAGGTTGCTGATGGTAAAGGTACTGCCTTCCATCTCTTCGGGCTGCAGATCACGATTACGCGCCTTCTCGGCCAACGCTTTGGTCTCTTTGGAGATCTGGCTCAACCCTTTCTTGTCGGTATGTCGGATCACCGGAGTTACCAAGCCTTCATCAATAGCCACGGCCACAGCGACATGCACTTGACCATGCTTTCGAATTTTATCACCCAACCACGAGCTGTTGACATCCTGGTGTTGGGTCAATGCCACCGCTGCAGCTTTGGTAACCAGATCGTTGAAGCTGATCTTCACCTCACTGATTTCATTCAGCTGTTTGCGTGCCGCAATGGCATCTTCCATATCGATATCGATAGTCTCGTAGAAATGCGGGCTGCTATATTTGCTTTCCGCGAGGCGACGAGCAATAGTCTTGCGCATCTGAGAAACCCGAACATCCTCGCTCGTCTCGGTTTCGGGTGCGGCCGCTACGGTCGTCTCGACATCCGCTGCTGGAGCCTGAGCGGGTGCCTCCGCAGGCTGATAATTTTCAATATCACGCTTGATAATACGTCCCTGTGGACCAGATCCATCCACATTAGCCAGATCGATTCCGCGATCTTGAGCCATATTACGGGCTAGTGGAGAAGCTTTGATTCGGCCGTTAGCGTCTGATGACGCCGCTGGCTGTTTCTCATCGCCTTCATCCAGATCGCCAAATACAGGATCGTAGGACTCCTTATCTTGACCGTTCTTTGAAGTACTAGCTGGTTCAGCTGAAGAGGATTCTCCACCAACTTCGCTTAATAAATCACTGATGTCTTCGCCCTCTTCCCCGATAATGGCAATGGGTTCTCCAAGTGGAATCCCTTCGCCTTCCTCAGCCATTAGTTTGAGGATAGTTCCATCGTCGAAGACTTCCACATCCATGGTGGCTTTATCGGTTTCCACTTCGGCAATAATGTCTCCAGAGGACACTTTATCCCCTTCTGAAACATTCCATTTAGCGATCACGCCTTCTTCCATCGTGTCGCTCAACTTCGGCATATCAATGCGAACAGCCATAAAATCCTGTATTTCTAATCGTTAGTTACTGCGTTACTGTCGTGAGGTTCAAGTAAAAACAGTGAAGCTTCCCGTGAAACTTCACCGTTATCTTAATTATTTGCGGTAAGTAACCGAATTTACCGCATCAATCACTTGTTTGGCGCTGGGGAACCAGGCATCAAACAGTGGTTTGGCAAAAGGTGCGTTAGTATCCGGAAGAGTCACCCGCTGTACCGGCGCATCCATATAGTCAAAGGCTTCGCGTTGGATCAAGAAACCAACTTCGGCAGCCAACCCACCAAACGGATGGGCCTCATCCACAATTACGCAACGGTTGGTTTTCTTAATCGAATTCACGATCAATTCCATATCCAGCGGCTTCACAGTACGTGGATCAATGATTTCACATTCTACACCGTCTTTAGCCAACTGTTTGGCTGCTTCCACAGCCACGTGATACATTTTTCCGTGAGCTACGATGGTCACATCATCGCCTTCACGCTTCACTTTACCCTTACCTATGGGGATGATGTAATCTTCATCATCGGGCACTTCGCCTTTCATACCGTACATCTGCTCGGATTCCATGAACAGCACGGGGTTTGGATCGCGAATCGCCGACTTGAGCAATCCTTTGGCGTCAGCCGGTTCGGAAGTGTAAATCACTTTCAACCCGGGGAAGTGTGCATACATGGAATCGTAAGAGACTGAGTGCGTGGCGCTCAACTGACCGGCTGAAGCGTTGGGGCCACGGAATACGATGGGTACATCTACTTGTCCACCGGTCATGTATTTAGCCTTAGAGGCGTGATTGATAATTTGGTCGGCGGCCAAGACGGCAAAATTGAAGGTCATAAATTCGATGACCGGACGCAGCCCGTTCATGGCAGCCCCTACCCCAATCCCGGCAAAGCCGAGCTCAGATATCGGGGTATCGATCATGCGTTTCAGGCCATATTTGTCTAACAGACCTTCGGTGACCTTGTATGCTCCATCGTACTCAGCAACTTCTTCGCCCATAACAAAGATGCGTTCATCACGCGCCATTTCTTCGTCCAACGCGGCATTGATTGCTTCTCGAAATTGTAATTCAGCCATATTGTGTAACTATCTGTATTGATTGAAAATCAGGGGTCAAATAAACCGATGTGCTTAGGTTAGGTATGGAAATAGGGATCGTCTTCTACGAACATATCATCGTAAAGCGCTTCCTCATCGGGAAAGTCACTCTCTTCCGCAAAGTCGATAGCCGCTAATACTTCCTGATCCACTTCTTCGTGCACGTTTTCGATCTCTTCCTCGGTCATTAATTCTTTCTTCAGAATGTATGACTTGATCCGTTCGATGGCGTCAATTTCCTGGTACTCTTCCAACTCCTCTTTCGTACGGTACTTTAGAGGGTCCGACATAGAATGACCACGATAACGATACGTGCGAATCTCAACAAAGTACGGTTCTTGAGTTTCACGAACTTCTTCTGCGACCTCTTTAAAATCTTCATAGACCGAGAAGACATCCATTCCATTGATCACTTTGCTTTTGATATCAAAGCCTTTGGCTCGATCCACGATTTCCCCTACCGAGTGGCGGCGAGCAGCGGTTCCCATGGCATACCCATTGTTCTCAACCGCATAAATTACCGGGAGCCCCCAGAGCTTACTCATGTTCATGGACTCATGAAGGGCACCTTGAACCACGGCGCCATCGCCGAGGAAGCAGGCGGTAACCCGATCGTTTTCCTGATATTTGTTGGCAAAAGCGATTCCGGCACCCAGCGGCACATGTCCACCCACGATACCATAGCCACCCCAGAAATGCTCTTCTACATTGGCGAAGTGCATGGACCCGCCCTTCCCTTTGGAACAGCCGGTTTCCTTACCGTAAAGCTCGGCCATGGCGGAGTTGGTATCGATGCCTCGAACCAAACCCCAACCGTGATCGCGATATGCGGTTATAATATCATCATCGCCGTTCATGGCGTAAGCCACTCCGGTAGAAACAGCTTCCTGACCGATATAGAGGTGCAAGAACCCACCGAACTTTCCCTTTTGATACATCTGCATGGCACGCTCTTCGAATCGGCGCTGCAAATACATCAAACGGAACATATCACGGACATCATCATCCGAGAGCCCCAGCGTAGTATGCAGTTTTCGCGTAGGCTTGGGTAGATCCGTTGCCTTGACAATTTTTTGGTTAGAATCTTTTCGTAGTCCTACAGGAGTAAAGACTGTAGAGATTTCGTTTTTTGTTGCCATAAATCCTTGGTCACACTTTTATAATAATCAGTGTCGAGTCCGAATTGGGACGCGATTTTTAGGTAGACTGAATATAATTATAGTTAAGCAAAGTATCAGTGCGGGTCGGAAAACCATTTTTGTGTGTAAAACGGTTCTACTAATCCACTGTTACTTCAATTTAAAAGCTCCTTGATTCGTTCAGGTACGTGGTCGAATAGCTCTTTTAATTTCTCCGGTTGACGCCCGCCAGCTGTAGCCAGATCCGGCTGCCCGCCACCTCCGCCGCCGACCATACGGCCGAACTCACCGACCAGATTGCCCGCTTTGATCTCGTGGTCTTTCATGACATCATCGGTGACCGTGGCCACCAAGTAGACCTTACCTTCCGCTTCATCTTTGGATCCGAGTACACAGATAGTGTTCTTGGGGGATTTGGTGCGCGCATCATACCCCAATTGTTTGAGCAAATTCATATCCGCACCATCAATTTCTCCGGTGACCACTTTTACACCGTCATTCACCGTTTGGGCTTGATCTAGCAATTGATCCAGCGTGGCTTCGCTGTTTTGCAGCTTCAGTTTCTTGATCTGCTTCTCCAGCTCCTTCCGCTCCTCAATCAATTGTTTGATATCGCCAACCAGATCTTCGGTTTGTCCCATCTCCTGTTGAATGGACCGCACCAACCCTTTTTCCTGTCGTAGCAACTCATCGGCACTTCGTCCGGCGACCGCCTCGATACGGCGCACACCGGAAGCCGCAGAAGCTTCATTGGTAAACCGGAAATAGCCGATCTCACCCGTAGCGTTCACATGGGTTCCGCCGCACAATTCCACCGAATAATCCGGATCAAAAGTGATTACCCGTACCTTATCGCCGTATTTCTCGCCAAACAACATCATAGCACCGCGTTCTTTGGCTTCATCTATAGGAACGCTGCGCTCTTCTTGAATGGGGATATTTTCCTGAATCTTACGGTTCACCAACGATTCGATCTCCTCCAGTTGAGCCGGGGTCACCGCCTCGTAGTGCGAGAAGTCGAAGCGCAAGTGGGATTCATCGACCAGTGAACCTTTCTGGGCCACATGCTCCCCCAGGATTTCGCGCAAGGCAGCATGAACCAAGTGGGTGGCCGAGTGATGCTTGCGAATCTCCTTACGTCGCTGGGCATCTACAATGGCTTTCCAGGGCCCATCCAGAGCATTGGGTTGCTCTTCCAAATAGTGAATGTGCCCATCGGGTGATTTTTGCACATCCACCACGCGAACATAGACATCCCCATTGGTCAACACCCCGGTATCGGCAACCTGTCCCCCGCTTTCTGCATAAAACGGTGTTTGATCCAGTATAACCGCGAACCGGTCCCCTTCCTGACGATACAGCTTGATTTGCGCTCCATCCAGCTCCGTTTGATCATAACCGACAAATTCAAATTCCGCATCGCTGGCAGGACCGTCTTGCCATTCTTTGGATTCGCTTTGATCCACATTGAAGGATCCGGCGGCTCGAGCTCGCTCTTTCTGCTCTTGCATGTGTTTCTGGAAACCCTCAGTATCCACTTCCACGCCACGTTCCCGGGCCATCAGTTCGGTCAGATCAATAGGAAATCCGTAGGTATCGTGCAGCTTAAAGGCATCCTCTCCGCTGAGGATGTCTTTCCCCTCTACCATTTCATTAAACAGCTCAATTCCCTGACCGAGGGTACGCAAGAAGCTTTTTTCTTCGGCTTCAATCACGTTTTTCACATACTCTAACTGCCCAATCAACTCGGGGAATACTTCTTTAAATTGTCGCGCCAGCACATCTACCAACTTATACATGAAAGGGTCGCGCAGATTTAACCGATCCCATCCGTAACGAACCGCCCGGCGCAGGATTCGGCGGACTACATACCCGCGCCCATCGTTCCCCGGTGAGGCACCATCGGTAATAGAAAAGGCCACCGCCCGGATGTGGTCGGCAATTACCCGCATGGCGATATCGGTCTCTTTCTCTTCACCATAATTGACATTGGCCAACTCGCCAATCTTTTCAATGATCGGCTGAAATACATCCGTATCGTAGTTGGATCGCTTATCCTGAAGTACCGCGCAAATGCGTTCGAAGCCCATTCCGGTATCTACATGTTGAGCGGGTAACTTCTCTAACGAGCCGTCTGATTTCCGGTTAAACTGGATGAATACCAAATTCCAGATCTCCATAACGCGGGGATCATCCATATTCACCAGCGTGGCGCCGTCCACTTTCTCGCGCTCTTCATCCGGCCGGATGTCAATGTGGACTTCCGAGCAGGGACCACAGGGACCGGTGTCGCCCATCTCCCAGAAGTTATCCACTTTATCGAATTTCAGAATATGGCTGGGATCGATGTTGGTCTCTGATTCCCACAAATCAATGGATTCCTGATCGACAGGCAAGCCGTCATCGTCATCACCTTCAAATACAGTGGCATACAATCGATCCGGATCCAGCCCCCACTCATCTACCAACAGCTCCCATGCCCAGGCAATAGCTTCTTTTTTGAAATAATCACCAAACGACCAGTTGCCCAGCATTTCAAACAGGGTGTGGTGGTAGGTATCGTGACCTACTTCTTCCAGATCATTGTGTTTGCCGCTTACCCGAATGCATCGCTGGGTGTCAACTGCGCGATCCCAGACTTTCCCATCCTCTTTATAGCCCTCCTGCTCTCCCATAAATATGGGTTTAAACTGGTTCATCCCCGCATTGGTGAATAGCAGAGTAGGATCATCCTTGGGTACCACGGGGGCGCTGGGTACGATAAGGTGATTTTTTTGCTCAAAAAATTCCAGAAATTCTTGTCTGATTTGGGCTGCGGATTTTTTAGCCATGGACCTTTCAAATCGTAATTTTGATCAGTTTAACGAGTGCTTTGTGGAAAAGCGGTGCAAAATAGGAAAAAATCGGATGCAACTCATCCGTTTCAACGGGGAATTTTAGGGTGCTTATGGTTGACCATTGAAAAATATTGCTGGATCTGACTATAACACTCTTGTTGGAGTAACTTTATATCGGAAGTACCCAAAATTTCGCGGTACGGATTTGTTTGCGAGGCCCAGCTCATCGCATAGACACCTATTTATTTATTTTGTCTTTAAGAACCATACTCAGAGTTATATCTGCATTACTGGATTTCTCTCAACTCTCTGTGATATCCATCTTAGTGTAGCATTTCGTATTATCGGACAAATATTTTTCCAATCGGAAATTCAATTATGAGCTTAGGTACCCGTCAACGGCTTTCCTCTTATCGATCGTATTTCCCTCATACCGCAACCCCACGTATATATTTAAACCATGCTTCGGTGAGTCCAATTTGCAAACCGGTGCAAGAGGCTATCCAACAGCACCTTCATCGTAGATCCAAGGGCTCTATTCATACCATGGAGCAAGATATACAAGCAGCGGAATCGCTTCGAGAAGTTCTATCCCTGCTGTTGAACGCGCCCTCCAGTGAGCGAATTACGTTTCAGTCCAATACCTCTGCTGGGTTAAATGTAGTTGCTCAGGGGCTGAACTGGTCAGAAGGCGATGAAATCTTGATTCCCGATGTGGAATTTCCCTCCAATGTATATCCCTGGCAAACCATAGCCGGCGAAAAAAAGCTACACATTGAGCGTATCCCCACCGAACATGGTCGGTTGACTATCCAACAGATAGATGAATACGTGACTCCCCGAACTAAACTGTTGGCACTTAGCGCGGTACAATTTTTAAGTGGATACCGGGCTGATCTTCAAGCTATTGGTGCCTACTGTAAGCAACATAACATCTGGTTTGTGGTGGATGGCATTCAGGCGGTGGGCGCTGTTCAAATTGATGTTTCACAAATGCATATTGATGCGTTAGCCGGCGGTGGACATAAATGGCTGATGAGCCCAATGGGGATGGGCTATTTATACATATCCGAATCGATGCAAACAGCCATAGGCAAGCAATCGGTGGGTTGGTTGTCGGTAGAAGAACCCTGGGAGTTGTTCAATACCGACCAATCGCTACACCCTCACGCTCAACGATTTGAATTGGGAACCCCCAATATGTGTGGCATTCATGGTATGTTAGCAGCCGTTCGTCTTCATCTGGAGCTGGGACCGGATTCAATAGAACATCAGCTATCTGAACTGACCCAATTTCTTCTGCAACATACTCCTTCTTATCTTAAGCCAGTAACCTCAGAGGATAACACGCAACGAGCGGGTATTGTATCCTTTCAGCTTCCTGGGCAAGTGGATCCGGAGGAGTTAAAAGCACACCTTCAACAGCACCAAATTGATATTGCCATCAGACAGGGTTTACTCCGAATTGCACCACATTTCTATATTACCATTTCTGAACTTAATATGTTGATCGAAGTGTTAGATCAATTCATCAAAGACTAGTCGATCCGGGAAATTATGGCGAAATTGGGTCTGGGTAAATACGCCAAACAGGTATTCAACCTATTTGAAAAAACCTTATGGAAATCAGTATCTGATGACATTACCCTACATAGCGCGGCCATCGCTTTTTACACCATCTTTTCCATTGCCCCAATTTTAGTCATCATAATCTGGATAACCGGTTACTTTTTGGGACAAGATGCCATGAGTGGGCAATTAAGCATCTACTTAGAGCAAGTGATCGGGTCCAACTTAGCCGAGTCCATTGAGATGCTCATTCAACAACTGGTGGTTATCAATCAGGGGCTGAATTTGTGGACTTCTATGATAACTACCGGAGCGCTCATATTTGGATCCACTACGGTACTCTCCCAGCTTAAGTACACCTTAAACTTGATTTGGAAAGTAACCCCCTCTAATGTGAGTACGGTTAGTCATTACTTGTACGCCCGTTTTACCAGTTTCGTACTCATTTTACTGCTGTCGCTACTGTTTCTTGCTTCCCTGGTCATTGAAACAGCTATGGGGATCGTAGCGCAATGGACGAAAGAGATAATGATTACCTTGCCGGTAGAACTCATCCAGGATTATAACAATCTGTTGATGATGATTTCCGCGATTCTCTTCTTCGCGGTGCTGTTCAAATATTTACCTGATGTATCGGTGCGCTGGCGGGATATTTTTATCGGGGCGATAGTTACCACCGGATTATTCTGGATCGGAAAATTTTTTGTCACCATGTACCTAACCAACAGCTCGTATCTTGATGCCTACAAAGCCGTAGGTACCTTTGTCGTCTTTTTGATTTGGGTGTACTACAACGTACTGGTGGTTTTATTCGGTGCGGAATTCACCCAGGTATATACCGAACGCCATGGTGGACGCATAAAACCCGGCTGGAATGTTTCATTTGATGAAGAAAGTCCCGCCTGAATTTCCAGGTTATTTTTTACAAATCCATTATTAGCTATCCGAATTTAACGAATCTATGAACACTCGATCCCTATTTACGATCTTCGTATTGGCTAGTTTTGCCCTTTTCCCGCCACAACTATTGGCTCAAGGATTTCGCGCTTACACACATCGCAATGACTCTGATATTAAGTGGCTGAAATCGAAAACCGACCATTTTACAATTGTGTATCCGGCCAGTCTTAAAGACAAAGTGGCCGAAACCGCAGCTATTGCTGAATCATCCTATCAGGTACTGTCTGAGAATTTAAATTACACGTTTGACAACCGATTGACCATATACCTCAGCGATCGTGATGAAATCGTGAATGGTTTCGCCACACCTTTGGAAACCACCTTTATCTGGGTGAATCTAAATGGATATATCGATGCCTTTACGGATGAGGACAAATGGCTGCGCAAAGTAATTGCTCACGAGCTTACCCATCTGTTCCATTTTGAGATTACCCAATCCAACATCGGTTTGCTGGAGTACCTGTTTAATGAGCCTATGCCCCGATTTTGGAGTGAAGGACTGGCCCAGTATGAAACCGAAACCTGGAATGCCCAACGAGGTGATCGCTGGTTACGAATGGCTGTATTTGATGACGCCCTTTCCTATTCCGATGGCACCTCTATTGATGCGGGTAAATTGTTATATGCAACCGGTCACAGCCAAGTTCGATTTTTTGCCCAGCAATATGGCGACTCCACGTTGACCGACATGCTTCACTACAAAAAATCCCTGGGCCCAATCAAATATCATGACTTTGAGAAAGCCTGGAAGAAGCATACCGGTAACTCCTACAACCATTTTAGCGATCGCTGGCAAAAGCATATAAATGTCTTTTATAATACCATGGCCTCCCGGTATCAACGTACCGACTCCTTAGCCAAAGACGGAAAAAAATTGCCGCTACCCGGTCAGTTTGTATTCGACCTCACTTTTGCCCCAGACACTTCTCAATATGTAGTGCTATCCCAACCCTCAATGCAGCGACCGGTACGCCAGCTGATCTTGGTTCAGCATGATTCCAGCCGAACCACCACTTTATTAACCGAAGGAGCCATACAGGGTGATATAGCCTGGTCCCCAGATGGAAAATATCTGAGCTATAGTCGATCCATTCGCACCTCTAGAGGTAATATCATTCCACAATTATTTCTGCTGAATTTAGATACTCAAAAAGAAGCACAAGTTACCGCTCAACCAACGCTGAGAGCTACCTCCCCAACTTTATTCCAACCAGACACATCCCAACAGCACTATCATTTGGCGTTCATTGGGCACCGGAATGGGGTATCTAATATTTATTCGGGTAGGCTATCCACCGATGGCTCTGTAGACCACCTTCAGGCTACCACTGATTTCCAATCAGACACCGAATTATCGGATTTATCCTGGAGCCCGGATGGCCGTTCCCTAATCGCTGATATCTTCACTGCTGACCGCAAACGTGGACTGATTCTAGTCAACTTATCCGATAACGAGCACCATATTTTGTATCGCGAAGGAATGGATGATCGCGATCCGATCTGGTCACCGGATGGTTCACAAATTGCTTTTAACTCATTGCAAGACAAAGTGCCCAATATTTGGACATATCAATTGGACAAGATGGCTCAACCTCCGGTACGACGAACCGCAATATTTACCGGAGCTGAGCTAATGGATTGGATCTCAGCGGATTCCCTTCATCCACAGGGGCGCTGGGTGGTTTCCAGTACGGAAAGCAAATCTAAGGACCAAGTCTTTCTGGTGGATGCCCGACGTCAAAACTCGCTACCCTATCAACCGCATAACGATATTCCGGAATCCTATCGTCGTTGGCAAGCACAAACCCCTCCACAAACCATTGACAAATCAATTTCTACGAACCCCACATTGATTCAAGAAACCAAGCCCTATCGAGCATTTAAGGAGTGGCAACATGTGGCTACTTTCGGTCTGCCCTATGCAGACAGTAACGACAAACTGGGTCTCTTCTTCACAACTACCTTTCAGGAACCGCTGAATAAGCATGTCTTTTCATTAACAGGAGGAATATCTACCAGCGATTTCCAACATGAAAGCTGGGGTATTGCCACCTATATCAACAATACGCTTTATCCCTCCCTGATATTTTCCGGTTACCAATTACCCGGTTCCATTCGTTTTTACGGCAACGATTTACTGGTTGAACGACAACGCGGCGGAGATATCACGGGACTCTGGCCCCATAATATCAATCGACCCTACGCCCGAGCGCGATCCGCCTTCCGATTACGGCATATCGACATCACGCCACTGGATTATTCCTTCTCGAGCTCCAACCCACCCCAAATTGCCCAACCCGAAGAAGGTCAAATCACCGATTTATCCTACAGCTTTACCTATCGCCAACAGAAACCGTATGCCTATAACTTGGTTCACCCACTGGATGGATTGGGCATACGATTATCACTGACTGGTGCTATTAACGCGCTTGGCTCGGATGCGGAATTCATTCGACCGGAACTGGCTGCCTATGGCATCCTTCCCGGATTGGGCAAACAACGCTTATTTCTCTACGGAAAACTTCAGGCACAGTGGGGTAGCAGCCTCACCCAAGATTATATCGGATTTTCCAAATACGACAATATCCAAATACCATTACCGGTAGAAGGCTTTGAAGTATTTGGGCGCAACGAGCGGGTTCGCGGTTACCGAGATTTTGTAGCTGGAGAGAAAGTCGCATTTGGAAGTGTGGAATATCGGATCCCCCTGATGACCAGTTTGCAGACAAAAATTTTGGGCTTTTTATCCTTTGGTGCCACTACCCTTTCCGTATTCTCCGATGCCGGGGTGGTTTGGAATCCGACTTATCAAACCGAACAACCGGTACAACAGTGGGGATCCGGTGTGGAGCTCAAAAACCAAGTTCGGATCGGGCCCCTCATCTTCACCCATAATGTGGGATGGGCTCGTCCTTCCAGTGAACTAATTGATGGTAATGACGACTGGTATTATCGATTGAGAGCGGCGGTCCCTTTTTAACACCTATTGATTGCTAATTCCATATCGAACCAGGCGTTCAATGGAAACATTCTTACCCAGTTCACTTTGCGCTCTTTTGATATCCGAGATAGACATTCGTGCGTTTTGCAAACTAATTAGCTCATCTATTGTAATATCCGAATATCCTAAATCGTGTACATTACTGGTATAATACGCGGTTACTCCGTTATCTCGCAGACGCTTTAATTCATCCAACGTTATTTGATCATAGCCCAGCTCATGCATCATGCTGGTAAACGTTGCGGAAACATCATGGGTGCGGAGACTTTTCAATTCCTCCAGAGTTACATCCGTGTATCCCAGATCCCGAATCTTTGCGGTAAAGTTGGCAGTAACCCCATTATCACGTAAATCAGATAACTCTTGAATGGATAATTCTCCATATCCCATCTCAGCCATCAACGCCCCCATATCATTCAATAAGTCTTGGTCGTAGGCATTGGTCCAAGAAGTAACATTTTCTACCACCTCCTGGGTCCCTTTAACTCTATCGCCGCCCCCGTCACTGGTCAACCATAAACCAAACACTCCGAAAAAACTGACTAGCAATAGATATTTTAGCCAGTTAGGGCCTTGAATCCCCATCCAGCGGGTAAAACCAGACTGTTGGGTTAATCGCTGTTGAGAAAGATCACTTATCTCATGTAGTTGGCGACCAATCTTTGTTTGTTGTTTCCTGCTCATAGCAACTACTTTTAAACTTAATGCGAATTCCGGTAATCGACTTAACATTTCGATTGTTTAGGCTAACATATTCCAATACTACGAACGTTTTAATGATAAGATTCAACCGGAGCATGAAACATTCAGGGTAAATTTCGTACACTGTGAATGTCTAAGTTTAAATGCATACCTAATCAGGTATAGTTTCAGACAATTGACCCAATGGTCCATTAATAAATTTACGACCTATGCAAGACGATCACCGATCCCACGATACTTCTTCTGATTCCTCACCACGAATGAAAAATGCTCTTCGTGATGATGAACAGGAAAATATCATGTCTGACGAAGAGTTAGAAGCCTATAAGACTTCGACTTCCCGTGAAACCTCTGAAAGTCACCACTCCGAAAAGGATAAGACGACCTATGCGGATCCAAACGAAGATTCCGATCCCTTTTCTTCGTCCTTTGATTGGCCCGAGGATAACTATCCAGACAAACAAATTCGTCTGCGGTCTAAAGAATCCAAAACCAAGCAGTTCTTCAAAAATGCGCTAGTAATTCTGATTTGCCTGGGACTACCCGCGCTTTGGTATTTTGATGCACCTAGCCAATGGGGTTGGACTTTTAGCGGGGATGAAGCTCAATCCGAAGTGGCTGCCCCACCGGCTCCAACCAGTAGTAACTTCAATATTGATATCCCTCCGATGCCCCCAATGCCCGATATCAATGTGGACATTCCAGATATTGATATTAATCCCGAGGCCTTAAACATGCCGTATGAGGATTATTTAGCCCAGATGGATCGATCTGGTTACATGGATAAGTACGCATCCCACGAATTGCGAACGTTCTATCAATCAGGGGTTACCGCTGACTATTTAAATGAGCTGGATCAAGCCAATATACTGGATGAGTTCGCTTTCCATGAAATAGCGGCATTTCGAGCTACCCAACTTCCCACTTCATATTTGTCCAGTCTGGAGGAGGCCGGTATTCTGGATGAATTCGCCTTTCATGAGATTATCGCTTTTTACGAAGATGATATGACCATCGATTACTTACTCTCCTACCGGCAAAGCGGATATCTGGATGAGTTCGCCTTTCATGAGATCATCGCTTTTCACGATGCGGGCATTACCACCTCTTATCTGGATGATTATCAGAACGCCGGGTTCTTAGACGATTACGCTTTTCATGAAATCGTAGCCTTTTACGAGGATGGTATAGACGCCGCTTATCTTCAATCATTGGAAGATCGGGGCATTCGGGAAGATCTCGCTTTCTGGGAAATCGTGGATATGCACGAATAAAGTCCAACAGGTATCGGCTTAGTGCCATTTACTGCAGGCGTTGCGGATCAACCCGGGTTGGGGTATCACTTCCATCGACTAGAGACTGAGTGCCCCATACCACACCACGAATGGTATTCCGTAAATGGGGTATATTCAGCGATTCCACCTCATCATTCACTGAATGATAGAGCGAATCCATATCAATCTGCACGGTGGAAATGGTATGTGCCGGAACCCCCATACGAGCCAGTGTGGCATTATCGGAGCGGTAAAATAAATTCTGTTCGGGATAGGGATCGCCATGAAAAGAAAATTCCATACCTTCGGTATTGTGTTGTAATATTTTTCCCAGATCCGACTCATCATATCCGGTGATATAGGCGCTGTTGGCCCCAAAACGGGAGGGTTTGCCAATCATTTCCAGGTTAATCATAGCCACCACCTCTTCCGGATCCAATTGCCTGGAAAAATATTTCGACCCCAACATTCCCATCTCCTCCCCGGTAAAAGCCACAAAAATTTGGGTACGCATGGGTGTGGTTTGCTGTACATAATGGTTGGCCAGTGCCAATACACCGGTAGTCCCCGAAGCATTATCATCGGCTCCATTGGCAATAGAATCTTGATCGACCGGAGACATTATTCCGATATGATCGTAATGGGCGGAATAGATAATCTGTTCATCCTCACGAGCACCGGGAATCATTCCCACCACATTTTTCAGGATATGTTCAGTTCGATTCAAGGTTAGGTTTACTTGTGCCGAGCGAACTTCATGATTGCTAAGCACAAAAATTTTAGTGGTTGGATCAGCATCCCCCCCTAACTGAAAATTGCTCCGTTCAAGATATCGTTTATAGCGTGAAAACATATCCTTGTGCTGCGGATCCACAGTAACCAACATAGATTCATTACTGCTCAGCAGCTGCGATATTTCTTGCGCTACATGATCAGACGCGGGAATATGTTTTACCTCGGGCAGATTATCCGAATTCCAGGTAACTTCGGTTTGTCCCCCCGAAATCATGACCTGCTGATTATCCAGCTGACGGCCATTTATAGTTACCAAGAGTGAGGATACATCAAACTGGTAAAGCGGAAATTCTTGATAGAAATCGTCTTCACCTGATATGGGCCGTAATCCCAGTTTTTTAAATTCTGTGGCAATAAACTCCGCTGCTTTATCTGCTCCTTGATCCAATGCCTGCCGGCCTCTCATGGAATCGCTGCTCAATACTTCAATAAAGCGGGAAACATTCTGGTCTGTGATGGTTTGCGTTGGCTCAGGATTGGAGGCACATCCCCAACTCATAGCCAATACGATAAACGCAATAAGTGATCTAATAATCCGACTTTTAATCATCTCAATCTTTTACCTAAGCACTCTCATTTACGAGAAGCATAGTAAAAGCACAATTGCGAGTAAATTCTCAATCGTAAAATAATGTAAGTCGATGGACAACTCAGATTATCGGTGCTGATACCAAGTGGCCAAATGTTTAACCAAACTTCCAAAAGTTTCCCCTTGTCCGCCGTCTATCAATTGCAATAATACGGCAGTATGCTTTTCAACCGAATCTGTATTTTTCTGTAGTTGATGAGAAGAAGTAGACGTTTGTTCGGCACTAGCAGCGTTTTGATGGGAAATGGATTCCAACTTTACTACGGTGGTTTCTATTTGCTGAAACCCGCTCATTTGTTCATCAGTTATTTCAGATAAATTCTTTAAAAGACTGGTCATAGTCTCCGATTTAGTTCGGATATCCTCAAATTGTTGAACCACTTTTTCAGCCGTATGAACACTATGATTGGATTTCTGTTGCGTGCTCTCCAATACCTCACTGGTTTCCTTGGCCGCTTCCGCTGCACGAAGAGCCAAATGACGAACTTCTTCCGCAACCACCGCAAAACCCTGGCCTGCCTCCCCGGCTCGAGCTGCTTCTACAGCCGCATTTAATGCTAATAAATTAGTTTGAAAGGCAATCTCATCAATACTTTTGATAATTTTATTGGACTCTGCCGTAGCCTCGTTATTCTCCTTAATCGTTTTTTGTAATTGATTCATCCGGTAGTGCCCTTCTTCAGTTAATTGGTGAGCTTCCAGCATCAGTTGGGCTGCTTGGTCGGAATATTCCTGTGCTGATTCTGTTTGTTTATTCAAGTCACTCACTTGCGAATTGGTCTGGTTTACTGATTGGGACTGTTGCTCTGCTCCTTGAGCTAATACGGTACTATTCTGGGCTAACTGCTCACTTGCTTTTTGCACTTCGTTTTGTCGATGCTTGATTTGTATTACTTCGTCACGAATTTGCGTTCGCAGATAGTTCGCTAAACCCACCAGGTTTAGTAGTAGGGTTCCAAGCCCAATACTGAATGCCGTAATTAAAGTAGGCCAATGCTCTATTCCGTTTCTTCCCACATAAAACCCCACCAAGCAGAGTACAAATATTGCGGGAATTAACATGATGTACAGCTTGGTCACCAAACTGGTCTTGTAGACGCTGTAGAGTGCAGTTATCAATAGCACCGTACCGATACTTATGAACCCGGATATCAGTACAAACTCCATCCAAATATTCATTTTTTGTCCCCAATGATTTTGTCTTCTCGCCCAAGAGCTGAGTAATATTCAGCTAAAATCATTTCTCAATGTTATTGCTCCCCAACCTGAGTAGTTTAGTTGATTCTACATTTAAACGCTATGGGGATATTCCTGACAAACCTACTTTGGTTAATCCATAAAAAAGCGGTCCACAAAATGCGATATATTCAGCGATCCTACGCTCTTGTCATGCGTCAACAACCCCAATAAGAACAACCCGATCTTTTTGTACATCTACTCCTAGCGGTATAGGCTCGGTGGTCGGATCAATAATAAAGGCCCTCTTTAATGTCTTCATGTATGGCCACGTCGTTACGTTTACCTTGAATCATCAAATTATTGCACTCCCCGCTGTATCTTGGTGATATTTCCCGCATGTTTTGGGGCCAATAATTAAGGAGCTGTACCATTAAGGGTGACAATTCCATCCTGAACATTCACCTCCATATCCTGGGCAGGTAACTTCTCAGCTTGCGTAAATGCTTGTTGTAGTTGGGTAGTTATTTGAGGGCTTTGCAAAACCTTCCGAAATGTATTCGATCATGGCAAGATGTAGTAACAATCACCGTTTACACAATCTAATCAGGGAATTGCCGCACTACGTTCGCAATGACAGGTAGTTTTGCAAAGCCCTCTATTTGTTGATCAGAGGGAACATCATTTTCTTGGTTAAATGATTTGCAAGAAGTTATTATTCCAATTCCCAATGCGATAATCAGAATAGGATAAAACAATTTCTTAAAATTTATTCACTTACATAAACAATTGTGTATAATCTTACCTCCAACGGTATTCAGAAAGTATTTCTCATAAAAAAACGGATCCAATGAAGTATTGGATCCGCCCAGTACATATCGAAAGTTTACTATAGTTACTTTTTACCGGTGTTTAAGCCAAATGGTACATACAGTGGGCAAAAACTCATGAAACTGGTTAAAAAGAAAATAGCAGCTACAGCTAACATGACGTATCCCCAAGTTCCAGTAACTATTTCCAGAGCGTATAAAACCACCGCCACAATGGCTACAATTGATCGAATGGCTTTATCTGCAGTTCCCATATTATTCTTCATAGTATCCCTCATGTTTAAAGTTGAAATATTTTAAGATTAAACTACACACTATAATAAGATTCGGAACCCATTAGTTCCCTATGCTCTCGTAGGCAATTTCCCCACGCCCCAGCCACTCCTTAGTAGTTTTATAGCCCACTTCCACGATCTCACTCACCCGTTCTGTATCGGTGCGATCGTATGAAGCCAGGTGCGGTGATATCCATGAATCAACCTGTTGATGAGCGGGGGTGGGACGATCAATGGCCAGATCAATAGCGTTAATCAACACATCGATTATATCATCCGGGCGTTCATAACTGCGGTGCGCACTCAAATCCACACCCACTATGGGAGACGCCTGAAATTCCCTAAGCACGGAAACGGGCACATTTTCGGTAATTCCTCCATCCACCAACATTTGGTCATTATGTTCGATGGGAATGAATATACCTGGAATGCAAGTAGAGGCCTGAACCGCAATATCCAAAGGACCTTCGGTGAAAGTGACCTTTTTACCCTTGGCAATATCCGAGGCCATTATGGCTAATGGTATGTCAGCTTCCTGGATATCATGTTCGCCGATTTCACTACGAATGATACGCCCCAACTCATCATTGCTAAACAGACCATAGCGACTGATGGATAAACTAGTGATGGTAAGCCAAGACATATTCTTGGCTATTTGTTCAATGCGATCCACTGAAATGCCAAAAGCATACAAAGCCGCTACCATCGCCCCAATACTGGTTCCCGATATGAAATCCGGGCGCGCGTCGATCTCTTCCAACGCGCGAAGCACACCTATATGAGCGGCTCCTAAAACAGCTCCGCCTCCCAACGCAAGGCCAAACGAACCACTATTAAGATCTATTGATTGTGCTATTTCTGATTGCTCCATATTTCCACTTTATATCATGAAATAGAGTTGAATTCCATTCAACATCCACATAATTTAGAAGCGTTCTAAATTAACTCCAAAATCACCATTTCCATTTATGAATAACTCTTCCATAACTCGTCTGGCCATTTTTCTGCTGGCCATGTTAACTCTTACCTCCTGCAGTAGTTCTACTGAGGATGCCCTGATTGTCTATTCCGGTCGTAGCAAAGCGCTCGTCGACGAATTAGCTGACGATTTTACTGAAGAAACCGGTATAAAGGTAAAAATTCGTTATGGTAATGATGCAGAATTAATGGCTGTCCTCCAAGAAGAAGGCGATCAAAGCCCCGCCGATATCTATTGGGCCAATACCGCCGGCGCGTTGACAGCGGCTTCTTCCAAAAACCTACTGACTGAGCTACCTGAGGAGTTATTAAGTAAACCATCGGAATTTACCTCCGAAGCAACGCAATGGATTCCTGTCTCGGCACGATTTCGAGTGTTGGCTTACAATTCGGATCGCGTAAATATTGATGATTTGCCGAGCAGTGTATTGGATCTGCCCTCCAAAACCGCGTTCCAAGGGAAAGTGGGTTGGACGCCTAGTTACTCCAGTTTTTATGATTTCTTGACCGCCATGCGTGACACTCACGGCGATGAGATCATGAAAACGTGGTTAACCGATATGCAAAAAATGGATCCCAAGGCTTATTCATCCAACACGCCTATGATTCAGGCGTTGGCCGGTGGTGAAATCAATATTGCGTTGACCAATCATTACTATGTGTTACGTTTGATTTATGGCGATGCTAAAGTAGATGATGATTTCATCCAATCAGACGCGCCAATCAAAACCTATCATTTCGATGATGGTGATGTCGGTAATGTGGCCTTGGTTACCGGCGCGGGCATACTAAAGACTAGTCAGAAGAGCGATAAGGCCCAGCAATTTTTGGAGTTCCTGCTGAGCAAACATGCTCAATCTTTTGCCGCCAATACGGTCCATGAATATCCGGTTATTACTGATGTTGATTTACCTAACTACATGTTGTCCCCTGAAAAGGCACATCAATTGAGTCCGAATTATGACTATGAGGAGTTAGAAAATTTAGAGCAAACTCTTGATATTATGAGAGAGTTGGGCTTACTATAAATTGCGTTCTGAATATTGAGAATGTCTTAAAAAACCCCGAGTCCAACTCGGGGTTTTTTATTGGGAGCAGGGCTTACCTACTCGAATCATTAACTTCCAATTTTTTATTATGTCTTACGCTAAAACTCATCAAGAAATCGAAAATCTGCCCTCCCTTGAAATTGCGGAGCATCAAATCGAATCGCTTATTTCTGATTTAGTGGATCAGGGTTGGTCGGCTCAATCAAATTTTTTTCCCCATGAGTGGTGTTCCCAGTTGGTATCCATTGAACAGAAACTCTGGAATGAGCATACCTTTCGCGAGGCTCGAATCGGCAGCGGAAATCAGAAACAGAGCAACAGCGAAATTCGAACTGATCGTATCCACTGGATCGATTCTGCGTTGACGGAACAATATCCGCCCATTGCAGATTATTTCACAACTATTGACTATTTACGGCAAATTCTGAATCGCTCGCTATTTCTGAGTTTACGAACCTTTGAAGCTCATCTTGCGGTCTATCCGGCGGGATCCTTTTACAAACGGCATCTGGATCAATTTCAGGCTGGTCAAGATCGATTGATCACCTGTATTGTTTATCTGAATAACCACTGGACTGTGGATGATGGTGGCCTTTTACGCCTTTATACTAATCCTCACCAAGATAGCGAGCATGTGGACGTTGTCCCCAAAATGGGTACGTTTGTCTGTTTTCGCAGTGATCTGATCCCCCATGAAGTATTGCCCGCGCATGGTCAGCGTTTGAGTATCACCGGTTGGCTCCGGCGAGAACAATACGCTGGTATCGGCTAAGCGAACGGGTTCTCTCTACCGTAGGTGCGTTCCAGCCAGATAAAGGCCATAACCAGTAGTAACGTGGCTATAATAGAACCCTCGAATCCAAAGGTTCCTCCAGTGATCCAGGTAGATTCGGTCAACGTACTATCGATGATGGTAGGCATTTTCAAACCACTGACCTCAAAACCGGCTACCGGTCCCTGAAAGAAATTCCAACTGAAATGCAAGGCAATGGGAAACCAGAGATTTTGCCGGTGGATGTAATACACTCCCAGCACCATGCCTGCCAACCAAATATTCAGCACACTCAGCCCGGTCCACGACGGATTGAGCAGATGCATAATCGCAAATATCAAGGAAGAGACACCTAGCGCAGCATATTTATGCATCGAATCGGATAGGTTAGTCAAAATATAGCCACGAACCAGCAGTTCTTCATCAATGGCAATCATCACCATTAAAACGAAAGCAAAAGCCACTTCAGTAATAACAACATGCACTCCTTGTATAGATAAAAACTCCATCCAATAGAGACTTAGAAATCCCGCTGCGATCAAGCCTCCACCCAACAACGTACCTTGCCGTATCTCGGGCCAGCGGCCGGTAATATCTAAGCCCAGAGATGCAAATGTTGCTTTATCAACCTTATTCCTAAGCAGATACACCAGTCCAACACTGATTGTCAAGGATACCACTTTGCTTATCAGATTCAGTAGCATGTAATGGTCGGAACCGGGATCCATTAGCAGGGGACTCAATTCTGCGGCTGATATTCCCACAACCGCTCCATAGAGCATAAAAGAACCAAGTTGTAAAAGTAGATTGGCACCTAAATAGAGCAGTAAACCGAGCAGTGCGCGTACCCATCCGGCTTGGATAACCGGTTGCTCGGTCGTAGAGGCATCCATATTCATGATTGGTTTAAAGGTTGGTTGTTATCTGCTGTCCTTGGATCGAGAAGTAGCTGTATACGCGGCGCGTTCCCGAGGATCACAAATAACACCTTCCGCTGTGTCAAAGCAAATGGGGATGGATTGCTGTCCATCGACATGCTTACGAACAAAAATTTCAAAATGCAGATGTGGGCCGGTGCTGAACCCGGTATTCCCCGAGTACCCGATCAATTGACCACGACGGACATCGTCTCCCACCGAAACCCGTACCCCGTTACGCAGCAAGTGGGCATATTGGCCAAAGGTTCCGTCTTTATGCCAGATGATAATATAATTTGAGTGCTTGTTAAAGCTAGCATCCTCTCCTCTAATGTCGGAATCATCTTTAGTCTCCACCACAATCCCATCTCGGGCTGCCAAAACCGGGGTCCCTTCCGGCATTATAAAATCAATAGCGTAGGCGGAATGTTCGCGATGGGAAAACGAACCTTGATAAGACTGCCCAATACGATAAGCCTCATACTCCGAGTAAGGTAACCGATAGTTATAGGTAGTATCAGGTATTGCGTTTTGAGCGCCCATGCTCCACTCCAGATTGGTGAAATACGACCAACCCTGAAAAGGAACATCCGGCCGCAACATAGTTACTTTCTTTACGGAACGCGGAGCAATGGTGGTATCCAGCGGAATACGGGGTTGCGCATACATATTGCGCAAAATGGCATTAAAGACCGTAACAATGGGATAGGGATTATGATTGATGATATAAACAGCTACTGCCGTATCGGTTTCAATCGATTCTATGGTTACTGATTTAGGGGTACCCGGTTGAATCGAGTCGTTGGGAGAATAGGATAAATTATACTGCCCCCTCACCATGCCCGGTGTGAAGAGCAAAGCAAAAATTGTGTAAACCGTGAACGTTACAACCCCTCGGGACATGAAGCTACAGAAATATTGTGGACGGCGGAATGTATGAATGGGAACCGAATTCTAATTATATCAATAATACCGGACATTGTATGCCGGAAAGTAGATGTTCCAAATTATTACCAGTTAGTAAATATAAGCGTCGTTGACCAATTAAAATTCCCGATCGCTGATAATTCAAGATGTGGACTAATTGATAAGCATTAGGCCAGCCGATAGCTTGAATATCAAAATCATTGTACTGTTCCGATACGTACGCTGAGAGTTGTTTTCTCGATTGCTGAATCTCCGATTCGTCTTCTTTCAATAATAATAATTCCAGCTCCACCCCCAATTTTCGGGCTAATCTTAACCCGATTTCCAAGCTGCGTTTGTCCTCTTTTTGTTCATACAAGACCGTCACTTTTCGCCCCAGTTGAATCCCTTGTTGCAGTATCAGAATGGGCGTATCCGACTCCTTAATCAAAGTTCGAACGGTTTGGCCCAACTCAATCCCACCCCAATAGGAATGCCCGATCCGCCCCAAAGTAATCAGATCTGCGTTTTTTGCCGCGGCTAGTACTTCTTCGGTAACTTGACCCCGCTTGGTTTCAAACTGATGAGCAATACGGTGCTGACGGGCCATCTGGTCCATCGCTTGACGCAGGCGCGAGATTAAGGACATTACATGACGCTCCATGTCCCCCTCTTCCATGCGGCGACGCGTGCCGGTTAACTCACTGATTTCTGAAGTAAACGGCAACTTGCTGAGCGCAAACCAATTGGCATCCTCGACAAATAGACCATGCAGTTCCGCTTCCAGCTTCTGGGCTAGCTGCGCGGCGGTTTCCAATGCGGCCATACTATGACTAGACGCATCCAAGGCAACCAGTATATTCCGAAAAATCAGTCGGTCTTCGGAGGTTGATTCATTACTCATAATGATCACCCGTTTTCATGCACCTGTGCTTTGAGTAGTTCTTTTCGCTTCTCTACAAAAGCTTGTAATCTGCTATTTACTCGACCGTTAATAGTATCATCCGGATAACTGCCGTCATCCTGTCGTTCGCCCATGGGCATGCCGGTCAACAAACTCATTCCCTGATCAATATGCTCTACCGGATAAATATGAAATTTATTATCCCGTACCGCTTCAATAACGTCTTCTCGCAACATTAAATTTTTCACGTTGCTGGCTGGAATGATGACTCCCTGATCTCCGGTCAATTCATCTTGCTGACAGACATCAAAGAAACCTTCGATCTTCTCATTAACCCCCCCGATGGGTTGTACTTCTCCATGTTGGTTGATAGATCCGGTGACCGCAATACTTTGGCTAAGGGGAATTTCTCCAATGGCAGAGAGCAAGCTATATAGCTCGGTAGATGAGGCACTATCCCCATCCACTCCGCTATAGGACTGCTCAAAAACTAAGCTGGCTGACATAGACAGCGGTTGATCGATTCCGTAGCGAGCTCCCAGCAATCCCTTCAGAATCAATACCCCCTTAGAATGAATGGGGCCACTCATATCCACTTCACGATCAATATTGATGACATCGCCCTTGCCCAACTGCACTTTGGCGGTGATCCGGGAAGGTCGTCCGAATACGGAATTCCCAATACTCAACACGGAAAGCCCGTTGATCTGTCCGATCTTCTTGCCTTTGGTATCGATGTAGATAGAATCCCGCTCAATGGCTTCCTGGATTTTATCCCGTATTCTTCCGGAGCGATACTTCTGACTATCGATGGCCTGTTGAATATCACTTGCCGCGATAATTTCTCGGTTCTCCTTATAGGCCCAAAAGTCGGCTTCCATCAACAGATCCACAATCTCGGTGGTATGGGTAGATAAGCGCTCCTGATCGCTGACCATACGAGCGCCATGTTCAATAACCCGGGCAACAGCTTCTCGTCCCAGCGGCTTTAAGTCGCGCTCGCGTACAATATTACCCAGCAATCGCGCATATTGTTGGTGTGTATCTTCGCCCCGAATCATATCATCATCAAAATCCGCCTCCACCTTAAACAGTGATTGGAATTCAGGATCGTACTCACAAAGCAGATAATACAACATCCGTTCACCCAACAGCACCACTTTAATGTCCAGATCGCACGGTTCGGGTTCCAGTGAAACCGTGCTGATCAATCCGTAGGCTTCTCCCGGTGACTCGATCTTTATCTTGCCCGATTTCAGGACCCGTTTCAGGCCTTCCCAAACATAGGGCTCCTGCAATACGCGGCGTGCATCCAGTATCAGATATCCACCATTGGCCCGATGCATTGCCCCAGCTTTGATCAAGTTAAAATCGGTCGTAAAACCACCCATCTGGGCTTGGTATTCCACGCGCCCGATCAGATTTTTATAGTTGGGGTTGTCTTCGTAAACCACCGGTGCGCCCTGGGTATCGCTGTTATCAACAATCACATTAACCTTGTAGCGCCGCAGCATGGGGTTTTCCTGGGGGCTACCCATCTCCTCCTGCTGCATCCCCTGGAACATGGGCATGCCCTGTTGTCCCTGACTGGTCAACTCATCAACATTCTCAACGATATCCTTCTGAACAGCATCCAGATATTCCAATACCTCATCAAAAGCGCTAAACTGATCTCGAATGGCATCAATGATATCTTTAATGGCATAGGTAGCAATCTCTTTATCCAACTCCCGGAAGCGTTCGCGCAATTCTCGCTTACGCGAGGGCATCTGCCGGAGAATTTTTTGCAGTTCCTCCTGTAAAGACTCGGTTTTTTCTTCCAACTCTTCGTGCTCCTCCTCGGAGAGTTCCTGCAGATCCTGTTGGCTCATCATCTCGCCATCTTTTACCGGCGCGAAGGTAAATCCGGCGGGAGTGCGAACCAGAGCCAGCCCTTTATTTTGGGCCTTTTGCTGCAGATCGTTGAAGGTCTGCCCCTGCTGTTGCTTTACTTCATCTTCAATGGCCTGACGACGGTTCTGGTATTCCTCGCTTTCAAAAGCAGCGGTAAGTGTAGTATCCAGATCCTCGGTCAGTTTGTCCATGGCCTTGCGTAGTTCGGTGGCTTTACCGGCCGGCAAGGTGATCATATTGGGTTTGGAGGCGTCATCAAAATTGAAGACGTAACAGTAATCGCTGGGGGTGGAATGCTCTGCGGCGACCTTCTCCAGATATTTCTGCACGATGTGTCGCTTGTCGGTTTCGTTAGGCCCCAGGGCATAAATATTGAACCCATCTTTCTGCATGTGCACCCCGAACTCCAGTGCATTGATCACCCGCTCCTGGCCAATAATTTGATCCAGTTCTTTGAGCTCATCCGTGGTCTCAAAATCAAACTGGGTTGGGTCGCAGCGAGTATACAACTGCTCGGGGGTTAAAGCATCTACAGAATCATAAGCTGTTGTGTTTGAGCTCATAAGGTAATCTCTCCAGATTAAATCCTACGATTTAAATAGAAGCTACTTAATGATACAGCACACATTCGTACGGTATTGCGCGAACACCCGATCGGGGATTCCCCTACTCGCTTACGGATGCCTCCTGATCGGAATCGATATCCGCTTCTGCTTCCTCTTTTTCCTTGTCTGAACCTAATAGCTTGGTGACCTCTTTACCGGGCACTTCTTCATTTTCCAGCAGCATCTCGGCCAGTTTATCCAATGCATCGCGATGATCAATCAGCGTTTGTTTGGCCCGTTGGTATGCGTCGTCAATAATATCTTTGACCGCAATATCCAACTCGCGAGCGGTGTCTTCGCTATAGTCGCGCTTTTGCCCCAGTTCTTTACCCAGGAAGACTTCTTCTTGTTCACTACCCATGGCCATGTTAGGGAAAGCATCACTCATGCCCCAGTTCAATACCATTTTGCGAGTCAACTGCGTAACTTGTTTGAGATCATTCTCCGCTCCGCTGGTGGAGGTATCAAAGATCAGATCTTCCGCGGCGCGTCCACCCAGCATCAGGGCCAGGCGATCCAGCATATACTCTTTGCGATAGATATACTGCTCGCGCTCGGGTAGCTGTTGGGTTACCCCCATGGCACGCCCCCGTGGGATGATGGTTACTTTATGTACCGGATCCGCGTATGGTAAAGCGGCCGCTACAATGGCATGTCCGCCTTCGTGATAGGCCAGCATTTCGCGTTCTTCATCAGTAATGATCAACCCTTTGCGCTCCAGACCCATAATGATCTTATCGCGGGCTTCCTCAATATCATCCTGAACAATCTTGTCGTGTTCCCTGCGAGTAGCGATCAAGGCCGCCTCGTTGAGCAAGTTTTTCAGATCCGCCCCACTGAAACCCGGTGTCCCTCGTGCTAGTTCTTCAAAGTTAATTTCGCTGCTGATGCGTTTATTCTTGGCGTGAATTTTCAGAATTGCCACGCGATCCTGCTGCGAGGGCGAATCCACGGTGATACGGCGATCAAAACGACCGGGACGTAGCAATGCTTTATCCAGAATATCGGGACGGTTGGTAGCCGCCATCACAATTACGCTTTCGTTGGGTTCAAAGCCATCCAGTTCAGATAGTAATTGGTTAAGGGTCTGCTCGCGTTCGTCGTGTCCACCCCCCAAACCCGCGCCGCGTCGACGACCGATGGAATCCAGCTCATCGATAAAGATGATAGCCGGCTCTTCCTTTTTGGCCTGCTTAAACATTTCCCGGACGCGCTTGGCACCGACTCCCACAAACATCTCCATAAAGTCGGATCCGGTGATGGTAAAGAACGGCACATCCGCCTCTCCGGCTACGGCTCGAGCCAGCAAGGTCTTACCGGTACCCGGTGGTCCCACCATAAGAACGCCCTTGGGAATCTCTCCACCGATGTGTTCAAATTTTTCGGGATGTTTCAGAAAATCGACTACTTCAGAAAGCTCGGTTTTGGCCTGCTCGTTACCGGCCACATCATCAAAGGTGGTTTTCTCATCTTTGGGCTCATACCGCTTGGCCTGGCTTTGCCCGATATTCATAAACGGCTGTCCGCCCTGCCCTTGCATTCGGCGAAAGAACATGGCTCCAATCCAGATAAAAAACAGCAGCGGCAGGAACCAAATCAGGTAATTCCACCAATTGTTGGTCCGCTGAGGAATAGCGTTCACCTGAACCTCGTTTTGCTCTAGCAGGTTCATCAAATTATCATCCCCGAAAGATGGCATGTAGGTCACAAACTGGCGTATTTGCTGGGACTGATTGCCATTGCCTCGATTGATGGGCGCTTTGAATTCGCCTTGAATCTGTTCCCCTTGAACGGTGACTTGCGAAACATTCCCCTCCTTTACTTGACTCTTGAATGTCGTGTATTCAATAGAAGAGCCTTGCTGCCAGCCGTTTTGAATGTAATCGAAAACCCAAAAACCGATCAGAATAGCCAGGAAAATCCAGATATAATTACGACCTAAATCTGAAAACGGACTATTCCCCGGGTCGTTCTTTTGGGAAGACGAGCCACCGGATGGCTTTGATTTCTTCGAATCCTCGGATCGATTATCATTTGCGGTATGAATGTACGTATCCTTATCAGATGCGTTGCCAGTAGAAAGTATGTTCACGTGTTCGATTATTTCTGAGTGGTTTAAATCCGTATGTAGTTACTACAACAGTAATTGCTGAATCGTTTCGACAGACTTTAAATAAACGGTCCAAACCGCATATAGTAAACTACCAATGGGGAATATAAAAAATGCGTGGGTAATCACCTGATGGTGGGATATCTGTGTTATTAATGCCTATAACCAAACAGCCGCAGTTTGAAATCCACAGCTCGTTTAATTTATCTCCTACAAAGATTATGGGCTATCAATTGATTTTTAACACGATCCCCATTCTACTAATCAGCAAGCATTAAATATCTACTTTTCTCACAAAGTCTGGCTGATGAATCGCAGAGTTGCGCAGAATTGTCCTCTTAAACTAATTATTTCGAAACCGTTGCATAGCGAAAGTATCCGTTATCTCCCTAGACTGGGGTAGATACATGCCAATGCCTATCCTACTATGACCCTTAGCCGGGAGATTCCGAATCGGCGGCACATCTGCACCTTGCTTAATAGTTTTGTCTGAAATGACTGTTAAATCTACGTTTGGGTTATTACAAAAACCCAAACGGCAGGGTAACCGGTTGGGTATTGCTGGACAATCAATTGGTGGCCTCGCGCTGAGTGCAATTCTATTTAATTAATATCATTTTTTTGATTATCACCTTGTTTTTGGCTTGCAGACGGTAGATATACATACCGCTGGCCAGACTGATTCCATTAAAGCGAACCCGATAGGTTCCGGCTGCTTTTTTCTCATTCACCAATGTGGCTACCCGCTGACCGATCATGTCGTACACCTCCAAGCGAACAATACTGGCCTTAGGCACCGCATAGCTGATAGTAGTCGCCGGATTGAACGGGTTGGGATAGTTCTGGCTCAGTACGAAGTCCTCGGGCACCTCATCTACCGTTGGAATATAGGTATCTACCCCAGTGCGCACTTCCATCGTATCCAAGGCCGCAATGCCCTCGTTATTGATGGCCTGAATAGCTACTCGAAAGGTGTCCGATTCCGCAGTCGCCGTGATGGACAGCTCTCCACTGGTATTGTCGTACCCGATGGTTCGACTGCTGTCCGCAATCACATCAAAGCTGAGCTTCAGTTCGTTATCCGGTGTATTTGGATCGTCCACATAATCCCAGATGGGTACGTCAATGGTGGTATTATACTCGATCACGAAAGCTTCGATGAAACCGGAGAACTGCGGCTCATCATCGACGCCTTCCTGGCCACCCCAGGTGACCTCCATGTTGTTCTGTTCGCGCATGGTTTTCATGGCGTTGGCGCCTTCTTCATTGAGCTCAACCGCACCAATATTGATACTTACGCCATCTTGCAGGTCTTTTTTCGACCACTCCACAAACATCTTGCTGGCGTTTTCGGTGGTCATACCGGAACCGACCAGGAAGCCGGCCACTTGATCGGGTTGTTCACTTGCGGTGATGGTATCCCCATTCCCAGAGCCATTGGATTGGGACCTTTCGGTATGTGTTGTAGCAATACCACTGCCCTGACGATTGTTGGTGCCACGGCCTACCGATATTCTATCCGATGTATTATTTAGACTAGCTAAGCTGTTGTCGGCCGTAGCAGTCTGTGTGGTCGTCTCCTCCGGTGCCTTGTCGAAGTATTTCACATTCGATATATCCCACGAACTGATATCCTGATTAAAGGATTTAGCCCCCTGGAACATGCTGGCCATGTTGGTGACTTGGGAGACGTTCCAATCACCAATTCCCTGAATACTAGCATTTTTTGAAACTGTTTTAGCTGATACTTCATCACACCCCTCAGCATTAGGCTGAAAGCCAAAATTAAAGCATTTAGCTTCTCTATACATATTCTTCATATTTGGTCCGTTACTTAAATCCCAAGTCAAAAACTGGTTGAATCTTAATGCAAACTCAAACATACTTTCCATTGTAGTTACTGATGTAACATCCCAGTTGCCTATGTCTTGGTTAAATCCTGTAAATACAAACATCTTGCTCATGTCGGTTACATTGCTTACATCCCAGTCGCCTATATCTTGGTTAAAAGAGGTCGCACTCCAAAACATACGACGCATATTGGTCACACTGCTTACATCCCAGCTGCTGATGTCTTGGTTAAAGGAGCTGCTTAAAAGAGCTCCAGCTCTTTTGATGTTTTTATTTAAGAACAACGAACTCATATCTTCTACCCCACTGGTGCAGGTGTTGGCCAACTCCGGATTGTTCTCATCCTCACTGATGAGCTCATCCAAGCCGGCACGGTCTCGTTTGGTGTAGGTTACGCCGTTTACTTCCCCGGTTTCTCCAACAGCGGCATCCGGGCACTTAATGGTAACCCCGTTTTCAGCCAGGTAAAACTTGTGCGTTGGTTTGTTTTCATAGATAGTGGTCATATTATCTGAATCAGCATCACTTCCGGTAACCACCAGATCAAGGTCGCCGTCTCCATCAAAATCGCCCCAATCCAACGATCCATCCTGGACTCCGGTCAGACCCGCATCAAGAACGGTAAATCCACCGGCTCTATCATTCTTATAGATCGTCGTGGTTTGCTTTGATCCCTCCTCTCTGCCCATAAGTAATAAGTCCAAGCTGCCATCCCCATTATAATCTCCCCACGCAGCAGAGCTATACCTCACACCCGCTAAGCCGGCTTCTATATCCGTAAAGGAACCGGAACCATCGTTGCGATAAATTCTTGAAATTTTGTTGCCAGAGGCATCTACACCCGCAATTACCAGGTCGAGGTTTCCATCACCGTCGTAATCGCCCCAAGCTGACGTACTATTTTTTACCGCAGGCAGCCCGGCATCCAGAGCGACAAACTCGTCTCCGCCCTGATTGCGGTAGATGGTAGAAATCGGATTGCTATCACTATCCTGACCGGTAATCAGAAGATCCAGATCACCGTCGCCATCATAATCCCCCCAGGCCGAGGAACCACCAGAGACCCCAGTCAACCCTGCGTTAAGGGCCGTAAAACCGGCGGTACCGTCGTTGCGGTAGATGGTAGTGATGCTATTAAACTCAGCATCAAGACCGGTAGTCACCAGATCGAGGTCACCGTCGCCGTCATAATCACCCCATGACAAGGATCCCGCAATTAATCCCGCTAACCCCGCGTCCAGGGCCGTAAATCCGTCTGATCCATCATTTCGATAAATGGTGGTATGAAGTGCATCATTCTCATCCGCGCCATTAATTACCAGATCCAGGTCCCCATCGCCGTCCATATCGCCCCATGCCGAAGAGCTAAAACTCACCTTTTTCAGTCCCGCATCGAGAGCGGTGAATTGGCCCGAACCTTCGTTCCGGTAGATGCTAGTAACATTGTTATTCTGGTCATCAGTGCCGGTAAGTAGTAAGTCAAGATCGCCATCGCCGTCCATATCGCCCCACTCCGAGGAACCACTCACCACGTTGGGTAGTCCGGCATCAAGGGCAGAAAATTGAGCATTTTCATTACCGGTGAGCACCGCAAACAGTGGCGAAAGTTGGGCCGAGCTGCCATCGTCGGCTCGCGTAATTCCGATCTTATATTGACCTCCGCTAAGGCCTTCCGGTACGGTTACCTTCAACTGGGTCGTCCCTGTTATGGCCGTTGGCGTGGCCTCAGTGCTGGTCTCTTCTCCAATTTTGGTGAAGGTCACTGTGTTATTTCCCGCGGTTGGATCAAAGCCAGAACCCTGCAGGGTGATTTCGGTACCCGGCGCCGCGCTGGAGGGCTCGGCGGCGGTGAGGGCGAGCGGTGCTATTTCCTCCACATCAGTTACTGTAATAGACAGGGTAATACTGGCCGTATTGTTGGAAGCCTCTCCGTCATCAGCCTGGACGGTCACTTCATAGATGTTGTCCCCGTCGGCATCGGCCGGGTTTTCATAATCGGGGGCGGTACCAAAGGTCAGCACGCCGCTTGCAGCGTCTATAGCAAACGCATCGGCATCGGCGCCGCCGGTAATGCTATACGTCAGTCCGGCATCAACCGCGCCGCCATCGCCATCAGTAGCGTTGAGATCGATGACTGTGCCCGTGCCGTTTTCGGCAAATTGTGTGGATTCAGGGGTGCCCGGGTCCAGATTGTAGGTCACCACCGCACCATTATCTATACCAATCACAAACATGGTCGTGCCGTCTCCGCTGAAGGTCAATGCAGTAGGACCTGTTTCCTGCCCGGCTACGCTGAACTCCTGCTCAGTACCTGCATTGACCGCCGTGGATACATCATAGGCCGTGCTCAAGGTGTAGGTCACCACCCTATCATCATCACCTGCACCAAGCACAAACATGGTCGTGCCGTCACCGTTGAAGGTCAATGCAACAGGAGTTATTTCCTGCCCGGCTACGCTGAACTCATGTTCAGTGCCTGCATACACCGCCGTGGATACATCATAGGCCGTGCTCAAGGTGTAGGTCACCACCGCACGATCACTATAACCAAGCACAAACATGTGCGTGCCGTCTGCGCTAAAGGTCAATGCTGTAGGCTTTGACTCCAGTCCGGCTACGCTGAATTCCTGCTCGGCGCCCGCATACTCCGCCGTGGATACATCATAGGCCGTGCTCAAGGTGTAGGTCACCACCGCATCATCACTATCACCAAGTACAAACATGGTCGTGCCATCTGCGCTGAAGGTCAATGCAGTGGGAATTGTTTCTTCCCCGGCCACGCTGAATTCCTGCTCGGCACCCGCATACTCTGCCGTGGATACATCATAGGCGCTGCTCAAGGTGTAAGTCACCACCGCATCATCATTCTCCCCAAGCACAAACATCTTCGTGCCGTCACCGTTGAAGGTCAATGCATAGGGGAATATTTCTTGTCCGGTTACGCTGAACTTCTGCTCAGCGCCCGCATATACCGCCGTGGATACATCATAGGTATCGGCAAAGACCGGGGTGTTGTTAGCGCTTTCTTTACCCGGAATCGGATCCTGTGGATTTGCTTGCAAATACGGATAACTTACGTAGTCGCCTGTTTCGATGGCCCAGGTATTCTCAAAGTCCCAGCCGGCATTGGCATAGGTCAATGAATCTTTCATCACCGAGGATGTTACGTCGGCGGTCTGCTCACCAGATGAATTCCAGTAGACATTATTTACACTTCCAGACAGGGTTCCGGCATGGTAACTATTGTTAATGGAAATAGAAGCGTCAATAGAAGCCCAAACACTACCTATAAGCCCATTTTGGGTTTCACTAGAAGATACTTCGGCCAGGGAATAGCTATTGTTGAGTTCAATACTTCCCTCAGTGACCGCGCCTATTATTCCACCGGCAGAAACCCCTCCGGATATCGTACCTAACGCATAACTGTTTTCAACATTTGAGTTTGATGATTGTGTTTTAAAAATCCCGGCCATACCTCCCGCGTTGCCTGTTCCATTTACGGTTCCCGAAAAGGAGCTTCCGGTGATATTTGAATTGCTTGATTTTCCTACAATACCGCCCGTATTGCCACCATTTACTTCACCGGTGACATGCACGTTGGAGAACAAGCCAAAGGTTGCATACCCTGCCAATCCCCCCACGTTGTTGCTTGCAGTTACCTCCACATTGGTAAGTGTGAGGTCGTAAACCTGGCCCCACATCAACCCAAATAAACCGGTGTGACTGCGATCCGAACGATTAATATATAGCCCATCAATGGTATGCCCATTCCCCTTAAGGCTTCCATCGAACGCATTTACAAAACTTGACGCGTTATCATCATACCGACCAATTGGCTCCCAACCAGCACCGCCATTCGCGTAGGCCCCCGTTCGGGTAGCATCGCTCAGATCAATATCTGATATCAGTTCATAATGCTTTGAAATGTTAGTACCGCTATCCTCACCATTGTCATAGTTCCCATTTCGTATCTCGTTGAGCTGGTCGACGGTGGCAATCTCGTAGGGATCGGCCTGGGTACCGTTTCCACCTTCAAAGGGATGGGCGAGAATATGTGACGTAGTGACCGTAGCCCCACCTGCGGTACCGTCATTCGGGGTGATTTCTACACTTAGATATTTATACTTATCAGATTCGGTAACCGTGTAGAGGGAATCGGTAGCTCCTGTAATAGCCGTACGGTTGGTTCCGCTAGCATCATCGGCCCGATACCATTGGAACGAAGCGCCCGCATTGTCATCCCCATCTATATCAGTAAACGTATACATCGCTGCTATGGCCTCACCAATTTTAGGTATTTCGACTATAGCTTCATCGCTGGCCACTGGCACATCATTAACCGCCGTTACATTAATGGTAATGGTATTGGCAGAAGCGGCGTCAACCGTACCATCGTTTACGGTAAAATCGAAGGTCGCATACGCATTTCCATTTTCATCAGCAACGGGCACAAATTGCAGATTACCCGCGTCCAAATCGGACTTGGTCACCTGATCGCTGGCACTGAGCTCTTCCCCGCTGTCGTAATCGTCGCCGTCATCGGCATCCAAATAAAGCGTACCGTTAGCGGGTACGGTGGTAATAGTAATATGACTTATCGGATCGCTTTCCGGATCAGAGTACCCCAGATCGCCCGTAGCTGTGGTCAAAACTTCATCTTCGTTGACGGTTAGGGTCACATCAGATGCCGTGGGTGCATCATTGACATTGATGACGGCAATAGAGGGGGTCCATCCCGTCGACTGGGTATTATCGGCATCTTTAGCCACAATGGTGATGTCGTGACTGTTTGCAGTACCATAGTCCAATTGCGTAGCATCAGCCACAGTAACTACGCCGGTAGAACTATTGATGGCAAAGCGGCCATTGGCATCGTCACTAAGCGAATAGGTAACCGTCCCTCCGGCCGGATCACTGGCTGTTGCCGTAATGCCCACCGCATCGCCATTGGACGCATTTTCGGAAATTTCGTTGGTGGCCATATCCGAATCAGTGGGGGTGTTCGGGGCTTCGTCGGTTACGGAGATGGTAATGCTTTGCGTGGCGGTGTTATCGCTGGACTCTCCATCGTCCGCCTGAACTGTAATTTCATAATCGTTGTTGGCATCGGCATCGGCCGGATTTTCAAAATCGGGTGTGGCGTTGAAAGTAATTGCACCGGTACTGGCATCGATACTCAGATCCCCGCTGTCATCACCGCCGGTAATGGAATAGCTAATCCCGCTGTCATCGCTGCCACCGTCGCCGTTGTCGGCATTCACATCCAGTACAGTCGTACTGGTTGCAATACCTTCGGAGACCGAAGCGGTTGCCGAGGAGTTGAATACGGGGGCGTTATTGGTGGACGCGGGCCCGTCATTCAGATAGATCGTGGCACTTTGATCATAATCGGAGGAACGTACGCCGGAAATAAACAGATCAAGATGGGTATCGCCGTTCACTTCGGCCCAACTTACCGATGCTCCTTCGACCGCATCCAAACTTGCCGATGACGCTGAAAAGGTATCACTCCCCTCATTGATGTAGAGCGTGGCTGTACCCGCAAAACTATCTCCCAGACCGGCGACAACGAGATCCAGGTCCCCATCACCGTCTACATCACCCCAGTTGGCCTCTCCGTTGTTAACTCCAGAAAGTCCGGCCGAAATATCGGTAAATCCACCGGCTCCATCCCCTTTGTAGATAATGGCGTAGTTGGTTAGCTGATCATCAGCGCCGGCAATAACCAGATCCAGGTTTCCATCTGCGTTATAATCACCGAATTCAACCGATCCCAGGTTAATGCCTTGTAAAGACGCGCTGAGCGCGGAAAAGCTCCCACTGCCATCGTTTTCAAAGACTTTGGTGGTAGCGGTTCCATTGTCATCGCCGCCGATAACCAGATCCAAATCCCCATCATTGTCGATATCCCCAAAATCAGAGGCCGCAACGCCAAATCCGGGAAGACCGCTGGAGGTGTTTTCGGTGAAGCTTCCTGATCCATCATTGGTGTAGATCGTGGAGGTTAGATTAGCGGAGGCATCTTCACCGGTGATCAGCAGATCCATATCCCCATCGCCATCCACATCACCGACGGCCGCGGAACTGAAACTTACCCCGGTCAGCCCGGACGACATCGCGGTAAAGGTATCCGAGCCTTGGTTTTCGTAAATCTCTGCGGTGGGATTCCCCGAGTCATCCGCTCCGGTCAGCAACAGATCCAGATCGCCATCGCCATCCACATCCACCCAGTCAGCACTTCCGCCATCCATACCCGGCAAGCTGGCTCCAATGGCGGTGAAGTTTCCGGAACCGTCGTTTTTGTAAATCGTGGTACTAAATACGGGACCAAAGTCACCGGGACCTTCCGAACCGGTAATCACCAGATCCAGGTCGCCGTCCCCGTCATAATCGCCCCAATCATCATCCGCGCCGTCCATGCCGGTTAACCCCGCACCCGCTTTGGTAAAGGTGACTTGGGCATGGGCGGTTTGACTTAGCGGTACCATACCCGCAAACAGTACGAACAGGCTGAGCACCGCAATTTTCGCTAATGTACTTGTTCGGCCCAATCCGAGTGACCGGGTAACCGTCCGGTTCGTTTCGGGTGATGCTGTTTGATACGCGATCGAAGATACTACTGATTCTCTCATAGCTGGTGACGTTGTTTGGGCGTGATGTTTTGAACTATCGGTGAGATGTTGAATACGTTTTTCCTAGGTTCACGTCCATGGAAGTACAAATCATTGTAGGTACTCCATAGCGTTGATCTGCTTGGGAACTCAGCCCAAAAATGCTCCCCTATCCACCCTGTGAAGGACAAGATGAGATCCGGCATGAGTCCTGATATGTTCATATCTGAACCGATTAAATAATGGTTTGTAACGATGTCTTGAGTGCAAACAGATTGTCTTTGGAGACAAAGGAAGCTACACTTAGGTCCTGTGCTTTGGCGCGAACGATTGGACTATCGCAACTGGTGACCATGATGATCTGGGCATTCCGATCGAGATCAATGATCTGTTTGGTTGCTTCCAACCCGTTTAAATCTTTGAGCTGAATATCCATCAGCACACAGTTTGGTTGGTGTTGCCCATACAGGATAACCGCTTCTTCCCCACTCTCGCACTCTATAAATTCCACTGTTTCAGTAAATATCAGGGCCACCATCTTTTTGATCATCCGCCGCATATCACTGTGATCTTCCACAATCAGTATTTTCATTCACAGCATATCTATGCGTTCTTGTTTTGGTTTTCCCCTACTAAAAGAACGCTACACCCCTCCAGCGGCACAATAGAGAGATCTCTTCATTTTTGATAGGTATAAGTATTCATACGCATAGGTATAAGTACCCAGGCGAGAATAAGGTAGGCTGGTAATCTGGTCGATGAACGGAGGTTAGGAAGGCTCAGATACGGTTTTTCCGTTCAACGGCATATTTCAGCAGGGCATGTGTTCCACTTAGACCCAGCTTCTTACACATGTTGCTGCGGTGATTTTGCACCGTTTTCAAACTGACGTGCAACTTGTCGGCGATCTCTTGACTGGTGTACATCTCTGCGACCAGCTTCAAAATGTTACGTTCCGACTCGGTTAACAGGTCAAACTTGTCGTCTTCTTCAGTAGCCCCATTCTTCCTTTGATTACGATGCAGCAAATAATTGGAAATATTGGGACTTATATAGGGCTTCCCCTGCTTCACCATATTCAGGCAGGACACGATTTCGGTAATCGTATTTTCTTTTAGCATATATCCCATCGCACCAATATCCATCGCTCTATTGAACATGGTCTCATCATCATGCATGGTCAAAAACACAATATCCACACCAAGCCCCTCCTTGTGAACCGCCTTGCCCACTTCATATCCCGTCATTTCGGGCATTTCAATATCAAGAATGGCCACGTCAGGCGACTCACTCTTGATGAGTTCCAGCGCCTCTTTCCCATTATCCGTCTCCATAATCGATACTGCGAACTCCTTTTCGAGTACCTGAACTAGCCCGTGACGAATGAGTTCATGGTCGTCTGCGATTACAATTTTTGTCATCTTCTCAGCCATGACCTGGTATTGGTATTTGAATTAGTAATGTGGTTCCCTTGCCTGGGGTAGATTCTACCTTTAAAGTGCCTCCCAACGAGGTTATCCTTTCGTTCATTCCCTGGAAACCCAGCCCCACCTGCTTCTGCTCATTGGTATTATCAAAGCCTTTGCCATTATCCCAGATTTTTGTACTGAGCATCTGCCCATTTTTTTTGACCAACACCGATGCTTCAGTGGCCGAGGAGTGTTTCAAAATGTTATTCGTTCCTTCCTGGATGATCCTGTACAAATTGATCACCTTCTCATCCTCTACCAATTCATTGAGATCTTCCAGATGATAGCTCCAATCGATGGAAGTTGTTTCCTGCAGATTGGCACATAGTTGATTAACCGCATTGGTTAACCCAAATTTTTCCAGATGCACCGGTCGCAAATTATGAGAAATATTACGTACGTCAGCTATCGAGCGCTGCGCACTCTGAATGATTTCTTGTAACTCCCGGGCGGTGGCTTCGGCATCTTCCACTTGCAATCCGGCCAGTTCCGCTCTGTTTTTAATAACTAGAATCTGTTGTCCCAGGCTGTCATGCAGCTCCGAGGCAATGCGCCGCCGCTCTTGCTCCTGCGACTCAATGAGCTTTTCGGTAAACAATTTTTGCCGCTTGTTCGCCTCTTCCAGCTTGGTCACCCGGCGATGATAGAGCCCCACTCCAGTAAACAGGATCCCTAATCCCACAACAAAATAGAACCATGTGGTCATCCAGAATGGCGGTTTTACCGAAACCCCAAAGGAAGCGACCTCCGGGTTCCAGGTTCCATTATTGCTATTCGCGGTAACCTTAAAAGCGTATTCCCCAGGCGGAATTTTAGTAAACAGCGCGGAACGTCGGGTACCCACTTCGAACCAGTTCTCATTCAAGCCCTCTAATTTATAACGGAACTTCACCTTCTCGGGAGACTGAAAATTCAATGCCGTGTAATAGACTTGTAAAAACGCTTTATCATAGGGAAGATTAATTTGCTCCCCCAAAGGCAGATCGATGTTACCGGAAGTCAAGCGCTCGATATAAACGGGAGGTGGTTTGGGCAGAGATTCCGCCTTATTGGTGGCCACCACTGTGACTCCCTCAACCGTGGGAATATACAACTTCCCGTTTTCCTGGATCACATTGGGCTGAAAGCCCCCATTGGTCTCTGCCGATTTCATCCCCTCTTCTATTCCGTACGAATACGACTGCACCCGATCGATCTGTCCCTCGCTGAACTTGTTCAGTTCCGAGCGACGCACCCGAAAGATGCCCCGGTTACTCCCCATCCAGAAAAATCCCTGTTCATCTTCCCGGATAAAGGAAACAATGTCATCAAATAATCCATCATCGCTTCTAATCTGAGTCACATGTCCGTTCTTAATTCGGAATATCCCATGCCCATAGGTTCCGATCCAGTACACGCCTTCATTATCTTTGTGGATGGCCCGAACATAGGGTTGGCGCACCACAACTGAGTCGGTTTTATGTTCCAACAATTGGATATTGGTCACCCGTCCCTTTGAAATGGTATTTAACCCCTGCGAGGTGCCCACCCACATGGTTCCGTCCGAATCCTCGAAAAGGGTGCGAGTGTCGTTATAGGATAGCCCCTCTTCGGTGGTAAACTTTGTAAAGGATGCTCCATCATACACATACACCCCATTCAGACAACCAATCCATATATTCCCGTTGCGATCCTCAGTAATGGCAAAGATGTCGAATCCGTCAAAACCCTCCTCAGGTCCGAACTGAATCCCCGGATCGGATAACGAACTGCTACGATAAAGCACTCTGGATCCAAACCAGATATCCCCTCTGGAATCCTCATACACCGACCACACGCACAAATTGGGCATAACTTCATTGATCGGAGCCGGCGTCGCCCGGTTATTCTTCCACTCATACACGCCCCCACAGTTGGTGGCAAACACATAATTCCCATTTCTGAGTTGGGTCAACGACAACATTTTTTCATTCCACAATCCCTCTTCACTGTCTATGGTGGTAATGATGGACGAACGCACTTTAAACAATCCCTCACTGGGTGAGCCAACCCAGTAATTCCCTTCCAGATCCTCAAATATTTTTGTGTATTGTATGTCTTTAGAGAGGTTAATGGCATTCAAGGATTCAAACTTTTCCCCCTGCCACTTGCTGATCCCGTTAAAGTTGGTCACCCATAACTGATCCGAACGATCTTTATAAAATTTTGAGGTGTATCGAGAAGTGAGTCCACTATCCACAGAATACAAGTGTAGCTTACCGTCCTCATAGAGTCCCACCCCTTGACCCGTGGTGGCAATAAAAACCTGACCTGATCCTTTCGGGTATTCTTCAACATCTACAATATTGTAACGGATTTGGTTATCCAATTCATCGATAAGAGCAATCGAATCCCCAACGGTTTTCAATAGTTTTCGATCGTAGGCTAACCATACTCCGGTGTTTTCATTTAGAGCCTTGGAACGAGACTCTTCGTCGGTTAGCAGCTCTTGTTTAAGAAACTCCTCGCCGTCATACAAATAAGGAGCGGCACCAGCCGTAATCCATAATCGCCCTTCCCCATCTTCAATGACCTTAGAAGGGGCATAAATATTAGTCCCCAGTTTAAACTCATACGATTTGAATTCACCGTCTTGGTAACGCAAAAACCCATTCTCTGTGGCCACCCATAACGTACCATCGCTATCTGTATAGAGATGAAGAATTCGGTCTGAACGCATCCCTGGAGTATTGGAGCGATTGAAGGTAGTAAAGGAATTTCCATCGTATCGCACCAATCCGCCAAAGGTGGCCAACCACATATATCCATCCGGGGTTTGAGTAATATCATTCACGGTGCTTTGGGGCAGCCCGTCCTCCATCCCGAAATGTGAAATCACATAATTATTGGTTGATTTCTGAAAAGAAAATGCGGGGTTATATAGCAGATACGAGAAGAAGAAAAGGAGTAAGGCTAACTGAAAAACTCTTCTCATACACGTTATCATTTCAGGAAAAAAAACTATTCGTTACTCAAAAGCAGTTTCCGCTGCTGCTATATTCTCATTTTTCGAGTGCGTTAATCTACTCTGATAATAATATCAAGACCAAGAATTTACCACTAATATATCAACAAAATAATTACACAGATAGATATCTAAGGCTCGATGGTTTTGTCTCACCACAGATTGCCTCTCGTCGAGCCAACGTCTCAGGACATCAATAGACTATCTCCTATAAGGTGTTTGTGGCACAAATGTTTCCGTTTAGTGCTTTATGATATTGATGCGGGGAAGCATGTTCGACTGGGAAGGGGTATACCTAGAAGTATCCTATATTGTGTCAGTATTGGGGGATTCCGAATCGACGATGCATCTGCGCTACGCTTGATGATCTAGTCTGAAATGACTCATACCTGAGCAAGTCTGAGCGAAGCGGAGACTTGTGCAGGCAGTGGATCCGGCTACTTCGGTACAAGTTTGGGACTACTGGATTCGGATTGGTTACGGTATGGGCATAAAAAAACCCAACCGGCGTGTTTGCCGATTGGGTTTAGATAGATAACTATTTGGGGACCTCGCGTTGTGAAGTGGAGATGCCGGGAATCGAACCCGGGTCCGAAATGGCATGCCTACAAGCATCTTCATGTTTAGCCGCTGTTTTAGAGTTCGCCTGAAGCGGTGCCCAACGGCCGGCGACTTCAGACTAGTCTACTTAGAGTTCACAGGCGCATGGCAGACGCATACGACTGCTATCCTGTTTTAGTCGACGCTCCTAAAGGGGCCTACAGGAAGGCACCCTGCGGAACGGAATGGTCTGACTATGCAGCCATTCGGTAATTGTAATCGTTGCCAATTACTTGTTCCAAGTGCTTTTTACGAGTGATCACTTGGAGTGATCTCGACATGCAGCTTGCGACGCTACTCATCCCGTCGAATCCGCTACATCCCCAATAAATCAAAGAGCTTTTTGCTTTGTTAATATCAATATATTAACGGCTTCCAAGGTCCAATTATTGTAGTCCAATATCAAGGGAATTGTTATTTAAAAACGTAGGTCGGGCAGCTTGCCCGACATTGACCTCCAGCAAGATTATTCAACTCAGATAATCAATTAACATTCAGCATCTGTACATTCATAATGCGGTATGATTGATAATGGTTAGCAAGTTTTCCTACCTACGTTTTAGTTACTAATTGCGAGTCAGCTATTTTCACTGTTATTGGCTTTTAATCCTATCTATTTTGGCGATCAGCTTGCTATCATTGTCGGGCAAGCTGCCCGACCTACGTTTTCGTTACTAATTGCGAGTCAGCTATTTTTATTGTTATTGTTTTTTTATCCTATCTATTTTTAACCACTAGCTTGCTATCATTGTCGGGCAAGCTGCCCGACCTACGTTGTCGGTACTAATTGCGTGTCAGCTATTTTTATTGTTATTGGTTTTTTAATCCTATCTATTTTTAACCACTAGCTTGCTATCATTGTCGGG
>JBNJFY010000003.1:0-426997 GCA_051747265.1 Bacteroidota bacterium | reverse complement strand
CAAGCTGCCTGACCTACGTTTTGGTTACTGATTGCGTGCCAACTATTTTTATTGTTATTGGTTTTTTAACCCTATCTATTTTTAACCACTAGCTTGCTATCATTGTCGGGCAAGCTGCCTGACCTACGTTTTGGTTACTGATTGCGTGCCAACTATTTTTATTGTTATTGGTTTTTTAACCCTATCTATTTTTAACCACTAGCTTGCTACCATTGTCGGGCAAGCTGCCCGATCTACGTTTTCGGTACTAATTGCGAGTCAGCTATTTTTATTGTTATTGGTTTTTTAATCCTATCTATTTTTAACCACTAGCTTGCTACCATTGTCGGGCAAGCTGCCCGACCTACGTTTTCGGTACTGATTGCGTGTCAGCTATTTTTATTGTTATTGGTTTTTTAATCCTATCTATTTTTAACCACTAGCTTGCTATCATTGTCGGGCAAGCTGCCCGACCTACGTTTTAGTTGTTATTATTGAATAACGGTATTGAATATTAAATTTGTGCGAATATGAAACTATATAGAACCAAATTCGTTTTGTAGCTCTTTCTAACTGTTTGCGATGCATGCAGGTTTGTAAATCTAAAATTTTAAGCTGTCTATAGAGTTGGCTCGTACATGATCAACGGTCGTAATTTCTTTTCGTTACTGCTTTTATTGCTGGTTCCCTATTTGTTGAGCGCCCAAAACTCCACCCAATCCTCCATCAATGGCTATGTGCGCGATGGATCTACCGGGGAAACTCTGTTGATGGCCAATGTGGCCCTAATGGGAACCACGAAGGGTGCTACCACCAATACATCCGGTTACTACACCATCAATAATATTCCCCCTGGAGAATATGTTTTGGTTTGTCGCTATATCGGGTACCAGCCCTATGATCAGGAGATCATCATTGGCGAGGGTGAAAATCTACGAGTAGATATTGAGATGCAGCCCGAAGATATACAGTTGGAAGAGGTTGTGGTGGAATCCAAGCGAGAGCGAGAAGAGCAAAAAAACATTGGGGTAGCTCAGCTGCAGACCAAACAAATTAAAGAGCTCCCCTCGGTGTTAGAAGCGGATGTGTTCCGATCGGTGCAGTTACTGCCTGGAGTGAAGGCGGCTTCGGACTTTTCCAGTGGGTTGTACATTCGCGGGGGCAGTCCGGATCAAACCTTGATTTTGCTGGATCGTACTACCGTTTATAATCCCACTCACTTTTTCGGCTTTTTCTCCACCTTCAACCCCGATGCCATTAAAGATGTCCGGCTGTACAAGGGCGGCTATCCAGCTGAATACGGCGGTCGCTTGGGCTCGGTGCTGGATATCTACAACAAAGACGGCAATCGCAAGGAATTTACCAGCACGGTGAGCATGGGACTGCTGGCTTCGCGGGTCTCCCTGGAAGGACCCTATGACAAAGGTTCCTGGATGATTGCTGCCCGGCGCTCCACCTTGGAACCCGTACTGGCCGCGCTCCGAGGTACCGTGGATAATATTCCCGATTCGTTCTACTTCTTCGATATCAATGGGAAGATCAACTTCGATGCCAATCCCAACAACAAGTTTTCGCTGGCTTTTTATTCGGGAAGTGATCAGGTGCTATTCCCTTTTGCTGAGGATGCGGAGATCGATCTGGACTACGGCAACCAGACCATTAGCGGTAATTACACTCATATCTTCGGACCGCGCCTGTTCGGAAATCTGACGGTTACGGGATCCCGCTATTTTAATTTCCCGGCTATCAATATAGGTGGCACTCCGATCAAACAGGAAAACAATATTTTCGATGCCTCGGTCAAAGCCGATCTGGAATTTATTCCCAACGATAAGCACGAAATATCTACCGGCATCTGGGGTGGTAATCTAATACTGAAGTACATTAACTTTTTTGATGGCGCACAGACGTTCTATTCGCGCACGGAGTCGCAATACGCTTCTTTTTACCTGCAGGATATCTGGAAGCCCGCGGATCCCTGGAAAATCAATGCCGGAGTGCGTGTAAATGGCTTTTCAGCTGGTGAATACATCCGTATAGCTCCGCGGCTAAGTGTGGAATATCAACCGAACGAACGTTGGCGTTTCCAGACTGCATATGGTCGCTACCAGCAATTTTTGACCTTAATTACCAACGAATCATTCAGCGGCTTCGATCAATGGCTCACCGTAGATGAAGGCGTGGCACCCTCTTGGGGCGATCAATTTATTCTTGGCGTGAAGCACCAACTCAACGAAAACTGGGCAGTGGATACGGAACTCTATTACCGCACTATGCGTGATCTGTTTGAGCTGGATCCGTTTATTCCTGATCGCGCCGGGCTGGACTACGCGGATTTATTCCGCTTTGGTAAAGGCTACGCCTACGGAGCCGAATTGAAGTTGGAGAAAGGACGCGGACGCCTGACCGGTTACCTCGGATATACATTGGGCGTAACCCGGCGCAAATACCCTCAGTTCAACACCAGTGTATCCGGTTCCAGCGCGCGTTATTATCCCCCTAAATATGATCGCCTGAACGATGTGAACCTGGTGGCCAATTATCAACTAAACGATCGGTGGAAAGCCACGGCCGTCTTCTCCTATGCCACTGGTCAAGCCTACACCAAACCACTGGGACGCACTCAAGTTTCGGGCATTCCCTGGGATAATGAACCGCGTAATACCTTCGTGGTGGGTAAAGTTAATGCTGAACGACTACCCGCTTATCACCGGTTGGATATCGGTTTCTCTCGAAACGGCACCTTCTTTGATTTAGGTGAAGCGGAATGGCAATTCCAGATCATCAATGTGTACTCGCGCCGTAATGTGTGGTACTACAATTATGATTTCGATAAAAATCCGGTAGAGCGTGATGAAGTGACCCTGTTACCTATTTTGCCAACCATCTCCTATACCGTCACCTTTTAAATATTTGTCTCGATGTTCAAGCAAATTGATATACGATCCATGAAACGAATCTTTTATCTCGGAATTTTGATACTCATTTCGAGCTGTGATCTCTATCAGCAAGATGATTATCAAGAACGTTACGTGGTTGAATCTTACCTGACCGCCCAACAACCCTTACCCGAAGTCCGGTTATCCACGACTGCTCCCGTTGACGAGGCTTACCAGTTTGAAAATGAAACCGTGGATAATGCTCAAGTGCAGGTTTCCTACACGGGCAACTTAACGGATCCGGCGGAAACGGTAGCTTATCAACTGCAGGAGCCGGGTATCTATGAACCGACTTCCAATCACTCAGTGAAGCCACTGGGGCGCTATAAACTAGAGATCACCTTCCCTAATTCCAGTGATCGTATTGAAGCGTACACAGTAGTGCCGGATACGTTTCGCTCGGTGAGCACCAATCGTGATACCGTAGTTTACCAATCCACTGATCAGATTGTTATCAATACTACGCCTTCCTTTTATCCTAATCGGCAGTCCATTTTTGTGTTCAACATCATCTCCCTGGATCCGGTAGAAGACAATCTAACCCCTTTCTATGCTGATGCGGTGGATGGCGACGCCACCGTGGATGAGTTCGAGAGTAACTCCTCGGGCATTATCAATGAGGAAAATTACGATCGCAATCCCGATGGCACCTTATCGCTGCGGATTCCTTGGCTAGGGGTGGCTTTTTATGAGGATAATCTGTTGGTAGCCAATGCCATTGACGATAACCTATACGATTTTATCCGCTCGCAATCCGTACAACTGGGCGGATCCACGCAATCACCCGGTGAGATCCAGAATGTGATCTATAATATTGAGGGAGGTATTGGAGTTTTCGGAAGCATCGCGGCCGATACGGTGCAAGCCTATATTCGCCGACCGCCCGGTTTTTAACCGGTCAACTGGCGGGTCACTTCCTTGTACTTCCGCTGGAAATTTTTGTTGATCGCCGAACGCCCGCCTAGACGATTGAAATCGGGCTTTAGCTGGAGCACTTCATACATGGGAATTTGCGCGTCATCTCCCTCATAAGTTCCATAGAGTTCCGTTTCAAAAAAATCGTGTAGTTGTAAGCAAGTCTCCTGAGACACCATTACCGAACCGGGTTTGCCGTTACTCTCCATACGACTGGCCACATTTACCGTGGGGCCCCAAATGTCGTAGGCGAAGCGCTTGGAACCGATCACACCTGAAATAACCGGCCCTGAATTTATACCAATGCGAATATCCCAGGCATTACCCGATTCCTGTGACTGATCTAGTTGGTCTTGCACGAAATCCAAAATATCCAAAGCGGCCAGTGTACAATCCACCGCGTGAAGTGGCTGATCATCATTTAAATTGCCGGCAAACATATAGCTATCGCCAATGGTTTTAATTTTATCCAACCCATATTTGTCGGCTACGTGATCAAAGTAATCGAAGTAGCGTTCCAAAGTAGCCACTAATGTATCCGGTGACATTTCAGCGGCATCCTTGGTGAAATTCACAAAATCAGTGAACATCACCGAAACTGATTCGTGGCGTTGCGGATCCGCAGATCCATAAGCCAGCAAACTTTCGGCCACCGGTTTGGGTACCATGTTGTGAACTAACTCTTCCAGCTCGGTTCGATTAATCTCTAGCTGTTTGTTGCTTTTCTTCAGCTTACGCTGCATACGCAGCAACTGATTGTTCTGCGACTGCACGTTGTGATAGGTAGACAGCAAAAAATTCAGCAAATGCTGTTTATCCATGTGAATATCAAACGACTGCCCATTGATATTCACCTTTTCCGCTTTCTCAATACCCCGCTCCATCTGGGGGTGATCTAACATATACTGCACTTTGTTGAGAAGCGTTTCTTCAGAGAATGGCTTAGTCAAATAGTTATCCGCCCCCGAGGCCACACCCTTAATAATAGCTTCAGAATTATCCAGCGAGGTGACAATGATAAAGGGCAGCTTGTTTAATTCCGGATGGCGTCGTATCGCCTGGCATAGTTCATATCCGTTCATCTCCGGCATTTCTACATCGGAAATAATCAGATCAAAAGTTTCATCTAATAAGAGCTCAAAAGCTTCTTTCCCATTTTTGGCGGCAGTAACCGAGTAGCCTTCTCGTTTCAGCGTTCGACGCATAATGGTGGCTTGCGTCGGGCTATCTTCTACAATCAAAATTTCTGGCGTAAAATCTACGTCCATTCCTATCCGTTTATTCTTCTTTACAATATCAGTCACCTCTTAAATCGAATCTATCTATCATATAGGATTTTTTTGTGATTAGTAAATGCTTTTACGTGATTTTAAATCTGAATTACAATGAAATGTACCTTCATGTGTCGACATAACTGTTTTTGCTTATTTTCTAATATTTCTCGGGGCATCTTGCTGATATTACTGGCTTTATTAATCACCCCCATTCCTGAGATAACGCAGGCCCAAAATCAGGATCAACTAAAGGTTGCCCGTATCAAATACCGTGGGGGTGGCGACTGGTACAATGATCCTTCCTCCTTAACCAATCTGCTGGAATACGCCTCCCAACAATTACCACTCTCCATATCCAGCACTTATGATGATGTGGACCTTGGGGATCCGGCCCTGCAACAATATCCATTCGCATTCCTAACCGGACACGGAACCATTAAGGCCAATTCTACCGAGATCAAGAATTTGAGGGCTTATCTGACCAATGGTGGTTTTCTGTTCGTTGATGATGATTATGGTTTGGACAAATACATTCGGCAATTACTGCGACAAACTTTTCCCAACGAGGAATTAGTGGAACTGCCCTTTGACCATCCTGTCTATCATCAGCGATTTGAATTTCCGGATGGGCTCCCCAAAATCCATGAACACGACGGAAAGCCACCTCAAGGCTTTGCCATCTTAATAGAAGGACGTATGGTGGTGTTCTACGCTTATGAAAGTAATCTCGGAGATGGCTGGGCTAACCCAAGAGTTCATAATGATCCACCCGAAGTCCGCGAAAAAGCTCTTCAAATGGGGACTAATATTTTACTCTATGCTTTAACGCAGCCATAATGAAAGTCAGGTGCGAATACCCCATGTAGTTTGTATCTTCATCCTCAATAACGTTAACTGCTGTCTAACTAATATTTTGATCTTATCACTATGATTATTCCCATCGCCAGCGACCATGCCGGTTATCCCGCCAAAGAAACCGTTAAAAAAATACTCGAAGAACTGGACCACACCCCCATTGATTACGGGACTCATTCCGAAGAATCGGTAGATTATCCGGAATTTGCGATCAAAGTAGCCGAAGCAGTTAACGACGGCGATTATGATTTGGGAATTTTGATTTGCGGCAGTGGTCAAGGTATGTGCATGACCGCCAATAAATACGAACATATTCGAGCCGGTTTGGTGTACAGCAAAAAAACCGCTCAACTCACTCGTCAGCATAATAACGCCAATGTGTTGTGCCTGCCCGGCCGTGAACTAGATGAAGATCAGCTACGAGAAATTGTGGCTACTTGGTTGGAAACCGATTTTGAAGGCGGCCGACACGAGCGTCGCGTGAACAAAATTCAATCGTTGACCAAGAATTCCTGATTTAGCACTGCAATTTTAATTCGTTAATCGACGCCATGACTAACAAACGACTAAAAGTACTAGATCCCGAAGTTTATCAAATCATTGAAAAAGAGACGGATCGCCAGAACAACAACATAGAGCTGATCGCTTCCGAAAATTTCACCTCCAAAGCGGTGATGGAAGCCATGGGTTCCTGTCTGACCAACAAATACGCGGAAGGGTTACCCGGCAAGCGATATTACGGCGGTTGCGAATATGTAGACATGGCAGAAGATCTGGCTCGTGAGCGAGCTAAAGTATTGTTTGGAGCCGAATGGGTGAATGTGCAACCTCACTCCGGCGCGCAAGCCAACGCGGCTGTGTATCTCACCTTTATGAAGCCCGGTGATACCCTGTTGGGACTGGATCTATCCCACGGTGGCCACTTAACGCATGGATCTCCGGTGAATTTTTCCGGTATTTTATACGATTCCAAATTCTACGGTGTGGATAAAGAAACCGGTCGGCTGGATATGGATGTAATCCGAAAACGGGCCCAAGAAGTGAAGCCCACTATGATTTCCATTGGGGCCTCGGCTTATCCGCGCGACCTGGATTACGCTGCCTTCCGAGAAATTGCCGATGAAGTGGGCGCCTTCTTGTGGATGGATATGGCCCACACTGCCGGTTTAATTGCTGCTGGCGAGCTGAACAACCCGCTCCCCTACTGTGATGTAGTCACCACAACGACCCACAAAACGCTTCGAGGCCCACGCGGCGGAATGATTTTATTGGGTCAGGATAGTGAAAACACCTTGGGCAAGGTGGCTCGTAAATCGGGTCGTACCAAACAGTGGAGTGAATTGCTGGATTCCGGCGTATTTCCCGGCACGCAAGGTGGTCCGCTGATGCATGTGATTGCTGCGAAAGCCGTATCCTTCGGAGAGGCATTACAAGACGATTTCAAAACCTATCAGCAAAACGTGAAAGCCAATGCCAAAACACTGGCCGAAGCTTTTAAATCCATGGATTACGACCTGGTCAGTGACGGCACCGACAACCATCTGATTTTGGTAGATCTCCGTAATAAGAACCTGACCGGTAAAGTTGCCGAAAGTGCTTTGGAAAAGGCTCAGATTACCTTGAATAAAAACATGGTACCTTACGATACCGAAAGTCCATTTGTGACCTCTGGTATTCGTATCGGTACGCCAGCGATGACCACCCGCGGGTTCGGTGCCGATGAGTTCAAATATGTAGCGGAACTTATTGATCGCGTACTTCAGGATCCGGAGAACGAAGAGGTGCAACGAAAAGTAGCCCGTGATGTGAACGAACTTTGTGAGAAGTTTCCGCTGTATGATTTCGTGACCTTATAATTTCTCTGATCGGTGATAACAAATCGATCAACTTTCTGTTATATTAGGCCCCTGTTATCAGGGGCTTTCTTTTTGCCCGGCATTTTTTCATTCGCAATAACTGTTACCATGGCTACGGAGTCGGATACTCGACAAATTATGGGTGAGGAACCACCTCAGGCATCCATGCCTGAAGACCGCACCCGGGAAATGTCGTTCCTTGACCATTTAGAGGAGCTTCGATGGAGTCTGATCAAGGGTTTTATTGGGGTAGCCATTGGGATCATTATTGCGGTGGTGTACTCCGACTTCCTTGTTGATACAGTGCTTCTTGGACCAGCTCGAGCTGAGTTCTTCCTCTATGACCTCCTTGGCATTGACGCCGTAGATTTGACTCTCCAGAGTCGGAAACTACCTGGTCAGTTTTTTACCTATTGGGGTACCATACTGGTACTAGGTTTTATAATTGGTGCACCCATCTTCTTCTACCATCTGTGGAAGTTCCTAGAACCGGCCATGGGTAATACTGAGCGAAAAACGACTTATTTTTCAGCTGCATTTATTAGTTTTTTCTTCATGGCCGGCGTGAGCTTTGGCTACTTCATTTTGACTCCCTTTGCCCTACAGTTCTTTACCCAGTTTCAAATCGCCGATGTGGTGCGAAACGACTTCGACATCAACCAGTATTTCACCACCATGACCATGTGGGTACTGTCCTGCGGCATTATCTTTCAGTTACCGGTGGTAAGTTATTTCCTATCTAAATTTGGCTTACTTACCCCCGAATTCTTGCGTAACTATCGACGCCAAGCTATTGTAACCAGTTTTGTGATGGCCGCCTTTCTTACGCCCCCGGATCCGGTCTCCCAAGTTATAATCGCGGTTCCCCTGCTGTTATTATATCTGTTGGCTATAGTCATTAGTCGATACGCAGTCAAACAACGTAAGAAAGAGCTGGAAAAAGCATTAGGGAATTAAGTCGTAGATCTACCAATCGAAACTGCGATCCAGTAATTTGAATAATCGTTGATTGGGCTCGCGATAATACTCTGATAGGTAGTCACGAGTCTTTTCATCCAGGTTTGGATACGTATTCTCATTATACTTTCTACCGGTTTGGATACCGCTCAGATCCACCTCTAAAAAGGTACCTAGATCTTTCATAAAGGCAGCGGTATCCGCCCAGAAATAGGAACTGCTTTGAATGAAAAATTGATCCCGATCAAAATAGCGGAACCAGCGCTCTAATTGATCTGCGTAAACACCACGTTCTTTATAGTTGTAATGTAGTTTCCCAATTCCTTGATATGTGGGATCCGTAAAGTATTTTTCTCGGGTAGCACCCGTACGGCCTTCTTCTTGCTCAAGCGCTTCCTGAAAAGATAACATTTCACGTCCTTGTCGCACCTCGTGCTGGTAATGAGAATAAGCGCGGTGCACTGGATTTCGCAGTAAAACAATCAATTTCGGATCGGCCAGTGTCTGTTTCACTCGTTCAGGTGTAAACGGGTGATATAAATAATCAGTGGTGGCTTCCATCACTACCTCTGCCCAATGCCCGGATATGGGAAAAGCTGAACAATACCATCCCAACCTTTTATCCCAATTGTGATTGAAATAATTGAGCTCCTTTATATAGGATCCTGTCACACGGGGATGAGTCGCCAAATAATTAAATAGACTGGTAGTGCCCGCTTTCATCGCGCCTATGATCAGCGTATTGGGTAATGGACGCGCAATTCCCGTAACACGGCGGTATGCATTCCGATACCATTGTCGATCTAGATATTTGAAAGTAGGCACGTACGGAAACTTATAATTAACCGATCAATTTAAATTTCAATCGTAATAATCGCTCTAACTGGTTGGAACCAATTAGCTGCTCCAGAACAGTGTAAATCCTGGATTGTTGAATACGAACATTGGAATCTGCAACCAAGGCCATTGCAATGGCATCTTGCACATGGCTAAAATCATATTGAAAAATATTCAGATTCCGGGCCATCATGCGCATTTCAGTAGCCAATTGCTTACGATATTTCCCATCGCGCACATTTTTAATACCCTCGTAATGTTTCTTGAGGGTCAAATAGTTATTCCATATTCCTTCCCGATAGCGGGTGGCCAACATGCTGGATCCGTGTTGCCGGTAGAACAAAATGGCACCCGGCGTATAGCCAAAAGTGGCTCCCTGAATCATAGCCCGCAGATATAACTCTCGATCATTGGAAATATGAATCTGCTCATCGAAATAGCCATAGCGCTCGAAAAATCGGGTGCGAAACATCACCATGCCCGGAACAATAGTATTGCGCTTCAATACCAGGCGAAAAACATCTTCCACCTGTTCATAAGTGAGTAATTCATTGTAATTCTCTTTCTGGAACTCATTGTTAAATCCCTGCTTATCGCCGTACGCGAAATCGACCTCCGGATGGGCCTCCAAATATTCCATCTGGATCTTGGTTTTCTGTGGATGCACCAGATCATCAGCATCGATAGCTAGTACGTATTCGGTCTCTACTCTCTTCAATCCCCGATTTCTGGAATAGCTGGTATCGTGATTTTCTTTGTTGGTGAGTAGTTCTACCCGATCGTACGTTAGCGCCACCGCTCCGGTATCATCTTCGCTGGCATCATCGATTACCCAAATGCGTTCGGGTGGGATCTCACTGTTTAGTAGTGAATCGAGGGTTTCCCCGATTAAATCTCGCGCGTCTTTCGCCGCTATAACCGCTTCGTACTTCATTGATTCTAAAATATCACACGTTTAACCGCTCCCCAGAAGTGACGGCTGTAAAACAATTTGGGTTGCAATGACAGGGCATGGGTCAATTCATTCATAGATTTCCGGTAAGACCACTCCCCGGCGTGCGCGGCCACATCATAAATCAGATGATCCGCCAATAGATCAAAGAGGATTTGTTTGGCTTCCACAAAATCCTGCTCTTTTATGTGATCCTGATATTCAAAAAGCATTTCGATTTGCTCATTTAAAAATGGGACCCGGCTGGTTCGTGTTTTGCTTTCATCGTGGATGCGAAAACCGGCCAGTACATCATCGATGATCTCAATTCGATATCCCCGCTGCGCAATCCGCATGTAGAATTCCATATCAAACGCATACTGATATTGATCCTTAAATAGGCCATGCTCTTTAAACAGCGTTTCATGCACAAAGGAGGAGTGCTGAGGTACGTGTAACTGATAAGTCAACCACCGCTCGGGATGTTCAATACCTTCATTGGTGGCTTTTTTAAGTTCGTATTGCTCCTCACCGCCAAATACCTGGGTATGCCCGGCAATCCATTTCAAAGTAGTTGCTTGAGCTGTCTCTCCTACTTTAAATAGTGCCCCTGGATAGTATAGATCATCGGAGTTCAGATAGGCAATCCAATCGCCGGTGGCTCTGCGAATACCTTTGTTGATGGCATGGGTTTGGCCTTCATCGGGTTCACTTTCCCAATGGGTAATGTACTCATCGTAATATTCCAGAATGGAGACCGTCTGATCACTGCTTCCACCATCCATGACGATGTATTCAAGATTGGGATACTGCTGGCCTATCACCGACCGTATGGTTTCTTCAATGAATGCGCCCTGATTATAGCTGGGGGTAACGATAGATATCTTGGGCCATTTCTGCCCTTTGATATTCTCCGCAGGGGCATTCAATTTCCAAGGCCATCCCTCGGATTGGGGATTCAGTGGATCAACTATGCTTTTCAAATGGATATTCAGTTTATTGCAGTCGTTGTAGAATTGATGCCAAACTACGAGTCTGCCTTTTGATTCCAAAAAATCTTACTGTCTGATGTCGGACCAACCGTCTCTACTTTTTTTAACTTCGTTCTACCCTACGGATGAACATCCCCATCATGGGATCTTTTTTCGGGATCACGCCGAGGCACTGGCGAAATATTGTGATGTTTCAGTATTGACCGTACGAACTCCGACTATCCGGCAAACGCGTCAACTACGCCGTTCGGTTCGGGTGGAAAAGATAAACGGTGTTACTGTTATTGAAGTTATCCAGCCAGTACTCACCCACCGACTAACCTCTCGTAAAGATCAGGCTGAAATCGACGGATTGGAAGCCGGCTATCAATTGTACCTGTCCGAACAGCATGTTCAACCCGAGCTACTAATCGCCCAAACGGCACTTCAGCCCGGGAAATGGGCTCGTCACCTTCATAAAGAATATGCTTCTCTCCCCTATGTTATAATTGAACATTTTAGCTTTCTATCAGAAATGTTCGGCCGCCAGGAAGAAGAAATGAGAGCTGTTTATGAGGATGCATCGGCTATAGTCAGCGTTTCTGATCATTTGCAAACCAAAGTGGATGCGTTTCTAGAGCAACAAGCGATTACCAAGCCAACCGGGGTGATCGGGAACGTCATTGGGCGAACCTTTGAACATCAAGCGTTCATATCCGCTTCGCCGGCTCCTCCCTTTCGTTGGTTATTTGTGGGGCCCGATGATCAGCCCAAAAAAGGAATTGATATATTGGTGGAGGCGCTCCCGCAGCTTAAAACTCCTGATTGGCAATTAACCATAGTTGGAGAAGGAACTTATTCTTCGCTTCTCAACTCTGAGATATCGGCTCGTGTTACTAGCCACCAGCCTGTAGATCGCGCGCAAATGGTAGCATTGATGCAACACCATCACGCCTTGGTATCCTCCAGCCGAGTAGAAACCTTCGGAATGGCTATCGTGGAAATGCTGAGTTGTGGGCGACCGGTAGTGGCCACCCGCTGTGGAGGTCCTCAGGAGTATATGACGGATAATTTGGGGGAGCTGGTAGAGCCGGAGGATCCAGCCGCTTTGGCTCAGGCTATGGATCAGGTGATGGAACAGTATGAGCACTACGATCAAAAAGCTATTCGCAGTCTCATTATAGAACGATTCGGGGGTCAGGCTTTTTATCAACGATTGAAACACCTATTTTCACAGGCTAAAATTTATATATAACTCTTTAGAGATGAAGCATCTACACCGTATTCGTTCATTCACCGCGGTTTTACTGATCTTACTCACAGCCACCTTCGGATTCATGGGTTGCAGCACTTCCCCACAATTTGAAGGCACCTATCGCGGACTAATGCCCACGGATGGCGGAAATATCGCTTTTCCATTGATCATTGAACCAGCTTCCGATGGCTATCAAGCGTATGTAATCAACGGTATTGATACGGTACGATTTACCGATGTATGGGTAGAGCAAGATAGCATTCACCTGCGCTTTGATTATTTCGATTCCGAAATCGTGGCCACCAAGCAGGCCAATGGAGACTTATCGGGTGAATGGACCCGACGATCAGATGTTGGTAGTAAACGAATGGATTTTAGAGGTCAAATGGGGGTGACTGATCGCTATCCATCCACTGCCCCTGAGCAATTTGTGTTTGATGGTACCTGGAATACCACATTTTCCGATGCGGATGGGAATACTTCCCCTGCTGTGGGTATTTTTGTATCGCAACCTGATGGAAAAATGCATGGTACGTTTGCCCGGGAAACCGGGGATTATCGCTTTTTAGAAGGAGTTTACACCGACTCCACTTTCACCTTGTCCACGTTTGATGGATCCCATGCCTATTTATTCAAGGGGCGAATGGGTGCCAATAACACTATTGAAGGGGACGCTTGGTATTATAATACCTCACATGAAACCTTCACCGCTTACCAAAGCGATGAAGATCCTTTGCGCGATCCCTTACAAGTTCAAGCGCAGGAAGCAGTGGGCGAAACGGTTAACTTTGCTTTCCCCACGGTGAATGGTGATACCGTTCGGGCAACTGATCCGCAATTTCGGGATAAGCCCCTGTTGGTGTATCTGTTTGGATCCTGGTGTCCGAACTGCTCCGATGAAGCTCAATTACTGATAGATCTTTATGAACGTGAGTACAAGAATACTGATCTGCAAATTGTGGGGCTGGCCTTTGAGTTCACCGGTAATTTTAAACAAGATGCCGAAATGGTCCGTCGCTATCGCCAACGATTTGATATCCCCTGGACCCTATTGATAGCTGGATCCAGTGACAAAGACAATGCCGCGGCTTCTTTACCGTTTTTAGACGAAGTGGTTTCTTATCCAACGAGTATATTTACCAATGAGAATCACGAAATTCAGTTTATTCATGTAGGATTTAACGGTCCCGCTACAGGAAGTTACTACTACAAAGAGAAACAACGACTTATTAATAAATTAAATACCATTACCTCCAAATAATCATGCAAACATTTACCAAATATCTGTGGATCATACCTCTAGTTCTATTCGGTTTAATGGTCGGTTGCACAGATAATCCGACCACACCCGAAGAAGAGCCTGATGATTTCAGTACCGTTCCCGAACCTTATGATACCACCGAAGTAACCCCTACGGTCACTAGTGAAGGACTACGTATTTTTGAGCTTGAAGAAGGTTCTGGTCGTTACAAAGTGGTTGAAAATGATGTAGTTTGGGTAAATTACACCCTGCGTGATTCTGCGGGCAATGTGCTGGACAGTTCGTATAAAAATGGAAGCACCGATTCGGTTCGCTTCAGCCTGCCCGGAACCATCGACGGATTTCGACAAGGCTTGTTAGATATGAAAGAAGGGGGCAAACGCTCCTTAGTGGTCCCGCCGGAACTCGGATATACTGAAAATAGCGCTAACCCGGCATATCAGGGAATGACCCTTTATTTTGATGTGGAATTAGAGCTTATTTATTTGAATTAAGCTCATCTTCCAACCAGGGATAAGCCCGTACTTAATCTTCAATATAGGTGCGGGCTACCCGATCATTTATACCGGTTAAAATTTCGTAGCAGATAGTGGAGCATTTTTCAGCCCAGTCTATGGCTGTATTGGAAGTATTCCCCAATATTTCTACTTCAGTACCTATCTCCTCTGGAGTCTGACCTAGATTAATCATAATGTAATCCATAGTTACCGTTCCCACCGAAGGTACCAAACGATCCCCTATTCGAACTCTGAATTGGTTACTCAGTAGTCGAGGCACCCCATCTGCATATCCTACCGGCAAGGTGCCCACCCAACAATCTTCATCCGCTTGCCAAGTGGCTCCATAAGAGACCGTTTCGCCGGCTCTAACCCGATGAATGTGATCGATCGCGGTAAACCACTGCAATACCGGAACAAGCCCACCTATGGGTGTATTTCCGGGTGGATAGCCATATAAACCGATGCCTGTTCGAATCATGTCAAATTCCAGGTGATCGTAAAATGCAGCTGCTCCGGTGTTTGCTACGTGTACGAGCCATTCATCGGGTACAGATTCCAGAATCTGGCGAAACCGCTGGAGTTGCCGGTATACAACAGGATTGTCGGGGTCCTCCGCGGTTGCAAAATGGGTAAAGATGCCCCGGCACTGTGCTTCGTTTCCTTCAAGCTCCTCACGCATGTCTGTCCACTCATCAAAACGGATACCCATCCGATTCATGCCGGTATCGATATTGATATGAAACGACATACCTGGTTTTAGTAACGAGAGTTGTTCTCGGGCACTAACCGTAGGCGTTAAATCAAAATCCAGATAAAAATCCACCGTTGCGGGATGAGGCGCTCCCAAAACCAGTATGGGAAGATCGATCCCCCCTTGTCGTAATTCAATGCCCTCGTGAACGGTTGCCACGGCTAGCCAATCCGTTACGTCTTGGAGTGTCTGGGCCACTTGTACAGCACCGTGCCCGTAGGCGTTGGCTTTTACTACCGCCATCTGCAAGACCTGTTCCCCGGCCTGATTTCGCATGATCCGGGCATTATTACGGAGTGCCACGCGCGAAATACGGGCTTCTGATCGATAATGTCTTTGATAATTACTCATCTAGGATGATGAATCTTGTAAAAAATTTGGCGTTTGACCGGAACCAAGCTGTCGGTGAAGCCAATATCGCAGTTCACGGGCATCACAAATACCCAATAGACGCTCGTTCTTTAACAGCGGTACAAATTCCGAGTCAAAAGTAACTTTTTGCTGATAGCTGCTCAGATCATGAAGGTCAATATAACGCCCCTCGGTCATATCCTGAAGCAAAGAGAGTAAGGAAGTCTGCTCCGACTGTTCCTCATTTCCCGCCCATTTTAAATATTCATCTCCGGGCAAGACTTTGAGCTCCGTCTGATTAGTTAATTGGATTGGGATCAGCAGACTGGACACCTCATAAGTAGGATGTCTAAACACCTTTTCTAACCATACCGTGGGCGATTGCGAAGCATCCACTTCTAAATACAGATCTTTCAACGCAGGCATCTGAATGAGCTGATATTTCCCATTGAGCGCCATATAGGAGAGGTAAAATCCAGCTATCCCAAATCCTACACTAAACATAAAGGATTGTCGGGCATAGATCACTATAGCCGCCACAAACAAGAGCGCGATGATGATCGATCCGATGCGATAGGTTAAAATGGAAGCTTCCAGTTGGGCACGATGCCCTTTAGCGATAAAAGCCCGAAGCATCCGACCCCCATCCAACGGGTAGATAGGTATCAGATTGAATACTGCAATAAACAGGTTTAGCAATGCTAATATATCCAGCAGTGCCCACACTGACCGCGGCCAGATAATCAGCCAGCCGATACCAAAATAGAATGCGCCTAATATCAAGGAAGCAATAGGGCCGAACAGGGATATAATAAGTTCGTCGTTGGAGGTCAGTTTACGGTTCTCCAGTACGGCCATGCCGCCGAAGGCGAACAGATGGATTTGGGGCACATTTTGATGACGTAGTCGAGCGGCAAAGGCATGACCCAATTCATGAATTAAAATGGAAAGAAATACCAACAGCGCTGTTAATCCACCAAATAGCCAATAGGTTTGCGTATCTGCTTGATACAGGTAGGGATAGTATCGATCGGCAAAAACCCAACCTAGCAATCCCATTATTATGGGTACCAAGGGATCGATAGACAGCTTAAGCCGTCCCAGGGGAATGGTCCATTGAAAACCCAGACGGGAGAGCAGCATTAAATTACAGCCGATTCGTTGGCTTTTAGTACTCCCTGGGTAGCATCCAGTTCAACGGTTACTCCTACAGGCAAGGTCAGGATATCGGATATATGTCCAGTGGAGACTCCAACAAAGCATGGTTTACCCAGTGGTTCCAGCCGATCTTTCAACACTTCCATAACGTCTAAACCATCATTACTGCTGATGTTGGTCATGTGTCCGATCGCGAATCCTTTAGCCACCTGAAGTTTGCGGGCCAGCCATAAATGAGTGAGCATACGATCGATGCGATAGGCTGACTCATTGACATCTTCGAAGAACAAAATTTTGTCGCGGGTGTCTATCTCCCATTCAGTACCCAATGTTTGGGTAAGCAGTGACAGGTTTCCACCGATCAACGGTCCGGCTACTCGCCCTTTGACGATACTCTTAACATTACTGGGGCGCTCGCTGTGTGGTGGTGGCAATGAGCCGGCAGGACCTTCTCCCATAATCATCTGCTGCCAATGCTTTTTGGTGTACGGGGTCCAATCAGAGAGTGCATTGGGACCATAAAAGGTAACCAAACCCGCAAATTGATTCATGGATACAATCAATGAGGTGTTATCCGAAAAACCCACAAACGCTTTAGGATGACGTCGGATCAACTCAAAATCGATCATGGGTAACAGGCGACTGGATCCGTATCCGCCACGAATGGGAAAAATCAGTTTTACTTCCGGATCTTTGAAGGCATTATGCAAATCATCCACTCGCTGGGAATCCCTACCACCGAGATACCCCCAACGTTGGCCGAGGTTCTTGCCCACCTTTGGCTTCAATCCTAAACTGCGAACCGCGCTAATGGCCTCCTCAATATCATCATTGGAAACCACACTGCCCGCCGGTGAGACAATCGCTGCCGTATCTCCACGGTGTACCCTGGCGGGTTTGAGCATTGCCTTAGACGCACGGTTTGATGTCCCTTTAGCCGAGGTGTGGATAAAGGGCGCAGCCAGCATTCCGCCGGTTACAGTAAGCTTTTTAAGAAATTCCTTTCGATCCATAAAGCGTGATGATCAATGCGAGTCTATAGAAATTCTGCTTTTCCAGCTTATAATGTTAATCAATTAAAACCATTTTTTCCGCCTGTTCTTTTTCAAGATTACTTGGGCGGCATTATATCCAGCGGCTCCGAACACACCCCCGCCGGGATGGCAAGACGCAGAGGAAAGATACAAATTTTGAATGGGGGTTTCGTATTTACTTAACTCCGGTGTAGGACGGAACATAAACATCTGATCAAAACTCATCTCCACATGCATCACATTGCCTTTTAGTAAACCATGTTTGCGTTCAATATCCAGTGGGGATTGTATGTACCAATCGATGAGTTTTCCCTCCATATTGGGGGCGTATCGGGTGACCACATCATAGATTTTTTGAGCCTCCCGTTCCCGAATATCGTCCCAATGCTCACCGGTACTTAATTCATAAGGGTGCCATTGTGCCCAGGCAAATAAGGTATGAGCCCCGTCTTTGGCCACATCAGGGTCGATTTTTGAGAAGGTCATGGCCAACACCGCCGGATCCTCTGGTGGACGACCTTTCATATAATCACCGATGGCATTATTCATATAATCGACTGAAGGACATAGCAATTGCATACCGTTATGAATCATGGGATCCTCCGGTGCCGCGGTATATTGAGGCAACTCCTCCACCGCACATCGGATCACCATACCAAATCCGTTACCCACGTTGATATTCTTAACCGAGGTCAGCATTTCAGGTTCCAGATGCTCTTTTCCTACCAGCCCCAACATGGTGGTTTGTACATGCGCGTTGGAGACAATCAGGTCCGCGGTGATCTCGGTTCCATCCTGTAATTCCACCCCAAAAGCATTGCCCTCACGAATTAGAATTCTTTTAACCGGGCTATTCGGACGCACTTCTCCGCCAAATTTTTCTATCAACTTAGCCATAGCCTGAGTGAGCATACCACTTCCTCCTCGCGGGTGCTTGGCGCCACTTTGATGCAACATGGCTTGCCAACCGGCGAAATCTCCGGTGGCCGGATGATCGGGCGTAGGACCGGACTGCGCCGCAAACCACATCAGCGCTGTTTTCATATAGGGACTTTCAAATGCGTTATCCACTACTTTTCCGTAGCTGCTGAAAATTCTTTGCAAGCCCCGGGCCTGCTCTCCCTTTTTAAACATACCTCCATCACGGATCTGACCTTTGATCATCTCCATAGTCAAATCTTTACCCGTGGGTACGGTCATAAAGGCATTGAGCACCCCTTTATTAATCCGTCCCCAAAACTCGACGAAGTTTTTATAATTCTGAACATCCTGGGGAGCTACTTTTTCTATTGAGGCCAGCGTTTTTTCCAGATCCTTGTGAAAATGAATTACGCCTCGGCCATCCGGCACCGGAAATGACATTAACGGATCCATCTCTATGTATTCCAGTCCGAATTTCTCCAGTTCCAGATCTTCTAAAATCCCGGTCTGATGAATCATGATATGTACTGATGATCCCACATCTATCCGGAATCCATGGGGATGCAGCTCCGATTCAAACATTGTCTCGGTACACACCGCTCCCCCAATCGTATCTCGGCGTTCCAATACCCCTACATGGTAACCTTCTTTAGCCAGATAACAGCCTGTGGTTAATCCATTATGGCCAGATCCCACTATCAAAACATCAAAGTCACTCATCCGTTACGTCAACCTTTCCGATTGAATAATCTTCTGTTATCAATTGTCGCACAACAGGAATAGGAACTTAACATTACCGTTATAACATTCCTTATATCATCAAAACAGAGAGAGCTTTGCTAAAGCTGCCAAAATTAATTTTGTCATGGTAAGATGTAGTAACAATCACCATTTATACTATCTAATCAGGGGATTGCCGTACTACGTTCACAATGGCAGGTAGTTTTGTAAAGCCATCTCTAAGAATGAATTTTATATTTCCTTCAAATTGTTGATGTTTTCAGATCAACTAAAGTACGTCTAATCATAGAGCACAATTCACTGAATCGCATGAATTTCTTTAAATCTTTGCTGGCCGCTTTCATCGGAACCCTTATTGCCGTATTGGTTCTAATCTTAGTCTTAATTGGCTGGATCAGCAGTAGCTCCGAACAACCGGAACCCTATGTCCGCCAGAACAGTGTGTTAACCATTGAACTTTCGGGCAGTATCCCTGATCGGAGCCCAGACAATCCATTCGCGGAAGCCTTTTCGTTTTCAGAGCAGAAAAAAGTAGATAAGCGAAAACTGCATGATAACCTACTTAAAGCACGCTCTGATAAGCGAATCAGCGGAGTGATTTTAAAGCTCGCCCCTCTATCCGACGGATGGGCCAGCTTAGAAGACGTGCATAAAATGGTGAAGACTTTCGCCGATTCCACCGATAAATTCATCTATGCCTACACCTCGGAAATCGGATACAATGAGAAGGCGTACTTTGTAGCCACAGCAACCGATTCCATCTTTGCCCCTCCGGCCTCCTTTTTTGAGTTCGACGGTTTTTATTCCCAAACCACCTTTTATACCGGGTTGCTGGATAAGCTGGGCATAACCCCTGAGCTGGCTAAAAAAGGCAAATATAAATCCGCGGTGGAACCCTATTACTTGAAAGAACACTCTGAAAACAGTGAGTACCAGCTGGCTCAGATATTAGAAGAGACCACCTCTTTGTTTGTAGACGCGGTGGCTCAAAAGACCGGCAAATCAACGGATGAGGTAAATGCGTTGCTGGCGGACCTGCCCAGTTTGGATGTCACCCCTGCCCATGAAGAAGGATTACTGGATGGGTTGGTCTATGAAAATGAGCTTCAGGATCAGATTCGAACGCGCCTAAAACTAGATTCGGCCGCAACCGTTCATGAGGTTGAGCTCAAACGCTACGACCGTGTACCCTACTCCTCTGCCAGTGTAGATGTTCCTGAAACCTCCAACCGGGTGGCGGTTCTCTATGCAGAGGGAATGATTTTGCCAGAAGCTCCTTCCGATTTCCCCGGGGATGGCGCGTCAGTGATCACGGCTACCAAATTCAAAAAAACACTGAATGAAATCCGTGAAAACAAAGATGTAAAAGCCTTGGTCGTACGTATTAACAGTCCTGGTGGTGCGGGTACCACCAGCGATTTGATCTGGCACATGCTACGAGAGACATCCAAGGACATCCCGGTTATCGCGTCAATGGGGAATGTCGCTGCCTCCGGAGGCTATTACATTGCAATGGCCGCCGATACCATTGTGGCGCAACCGACCACCATTACAGGCTCCATAGGCGTGTTCAGTACCAAATTCAACGCAAATGAACTTCTAACGGATAAACTTAGCCTCACTTTCGATGAGGTAAAATCACACCCTCACGCCGATTGGTTAAATGGTACTCGAGGTTTCACCGAGGCCGAAGCCAAAGCATTTCAACGCCAAGCTGATCGGTTTTATGAGACCTTTGTAGAAAAAGTCTCTCAACGTCGTCCACTTGATTGGGATGAAGTGCATGAACGCGCACAAGGTCGTGTTTGGACAGGTAGTGACGCGCTGGAACAAAAATTGGTGGATGTGATCGGCGACCTGCCTAAAGCCATCGAAGTTGCAGCGGAGAAAGCAGAACTGGATCAGTACTTGGTAAGTTCGTACCCCAAACCAAAACCCTTGTTCGAACTGCTCATGCAACAATCGGCCACCCAAGCACAGTCTTGGATAAACAGTACCATATGGCCCACTGCGTTGGGTGAACAAACGGGTGCACAAGAAATACTTCGGGATGCGTTATTAATGCGGAACCAATCGGTTATGGCATGGCTCCCTTATCAAATAGAAATTCAATAACATACCCAGTATATGCTCATTGGACGCTTCATAGTAGAGCAACTTAGCGAGGGGTTATTTGCCCTGGATAAAAGTGGTGCATTCGAACGCATTCCTGATTACAATAACGTTCAGGCCTATATGGAGCCTAAAGTGGAAGGCCTACGCCCCACATCAACCGTGGTGGGTATTGACCCCATTCTCATCTCTGATCCGGAGACCGGAGCACATATCCTGTTGGATGCCGGCTTTGGGGTAGGTTTGGATCAAGGTAGTGCCCAACAGCGAAGCTCGCACCTGCGCTCCAATTTGCAAATTTTTGATCTGGAGCCGGAAGATATCACCCATGTGATTTTAACTCACCTGCACTATGATCATGCAGCGGGTCTTACTTATGTGGATGATCAGCTTCGAACCCAACCTACGCTCCCCAACGCCACGATTTACGTACAACAGCGAGAGTGGGATTACGCTCTGGATTGTGTGCAGAACCCTAACCGAATGACCCCCGATGTAGGATATGATTTGGATGAGTTGTACAAACTTGTCGCGGATGGTCGTTTCCAATTTATCCAGGAAAACCAATTAGAGTTGATGCCCGGATTAATGATCTACTGGACAGGTGGGCATACTCCAGGACATCAGATTGTCAAAATATCCGATCAGGGAGAAACCGCCTATTATCTTGGTGATCTTTTACCTAGCGATGCTCATTTGAATCACTATGCCATGCACCAGATGGATGTGCATCCCCAGCATGCTAAAGAGATCAAATATCGGTTGATGAAACGTAGCTGGAAAGAAGAAGCCATCTTACTGTTTTATCATTCTCATCATCATAAGTTTGGGCGTTTAACCCGAGATGAACAGCGAAAATATGTATTGTACACAGATTGATAAGCGCAGTCTCAGGCTTCTCATTAGTCACATTTCAGGGCATCAAAGGAGCTTGTTCGCGCTGGGCCAGGTGGAACGCAAACTCATTATTTAACTGGTTGCTGTTCACCGCAATACGATTGCCGTCTACATCCAGTCGGGTTACAGCTTTTACTTCAATCCGCATCATATAACCGGTCGGATTATAGCTGATATCAAACGGATCGATAAGATAAATAAACTCCCCCTTCTCTTGGTTCCGAAGATCCAAATGACTCAACAGCTCTTGGTGGGAATATTCCTTTTCCAGTGGAATTAAACCCGGTCTACTAATTACCACGCGAAGGCGTTCGATGCGATAGCGGGCTTCTTTGGGGTAATCACTAGCAAATTCGGGATCTGCTTTAACGACCAGCTCCAAAGGAGTGTACAAATCAATTTTATCCTCGGGTTCAATGAATTCTCCTCCTTGTTCCTGATGCACGCGTACACCTATGGATGGTAACGGAGGATCTTTTAACAGATAGTTTTCCTTATTCAACTCTGCACCATTGTAATCTGTAATTGTCTGGATGGATCGAATTTCCTCCATCATCCAGTTGGTATCTGCTTTGTTGATATCTTTATACAACTGCTCAATGGTTACTTCCGATTCGTAAATCGATTCATATTGCTGTATGGCATCCCTTTCACAAGCAGAAATGGTAATACTCATAACCATGAGCGTCACTCCAATGACTATTGAGCTCGTCTTCATAATGGCCCTCTTTCATGACCTTCGCGTTGTTTCTCTCTTGTTGAATTTCATTGTCAGCTAATCGACTGTACAACAAATTATTTATCTAGTGTAAACCTACAGTAATACCTTGGATTGCGTTATAAAAGTGAATATGAAACTCCTGTACCAATTTTTATTCGTGGTTTGTAAGAGTCCTTAAGAGGTATTGGGTACTGTTCTTAGGCGATCATCAAGGGGCTCTCTTTTTGGGCCTAAATAGTTTCATGAGACGATACCTATGCTTCATCAAACGTAACTAAATTTACTTCCAATGGCCTAAAATTTGGTTTCTACTCTAACCTAAGTTTTAGGTCTAGTACAAATTGAAGAGGTGGAGATAGAAGATTCCGAAATCGACCATCATTGGTATGGGCTACGCGGCATTTAGCTCAATGCAAACCATCAGCTTTAGGTTTGAGAAGGCTACTTCTGGTCAACGCTGAAGGGAATCCTATGGATATACTTACCGATTGTATGTGAGTTGGTTAACAGATATTGGAACTGCTTCTGCTCGAATGTTTCAAATAAGCTTCAGGAAGGATCTTTAGGGGCTCTGATAAATTTTACGACAGCCTCTCTTTTTTTCGCATTACAAGCAATTCAAAAATCTGAGCAATTCAATGCTGTGATTTTTTTCAAAAATTGAATATGTCAACCTACAGTAATGTGATACACTGCAATCAGTAACCAGTGTTCGAAAAATTAAAGAGGGCTTTATGGAAGAGACGTTAACTACTGAGTTATTTACCGACAAGTCAGAAGCTTACGCGAAATATCGTCCGGGATATCCCGATGCGGCCATTCGGGGGATTCTGGCTCCTTTTCATCGAAAACGTACCATCAAAGTAGTGGATGTAGGGGCGGGCACTGGCATTGGTTCTCGACTAATGGCTGATCTGGGAGCTTTGGTGACCGCTGTGGAACCCAATCAAGCAATGATTGAAGCCGCGAAGTTTCACCCAAACATTCGGTACAGACAAGCCAACGCTGAAATGCTTCCCATTCGTCAAAATTATGCCGATCTGGTTACCTCCATGCAGGCCTTCCACTGGTTTGAATTTAAGAAGAGCTTGCTGGAATTCAATCGAGTCCTCAAACCTTCCGGGCGCTTGTCGCTGGTTTGGAACTACTGGGATGTAGAAGATGCCTTTACCAAACGATATGTGGATCTTATTAATTGGGCAACGCAACAAAACCCACATCGCGTGGAGCCGTATGATGGCGTTTCGGGACAGATCAAGAAAATGCGAATCCGATTGCTCTGGAAATTTCGCAAGCTTCCTTTTTTCCATGATGTCCGCCGTTATACCTACACCTACGATGAAATAATGACACTGGATGAGCTTATCGGCTGTGCCAAAGCACAGAGCTATATTGATCATCTGGGCCCCGTTTGGGAGGAACTGGTTACCAACATCCGTGAGCTTCACAATCCAAATCAACCCAATCGCCTGGTATATAATATCAACGTATTTACCGCGCGCCCAATTAAGTAATGGAGAAACTGGTATGAAAGGTGATGAATCCACAATTGGTGTCCCCCTGGGTGAATTAACGGGCTCATCGCCTTCATCCAATCCAAGCTCTCCTTTACCTATCGGAGACCGCATACGACAACGATTTAAGAAATACTCATTATTGGAGCATTTGAAAGGCCTTTGGTTTAGCAGAAAATTTAATCAGCATGGAATATTGGTGGTGACCGGTGGCTGGCCCTTTCCCAAGGTAATCAATGAAGGGGGACGACTGGAAGCGGAAAATTGCCAATTTTATTCCGGTGTTCGCGTGGAAATCGGTCCGAATGCCCATATCCATATTGGCAATGGAACGTATATCAATCGCAATACCCTGCTTGTTGCGGAACAGAAAATCACCATTGGAAAGGATTGTAAAATCTCCTGGGATGTAGTGATCATGGATACCGATCAACACCCTTTAAACGCCCCCACCACAATCCGAAAACCGGTTCATATCCAGGATAAAGCCTGGATCGGATGTCGATCTATCATACTCAAAGGAGTTACCATTGGTGAAGGGGCAGTTATCGCGGCCGGATCCGTAGTAACCAAAGATGTACCACCCTATACGATTTTTGGTGGCACGCCAGCCCGTTACATCACCGATGTGAATGTTAGCTGAGTTATGATCTTTCCTCCTGATCCGTTCTAACATATCTGCGCATTATTGTTACAGTATTAATTCACAGTGCGTAGATCCGTAACACCGCGAATCCAGTATTGGCCTCACAAAGTGTGCTCATATTGAAATACGGGCTATTTTTCGAGCATTTTCCACCCGTGGCACGCTCCTTGATATATATAATACTCCTATCGGAACATACCGTGATCATAGAATTTAGACCCATCGAGAGCGTACTATGATAGAGACAAAATCCAAAATCCAGCAGCAGGCACCCACTCCTGCTTATAAAGTATTAGGTATTGATATTTCCCCGTACACCCGTGAGGAATTTTACCAAATCATTGATAGCAAACTGAACGGAAATCATTCCGACAATCAACCACTATTCGTGGTTACCGTTAATCCCGAAATTGTCATTTTATCCATACTGGATAATGAATTCCGAGATATCATTACGCATTCCTCCATCAATACCGCAGACGGAGTAGGAATTAGCTGGGCTATCAAGCATCTCTACAATGAACGTGTGGAGCGAATTACCGGCTCAGATTCCCTGGAACGAATATGTCGGTCTTGCGCACGCTACAAGGAGTCTGTTTTCTTCTATGGGGCCCGGCCTTCCGTAGCCAAACGCGCGGCAGCTATTCTTCAGGATCGTATTCCTGAATTAACCGTCTCCGGAACCTATTCTCCCAGCAGTTCCGATATTCCCATCAAAAAATTGCCGTTGGATGTCCAATATAACCTGCGTCACGCATCTGTGATATTCGTAGCCTTAGGAGCGCCGGCACAAGAAAAATGGATCTACCATAACTTATCGGAATTATCTAACTGCAAACTCATTATCGGCATCGGGGGCAGTTTCGATTTTATGGCCGGACAGGTGAAACGTGCTCCTAAATGGATGTGTAATCTAGGTCTGGAATGGGTTTATCGGCTTTATAAGCAACCCAGTCGCTGGCGACGGATGATGAAGTTGCCCATGTTCGCCTTAAACATTCTATTCCTTAAAATGAGTGACCAAAAAGACCGGCTGGAAGAACTAGCCAGTGGCAACTCGTGAGAGCTTATCCTGGGCTGATCTCGTCTGGGGTCGTAGCGAGATGTTGTTTACTTAATAGCCTGCGCGTCTCCGCTACTAGCCGAACTTTATCTTTAAATCATGTCTCTACTTAGCGACTTCTGCTGTCCCTTTTTTGAATTGGAAAAATCGCGATTCCTCTTTCGTTCATTCCATTTTTGACGAATACGACTAAGACTAAATTTCAAATACCGATACCAGCCGCCCCACTTGTGTTCTGCGAATAACAGCTGGAAATGCTCACGTTCTACCTGCAATTGACGTTTAATGGCTATATAGGTTTGAATTACAGATGCTTTGAGGCGGGATGAATAACGTATCCCGCTAATATTTAAGGTCTGATGCTGAATGACAGCATTCGCGGTTCGAAACTTGAAATCCTCAGCACCTCGCAGAAAATCAAACACATCAATATGCTCGTTGGTTGCTTCTTCCAGTGAGGTATTCAATAACACATTCCCCGGACTCCATTTGTTGTATCGAGTTTGATCATCCATTCCCCGATGCACCAAGTAGTACCGGTTTTTATATTTGAAAAGAAGATCTACCGCTACACAATCTCCGGCGTCATGGACCGGGCGAACTTTTTTGATGATCACCCAGCCTTTTTTGTGAAACGCGCGTATAATAGATTGGGTAAAGTTATACATGCGTTGTTCAGCAAAAGAACCCGGGTGCCCCATATCATTCCACTTTTTTTGGTGCAAACGAACCAGCTGATCGAAGGTCTCCAGCATTTCTTCCTCTGTAGTGGCGCTCTCTAGATCGAAAATTTGGCAACTGGCATCATGGGCAAATTTGACAAACCGACGAGCGTGATATCGGCTACGCTTGCTTAAACTTTTTAAATAATCATCCCAGGTAGGTTCTAACTTGATAATAGGACTGACCGATGAGCGGCGCACATTATATTGATATGAGGTCTTCCCCAGACTGCTCAAACAGTATTTTAGTAAAGGACTTTGCTCCGGTATCTCTTCTAATTTAATTTGATCAAACTCTACCGTTTGTGATTTAAAATGATCCATCAATTCACAACAAACTTGTTGTTCGCTTCCTGGAGAAACGATCATATCCAAGTAATCAGAATAGGGCATCAAGCCTTTTAGCTCTTCCCCTTTGGGCTGCGTTACGCTGGATCCGATGAAACGCAGACAGGTGTATATTTTAACTCCCGCTAGGCGTACCACATCTTTAAATAACGGCAAAATACCCACCAGCCGATGTTGTTGATACACTAGAACTATGTACAGCTCTTTGCCCTCCCCAAAAAACTCCCACCAGATACGATTCCATTCATAGGTCTGATAAATATACGTATGGGCTTGCTCGTTTAGGCTCTCCCACTGGGGTTTAATGTTCTCAAATTCTTGTGGGGTTCTAATAACCGTTATCCAAAATAGTTGTTCATTTTTTTCCATCGTTTCACCTTGTTCGCAAACATCTTCCCGAGCAACACGCTCTGAGAATTAATTCCCGATCTGTCGTTTTTTTTATTGAGCTTATGTTGTCCGGAAATATTCATTTCCGAATATTCGACGCATGATGAAAAACCATATTCGCATCACAGCCGGTTTGGGATCCGACCATCGGAATCCACCCCATACGATTTTCTTAAAGTATGATGATATCCAGCGGGGAATTGAGATCTGTCGCTCTCTTAGATTTTGAAGAAAGGCTTTCACATCTTTTTCCAGTAATACCATGGTAACATTGGATTCATATACGGGGATGGGATTGTCGCTGGGTTCTACCAGATCCCTATAATATTCAGCCGCTAAATTAACTCCGGCTGCCGTACCTAAATAACTCCACACACTATTGCGGGTATGGATCTCCAACAGTACCGGTTCCCCCGTACGCTGATCTCTCTTGAATTGGATATTCAATAACCCTTGAAGCCCTAGTTTTCTAGCTATATTCAATGCCATTTCGGCCATATAGTCATCTTTTACGGTAATGATATAACAACCCTCTCCCGCTTTAATAGGATAGGTGCGCAGCTTCTGTGCTATAAAGTATCCTTTTAGGTTACCGTGGGAGCCGATCAGCATATTGACACTAAAGATCTGGTCTTCTCCTCCCTCAATAAATTCCTGCACTACCACATAAGGATTTATCTTGGAAACATCGGAATAGGTATCCGCTAATTCGTCAAAGGAATCTACTTTCAGGGCTTTCTGGTAGGCGCCTACTTGCTCACCGAACTCTGTGCCCCACCAAGCTTGCTTAAATGAGGGTTTGATCACGCAGGGAAACGTTAACTCCGCCTCGGTGATTTTGGATAAATCTTGCATTCCCGATAAGGTTACCGATCGAGGCGCGGGCAGATCAAATTGCTCGATTAGATCACAAAAAAGCTGCTTATCCAATAACTTCTTAACCATATCAGCCGGCGGAAACCGAAAATGATAATAGGGTTCTAATACATCCTGGTGTTGGGTAATATTCAGAATGGCATGATCGTCATCACTGAACAGCACGATCTTGTGGTCCAACTGCTTGCCCAGATCCACCAGTTCCTGGATAAACTCTGAGCTCTGATAATCAGAAAACAAGATCCGCTTCTCCGTATAGCGTGAGTACAAAGACAGGTTATCTTTAATCTCACTGCCTACGTAAACGGGAATATCCGCTTCAGCTACATTATGTACTAACCCGATCTCCCCCAGAACCAATGCTGGTGGGATAGGCTTGTTGAACTGGCGTGCTTCTTTCATAATAGTCTCTCTTTTTGAACATATTTTTCCAGTAATGATTACCTATACGATGCCTTATGGTATACCACATTTTGATGAGCATAGGCCAAGGATCCTGAGCCGACAAGCCCACAAATACCTTATCTCCTTTCAGGGTTTGGCGCCACTGCCGAAAGGTTAAAACCCCTTCTTTTCGGTAGTCTAAAAATGCTTGGACATCTTTGGCCAGATCAAAATATTTGAACCCAGGACGAGATATAATCAAGTCTTTGGGGCGGGTATCGAACACCAGATGGCGATAATACATGTGGGCCAAATTGGCTCCCGATTTAGCCCCTAGCAAACTCCATTGACTATTTCGGGCGTGGATCTCCATCAATTTGTACTTTCCGGTTCGGCTGTCTTGCTTAAACTGAATGTTGACCAACCCACAAAGCTCAAGCTTCTGAATGATATCACGACAAATATCCAATACTTCATCATTGAGCACCGTAATTATGTAGGTGCCATTACCGGCATTAATCGGATAAATGCGCAGCTTACGAGCAATGTAATATCCGCGAATTTGTCCCCAACGATCCACAAACAGATTGGCACTGTAATGTCGATCATCTCCACCGGCCACATATTCCTGAATTACCACGCTGGGGTTAATGCGTGCAATTTTTTGGTAGAGTTTCACCAATTCATCCATGTTCTCACAAATAATGGCTTTTTTATAGAAACCTACCTTCTCAATAAATTCATCCCCCCACCAGAAATGTCGTTGTGTTGGTTTTACGATACAGGGAAATTCAATTGCCTCCGAATTGGCTTCAATCTCGGCTAAGGCAGAAACTTTCAACGATCGTGGGGCGGGTAGATCATATTGCTCGGCGAGCTCTATAAAGCTCTGTTTATCCAAGAGCTGATGTACTCGTTTTTTGCTGGGATACAGTAACTGATAATACGGTTCCAGTAATTCTCGGTGTTCAGAGATATTGAGAATGGCCCGATCATCATCACTGAATATGACGGGCCGATTATCCAGTGTTCGCCCCAGTTGTACCAATTCTTCAATGAATTTATCTGTGTCGTATGCTGAGAAAAACGCATGTTTATTCGCGTAACGTGAATAAAGCACAGCATTTTCACGTGTTTCGGATCCTACAATTATAGGAACTCCGACTTCTCCCAGGCTGCTGACTAACCCAATCTCGCCAATAACTAACGCCGACGGTTGGTTCGCTTTTCCATTTGTTCGTCTATTTGTCATAATCTGCTGCCATTTGAGGTTGCGGATGTAATGTTTGAAAAGCCTCATCAATGGCCCGACCGATGACCCGCCAATCATAAGTGCGGGTCACCAGATCGTATCCTTGCTCAATGAGCTTCTCTCTTGATGAATGATCTGTAAATAGTTGTATAACCGCTTCTGCAAACTCTTGAGAATCATCGCGAATGATGATATGCTCACCGTCAACGACATCGATACCCTCACAACCAATGCTGGTGGACACTACCGGCTTGCGCATGGAAAGGGCCTCCACCACTTTCAACCGGGTTCCGCTACCCATATTTAGGGGCACAACATATACACTGGCCCTATCAATATAGGGTCGCACATCGTCCACAAACCCCGTGATGATAACGGAATCAGAAGCGTACTTTTGCAGTACCGGCGGAGGATTATTACCTACAATGTAGATTTTAGCTTGCGGTACTTGCCGTTTTATTTCCGGAAATATCTCATTTAAGAAATAGATCATGCCATCATAATTAGGCACATATCGCATGGTTCCCGTAAATACTATACTATAGGGTTCTTCCACCGTCCCATTTTTGCTGAAGTATTGGGTATCTACCCCATTGGGAATTACAAATCGCGGAATATCGGGAACATCCTTTCCGATGAGATCGGCATCTCGTTGGGAGGTCGCAAATATAGCGTCATGTCGTTGAAAGGCAGCCACCTCTTCACGGTAACTTTTTGTATACTCGCGTTCATAAAATCGTTTTCGGAAGGCTGACCAGTTGAGTTTACTCATCCGACGGAAATTATCGTACTCCACATTGTGGGCATCCAAAATTCGGATGGCATCGGTTTCCAGATCGAAATGGCCCATAGAAGCAAACTCTCCGATTACGAAATCGAAATCTTCCTTATCCAACAACTCCTGAACCGTCTTGTGTAATTGCGGAGATTGGGCCCAATTATACCAGTAACTATTGGGAGTCAGATAGGAATATAATTGCATCATTCGGCGAAATTTCACCCTCCGGCGATAGATCAAATGCGACTTTCCTTTCAACTCTGGAAATGACTGCTCAAATGCATCCCGATCTCCATATTCTTGAAAACCAGCCACGGTGACATCATGATGACGAACCAGATGTTTCAGAATATGGTATACGCGGAGAGCTCCACCGAATGTGGGCGGAGTAGGCAAATATGGAAATAAGTGTAAAACCTTCATTTTCTTCACGGAATTAGATGAATGCTAAGGGCAACGTTTGTTAGTGTGGAAATTTCTTTTTCGCTTGCTTACGTAATGAATTATCTGGGCTCACGAGTGGTGCGCACCCAGTTTTTATTATCCTGATTGGCCCACTTACGGACATAAAGAGCCATTTTCCAAAAGGCATATCGTGGGATATAAATCAGTGATTTGAGTAAATGATGGTCGGCTCCCACCACAATTAATCCCAGTAATAGATGAAGCCCCCCCAGTAACGTGATCCCACTCCATATCCAGATGAGCCCGATCGAGAACCATCCCACCAACCATCCTGCGACAGTTAGCAGCAAGATGATCATAACCACCAGGAGGGTATTAACCAGTGGCGGTGTGATGAGCTCGATCAGGGCATCCAGATACTTGATAGCACCTCTTTTGATGAATGCGGTAAATAACCGCGGGCTATACTTCTTGATGATGGGATATCGTCCCATTTCCCATCGGGTTCGTTGGGTTTCCGCGTTTTTGGGGACTTTGGGCATTTGTGCCCATACATACGCTTCAGGAGCAAACTCGGTATGCACATTTTGGAGTAGTAAATTCAAGCCATATTCCAAGTCCTCTGTTAAAGACCAAGCTTCCCAAGGCACCTCCCGCAACACCTCTGGGGTGAAGCACATACCATTGCCTCGTAATCCAACTCCCAGACCCAGTGCTTTACGTCCCATTGGTTTAACATAGTTATACAGTAGAAATCCAATCCGGGTCGCTTCGCTGCTCCAAGCTTCTGGCTGTGGAATTACCAGATCACTGCTTTGAATTACGCGAGCTCCTTTTTCCAGATAATAATTCATTACATCCAGGTAGTTTCCAGACACCAAGCTGTCCGAATCAAACACAATTATGCCATCGTAGTGCTCCTCTCCTGCCAAGAGTTGATCAAAGGCCCACCGCAAAGCAAATCCTTTTCCGCGCTCATCCGGATTATGACGCTCCATCACCTTCGCCCCCAGGTTACGAGCTAATTTTGCCGTTTGATCAGTGCAGTTGTCTGCGATTACAATCAGATCGTACAGTTTTTTGGGATAGACCAGACCAAACAGGCTATACAGTGTTTTGGTGATAATTTTCTCCTCGTTATGCGCAGGAATGAGTATGGCGAATTTGCGCTTTTTATGAGTGTGAAAATCTCGCACCTCTTTAACGGTCAGAGCCAGCAAACTTAACATTACCTGGTAACCGAGCAATCCCCCCAGCACCATGGCCAGCCCATAATGGATGATATTTATTACCAAATTCATGGCGACTCCAAAGTACTAATAAGGTTCTCCGTGGTTGAAAAGTAGCCGGCTACATAAGCGAATATCGCGGTGTAGTTGATGGCTACTTCATTGACCAGGTAATTCATTTCATGATCTTCGTACGATTTACCCGGGAAGGGTGAGATTTGACGGTCTTCCCACAACAAATAATCGTTTGGACCCCCGACCATCATCCCGGGAACAGGTTGCTCTACATCGGAGGTCATAGAGAATTGATGATAAGGGTGTTGTACCGGATTCGATCCAATTCCGGTTACCAAACTTTGTCCAAATGGATTTCGACCCAAAGTATAGTGCAGCTGATCCAGGGCGGCTTCATAATAATTTCTTTGGCCAGTCAGCTCATGCATATTTATTAACAAATACGCATACCCCAGATTGACACTTGCCGAACCCCAGTAATATTCTGAGGAGCGTAACAAAGTATTATAATTGGTATGCCGTCGTTGCCGCATCAGTCGAGCGGCTTGATGTTCGGCTTGCTTTAACAGTTTATCTTGATATCGTGTATAAGCATCGGGTATTTCCGCATTTAAGAAGCTTACCCAAGCCAGCATGTGCGTATCTTTCCAGCTTAAAGGCGGCAATTTCCATGGATCCAGCAAGCGAAAGAGTTTTACAAATTCACTTATATACTTCTGATCACCTGTACTCTTATACAATTCTATGGCTGCCCACATTCGCTCATCGGTATCCAGGTGATCGCCATATTCGCCCCCCTGTACATCGGGTGGATTTTGGAAGCCGCCCAACGGCTGAGTCACTGGGTAATATTCCAGGTATTCCCATGCTTGTTCGGCAGCATCACGTAGTTGATGAGCAAATTCCGGATCGTAATAACTAAACAACTGAATTCCCCGAGCGGCAACGGCAGCGAAGGCTGCTGTTGCGTTACTGCTTACCTTAAATAGGTAGCGTCTCTCTTGATCAAGGTGAGGTGGTACTTCTCCCTTCCATACTTTCTGGGAGACTTTGTGATATACTCCACCGTCAGGGCGTTGCATCTTCAGCAACCAGGTTAGTCCCCATTGGATTTCATCCAATAGATCGGGGACGCCGTTACCCGCTTCGGGGATATCCAGCTGATTATCGTAAAATTTTTGGGGATGGACTTCATATAGCTCCATCAACAATCCGATGGTATAGGCGGTATTGATGGAAAATTTTCCATAGTCGCCCGCGTCGTGCCATCCGCCCACAACCTCTTTGTGTTTCTCAGGATCTGCATAGAAAACCGCGTCGTCTTGATGACAGGCCGGATGAGCCCAGGAAGATCCGTTTTGGATGGCAATGCCACAGCGGTTATAGTAAAAACTTTGCACGGCGGTCAATGTGGATTCCAAATACATATCACGCCCGATAAAAAATGGGGAGGATTCCAATACCGGATCGCGGGTTCGAATGATATACTGACCGGAGGAGGTGAAGTTGGAAAAATCAGCCACCGCTATACTGTCTCCTGTGATTTGGTCGGGTTGATGATACACGCTGACACTTCCCCGATACGTCATGTTATCGTTTTTTGTATTGACGATTTCGAAGTCTTGGACATTAGCATTTACAAAGTAGGCCTGCTTGGTATCTGATTGATTATAACCGACCAGGTTAACCGCTATAAATGGGTTTACCGGCTCTTGACGGCAACCAACCAGTGCTAGTACTAGCAACATCCCGATCAGGCTTGTATGTATGCTGTAGCTTTTCATTACGAGCCTAACTGGTATTGATTAGTGGTCACGGAATTAGAGGGTACCTCGGTTACTTGTTTCACTTTCTGCACCTCATTGGTAATGGAGGCAACAAATTGCTCCATAGTATGCCCGCTTTCGATAAAGGTCCGAGCGGCTCTGCCCATGGCTTGGGCTCGCTCCGGATCATTCCATAGCTCCAGAATGGCCTCTCGCAGTGCTTTTGGGTCGCCCTGCGGAACAAATAATCCGGTTACCCCATCTTCGATAATATCTACTTGTCCTTCGGTTCGGGAACAGATAACCGGTTTTCCCATAGCCATGGACTCTAAGATTGCGGTCAATCCATTATCAGAGTCGGTGGATAACAGGGGAACCACCGTAAACCGACATCGCGCATAGAGCTCACGCAGCTGAACATAGGGACGTCTCCCCACAGAAATGTTAGTGGGCAATTCATCCATGGCATACAATCGCTTAACCGTATCGAATAACTGCCCTCGTGCCGTGGACACCGCAATGTGACAGGGAATATCTAATGGCTCCAAGGCTTTTACCAGGGTAGGATAATCACGCATTTCCATCCCCACTGAACAGATCTGATCAGTATTCCGCTGAATGGGTGACCAGAAACGTTGATCGGTACCTCGTTTAATCAGTATGATATCTTCCGATGGTACCCCCAACTCCTCGATGATGATATTTCGTTGGTTGGATGACCAGATAAGAAATTTGGAGATCACATCCTTGGTGTGCTTCAGAAACCATTTCTTTTGCCGTGATTTCTTCTCATCCATCGATGTGATTCGAGAGATAATCATTATGTGAGGTATGCGTATCCGCAGGTATTTCATCAAAAATGCCAACGGCAACCCCACGCGCTCAGATTGGGATAAAATGACATCATACTTGCGATGGATAAACAATACTTCCAGCAACTGGGCTAATCCCGCCGGTATCCAACGATAGATCCAACGACGGATACCGGGCGGCTGTTCATACAGATATCGTTCGTCCAACACATCTGCGTCTAACGAATCCTCCAGCATACTCACTCGGGGAAACAGGTTTTGGGCTTCTAACGCTCTAATCTCCTCATCGGAGAGCTTGCTCATGCCCTTTGCTATGATGTATAAGGTTTTGATAGTTAGGAAATTTGAAGGTTGCGTTTGGTGCGTCTCATTAATTCTTCACTTAAGGCACTTTCTTCATCTTCGGTTTGGCCTTCACCATTGGTTTTCATCCGGTTATATGCCCATTCCGCGTATTCATACGGAGTCAGAACTCGTAGCATAAAACTGGTTAAACCGATGTCGTTATTAATGGCCAACCGGCGATAGTCAAAGCGATCCTCTCCAAAACGGGCTGGTCCGCTATACACTCCGCAGGCAAATTCAAAACCCGCTTCACGAACCACCGCTCGTACACGGTTGTCTAATCGTCCGTAGGGATAGGAGAAACTGATAATCTTCTCACCCAGCACTTGTTCAATTTCATCTTTAGAACCTTGCACTTCTTCGGTACACTGATCGAGACTCAGGTTGGGCAGAATGCGATGATTCATGGAATGCGCCCCGATTTCAAATCCAGCTTGACGCAACTCGCGCAAGTGATGATCGGCCATCAGCGGAAAATAGATGGTGGCTTTGCCCTGATCCCAATAAGCATGATCCAATGATCGATTCCCCATGGCGAAAATCACCGCTCGCATTCCGAATCCCTCCAAAATGGGAGCGGCGATCTCGTAGGTATCCAAATGACCGTCATCAAATGTGATTATGATGGGCTTTTTGGGGAGTGTTAGTTCCCCCCGTTGGGCCAGGTGATAATCTTCAAATGTGATAGGAGTAAAATTGAAGCGCTCAAGTAACCTGAGTTGTTGTCGAAAATTTTCAGCATGCACCGCATGCCAGTAGTCGACAATATCATCGGGGTTTTCTACCACCCGATGATACATCAGCACTTTGATATTTGTGGTCTCTCTTGTTTCGGTTCTCTCTTGTAATTCGTTCATGACCTATCCATTTTTGATTAACACTGTCCGGTCATTTTCGGGGTATTTTGTTACCCGGATTTTGACACTTTTATTAATGGCAAGTTGCGTGCCAATCCTGCTCTGAATGGAATTAACCTCTATTTATGGCTTCTATGCTTCTGAGGGGGTGGTCTTGAGATTGGCAAGTTTCACAGGACAGTTCGAATGTTGTAAAGAAACTTCTCACCGTGCATTTTTTATGCATGGAGTGCGAAAGCTCAAGTCCCGCGGATGGTGCGAGCTTGGGTGATCGTTGTAAAAATAGAGATGGCGCCACACCCTCGAGTCGGGCGACTCGAGGAACAGGTTTGTAATGTAGCTCATTGGCAGTCAAACAGATTTTTGACCCGCGTAGCCACTTTAATCAGCACAAGTCTCCGCTTCGCTCAGACTTGCGCGGGTTTGTGTCGGGCGACTCGTGGAACAGGTTAGTGATAAAATTTATTTGGGCAACCATATATATTTTCAGCCCACGTAGCACGGGCATCTTGCCCGTGAGTGTGGAAGGAGCAGGGTGGCTTTTAAGGCAGGTCGCTTGGTGGTACTGGATAGTGGTCCCACTTTTCTGATGCTGTTGCCTATCTGGGTGCGTTTCCTCCCTCTGAGTCTCCCTCCGGGTACGTTCATCATCCTTGGTAAATACATTGCCACGAGGGAGATGATTTATGCTGGATGCCTAAAACTGAAGCCTCGCGGATGGTGCGAGCTTGGGTGGTCGTTGTAAAATTAGAGATGGCGCTGCACCCTCGAGTCGGGCGACTCGAGGAACAGGTTTGTAATGTAGCTTATTGGCAATCAAACAGATTTTTGACCCGCATAGCCACTTTAATCAGCACAAGTCTCCGCTTCGCTCAGACTTGCGCGGGTTTGTGGGTAAGGACAATTCACAACCTAAACAGATTTTGAGTCCACGTAGCACGGGCATCTTGCCCGTGAGTGCGGAATGAGCAGGGGGGCTTTTAAGGCAGGTCGCTTGGTGGTACTGGATAGTGGTTCCACTTTTCTGATGCTGTTGCCTATCTGGGTGCGTTTTCTCCCTCTGACCGGGCACGTTTAGAGGCCATAGTAATTACCAGCCACGAGGGAGATGATTTATGCTGGATGCCTAAAACTGAAGCCCCGCGGATGGTGCGAGCTTGGGTGGTTGTTACAAAAATATTGGTGGCGCCACACCCTCGAGTCGGGCGACTCGAGGAACAGGTTAGTGATGTAGCTCATTGGTAGTTAAACAGATTTTTGACCCGCGTAGCCACTTTAATCAGCACAAGTCTCTGCATCGCTCAGACTTGCGCGGGTTTGTGGGTAAGGACAATACGCAACCTAAACAGATTTTCAGCCCACGTAGCACGGGCATCCTGCCCGTGAGTGTGGAATGAGCAGGGTGGCTTTTAAGGCAGATCGCTTGGTGGTACTGGATAGTGGCCCCACTTTTCTGATGCTGTTGCCTATCTGGGTGCGTTTTCTCCCTCTGACCGGGCACGTTCGGCGGCCATGGTAAATACCAGCCACGAGGGAGATGATTTATGCTGGATGCCTAAAACTGAAGCTCCGCGGATGTTGCGAGCTTGGGTGATCGTTGTAAAAATAGAGATGGCGCCACACCCTCGAGTCGGGCGACTCGAGGAACAGGTTTGTAATGTAGCTCATTGGCAGTCAAACAGATTTTTGACCCGCGTAGCCACTTTAATCAGCACAAGTCTCCGCATCGCTCAGACTTGCGCTGGTTTGTGGGTAAGGACAATTCGCAACCTAAACAGATTTTCAGCCCACGTAGCACGGGCATCTTGCCCGTGAGTGTGGAATGAGCAGGGGGGCTTTTAAGGCCGGTCGCTTGGTGGTACTGGATCTCGGCGCCGGGTTGTGTGACTAGAGGAGTAAATAAAAAACAGCTGATATCTCGGTTTGCAATACTTGCTGGCCATACAGTTGCCCCCAAATAAGAAATGCACCGGAAGCCAGTGCATTTCTAAAAGTAATAACCCCGAATATGTCAGTTATTGATGATGTGCCTCAAGATGTAGTTTCTCGGGAAGCATACCGCTGTTGATAGTAGGTCCGATACCAGCTCACAAATTCCGATATCCCATCTTCCAATGGTGTGGATGGAGAAAAATTGATCTCTTTATACAAATCCGAGGAATCCGCCCAAGTGATATACACATCTCCGGGCTGCATAGGTTGAAATTCGATCTCCGCTTTTTTACCCAGCTCGGTTTGTATAACATCCAAAAAATCCATCAACTGAACCGGCTCATTATTGCCGATATTATACACTCGATAAGGTGCGGTACTTGCACTGGGATCCGGGAATAATGGGTCCCAATGTTCAGGCGCGGTGGGATAATGATCCATCAGCCGGTACATCGATTCAATAATATCATCAATATAGGTGAAGTCCCGTGCCATATCGCCATTATTGTACACCTGGATAGGCTTATTTTCCAAAATTTGTTTAACAAATTTGAAATAGGCCATATCCGGACGCCCATAGGGTCCATACACGGTAAAGAAGCGCAGACCAGTAGCCGGGATCTCATACAAGTAGGAATAGCTATGCGCCATCATCTCATTGGATTTCTTGGTTGCCGCGTAAAGCGAAACCGGATGATCCGTGGTGTCACTGGTTTTGAAGGGCTGCTTGATATTTAGCCCATATACCGATGAGGACGAGGCGTAAATCAGATGTCGCACCGGATATTGCCGGCAGCCTTCCAGTACATTGGCAAAACCTTGTAAATTGCTTTGTATATAGGCCTGGGGATGTTCCAAAGAATACCGCACGCCCGCTTGAGCCGCCAAATGATAGACATGGGTGAAGCGCTGTTCTTTGAACAAATGCAGTATTGATCCGGTATTGCTGACATCCATCTTGGAGAAATGAAAAGCGGGATAACGATTCAGCTGTTGAACGCGATCCCATTTCAATGAGGTATCATAATAATCGTTCATATTATCGATACCCCATACGGCATATCCCTCCTTCAGCAACTTCAGACTCATGTGATACCCAATAAATCCTGCAGTTCCGGTGACTAAAAATTTCTTCATAGCAATCTCCCTTGACAGGTTAATCTTCGTTCATTTTTATTTTGATACTCTCTTTTCGAAATGCGAAATAGCCAGGCAGCATCCGTAGCCATCCGTGTTGTTTGCGCTGCACATTCATCAGCCGGCTCTCACTTTTAGCATAACGATATACTAACGCACTCGCATGTAAGATGCTTTGCTGGGATTTTTGCCACCAACTGACCGATTTATTGAGCTCAACCTGAACCTGCCAGTTGTTAAATGAATGGTTAGTGAAATCGTATTTGTAGGATTCTTCACCTCTGAGTAATTCAACACGGGGTGTTCCCTCCTCAATAGCATCTCGAACCACATTGATTAGCAATCCGATGCCTGGACGACGCTTAGCTGATTTCCGATTATCATCAAACCCGCTGATATAATCGAAGTAGCGATTATTGTACCGAATCAGCATACGAGCAGCGCATATACCCTGATCATCACGTGCCACTTTAAACCAGAGCCAGTCTCGCTCATAGGCATCCTGAACCAGCTGTTTGAAGAAGTCTTCAAATCGCTGTTCGTAGAATACTCCCGGGAATCCTAGCTCATTCCACCGGTCTTGGTGAAGGGAAATAATAGCTTCGGTGGCTTCTTCGATTTCATCCCACGATTGGGGTTCTTCAAAAACGAAATATTCATCCGAATCAGCAGCTCGCAATGTCTGCCGGAACCGACGGCGGGCACTGGAGGAATCCAAACTCTGGATGTAGGATTTCAACGAATCGAACTCATCTACTACGATATAGGGACAGGTGTCGGTCTGCAGTAATGAAGTTTCCAGCCCCTCCTGCTTAAGCGTGGGATATAAGGAATTTATCACAAAACTATCGTCTCTGGCCTGATCAAAAAAGATACGATCAGCTTCTACATAATCTGAGTTGAGCAAACGCGCCATCTGTTTGGCTACTTGTTGGGTATAGTCGGGATCCACCAGCACATCCAGAAAGTCGCTGATCCCGTAATCATCTTTAAAGCCCAAGGTGGCATTTTGACTCCCGCCACTACCAATAAACCGCATGCGATGCTCGATCACTTTGCTCCCCATCCTGGATCTCTCTTCATACATGGGAGCCAATGCCACTAGTTTAGGGCCCGACCACAAAGTAATTACAAACAAATTTCGGTTTTTATGTTTGCCGTAATGATCCCACCACGATTTCGCCCATTCATAAGAGAGATAAATGGTGACGTTCGATCGTTCAGCTAAATCAACCCAATGGGTGCGCAAAATCTCAAATACCAGATCATTGCGATAGATTTCCATGGTTAATCCAGCTTCACTGGGGATCACCTCATTAATCTTTTTGTTGATAAAGTCTTGCATACTGATGGTCTCATCTTGATAAATTAGATCTTGCATAATTGTACTACTCACCATTTTGTTTGTGGGTTAACTTGTAATTGATAAATGCTTTGGCTCCGGCTAGTTGCGTATATGCTTGCTCAATGCGGTCTCCTACCACTTCCCAGCTGTATTTGCTGTGCACCAGGTCTAAAGCTCTTCTGGATAATTGATCTCTCAACTCTTCATTGCGCAAGAGCTCCACTACGGAATCGGTCAATTTGCGGGCGGAATCGGCAATTAGGGCCGTTTCCTGATGCTGTAAACCAAGTCCCTCGCAACCGATACTGGTGGTCACCACTGGTACATTCATGGCCATGGCTTCTAAAATTTTCAAACGAGTACCTCCGCCCATACGTAATGGCACTACATAGATCGTAGAACGGTTGATATAGGGACGCACATCAGGTACAAAATCAGTGACTACAACATTTTCACTGCGACGGGATAGTATATCCGGGGGCGGATTGCTGCCCACGATATAAATTTTAGCTTTGGGTATGCGCTTGCGAACCTGTGGAAAAATGTGATCCAGAAAATAGTTCATGGCATCGATATTGGGCTGATATTGCATAGTACCCACGAACACCATGGAATTGGGTTCTTTAACCGTATTCCACGGCTGGAAATGATGCACATCCACGCCATTGGGGACTACGAACTTGGAAATTTCGGGCACATCCTTTTCAAAAATCGAGGCATCGCGTTTACTGGTTACAAACAGTGCTTGTTGCTTGGCGGCGGCCCCCAATTCTTCCTGTTTTAATTTTTCCGACTCTATTTTATAGAACCACTTTTTCCAGAATGGGAACTCTCCATTACTCATTCTACGGAGATTGTCATATTCCACATTATGCGCATCCATGATCTGTATGGCGTCGGTATTGAATTCATACTGCGCTAGCGGCGGAAATTCGGTGTGCACAACATCAAATCGATCCCATTTCAGGAGATCATCCAGCAAGACTTGCATGGGCTCTTTCATGGTCATGTTGTACCAGTAACTATGGCTGGACAGAAAAGAATACAGGTAGATAAATTTCTGATTACGCTTATTAAAAGGTTGATCAAGGAAATGCACCTGCCCTTTTAGTTCCGGAAATTCGTGCAATAACGAGGAGTACTCCTCAGGATCACTGAATCCAGCCACCGTTACATCATGATGACGTACCAGATGTTTGAGGATATGATAGATACGTATGGCTCCACCAAAAGTCGGCGGAACGGGGCTATAGGGTGTTAAAAACAGAACCTTCATACCTGTACTTCCTTACTGCTACTCATCATGAGTTTGAGATTACTCACCGAAGCAGCCTTCTTGATGATTTCTTGTTCTTCCTGATCAAATGCCTTGTAGTACCAGAGCCCCAATAAATAGACGATTCCGGCTAGTATAGCAGTGAATATCCAATAGAGTTGAAGACTGGACAGTCCCCAAATGACCGCAGCCATAGTGACACCGGCTAGCAGTGGCTTAGCTACGTATTCCATACGGAAGTTGGCCATGTAACTGTTAGGCAAGAGATAGAGCGCTGATCCGAACATAAATAACTCGGTAAGCAGTGTAGCTACAGCAGCCCCCAACCCTCCATTTTGATAGATTTCCTGGGCATAGGGAATCATCATTAGGTTAACACCCACATTGAGAAAGATGGCCAGGAAGCCCACTACCGCCCAGCCTTTTTGCTTATTGGCCGCTCCTAATATGACACTCCCAATAATCAGATCGATGTAAATGATGGGAATACTGAGTGAGAATATCTGCAGAACCAAAACTGAGTGGGCATACTCCTCGAGCCCCATAAACAGTTCAATGATATTCTCGGCAAAGGCAAAAATGACGATGGCCGTAGGAATCCCCAACATGATGATCAACTTGAGACTCTTGCTTATGGTATCCTGCAATACACCATCCTCATCCTTCCACAGCTTCGCGAAAACCGGAAAAATGGCGGTCTTGTAGATCATAGGCAGCAGCATGACCATATCGAAGAAACGATACGCCCCCCCGTACCAACCGGTCACCGAATCATTGGTCATGGAAGAGAGCATCACCGCGTCCACTCGGTAATAGATCACCGAAAACAGCGAAAACAAAAAGTAAGGTAACCCCGATTGGAGTAGGGAAAACACCTTGGTATCCAAATTCAGCGAAAACTGTATAAATCGGCGGGAATACCACGCTAATACCCCCAAATGCAGCAGGATTCCGGCGGTAAACACAATAGCAATACTGATGGAGTCTCCACCCAGTAGCAGTACGATGATGGCCACCACGCTAACGAATAACCGCTCTACGACCAAGCCCATAGAGGGATATTCCATGCGCTCAATACCTTCGAAATAGGCCTTGAAACCTTTCAGCCCCCCTTCAAAGAGCATACTCACAGCCATAACCATCAACAAGAAATTAACGTGCTGAGAATATCCTAAGAGATGGGTAACCAACATCAGAATACCGATGGCCACCAACCAGAGTAAAATTCGAAGAGTGATATAACTATTTAGGATCCGGTTGCCTACCTGCTTAGATCGGGCTACTTCTTTGGGTATGAGATAATTTCCGCCGAAGTCGATCAGCAAGTTCAGCATCATCTTGATGGACAACGCCAAGTACAATCGGCCGAAGTCTTCACTGCCTAAATAGCGAGGCAAAAATAGCAATAGCACAAAGCTGGATACCCAGGTAATTGCATTGGCTCCCAGCATGATGGAAAAATTCCGGGCAATGGTTTTACCAATTTCCGATTTCATAATTATTGTCCCCCACCTTGGTCAGATTTGATCAATTTATTTTCTTGATCAGCCAGATCTTCTATAACCGGCAGCAGTCCCATTAAGGCTCCCAAGTAGATCATATTGCGATAGTAGGTGAGCTGAAGATCGAAATATGACACCACCATCTGATTGATAATCGCAATGATGATCATGGTCAAAACCGCTTGCAAATAGGGATCGCGCAATCGATATAGCAATTGTGTTCCGCGGGCTACGTAGGTATTGAAGAACAACCAGAACCCGAAAAAGCCAATACTACCCATTTTTACCAGCACCCATAGAATCTCATTATGGGGGATATAATCCCGTAAAGGAAAACGGATATTGGCTAAGGGAAGGGGCTGATCATATTTCTTGCCAAATCCGATTCCCACTATCGGATTGGCCTTGGCGGTTTGGGCCAAGTTGAAATTTTCTTTTGCCCGATAAAGGTTGGAGTAGTAATCCTCTACATTCGTCTCGGGAGTTGGGGTCTCCAGCGCGGATTTTATCATTTGCGCCGGTCGTCCCAATGTACCTTGATGATTCCAAAAAGCTGCGCTATAGGCTACAATGAATATTAAAACCGGAATAGCGCCTTTCATGTATTTCCACGCTCTATCCCAAGGTAACAATACACCGAACATGACCAGCGATACGACAAATCCAGCGTAAGCAGCCCGGCGAAGGCTCACATAAAAGCCTAAAAACAACGGTAACGCTAAGAGTAATAGCACAAAACGATGACGGTCTTGCACTTTAAAGATGAGTAGGCCTAGCAGAAATATGAACAGGGTGCTCATAAAAACCGGATCCTCGTGATTGGTCAACGTGGCCAATCCACCGGTGGTCAACCCTAACTCTATGAAACGCCAAATCCCTTGAAGAGCCTTGAAGGTAACCGCGAATATGATAACCCAGATAAAATTGCGCAGATCATCACGCGTCCGAATCAGTTGTGGTACAATTAAATAGAATATGAAAAAGTAGAATATAGCCCGTATTTCCCACAGGGAGATCAGAAAATCGCCTCCCCGTGCCAGTCCAAATGCGACTGAGAATAAAAACAGAGAAAAAAAGAGTAATAACGTGCCCCAGACCGGAACTCCCCTCAGTAGAAAACCACGCTTTGCAGCCGACATAAACAGTAATGCCAACAAGAGAATGAGTAGATGAATCTCTATTGGATTGGCATACCCTTCTTCAAAAAACGGCAGATAAGAAATCTCTTTCAGATTCCTGAAAAAATCGATCTGGTAGGTAATCGGATCATACCCGGGTATGCCATATTGATCGAATAGCAGTACCAAAAACACCAACAAATACATACTCAGAGTGGGGTTCATGAAGCTGAGTATGATGATGGTAAACAGATACAGCAAGGCTGCCACAGTGCCTATTTCACCTTCGTAAAACCAGAGGCCCCAGACGGTGATCGTACTGTAAATCAGTAGCAACCAGGCTACCAGTGCATTGTCGCTGTTCAGACCGATAGGGTCCAGTACCAAACGCTGTACCAACCCGGTTGAAGCGGTATGATTTGAGCTGTTCATGCTATCCTTGATGAATGATTACGGTGTGGGTGGTTGCATGGTGAACACCATATACACAACATACCCCACTAGCATCATGGTAAAGACAATACTGGAGACGTAGGGCACCCCTTCTTTATGACTCAGTTTCGCTCGCAAAACTACAGTGATGTGCAGTATGATGATTCCCAACAGTATGATCATAGCTTATTCTCCCTTGAAGCGATTAAAAATGTATCCCCAGAAGCGATGCTCATCGACATGTTTAAAGATGTTTTCCAAGTGCTCTGTCTTGGTACTTTTGCTATCCACCACGGTAATCAAGCCATCCATCTCATTGAGGAAATGAATGGGAAACTCTTCGATAGGAAATACAGAGCTCAAGTCCACGATGATGAAGTCGAACTCGTTTTTCAGCGTAAACAGAATATTTCGCAAGGTGAGTGTATCGCGGATACCGGGCTTGTAGTCGTCGAGCTGGCCCGAGGTGAGCAGGTATAAATTATCTACCTGGGTGGCACTTACGCGCAGCAATTGATGCTGCATAGCTTCCGAGAGGCCAGGACTTTGTTCCAGGCCAAAAACCTTATGCAGTTCCGGGTTCACAAAGTTCAGATCCACCAAGACGGTGCGTTGATGGTAAGCCTGAGCCAGAGAAACTGCCATATTCGCGGCTACCAAGGTCTTGCCTTCTCTTCGGTTGGCACTGGTTATACCTAGTGCCAGAGTCACCGAATGGTTACTGACGGTTAGCTTTGAGAAGTTGAAATTGTTATAAAACTTGGGCGCTATGATGCTCTCATCCAGCCCCTCAACAATTACCTCATCAGTTATACTCAGGGGCATTAACGATGTCCCATTTACAGTGTACGGCTTATAAACCGAAGGGATCTGTTCTTCTTGCTCTTCGTTCTCTTGGTTCTCTTCGTTATTAGCCAAAACCATTTTTTGATTATTTAGATCCATCACTCAGATATGCAATTATAGGTTTGTCGTATACCAGATCTTCTTCGGTTCGTACGTACGTATCCATTGTCTCCGCAATCGCAGCCAATAAACTGGCAATGATTAACCCCACAAATAATCCGCCCAATACTACCAGTCTTTTATTAGGGGAAGAGGGCTCTTTGGCGATATACGGTGGATCCAGTACGATGAATTGCTCGGAGGATTTATTGCCGATATCACGCGTCATTCGGGCTTGCTCCAGTTTTACCTTCATCTCATTGTAGAGCTCGTTATAGATACTGTAGTTGGACATCTGCCCGCTGTTGCGCTGGTTAGCGATATAGGTTTTCTCCATATCCTCAATCACACTTTCCCGCTGCTGTTTTAGATCTACGCGCTTCATTTTTAATTCTTCTAAATCAGACTCGATGGCGGGCAAAGCACGTTCCGCGACCTCCGCTATTTGCTTCTTAAGGGCACCGATTCGTGGATAACTATCTGTATAGCGTTGTTTGAGGCCATCATATTCACTGAGTAGCTCCACTATTCTTTCTCCATGGGGAAGCTCACGTAGGGGCAGCCGATATAACGGTTGGATGGATATCGCATTGGGCTCCTGAGCCAGGAATTTCTTCAAAACATCTATGTGATTCTCCGTTTTGTAGATCTTCCAGTCCTGATCCTCAATAGTTTGCTCAATTGATTGCAGCTTATTTTGAAGTGCAGTCCGATCCACTGGCGTTTCCTTCATCTGTTCTGTACCCGAACTCACAATTTGATCTCGTTGGCGTTCTACGATCTGCTCCAACTCATTCATTTTGGTTTTGAAAAACTCTACTGTTTCCCGGTTCCGATTATTTTCATGATGCAATCGTTTGCGAATGAAGTGATTGGCCAACAACGCCACCCCGTCGCGAGCGCGTACCGGATCGGTATCGTAGAAGGTTATTTCAAAAGAATCGGAGGCTTTGGCGCTGGTCACTATATTTTGGCGCAGATTTTTGACCAGGCGCTGCTTTTCCACTTCGGATTTGATCCGCTGATCCAGTTGAAGACTATCGATCAGCAGTTCCATAGTGGAGCGGCTATAGATAATCTCATTAAAAGACTTTAGCCGGTCTTCCGAAGCGATATCCATCGCCATTTCATACATAACCAATGGATTGAGCGTCTCCTCTTTCTGAACCAGAATAGATATGGATGATTCATATTTCGGTTCGATGATATATAGCGCGCCAATACTGAGTCCCAGGAATAAGATGGGGACAAAAATCAGCAGTTTTTTGCGGCGGCGAGCTACTTTCTTAATCTCTTGAACAATTTCTTGTGAAGTACCCACGAGCGTAAAGGTTGGTTCATAGTGCTAGTGTTTTCGCAGTGCACTACATCGATTACAATCGCTGTGCCAAATCAAAAAACTTCTTGAGAATTGCTCTCGAATATGCCCTCAAACAGTATCAAGGCCACTTTTTATTCACTCCCCTCAACATCCCTACCCATCTTCTTCACACAGTATTCCCCGGCCTGAAACACATTTACACATGGGTAACCGGTAGGTTGTGAAATATATATACAAAGTGTTCAGACTGGGAAAAGCCGGCTTAACACTCCCATACTAAAAACAGGCACTACAAGCCATAAAGGGCGATTTAACTTGGCTTTTTTCACCTTGGCACATTTGTTGTTCCCCAAGTTTTGAACCTTAACGCCGGTGATTAATAATCAATCCTATCACAATGAGTATGATCAAACAGTTCACATTATTTGGCTTTCTGGGCTTGTTTCTGCTACTATCGGCCTGTGGAACCTCCAAACAGATGAAAGAAGAGAACGCTCGACAGTTATCATCCACCCCCAGCCAAACAACCAAACCAGTTGACGATGCCAATTATAAAATCAGATCTGGAGATGAAATTGAGATTTTGGTTTGGGAACAACCCAGCTTCAATACCACCACAACGGTATCCGGACTGGGAACCATGGCTATCCCCCTGGTAGGAGAATTAGAGGTTAGCGGCTTGACCCATGATCAACTAAAGTCACTGATCAAAAACAAGCTTTCCGAATATATTCGTGGTGACATCAACCTTACCGTTTCTATTCGTAACACCGATACGATGATGGTTTCGGTCTTTGGGATGGTAACGCGCGCCGATAACTATCCGGTTGTGGATGAGACCTCCATCTTTAAGATCCTATCTATGGCCGGTGGCCCATCCGAGGAAGCCAATATCCGAAGGGTAAAAATCTATCGTAAAAGCGGTTCCCCCAACTATGAATTACTGGATTTGACCCACTACCTGGATAGCGGACAAATGAATGAAGCCGCTACTGTATATCCCGGCGATATTGTATACGTGCCGCGCAAAGATAACGTCATACGCCAGATGTCTGAGTTCTTACGTGATGTTGTTCTGTTGTTTGGAATCTTTAGAGTTTTTAACTGATGAAACATTCCATAATCAAAACCAGCCTGTTTACACTTTGTTTGTCGCTCGTTCTTGGATTGACTACCACAACAAGTTGGGCACAGATAACGGATACCACCGGAACCGCTACCGGCGAGCGCGGTGCCCTGCGTGCCTATAAACTGGATGTGCGCACCATTGCCATGGCTGATGCCACGGTTGCTGACCCCACACGTTTAACGGCCATAAACATCAATCCGGGCGCCCTCGCCTTTGTCCGGAATTTTAATACGCTGCATGTTAACGGGTATCAAAACTGGAACAATAACCTGGTACAAACCAACCTGACCCTGCCGGTTTTGCGAAAGAATCGCCATAACTTGGCTGCGCAAGTTGCCTACCAGACTCCTGCGTTTAACAAACTGAATCTATTAGGTAACAACCCCCAGCCCGAACCAGATGTCCAGATGTATCAGATGGACCTCACTTATGCGTATTCCTTTGAGAATGTAGTTAGCATCGGGGTGATGAACAGTGTGACTTACGCACAGAATGAGTTTGCCCATTACTGGACCTATTTCGCCAATATTGGCGTCTTGTACGCACCGACGGAATCATTAAGCTACGGAATCGCTTTTCGGGGCCTGGGACGCAGTGTCGTCTATGAGATTATTGAAGATGGGCGCACCACCCTGAGTAGCCAAAACCTGCGCGAAAGCCTGGAGTTGGGCGCCACCTTACAATACCCTGTAGATTCGGATTACACCTATATGTCGTTCTCTTTAGCCAATGAAAAACGATTTGGTGAGGATGGCATCTGGTACAAAGCCGGATTGGAAATAAAAGCTTGGCAATTATTGGCCCTGCGAAGCGGCATCATGTTTCAGCTAAGCGAAGACATTTATGCTCCCCGCTTTGGAATGGGAATTAACACCAAGGTGGTAACGCTGGACTATGCTTTTTCATACCGCCAAACCTTGTACGAACGCTATCATCAAGTAGGATTAACCATACACTTCTAATGTTATGAAACCGAGTCCCGTTCTCAGTCATAAAATGTTGGAGAGTTCCTATCTAAATGAAATGGAGCGCTCTTCTCAAAGTATTTTGATGCGTGATATTCTGGGCAAAATTTTACGATTGGCCCAACTGGATATGCCCGTGGTCATCATTGGAGAAATCGGATCCGGCAAAAAACGTTTGGCCCAAATCATTCATGAAAACAGTGTCCGCTCGGAAGGTCCTTTCTACACCTACTACTGCGTTGATGTCAATGAAGAAGATGTCAAAGAAGCCTTCTGGGAGCGCATTGAGTTTGATGAGGATCATATCGTTCTAAAATACGATGTGATTGAAAAATCGAGCGGGGGCATTCTCTATTTGGATCAGTTCTCTGAACTACCGTTGAATATGATGCTCAACATGGTCAAGTCATTCAACAAGAGCATCAATCAGATTTACCGTTATGACCGAGCCAACCGTCCCCGATTGTTGGTCTCCTTAAACCAAGAATCCTACCGCAAAATCATTCACACCTCAGAATGGGAAACCATACTGCAGGAGTTGGATCCAGTGGTTATAATGCTCCCGCCCCTCCGCGAGCGGCGTGAAGATATACCACTGATTATTCACTCTTTTTTAGAAGATATCAAACAACGAAGCAGTGATTGGAAAAACCTGGACATCTCACCCGAAGCCATGGTGGATTGCTTCAACTACAGTTGGCCCGGAAATATTCGGCAATTGAAAAACGCACTCATGCAAGGAGCTATCCTTTCTTATGGCAAAACGATAAAGAGCAGCCACTTGCCCTTTTCCATGAGTTGGAATTTACCTTACGACTTGGATCACAAACCGTAGATCCCGTCACATATTCATCAAGAGAGACGCTACATGATCTGGATGTACCTCATATCACTTTTACTTCCATTGGTACTCAGTTTACTGCTGACCCCAATGGTTATGTATATAGCTCCCAAAATGGGTGCAATGGATGCTCCGGGGCAGCGGAAAGTACATAAAACGCCCACTCCCCGATTAGGGGGATTAGCCATAGCGCTAAGCATCCTACTCAGTATTTTTCTGATCAACATCATAACTCCCAGCCTCTTCGATGGGATTCGCGAAAATACTGGTCAAAATTTGTGGATCGGCGGTTGTGTGCTGGGATTATTTCTTCTAGGATTGTGGGATGACCTGCACTCCCTTAAACCCGGCCTGAAGTTTGGAGTTCAGTTCGTAATTGCTGGATTGATGTATTACGCCGGATTCTCCATTTCCAGCATTACCAACCCTATCGGTGGAGGCATCCTAAATGTTGAATTCATCGACTTTCCGCTCACCCTGCTCTGGATTGTGGGGATAACCAATGCCTTTAACTTGATTGACGGCCTGGATGGCCTGGCCACAGGTATTGCCACCATCGCGGGGCTCACCATTTTTACAGTATCCGCTCTGGCGGGTCAGGTATGGACAGCGGCACTGGCCATCATTTTAGTAGGCGCGCTACTGGGGTTTCTGCGCTATAATTTTAACCCCGCGAAAATTTTTCTAGGTGATTCTGGTAGTCTGGTTATCGGATTTACATTATCCCTGTTGGCCATTCAGAGTACGACCAAAATATCTACCGGTCTCGCAGTGCTCTTTCCATTAATCGTGTTGGGTCTGCCCATTACGGATACCATGGTTTCCATGCTGCGGAGATTTCTGGGAGCTTATTTACCGGATCGTTCTAACCTTCGCTCTGGTTCCCTACTGCATAAGCTCCATTCTATGTTTTTACCCGATAAATCTCACATCCACCATCAACTACTGTCGTTGGGGTTTTCTCATCGTAACACGGTTCTGGTTCTGTATGGTATCTCTGCTTTCTTTGCGGCGGGTGCGCTGGCACTTACCCAGATCGATCAATTTGAGCAATCGGTTACCATTGCCATACTTCTTGTACTTATGCTGTACCTGGGTATAAAAAATTTACACTACCGGGAAATATCGGTATTCAAAAATGGTATGATGATGCCGGTTTATGAACGATGGATCCTCAACCGCACCACCTTTCTCAGTTTGATTGATCTGGCATTCATCGTCCTATCGTTCTTCTTAAGCCTCAGCCTGATCCACAGTATCAATCCATCCGAACCCATATTTACCAATTTCAATACGGTACTGATCTTCACCATGATTATACAAATCACCGTCTATTGGGTGATCGGTCTTTATCGGGAGAGTATTCGTCAAATGGGCATTGGACATGCCTTACGGGTGGTGTCGGCGGTGTTTTATGCGGTGTTGATTACAGCCATCATTCTCTTGGCCTTCGGATACTATCCACAGCGATCGGGCATCGCCTTTTTCGTGGTAAACTTTTACTTCCTGATCACATTTACCCTGGGGATCCGAATGGCTTATCGCGCGTTGATCTACTGGTTCAACCGTGAAAACAAAGCCGGCAAAAATATGCTCATTTATGGCGCCAATGATGATGGCACCATGATGCTTAACAAATTGACCACCTCCGCTCAACGGCAAATCAATGTGTTGGGTTTTCTGGATGACGATCCCAATCTGGAAGGCAAACGCATCAATGGATATCCCATATTGGGCGGTCATTGGAAACTGGCCAATTTACCGAAACAGGTGGATTGCATTCTGATATGTGAGCCCAAAATTAAACCCGAAGATTTTCGTCGTTTGATGACTCAAGCCAAAGCAAAAGGGATCGAAGTCAAACAATTACAACTCAACTACTGATCTACCTATGGAACTGGATTCCTAACATTTATCATATTCGAGAGACCACTACTATGAAGCATCTACTTTTTCTTCTGGGATTAGCTTTAATTTTTGCCACCGGCGCTTGCGATATCATTGATAATGAGTCTGGCGTGCCCAAAAATATTGAGATTTGGGTGAACGCGCACTTGGATGCGGCCCAACATAATCCGGAAACGCCAGCGGTGAATACGGGCACGATTCGTAATCAGGATATAGACTGGTCGGCCATCACCCACCTCACGTATCATACCCTGCAAGTGGATTCCACCGGTCAACCCTTGGGGGCCATCACCAATTTGGATTCAGTGGTCTTTAATCAGGATCGAATCAACAGTATTGTGCAGGCGGCCCACACCAATAATACTCAGATCCTGTTTAGCATAGGCAGTGAATCTAACTATAACCAATTCCGTTTGGCATTGGCCGACACAAATCGGGACCAATTAATGTCCACCGTTTTAGACATTTTGCGCACCTATGAATTTGACGGGATCAATTTAAATATGATTCCGCTGACCACTCCCGATTACAACAACTATTCAGACTTTGTATTCGATTTGCGTAAAACAATAAATACTATTCGAACGGCTCAAAATCAGACGCCTCTGCTTACCGCAACGGTTATGCGAACTCGCAATATGATTCAGTTGCACACCAACCTGCAATCCAATTTCGACCAGATTAATATTCGCACCTTTGGTCTTACCCAACCCTGGCGCGGCTGGAAAGCTTGGCACCATGCCCCACTGTACAATAAAAATGCTGTAGCCTTTGACAGTACCGTCGTTATCCCTTATCCCTCGGTAGATTCAAAAGTTAATGATGCCATCGAATCGGGAATGGACCGCAGGAAAATGGGACTGGGAATTAACTTTAACGGCTACGTTTGGGATTATGTGCATTACAAAGAGATTTGGCCCACATGGCCCACCGAAGACCTGTCCATCCTACATACCGTACCCTACGCCCAAATCAATGCTGAATATGATATGGACCAGGTTATTTGGGATGACAAGGCTAAAGTGCCTTACCTGAATATGACTGGGCCCAAAGCATTCGCCACGTTCGAAAATGAACAATCGGTACAAGTCAAAGTGGAGTACGCCAAAGAAATGCGTTTAGGCGGCATCATGATTTGGGAACTAAGCGCAGCCTATTTAGCCAACCAATCCAGTAATCCCAAAGATCCATTACTCAAAGCCATTAAGTCGAGTGCGTTCCAAGTGGATCCCAACAACTAAAATCAATCATGAATGCTAATCAAGGGAGTTTTCTTATGCTGCTCATTTCACTTTTCTGTCTGATTATATCCACCAGTGGTTGCGTACGAGCCGAAACTGAAGCCTCTAACCAGGCTGTCCAACCCAACCCCAATATCTGGGTGTCTGCCTACCTGGCCACTTGGCAGCACGACGCCGGTACCCCCTATAGCAATTGGGGAGCGGTTACTACCGAGGAGATCGATTGGGACGCGTTTACACACCTGTTTTATTTTGCCCTTAATATTGGACCCGACGGCCGTCCCTCGCACAGCTTCGATCCCACCTTACGACGTAATATGAATGCCGATCGATTGAAAGATATCGTGCCCGCCGCTCATCGTCATCAAAAGAAAATACTGCTTAGCGTAGGTGGATCCGGCAACTACGAAGGGTTTAAATCTTCCATACAACCACAAAACAGAGATCAATTTATAGCCACGCTCACTGAAATGATTACCAAGTATGGCTTTGATGGCATTGATCTGGATATGGAGCCGATTCGACCATCTGATTACAACAATTTCAAGGCATTAGTGAAAGAGCTACACAACCATTTCAGTAACATTAAGACCCGGCAAAACAATCAACCGATGATTACCATCGCCGCGCTCAAAGGCCCTTCCATATCTCGTGTTTATGCTGAGGTTCAGGAATATGTAGATCAAATTAACATCATGACCTATGATATGGCTCAGGCCTGGTCGGGTTGGCAGGCTTGGCACAATTCGGCCCTTTTTAACGATAGGATTACTTTTGATCGCACCGGTGAGCTAATGCCCAGTGTGCACAATAAATTGAATATTGCGATGCAAGCCGGCATCGCACGTCAAAAACTGGGTATTGGGATCGATTTTTACGGCTACATCTGGCATGGCATACATCGACTGGAAAAGTGGCCCGATTGGCCTCGTCAAGATCTATCTATTATAGAGCGTTCCGGTGGCGTACCATATTCTGAACTACATGAACGGTATCCTTTGGATAGAGCTGCTTGGGACCCTATTGCGGAGACCTCATTTCTTAATCTAGATCAACCCAGGGCATTTATTTCTTTTGATAACGAGCGTTCCGTTAGACGTAAAATTCAATTCGCTAGCCAGGAAGGAATCGGTGGGGTCATCCTATGGGAAATTGGTGGTGGTTATTTACCCGCCAATGTATCTGGAACACGTGCTCCTTTGTTACAAGCCATACAACATGAACTCAGCCAATTGCCCCAGCCATGAACATGAAAATTTTGTCTCCCCAATCTATACCTCAATCACTTAAAAATGGTTTGCAACTAATCAGAAAAGGTCGCGGTGATATTTTTTGGAAGGAACTTACCAATCGTATACACTCCTACTCCCCCGCTATCTGTTTGATGAGGGATCTCACCACCCCCTTTCCAGCACCTTCGGCCAAAATTGAAATTTTTATCCGCCCTATGGAGGAGCGAGATATCCAACCTTTAATCATAGATTCAGAATATTCCCGCCAAAATCCTCGCTGGAAAGCACGTCAACTAAACTTGGTGGAGGCCCAAATCCCCCAATGTTATGTTGCCGTTGACAACAATGACCGTCCGGGCTTTATGCAATGGTTAATTGGAGCCAATCAAAATGAAAAAATTCGAAAGCATTTGGGAGTAGCATTTCCTGAATTGGAATCCCATCAAGCCTTATTAGAAGGTGCCTATATGCATCCCGACTTCCGAGGTATGGGGATCATGCCCGCGGCTGTTGCTCGTATATCAGAAGAAGCTTCTAACATTGGCGCTCATCAGATATTAACCTTCGTCGGCATTGATAATATCCCCTCTTTAAAAGGTTGCCAACGGGCGGGTTTTGGTCCTTATCAAACCAGACATGATCGTTGGTTTATGTTTAATCGAAATATCACATTTAAACCATGCACCGATCATGAGCTGAAGAAATTTCACCAAGCAATAACAGCTTAATAGATATCCATATTTCATATCCACTTCCCGTACATAACTCCTACAACTAGTTGAGCTTCAAAAGTATACAGATATTTATCCAACCTACATCTGTAACAACAATAGAGGGCTTTGCAAAACTACCTGTCATTGCGAATGTAGTACGGCAATCCCCTGCCTACCTTATGTAACTGGTGTTTGGCGCTACAGCTAACCTAGAGGCAATTGGATTATAATGGTTGCGTAACTCCCACCTCTACTCATCATTCATATTTTGTAGCTCAACTAATTTTTCATTTATTCACACCCCTAGTCTGTTTGTTCAGCCATTCATTTCTTGACCTTGAGCTGACAAGATAGATCTATAGTAACTGCTTCCCTCCCAAAAGTTTATCCGACCTAAGTATCTAATTTCATTAAACTTAGCGGCCGCAATAACAATAGCATTTCTATGTGATACGGGCCCTAATATTAGAAACCCTTAATTTTTATTTTGCCCGCATCTCGCTAAGCCACTGGCTCACATATAGTTAAAAATAGCCCCTTCCTCAGACATTCTTCTATACACGAAATTAGAAGTCGATAATGAAACAATTCCGTGTCATACACCTTTATTTAAGCAGCAAAAACCTACTACGCATACGTCATAAAAATAACTACAGTAGTAGGCGAGTTAATAACCACAACAAATCATTATCCACAACTACAGTTAAACCACCATTAACAGTATTATTATGAAATCAAGATTTCTATATTTATTTACTGCCGTCTTTCTCATATCAATATTAACCCAGTGTGAAGTCATCCCCGAACTTCAGAGTGAGCTGAAGGAACCGGTGCTGGTTTCACCGACAAACAAAGCCAAAAATCAATCCGTTGACTTAGAATTTTCCTGGAAATCTAGTCCGGGAGCGGAAAATTACCGTTTACTCCTTTCTGAATCAGTCAACTTCGAAACTTATGTTGCTGATACAGTAACTCGTAATACTTCCGTATCTGTTGATTCTTTAGATGCTGAAAAGACCTATTACTGGAAGGTTCGGTCCCAAACTACCGAAGCCGAAGGTCCTTGGTCTGAGGTTTGGCTCTTTACAACCACCAGTACCGACGTAGAACCGGTAACCGTTGCTTTGAAAGCTCCAGATGAGGGGGTCGAAGTAGAACCGGAAAACGTTCAATTTGACTGGGAACAGGTTTCTTCCGCTGATTACCACTTCCAGATCTCTATGGATAACCAGTTTAGCGATTTGGTGCGTGATTCTGTGATAGATAAATCCGGAATCTCAGTGATTAACCTGGATGGAAATGAGGATTACTTTTGGCGCGTGAATCCAGTATTGGATGACAGACCGAGTGATTGGTCAGAAGTTCGCAACTTCTCTACAGCACCCAATAGTATCGTTCCAGCGGCTACATTAACCAGTCCCGAAGATGGAGCTGCTGATTTGGCTACTTCTGTTGATCTGCAATGGGAAGCACTGGATGGTGTAACCGACTATCAAGTTCAGTTGGGTACCAATAGCGATCTATCTAACCCGGCCACTGATGAGATTGTATCCTCTACATCTTACACTGCTTCCAACTTGGATAACGGCCAGACCTATTACTGGCGCGTACAAGCAGATGGCGATGGGGCTGACCAAAATTGGTCTGCCACGTACAGCTTCTCAGTTGAAGCAGCTAGCAGTGGAGGTGGGGGAACTACGCCCAGTAATGGATCATTCGTATCTGTTGAGAATGGCGACTTCGTGGTTGATGGTCAAGTATTCCGTTATGCCGGTACCAACGCTTATCACTTGCCTAATTACGAAAAGGTAGATGTTAGCGTTGTTAATCGTGCCTTGGATGGATTCGAAGAAGCGGGTGTTAATGTAGTTCGTATGTGGGGATTCTATGACGGTCCTGCACAATACAGCAACGATATTTCACTGCAACCTCGTCCCGGCGAATACAATGAAGAAGATCTAAAGCGATTGGATAACGTAATCGCCAAAGGTAAAGAAAAAGGTATTCGCTTTGTTCTTACTTTCGTGAACTACTGGAGCCAGTTAGGTGGTATCCGTCAGTACAACGAATGGGATGGCAATGCTGGTGGCGGTATGTCTCACTTCATTAACGATCCCGATACACAGCGTTGGTTCAAGGATTACATCGAGATGTTGTTGAACCGTGTAAACACCGTTACCGGTGTAGCTTACAAGAACGAGCCCGCGATCTTCTCTTGGGAAATTATGAACGAGGGTCGTTTGCCGGGTGGTAATCCTCAAGAATTGGCCGATTGGTATCAAGATATCGCTCAATTCATCAAGTCTATTGATTCCAACCACATGGTCTCTACCGGTGAGGAAGGCTTCGATGAGGGCGTACCTAGTGAGTATTCTTCGGATCAGTACAGCAACACCTATGCCCTGCGTGCGAACGAGGGAACCAGTTATATCCTAAACACTGAAATTCCTGAAATTGATTACGGTACCGCGCATTGGTATCCGTCAGAGTTCGGTTTCGGAAGTTCTGTTGATCAAGATATGATTGACGCGCAGCACGCATGGTTGAGTGATCACGCTCGCATTGCCGAAAACGTAAATAAGCCCTTTGTTCTGGGTGAGTACGGATTCCCCGGCTGGGGTGATGATCGTGTGCTGACTGTCTATCAAGATCTGTTTGATCATGCCGAGAGCATTAAGATGGATGGTAGTCTGTTGTGGCAGCTAACCGCCGATTACGTGAAATGCTACGAATACGGTGGTAATATTTGCTGGCCGGGTGGTAGAGCTGATGAAGAGATCTATAACGCATTCGTTGATCATATCAACGCGATCAGTGCGACTAACTAATTATAACGTCTGATCTATAATAGATCCCTCTTTAGTCAGAGCAAGCAGACTGGTTTAACCGCCAGTCTGCTTTTTTTATTTCCAGTATTTCATACAAATAATAGCTTTATGAACCCCAAACCAGCGCAAGTCTGAGCGAAGCGGAGACCTGTGCTGAGTAAAGCAGTCATTGCGATCGAATTCCCAGTTAAAAACCAGCACGAACATTCTCCCTCGTAGCTATACATTTACCAACGACGATGAACGTGCCCGGAGGGAGACTCAGAGGGAGGATGCGCACCCAGATTACCAATGGCATCAGAAGGGTGCTTTTTTTATCCCCAGCCAGCGCAAGTCTGAGCGAAGCGGAGACTTGTGCTGAGTAAAGCAGTCATTGCGATCGAATTCCCAAACCAGCACAAGTATGGGTATTGCTGAGACTGGTATTGGTTCATATTAAATACGTGGAAAAAAGGATCGACCAGCTCTAATCTCCTCAAACAACTCACCATCCTTAGCATGCATCATCATCCACAAATGCCCCGGTAAACAAAACGTTCGCAAGGCAAAAAAGGTCCCAAACTGAACCCCACAAAGACGTCCGGATAATTGAACTCCCCCCCGGTGATACGCATGCCAAGTGAGCGCATGAAACAGATCATTCTCATATCCACGCTGCGATTGCGCCTCCAAAACTTCACAGTTATCACCCCGGTTTAAGTAATAGATAAACCAACCCACCAATTTCTGTTCATCATTCAGTAATGCAACACGTTGTAACTTTCCGAATTGCACCTCCTGCTTGGTCAGGTTTAACCTTGGTGTTAAATCATCCAAATCAAACTTGGGATAAAGATCATACTTCGAGCAGACCCCTCGATAGCCTTGCAACAACAATTCATCCGTTAGCTCCACAAACTCCAATCGCGGATTTTGCTTTACAAAAAAAGGCACCCGAGCACGCATGCCCAGATAATCCAACCCGATTCCAACCGTCTTAGCTATCGCCTTACTAAATTCCCATTCTTCTTTGATCAATGTATTCACCGCGAAAGAAACCGGGCGCAGAGGCAATTTATAATAGATGCTATGCTCCGGAACCATAACTCCACCAAGTCGCTCCCATAGCAATCGGCTGGACTCATTGGCATCATCCGTAATGGAAAGATCTTGTGGACCATCAATAAAATCACGCAATATCCGAAAGGCAGTGAGCGACAATCGAACTTCCCGGGTCAACACAAATTTACTGGCATGTGCCACTCGGATTTCTCCGTCTTTGAAGTTATACATACGATTATCCACCGCCAGAAAACCACACACAGAATCATCTTCAGTCAAACAGACCAATGACGGAGTGTAATCTTTGATCAACTCCTGGCGCAAATGATGACTGACCAACAATTTGGCTAAATACGAAGTTGATATTTTACGATTAAAGGGGAAATACTGTTGTAGCAACTCAGCTACCCGTTCGGCGTGATCTCGTTCAAATGGTACAATTGATTTTGGTTGGGAAACTACCGGTGATGGTACTGAAATATCCGTTTGGTGTGATTCACTAACCGATTTAGCCATGCTGTGTTCTCATATTATGGTTGGATAGTCGTTTCACCAGTCCGCTGATAGAGTATACCGTTCGATAATCATCAATATGAAGCTGGTCTACAGGAACAGTTATATCGAAGGAATCCTCAATATTCATGATCAGATTGACTAAGGCTAAGGAATCCATAAGCCCTGCTTCAAATAAATCTAACTGTGGATCAATTTCTTCAACTAATAAGGTATCGCACACTATTTGGCGGGTCTGGTCTAAATAATTCATGTTTGCTCTCATACGATTCACCGATTACATCTCTAGATTGTTAATTAATTCTTTTGATCAACATTCACGTCCTGACTTACTTTAAAGAATGTTTTATGCTGCTCCTCGAATCGCTCCGATATTCCTCTCCTATCAATTTTACCATTGCCATTTCTAGGCAGCTTGTCATATTCACACCAATAGTGGGGGATCATATAATTGGGTAATTTTTGAGCCAATTGTTTTTTGATCCAGGTAGGTGTAATCAGAGATTTGTCTTTACACACATAGGCACAGCCAATGGAGGTTCCTTCAAATCCTCCCTTGCTTACCGGAACCACCGCGAACTCACGCAATCGGGCCAAATCGGATAAGGCATTTTCAATTTCCCCGAGCTCAATACGATAGCCGCGGCTCTTGATTTGGTAATCTGCTCTACCGTGAAAGTAGTGGAGACCATCAATTCCAACCGAGGCCAAATCTCCCGTTTTATAGATACGTTCTGGCTCCCCCAGTTCATTTACAACCACAGAGAAAACTTCCTCCGTTTTAGACTTGTCTCGCCAATATCCCGGACTCAATCCCTTGCCGGCTATGTAGAGATCTCCTATTTCTCCCTGTGAAACTTGCTGAAGCTGATCATCCAAAACGTATAGCTGTTCACCTTCGCACGGTTTACCGATGGGAATTCGCTGATCCGACTCTGGAATAGCTGGCACCGTGTAGTAGCTGCTGGCTATAGTAGCTTCGGTAGGCCCATATAAATTGGTAAAGGTGACGCCGGGCAACTTCCGCATCCAGTATTGTAATGCGGGAACCGGAAACACCTCTCCACACCACAACAGACGATCTAAATGCGCATATCCTCCATCGGGTACTACATCAAAACGAGCCATATAACTGAGTAGCGAGGGCACTGAAAACCACTGATCTAGCTCATTTTCGGAAATAAACTCGGCAATCCGCGTGGGCATCACGTTCATTTCGCTAGGTACCATAAACAGCTGTGCACCGGCGGCCATCGCGCCGTACATATCGAAGGTAGACAGATCGAAGTGCAAAGGGGCATGGCCCGATATCCGATCACCCTGGCTGATATCAAAGTACGAAACCGCCCATTTTATAAATGCTTCCACATTCTCGTGCTTGATAACCACACCTTTAGGCTGACCGGTAGATCCGGAGGTGAATAACAGATGGGCTGGCTTAGTATTATCATGCAATACGCCATGGGCCACGATGGGTTCAGTATCCAAATCTTTCCAGGTAGCTAAACAACCCTCCGCTTGATCGTTGGGCAATGCCCGTTCGGACCACCAAATCCAAGGGATTTGAGCAATCTTAGCACTCCGTGTTCGCATCTCCATTAAAACATCAATCCCATGATGATCTACTAGTAATATAGCCGGATCCGCGGAGGTAACGATACGCATCAAGCGTTCGCCGGGACTTTGGATATCCAACGGTACGTACATCCCCCCCGCTTTATTGATCCCCAGCATGCCCACCACCGCATCAGGGGTTTTCTCTAACAGTAAACCTACTCGATCGAATTTATGAACTCCACACTGAAGCAATACCCCAGCTAGTTGATTACTCTTGGTTTCCAGTTGTTCATAGGTTAACTGATGAGCCCCCATGGTAATGGCTGGATATTCAGGTATACGTTCGGCTTGATGCCGTGCCCATTCATAAATCATGACTCTTGATGGTTAAGATGTCGCTGTGCCAATTTGAAAACATGCAGCGTATGCTGTAACTCGGCCTCGGAGACGGGAATATCCAGGATGTATGTATTATATCCAGCCCGTAAATAGTGCGATAATTCTTGGGCAACTTCTTCATACTGACCAACCAGATAGGGGCAAAATGTTTGATAATGCTGAAAAGGTCCGAGCCAATATACCGGTTCCTCATCCATAGATTCACCATCGTGTTCAGACAATCGGTGGTGCCATTTCGAATCGGATACGGCATTGGCCACTTTGTGCGTCAGCTTGCCTTGACGCGTTTCTGGGAACCGACGGCGAGCCTCGGTCCAGGCTGCTTGATGTGTAGGACGAGCTAAAATGCCCAACCGTACTCCGGTAGAGGGCGGCGTGGGCATATTCTCAGGGATTAAATAATGAGAGGCCGGCTCTGGATATTCCAATAATTTGGCCTCCAACTGTTCCGCCGTACGATGAGCCGCATCCGAGGAGCCGGACAAATACCACTCGGGCATCAATGGATCGGGCAGTGGCGGTGATAGCTTTAAGTTGTATATAGAGTAAAACTCTCCCTCGTAGGTTACTGGCTGATCGGATTGCAAGAGTTGCTGAATAATTTCTGTGTATTCCCGCAATCGGTCGTATCGACGATCGTGTTCGGTTTGATCATCAAGGGCCGTTAAATCATTCTTAAAGCCCCCAGCAATCAGGTTTAAGGCTATGGGGCGTTCGTACAAATAGCCAATGGTGGAGATCTTTTTGGCTACGGTATAGGGATGCATATACACTGGTTGCAAAGCAATCATGGGAAGCAAATGCCGTGTCTCACTGACTACTAAATCGGCCACCAACCAGGGGTCGATCAGACGATTATCGCTATAAATTAATGTCCCCTGATACTCATTCGTCTCACTTTGATGAATAATCCGTTTTAATTCTTTTAAAAAATCTGTTGAATTGAACTCCACCGATTGTGGTGTGGTGGTAAATAGGTTTAACTCCATGGCTTACACTCCTGATTATGCTATTCGCTCTTGATGATCTATCCACTGCACGTCAATGATAAACGACCTGCTTAGTGGTGGCAACGATGACGGTACCCGTTGTGAGATCAGAAATTATGATCACTCGAATCCTACCGAATCTATATGGGCGGACTCGGCATACATATTAAATCAATTGGCGTGCCAATTTAATCGCAATCGAGACTGAATTTTTCAGGCCGGTCAGCGCACCCTGAAGGGAGATTTAAAGTCGATTTCTAAACAAACAGCCCTGATCCGTAGAGAATGTGCATAAAATTTACACTACCAAGGACATAGGGGGTTGTGCAAATTGTTTACAGATGGTCATATAGGCATCACCATACATCCATCTCCCAATACCCTTCAAACAGCTAATCTTAGCTATCCCAAAGTATTACGTTAATACGGATTATTTCTCTTCTCTGGCCTGCTTTTTGATATATATACAGTGGGTGTAATTAGTCTGGAATCATTCTTTTGAATGGATGGATTTATAAATAAAAGTAAGTCATGAATATTCTTTTAGTTGCTGAAGAATCCGCGGGCCTTCAGGCATTGCGGTTGGTACATCAGTCACTACATAACCTGGTGGCGGTATTAACCCACAAACCTGAAACTAAAGCGGTGTCTAATATCTACAGCACTGCTGAAAAAATGGGGTACAAGGTATTATCATCTCCCATGGTTAAAGAAGCGACCTTTGCCCATTGGGTGAAGCAGCATCAAATTGATCTGCTCTTAAATGTTCATGCTCTACACATCATTCATCCCCATATTTTAAATGCCGTTAACATAGGTGCATTTAATATTCACCCCGGCCCCTTACCTCAATACGCGGGATTAAACGCCCCCAGTTGGGCAATCTTCAATGGGGAATCTAAGCACGCGGTAACCATTCACTGGTTAAGTCCCCAACTGGATGCCGGCCCTATCGCCTATCAAAGTTGGTTTTCTTTGAATTCCTCGGATACAGGACTCTCGGTTAGCGCTCAATGCAGCCAAAAAGCGATACCATTACTGCATCGCCTGCTGGAAGATGCCAACGCGACCCCTCCGACCATCCCCTGTATTAAACAGAAGAATAAAAACCGCAGAGTATATAAACGAAATGAGATCCCCTGGAATGGTATTATACAATGGGAAGCCCCAGCCAAACAAATCGATGCGCTGGTTCGAGCCTGTAACTATATGCCATTTACATCGCCATGGGGATCAGCCAAAACTTGGCTGGAAGATCAACAAGTAAATATCCTACAAACACAACTGTCACAGACTTCATCTGAGGCCAAGGCAGGCACTATTGTAGCAACCACCGATAACCAAATTATGGTGGCTACCGGTGATGCGGTATTAGAAGTCACAAAAATTACGGACCATAAGGGGATAACATATCATGGGGAGATGCTAGAACCGGGTACCCGCTTTTATTATCCAACGGCTCAATCCATCGACTAATTCAAGAAATGTGGTGAGTAGCCGAATTTCTGGTTTGCCTATTATTACTACCTATGGGTTTTATGGGGAAATCCATCGTAAAGGTAAGCCCATCTCCTTTTTTACCTTCAAATGAGAATACCGCTTTTAATTGGCGAGCAAGTAGATGAATCAGTTTCATACCTAAATTTCCAGTGTCATATAATGAGTCTTCATCAACAATCATCCCTTTCCCATTATCACTGATCGTCAAATGCCCCATATCCTCAGATTGATTGAGAATAATCTCGATTTCGCCCATTCCTCGTTCCTCAAAAGCATGTTCAATGGCATTTGTGACCAGCTCATTGATGATGATACCCAAAGCTAACGTCCGGTTGATATCTAATTGAAACGGCTCAATATCCAACCTGAAGGTCAAAAAAGACTCATCCTCGACGATACTATCAAAAATGGATCCGACTAATCGTTCTACGTAACGTTTTATAAATACCTCACTATCGGTTTCCGATTCGTACAAAATTTCATGGATTTTAGCCGCGATACTGATCCGTTGTTCGGTCTTATGTAGAATACGTCGTGCTTCATTATCCGGTAACTGCGCTGCTTGTATCTGGATTAGCCCAATTATATCCGCTAAATTATTCTTAAGACGATGATGTATCTCCGCAAACAATGTTTCCAAACGGTCATAAGAATTGAGGAGCGAATGGTATTCTCTATCTTTGTAATAAAGTGCCGTTATTAACTCAAGTTGATTTCCAAGCGTATTTAGGGCGTCAACTTGGGCTTTTGATAATTTATTGGGTTCTCTATCCATCACACACAACGTACTAAAGCTATCCCCATTCGGATTAGGAATGGGGACTGAGGCATAGAAACCGATCTTGTCTTCTACAACAGAAGGCATAGCTTTGGATCGAAAATCCTCGCGAGTATCCTTAATGATCAGCATTTCATCTTTTGCAATAGTATATCTACATAAAGATTCCGCTATAGGAACTATATCTCGATCTATCTCTCCAGCAGATGAAATAATAATTTGATATTGCTCACCAATCACATTAATCAAGGAAATAGTTGTACCACAGATATAGTTGGCTAATTCATTAATTTGCTCAAGTGATTCCGAGTACCCTTTATAATGCGATACAACATCATCTATATCATCAATATCATGATGATCTTCCGAATTTCTCTCCGTGAGGCCAAACATAGCCTTCCTTTCTTTATCAAATCGATATCAAGTAGCAAACTTGCTTATATTAGCAAGTTATGAATATAACTCTCTAACCATATCCAATACTCCCTATCCTATAAATCTCTTTTATTTTAAAACAAATAACCCATTTTTTAAAATAAATTTTTTTGATGCAAGGGATTCCCCTACAATTACCGATAATGACCAGCCTCATGTCGCTATTTTTGCCCCGTACTTATCAAGCTTATTGTGCAGTGTTTTCCTTGCAAAACCAAGAATTCGAGCTGCTTCTGTTTTATTATTATTAACCGAATGTAGTGTTTGTTCAATCAATTTACGTTCTACTTCTTCCAGACTAGTACCAATTTGAATCTGTATGAAATTTTTAAAGTTTCGTTCAGCATCCGGTGAGCTCACTGTGCTGGAAACTTTAGATATCCGTTGAGGCAACACATCAGCATAGATTTCTTCTCCTTCACTCAGTACCACCGATCGTTCTACTACATTTCGTAATTCACGGACATTACCCGGCCAATCGTACTCCATGAACAGATCCATACACTCCGCGGAAAATTCCACGCCGGGAATACGATACAGATTAGCAAAATGATTGGCATAATAATCTACCAGCAGCGGAATATCTTCTTTACGATGACGTAACGGGGGGACATATAACTCAATGACATTTAATCGATAAAATAGATCCTCTCTAAAAGACTCAGATTTAACTTGGTCGATAAGTATTTTGTTGGTCGCCGAAATCAGTCGTACATCTACGGTTATTTCTTCCTTTCCCCCTACCCGTCGAAAAGAGCTCATCTCCACTACTCTAAGTAATTTTACCTGAGTAGACATGGTCGTTTCGCCAATTTCATCCAAAAACAAAGTCCCTTTATCGGCCAGTTCGAAGCATCCTTCTTTTCGGGCATGCGCGCCAGTGAAGGCTCCTTTTTCATGACCGAACAACTCACTTTCCACCAACTCTGATGGGATAGCCCCACAGTTAACATCCACCATTGGCTTATTTGATCGATTGCTGTGATAATGAACCAATCGGGCTAACACTTCCTTACCCGTTCCATTTTCCCCGGTGATTAAAACCGTAGCTTTTGTGGGCGCGACAAGCTTAATTTTATGCAGCAGATCCTTCATCACCGGATTTTTCGTGATGAATACGGGCTTACTATCTGTGTTCTCCTGATAATAGTTTGACGATTCATTTACCATGACATAACCCTCTTTAAAATATTAAAGCAATATGCAAATATATACTACCTATTCACTACTATTAATTTATTAACAAATGAATACAAGTTCTCTTATCTCCTCCAAATATCTACATAAATCTTATTGCTAAACTACTACAGTATAAATAGGAAGTTGTGGGAATCTACTGTCATAATTTTTAGTCCCTCCTGTACTAGTGTAAGTGATAAGTCGTGTACTTAATGTTAGGAACTGAAAGTCTTGGTATATGCGACAAAATAGCCTTACCGTCTTGTATACACTGATTTTATAAATAGGTGTTCACCAATGTGTTAGTAATATTATTACTGATTTACAATTGGGAAGAACATTGGTCTCAATGCGTGCGACACACCAATAAAATTTCAGAGAGTGGTCCCCCTCAATTATAGTTGATTTATACCAGCATGAAATTAAGCGAAAATACCTTTCACCCGTATATAAATATACGTTATGAAAATGCTGTAAAAATATTTAATACCCTGGATCGGAAAATAGAAGAGTGATTTCCAAAACTTCTCCAACCTATGTCGTTTGGGCGAACGGGAATAAAATCTCCATTAACAATTACGAAGGGCTTTGCAAAAGCTTTCAAAATTTATTTTGTCTGGCAAAATGTAGAAGTAATCGTCATTTATACAATCCAATCAGGGGATTGCCGCACTTCGTTCGCTATGTTGGTAGTTTTGCAAAGCTCTCTTACAGCAGGGAATTTCCGCAGTACGTTCGCATTGACATTGATAGGATGCTGAGCAAAACTAGCCTGGGAAGTTAGTTTAGCTTTTCCAATCCCAGGGATAAAATATTCTCCCAGCCAGGAGTGACCTGCAAGTTGTTGGCCCGGCGCTTTATGCCCTTGAGGACCTGTTGGTCGATGGGATGCACACTGATGGGGATAATCTTTACCCATCGATTTCTTTTTCCAACTTCCTCTACAAAATCAAGTCCACTTCGCCAGGTAAGTGCGACATCAACAATAGCCAGATCGGGGGATTGCAATTCCAGTAAGTCCAAAAAATCACTTATGGAAGTTGCCTCCCCCACGATATCCAGCTTAATCTCTCGATCATCCAGAACTTTCTTAATACCCTCTACGATGATTGGATTGTAGGCGGCAATCACGAGTCTTTGCATAGGTCTCTAAATCTTAATTGACGAATGGTTCATCTAAATTTAAGAGACCCAATAGGTTAAACGAATAATGATTGTAATGATGTTAATGTAATAATATACCATAAAGGGTTGTCGTATAATTAAATAAACTTGTTGCCCCTTTATGACAACCTCATGGATTTTCTAATCAATAAGGTTATTCTCTATGGCATAACGGGTCATTTCCACATTAGATTTCAAATTCATTTTTTCTTTAATCCGGGTACGATAGGTATGAACGGTTTGCAGACTAAGCGAAAGCTCATCAGCAATTTCCTTCATCTTCTTACCGGCGGCAATCATACAGATCACTTGGTACTCTCGATCGGATAACAACTTATGCAGAGGCTTTTCACTGTTGATATCTACCTGTTCGGCCAGTTGCTCAGCCACCTCAGAACTGATATAACGTTTCTTTTCAATCACGATCTTTCGAATGGCTTTTAACAGCTCATCCGACATACTGGCTTTGGTTAGATAACCAGCAGCTCCTGATTTTAGCGCACGTATCGCAAAACGATCTTCGGGATGCATGCTAAGAATCAATACCGGCAATTCCGGATAAATTTCCTTGATATCTTTCAATGCATCCAGACCACTTTTCTCAGGCATGGTGATATCTAAAATCAGAATATCGGGCAACTCTTTGTTGAGCACATCCATCAATTCCAATCCGTTAGATACTTCGTCAATAATTTTTATATCGCTGGTACGCTTTACTACCTTTGCCAATCCTTCGCGTATTAGCGCGTGATCATCAGCAATGATAATCTTAATAATGTTATCATCTCTTGAAGATTGCGTCCGTGACTGAACGCTGTTCTGATATAGATTACTCATAATAGCACCATATTTGGGTGTTAACTCATTTAATAATACTCATCTATAAACTCTCGTGTTTGTTACAGAAAGCTAAATGGAATAGAATTGTATACACCATTCTCTCTCTAAACGCTTGCTCACCAAGGAAACCATCTAAATTACCGACGGTCACCTTGATTCTTCATTGCACCCTCGTACAATCTAATATACTATTTACAAATTTGTTATTACATATGCATATATAAAATTACCATTCAGGCCAATAACCTATAGCAAGCAACCTTAAATTCTTGTAGAAAATATTACTACACTTAAATTAGTTGCTAAATATGATATTCACATCAATATTATATTACTTCTGTCAAACTCCAAAAACACAACTATCCCAATATATCCAAACCCATGTAATATTATTTACTACATATATTTGGCCATATTTCATTGTACCTGTCTTCAAAATTATTCATAAATACTGATAAGATCCTAACAGTCATGTACTTACATTAACGATCTCTAATCAATTCATTATAAACGCAAAATCGGAACAATTTTATTACAATCAGCATTCCAAAATCAGAAGACTCAATTGTCAATTGTGCAACAAATAATCGATTACAGAGTTTATACCTCTTTTATTAACTATTTATTGTAACGAATGAGCACGGAGTCCTTTCATAACGGTCAGTTACACCAAATACCGGAGATTAAGTTCGGACAATTATGTTCGGATTTAAATTCAAGCCCTGATTCATCATCGATTTTAGAGCACGCGCATTCTTTATATTGCATTAATCAGGCTTTGATTCCTGAGTTATTTTCAAATGTAAGGGGTGGAGAAACACTTCGTATTTGGATGCCACACTGTACTACTGGAGAAGAGGTATACACTCTTGCAGCGCTAGTACAACATTACCAATTGACGCACAATACTTCTAGTGAGCTCAAAATTTTTGGAACCGATCCGGACCCGGAATTAATTGAAACTGCTAAATCTGGAATTATTGCTCCAAGGTTCAAGCCATTATTAAATAACAAATTATGGGAACCCTATTTTGAATGGACGGGTCATCATATTCAGGTCGACTCGGTATTACGAGATATTGTTCATTTCTCTATTCATAATATTTACTCGAATCCCCCACATGTTTCCATTGATTGGCTACATTTAGGCGATCTTTTACATACCTCAAGTACGGAACAGTTCGACTATATCTTAGATCTGCTTCATTTTGCGCTCAAGCCGTATGGCTTTGTAACCACATCTAAACATGGCAGTGATATTTTCTCTAAACTGAAGTTTCGCAATTATTGTGATTCCCCTTACATCTACCGCCATATTCCTGATCGTGCATCAGAGTTTGTCAAAGGCTCTTCCATTTCTAATTTCGATCAATCGGAATCAAATCTCTCGGATCAACGTACGTTACTATCCCCAAACGCCTTTCCTTTGGATAAAGTGAATTGGCCGCTGCAAAATTTGAATGATCATCCATTGACCAAGCTGGATTATTCAACGTTAGATAGAGCTAAAGAAGTAATGAATCGATTTAATCGCCCCCCACAGGCGAATCAGACTAATAAAAAACAAAGTGCTGAAGTAAAGCTTAGTTCTGATGGATCCAAACCATCCGAAATTGAAACCATTATTTTAAATACCCAGCACCAAATTGAATATATAACCGAGCAGGTAAGCAATATCTTTGATATTACATCGGAAGACATTGGGCGATCAATTTATGAGATTGATTTACATCTGGATTACCACTCTTTGCGTAAAGATATCAACAAGGCTCAAGCCACAGGTGATACGATTATAAAAAAGGTACACGATAAAGTTGGTCACATTTACGACCTGCACATCTCGTGCACCAACTGTGGAAGCGAACATGCGGGCATCGTCTTGAACTTCGAAAATGTCACTTCCCTTAGTGACAGCGAATACGACATCATCATGCACGCCCAAGAACAAGAGACCTTGGCACAGTTGAGTAACTTTGCCCTGCGCGAACACAATATTGACTTGGTGATCGATCGCGCAATTAAACACTTGTGCTCGGTGTTAAGTTTTGACTATGGATATATCTTACAATTGAGTGACGATCACGAGACGGCTCACATTATTGGCAGCTCAATCCCCTTAATGAGGGATGAGCAGCATATACCCATGGAACGCACATTAGATGCCTTTTTTGCCGTACGCTATGGTGAACCATTAATTGTCAGCGACTACTCAGACGCTCCGGGCTTACACCGACTCCCCTTTATGGAGAAAACCAAGATCACCAGTGGCTTGTTGATCACCTTTGGGGAAAGTTATGAACAATCGGGTATTATCACGTTGTACTCTGAACAACGGAAACGATTCACCATGCACGATGTCAATTTTGCACAAATCGTTTCCAATATCATCGGCAATGCCATAGAGCGTAAACAAGCAGAATCTCAGCTGGCACAAACCAATATTAAATTGCAGCAAGAGATCAATCGCAATCAGGAATACCAACGCGAAATTCTAAAAAATGATGTTCTTGAGCGATGGAAAGTTGGGGCTTATTTACACGAAGATTTAGCTCAGTCCCTGGTATTCGCGAAACTATCATTGGAAGATGCCATACATCAGGTCCAAAATAACAACTTGGTTGATTCAGCAAACTGGGATTCGGTCAAAGAAATTTTGGATGAGGGTATCTCTGAAGTTCGTAGTTTATCTCACGAGATTGTCCCTATTGACGTAAACGAAGACGGCTTGTACCGTGCTTTCAAGCATCTGGTCCAGCGCACCTCAAAAGTGTATCGCGTGAAGGTAGATTTCGAATCGGAATCAACCGTTGATGCTATTGCGAATACTGAGTTGGCCACAAACCTTTATCGTGTAGTTCAGGAAGCTTTGAAAAATGCTGCCCTACATACCAATGCCGAACATATTTTACTCAAACTTCGATCTACCGACTTTGACTTTTTTATTGAAGTATTGGATGATGGTATCTTACCTGAATTAAATGAGAAGAATATCGATTTGATGGGCTTGAATATTATGCGTCATCGTATGGAAGTATTGGGCGGTACCTTAGAACTGGATACCGAACATACCGCTCCGCCCTACACAACTCGAATTGTATTTCGTCTACCACTCGAAAAGCTCAACGGTGATAATGATTAAATTCACTCAAGCCCATTACTGTTCGAGGGGACAAAATTACCTGCCATTGCAAACGTAGTGCGGCAATCCCCCGCTTAGCTTGGGCAAATGGTGATTGTTACTACATCTTGCCCAGACCAAATAAATTTTGGAAGGTTTTGCAACGCTCTCTCTAAATATTTCAAAATAACAAGGGGCCGATTCAGATCTCTCTAAATCGGCCCCTTGCACGTTATGGCTATTTGAATATTTACTGAACTGAACTGAACCAAACGACAACGAAGAAATTAAATTGGTGAGGGCTTTGCAAAACTACCTGTCATTGCGAACGTAGTGCGGCAATCCCCTGATTAGATTGTGTAAACGGTGATTGTTACTACATCTTACCATGACAGAATACATTTCGGAAGGTCTTGCATAGCCCTCTTGGTATTAGTGCATAGCTTCCAATACCGGATCGTAGGCAGGCTGTTCTATCGTTCTCATCTTACGATACATACTGGGACTCATACCCGTCACCTTTTTGAATTGGTTTGATAGATGAGCCACACTGCTATAGTTCATCTTGTAAGCAATTTCGGTAATATTTAACTCTGCCTCGGAAAGCAATTCTTTAACACGATTTACCTTTTGTCGAATGGTAAATTGTTCAATGGTAGTTCCTGTCTCCATGGAAAACACATTGGACATATAGTTATAGTCTAAAAATAATTTCTGATTCAGATATACCGATAAATTAGTTTTGGGCCATTCATCAGAATAATGAACCAGATCAATCACGATATTTTTAATTTTTTCTACCAAAATCACATTGTGATCACGTATAATTTCATACCCATTAGCCTTAAGCGCGTTATTCAATTCCCCCCATTTATCATGATTGATCTTCTCGATATCGGCATGCCCCAGCTCCACTTTTAAATAGCGAATCCCCTGGTTATCCAAAGTGGATGCCACTGTTTCCTTACATCGTTTGCTGATCATATTCTTGATATAAATTCTCATAACGCTCCTCTATTTCAGTCCGCATTGTATTGCAACTATCTGTATTTTTTAATCCGTTGAGCAATTCAACCTAACGTTTAATCACTCAACACTATCGAACATATTAAGGGGGGCGGGAACCCTAAATAGTACACCTTCTTAAACTCCTGTAACAAATTCATGACTCTGGACCGAACCCTTCCTCCTCTCTTTTCAGGGAGCCTAATGGTCTTCTCCAGCTACATTCACTACTTCTTTTTCTTTTTTGGATAATCTGATCTTGCGCTTTACCGCATTTTCAAGATCATCAATCTTACCTTCCACGCGATCTACTAACCCTTCGCCGGTTTTGTAGTATTTTTTATTCTTGGCACGCCTTCGTGATGGCGTAATAATGATTCCAACCAGAATACCGGATGCGGCACCGGCTAAAAATCCCATAATCACCTTCAGTGCATTCATTTTGTTAGATCCGTTTTATGTGTTTTCAGCAATCTAGTGCCTGGGAATCGAATGCGAATATCGATGGGGATTGCGGACAATGATCAGCAGTAGAATCATCAGACTGATGATGGTCAGCAGGTGCGCTACACTACCTGTCCCCCACATGGAGACTTCCCATATCCGGAACTGATGCTCCAACCATAAAATGATTTCTGGTGAGAACAACAACACAACCTCCCACTCATGTTGATTCGCAACAGTAGAAGTAAACTTTCAATACGAAATAAACTTGCTAACCAATTGCACTAGAATCTGTTACTTATGCCTGTTATCTCAGAGATACAGGTATCTTTATGCAACTTATCTGATAAACTGTTCTTCATAAATAGAATAGCATACGATACTTGTGTAGCAGTTTTTAAAGAGCATGTGGAAAATCGTAGTGATGTCTGAAAAAATTTAGACAAAATAAAAGCCCGAGGGGCAGGGAAACCCTCGGGCTAAATTGGGAGATGATGTGGTCTGTCTGTGGGTGGGCTTTTCGCATCTCCCTTTATAGGTTCAATTTCTGCTTAGTTAATTGGTTACCTCCTCCGCCAATTCACTTCCCTTATGAGCTAGCTCTTCGGTCTCCTTGCGAGCTGACTTCATCTTGGTTTTCATTTCATCATTTAAATCCAGTATTCGATCTCCTATATCCTCAGCAAACCGCTTACCGTTTTTTCGAAGTTCTCTTCGCGTTCGTGATCCTTTATCAGGGGCGAACAACATGCCAATCGATAATCCGGCTACGGTTCCTGCAATAATTCCCAATGTCGCCTTAAAACCATTCATGGTAAATCCTGCATGTTTTTATAAAATTTTGCGCACGAACTTTAATAGTGACTCCGTGCAATTATTTTCATTCAATACTTTAAACAACTCGCTTGTAAGCTAACTGCTACACAGTTCTGCCTAAATAGAATGATCTACGAAGATCCTGTCATAAAATTTTGTATGAGGGACTATCAGCGACCATCTCGAATTTGAGAAGGTGTGGTTAGTGGCTATCCAAACCCGCACAAGTCTGAGCGATGCGGAGACTTGTGCTGATTAAAGTGGCTACGCGGGTCGAAAATCTGTTTGACTGCCAATGAGCTACATCACTAACCTGTTCCTCGAGTCGCCCGACTCGAGGGTGTGGCGCCACCAATATTTTTGCGACGAGCACCCAAGCTCGCACCATCCGCGGGGCTTCAGTTTTAGGCATCCAGCATAAATCATCTCCCTCGTGGCAATGTATTTACCAAGGATGATGAACGTACCCGGAGGGAGACTCAGAGGGAGGAAACGCAACCAGATCCTCACTGACATCATACAAATGGGAGCCGAGTAGATCGCTAACTAGTGCCACCGAGCGATTTACCTTAAAAAGCAACTCCGCTCTTGCAACACTCACGGGCAAGATGCCCGTGCTACGTGGGCTGAAAATCTGTTTAGGTTGCGAATTGTCCTTACCCACAAACCCGCACAAGTCTGAGCGATGCGGAGACTTGTGCTGATTAAAGTGGCTACGCGGGTCGAAAATCTGTTTGACTGCCAATGAGCTACATCACTAACCTGTTCCTCGAGTCGCCCGACTCGAGGGTTTGGCCCTACCCACATTTTTGCATCGACCACCCAAACCCGCTCTATCGCACACAGTTTCGCGGAGCTTCCGTTTTCGGCAACCACCTGGAATCAACTCCCTCGTGGCAATGTATTTACCAAGGATGATGAACGTACCCGGAGGGAGACTCAGAGGGAGGTTGCGCAGTTAGATTACCAATGGCACCGGGCCGGTGGCGCCGAGTAGATCGCTAAATAGTACGATCGGGGGGCTGCCTTAAAAAGCTTAACTGCTAATTCAGCATCCACGGGCAGGATGCCCGTGCTACGTGGGCTGAAAATCTGTTTAGGTTGCGAATTGTCCTTACCCACAAACCCGCGCAAGTCTGAGCGATGCGGAGACTTGTGCTGATTAAAGTGGCTACGCGGGTCGAAAATCTGTTTGATTGCCAATAAGCTACATTACAAACCTGTTCCTCGAGTCGCCCGACTCGAGGGTGTGGCGCCATCTCTATTTTTACAACGATCACCCAAGCTCGCACCATCCGCGGGACTTCAGTTTTAGGCATCCAGCATAAATCATCTCCCTCGTGGCTGGTATTTACCATGGCCGCCGAACGTGCCCGGAGGGAGACTCAGAGGGAGGTTGCGCAGTTAGATTACCCTGGCACCGGGCCGGTGGCGCCGAGCAGATCACTAAATAGGAAGATCGGGGGGGCTGCCTTAAAAAGCTTAACTGCTAATTCAGCATCCACGGGCAAGATGCCCGTGCTACGTGGGCTGAAAATCTGTTTAGGTTGCGAATTGTCCTTACCCACAAACCCGCACAAGTCTGAGCGATGCGGAGACTTGTGCTGATTAAAGTGGCTACGCGGGTCAAAAATCTGTTTAACTACCAATGAGCTACATCACTAACCTGTTCCTCGAGTCGCCCGACTCGAGGGTGCGGCGCCACCAATATTTTTGCGACGAGCACCCAAGCTCGCACCATCCGCGGGGCTTCAGTTTTAGGCATCCAGCATAAATCATCTCCCTCGTGGCTGGTATTTACCATGGCCGCCGAACGTACCCGGAGGGAGACTCAGAGGGAGGTTGCGCAGTTAGATTACCAATGGCACCGGGCCGGTGGCGCCGAGTAGATCGCTAAATAGTACGATCGGGGGGCTGCCTTAAAAAGCTTAACTGCTAATTCAGCATCCACGGGCAGGATGCCCGTGCTACGTGGGCTGAAAATCTGTTTAGGTTGCGAATTGTCCTTACCCACAAACCCGCGCAAGTCTGAGCGATGCGGAGACTTGTGCTGATTAAAGTGGCTACGCGGGTCAAAAATCTGTTTGACTGCCAATGAGCTACATCACTAACCTGTTCCTCGAGTCGCCCGACTCGAGGGTGTGGCGCCATCTCTATTTCTACAATGACCACCCAAGCTCGCACCATCCGCGGAGCTTCAGTTTTAGGCATCCAGCATAAATCATCTCCCTCGTGGCTGGTAATTACCATGGCCTCTAAACGTACCCGGTCAGAGGGAGGAAATGCACCCAGATTGGTAACAGCATCAGACAAGTGGGACCACTATCCAGTACCACCAAGCGACCTGCCTTAAAAGCCCCCCTGCTCATTCCACACTCACGGGCAGGATGCCCGTGCTACGTGGGTTGAAAATCTGTTTAGGTTGCGAATTGTCCTTACCCACAAACCCGCGCAAGTCTGAGCGATGCGGAGACTTATGCTGATTAAAGTGGCTACGCAGGTCGAAAATCTGTTTGACTGCCAATGAGCTACATCACTAACCTGTTCCTCGAGTCGCCCGACTCGAGGGTGTGGCGCCACCAATATTTTTGTAACAACCATCCAAGCTCGCACCATCCGCGGAGCTTCAGTTTTAGGCATCCAGCATAAATCATCTCCCTCGTGGCTGGTATTTACCATGGCCGCCGAACGTGCCCGGAGGGAGACTCAGAGGGAGAAAACGCACCCAGATAGGCAACAGCATCAGAAAAGTGGGACCACTATCCAGTACCACCAGGCGATCTGCCTTAAAAGCCACCCTGCTCATTCCACACTCACGGGCAGGGATGCCCGTACTACGTGGGTTGAAAATCCCCAAACCAGTGCAAAGTCTGAGCGTAGCGGAAGCTTGTGAAGTCCCAAGACCGAATTAAGACTCCTCAATTTGATGCCCGTGCTCTAGGAATTGAAAAACTAATTCATCGTCTCTCCTAATCCATCAACAAAATCTCTTCAAATAAACATCACGAGCAAATCAATAAAATCGTTGAGATATCTTCGACTTCCTATTCCGCGACTTGATATCATCCTGAAAATATTCCCATGGGTTTAATTCACTGGTACGGTGGGGACGTTTAAATCCTTTGAATAGCTTTTTCTGCAGTTCGCCATAAGGAAATTCGGAGTGCGTATGCGAATATACCTCATAGGAAACATTGATATGCCCCGGTGTACAAGCACGTTCTAATCGGCTGGCTAAATTAACCCCGCGCCCAATGGCCGTATAAGACATATACTGATTGGACCCTACGTTACCAACAGTTACAAAATCCTGGTGAATACCAATGCGTAATTTAATATCGTGATCAATGCCTTCATCCTTCCAGCGTTTAGCCAAATCATCAAATTTTTGATGCATCAGTAGTGCCGCTCGAATAGCTTGGCGCGCCTGATCTTCGGCGTCCATCTCATTGGGGGCTCCAAACAAAGCCATAATTCCATCACCGATAAATTTGTCCAAAGTCCCATCATGCCGATTAATAATAGCTACCATGTGGGTCATAAATTGGTTCAGCAGCTCGGTAATCCGCTCGGGCTCCAACTGATCGGTTAAACTGGTAAAGCCACTCAGGTCGGAAAACAACACGGTAACCATCTGACGTTTACTGTTTAGTGAGATCATTTTATCATCAGATAATACCTTGTTAACCAATTGCTTGGGGAAATAGCGAGCCAACCGGTGGCTAGCAATAGCCAGTGCTTTAGCTTCTTCTTTTTGGCGTTTCAAATAAGTGATTCTGAACTCACTACCCAAGGTCAGGAAAATAGGTTGCAAAGTAGCCATGCCAATTATCATGGTGTGCTGAGATAGATCGATATCTTCCATAGAAAAATCGGACAGTAGCCAAAGTGCTACAATGCCAAATAAGCTAAGATGGGATCCGATGTAATAGTAAGCGGGTGGAAAGCCTTTAGTAACGGAAATTATAGCCACGATCAGTAAGAATAACATTGATACGCCCACCAACAACAGTTGCCCCCAGATTGCGGCGGTCCACCATCCCAGCATCCCCATTAGCGCCAACACAATAAACATCAATACCATTACAGATAAGGCCGTATAACTTCCCGGACTTAAATATTTGGTACTCAGAAAAGTAATACTGAAACCCAGAACCCCCACTATAGCAATGGTACCCGTATAGAAAATAACGGTGGAACCATAAGAGACTGTTTCAAATCCAAACATAGAATCCCACATCCCGAAGGCACTACACCAAAATAACGCCATTCCAACCAGCGTGATTGACAAGAGAAACATACTGAGGTCTTGTATCACAAAAAATCGAACCAGATTGTATAGAGCCAGGGTTATAATCAGCAATATTAACAACTGGGTGGTCTGATGGGATGCGGAACTGAAATCGACAAATGAATTTAAAAAAGGAGCGGTGCTGCGATACAGTTCCTTAAATTGCTCGGATGCATCAGGGACTAGCTGTTCCGAATTTTGAGCAATAGTATCTGGAACCCTAGGTATATTAGTAAACCCTAGAGCAGGTAGCGCGATAAGCAGTAATAATATGAGACCCCATGTCCGTATCTGTTTCAAAGCAGATCCCCCTTTGTATGCACTAAAATCTGTGAAAAGATTACCCAAATATTTAGCCTCCCTACTTTGTCTAATTAATAACCTGCAAGCAGGAATGCAATGCTCGATCAAATATATGTACAATAATTTCATCTATTAGAATCAGATATTTTACTTCATCAAAAATCACTGGGCAGTTAATCAGTTTTAGCCATTCTCCGATCCCTAAGTAATACGCGGTATTTATATTCCTCTTAATACCATTCTTGATTGAAATCTGTCAATTAAGTGCAACTTCTCCTTACAAATATTGAATAGCTCTTAGGACATCGTATCCATTCGATTTCCATTATATATATATAACAGAACGCGATATACCCATCGCGGCCATGGAGAGGAATAGGTGCTTCCTAATCCCCTATTGTGGATACCTAACTAATTTCGAGGTTCGATATGAAGAATGAAGATATTTTGGATCTTTATGATCTGCTGATAGAGCAACTGCGTGATCTGTATGATGGTGAGCAACAGCAACTTAATGTACTGCCCAAGTTTGACCGTAAAGCCGTTGCCCCAGAATTAGAAGAAGTTATTGCTTTCCATGTCCGGGAAACCAAGCATCATGTTCAACGATTGGAAGAAGCGTTCGACATCCTGGAAGAAGAACCGGCGGGAGAATCTTGCGAAGGAATTCATGGCTTGATCCGTGAAGCCATTAAGCTAACCGATCGGTGTAAAATTCCTGAAGTAATCGATGCCGCTTTAATTACCTCTATCCAACATATTAACCACTATGAAATCGCGGGATATGGAACTGCGATTTCTTACGCTAAAGCACTTGATCTGCATCAGGTTGCGGAAATACTACTGGAGACATTGAGAGAAGAGAAAAACGCCGATAAAAATTTGAGTTCATTGGCCGAAGATCACATCAATGTGGACGCTACCTGGACATCTCTGGTCTCCAAAATTAAATCGTAATGGTAAGTGAGGACTACCATGTATCAAAAAAATCTAAAGCTCCCGGTTGACAATTACTATTTGGATGGAACCTTAAGTCTTCCGGTACAAGCCAAAAGCATCATCATTTTCACTCATGGTCATGGTCATAACCGATTCATAAATATAAATGATCATATAGCGCGTCATCTAAACCAAGCCGGGTTCGGCACTTTGTTATTCGATCTGATAGCAGCCGACCAAAGCAACTACGATAAAGTATGGAATGATATTTCTCTACTTAGCTCCCGCCTGATGGCCGTGACGTTATGGCTTTCTAGTCATTCGGAGTATAATGATCTCAAGTTTGCGTACTTCGCATCTGGCCGCGGGGTCCCCATTGCCATCAAAGCAGCCACCAAGCTCAATACTTTCATTGACGCAATGGTGATAGCCGACGGACATCCCGAAAAAGTAGAACCGGATTACCCTCAGTTAAACCTGCCCACATTTTTCATATTCGGAGAGAGAGAAAGTGCCACCGAAAAACTGGATCACGAGAAATTGAAATCAATGCCGGGCACCAAAAATATGGTCATCATTCCCGGTACCAGTGGTCTTTTTGAAGAACCGGGAAAACTAGAGGTGCTCACTAAATACACTCTAGCTTGGTATCAAAAATACCTACCGGCGGGTAAACCGGAAGTTTCTCTGGCCGGAGAGATACTGGATCAGAATGCAACTATATTAAAATAAAACTTCCCTAGGGGACATCATGTCTAATCAAACTGCCGACAAACTGCTAAAAATCAAACTTGAATGTTCAAAGGTTTCCAAAGACGACTTTATGAACTTGGAACGTTGGGAAAACGAAGGTGGTAAATCCCAAATTAACCACGCCCCATTTGATGAACTCCCCAAACCCCTAAAACCCGGCCAACTATTTGAAGTTGTGGATGTGGAGTATGAAGTCGAAGAAGGGCAATGTTATTTTGTGGCACGGGTTAATTTGATGAGTACACCGCTTTAATGACAATCCTATCACTCGTCATTCAATAACGTTGCTCTGAATGATTACCAACCTATTCATCGGTTGTACACACTTGGTTATCGTCATATTTCTCCGATTGCTCCCTTTAAAGAGAGGGGTATAACTTCTTGTCAATGTGAACGGAGTATGCCAATCTTTTGTCTATATGGTGTAAATAATGATTGGCAATACGATTACCCCAGTTGATTAACATTATGAATGGGTTTGGAAACCATCTTAAAGAGGGCATTGCAAAACCTTCCGAAATTATTCGGTCATGGCAAGATGTAGCAACAATCACCGTTTACACAATCTAATCAGGGGATTGCCACACTACGTTTGCAATGACAGTTAGTTTTACAAAGCCCTCTTAAAGTCCGGTTCGTTACTTCTGCAAGGGTTTACCCGGCGGCATAATATTATATCACACGGGTAGCTATTTCGATTTATTATCTGCATTCTCCTGCAAATTTTTAGTCGACATTTACATAACTGAATAGTTATACTGTCGGCAGGCTAAAACTTTTAACCCAATCCTCTGCTATAATGGAAGACTTATTGGCCGCTCGTCTGCAAATGGCCATATCTTTAGGATTTCACATCATTTTTGCCGTCATCGGAATAGCTATGCCCTTTATGATGGCTATTGCCGAATGGAAATGGATCAAAACCGGCCAACAGGTCTATCAAGATTTGGCCAAAGCCTGGTCTAAAGGTGTAGCTATCTTTTTTGCTACTGGCGCGGTATCCGGAACCGTACTTTCCTTCGAGTTGGGGTTATTGTGGCCCACCTTCATGGAGCACGCCGGCCCCATTTTCGGAATGCCCTTCTCCTGGGAAGGCACCGCCTTTTTTGTGGAGGCGATCGCCTTAGGTTTATTTCTCTATGGATGGGATCGTTTATCACCCAAAGTGCACTGGGCCACAGGCTTGGTGGTGGGCATTTCCGGTTTGGCATCGGGTATCTTTGTAGTGGCCGCTAATGCCTGGATGAACAGCCCCGCCGGATTTGACTGGGTCAATGGGCAAGCGATTAATGTAGATCCCGTGGCTGCCATGTTTAACGAGGCTTGGTTTTCCCAAGCCCTTCACATGTCGTTGGCCGCTTTCGTTGCTACTGGTTTTGGTGTAGCCGGATTACACGCCTTTTTACTACTCAAAGACCGCAATAATATATTTCATCAGAAAGCCCTAAAAATTGCCTTAACCATTGGTGGGATCGCCGCCATCCTACAACCACTCAGTGGTGATTATTCGGCAAAAGATATCGCGGAACGGCAACCGGCAAAATTGGCGGCCATGGAAAGTCATTTCGAAACCAGGACCTCTGCCCCATTGATCATTGGGGGGATTCCCAATGTGGAGGAAAAACGTGTGGATTACGCCCTTGAAATTCCAGGCATGCTCAGCTTTCTGGCGCATGGAGATTTCAACGCGGAAGTCACCGGGTTAAATGACATCCCTGAGGATGAACATCCCCCAGTACTCATTACCCACATTGCGTTTCAGATTATGGTGGCCACCGGCTTTTTCATGATGGGCGTTGGACTCCTCTTCTTCTATCTTTATTGGAAAAAACAGCCGCAGCTTCAAAGCAAATGGTTTCTTTGGCTGGTGGGAATTACCATGCCCATGGGAGTGATAGCGGTGGAAGCCGGCTGGACGGTGACCGAAGTGGGCCGCCAACCATGGATTATCTATGGAATCATGAAAACCGAAGACGCCGTATCTACCATGCCCGGACTTCAATATCCTTTATACACTTTTACTCTTCTCTATTTGTTGCTGTCTGTTATTGTAATTTGGTTAATGCGGAGACAAATAATTACGCTCTCAGAACGGTTCTCCTCGGCCAAATCCCATACCACAGCCACACAAAATTTGGAGGGTTAAGCGATGCTGATTGATATCAATATTTTCTTTCTCGGTCTGGCACTCATTTTTTATGTGTTATTTGGCGGTGCTGATTTTGGAGCCGGAATTGTAGAAACATTCTCTGGTAAACAAAATCGCGAGGCTATCGCTCATGCCATTGGTCCGGTATGGGAGGCCAATCACGTCTGGTTAGTCTTGGTAGTGGTTATTTTGTTTATGGGATTTCCCAAAATCTACTCCATGATGTCTCTATATCTACATCTGCCCTTACTGCTGATGTTGATCGGCATTGTATTGCGAGGAACGGCATTTACCTACATGCACTACGATGCCATAAAGGATCGATCCAATAATGTTTACAATGCCATATTCAAGATCTCCAGTGTTTTAACACCGTTTTTTCTGGGCATTATCACCGGAGCGATGGTACTGGGAAAAGTAAACCCTAACGCCGGATCTTTTTATGAGGGCTTTATCGCACCATGGTTAAACCTATTCTCAATCACCGTGGGGATATTCACCATCGCGATATTTGGATTTTTAGCCGCAGTATATCTCATTGGTGAAAGTGACGACCAGGAACTCAAAGAAGCGTTTATGAAAGCCGCCCAGCGAATTAACGGCTTAGTGGTTGTTTCTGGAGCGTTGGTATTTTTAACCGCCTATTGGAATGACTTACCTCTGCTGCAACGGTTTTTAGATTCATGGGTAGCTATGGGGTTAGTTTTACTGGCCACCGTAATTCTTCCTATTACATGGCAAAGTCTCTCCAAAGGTGCCGTCATTGCCTCTCGCATTTATGCCGGAGCTCAAGTACTCCTGATCATGCTGGCTTGGTTCTGGGTACAATATCCGGTCGTGTTGAATCTGACGGATCCAGCCACCGATTTGACCTTTCATAACAGTGCCGCGCCAGAGGCCACACTCCTCCAATTAACATTGGCCTTGATTGTGGGATCGCTAATCATCCTGCCCTCTCTCTATTTCTTGATGAAAACCTTCAAAGGTGAGCAATTTGCGAATAAGAAGCATTAAACTCCTCTACTAGTAACTGAATTTTTTTTCGGTGTGTGAGCCAACCGAACTGATTCTTTCACTACTTAAGAGGGCTTTGCAAAACCTTCCGAAATGTATTCGGTCATGGCAAGATGTAGTAACAATCACCGTTTACACAGTCTAATCAGGGGATTTCCGCACTACGTTCGCCATGACAGGTAGTTTTGCAAAGCCCTCCTTAATTACATTAGTTGCCACGTAGTGGGTGGAGCTCACCATACTGCGTAACCGATCAGAGCCCGGTTACGAGAAGAGAGCTTTTTCTTGGAGTGGGTGCAATAATTGCGCCCACTCCAAGAAAACCAACCACTCTTGACGTAGCTCCGCTGCGTCAAGCCGTAGGGAAGCTCCAGCTTCCCGAAAAAACCTTTTCCCTATTATTCGACTGTTCGTCGGCCCCAAAAAAACCCCCAAAATAAAAAAAGGCGATCACTCCAACGAGCGATCGCCTTACTTAGTGGCGGGGGCAGGATTCGAACCTGCGACCTTCGGGTTATGAGCCCGACGAGCTACCAGCTGCTCCACCCCGCGATTTGAGTTCATGAATATAGGGAAAGATTCACACACAAGTCAAGCAGAATTTTATATTAAATTTCCCCGCCCTGATATCTATATAGATCGCCCTAAATCATCCTCTAAATTCCTTCCGTTTTTGTATCTTCGATTCAAGAAATTAAACGCTCACTGAATAAACAATGGTTATCGTATTCAGCAAGAGCCAATCGATAAACGAAAATTTATTTTATGCTCACATCCAAGGAAGCTATCCAGCTAGAAGACCAACATGGAGCCCACAATTATCATCCCCTTCCCGTGGTACTATCTCGCGGTAAAGGTGTCCATGTTTGGGATGTAGAGGGCAACCAATACTATGACTTTCTATCTGCTTACTCCGCAGTCAATCAAGGCCACTGCCATCCCGATATTATAGATGCGATGACCGATCAGGCGCAAACCCTGACTCTGACCTCCCGAGCCTTTTATAACGATCAGTTGGGCCCCTATGAAAAATTCGCCACCGAATATTTTGGCTTCGACAAATTGCTTCCCATGAACACCGGCGCCGAAGCGGTGGAAACGGCTATCAAGATATGCCGAAAATGGGCCTACGAAGTAAAAGGCATCCCCGATGGACAAGCACAGATTGTAGTGTGTGATCAAAACTTCCATGGACGCACCACCAGTATCGTCTCTTTTTCTAGCGATCCCACCGCAAAAACACACTTTGGCCCCTATACACCGGGCTTCGACAGTATCCCTTATAATGATTTAGAAGCGTTGGAAGCCAAACTAAAACTCCATGGCGAAAATATGGCTGGATTCCTGGTTGAGCCCATCCAAGGCGAAGCCGGTGTCAACGTCCCCGATGAGGATTATCTGGAAAAAGCCGCCGCCCTTTGCCGTGAACACGATGTCTTATTCATCGCCGATGAGATCCAAACCGGGATCGCCAGAACGGGAAGTTTGTTGGCGGTTTGTGGTAATTGTGATTGTCAGGGACACTGTGAACGTCAAGAGGATACCTACATCCGACCAGATATTTTAATTCTGGGTAAAGCGCTATCCGGTGGGGTATATCCTGTTTCCGCGGTATTAGCAGACAACGAGATCATGGAGGTGATCAAACCCGGCGAGCACGGTTCTACCTTTGGCGGGAATCCCGTGGGAGCCCGTGTTGCTGTGGAAGCCTTGGAAGTGGTACGTCGAGAAAATCTGGCGCAAAATGCCCGAAAACTTGGGAAGCTGTTTCGCAAAGAAATGGAAGCGTTTATCGAAACCTCCGAGATGGTGACCAAAGTTCGGGGCCAAGGACTTCTCAATGCGATATTGATCAATGACACCCCGGATAGCTCAACGGCTTGGGACATCTGTGTGGCCTTAAAAGATAACGGCCTGCTGGCCAAGCCTACCCACGGCAATATCATCCGTTTTGCCCCGCCACTGGTGATGACCGAAGAACAGTTGATGGATTGCATTTCCATCATCAAAAAAACCATCGCCGATTTCGAAAAATAGGGCACTTAAACTCCTTAAACACCTGCCTCCACTTCTAGCTGTAAGTGGAGGCTTTTTTAATACCTCAAAACAGTTATTTGAACACTATTTGTCGCTCCGAAAGCTTTTCACTAGATTCAAGCCTTCCGTCATTATACCTACCTATTCAATGTTATTATTGAATACCCTGTGAACTAAAATTATTAATACGAAAAACGGAGATTATGTCAGTTTCCTATTCTGTAGATCCCCAAAATGTGCGGTCCGTTCTGGGCAAGCATATCCTGACCGATGGGTACGAAATGGTATTAGACCTGCATAAAAGTGAAGGTCCATATTTATATGATTCGCAAAACGATAAAAAGTACCTCGATTTTTTCACCTTTTTTGCGTCCAACCCATTGGGTATGAACCATCCCAAATTGGCCAAGGATAAAACTTTTTTGGAAAAGTTAACCCATGCGGCCATCAACAAACCCTCCAACTCGGATGTCTATACCCAGGAGATGGCCGATTTCCTGGATACTTTTGATCGAGTAGGCATTCCTGACTATCTCCCCTACAGTTTTTTCATTTCCGGTGGAGCTTTAGCCGTTGAAAACGCCCTTAAAGTGGCCTTTGACTGGAAAGTGCAAAAGAACTTCGAAAAAGGATATCGCCATGAAAAAGGGCACAAGATTCTTCACTTGGATCGAGCCTTTCATGGACGTAGTGGCTACACGATGTCACTGACCAATACGGACCCCAATAAAGTTAAATACTTCCCCAAGTTTGACTGGCCTCGGATCCAAAGTCCGGCTATGACCTATCCGGAAACACCGGAGCACATCGCACAAGCGGAACAGGATGAAGCTCGCGCGCTGGCGCAAGCCGAACAGTATTTCAAAACCTACCCGGATGATATTGCAGCCATCTTGCTGGAACCCATCCAGGGTGAAGGTGGCGACCGGCACTTCCGACTGGAATTTCACCAGGCACTGCGCGAACTGGCCGACAAATATAATGCTCTACTTATCTATGATGAGGTACAAACCGGCGTGGCTATGACCGGTAAGTTCTGGGCGCACGAGCATTACGTACAGCCCGATATAATTGCCTTTGGTAAAAAAGCTCAGGTCTGTGGTATTCTGTGTGGCAAGCGAGTGGATGAGATTGAAACCAACTCCTTCCATGTTTCATCCCGAATTAACTCTACTTGGGGAGGAAACCTGGTAGATATGGTTCGCTTTGGTCGCATTCTGGAAGTGATAGAAGGGGATAACCTGGTAGAAAATGCCGCTACCGTTGGGGATCATCTCTTGAGCAAGATTCAGGATCTGGCAAATTCTTATGAACACATCACCAATCCGCGTGGTAAAGGCCTATTTTGTGCCTTTGATCTGCCCAATGGTCATGCCCGAGATAAAGTGATTGAAGAATGTGTGGACAATAATCTGTTGATTCTTTCCTGTGGTGAACGAAGTATTCGTTTCCGCCCGCCATTGACTATCGGCAAAGATCATATTGACGATGGTTTAGAAATCATTAGCCAAGCTTATGAGACGGCCACACAAAAATGTCCGGCTCTACAAGAATCCTAGAATCAACAACCATATTGTTGACTTAGCTTTCCAAGGCACCTGTTTCGGCAGGTGCCTTTTTTTGTTCAATAATTAGGTCTAAACATTAGAAAATACAGTTACAAATAATTCCTATAACCCCCTATTTGTACTGAATTTATATTTTGCGTAAATAGAAAATAACCAACCATGTTTAGCAACCTAGAGGGGATCTATCATGCTAAAAAAAATAGCTAAACGCGGGGGTATCGTCATGGGTATACTGGTTCTATTGTTGGGATCGGGTGTACTCTATTCCAGTTGGCATACCCATCGCTTATTTACGAAAACGTACGATATAAAGATTGTTGATTTGGATATACCCATGGACTCCATAAGCATCCAAGCAGGTGAGCACATTGCTCATATCCGTGGATGTGTGGAATGCCACGGAGCCGATTTAAGTGGAAAGGAGTTCGCCAATGATGGATTTTTCGGTAGATTAATCGCTGATAATCTAACATCGGGCAAAGGTGGAATCGGTTCCCAGTACACTACGAAAGATTGGATCCGAGCCATTCGCCATGGCGTACGACCGAATGGGAAACCGGTAATATTCATGCCGTCTCATGAGTTCAATGTCTTATCCAAAACGGATCTGGAAAATCTCATCGCTTACCTTCAACAAATTCCACCCGTTGACAAAACCCATCCGGAAAATGCAATCAATATACCCGTACGGGTGATGTATACCATGACCGGTGCCCCGCACCTGTTTCCGGTGGAACTTATTGATCACTCCCAACCTCTGATTCAGGATATCGATAAGACGGATCCGGTGAAATATGGAGAGTATTTATCCACCACCTGCATGGGATGCCACCGAGCCGACTTTACCGGTGGCACCATAGCCGGAGTTCCTCCCGAATGGCCCGAAGCCACTGATATTACCGGTAATTCGTACTTCGCTACGCACGGTTACGATGATTTCAAGCAGGTCATGCGGACGGGTATCAATGCTGAGGGCCGCCAATTAAACGGAACCTATATGCCCTGGCCGGTATTCAAGCATTTGACGGACGAAGAGCTCACTGCCTTGTATGCATTTTTAAATACCAAATAAGGTACGGTTTGTATTGAGTGTTTTGCTGAATACAAAAATGCCCACATGGTGCCGTCCCTTCCGCTCGTGGAAGTTTAATCATCGATCGTAAATGCCAGACTAAACGCCAATTTGCCTTTGGCACTCTCCAAAACAAAAAATGCCCGCATGATCCTCATGCGGGCATTTCAATAACTACGTGATAACTAGGTGACGGCTTACTCCTTATTCATGGAAATCAAAAACTCTTCGTTATTCTTGGTTCCCTTCATCTTATCCAGTAAAAACTCCATGGCTTCCATCGGGTTCATCGTGTTTAGATAACGACGGAGCAATACCACCTTCTCACGTTCCTCATCAGGTACCAAGAGCTCTTCTCTACGGGTTCCACTCTTGAACACATCAATAGCCGGATAAATCCGCCGCTCTGAGAGACGGCGATCCAGCACCAGCTCCATATTACCGGTTCCTTTAAATTCTTCAAAAATCACATCATCCATACGTGATCCGGTTTGCACCAGCGCGGTTGCGATAATGGTCAAACTCCCGCCCTTTTCAATATTACGCGCAGAACTGAATAGCTGTCGAGGGGCTTTCAAGGCTTCGGAATCCACACCGCCACTCATGGTTCGTCCACTATTGGACGTACAAACATTATATGCTCGTGACAATCGAGTAATAGAATCCATCAGAATTACCACATCCTGCCCAGATTCAACCAATCGCTTGCTCTTTTCAAATACAATCTCGGCTAGACTGATATGGTTTTCCGGCTTCTCATCAAAAGTAGAGGCTACTACTTCTGCATTCTTAACATTGCGCTCCATCTCGGTAACCTCTTCGGGGCGCTCATCAATCAACAAAATAATTACCTTGGCACCGGGATTATTCTCATTGATGGCATTGGCCACATTTCGCAAAATAGTAGTCTTACCTGTTTTCGGCTGAGCCACAATTAATCCTCGCTGCCCTTTTCCGATAGGAGCGAACAGGTTCATCATGCGTGTAGTGTAGACGGTCGGGTCATATTCCAGATTGTATCGATTCTCCGGATAGATCGGTAAAAGATCATCAAAATCTTCCCGGTTGTCCATATCTGTGGGAATCTTGCCATTCACCCCTTCTACTCGAAGCAAGGCGAAATATCGCTCTCCTACCTTGGGCGGCCGTATAATGCCGATTACGCAATCCCCTTGTTTCAGGCGGAACCGTTTAATCTGAGAGGGAGAAACATAAATGTCATCCGGACTGGCTTTATAATTGTAATTGACCGAACGCAGGAATCCATACCCATCAGGCAAAATTTCCAAGGTCCCTTCGTTGATCAAATACCCACCCAGATCTGGTCGGATCTCTTCTAAACGTTCATCCAGTGTCGGAGCATCCGATTCGGGCAGAATATCAAAAACACTCCGCTTCTTCTTTTTATTTTTACCGCGTTTATTATTCTTATGGTCGTCTTTCTTTTTTTGCGGTTGACTCTTCTTTTCTTCGGAAGTCCGTTTGGAGTTGGATTGTTGGGACTTAGAAGGTCGTTGTTTACGCTGCTTCTTTTGTTGAGAGTCGTTATTCTCTTCAGCTTTCGATGAGCGAGATTTCTTGTTGGGTGCTTCCTGTTTCTGTTGATCAGAAGAAGCTTTTTTCTTGGGTTTCATATCCGGCTCTTTCTTGGAGCGCTTCATATACTTAGCCGTACTGCTCGACTTAGGAGTGCTCTGCTTTTCGCTGTTTTTGGATTCAGAGCCATTGTGCGATGGGTTGGGGGCTGTAGCACCGGTTTTCTGGCTCACTGAGCCCGGCTTTATCGTACTGGTATGAACTTTCCCACTACTTGATGTTGGTTTTTTATCCATATCAAAAATTGTTCGGGCCTGTGATTGAGCCGTTTCTCGAATACGATCAATCAGCGTTTGCTTACGAAGACCGGTAACCGGTTTTAGCCCTCTGGATTTAGCAATTTTCTGTAAGTCCTTGACCGTTTTCTCGTGTAAAGTGTCCAATTGTTGTTTGGACAAATCATCTTTTTGATGATCAGACATAATGATACTTGGTAATTGGAAATGGTTTGAGAAGTAACGAAATAGTGAATGTTTTGGAACTGAGCTTATCAGTAAGCCCAAGCGGGGAGATCTTCGCTGAATCTGTACAGTTTAGAAGTGGAAGAAATTCCCAAGTTAGGTCGAGGCAAATGGTTCAATCAAATCCCTAACGGTTCTGTAAAAGTAAAAACTTCCCACAAAAATTACTAGTTCATCCCTCATTTCCCGCAACCATTTTTGTTGAGCCTCTAATTGATGCGGGAATGGTCGAATTTGTGGAAGCAGTGTTTTCAAATCAGCCAACTGTGTAGCTCTTGGCTGGTTGAGCTTATAGTAATACAGATTAGGATAAGGAGCAAATTGACCAAAGGATTTTTTAGAGACCTTATCCTTCATGGCAGCAAGTACAAATACGGGTTGCTTGTCTGCCGATTGTCGTCCCGTCCTCTCGCTCTTTTTTACTTGTTCAACTGTTTGTAACAACGTGTGTATAGCTTGCTGATTGTGTCCCCCGTCGAAATACCATTGGCAGTGGGGCAGCAATTGCTCAAAACAGGCCTTAAATACATCTGAAGCCGATAAGGACTGCCAAGCCAGGGTTAATAATTTCTGCCCAGAGGTCCCTAATTGATCGTTTAACAAATGAACAACAGATATAACCACCGACCAATTATTGAGTTGTATGACCGGAATACGGCCAGGATCAAACCACCACTCCTGATGAGCAATTACAGCTTTTAAGTTTGATGATCCGCTTCCCTCATCAATAGCAGGTTGTTCCGCGATGACCAGTTTGGCTTCTCTTTTCTCCGCGATTGACCGAATGACTGGCAACACCTGTTGATTGTCGGGTCCAATTACTACAGGAGTATTCGACTTGATAATGCCTGCTTTTTCCTTAGCGATCTCTTCTAAGGTATCGCCAAGTAAATCGGCGTGATCCAGCCCGACCGTAGTGATTACACTAATTTCCGGTGCTAACACATTGGTGGCGTCCAATCTCCCGCCCAGTCCTGTTTCCACAACCGCCCAATCCACATTTTGCTCAGCAAACCACCAAAAGCCCAACGCGGTAGAGATCTCAAAATAGGTGAGCTGATACTGCTCAATGGTTTTCTTGTAGGCATTGAAAAATGCGAGCACACCATCTCTGCTAATCCACCGTCCATCTACATGGATCCGCTCGCGATAATCTATTAAATGTGGAGAAATATAGAGCCCGGTTCGTAGCTCCGCGGTCTGGAGAGTGTGAGCCAATAGCCTACAGGTACTGCCTTTTCCATTGGTACCCGCAACATGAATTGCTTTAAATTGCCGATGTGGATTCCCCATGCTTTCCAGTGCTTCAGCAAAGCGATCCAAGTCGAATCGCGCGGCGCCATCGCCTACATCCTGGAACATGGGAATATTGTTGAGATACTCGAGCACCTGTGGATACGTCGAAAAAGGCTGGTTCATAGATGGTTATCAATTTTATAGATGTGAGAACTTCACTACCTTCCACGCAAATAAACAAAGAAGCTGTGGAATATTACCAACATTTTATTCGTCCGATACTTTTTCGCATGGATCCGGAACATGCGCACGAATTGACTATGCAGGTTGCTCAGCGTGTGGGCAATGCTTCGTGGAGTCAATCGCTGGTACGAAGTCTGTTTAACTGGCAAAACCCTCGTTTACATCAGGATTTATGGAACCTTCCATTTCGGAATCCTATTGGCTTAGCGGCCGGATTTGACAAAAACGGCACCCTGCCTAAAGTATTGCAAGCCGCGGGCTTCGGTTTTGTGGAGGTGGGTAGTATCACCGCGCGTGGTGGTACCGGAAATCCCCGTCCTCGCATGTTTCGCCTACCCGAAGATCGATCGCTAATCAATCGCATGGGCTTGAATAATCAGGGAGCGCCAGCTATTACCAAGCGATTGCAAGAAACTAAACCACAGCTATCTATTCCCTTGGGGATCAACATTGCCAAAACCAACGATGCCCGTATCCATGGTGACGCTGCCATGCGCGATTACGCGGAAAGTTTACGATTGGCATTACCCGTAGCCGATTATATTACCATTAACATATCCTGTCCCAACACCGGCGAAGGCAAAACCTTTGAGGATCCCAAAGCTTTGGAGGTACTACTGGCAACCTTGCGCTCGACAATCCAGGAGTCCGGCCACGATCAAATTCCCCCATTGTTGGTTAAACTTTCCGTAGACCTTGCCTCCAGTCAAGTTCGGGAACTAGCTGATATCTGCATCCGGTATAACATGGATGGTTTTGTAGCGGTAAACACTTCCAATGATCGTTCGGGGTTGAATACAGATGCACAAACACTGGAGCGTATTGGCAATGGTGGGCTTAGTGGTCAGGCCATCCATGAGCGCAGCAAATCGGTAATTCGCACGCTCTATGATCACACCAATGGGCAACTGCCTATTATTGGCGTTGGCGGCGTAGACAGTCCTCAATCGGCCTTAGAAACCCTTCAAGCCGGAGCCAGCCTACTGCAGATCTATTCCGGATTGGTTTACGAAGGCCCCAGCCTGATTAAACGGATCAACCAGTTTCTTGCTCAACAGATGCAAGAATCCGGCTACACATCCTTCAACCAATGGCTCAACTCAATACGAAAGGAATTTTGAATTATGAATGTTGATATAATTCAAAATTCAACATTATGATATTCAAAATTCCTACACCATTTGATGTGACTCAGGTTGAATGACAATTTCGTTCATTACCGATTGCTGTGGTTGATTGGCTGCATAATAGATCGCTTTGGCCACTTCTTCCGGACTCAACATCTTATCTTTCTGAACTCGCATTCCCACCCGCACATCGTCCCAGAAGGGAGTATTAACACCACCCAAATACAGTAAACTATATTGGATAGCTCCGCGTCGCTGCTCTTCAACCAAAGCTTTGGTCATTCCGGTAATGGCAAATTTGGAAGCGGAATAAACGGAGGCATTTTTCATTGCGTGTTTACCCAAAATGCCCGGCAACATGATAATACGCCCTGATTTTGCGGTTTCCATATAGCGAAGCACCGTTTGTGTAACCAAGAAGGTACCGTATACATTCACATCAATAATTTCCTTGGCGTCATCAGGCTTGATGTCCAGAGCCGGTTGCAGAAGACCTTGTCCAAAAGCGTTTATCAGAATATCAATCTTGCCCAGTTTCTCGGTTACCTCCCGAGCCATCTTAGATACCGAAGCCAAATCAGTGACTTCCACCTCGATTACAAATGCATCACCCCCGTTAGAGTTAATCTCCCTTGCCGCGGCTTCGGCTTTTCCCGTATTACGAGCTGCCAAAACGATCTTTGCACCCGATTTACCAAATATTTTTCCCGTCGCAGATCCAATTCCTCCAGATCCACCCACAATTAATACGACCTTGTCTTCCATGTTATCTTTAGTTTTATACTTAGTTATAGAATTCATCATACGGTAAGGGAAAATGTCCCTTTATCGTTCACTTGGTTGCTCCCGCCTCTATCAGTGAGGGACTGAAATTAAATAGATAAAAAAAGCCGAATGCTGACATTGCCAACATCCGGCTCCTCAATAATATGAGAATCGTTTGATTCCTAACTCATTGTTTCGGGAATGACCGTTTCATACGGCTGCTTCAACTCATCTATGGTGTATTCAAACATACCATCCACAGATAGCGTTTTTCCGCCCACTCGTCCTAATTTGATCATTGGAATTTTGGCCTTCTTCATGTGTTTAGCCAGATCATCCTCATCGACGGTATTCACGGTAATCACCACACCCGATTGAGCTTCACTGAACAATACTTCAGTGGGACCGCTTTTGCTGAATTCCTCCAGTGGCAACAGATCCAACTTAGCTCCGGTATCACCAAACATGGCCATCTCCGCTAAGGTAATGGCGAGTCCACCGTCAGATACATCGTGTGCCGCGGTGATATAGTCCGATCGGATGGCTTCCAGCAGAGCCTTTTGAAGAGTTACCTCGAAATCCAGATCCATCTCAGGAGCGTCACCAGTAGTTAGATCATGAATGGTTTTCAAATACTGCGATCCACCCAAACCCTTACGATTTGCACCGATATAGTACACCACATCGCCCTCTTCCTGGAACGCGGCGGTAGTCATCTGCTCTTCATAATCATCAATGAGTCCCAGCATACCGATAACTGGCGAGGGGTTGACCGCCTGTTTGGGGTTTTCGTTATAGAAACTCACGTTTCCACCTGTAACCGGAGTATTAAATGCCCGGCAGGCTTCTCCCATTCCAGCTAATGCCTCCTTAAATGTCCAATACACTTCTGGTTTGTAGGGATTTCCAAAGTTCAAGCAGTTGGTTACCGCCAAAGGCTTGGCACCGGTGCAAACCACATTTCGCGCAGCTTCCGCTACAGCGATCATGGCTCCCTTACGGGGATTCAGATACACATAGCGTCCGTTACAATCGGTCTTCACCGCCAAGGCCCGTTTGGTTCCTTTTAGGCGAACCACACCGGCATCCGATGGTCCCGGCCCCTGTATGGTATTGGTGCGAACCATGGTGTCATACTGTTCGAACACCCACTTTTTAGAAGCGATATTGGGATCACCCAACAGCGCCATTAGCGTATCCCCAAATTCTTTAGGATGCTCCAGCGTAGATTCGTCGAAATTCTGAACCTGGTCAATGTAATCAGGCTTCTTTGTTTCGCGCTTATACTGTGGAGCTCCACCGCCTAACACCAGACTGTCGGCGGGAATATCCGCAGTGACTTCGCCTTCCTTTTCATAGATAACCCGGTCATCGTCAATAACTTCTCCAATGACCACAGCGTTTAGATCCCACTTCTTATAAACGTCCATGATCTCTTGCTCGCGCCCTTTCTCAGCCACAATCAACATACGTTCCTGGCTTTCTGAGAGTAACAACTCATACGAGGTCATACCGGATTCTCGTGTAGGCACTTTATCCAGATTGATGCGCATACCGCTTTCGCCTTTGGCGCTCATCTCGGAGGATGAACAGCTGATACCCGCTGCTCCCATATCCTGGATCCCCACTACCGCTCCCGTAGTGATTACTTCCAAAGTGGCTTCCAGCAACAATTTTTCGGTAAACGGATCACCTACTTGAACGCTAGGTCGTTTATCTTCGCTTTCTTCACTAATCTCTTCAGATGCGAACGTAGCTCCGTGAATGCCATCCCGGCCAGTACTGGCGCCCACAATTAATACCGGGTTTCCTTTACCTTTGGCAATCGCCGATGCTGTTTCACCCACTTTTACCACGCCGACGCTCATGGCATTGACCAAAGGATTTCCTTCATAGCTTTCATCAAAGGTGATATCTCCCGCAATTGTGGGTACGCCAAATGAATTTCCATAATCGGCAATTCCACGAACCACACCATCCAGCAGATAACGTACGCGATCATTATCCAGATCCCCAAAACGAAGAGAATCCAGGGCAGCGATAGGACGCGCACCCATGGTAAAGATATCTCGGTGAATGCCTCCTACTCCAGTGGCCGCTCCTTCATACGGTTCAATCGCGGAAGGATGATTATGACTTTCAATCTTAAAGGCGCAAGCCATGCCGTCACCAATATCTACCAGACCAGCGTTCTCCTCTCCGGCTCCAACCAGTAGTTGAGGACCAGAACGAGGTAGCTTTTTAATTTCCAGAATTGAGTTTTTGTATGAGCAGTGTTCGCTCCACATTACGGAATAAACACCCAACTCTGTAAAGGTCGGCGTACGACCGAGAAATTCTTTTACCTTCTCGTATTCCTCTTCGGTCAGGCCATGATCCAGGGCCAATTCCAGATTAACTTCCGGTTCTTGGGCATTGGTTTTTGGTGAGGTTGATGATGAACTCATGAAATAAGTATTTGGTGGATTTCCGGTTCCGGTTATCGGGATGCTATGATTATGAAAGTTTGGTCATTAACTCGTTGAAATCAGTAAACACAAAATCAGCAGGTTCCGTCTGTTGTGGATGTTCATTATTGGGATGAATAAACCAAGCGGTTTTCCATCCGGCTTTTGCGCCCCCCTGAATGTCTGAGGTGTATGAATCGCCCACGTATAAAATATGTTCGGCAGATTGGCCAGCCTGCTCAGAGGCATGCTCAAAAACTAGAGGATGGGGTTTCATATGCCCTACATCTTCCGAAATCACTGTAATGTGCGCTCTGTTATACAGGTCGAATTTTTGAAATTTCAGATCCTGTGTTTCGGCAAAACCATTGGTAATGATCCCTACATCGTATTTACTGCGTATTTTTTCAAAAGCCTGTTCAGCTCCATCAATCCACTTCCAATGATTGCGATAGTGCTGCATGTAGGTAGATCCAATCTCTTCATAGGCGGTAGAATCGACCCCCAGTTTTTCGAGCGTGTGTTCAAATCGCTGCCGCTGAAGCAGTTGCCGATTAATTTCTCCAGCACTATACTGTAGCCACAAACCTTTATTAATGGAATGGTAGGTACTTACCCACTGCTCCAGTGTGGCTTGTTGTAATTCAGCATAATCACAGTAAGTGTCTGTTAGGGCTTGCCGTTCTGCGTGCTGATGATCCAATAAGGTGTCGTCGAGATCGAAATAAATAAAATTCGGTTTCAAAACGATGATTTTCTTTCACTTGACAGGCGTGGGTAAGATACGTATCAAGAGGGGTTTCTAAAAAAGTTCTTGCGTTCAAATTGTCGGATCAAATATACTTAATTTGATTTGCAAACGTAGTATCTGCTTAACTATAAATTTGAAATCAACTAACGATGAATATCAAGAAGTTATTGGGGATTGGCGTCATTGTACTTTTGGCGTTTTACAGTATCAATGTGTACAACTCGCTTGTAGATAAAGAAGAAAATGTAAAACAAGCTTGGGCCCAGGTCGAAAACCAGTATCAGCGGCGGGCTGATCTGATTCCGAATTTGGTGGAGACGGTCAAAGGGGCCGCCGATTTTGAACAAGAAACGTTGACTAATGTTATTGAGGCTCGGAGCAAGGCAACCTCTATTCAATTACAACCCGGTGACTTGAATGATCCTCAGCAATTGCAACGTTTCCAACAGGCTCAGGATCAACTATCTGGTGCACTTTCCCGTTTAATGGTCACGGTAGAACGATATCCACAACTGCAAGCCAATCAGAGTTTCCGCGAACTTCAAGTGCAATTGGAAGGCACGGAAAATCGCATCGCTACCGAACGCAATCGTTTTAACCGTGCTGCTCAAAGTTACAATGCCTCCATCCGGCGCTTTCCCGCTAATATCTTTGCCAATATGATGGGCTTTAAGCAGAAAGCGTATTTCGAAGCGGAAGATGGTGCCGAACAAGCGCCTGAAGTTGATTTCGGATCCTAATTTTCATCATTTGTAGTTCTGATTATGGCCAGAGACGAATTCTTAACGGAGCAACAGGAACAACAAGTAGTACAGGCTATTACCGAAGCCGAAAATACCACTTCCAGTGAAATCCGCGTGCATATTGAGCATACCTGCGATGGAGAACCGCTGGAACGCGCCAAAGAGGTCTTCGCGGATCTGGCTATGTCTGAAACTGAATTGAACAACGGTGTTCTTCTCTATCTCGCTACGGATGACCATAAAATCGCGATCTATGGCGGTAAAGGAATCCATGAAAAAGTAGGACAAGCGTTCTGGGATTCTACCATTAAACAAATGATTGGCCATTTTAAAGCCGATGAGTTTGAGGAAGGTATGGTAGAGGCGGTCAAAAATATTGGAGAACAACTGGCTAAATATTTCCCTTATCAAGACGGAGATGAAAATGAGCTATCCGATGATATTAGCTACCACGCGAACCGTGATGACGATTAATAGATAATAGAACCTGTATATGCCCTTTATAACGACTAAGCGTTCATATTCATCAACACCTCATATCATTGCGTACCTATTTTCAGTCTGTTTAATCAGCATGCTTTGGCTACCTGTGCCCTCCGTAGCACAACAGGTCCCGGCCAATCCCCAGGGATTTGTCAACGACTATGCTAATATGCTTACCTCAGGCGAAGAATCCCGACTGGAGCAGAAATTACGTACCTATCGTGATACTACTTCTAATGTGGTGGTCATTGCTACGGTGGAAAGTCTAGACGGCTACCCGATTGATGATTATGCCCTAAAAATGGCTGAATCCTGGAATATGTGGACCGGAGACCGTTTTAATGGGGTTTTGGTTTTGATTTCCAAAAATGATCGCCGTATGCGCATCGAAGTTGGATACGGGCTGGAAGGAGCACTTCCGGATGCTCTCGCAGGTCGGATAACTGATCGCATCATGAGCCCGGCGTTTAAGAAAGGAGATTTTTACCGGGGATTAGATCGTGCCACCGATGCCATTATGTTGGCTGCGGCTGGAGAGTATGAAGCGGTTGAACAAGCGACTAACCAAAGTGAGGAAGGACTTCCCTCCTACATCATTTTTGCGCTGTTTGTGGCTATTGTTTTATGGGGCATCTTTGGAAAAAAGAAATCGGGCGGCAAAGGTGGTGGTCGAGGCAAAGGACGCCGACGTCGTAATCGAAGTCATACGCTACATTCCGGGGGCATTATCATTGGCGGGGGCGGATTTGGCTCTGGCGGAAGCAGTGGCGGTGGTGGTTTCGGCGGCTTCTCCGGTGGCGGTGGTTTCGGATTCGGCGGCGGCGGCGCAAGCGGAAGCTGGTGATTTTCTCAGTGTGTCAGTGCTTCAGAATTCAGTTTGTCAGTAAATTCGTGCAGGCTTAAAATCACGACATCGGAAGGTTAATAGATAGCTGGATTTGATTTCAAGCAATTAAAGCTACACAGGTGACTCCAGTAATTTTCTCTGAAACACTTCTCAAGCGCATTAATATCCATTCCAACTATTAATTGCCAAGGTATAAGAAACTTATATCAGCAAGAAGAAATTGACACACTGAATTCTGAAGCACTGTCACACTGATTTAACATTCCGTCATGCTAAGCGCGAGGCCGCCTTGGGAAGTTTCTTTGTACTTTTTGGACATGTCCCGGCCGGTTTCCCGCATAACGTCAATCACCTTGTCGAGGGTTACTTTTTGGGAGTCAGGAATACCGCTGGATGCTAACAAATAGGCGTTGTAAGCTTTGACGCCGCCCACGGCATTTCGTTCAATACATGGAATCTGCACATAACCGCCCACCGGATCGCAGGTCATACCCAGATGATGTTCAATGGCAATCTCAGCGGCAACTTCCAAACAACGGATATCGCAATCATTCAGATAGCTGATCATGGCTGCTCCCATAGCCGAGGCCGTACCTACTTCGCCCATACATCCCATCTCAGCCCCCGAGATACTGGCATTGTGCTTGACCAAAAAGCCAATAGCCGCAGCGGCCAGCATGCCTTTGCGCAGATCAGACATGGAGTTTTTATAGTGCTTTTTCATAAGATAAAGCACCCCGGGAATTACGCCCGAAGCCCCACTGGTGGGAGCAGTCACGTGTAAGTGTCCAGCCGCGTTTTCCTCGGAAGCGGCCAGACAATAGGCATTCAGAAAAACTAAAAAGCGATCGTGCCGTTTGGTCTGTCCTTTGGCCCGCTCATATACTTTGGGCGATTTACGCTGCAACTCAATAGATCCAGGCAAAACTCCGGTAGTACTAATGCCCCGCTCCACAGCCGCGCACATGGTATTGATAATGGCATCCATGCGGTCATAAATCTCCTGCTCTGATAAACCCGAAATTACTTTTTCATTTTCCAGCATCAATGTGTGAAGTGGGATATCGTGCTTTTTAAGCAACGCCTTCAGTTCATCCATCGACTTATATGGAAATGGGGGCGTCTCCACTTCGGGCTCTTTCCGCCCCTTCCATTGAATAAACCCTCCACCTACGGAATAATACTCCATATCAAACAGTAACTCGCTGCCCGCACGCAGTTCCATGATCAAGGTGTTACTGAACGGGTAATCATGCGCAATGGGCCCGAAGACGATATCTTGTCCTTTGAAAGCAATTTGATGATCGTCGGAAATAGTTAATTCATACGAGGCATCATCGGATGTATCCAGAGCTGAAAACTTCTCCGGATCACATTCAGCGGGTTTCCAGCCTAATAGCCCGGCAATTATCGCTCGGTCCGTTCCGTGGCCGGAACCAGTCGCACTTAAAGAACCGAATAGCGTTATCCGAATGGTATTTGCCTGATCGCGTTGCTCTTTAGGCAGATCCTGAATGCGTTGCAGAAAATCGTACGCCGCTTTCATTGGACCTATGGTGTGCGAGCTGGATGGACCCGGCCCGACCTTATACAGATCGAAAACCGAAGTCTTAATCGGATTCATCATATCGACGCTACCCTGTTCTTTAGGTGTACTTTCCTTAGGCTGATTAACCGTCTTCTCCATGTATGGGTAAGGGAATAGTTCCTCAATTCGTTAATAACATTCAACGTATTGAAGGATACACGGATTGCCGATTAAATCAAGTAGATTACATCCTTTTTACGGTAATTTAATCAGCCAGCGGGCATAGCCTGATCCAGATCGTCGATAATATCATCCACATCCTCAATACCAACCGACAGACGTACCAACCCTTCGGTAATACCTGCTTTTTCGCGAAGTTCAGGATCCATCACTGAGTGGGTCATGGAAGCTGGATGCTGAATCAGCGTATCCACGTTCCCCAGACTTACCGCCAAGCTGCACAGCTCTACCTGTTCCATCAGGTGAACTCCGGCATCGTAACCGCCATTGAGCTCAAAGGATAATACGCCACCGAAACCATTAATAAACTGTTGCAGAGCCAGCTTATGCTGTGGATGAGATTGTAATCCCGGATAGTGCACTTTATTCACCGCGGGATGTTGCTCTAAGAAAGCAGCCACCTTCTGTGCGTTTTCAACGTGTCGCTCCATTCGCAGAGTAAAAGTTTTTACACCATTCAGCGTGAGCCAAGCGTCAAATGGCCCGGCGATGCCCCCAAGGTTTTTGCGATACAGCATTAACTCGGCTTCTTCAAACAACTCTTGTTTGCCGGTTACGCTCCCCCCGATTATGGTACCATGTCCGCTCAGATATTTGGTGGTTGAGTGCAACACCACATCGGCGCCCAATGCTAGCGGCTGCATGTGATAAGGAGTCGCAAACGTATTATCCACTACGAGCAGAGCATTATATTGATGGGCTAATTCTGCTAGCGCCAACACATCATTGATGGTCATGGTTGGATTGGCAATGGATTCAATATAGAGCACCCGGGTTTTGGGTTTATCTTTCAAAGTTTCTTCGACCAATCGCAGGTCTCGTACATCCACGAAATCCACATTAATGCCCATACGGGGTGCTTCCTCTTCCAAAAACTGGCTGGTACAACCATACAAGGCTTCCTGAGCTACAATTCCTTGTTGGGAAGCCAAACTAATTAGGGTGGTGGTTATCGCTGCCATACCGCTTCCAAAAGCAAAAGAGGTATAATTCTTAGCTTCTTCATCTACAAGTTCAGCGGTTTCCAGCTCGGTAATGGTTTGCTCCAGTGCTTCCACGGTGGGATTTCCCAATCGAGAGTACGCGTGGGTAGCTCCGCCCTCTTCGTGGGCAAATAATTTCCGACCGGCTTCTACCGAATCAAACATATACGTGGATGTTTGATATAATGGCATTACGTGTGCTCCAAACGGATCCTTTTTCTTAGGATGAGCCGCGTGAACAGATTTCGTAGACAATTTATAGCTGGGCTTATTCATGATTGGTTCCGTTTTCATATCGATCCTCCAAAGTGAGATTAACGGGTATTTTACCCCGTTCTTTTTTCGTAGAAAGCACAATATTGGTATGGATTTTTTGGACACCGGGTAAATGCGTTAAATCCTTCCGCATGAACCGTTCATAGTCGTTGGTGTCTTTGACCACCACATGAAGCAGAAAATCCGCGTCACCGGTGATATGATAGCAAGCCAAAACTTCGGGCATCTCTTCTACGGCATCACAAAACTGATCCACCATTTTCATCTGATGCATGGTTAATGTAATAGAACAAAATACGGTGAGGCCGCGCTCTACTGTTTCCGCATTGATGCGAGCCCCGTATCCATCTATCACACCTTCACGTTCCAAGCGGCGTACCCGCTCGGCTGTGGGCGTGGTAGTTAACCCAATTCGTTTGGCCAACGCACTATTGGTAATGCGTCCTTCATCTTGAAGCACATCCAGGATCTTGCGATCTAGTTCATCCAATTTGGGCATATTCATATCAACTAGTTCTTCTGATTTCTTCAGTCATTCTAACTATGAATTTTATAATTTGCAACATATTTAACTATTAATAGGGATATCCCCTACACTAACCCCCTACGAATAATATTTTTTTAGTGATATTACCTATGGGATCAACAATTCCTAGCGATTATCCCTTTTTTTACTCTGTAGGTAATGCCACAGACTAGCGCAATGCTGAGTCCGAATGTTTTCGGACGGAGACTTATGTTGATTAAAGTAGTCGTGGCGAACGAATTTGCAGTTAAAAACCAGCACTAACGTTCTCCATCGTGGCAATACATCTGCCCAGGTTTATAAGAAGGGAGACTCAGAGGCGGGATGCACAGCGGGATCACCAGTGGCATAAGACGGGTGCTTGTTCATTATTCACGGGCAAAGATGCCCGTGCTACGTACTCTAAAATCTGTTTGGTTGCCAATGGGCTTCATTACGAACCTGTACTTCGAGGGTGATGGATGGCCATGTAGCCGCCCGTCCGGATAGTTGCCAATGGGCTTCATTACGAACCTGTACTTCGAGTCGCCCGACTCGAAGGTGCGGCCCTACCCATATTTTGGTATCAACTAACCAAACTTGCAGCATCACGGCCAAACCAACGCAAACCGGAAACTTGTTGGTGATAGGCCAAGTAGCTCTAGGTTTGGAATACAATTCTTGATTTATCCATGCCCATTAAGGTAAAGCTGGTCTTCTTCTCATCCGAAGTTTCGGAGCAAGTTTGAAGAAGAGTTGTGCTTCCGGAAGAACCCAATCCTCATAACCATCAACTGTCATTCCGAGCGGAGCCTTGTGGAGCGCGGGAATCCCCAAACCAGCGAAAGTGGAGACTTGTACTGATTAAAGCAATTATTGTGATCGAAGTCGTAGTTAGAAATCCAGCGCAAACGCTCTCCCTCGTGGTTATACATTTACCAACGATGATGAGCGAGCTCGGAGGGAGACTCAGAGGGAGGAAGCGCAGCCAAATTGCCAATGGCATAAGACGGGTGCTTGTTCATTACTCACGGCAAAGATGCCTGTGCTACATGGACTAGAAAATCTGTTTGGTTGCCATGCTGGACATAGTTTAACGATCTAGAAATAATTCTCAGACACATAAAAAAGCCCCGCATTTCCATACGGGGCTTTTCAGGTTACGAATCAAAATTCCAACAAATCGTTGAAATATTGAGTAGTTATGCAATTCTAGTTCGAAGACATAGCCGGTTCTTTCGACGTGCCACCTTCCGATTTAGCCGAGCCATCACCAAGAGGTGAATTGGGCGTCTCATGCAGATACTCATCCAAAGTAAACTCATCAACCTGGATGGCATCATAACGCGCGGCCTCGGCTTCACGTAACAACTCGGCTTCTTCCTGAGTCAGAATTCCTTGCTCAAGCGCCGGATCGATTAAGTTACGGGGTAATTTACGAGGCAGCTTTTTCGCTTTGACAGCTTTATGCAGTTTTTTCAGCAGTGGACGAGCTTGTAATACTAAACGGAAGGTGTGCTCATACCGAGCGATACCTTTTTCATTTCCGCCAGGTAAGAAGATGCCCTCGGTCAATCGATCGCGGCGTTCCGTATCCTCTTGCATGGCTCTAGCAACCTTACCCCCGAGTGCATCAGAGGGAGCCGTTGAAATACGGTTCAACCGGTTCCACCAGCTTATGGGGCCACGGAACAACCAGCTCAGACCGGGTACTTTCAGCTCTCGATAGATACCATCAAATTGATGTTGAATCTGATCGAAAGCATACTGCATAGACCAATCCAGGAAGATTTGATCTTCTTTTTCTTTATTATCCGAATCGTATCGGCGCAGCGTAGCAGTGATTAAATACATCCAACTAAAGATATCGGCGTATCGACCGGCTAGTTTTTCCTTCATCTTTAAGGCTCCGCCATAGGAACCCAAAGCCAAATCCGATAACAAGGCGAATGTGGCCGAGGTCCAAGCCAATTTTCGATAATATTTAGCCGCCGGACCGCTTACCGGTGAGGAAGCCAGCTTACCACGGGTTACACTCAGCACCATGGAGCGGAACATATTGCGTACCACATGACCAATGTGCTTCCAGAAGGCTCCATCAAATGCTTTGCTATCTTTGCGGGTTAACGCATCGATTTCATCATAGGCATAGGGATGACAGCGAATGGCACCCTGCCCGAATACCATCAAGGTACGGGTCAAGATATTGGATCCTTCCACGGTAATGGCGATGGGTGCGGCGATATAGCCATGAGCCAATACGTTTCGTGGACCTCGGGAAATACCCGCTCCGCCGGAGATATCCATAGCGTCATTGATAATTTTTCGATACAACTCGGTGAAGTTGTATTTCATCATAGCAGTCACTACGGCCGGTTTAGCTCCCTGATCCAGCCCGCCCGTGGTATATCGTCGAGCTGCTTCCATCAAGTACGTAAATCCACCCATACGGGCCATAGGTTCTTCAATACCTTCAAAACGTCCGATGTTGAGGCCAAACTGACGTCGGATAGCGGTATAATCGCCAATTGCTCGCGTAGCGAATTTGGCTCCTCCGGTGCTTTGAGCGGGCAAACTAATACCTCGGCCCACAGCCAGCGACTCCATAAGCATGCGCCAGCCATTGCCAGCTTGTTCGGCTCCGCCAATAATTTGATCTACGGGAACCACAACATCATTTCCATTTACCGGACAGTTATAGAAGGGCACTCCCAATGGATCATGGCGTCGCCCCAGTACTACACCATCGGTATCGCTGGGAATCAAGGCACAAGTGATGCCCAAATCTTCTCCTTTGCCCAGCAGGTTGTCCGGATCTTTCAATTTAAAGGCCAATCCGATAACCGTAGAAATAGCGGCCAGAGTGATGTACCGTTTCTCCCAGTTAAGACGAATGTATAGTTTTCCATCCTCTGCTTTAAACACCTCTCCACGAGCTTGCATAGCACCCGCATCGGATCCGGCAGATGGCTCGGTCAGTCCGAAAGCAGGAATCTCTTCCCCGGTAGCCAATCTGGGCAGGTAGTAGTCTTTCTGTTCTTTGGTTCCGTAATGAATTAAAAGTTCCGCCGGCCCCAGCGAGTTGGGCACCATAACGGTGGTAGCTAAAGGACCGCTATTGGAGGCCAGTTTTCCAATAATGGCACTGTGAGCATTAGCAGAAAATTCAAGTCCTCCATACTCTTTGGGTATGATCAAACCGAAAAATTTGTTCTCCTTCAGATAATCCCAGGTTTTCTGATCAAATCCTTTACGAACGAAAACGTCCCAGTCATTGACCATCTCGCAGATTTCTTCAACCGGGCCTTCCATAAAAGCTTTTTCCTCATCGGATAGCTCATCATATCGCTCTGAGCTCAACTTTTTGAAATCGGGCTTGCCGGAGAACAGTTCGCCATCGACCCATACCGTACCTGCCTCAATAGCCGTACGTTCGGTTTCGGAGATCTTGGGTAAAAAGTTAAGGGCATCCATCAATTTCATAAGCCCGTTAGTGATCAGTAACCGCCGGATGGGTTTAACATTAAACACCACCGCAAGTACCGCGAAAGTGATGAGTAGCCATGTCGGTGCGGCTGCTCCCCAGAGTGCGGCCAAACCAGCTACCGCCCAAAGCCACAAAGGTGCTCCCGTGTACCCAAATATAAATAAGACAGCTAGTACTCCTACGATAACTCCCCACAGTGGGAAGTCCGCGAAGTAGCCGAATGTTTGATTTAGCAGTTCCATAAGTGCTCCTCGAATTAAATGAACTAATTGATTTTCATAGTCTGATGAGAGTATTACACACTACCGATAGTCTTGTTATGATGGTTAGAAAATCCTTTAAGAGTGTGCTGGATGGCCGTTTGCACAAATACATCCGGATCCACCCGCTTATCTAAACGTTCGGAGTGTATGACCGTCATAGCTCCATGTAGTTGTGCCCAAAAAACGTAGGCGGCCGTTCGCGGTTTATCTTCATTCATCTGGCCGGTATTATTGGCACGTTCAATGGCTTTTTGCACCAATTCATATCCGCGTCGTGCTCGTCGGAATTTTTCCTTTGGGTAGCGTGACATTTCGTCCGATCGCACCAAGTAAATAATTTGATATTGCTTGGGACGCTGCATAGCATAGTTCACATAAGCATGCGCCAGTTCATGCAGTTGCTCTATAGGATCATCCACCCCTTGAATGGAAGCTTCCAACTGATTGGATAGATCATTAATGGCTTCTTCCATCAGATTGTGCAGCAAATGATCTTTACTGTCGAAATAGATGTAGATGCTGGTGGCACTTACATCAATTTGTTTGGCAATTTTTCGCATGGACAGATTTTTATACCCGGCCTGAATCAACATTTCCCGGCTGGTCTCTAAAATCTTATTACGCAAACTGACTTCTTCGGTATCGGGCATATCTACAAATAAAGATAGGTTAACACTGTTAACTAATACTCAAATAAAGGTATACTTAAATAAAATCAAAGAGAAAAGTGCTAAACCTAATTTTTTTAGGATACTTGGGCCGCTACAAGTTTAAAACGAACCGATCGTCTTAATCGTTTATCCGTTCCGAAGGTAAGCTGAACTGGATGAATTTGATGGTTTTATCGTTTTTCAGATGCATGCGCTCAAAGTAGGTCTTGATGGTCAGTACCTCATCATGGGGACATTCGCGATATATATCATCTACTTTGCGTTCAATGGGGCAATTATATAGATCGGCTATTCGCTGTGTGTAGTTGTACAAGCGATCGCTATCCGTTTTCAATCGTATATTGCCCTCTTTTTTGAGAATCTGCTGATATATCCGCAAAAACTTGGGAGAGGTTAATCGTTTTTTGCGATCTCGGTGACGCAAATAAGGGTCGGGAAAGGTGATCCAGATGTCTTGAACCTCGTCAACTGAAAAAAACTCTGTCAGGTGATCAATATAAATGCGCAGATATCGCACATTATTGATCTCCTGTTCCATCGCGGTTTTTGCACCTCGCCAAATTCGATGCCCCTTGATATCTACACCGATAAAATTATACTGAGGATATTTCTGAGCCAAGGCGTTGCTGTACTCTCCTTTTCCACAGGCCAATTCCAGTACAATCGGATTAGTATTACCAAAAATATCCTCTTGCCACCGCCCAGCCGGTGTATCCGCTGCCGATTCGAAATCGGTATGCTGAATCACATTCTCAAATACTTCGTTTTCACGAAATCGTTGCTTTTTTCCTACCCCACCCATTATTAATCCTGATGAATGATTATGGATTCAGTCGCTTGCAAATCCATGAGTTGCCTTGCTGCTCGTATACAAAACGATCGTGCAATCGGTTGGGACGCCCTTGCCAAAACTCAACTTCTGATGGTACTACAACAAACCCACCCCAATGATCAGGTAGGGGAATTTCCTGCCCTTCGAATTTTTCTCGGTAGTTTTTAAAACGCTCTTCTAGCTCTTCTCGCCCATTCAAGGGTTTTGATTGCTGGGAAGCCCACGCCCCGATTTGACTTTCCCGGGGACGACTGTGAAAATATTCACGGGATTCGTCCTTGGAAATCTGTTGCGCTTTCCCGACCACTCGTACTTGGCGCTCTAACTCTCCCCAAAAAATAGTTAACGAGCAGTTTGGATTTTCCAGCAATTCATGTGCCTTTCGACTCTGGTAGTTGGTGTAAAATATAAATCCTCGCTCATCCACCCCTTTAAGTAGTACAATCCGTGAGGACGGAACCCCCTGTTGCGAAGCCGTAGCCAGGGTCATGGCATTAATTAGTTCCACTTCCGAGCTCATGGCCTCGTCAAACCACCGATCAAACATCTCAAAGGGATCATCCAATAATTGATCTTCGGTTAATCCCGATTTGGTATACTCTTCGCGAATATCCGCTATACTTGCTTTCATGGCTTCCTGTGAACATCTATTCAACAATTCAGGATGCATATTCCGGGGCGTTCCCTGCTTTCCATTTGATATTGCATCCCATACTGGGTTTTTGCACGCTGCTAAGTTCGCGGTTTTCAATGATTGCATCCAGTGCGTTTTTGAGATCCGTTCCGGTTACCGGCTCACCATTCCCGGGGCGGCTATTATCGAATTGACCGCGATACACCAGTTCCCGCTGCTCATCGAACACATAAAGATCCGGCGTGCAAGCGGCTCGATAGGATTTGGCTACTTCCTGAGATTCATCAAACAAATAGGGAAAAGGAAAATTGAACTGCTCGGCTACCTCTTTCATTTTTTCCGGAGCATCATCCGGATGCGTCGTGATATCATTGGAATTTATGGCCATAAAGGTGATCCCTTTCTCCTGGTATTCGTTGGCCACTATAACCAATTGTTCCCGGATATGCTTTACATAGGGGCAGTGGTTGCATATAAACATGATCACTAGCCCTTGCTCAATATCTAATTCTGATAATTGAACTGTTTGCTGAGTTCGAGCATCAATTAGTGAAAAGTATGGTGCTTGGGTCCCTAATTCTAGCATTTGTGATGGTCTGACAGCCATAACTAATTCTTTTATTGTTATTTTTAAGTTCGCAAGTCTAAACAAATGGAGCTACTGCAATCATTCAACCTATGATCGACCAATTAAAACGATGGATTGGAATGGGTGAAGAGCCCCAACGGGCGAAGCAAACTATTGATTTAACTCCTCAAGAAACAGCGCAGCTCTCCAAGGCTCTTCAATTTTATATCTTCACACGACATAAAAATTTATCTGATTTACCGGCTGAATTATCAGATCGCCTTACCCACGCGGGACATGTCGGATATAGCTTAATCATCACTTTTTTGCGAGAACGGGAATTTAAGATGGAGTATATGAGCTATATCAATGACCAACTCAAAGCATTGTACACCCTTCCCGAATCCCATCGCTCGCTACTGGAAATTCAACCCGAAGAAATTGATCAGATTGAACTGAAGCCACAGATTCGAATGCAATTTCAAGAGGAGGATTCCGACGGATCTTACTTCTTGGATTTTGATCGTCCGCAGCAGAAGGTAACCATCACCCATTCATAGAACCGCGCTGAATTGCCCAATCATGTAGCAAACGATCTATGGTTCCTCCCCCAATGCTAAACAATACCCACTTTTGAAGTCCGGATTGTTTCCAGTGCCCGTAATCTAATTTCGCCATCATAACCATCGTGTATATTAACATCCGAATCTATCAATTATACACACGTATGCCAGTGGATATTAGCAGATTGCGCATTTGTGTGATAGCCTGCCAATAACAGGGATAACCGATCAGAATAGGTGTAATTGGCCTGGTCGTCCTCTTCTAAACTGATCCGTATTCAGGGAAGCTCTGGATCTATTCAACCCGTGCTTCTCAGTATGAATCTTAAATAGTTGGCGGATCTGTGCACCAAACTCTCCCTTACCATGCATGCGTTCACCAAACTGTGACTCGTTTAACTTACCTCCACGTAGTGACTGGATCCGATGCAGCACTTTATTCTTTTTGTGGGGATAATGATGATCCAGCCACTGTTTAAACAACTCTCTGTTGGCATAAGGTAATCGAATGATCGTATATCCAGCTTGGTCCGCCCCGGCGTCTGCAACTGCTTTAATCAAATCAGGAATTTCATGATCGGTCAACCCCGGGATGATGGGAGCAACCATAGCATTTACCGGTATTCCAGCTTCGGATAATTCCTCTATAGCCTTTAATCGACGATCTGGGGATGAGGTTCTAGGCTCCATGGTTCGGGCCAGGGATCGATCCAAGGTGGTTACCGATACGGAAACCCGTACTCCATTCCAACTTGCCATTTCTGATAACAGGTCAATATCTCGAGTCACCAGATAGTTTTTGGTGATCATGCCCACCGGGTTGCGATACCGGGCTAACACCTTCAGGCATCCTCGAGTAATTTTCAGTTCCCGTTCCAGTGGCTGATAAGGATCGGTAACCCCACTCATCACCACTACTTCCGGTGACCACGAAGGTGATGCCAAACGCTCCTCCAACAATTGTGGGGCATCGTACTTGATGACAATTTTACTTTCAAAATCGAAACCGGAGGAATAGCCCAAATATTCATGGGTTTGACGAGCGTAACAATAGATGCAGCCATGTTCGCAGCCCCGATAAGGATTGATACTCTTCTCGAAGGGAATATCCGGGCTGTTGTTGGTGGCTATAATGGATTTGGTATCATCCGGAATCCGAGTAGTGCCCGGCTTGGGTGGTAATCCCGTTTGTTCATCGATCTCATAGACCATGTGCCTGGGCTGAAATCGATTGGGCGGATTAAAAGAACTGCCCCGCCCTCGTATGGGATTATGATCTTTCGGTTTCATCTCGGGTACCATTCTAAAACGCAAAAAGGGTCCGAAGTCTCGGACCCTTTTTCGCGTGTCATTTTAACCTGCGTTATTAAGGTTCAAGACCTACATCGCCACAGGGAACCGTGTCATGGGTGGAATCCCAGCAGACACGTTCTGTGGGGGTTTCATAATAACCCACATCCGTATCTTCATCCCAATAAATTACGAAGGTGGTATTTTCGGCATCTACAAACTCAAGTGTATTTTCAGGGGCGCTTCTGGTGTACGATATGCTGCCCTCACTACCCGTACCGGTATCTGAATTAAAGGTATAGTTACTGGTTAATTCATCGCTGCTTACAATATTCCAATCCGATACCAACGAAGGAGTACTTTGATCTGGCGTGGCAAAGTTATAAACATTCAAACTTCCTGTCTTACCTTCGACCGTAGTAGTTCCATCAATAAATTTAAAGTCATCTAAACTGGAACCATCCAAAGTACTTGTAGTCAGATACATGGCCCAAGTTACTTCATCAGCATCCACATCTACGGCGGCTGTTAACTTCACCTCTATAGAATATCCACCTTCGCTGGCTGAATACGTCCACACCCATTCGGATCCGTTATACTCCGGGGTGGTAGATTGAGCCGATTCCAACAGCGAGTTTAAAAAACTCCCCGTTCCCAAAAACAACGCATCAACCAAGTTGGCGATATAACCGGCTTGATTATAAGCACCAGAAAGAGCCTGCGTCTCAGGAGCCTGGGTGGTGGAATTAAAATAATCGGTATGGGGTCTACTTTCATTTATTTCCGGAAGTGTCGGCTGAGGTGGTTTATCCTCTACCCCGGTGCTCGAATCACAAGCACTCAGTCCCAGTAACAAAATCAGTATAAAAACACTCTTAATTTTCGTTAGATGCATAGCCAAGATTTTTTTAATAATTGTCGTTCAACAAGTTAGCTACAGTTGGATAGTTTAATAGACAAAAATTGTTTCCGATTAATATCTAAAACAACTTAATACATATTTTGCACATATTCATCATTTTTGCCTTTTGACCATCTTCATCAACTGCAATGTTGTCTGGTTAAGCGTATTAGCGTTGTCGTCCAACTGATCAGCAATGCTGGAGGCTTCTTCGGATTGCGCGGCATTTTGTTGAACCACCTTGTTTAATTCTGTCATCGCTTGGTTGACTTGCTGGATACCATCATGCTGCTCCTCGGAGGCATTGGCGATCTTATCGAAAATATCTTGCATATCAATCACATGTTGATGCATCTCTTGTAAGCCAGAAGCCACATTTTGACTGACCGCCACTCCGTGATGGCTCTTTTCAATGGTTTTCTGGATACGTTCTTCGGTTTCTTTGGCGGCTTCTGCCGAACGAGTAGCTAATGCACGAACCTCATCTGCTACCACAGCGAACCCCTGGCCGGCTTCTCCGGCTCGAGCCGCTTCCACCGAGGCGTTTAACGCCAATAGGTTGGTCTGAAAGGCGATTTCGTCAATGGTTTTAATAATCTGAGATATGCTATCACTAGCCTCTTGAATCTCGCGCATTGCCTCATGCATCTCGTCGGTGTATTCCAAGCCAGACTCAGCCAGATTTTGTGCCTTTTTTATAGATTGTCCGCCTTGTTGGATAACCTCTTTATTATACGAGGCATTTGCTGAAACTTGCTGGAGTGAGGCACTGGTTTCCTCTATTGCCGCAGCCTGATTGTTGGATCCTTCCGCAATTTCAGTACTTCCCGCGGCCACTTGATTCGCGGTATCTGAAAATTCGCTAGCGCTGTCTCGCAGTCCATTCGTTAAGCGAGATAGCGGCTTGATAATCACTTCCTGATTGATATACACAAAGGCCGCTCCAATCAGCAGAAACAAAGGAAGCATCACTAATAATACATCTGCTCTAGAATCGCTGACTACATCATCCACGCGGCTCAAGTTGGTTTTTAGTACGAACGCTCCATGTATCTCGCCTTCTTTCCAATTTTCCATCTGATACCCCAAAATGTCTTTACCATCGCCGGTGGGACTATTGGCCGGATCCCCATGGCAGGTCAAACAATTTTCAGTGAGGCGAATGGCTTTGGCATAGATAATTTTCTCCTCTTCTTCATTGACCTCAAAATACTCGTCCCCATTGGTTTGACTTTTCAGTTGCTCTAAGATCTTTAACTCTTTGGGGGTGGGCTCGTTTTTAGGATTACGCGGATTCACCCTGGGCACACGGAACTCGAATTGTTGGTCTTTCTCCACTTTTTGAATACTTGTCCAGGAGGCTACAATCGGAATAGTATTGTAGATTGTACTCTCTCGCAGCTTTTCACGTCCCAGCTTTTGGTACTCCTGTAGTAGTTGTTCCTGGGCAATTGCTCCATCCTCCCACAAATCCGACATTTCCTGTCGAACCGCCTCAGCTTGCTTGATAGTGCCCTCCATCTGCTTGCGAAGCAATCCTACGCCTTGATCACGTACCACATATTGCTGTATTAATAAGCCGCTGACCAAAACAATGAACAACGACACAAATATAGCCACGATAAATTTCGTGCCTACGGTAATATCATTTTTATCCATAGAATCCCGTCTATTTATATTTAAAAGCAATTAAAATAGCAGGATAATGCTGAATTTCCTGCCACTATACGATATAATCCTTGTAGGGATTTACCCTACAATTAATACGATTAACCCCGAGTTACGCGAACCACATAGGTTCCATTTTGCCTATCGGTAATCCAGAGCAAAGGGTGATGATATTCTATCTGGGTTATTTCCTGGATTTCGTTTAGCTCCAATCGTCCCGCCACAGTCATATCTATGGGTTCGCCTTCCGCGTATCGTTGAATAGGCAGCGAAGTACGTACCACAGAGATGCCCCCCTTTTTATTGGCGATAAAGATCAGGTCATCTTCCGCGGTGATAGCATTGGTTAATACGTCGCTATCATCATAGCCCATGTTTAGCGGATTGGGTCGGGGTATGTACCCCAATTGCTCCCCAGTGGAAATGCTAAATATTTTAAGCCCACCGGTTCCCGCCGCAATTAATATTTTGTCTCCAATAATTTGAACCGTACCCGCATCACTTTCACTCAACCGCCCTTCAAACTCAATAAAACGGACGAAGTCGTAATTCGTGCGACTATATATGGCCACACTTCCATAATTATCGCCATCAGTATCCGCAATCAAAACACCTACATATTCCAGACTATAATCAATTCCTCGAGCATCCTGCATATAATAAGAACCCACCGAGCCGCTAAGTACACTATTAAAAATGGAAGCCCCACCATTGGTACCCGTGGTAATAAATACCCGTGTAGAATCGGCAGTGATGGTTCGGGCCATCTGCCCCGACAACGGAATGCGGTTGGTTCCTTTGGTACTCAATACCTCGTCCTCCACATTAAGGTACTCAGCGGAGGCTTGGGTTCGTCCCGCGGTTAGTTCCTCATCATTGGAGGCCTCGGCCATATAGATCCGTTGATTACCCATGTGTACATCCCAGACCTCCGAATCTGATATTTGGGCCATAGACAAAATTTGCGCCACGGTGTCCTTCGTTGATGCTACCTTCAGTAAATCAATTCCCCCTAAATAGTCGCTGCTCCCCATCCGATATCCGAGTGCAGTTCGCTGATATCGAGCATCATAAGAGATAGACGTTGTCTGCAATACACTCCCACTGTGCTCTTGCGGTTGAATATAAGCTACCCAGCGATAGGCATTCTGCCCAACGGTTTGTATCGCTGCATCTCCCGAATTGGATTCTACAGATAGTGGTTCATTTTTAATAACCACCCGTTCGGAAAGGGAAACGCCATTATTGTCAATCTCAATGGTACGCTCCTCCTCCTGCTGATCACAACCCGAAGTCAACATTACCAAAAGGAATGCGACAACCCCTAAATATTTGAGCATAATGGAATTCAATTCTACCGGAGCCATTATCCCTTTGCCCCGGGTATTTTGTAATTATAGCCTGTTTAACATCGATATTTTTTGGATGGAGCTCAAATAAAACGGTAGGAATGAAAAAATCCTAAGCTATGTAGACGGTTTTGGTATTCACAAACTCTTTGATTCCATGATGAGATAATTCGCGTCCATAGCCGGAATCTTTTACTCCACCGAAAGGCAAACGGGGATCCGAGCGAACAAAATCATTAACGAAGCAACAGCCGGCTTCCAGATATTGAGCGGCCAAAACTTCTCCCCGATCCAGATCCTGAGTAAATATGGCCGCGCCCAAACCATAGGCAGATTGATTGGCTAGCTCCAGAGCGTGTTCTTCATCATCAGCCGTGATAATCGATGCCACCGGTCCGAACAATTCTTCATCAAAAGCAGGCATACCCGGTTCAACATTGGTGAGAATGGTGGCTGGATAATAGAAGCCCTCTTTATCGGGAATGGATCCGCCCAACAGGCGCTTGGCCCCCGCTTCAATACTTTGCTCCACTTGCTCATGCAGTTCATCTCGCAGATCGGCACGCGACATGGGGCCGATTTCGGTAATTTCCTCAGTAGGATCGCCCACACTCTTGCTGATCATCAGATCATGGACCAGCTCGGTGAACTTTTCCGCATTCTTACGAGTGACTATAAATCGCTTGGCCGCAATACAACTTTGTCCGCTGTTGATCAGTCGAGAGGTGACACATTTTTCAGCGGCCAATTTCAAATCGGCGTCGTCCATGATGATGTAGGGATCACTACCGCCTAACTCGAGCACGGTTTTCTTCAGGTGCGCCCCGGCTTGACTAGCCACCGCTCGTCCTGCCCGGGTGGATCCGGTAAGCGTTACCGCTCGAACCGCGTCGTGAGCAATCATGCCCTTTACCTGCTCGATTTCCACTACATAATTTTTAAACAGATGTTCGGGTACTCCCACATCCTTCATCAGTTGCTCAATGGCCTCAGCGCATCCGCACACATTGGGAGCGTGCTTGAGTGCCACCGCGTTACCCGCCATCAGGGCCGGAGCACCAAACCGAAATAGCTGCCAAAAGGGAAAATTCCACGGCATAATAGCCAAGACTACCCCCAGTGGATTCTGAGTCACATAGCTGGTTCGCGCATCGGTTTCGATCACTTCATCGGCTAAAAAGTCTGCCCCATTATCGGCGTAATAGTCGCACACCCACGCACACTTTTCCGCTTCGCTGACGCCTTGCGCCAAGGGTTTACCCATCTCCTGAGTCATCAACGCACCATATTCCCCGGCCTTCTCGCGCAATGTTTCCGCCATCTTGCGTAAATAATCGGCTCTACGCTCATAAGTAACCAACGCCCACTCTTTCTGGGCCTTAGCCTGCGCTTGCAACTGTTCATCGATGTCCTGACTTGACCGTGTAGAGTAGGAGCGAATGTTTTTTCCCGTAGCCGGATTGATGGTTGTAAACATAGCGATTGATAAGCTTTATTTAAGATTCATTGAACACAACGAGTTGACGGGGAAGGAGGTTCCGTTTACCGAGTTAACGCGTCTATATGATAGCGTATGGTGTTGAGTGTTTCGGATAAAAGTTCACCGTCAATTATTAATGGGGGAGCTAATCGAATCAGCGTATTGGAGTGCAAAGTCCACCCCAAAATGATGCCCTCATCCAGACAGCGATTAACCACTTGCTCGGTCATTTCGAACGATTCCAGTTCAATGCCCAGCATAGCCCCTCTACCTCGGACCTCAACGATACCCGGTTGATCGGCCAGGATCAGTTTGGTGACCTGCTCAATATGCTTGGCCTTGGCTCCAAAATCATCTTCCAGTAAGACGGATAGATTGGCGTGAGCCGCCGCGCAGCTCACCGGATGTCCACCAAAGGTGGTCACATGATTTAGCGGCGGATCATGCATAAACGCCTTCAGGATCTCAGTAGAGGAAACAAACGCGCCCATAGGCATGCCTCCGCCCATCGCCTTGGCCAGGCAGAGAATATCCGGAACCACATCATAGTATTGAAAGGCAAATAGGGAGCCCGTCCGATAAAAACCGGTCTGGATTTCATCGAATATCAATAACGCACCGACCTGATCGCATCGCCTGCGTACCTGCTTGAGCCATTGCGGATCCGCGGGTATGATGCCCCCCTCCCCTTGGATGGGTTCCATGATCACCGCCGCGGTATCTTCGTCGATGGTATCCAGCTGACGATCATCGTTGAACTCCAAAAAATGCACATCAGGCAATAGTGGTTGGTAGGGATCTCGGTACACCTCCCGGCCGGTGACACTCAGGGAGCCGTGCGTATCCCCATGATAACTGTTGTGGAAGGAAACAAACTTATGTCGGCCGGTGTGTTTTTTAGCCAGCTTGAGAGCTCCCTCGTTGGCTTCTGTGCCGCTGTTTACAAGATAGACCCGATCTAACTGATCCGGCAGTTGCGAGGTCAACAGTTCCGCGAAGGCACTTTGCGGCTGCTGAATGAACTCACCATAGACCATCACGTGCAGATGGCGATCAACCTGGGCTTTGATGGCTTCCACCACTTTGGGATGTCGGTGTCCCAGACTGCTGACCGCGATTCCCGAAATGAAATCCACATAGCGCTGTCCATCGGCCGTATAGAGAAAAGGGCCTTCCGCCGATTCGATTTGTAGGCCCATAGGGGCATCACTGGTTTGGGCGATATGCTGGTAAAAAGAATTCTCCGGATTGGATACGCTCATCGATTTTAATTCCGTCAATTTGATCGTAGCTTATTTAATGAAGGCTTTGCAAAACCTTCCAAAATTTATTCGGTCATGGCAAGATGTAGTAACAATCACCGTTTACACAATCTAATCAGGGGATTGCCGCACTACGTTCGCAATGACAGTTAGTTTTGCAAAGCCCTCTTAATATCGAAAATACGATTTTGTCATTGGCAATCTAAGTCCATTTGCGGCCATGCGTTTATTTACTGCTCTATTTATCACCTTGACCTCCTGCCTTGTGCTGATCAGTGCTTGTGCCGGCTCCCAAAACACTCAGAAAGAAGATACCAGCAAGACTATGGCTCCCACCGCCAAACCCCCTATCGCTCCGGGAACCGCCAACATTCGGGGCGAAGTGCTATCCATTGATAAATCAGATGCTGATCAATGGATGGTCAGCATCCGGATCCAACGGGTTCTGGAATATGGTTCCAGTACTCCCATTTTGACGCCATCTCAGGAAGTTAATGTTCAATTGAATGTGGCAGGTCGGGATGAAGGCAATATCCCCGATATTGCTGTAGGGTATCGGGTGGAATGGAATATCAGTTTTGAGGAGCAGATGATGGGCGGATCCGGAGCGGGCCAGTGGGCGTTTCGAAAGGATTTGGAGTAATAACCTCACCCACCGTTTTATTTTTAAAAATTTGGAGTTATTGAGAAAGCCCACATTGCACCCTAAAGGTTGAAGTGTGGGCACTTCAACCAGCGAGTGATATTTTTACTATAGCAGCACCAGTCTCCGCTTCGCTTTGACTTACGCTGATATTAAAACTGAGTTAATAACTATTAATACACAAAAGCTTGCTATTAATGCGTAAGAGGCTGTCCAAAAAGTCCTTTTCTAATTTCAAGGACCTAAATAATTTAGGTTTTAGGGTCAAATATGTGCCAGACCTATCAGGTTTCCAAAACCTGATAGGTCTATATATGAAAAGGACGCGACTTATCAAGAAGATCAGAGATACACACTCTTAGAAAACTTAAATTAATTTAGTGGTTACATCCTGCTTTTTACTTTTTAGACAGCCCGACAAGTGCCAAGGCAATTAGTTTTTTTGAAGTGTAGGATGGTTCAACCAGTGTTGTGGTTTAGTATACTTCAGCCACTCACAATTTATGAACTAACCCAACAATTTTCGGGTCCTTCGGCCCGATAGACAGGTTTCGAGATTAGCTTAACACTCGAAAAAGATGGGCATATCATCTATGCGCTTATCGCCACTCTTTCATCACTTCCATGAATTCCCGCTCCATGGTTTCGTTATCATCTTGGTTATACCATTTCTGCAAACGTACCGCCAGAGCGTCATAATCTTCTTCGGGGTTTTCTTTCCAGTCCATGACCATCTGTTGCGCGGGTTCGGGACGTGGTCCCCAGGATCCCAATACATCCAGAGAATCAGCATCCAGGCAGATCAGTTTGGGGATGGAATTACTACCATTGGTTAAAAAATGCTCCATGATATCCATGTGCTCATCCCGGAGAATCAGTTTAAGCTCGATGTTATCAGACTGATCGGCCATGGCTTTCATCACCGGTACATTTTGGGCGGCATCCCCGCACCACGCTTCACTGAGTACCAGCCAGATCCACTTGCGATCCAGATTCCGTAGCTCTTCTTTTAGTTCATCCAGCAGGGTGACCGTTTTATCCAGCCGATCCATGCGCTTGTCGTTGAGCTTGGTGTAGTTTACATAGGGTTCACTCTGATTGGGACCGGTAGTTTTACCCTCTTCCAATAATTCTTTAATCAGCGAGCGATATTCTGCGTAGGTATATGCCTCTTTAATAATGGTTCGATCAATCAATTGATCTATTGTAGTAGTACTCATAATAAAATTTACTTGTTGTGAACATCTATTTATTTCTGATGGCACAACAAACACATTTTTCAATTCATTCACCAGACCTACAATATTAAAAAGAGCTATACCTATCCGGTATCCGGATCCGATATAGCTCTTCTAATTTCCCAAAGCCCAAAATCACTCTGCGATTAGTTAGATTGCCCCCCGGCTTAATTCCATGGGGTGTTCAATAACAGTATCTATAGCCACTTCAATTTATGATGAAGTGTTTTCAAATTGAGGCTGTTTCCCATCAAAGGCTTTATCAATAACCACGTCTTTGATCTTTTCGGTAATACCACTGCAGGTTTGAATTTGAGCGGTATTATTGCAGAAATAGATTTCGTGGCCTTTCTTAATCTCCTTGATGCCTTCTCCTTTACAACGCATAGAGCTGAAATCTACATCTTTGAGCTCTTCTTCCTGGGTTTTGGCGTAGGCGATCAGCTCATCCAGGGTTTTGGTGCCTTTGTCGATGCTGTTGTCTTCTTCGCTGTTATTCAGCACATACAGGCAACTCAAGAAGTGATACATAGCACTCCGTGAAAAGATACAGGCAGAGTAATTCACCACATCTTCTTCGGGGCGATACAGCTCTTCTTTTGCTTTTTTATGATCGTAATCGGCCTGCTTATATAATTCAAATAATCGTCCTTTTTTCATGGCTCTGGGATTGAGTTAAAATGGATGCTAGTTCATGTAGAATTCATTTCTTCGGGTTAATTAAGTCCAAATATGTTCATTGATGCTTGTGCTAATTCAATGAGTGGTGAGAAATAGATACCCAGTAACAGTGTGGGTACGAGCAGGAGCAGCAAAATAGCTTTGGCTCCCACCCCGAATGCCAATGGCGTGGCATCTTCATCTGGCTTATAGAGAAATAGATTTCGAACCACCCGAATGTAGTAGAACAACGAAATCACGGAAGTGACCCCGGCTATGGTAACCAGCCAGATCCAGCCTTCGCTGATGGCCGCGCCAAAGATGTACAATTTGGCTACAAAACCTCCGGTAGGTGGAATTCCGGTTAGAGACACCATAAAGATGGTCATGGCAACTCCTAATAGCGGCGCGCGATGTCCGAGTCCCTTATACTCTTCAATAGACTCGGTATGCACCTGGTTGGAGAACAACATGGCCACATAAAAAGCCCCCAGTGTCATAAACAAGTAGACGGCCACATATATCATGATGGAGGCAATCCCCTGCTCACTGAGTATCACCGCGCCCATCAAGATATAGCCGGCGTGGGCAATGCTGGAATAGGCCAGCATCCGCTTGATGTTGTCCTGTCTCAAAGCGGTCAGGTTTCCGATAATCATGGCCAGCGCTGCCAGCACCCCTAAAATCATATTCCAGTGCACACCTTCCACAATCTGCCAGACGCCCGTTTCGCCCAATCCTCCTCCACTGATAAAGGAAACGGAGAAGAAACGTACCACCATGGCAAAAGCGGCTAGTTTAGAAGCCACCGCCAAGGTTGCCGAAATGGTAATAGGTGCTCCTTCATAGGCATCAGGGGCCCAAAAGTGAAACGGCACGACGGCAATTTTAAAACCTAGCCCTACCACAATCATGAGCAGGGAAATATTTAAAATAAGTGGTTGATTGATGCCCGCCACGACAGCTTCATTAATACCATAGATGGTGGTCGCCCCGGTGCTGCCGATCAACAGGGATAAACCGAAGAGCATGATTCCCGAGGAGACCGCGCCATAAACAATGTATTTCAAAGAGGCTTCGGCGGATCGTTTCAAATATTTGGTAAATCCAACCAATACATAGGAGCTAATGCTGGTTACTTCCAGGGCCAAATACATAAGCAGCAGATTGGTGGAACCCACCATAAACATCATGCCCAGAATCATTCCACTGAGTAGCATGTAGTACTCCCCTATCCGCGATTGGTAGCCCCGGGTTTCTTGGTTATTCATGGTGAACAGCACAATGAAAATACCGGTGAGGATGATCAACAGCTTAAAGAACAGAGCAAATGGATCCACGGCGATCATGTCGCTGAAGATGGATTCATTACCGCCGTACTGCCAGATGGTGGCCAAGCCGGCAAGAATCAACCCGCCGATCAGGATCCAGCCGGAGATATGACTTTCTCGCTTGGTAATCAGATCCGCGATGATGATCGCACAAAAGGTCAGCACCACCACAATCTCTGGAATAAACAGGCTTATGCTATGTAATGTTTGGTCAACCATAATAGACTCATGCTAAAAAGTTCAGAGATCGTCGGTTAGAAATTCGCCGTCATTTCCATGATGCCACCGTTGTTGACGAAGTCAACCAAATGACTCAGTGAGGTATTCATAATTTCAATGACCGGTGCCGGATAAATGCCCAAGAAGATGATCAAGACAATCAATGGTACTAAGCTTACATACTCACGCACGGTTAAATCTGGTAGCTTCGTCAATTTCTCGGGAGTCTCACTGAAGAATATCCGCTGTATCGTCCACAGGATGTAGCCTGCGGTAATAATGATACCGGTCACCGAGATAATGGTGATCCACTTGAAGGCCTGGAAAGCTCCCAAGAAGGAGAACAATTCACTCACGAAGCCATTCAATCCCGGCAAGCCCAGTGCGGCAAATAATCCGACCATGGCCACACCGGTATAGCGCGGCATCTGATTGGCAATTCCGCCAAAGTCGTACAGCCCGCGAGTATGGGTGCGATCATAGAGTACACCCACACCGAGGAAAAGCACGGCGGTGATAATTCCGTGGTTAAACATCTGCAGCACGCCGCCAATCATACCCTGGGTGTTCAGGGCAGAAATTCCCAGGACTACAATACCCATGTGACTAATGGACGAGTAGGCAATCAATTTCTTGAAATCGTCTTGGGCCATAGCACAGAAGGCCCCGTAAATGATGCTGATCATGCCCAGAATGGCCATGAAGTAGACAAAATACTGGGTGGCATCGGGAAAAATGGGGAAGTTGATACGCAGGATACCATAGGTTCCCAGCTTCAGTAGAACACCAGCCAAAATCACACTAATGGGTGTAGGCGCTTCCACGTGGGCATCGGGTAGCCAGGTATGGAATGGAAATATGGGAACTTTAATGGCAAAATTGATGAACAGAGCCATCCAAGCGACATAGCGCCAAGTTGTATCAATTCCTGAAAAGATCCCTCCTTCCACAAAATTCTCCGGATTCATCATGTGGAGAATATTGAAGGTATGTACCATCTCGCCGGTGGCTGGATCCATATAGGCCACACTGAAATAGAGCCCCAGCATGGTGAGCAACATCAGGATCCCGCCTACGAAGGTATACAGGAAGAATTTGATGGCCGCGTATTCGCGTCGCGGTCCGCCCCACATTCCGATCAGGAAGTACATGGGAAGTAGCATGAATTCCCAGAAGATGAAAAATAAGAAGAAATCGAGTGCTACAAACACGCCCATCATACCGGTGACCAGAAGCATGTAGAGAATAAAATAGCCCTTCACTTTTTCCTTGATGCTCCAAGAGGATACCACGCCTACAAAGGAGATAATGGCGGTCAGCAGTACCATCAGGACACTAAGCCCATCAATGCCCAGAAAGTAATTGATATCGATACGTCCTACCCAGGGCACGGCATTTACGGTAATCCAATCGAATTGCTCGATAAATTGGAACGTTTCCGCATTGTTGATGCCCAACATAGAGCGATCAAAATTAGCGAATATTACGCCCGCCAGGATCACCTGTATACCGGTGACCGCAGCCGCGGTCCAACGAATCACGTTGCGCTTATTGGCCGGTAGCAGTAAAACAATTGCCATCCCTACAATGGGGAGAAAAACGATCCACGATAAAATGCCGATGCCAAATATTTGAAGTTCCATGAGCTTAGTGATCCATTTGTAGGTTCTTGTTCAAATCGGTTTAAATGAAAAGCATGACCAGGACGAAGAAGCTGAATACGACATACACCAGGTAAGTCTGCAGCTTTCCGGTTTGTACCTTGCTGAGCAAGGAACCTGCTCGGTCTGCGGTGGCAGCGGTGGCATTGACCAATCCATCTACAATATTGGTATCTACCCAACCGCTGATGCTTGAAATTCCTCGGACGACGGTGGCCGCCCCGTTTACAATGCCATCAATGATGCGCTCATCAAACCAGCGCAAAATCTGAGTCAACGCGAGCGTGCCATTTACGAATACCCGGTTGTAAATATCATCGAAGTACCAGTTGTTAAAGGAGCCCTTATAGATCCATCCGAAAGCATCACTGAGACGGTTTGCGCTGATTTTATCCCATTGATACACAGCGAAGGACAACAAAACTCCTCCGCCCGCAAATAGAATGGAGATAATCATAGCTGGAGTATGTACATGGTGCAACGCACTCTCGAACACAGCGATGGTATCGGGTTGCATCAGTTCGGGCACCACACTCAATGGGCGTTCAACCATCTGGAAGAACCATCCACTGGATGCCGCGAACGGATTGAAACTGTAGAATACGAACACCGACAGTCCGGCCAGCACCATCAACGGAATGGTCATCACTTTGGGCGACTCCTTGATTCCGGCCCAGCGCTGCTCATCGGCTGGTTCTCCGTGGAAGGTCAATATCAGTATGCGGAACATATAGAAAGCGGTCAGCCCGGCTACAGCAAATCCAATTACCGGCAGGATCCAATGGCCCTGCAAGGTGCTATAGGCGAAGGCTCCGGCTAAGATTTCATCCTTACTCAAGAATCCGGAAGTCAGCGGGATACCAGATATGGCTAGTGTGAACATCACAAAAGTCCAGTAGGTAATGGGCATCTTGGATTTCAGTCCACCCATATTGCGAACATCTTGGGCATCCGTGTGATGATCATCCAGATCATGCAATACTTTGTGCATGGCGAAGATGACACTACCCGCGCCCAGGAAGAGGCCGGCTTTGAAAGCAGCATGCGTGGCCAGATGCATCAATCCGGAGGTGTAGGCTCCAACGCCCAAGGCCATAATCATATAGCCCAGCTGACTGATGGTGGAATAGGCCAACACCTTTTTAATATCAAATTTGGTGGCTGCAATGGTGGCGGCGATCAAAGCGGTGATGGCACCGATATAGGCAATTACCAGTAAGGCATCGGCGGTGAGCATGGGAAATACGCGAGCTACCAAATAGACGCCTGCGGCCACCATCGTGGCGGCGTGAATCAACGCACTCACTGGTGTGGGACCTTCCATGGCGTCGGGCAGCCACACTTGCAATGGAAACTGGGCTGACTTACCTACTGCACCACAAAAAATAAGCACCCCCGCAGCGGTAAGCCATCCCGTACTTTCAAAAGGTAATTGTCCGGCTTCAAGGGCTCCGAAAATGCCTTCAAAAGTCAGTGTGGAAAAACTGAAGAACAGGATCATGATTCCGATGAACATGCCGAAATCACCCACCCGGTTTACGATAAAAGCTTTGTTGGCTGCATTGGAGGCTGATTTCTTTTCGTACCAGAATCCAATCAGTAAATAGGAACTGATGCCCACTAATTCCCAGAATACGTACATGAGTAGCAGGCTGTGGGTCAAAACAATGCCTAACATCGAGAACGAAAACAGTCCCAAATAGGCATAGTAGCGGGCGTATCGCTTGTCCCCTTCCATATAACCCATGGAGAAAAAGTGCACCAGCGTGCTGACTAGCGTCACGATGACCAGCATGATCACCGTCAAATTATCGACCATAATGCCCAGCTCAATGGGTTGTGATCCGATGATCACCCAGTTGAAAGCCACGGTAAAAGTTTCTTCCGCATAGCTGCTCAGTTTAGTAATCAACAAGTACAGCGACATTCCGAATGCAATGGTCATCCCTCCGGTGGCTAGCCAGTCGCCTTGACGAGGCAATCTTTTGCCCACAAACAGCATCAGGATGAATCCCAGTAAGGGCAGCAACAATATGGTGAGTGGTAGTGATGTGAACATGAGTCTTTCTCGTTTGCGTTTATGCCACAGTTACGGTTAGCCTTTCAGGGTGCTGATTTCGTCGAGATTGATGGTGTTAAATCGATTGTAAATGTTCAGAATAATGGCCAGGGCCACCGCCGCCTCAGCCGCGGCAATGATGATCACAAACAGCCCGATCATCTGCCCTTCCAACGACAATTCGGTGAACCGGCTGAACGCGATAAAATTGAGATTAGCGGAGTTCAGGATCAGCTCTACCCCCATAAGCACCATGATAGTATTGCGCTTGGAAAGCACCGCCATCAGGCCCAGGGAGAACAGCAGAGCACTGACCGTTAAAAAGTGCGCCAACCCCGGTTGGGTGATCCATTCTTGTGTTAGGAATTCCATACTATCCTCTCTTCGGGTTGGTTTGACTAATTCGACTGGACATCAACAGCGCGGCCACAATGGCAATCAACAGAAGCACGCCGGCAGAAATAAATGGCAGTAAGTATTCGCCCATGAGCAGTAGTCCTAAATCATAAATGGTATCCGTGCGCTCAATGGTTGGGCTAGTGTTCCATGAGGTGGTGGTAAAGGCAAAAATCAACAAGGCGGCGGTAGCCAGGGAAAGCAAGCTGGCCGGAACCAGATTGACGGTGATGGATTTGAAATCGAAGGTGTTCCCTTGCGTTGTCAACATCACACCGAACAAAATCAGAATTAGAATACCACCTACATAGACCAGAATCTGAGTTGCGGCGATGAAATCGGCATATAACAGCACATAGAGGGCGGCTACTCCCAGCAAAGTAAACATCAGCGAAAACGCCGAGTGCACGATATTCTTAGAGAATACCACAATACCGGCAGTGATCACCGTCAGGATGGAAAACAGGTAGAATAAAATGGCTGTCATTTCCATGATTTAATTCTCCTCGGTTTTGTTTTCGGAATCGGCGGATTTCTTTTTGGGGGTTTCCCCATTGGAAGCTGCTTGCTTTTTGGCCTCCATGGCTTTTTTCTTCTTGGCCGCTGCTTTTTTGCGCTTGGATTCGGCTCTTTTGCGTTTTTTCTCTTCGGCCTCGATTTCAGCGGCTTCTTTGACTTCGGCTACTTTAGCCGGACTCAAATTGCTGAAGTGATACACTAGGTTGGTGCGATCATACTCGGAATACTCATACTCCGGCTCCATGGTGATACATTCTGTGGGACAGGGATGCACGCATAAGTCACAGTACATGCAGCGAGACATGTCGATATCAAACTGTGCCAACCAGAATTTTTTGGGGTTGCCGGTGGATGTTTTACCCAGGTCCACATCATCGGTGGCTTTCACTTTCTCAATAGTGATGCAATCCACCGGACACGCTCGCTCACAAAGTCCACACGCGATGCAGTCATCGATATCCACAATCAGGCGGGCTCGAACTCCTGGAGGTAATACATCACGCTCTTCAGGATATTGGATGGTCACCGCGGGCTGGAACATGTGACGCATAGTCACTCCCATTCCAGTAAATATCGACTTAAACGTGGACCATTTATTTTTAATTAGCTGTACCATAGTTGCTCATTCCTATCATTTAAAACAGCATTTCCCACAAGGCGACTAGTACAAAGTTCACAAACGAAACCGGTATCAGAATGCTCCAGCAGATATGCATCAGCTGATCTACCCGGTATCGGGGCAAAGTCCAGCGGATCCACATCATCACGGACACCAGGATCAGCCCTTTGAGCATGAACCAGAAGAAACCCCACAGCGGACCGGACATAAATTCACCAAACGGGCTACTCCAGCCGCCGAAAAACAGTACCACCCCCAATAGGGAGAGCAGCAGCATATCGGCGTATTCGGAAAGCATAAAAATTCCCCAACGCATACCGGAGTACTCGGTTTGGTATCCGGCCACCAGTTCGGATTCGGATTCCGGTAAATCAAACGGCACCCGGTGCGATTCGGCCAGTAGCGAGATGAAAAACACCACAAAGGTGACCAGCAGAAACGGATTCTGGAAAATCAACCAGTTGGGCAAAAATCCTAGCGTGTCGTTTCCTACCTGCATTTCGGTGACGGTCATTAAATTCAGGGATCCGGCTACCAAAATTACCGACAACACCGACATAATGGTGGGCACCTCATAACTGACCATCTGCGCCGCACTTCGCATGCCGCCTAGTAACGACCATTTATTGTTGGAGGCCCAGGCGGCCATAATCACACTTAATGTGAGCAGTGAGGTAATGGCCAACAGATAAAACACGCCGATATTAATGGAGCTTCCGATATAATTGCTGCTAAAAGGGATAACAGCAAAAGCCCCATAGGAAGCCGCGAACACCAATACCGGCGCAAACTTGAAGAAAAATCGACTGGCATCCGTGGGGATGATATCCTCTTTCTGCAGCAATTTGAGCATATCGGCAATAGTTTGTGCCCAGCCATGCCAGCCGCCCACCCGCATAGGACCTAACCGATCCTGCGCATGCGCCGCGACTTTTCGTTCCGCCCAGATGGCAAACAGCGCGTATACCAGGATCACGCCCAGCGGCAAAACGGCAAATATGATCAACGCCAGTGTGGAAGAGGGTGCGATATTTTGCAGAAAATTCAGCATGTCATTTTGATCATCAGGTTCTCAATTTGCAGTCAGCGGTCAACCTCGCCCAGTACAATGTCGATACTACCCACAATGGCTACTAAATCGGCCACCAGGGAGCCTCGTGCAATAGCAGGCAGAATGCTTAAATTCACAAAACTGGGTGTGCGGGCTTTTACTCGAAACGGACCAGCGGACTTATCGCTGATCACATAAAATCCCAGTTCACCGCGGGGAGACTCGGTGCGCATGTAGACTTCCCCTTCTTTGGGGCGAATCCGTCGGGGGATGGCTTCCTTGACGTCGCCTTCGTCGGGCATTTGATCCAATGCCTGCTCGATAATTTTGAGGCTCTCTTCCATCTCCCGAACGCGGACGATATAGCGATCCCAGGAATCGCCCACGGTTCCCATCTCCCCGGATCCAACCGGGATGTCAAATTCAAAGCGATCGTAAATGGAATACGGATCGTCTTTACGCAAATCCCACTTGACACCGGATCCTCGCAACATAGGGCCGGAGGCCGCGTAATTCAGCGCCACTTCCGCGGGGAGTACCCCAATGTCGGCAGTGCGATCAATAAAAATGCTATTGTTGGTGAGTAGATCGTTCAACTCTTTTATTTTGGGGCGGAAGGATTCCACAAAAGCCCGGGTATCGGCTTTGAAATCTTCAGGAATATCCCGCATCAAACCGCCCACGGTGATGTAGTTATACAGCAATCGAGCGCCACTGACTTTTTCGAAAATGCGCAGGATCTTCTCCCGCTCACTGAATAGATGCAGAAACGGCGTAAACGCCCCCAGATCCAATCCGAAGGTCCCCAGAGCCAACTGGTGACTGGCAATACGCTGCAGCTCAGACATCAAAATCCGCATGTACTCTACCCGCTCGGGAATCTCAATATCCAGCAACGCTTCTATGGCCAGCACATAGCCCAGCTCTTGGTTCATGGCGGAGACATAATCGATGCGATCCGTATATGGTATCACTTTGGTGTAATCTTCCAGGGCCTCGGCGTGTTTTTCAAAGCAGCGATGCAGATAACCGATATCCGGCGTCACCTTGGTGACCACCTCGCCATCCAGAACCACTTCCAAGCGCAGTACGCCGTGGGTGGAGGGGTGCTGGGGACCCATATTGATGACCATCTCGCGTTTGTTCAGCGTGTTGGTGTCGTGACCGTTGGTATATAATTTTTGATCCATCATTATGCCCTCGTCGTCACTCCGTTGTAGAATTCCTGTTGCTCGTAATCCTTGCGCAGCGGAAAGCCTTCCCAGTCTACGGGAGTCAGAATGCGTCGAAGATTGGGGTGACCTTCGAAGGTGACCCCGACCATATCGTAAGCCTCACGCTCGTGCCAGTCTGCGGTTTTCCAGATGGTTTCCACCGAAGGTATCACCGGATCCTCTTCCGGAACCTTCACTTTGACCACCAGGGTGTGCCCTTTGGTAGTGGAATGCAGATGGTAGGTTACGCCCAGGGCTTCCTCATCGGGATAGTGAACTCCACTCAAACACATCAGTGTGTTAAAGCGAAGTTCGGAGTCGTCTCGCAGAAATTTGGCTACCGCTTTCCAGGATCCGGCCGAAACCGTAATCCACGGCTGTCCCAACTCGGCAGGCACATATTCCTGCACGCCTTCAACGTTATCGTTCAAATATTCAAATATGGATTCCATGGTCATCATAATTCGATCTCCTTCATGGGTACGGCTACTTCCGTCTTATGCTTTTTATCCTGACCATCACCTTCGACTACTGTTTCGCCGTCGATTTTCTTTTGCAGGGTGATGAAGGCTTCCAGCAGTGCTTCTGGGCGTGGCGGGCATCCGGGCACATACACATCCACGGGTACCACTTTGTCTACCCCTTTGAGCACGTGATAACCATGCTGCCAGTAAGGTCCGCCGCTGTTTGAGCAGGAGCCCATACTGATCACGTAGCGGGGTTCGGACATCTGCTCATACAACCGTTCGATCCGGGAGGCCATTTTCATGGTCACTGTGCCCGCTACAATCATCACATCGGCTTGACGTGGTGATGATCGTGGCAGAATTCCAAAGCGATCAAAATCATAGTGAGAAGCCGCGGTGGCCATCATTTCGATAGCGCAGCAGGCCAAACCGAACTGTTCGTACCAGAGGGAATTTTTGCGGGCCCAATTCAACGCCTTTTCCAGCGAAACGACGATGATGTTGGGATCTTTATATTTCATGTCCAGAAAACCCATAGCGCAGCACCTTCATTAAGGGGATTGTAATTCTAATTCCGACTCATCAGATGGTGCAGACTCTTCTACATCCACAAGGAGTTCTTCGGTCTCGCTCTCGCCATTTCCGATAACCACACCCACACCTTCTACATATCTGGGGATGGTGGGCTTGGGCACATCCCACTTCAATTGGCCTTTACCCAATTCATAGGCAAATCCGATAAAAATCAGTGATACGAATACCACCATGGCGGCAAAGGCAAACCAGCCGATTTCCTTGTATACCATCACCCAGGGGAACAGCAGCAAGATCTCCACTTCAAAAATCAAGAACATCAGACCGATGATGTAGAAGCGGTTGTTGAATTGCACCCGGGCGTTTCCGATGGGCGCCTCCCCGCACTCATAAATGGATAATTTCTCTTTGTTCGGGCGATCCGGCCGGAGCAACTTGGCCACAAACAAACTGACCAACACAAACATGGCCCCGATAATCAAAAAGAGTAGTATGGTACCAAATTCGGATAGCATTACAGTTGGAGTTAAAAGTTAGCCTGAACTTTATTATGAGTTTTACACCTAATTGTCCAAAATAGGATCAAATTTTTTAGTTACTCAGAATTTGGCTCCCCTCCCCGGCTGAATTTAACCAGTCGGAGAGGTGAAGCATTTTCCTTGGTCAATCTATTTGCCAGGTGTTTCCCTGATGGAACAGATCACCCAGATTTTTATAGGGACTATCCTGCTTGACTTGATCAATCACATCGTGCAGCAGATCGCTGAAACTGGTGGATTCCACATCCCGAAGGATGCCCATAGCTACCGGGTTATCGGGTAGCTGAAGTTTGGCCAATGCAATCTGCAACTGCGGCTGATCTTCCGAGGCGTCGTGGATCAACGTATCCCATTGATCGGGATCATCCCCTTTCAAAGGCACTTTTTCCAGCTTCATACCATTGATCCGCAATCCATACTTCTGATCTTTTCCGAAAACCATTGGCTTTCCATGTTCCAAGACCAACTGATTGTCATCTTTGGTTTCTTTACCGGTAATCTGCTCGTGAATGCCATCAGTGAAAATCACACAGTTTTGCAGCACTTCGATCACCGCCATGCCCTCATGGGCATCTGCGGCCAGCATCACTTTTTCCATCAACTTCAGATCGTTATCCGGTACGCGAGCAAAAAATGTGGCTCCCGCGCTGATGGCCAATTCGCCCACCGTAAAGGAAGGTTCGTAAGTGCCTTCCGGGGCGGTTTTGGTCTTCACGCCCAAGGGGGTGGTCGGTGAGGACTGCCCTTTGGTCATGCCGTAAATCTTGTTGTTGAAGATGATCATATTCATATCCACGTTGCGGCGACAGGCGTGAATAAAGTGATTTCCACCAATGGCCATGCTGTCTCCGTCCCCGGAGACAATCCAGGTGCTCAATTCGGGATTAGCCAACTTGAGACCGGTGGCCACTGCGGCCGCGCGTCCGTGAATGGAATGGATGCCGTAGGTGTCCAGATAGTACGGGAGTCTCGAAGAACATCCGATACCTGAGACCGCTACAATATTTTCTTTGGGAACATCCAGTTGCGCAAAGACTTTCTGCATGGTGGCCAAAATGATGTGGTCTCCACAACCCGGACACCAGCGCACATCCTGATCACTTTTAAAATCCTTGATGGTTAAAGCACTTCCGTTATTTTTGACATCGGTTTTCATCTTAGTCCTCTATATGCTTTAAAATCTCGGATTTTATTTCGGATACGAAGAAAGGCTGCCCTTGTATCTTATTGAATCGCTTGTATTTGAAGTCGGGCAATTTAGAGCGCAAATACTGCACAAACTGTCCGTTGTTCAATTCACAAACTAAAATCTCATCGAAGTTGTCGAAGATATCGGCAGTGTTCTTAGGTAGCGGACTGATATAGTTGAAGTGGGCGAACCCAATATTGTCATGCCCCTCTTCCAGCAGTTCGGTCATTGCGGTATTGATGGCGCCATGGGTACTGCCCCAACCTACGACCAACAAGTCGCCGGATTGCGCGCCCACCACTTTCTGTCGGGGAATTTTATGGGCAATGCGCTCAATCTTTTCTTGACGTGTTTGCACCATCTTCTGGTGATTGAGCGGTTCGTAGGTCAGATTACCGGTGACCTCTTTTTTCTCCAATCCACCGATGCGGTGTTCAAACCCTTTATCGCCCGGTTTCTTCCAGTAGCGATTTAAATAATCGGGCTCACGCATATAGGGCTGCCACTCTTCGGGATCTCCATCATATTCGGGGATATTGATTTCCGGCATCTCATCCAGTTCGGGAATGCGCCACGGGCTGGTACCGCTGGACAGATACGAATCGGACATCATCATCACCGGCGTCATGTGTTCCATGGCAATGCGACTGGCCTCATACGCGTAGTTGAAACAATCATCCGGCGAACTGGCCGCGATTACCACCATGGGTGCTTCCCCATGACGTCCATAAAGCGCTTGCATCAAATCGCCCTGCTCGGTTTTGGTGGGCAAGCCCGTAGAAGGCCCGGCTCGCTGCACATTAATGATCACCACAGGTAACTCAGCAATAACCGCCAAGCCCATGGCTTCGGTCTTCAAGGAAACACCCGGCCCAGAGGTACTGGTTACCGATAGATTTCCGGCAAACGAAGCCCCGATGGCAGCACTGATGGCCGCAATTTCGTCTTCCGCTTGCAGCACAATGGCGCCCATATCTTTACGCGCGGCGATTTCATGTAAAATTTCGGAGGCCGGCGTAATGGGATAGGAACTCAGCGATAGCTGTCGACCGCTGCGATGCGATGCGGCCAATAATCCCCAAGCAGTAGCTGTATTCCCGTTGATATTGCGATAAGCACCCTTGGGCAAACTGGCCGGGGGAATAATGACCGACGGCGCCATAATCTCCACGCTATCCGCGAAGCTATATCCAGCCTGCAGGGCCAGTGTATTGGCTTCTACCAACTTGGGTTTCTTGCCAAACTTCTTCTCCAAGTAAGCTATCGTATTTTCCAGTGGACGGCTAAACAGGAAGAACACCATACCCAAGGCAAACATATTCTTGCTGCGGGTCATGGCCTGCATCTCCAAACCCAGATCTTTCAGCGCCTCTTTGGTCATGGAGGTCATGGGAGCGGAGATCACGCGATATTCGGACAAGGAACCGTCTTCCAGCGGATTCTCGTCATAGTCCGCTTTCTTCAGGTAACGACGGTTAAAACTATCCTTATCAGCGATGATCATACCGCCTGGTTTCAAGAACTCCAGGTTAGCCTTCAGTGCCGCCGGATTCATGACCACCAGAACGTCCACTTTATCGCCCGGAGTGTAAATTTCGGTTTCCCCGATCTGCACCTGGAAGCTGGATACGCCTCCCACACTCCCTTGGGGAGCTCGGATTTCAGCGGGAAAGTCCGGAACGGTGGTCAGGTCGTTTCCTGCTGATCCGGAAGCCTGGGAGAACATGTCTCCCGTTAACTGCATACCATCGCCGGAGTCGCCGGAGAACCGGACCACCACTTTTCTCATCGTGGGTGATAAAACATTCTTGGTCATTATCTTGGGGCTTTATTTGCTGGTATCAATACGATTTCACCACACGCACTTTAGGCATGTAGCAGATCAACTTTTTCCATCAATTCGTCTTCGGTTTCTTCATGATCCGGATCAACGATGATGCAGTCGGGTACGGGGCAGAAGGAAATACACTGCTCCTCGTCGTGGAACCCTTTACACTCGGTACATTTGTCAGCAACGATGAAGTAGAATTCATCAGAGATGGGCTCTTGATACTCATCGGCGTCAACTTCTTCGCCATTGGCCAAGGTTACCATCCCGGTCAGATCCGTCCCCTCGCCCATGGACCATTCCATGCCGGGTTCGTAGATCGCTTGGTTGGGACATTCGGGTTCGCATGCTCCGCAATTGATGCAAGTGTCGGTAATTAATAGTGCCATGGTTGTATCCGTCTGGTTAATGTTATACTCTTCGATGACCTCCTGTCGGATCATCGTTCTTGGATAATTATAGATATTTGGACAATAAACTCTAAATTTCTATGTGGTGGATTTCCTGACTGATTTGAGAGGCAAATTGCCCGATTTTTGGTTGACTATTTACACCCGATCTAAATACTGCCCTCAAGGGTACCTCCCGGGGACAGCAACGGCTATTTGATCCCGTCCAACTCAAAACTTTGCAATACTTTAATGTAGTTCGCGCGCTCAAACTGCGAGGGATCAGCCACAGAAGCAGAACTCATTGCTCCCTTCATTTCCCAAAGCGAAGCGTACTCTTTCTGGTCCATCCACTGTCTGAGATCCTTCAATATTCGACGTAGTACCCAGACGCCCTGGCGCAAGATAACCGAAGCCATCATGGTTACATCCGCGCCGGCCAGTACCATTTTAACCACATCTTCGGCACTGTGAATACCGGTGGTGGCCGCCAGACTGCATTCCAGATGCGGACGCAACATAGCGATCCAGCGAAGAGGCAAACGCTTTTCGAAAGAGCCGCTCAATTTCAAGCTGGGCGTTACTTCCAGTTCTTCCAGATCGATATCCGGTTGGTAGAAGCGATTGAACAGCACCAGCCCATCGGCTCCGGCCGATTCCAAGCGTTGAGCCATATTGGCAAATGCACTGAAGTAGGGACTCAATTTCACCGAAACGGGAATGGAGAGATGTTCTTTTACGGCCTTAAGATCATCGATGTACTTCTGCTCCACCTCTTCTGAGGTCACGTTCGGATCCGCGGCGATGTAGTAGATATTCAGCTCGAGAGCATCGGCTCCGGCTTCTTCCATTTGTTGGGCATAGCTGGTCCAACCCCCTGCTGAGCTACCGTTCAAGCTGGCAATAATTGGTATCTCCACAGATTCTTTAAGATTCTGGATATGCTCCAGGTACTCTTCGGCATGCAGGTTATGATAATCCACCGGTTCCGGGAAGTAACTGAGCGCTTCGGGATGAGAATCGGCGGTGCTGGTCATATAGTGATCCAATGCCTGATTCTCCTTGGTAATCTGCTCCTCAAACAACGAATACATTACAACCGCCGAGGCTCCAGCGTCTTCCATTCGCTTAACGATATCCACGTTACTGGATAGCGGTGATGCCGAAGGCACCAATGGATTTTTCAGCGTCAAGCCCAAATAGTTCGTTTCTAAATTCATAACAAATGTATTTCTACTAATAGTAAATTGATCTTGCTCCATGAAATCAGATGCCGGTGTTTTATAGGCACCGACATCTGAGTGGTCTATGTATCCGACCTAATCAGCCGGTTCTTCTTCGACTTCCTCGTCAGGCTCATAAACCGCTTCCATCTGCTCGTACAGATGCCAGCGATCGTTCACTTCTTCTTGCGCCTGTTTCATCAACTCTTTGGCTACTTCGGGCTGTGACTTCTTCAGCATTAGATAGCGCATTTCGTTGTAGGCGTATTCTTCGAGTGCAATTTTGGGTGGTTTGGAATCCAGTTTGAAGGGATTCTCACCGTTATTCATTTTCGATGGATCGAAGCGGAATAACGGCCAATACCCGGACTCTACGGCCAGCTTCTGTTGCTTTAGCCCGTGTTTCATATCATAGGCATGTGCTATACAATGACTATAAGCAATAATGATGGATGGACCCGGATAGCGTTCGGCCTCGATAATTGCTTTCATGGTCTGCATGTCACTGGCTCCCATGGCAATGCGGGCCACGTAGGCCCCACCACCGGATACGGAAATCATACCCAGATCTTTCTTGGCCTCCCGCTTACCGGCAGCGGCAAACTTGGCTACAGCCCCCAAGGGTGTGGCCTTGGAGCGTTGTCCACCGGTATTGGAGTACACTTCGGTATCCAACACCAGGATATTGACATCACGACCACTGGCCAATACGTGATCCAACCCACCGTAGCCAATATCGTATGCCCAGCCATCACCACCGAAGATCCACACGCTTTTGCGAACCAGGTAATCGGCCAGACTCATTAAGGATTTAGCTTCTGATTGATCCGATTTCTTGAGCATTTCTTTCAACTTGGCCACACGTTCTCGTTGCTCGTAGATGCCCGGCTCGGTACTTTGGTCGGCGTTGAGAATTGCATCTCTTAACTCCGGATCAATAGCTCCGTTCATCTGAGTAAGCAGCTGACGGGCTTGTTCTTCCTGTTTGTCGATCGTTAAACGGAATCCAAGACCGAATTCAGCGTTGTCTTCGAATAGCGAGTTCGACCAAGCGGGCCCCAACCCTTGCTCATTAGTTGTGTATGGAGTGGCTGGCAGGTTACCACCATAAATGGAGGAACAACCGGTGGCATTGGCAATCACCATGCGATCGCCAAACAGCTGCGTAACCAGTTTGATATATGGCGTCTCGCCACAACCTGCGCAGGCTCCGGAGAATTCAAACAGCGGTTGCAAGAATTGCGAACCCTTGACCGTCTCTGATTTAATCTGAGAGCGATCGTATTCCGGAATAGACAGGAAGAAGTCCCAATTCTCTTTTTCCTGCTCAACCAGGGGTTCGATGGGTTCCATATTCAGCGCTTTATGTCCCACTTGCTGGCGATCTTTGGCTGGACATACTTCCACACAAAGCTCACAGCCCGTACAGTCTTCGGGCGAAACCTGAATGCTGATTTTGGTGTTGTCGGGCCATTCGCGTCCCCGGGCATCCATATATTTAAAGGTCTCGGGAGATTGTTCTAATAGCTCTCCATCGAAAGCTTTCATACGGATCACTGCGTGCGGACATACCATGGTACATTTACCGCATTGGATACAGATGTCCGGATCCAGCACAGGGATTTCCTGTGCAATATTTCGTTTTTCCCATTTGGTGGTGCCCGTGGGGAACGTACCATCCGGTTCGAAAGCGCTCACCGGTAGATCATCACCCTTTCCAGAAATAATTTCAGCAATTACTTTTTGTACGTATTCGGGAGCTTCATCCGGAACCGCCGGACGCATTTCCTTATCGGAAGTCACCGTAGACGGTACCTCAATCTCATGCAGATTCTCAATGGAGTTATCTACCGCGGCGTAGTTGCTCTGCAGTATTTTCTCGCCTTTACTGCCGTAGGTCTTTTTAATGGCCGCCTTAATGAGCAGAATGGCTTTATCCTTGGGCAAAATATCCGACACGGCGAAAAAGCAAGTCTGCATCACCGTATTGATGCGTGTGCCCATCCCGTTTTCCCGGGCTACTTTATAAGCATCGATACTGTAAAACTTCAGATCTTTATCGATGATTTGCTGCTGTACTTTCTTGGGGATGTTATCCCATACCTGATCGGCTTCATAAGGTGCATTGAGCAAAAAGGTAGCCCCCGGGCGTGCTTTTTCCAGCATATCGAAACGATCTAAAAACTGAAACTGGTGGCAAGCCACGAACTCCGCTTTGTCAATTAAATACGCTGATCGAATGGGATTGGGCCCGAAGCGCAAGTGCGATACCGTGGTGGCTCCAGACTTTTTAGAATCATACACAAAATAGCCCTGAGCGTAGTTGTCGGTATTATCTCCGATAATTTTGATGGAGTTCTTGTTGGCACTGACTGTACCATCGGCTCCCAATCCATAAAAGAGTCCTTCAAAGACCTCTTGATCACTATCCCACTGGGTATCTTCAAAGTTCAAGCTGGTGTGGGTTACATCATCATTAATACCAATAGTGAAGTGATTTTTGGGCTTGGATTCTTTTAGCTCATCAAAAATTCGCTTGACCATGCGTGGCGTAAATTCTTTGGAGGACAGTCCATAGCGCCCATTTATCACTTTGGGAGTCTGATCAAAATCTTGCCAACCTTCTACGTTATTTTCCATTACCGCTGCCAACACATCTTGATACAGCGGTTCGCCCGTACTGCCCGGCTCCTTGGTTCGATCCAGCACCGCAATACCTTTGACGGTCTGAGGCAATGCATCCATTAAATGGCGCATACTAAACGGACGGAATAATCGGACTTTCACCAAGCCTACTTTCTCACCCGCCGCATTCATCTGGGCTACCGTTTCATGAGCGGTTTCCGCACCGGATCCCATCAGCATGATCACCCGTTCGGCATCCTCGGGTCCTTCGTATTGAAAGAGATCGTACTTTCGACCGGTCAGATCGGCAAACCGATCCATGGTTTTCTGTACGATATCCGGGCAAGCGTTGTAATATTGGTTAACCGTTTCGCGGGCTTGGAAGAAAACATCCGGATTCTGAGCAGTACCCCGAATCACTGGTTTATCTGGCGTCAATGCCCGATTTCGATGTTCGATGATCCACTCTTCATCTATCATCTCCTTCATGACATCAACAGGAATCCGATTGATTTTTTGAACTTCATGCGAAGTGCGGAACCCATCAAAGAAATGCAGGAATGGAATACGGGACTCCAAGGTGGCCGCATGGGCGATCAAGGCCATATCCATGGCTTCCTGAACGCTGTTGGAGCTCAGCATAGCCATTCCGGTACCCCGCATAGCCATAGTATCACTGTGATCTCCAAAAATGGATAGCGCGTGAGTCGCAACAGTTCGGGAAGCAACGTGGACTACCGCGGGAGTTAGTTCGCCGGCGATTTTATACAAATTGGGCATCATCAACAGCAACCCTTGCGATGCGGTAAATGTAGATGCCAAGGCACCGGTTTGCAGAGCTCCGTGCAAGGTTCCGGCCGCGCCGCCCTCACTTTGTAGCTCGATGACTTCCGGGGTAGCACCCCAAATGTTCTTTTTACCCTGCATGGTCCATTGATCCGACCACTCGCCCATAGGAGATGCTGGCGTAATGGGATAAATAGCAATGACTTCACTCAAATGATGAGCCACATACGCAGTGGCCTCGTTGGCATCAATAGTTACTTTTTGAACTGACATAATGATTCCTGTTTAATGCATTCTATTTAGATAGAACTTTTCCTTGGTTGATAATCTCGTGGGTCCATTTTGCGGATCATTTTGCGGAACCTCCCTGCAATGGATGTTGATCGGAGGCGATTAACGTGTCTATTTCCTCCCCGTTCATCATCTCTTCACTGAAACAGACTAAAGTCTTCTCATTGAAAAGCTGATAGACCCGATCCCTAATTTTCTTGTAATCATCGTGAATAGGACAAGGATCTTGGGGATCACATTCCTTAAATCCGGTACCGCACTGATTGAAAATGTCTAGCCCGTCGATGGCATCCACGATTTCCAACAGCGTTATCTCTTCAGCAGGCCGGATCAGATGATAGCCCCCGGTTGGCCCCTTCATAGACACTAACAGTTTCTGTTTGACCAACTGCTGTAAGATCTTACTCAAGAAGTGCTTGGGGATATTTTGCTCCGTAGCAATCTCACTCAAGTCTACATTCTTGCTGTCCGAAGAATGATGAGCAATGTAGAACATCGCCTGTAATCCGTAATGGCATGATGCTGAAAACATTGGAGTGAGATTGGGAGTTAACACCTTAGAGTTCTAGGATAGAAATGAGCTCAGCAACCAGCGTAGTTTTTCATGTTTCTCCATCAGAGCAATCACGAAATCGCTGGAGCCCAGATCCTGATATTCTTCATCGAAATCCACCGCGCATCGGCGCAACTCTCTAATTATCGCTTCATGATCTGCTATTAGATTGGCAAGCTGCTCCTTGGCATCGGAAGTGTAATCTTGCTCTTCTAGATGAGTCAGATCCAGAAAATCCGCCATGCGTCCCTTACTGATATGGCCCAGGGTACGGATGCGTTCGGCCACTTCGTCAATCACATCAGCCAACGCATCATAATGCTCCTCGTAAAGCGCGTGAAGTTCAGAAAAGTTGGGGGCTACAATATTCCAGTGATAATTACGGTATTTGGTATACAGCACATATTCATCGGCCAGAATACGTTGTAATCGGCCACAAACGGCTTTTCGGTTACTTTCGGTAATGCCAATATTCATGATGTTGTTATCCGTAGTTTGGTTTTTTGGGGTATGGAAATCATTCATCCTACAATTCCCCCATAGAATTAGAGTTTCTTCGTGTTCAACTGGATCTGCTTTCTGAATAGCTGGTCAAACGTTTCCTGAAAACCGGAGTGCACAGTTATACTGGCTGGATCCGGGCAAACGGATTTGCATTGTGGCTCATCAGCTATTCCTTCACATTCAGCGCATTTTTCAGGTACAATGAAATGGTATTGGGTAGATATGGGAGTCTGTAATTGGTTGGCATCAATTACTCTTCCACTGGTTAATACATGCTCACCTTCCAAGCTGGTCCCCTCTGAGAATGTCCAGTGCATACCCGGTTCATAGATAGCATCGTTGGGGCATTCGGTTACACAATAGCCACAATTAATACATGCATCCGTGATTGCTAGTGCCATAATATCCTCCGCGCATAAACTGATGAAAGTGGTGCTTTCTGGATGATTTCCAGCACCTTTAGTGCACAATAAGATAATTGGACATAAAACTCCAATTTAGGAGTGTAGGGGAATCTCTACTTTGAGGATAAGGGGTCTATTGGTAATTAGTCTGCAAAAGTGGAAGGAGCGCGTATATATTATTTATTGATATTCCCCAAACTGACAATGCTATCCCCACGTTCTACATCTTCAGCAAGTTCTTTCAAGGTTTTGTTTTCAAATAGATTCTCTATGCGGTTCCGAACATGCTTGTACTCCATGTGAATGGGACAGGGATGATCATCATCACATTGCTTAAAACCGATACCACACTGGTTGAAGATATCCAGACCATCAATGGCTTCGATAATTTCGATCAGGGTTATTTCCCGGGGTCTCCTATTTAACCGAAACCCGCCGGTTGGCCCTTTCATGGATAGAAGGAGCTTGTGCTTAACCAACACCTGTAGAACTTTACTCAAAAAGTGCTTGGGAATGTCCAGCTCTTTGGCAATGCTGGTCAAATCGATATTGTCATCTTCGGAATAGTGGAGAGCCAAATAAAGCATGGCTTGCATGCCGTAATGGCAGGAGGTAGAAAACATAGCCGTGTTTACTAATTTGGTTTAAAAACCAAGTGGTTTATTCATCTCAAAATTTAACGGAAAGCAAAGTATATTTTTAGATAAAATTATCCAAAATATATTTAGCCTTCCCACCTAGGTGCTACTCCTGCTAGAGGCTGTGAATGCCAATCATGGAACTAATGATAAACAGGTTGAACAATATGGAAGCGACATATTTTATGATCATCACCGATCGATATTCATCATCTCTTCCCGTTAAGTTCCACAACAAGTAGCTGGTATAACTCCCTCCAACCAAAGCCGCCCCACCAAATGCAATGCCTAACCAACTTGAAATAACTGTCAATCCATAAGCAACCCCTATTAAACCCAATCCGTAAGTTATCAAATAAAACCGACGTACCCCATTCATGCCATATACCACCGCGAATGTACGGTCTCCCCGATGCCGATCTTCTTCCATTTGAAATATTTGAGAGATCGGATACATACTGACCAAGATCAAAGCTACCCCTACAGCTACGATCATCGCCGTTGACGTTATCTCTGTATGTCCTGAAGCCAAATATCCAAGTAAAAAAGAGTTGGTTCCGGTACTTAGTGCTATGGCCCACAGACTCTTTATGGGATGGGCTTTCCAACGTGCTAACGGGGTAGAATACAACCAAAACAGGATCACACTGAATAAGTACACGCCAAGATAAAGCCAGCTCACGGTTAACGCCCAGAGCGCACCACTAATCTGCAGGATCCAGCAAGCCCACCACATCCACGATTGCATGGGCGGGGGTTGCTGCAGACCTCCAATGGCGCCTTCATCTTTATCCCAAAAGGAATTGTAAGCGGTGGCGGTGCCAAACAGAATCACCTGAACATTGATAAACTGGGCCCAATAAGTACTCCACTGGGGCTCAGGATGGAATATGCCAGCCAACAGATATCCCCCGGATAATATGCCCAACTGGTAGTGGAGGCGAAAATGGATGACAAAATCCAGCATCTGCAGCCCGATGGATCGTTTTCCGTTATATTCTTGCCACTGTTGTTGTATTCGATTCATGAATTTCCTGCATTCATCCCGCGGTCCTTGTATTTTATGCACGCTATGATTCAACCAAGACCACAACTGGAATCGTTCATAACACAGACGCTCTCCCCTTCGGAGTGGAAGCTAGCCATGGACCGTCACCGGGAACGGGTGAGCGCGGTTATTGATGATTATCTGGTCCGCCGAAGTCATCAGGAGAAACAGCCGGTGATGGATTTTTTGTTTGAATACTACAAGTTCCGGCCCTCCCACTTAAAGCACTGGTCCCCTGGATTCGGAGTTCGTCTAGAAGATGCAGCTTCCTCTTCCAAATTGGATCAGAAAGAGATGCGTACGCAGGATGGAGATGTATGGCTTGATCCGGCCGACTTCCCCGAAAAACGGCTACGATCCCTGTATTGGATTATGGCTTTGCTGGAATCCACCCAAGAGAACAAACCCCATTTCGGCTGTTTTGGGATGCATGAATGGGCGATGGTGTATCGGGCGGATGAGATTCGTCACCCCTATTTGGAACTGCGCCTGTCTGATGATGAGATTGCTGCATTCGTGGAATCCCGCCCGGTGAAATGTACTCATTTTGATGCTTTTCGATTTTTCACGCCCCAGGCCCGTCCACTGAATAAGTTTCAACCTACTCGTGAGACCTTCATCGATCACGAGCAACCCGGTTGTGTGCATTCTAATATGGATCTGTATAAATGGGCTTATAAATTCTATCCTTGGATTTCTAGCGAAATCATCTGGGAGGCCTTCGAATTGGCCGTTTATGCCCGGGAGATCGACATGCGCGCCAGTCCATACGATATGAGCGAACAAGGTTATGAACCCATCAAGGTGGAAACCGAAGAAGGCCGCGCGGAATATCTGCGCTATCAAAAGAAAATCTGGCAACAAAGCCTCCCCGTGCGTGCCAAGTTGTTAGAGGCTTATCAAGCATTGGCCAACCATTTGCCTACCCCATAATATCTTCCCATAGGGACGTAATTTCTAATACGACCTCTAGCGAGGTCGAACCACCATTGATTAATACGGGGGCTATAATAATGGGACCGCTGATGAGATCCTCCAAAGGATTTATAATCTAACATATAATTTATCTGCCTGTGAAAATGATAGATTAAATTCAGGTTTGAGAAATCAAATGAAGCAGCCAGGACCGCGTCAGCGGTCCCATTACTATAGCACCCCGCAACCGTATTCCAACCCAACACGACCTCGATAGAGGTCGAACCCTTCCCCTGGGATTGGCAATTTCATTTCCGAATGGGTATTTATCCAATGTTTGCACCGAAAATCACACCATCAGGAGGAAACCATGGCCAACCGATACAGCCAAATCTATATTCATATCATATTCGCCGTTAAATATCGGCAGGCGTTGATAGAACAAACCTGGGACCAAGAATTATATCAATATATCTCGGGCATCATCAACAATAAGGGGCATAAAAGTTTGGCCATTAATGGGATGCCGGATCACATCCATATTTTTGTTGGGCTGAATCCCACCTACGCCATTTCTGACTTGGTACGCGAAATTAAAAAAGCCAGCACCAATTGGATCAACGATTCTGAACATATCGATCAACAATCATTCGCTTGGCAAACCGGATATGGCGCATTTTCTCACAGCCATTCACAAATTGGTACTATCATCGAATACATCCGCAACCAAAAACACCATCACCTGAAACGATCATTGAAAGAAGAATATCTGGCCCTGCTAGAAAAATGGGATATTGACTACGATGAACAATACCTCTTCGATTGGCATGAATACTAAATCATGCAACACATGGATAAGGTGCGACCTCTAGCGAGGTCGAATGGCATTGGTAAATGGTATTGGGGTGCTATAATATTGGGACCGCTAACGCGGTCCGGCAATATATGTTTAGCAATTGTGTAATTGGATGTTTTATGTAAATGATAGATGGGATTCAAAGCAATGTTATCATTGAAAGCACGTAGGACCGCATTAGCGGTCCCAATATTATAGCACCCCAACGACAACGAAACGGTTCGACCTCGCTAGAGGTCGCATTAGATCTAATGTTCATCATGGGATCATATTGGAATCCATATAACCCCATTCCAATTATTACCCTTTCGGCCAGCTGAATTTCCCCAAACGCGGAACGTCTTCTCGTTTTCCCCAAATGGCATGGTACCCTAAAGCAGCAAATAATATGGCCTCTTTGGCATCCACCGGCATACCCAAGACATCGGTGGTTTGTACGGTGCTAGATTTTAATCCTTCACTTAAATGGTTCATCAATACCGGATTATGACTCCCGCCGCCACTCACATAGATCTGCTCCGGTATCTCATCCGTGAGGCCATGTATCGCCCTTATGATCGCATCCGTGGTAAACCGGGCCAAACTGGCCATGATATCCGGTTCCGACAGCGATGGATCCACCTCTTCCACACACTCCTGCAACCAATCTAGGTCGAACTCTTCCTGCCCCGTAGACTTTGGATACGGTCGATCAAAAAAATCATGCTGCATGAATCGCTTAGTTAATAACTCACTAGGTGTCCCTTTGGCTGCCATCCAACCATCCTCATCATAGGCAATAACGCCATCCGAAATATGCATCATAAATCCGTCCATCAAGGTGTTCCCAGGTCCACAATCGGTCCCTAAAAAATCACCACGCTCATCGAAATAGGTGATATTGCTAATGCCCCCAATATTTACCAATACTACTGATTGCCCCTCATCGACCAACAATTTTTCGGCATAAGGAGCCAAGGGCGCACCCTCTCGACCCAAGCCAATTTCACGCATCCGAAAATCACTGAGCACCGGCAATCCGGTTTGCACCGCAATCACATCCCCATCCCCAATTTGCAAGGTTGCGTTCCGTGGTTCATCATTCTCTTCGCGATCCGGTGCGTGATAAATAGTCTGCCCGTGTGAGGCGATAAGGTCTACCTCATTAGGTCTGATATTTTGCATCAATAATACCGCATTAATACTCTCGGCAATGAATTGACCCAAATCCACATTCAAGCGAGTGATTTCCTCTAACTTGGCCTGGTCTTGATAGCAAACCTTTTTCAGGCGCATCCGCAATTCCGGCCTGAAAGGAATCGCGTCAAATGTAACCAGTTCATGCTTTACCCGTTTTCCAAACTGCTGGAACCGACATATCGCGATATCCAGCCCATCCAGCGAAGTTCCCGACATCACCCCGATCACCGTCCGATGCCCTTGGGCCGATGGGCCAACTAACTCACGTATCCATTTGTTCATAGTCTGCTGATCCAATATTTTGATGCATCTTTCAAACTTAAATATAGCACATGAGTTCATTCGACGAATCCGATCTGCAAGCCTTTGAAGAGGATCTGCAGATTCTAATCGACACATTGAAGCAATCTTTTGAGGCAGAAGCAGTACGCTACTATCTCGACGAACCACGCCAACTGCTATTTATTGAAGTGGGAGGATTGGAAGAATTCGACGAAGAGGAGATTGCCGAAATCGCCGAACCCATATTTAGCGAGCTGGATCTGGACTTTGTAGAAATTGCATTGTTACCGCTCCGCGATTAATATCCAGCAAAACTCAGGCCGATCGCCTAATTAACCAAGGAATTTCCGAGCAAAACGCTACCTAATATGACGGAATCAGACACCCCCGGTACCGATTACACTATGCGCTGTATCATGTGCGGCGTAGAAAACGATGAACACGAAACCACTACCTATTGCACCAAATGTGGCGGTGTACTGAGCATCGAATACGATCACATTTCCGAAAGCGTGCAGTATCCTCTGCAGCATCCACAACCGGACCCGCTAAAAAACAGTCCCTCCACCCTGAAATACCTCAGTCGACTCTCGGAAACCTACGGCGTAGAATTATACGCCAAATTGGAGTTTGAACATCCCACCGGATGCTTCAAAGATCGGGGGAGCCACATCGAGGTGCAAAAAGCCCAAGAATTAAACGCCGATGCTATCTGTTTAGCCTCTACAGGTAACATGGCGGCCTCCGTTGCGGCCTATGCATGCTACGCGAAAATTCCGTGCTACGTATTTGTGCCCGAGCGTACTTCGGATGCCAAAATTGCGCAAGCCACTGTGTTTGGTGCTCATATCTTGAAAGTGGAAGGCGACTACAGCACCTGTGAGCACCTCTGTCGGGAATTTGCTAAATCGGGGAATTATTACTTGGCCGGTGATTATGTATTTCGTGAGGAAGGCCAAAAGGATTTCACCTTTGAACTACTGGAGCAAGGCGGCGATGATTTCGATTATGTGATTGTCCCTGTGGGCTGCGGAACTAATTTTGGGGCTATCTGGAAGGGATATCGGGAATTGCAAGCTGCCGATCGAATAGAGAAACTACCTCACATGGTGGCCGTGCAACCCGAGGAAAGCTCACCGGTGGTAGAGGGTATTTTTAAGAAGAAAAAGATTGTCAAGGATCAGGTGAATACCATGGCTGAGTCCGTAGCTGCTGCGGATCCGGTGGATTTCTACAAGGTACTTCGTGGTATCGAGCAATCCGAGGGGCACGCTTTTACCGTTACCGAAGAAGAAATTTTGGAATCTTTATTTGAGATGGCCCAACAAGAAGGTCAATTCACCGAATCGGCCTGTGCTCTTCCGTTAGCCTCTGTTAAAAACAATTTGGATCTGTTTGAGGGAAAAAAAGTTTTGCTTGTCCTTACCGGAACCGGATTAAAAGACACCAAAACTATTGCCAATAACAGTCCGGATCTGCCTGTATTGGAACCCAACTTGGATGCCATTCAAGATTATATCCAACAACAGGCAGTAGCTGAGTAAATCAGCTTTTTGCTTCTGTGATCCAGATTATCCACTTTGGTGGACTTATATCACCACATATAGTTGTAAACCAATTAAAATTTGTAGGGAACTATGTTTTTACTTGCTGAATCAACGGTACTGTTTACCAATGATGCCATAGTGCTGGGTATTTTATTGGTTATTTTGGCTGGAATCTTCATCACTGCCCACTCCGATAATCCCACTTGGCAAAAATTTTATACCTACGTCCCATCCTTACTACTATGCTATTTCATTCCTTCCATATTTAATTCCCTGGGTATTATTTCCGGTGAGGAGTCTAATCTCTATTTCGTGGCCTCTCGCTACATGCTACCCGCCAGTTTGGTGCTGTTGACCCTTAGTATCGATCTAAAAGAGATTTTCCGACTGGGTCCTAAAGCAATTATCATGTTTTTTACAGGGACTGTGGGCATCGTATTGGGCGGTCCCTTAGCCATCATCATAGTGAGCGCTTTTGCCCCTGAATTAGTAGGAGGCGCCGGCCCCGACGCCGTTTGGCGCGGTATGACCACCATCGCCGGTAGCTGGATTGGTGGAGGAGCCAACCAAGCAGCCATGTATGAGGTTTTCGATCCCAGTGATGAGCTATTCTCAGCCATGGTAACCGTAGATATTATCGTAGCTAACTTCTGGATGGCTTTTCTGCTATACGGAGCGGGGATGTCCGACCGATTGGATACCATTTTCAAAGCAGACTCCTCGGCCATTACCAACTTGCGCAAAAAGATCGAAGACTACCGGGCTAGTATTGCGCGAATTCCAGACTTAACCGATCTCACCGTAATAGCCGCTATTGCCTTTGGAGTAACTGCAATCGGTCACTGGGGCGCTGACTTATTCGCCCCTTTAATTGGTGAGAATTTCCCCAATTTGAGCCGCCTGAGTCTGGATTCTCGCTTTTTCTGGATTATTGTGATTGCGACCACTGGTGGACTCCTTCTCTCCTTTACCAAGTTCCGTGCATACGAAGGCGCTGGTGCCTCCAAAGTAGGGAGCCTGCTATTATATATCCTTGTGGCCACCATTGGTATGAAGATGAACGTGATGGCTATTTTCGAAAATCCAGCCCTGTTTATGCTTGGCTTCATCTGGATGCTGGTGCATGTAACACTACTACTGGGCATTGGTAAGCTGATTAAAGCCCCCTTCTTCTTTACGGCAGTGGGAAGTCAGGCTAACGTAGGTGGAGCTGCTTCCGCGCCCATTGTGGCTGCGGCTTTTCATCCGGCCTTGGCTCCGGTGGGTGTATTACTCGCGGTCTTTGGCTACGCAGTGGGTACGTATGCCGCCTGGTTCTGTGGGATTCTGATGCAGATGGTAGCGCCGATGTGAGGAATGAGGGAATCTTAGAGTGATGGAGTGATGAAGTAAATCCTTGCCATTCAACACTTATAGATCTATTTCAAAATCTTCTTGAATCTACCAAAGTATCGAAGTGCGTAAAATGGATCCAGATTCACTCCATCACTAAGCGGCGAAACCGAGTCGCTCTATCACACCATCATTTCATCCCCCTTGGCTTTGCGAGTCTCACCTACTATACTAATGGTAGTTAAAATCACCTGATTAAAAGAGGAGACCTATGAATAAGCAAATCAAACGCCTCTCCCCTCACCAGAACGGTAAAATCGCGGCGGTTATCATGGCAATTATCAGTGTCATTTTCATACTACCCTTTGTTGGAATTATGACACTATTTTCTAGCATGATGCCTCAGGATATGGGCGCCCAAGCTCCACATTTCCCCATGTTCTCGCCGGTACTCATGTTCATTATTGGCCCAATCTTCTATTTGATCATCGGTTACATCAGTACCGCTATATTTTGTCTACTGTATAATGTGTTGGTTCCGATGTTGGGTGGCTTTGAGTTTGAGCTGGAGGATAAGGAGGAAGCTCTTTAGACCGCTGCTCACCTCCGGATTCAAAAAATTTATCTCCAGATTAAACCGCATCCATTAATACTTTATAGGTTGGATCTTCCACGACATTTACATCAATAATTTTCTCGGCATTCTTAAGCAGGTTCTGGCAATCCCGGCTGAGATGCTTCAGATGAACCTTCTTCCCTACCTTCAGATAACGCTCGGTAATTTTATTCAGCGCTTCAATGGCCGACATATCCACCACCCGGCTTTCTGAAAAGTCGATGACCACTTCATCAGGATCATTGATCACGTCAAATTTTTCGTTGAATACCGAAACCGATCCAAAGAATAACGGTCCGTAAATTTCGTAATGTTTGATCCCCTCTTCATCAAAACGCTTGCGGGCTCGAATACGCTTGGAATTTTCCCAAGCGAAAACCAAGGCCGCGATGATCACCCCAACTATAACTGCCAATGCCAGATTGTGTAAGACAATAGTTACCAAGGTGACCAATATCATCACCAGAATATCCGGCTTGGGCATTTTATTGAATGTACGAAGACTCGCCCATTCAAAAGTTCCAATGGCTACCATGATCATCAGACCAGTAAGTGCAGCCATCGGTAATTGTTCAATCAATCCCGCACCAAACATGATGAATACCAGTAGCATCACTGAGGCAACTATTCCCGATAATCGTGCCCGGGATCCAGACGAAATATTGATCAAACTCTGACCCAACATAGCACACCCACCCATGCCTGAGAAAAATCCAGAGAGAATATTGGCCGTGCCCTGAGCAACAGCTTCTTTGTTACCCCGGCCACGGGTCTCGGTGATCTCATCAATGATATTGAGGGTCAACAAACTCTCGATTAACCCTACCCCAGCCATAATAGCGGCATAGGGGAAAATGATCATCAGCGTTTCCCACTCGAAAGGTACCATGGGAATGTGAAAGGGCGGGAATCCTCCCTGAATGGACGCAATATCGCCTACTGTTTTGGTATCGATGCCTAGTACGGTCACCACTCCAAAAATCACCAAAATTGCGGTTAGAGAAGCGGGTATGGATTTGGTCAGTTTAGGTAAGCCCCAGATAATGAGCATGGTGAATAGCACCAAGCCGAGCATTACATATAATGAAGGACCACTTAACCAAGCGCCAGCTCCATTTTTAAACTGATCCAGTTGGGACATGAATATGATAATAGCCAGCCCATTAACAAACCCTAGGATTACCGGCTGCGGAACCAGACGCATAAATTTTCCTAGTTTAAACACACCTGCCAATACTTGTATCATACCTGCTAACACTACAGTGGCAAATACATACTCTACTCCGTGTAAATGGGCTACAGAAATAATTACTACAGCCACAGCCCCCGTGGCGCCGGAAATCATTCCCGGTCGTCCTCCCAGAATGGAGGTTACCAATCCCATTACAAAGGCGGCATAAAGCCCCGTAAGTGGGGATAATCCGGCAATTAAGGCAAAAGCCACCGCTTCTGGCACTAGCGCCAGGGCTACGGTAAATCCGGCTAACACTTCAGTTTTGTAGTCAACGGTGTCACTAAAATCAAACAGATTGAAATATTTTTTCATGTAAGGTATTGAAACGTATAGAGAGTCCATCCACAGGATATCGATACCCCTGAGTAGACGAGATTAAATATGAATTTGTGAACACAGCCTGCTTGTTTACAGGTAGGACGATATTCGTATCCAGCAGGGCCGCTAATTTTTCGAGTCGCAAAGGTAGGGGTATTCCCTACTAATAGAAACCAAAATCCGATAAAATTTTCTGGGCTTTGATTAGGGGATAATCAAAAGCAATAATCAATATGAAGACGATAGGGATGGACAAAAAACTGATCTAAAGAGGGCTTTGCAAAACCTTCCGAAAGGTATTCTCTCATGGCAAGATGTAGTAATAATCACCGTTTACACAATCTAATCAGGGGATTGCAGCACTACGTTCGCAATGACAGGTAGTTTTGAAAACCCTCATAAAATAAGAAAGGCTTGCCCCTTAAAGGAGCAAGCCTTTCAAATCGAAGTTGATAATTAGACTATACGTAGTCTAAACTTTCAACATTGATAGCGCTAAGGCCTTTGGGAGTTTCCTCCACTTCATATTCAACGGCTTCACCGTCTTCCAGTCCTTGGTCGTAACCCAAGTTTTCTACATTATTGCGGTGAACAAAAACGTCTTTACCGCCTTCATCTGGAGTGATAAAACCAAAACCTTTTTTGCTATCAAAAAACTTAACTTTTCCTTGTGGCATATATACTAAAACCTTGTTGTATTTGTGCACCTAAGTGCGATGTAGAAAAGAGAGGAATTGAATACCGTAACTTTAAATACTAACACTTGCTAGGTGGGGAATTAAATGTAACGCCCTAATGTAAGGGGTTTACAGCGGAATACCTAATATTATTTAGTCAACTGCCTCAAATTACTCTTAAATTTATTGCTTCGAGACTTGGGACGATACCGGTGGAGAGCAACATAAATCGTTCCCCCAATCTATCACTTGATCTATGATATCTTGCCAGCCTGATTCAAAAAGTTGCATATGCCCTTTTTTCTCTAATAGCTCCACAGATAAATGTGGGGCCTCATGCTCATCCTTTGCCAGTTCTAAAGCAAAGGATGGATCGGCAAAAAGATCTTCCTGTGAATGAACCAATAAAACAGGATTATCCAACTCCAGCAGCTTTTCTCGAGCATCCTTCCCATTCTGGATCAGATGCGAAGCCATACGGGCACGTAATTTCCCATGATAGTTCAACTCGTCTTCTCGAAAATTTTCCAGTGCATGAGCATCACTACTCAACCAATCTTCTTCCACTGACAAGATGGGGAAAGTGGCGGCCATGCTGGAAACGTATTTGGCCGTGTCTTGAACTATACGTGGAACTTCGGATCCAAACGAAAATAATGGGGCGGACAGTACTAAGCGCTGGATCATTTCTTTGGATTGAAGTCGATGAGCCAGTTGGGTGGCTACAAGACCACCCATACAGTGCCCCAACATCCAAATTGGGCCCTCATTTTCTTCTCGGATCGCATTTAAATATTGTTGAACGTCATCCACATGATAACTGAACTCTCGAATATCCCCCTTTAATCCATCACTTTTGCCATGTCCTTCATAATCCATGGAGAAAACATTGCATCCATGATCTACAAAACGATTGGCGATAGGATGGTATCGGGCGGAATGTTCGGAGTATCCAGGTAAGATTATCAGATTGGATACCGGATTTGATGCCAGCCAGTGACGAGCTAATACTTTTTTCCCGCGACTGTTAATGAAGTACCGATGCTGACTGCGTTTATCCGAATGTGACTCTAGACTCAACGTAAATAAATTAGCTTAGTAACATCGTTATTGTAAACATAACCGAGCACAGTATATTGTTTTTTCACCACCTTATAAAGTTAAAGTCTGATTGGGTTCCGAGGAATCATATCCCCCAAAAATTTGATATATTAGCAGGCTTTCTATCACAAATAATTATTGGTGTATGCGCCTGCTCAAAGGTCTTTTATATTTTCTCTTGGTCGTTCTCTTCTTGGGGCTATTAATATTTGGTCTGAACTGGGACTCTTTTGATACTTTGTTCGAAAATCAGGATGGTTTGGCCGAAGGGAGTGAATGGGTGGAAAAAACCTATTCACTTGAAGGCTTAGTAGAATACATGGAGCTCAACCCTGACCATGTTTCTGTGGTTTCCTATGATCTCACCCGCCCAGATACCGGTATTTACTATCAGCCGGATATCCCTCGAACCATGGCTTCACTTGGAAATATCTTTTTGGCTATCGCTTATGCCCAGCAAGTTGATCAAGGGGCTTGGTCAAAGAATCAGATGATTGCTATTGATACGCTTGACCGATATCAACTACCCAATATTGAGCGTACCACCCATGCTGATGTTTGGGAAGTGCTGGAAAAACGCGGCAAAATTGAGAATGGCAAAGTATCGATCAATCAAGTTGCTCAAATGATGCTGGAATATAATGATCCGGTGTTTGCTGATTACCTGTACGACCGAATTGGATTTAACACCCTCGATAACCTCATTACTGAGTTGGGCTTATCCCAAACGGAAACACCCCTTCCCTTTTCCGGCCTATATATTGCCATCAACCCCCAGGTATTCGACCGATCTTTTGCAGCCCACATGGATTCCCTGAATCGTTGGTCGACTGAGCGGTGGAACCAACAGGTGTTACGCTGGCATCATAGATACATGAACGATGATGATTACCGAGTCCAAATCCGGGACCTTTATGCCGAGCAAGATGGATTGGGACTTCGTTTCATGCAGGAACGGGATCTCTATCGCTTCTTCCCGCAATCTACGGCCCGTGAATTAGCCAAACTCATGGAGCAAATTTATAATGAGGAAATTATTAACACATCGGTCAGTCAACATCTCTGGGAATTACTGAACTGGCCCATGGAACAGCAACAATTGTCTAACGACTTGACCCGTTATGCCGCCATATATGATAATCGCATGGGTATCTTAAATGGAATTGATATGGGGATTTCCAGATATACGGGAGCTCCGACTGCCCAAGCTGTTTTTTTTGATCAGTTGCCGGTTGCTTTCTGGTTACATATGAGCAGCAACTATATGCATCAGGATTACCAACAGCGATTAATTTGGGATCCTGCGTTACATCAGGTATCTAAATCGTCTTTTACCCGTACGATGGATTCTCTGGCACAACACCAGGGAAATAAATCAAATCCAGCACTACAGAAGTAATATTATGGCATCCAATGTAAAAGAATCGGTTCGGGGCGGAATTACCTTAGGCACCGCTCTAGCAGTTACCATATCCTGGTCGTTGAACAAATCCATTTTGTGGGCCATTATTCACGGCTTGCTCAGTTGGATCTATGTGATCTACTATGCGTTGACGTACTAATCTCTGATTGTTTATAAATGAATTCATACAAACTAATTTATCTGATCTGGCTACTCCCCTTGTATCTACTGGGATTAACCGCACATCAATCGGCTGTCTATTTTGGATTGGAGAGCACCTATACTCATGGAGATAGCTATACGGCTACAGTATCGGATTTCGACATCAAACAGATAGCCGCTCAGACTAATGGATACGTGGTATTAAAATTCACTACCCAGGATGGGGCAACCATTGAACGGAAACTATCTCTTCCAGTGCAGCTGGCTTCTCAAATAATGGAGATACAGGTCATTCCGATACGTTATCAAAAGGATAGCTTTCAAGAAATTGTGATGATGCCTACCTATGAGACTCATCGGGAAATGGTCTTGATGAATATCGGTGTGATGCTACTTTCCCTATTGATCACTCTGGGCATCGCAATTATGGCCCATCGATATGCCCACCAAAAGTTGAAGCAGGGAGACCATCCACAGGAATTACAGTTTGAACGCGTAGATCTGGATCAATAATTATGAGCTTTGAATTGGGTAAACTCTACTTAATTCCCAATACATTGGGCAAAACCCCCTCCAACAATACCATCCCCGAACATGTCTTGCAGATTGTTCGTCAGCTGGATGTGTTTTTTGTAGAACAGATTAAATCCGCGCAACGATTTCTGCAGTGGGTGGGCGATACCGTACCACCGTATGAGATTGAGTTTTATCAGCTCAATAAGCACACCCCGCCAGAAGAGTTATTTGATTTGTGTAAGCCGATGCTGGAAGGACGAAACGCCGGTTTGTTATCCGAGGCGGGCGCACCCGCGGTGGCTGATCCGGGAGCCAAGATGGTCAAAACAGCTCATAGCTATGATATTCCGGTTGTTCCGCTGGTTGGGCCCTCTTCTATTTTGCTTGGGTTAATGGCTTCCGGCTTCAATGGGCAATCGTTTACTTTTCACGGGTATTTACCACGCGATAAACAAAAGCGAGAACAAGAGCTGCGGAAATTGGAACAGATTTCGCGCAAACAGCATCAAACGCAGATCTTTATTGAAACGCCTCATCGCAATGATGAACTCACCGAAAGCATTATCAATACCTGTCATCCCAAAACAGGTTTTTGTCGGGCGGTGGATCTAACGTTACCCAGCGAACAGGTTGAATCCATGAAGGTTGAAGAATGGAAAGCGAAAGGGGCTGAAAAAATTCAAAAACGCCCGGCTATTTTCATGATCTACGCCGGACGATAACGTCTGAACGGGGTACAGTGCTCTGACTCAATTAGTTGATCTGCCCATCAGACTTGATCACTTCTACCACTTGCGGATGCTCGAATTCCCGGGCGATATCTGCAGCGGTGCGGCCTTTATCATCTTCCAATTGGGGATCACAACCGGCATCTATTAGAACCTGAACAGTTTCCGTATTGCCCTTTTCCGCGGCAAACATCAGCGCTGAATAGCCATTTTCATTGAGTTGCGCATTTAGATTGGCTCCTTGAGCTATTAAATAGCGTACGATATCTACATGGCCGTTGAATGATGCGTTCATCAATGAGGTGCCTCCATCTTTATTTGTCGCGTTTACATCCGCACCGTTATTGACTAATACTTTGACTACTTCAAAGTGCCCATTAAAACTGGCATAAATCAACGGGGTAAACCGAAATCGGGCGCCACGGGTATCCACATAGGCGCCATTTTCCAATAGTAAATCTACGAGTTCAGCATGTCCGGCTTCCGCGGCTACCAATAGCGGCGTTTTGCCCCGCATCTCTCGCATATCAATGTAGGCGCCATTTTCCAAGAGATACGAAGCGGTTTCCACGTTGCCTTGCTCAGCCGATTTTATCAAGGCTGTTTCCTGCCACCCATTAGCCACATCCACTTTCATACCCGCTTTGATAAATAGTTTTACCGCTTCAATATTTCCGTTTTCGGCGACCTCAATAAACGATTCCTTGTTGAAGTCGATATCCTGCTTGGATAATTGCTCCTTGGGATCGGGCGCACAACTGCTGATGATTCCCACTGCGAAAATAACTAGACTAATTAATCGTGGTGACATGCTGTTTTTTATGATTATATGAAGTGGAACAACTATAAACGTATAACGGTGTCATCAATTTTTCCACACCTGTAGTAATTATTTTGAAATAAATACTCCTAACTGCGACCTGCTAGGCCGAGGTGTTACATTAGCCAAACAATTAAATACTTGTATTTATTATACTTTGGGCAATAGTAAGATTAACAACAATTCATCATTGGATATAATCCTCATTCTTCAGCCGGTAATACCTGGATAGTGATGCTTCATAAAAAGGCCACCGATGATAGTCGATGGCCTCTGAAAAAATACCGTGATATAAAAAAACTGAATCAGGTTTTAACCCCATCCAGCATAGTAAGGATCTCATTGTAGTGATGAGAGGCGGCCTGATCCTTGACAGACCAACCGCGATTGTCATGAATATCGACGTCGCTGTGATGCTGCAATAACAAATGCACAATATCCACGTAGCCATTTGCCGACGCCCAGTAGAGTGCATTGGTTCCGCGATTATCGCGTATATTTACATCTGCTCCATGTTCGATCAAAAATTGGACGATATCAATATGCCCATGTTTAGCGGCCTTGATCAGAGCAGTTCGTTCATGCTCATCAGCGGTGTTAACGGATCCGCCTAGATCCAGATAAGCACGAACGGTTTCTAGGTCTCCTGTTTCGGCCGCATCGAGAAATGCATTGTCATCCATAGTGATGCCCTCCTATATAGGATTATGATTGGCTCTGTTTGTATGGTACTCTTCTGGATAACTTAATTCAATTAGAAACCGACTATTACAGGCATTCGGACATTAGAAATAGCAAAGCCCTGCCACCATTGACAGGGCTTCACCTACGCAAGTTTATGTAATAAAATTTGTTACTTGCTCAGCACCGCCTTTCCCTGGTTAAAAGTGATATCTACGGGAATATTTTGACTGGCTAACTGATCTAAGGCTTTCTGTAATTGGGACCCTACTACGGCGTACTGATCGATGAATGCCTGAACACCTTCGTAATCCCCATCTCCTTGCAGGGTAAGGATCTTCTCGGAAAGCATGTTGGTCACTTCCGGGATGCGATCAAAGTTGACCGCGTACTGACCGGTGGTGTTGTCGTAGGTAAACGCCCCGTGCTCATTGAAGTAGTTAAAGCGAATCAAGTTGGCTTTCCCGTGTGCGCTGGAGGATCCAAAACGGATAGATCTAAAAATGGAAGCCAGAAATGTTACATAGTTATCCTCCATAGATCCTTCATCAATCATCTCCTGATCCCGAAGGCTGCGTACCATATACAAGCCCAAAATATCTGCTTTCCCTTCTTCCAAGGCCGAAGCGTGCTCTTTGAGTGCTTCCCGTACGGTTCCCTTGCCATTAATGGTGTTCTTGATGCCCAATCCGTGAGCCACCTCGTGGAACATGGTATTTCCAAAGAACGCATCGAAGGTGATGTGTTTCCGCTGATCCGCCTTGATCAACTGTGTAGATATGGGAACCAGAATTTTATCGTATTTGGCCCGCATCGCGTTTTTAAGCTGCAGGCGTCGGGTTCCTTTTTCCAATTGCACCTGCTCATCATTGGGCAAGTTAATCGCAATGGTTTTAGATCCCGCGTTGGCATCACCAGCGTAATAAACCGCGGTGTAGGCATTCAGGTCCGAATCACGTCCCGGCGTTTCCTGTTTATATTCTTCTGGAACCGGCAAGCCGACTTGCAGCTCAGGAAGCACTTTGGTGTATCGGGATAACCGGTCGCTCCATTCCATATCTTTGATTAATACGAACGTCTCGTGAGCCGCTTTATATCCAAACAGCTGATCTTCATAGGTTTCAATAGGACCAATCACCAGTTCGAGTTGATTATTTTTCATATCCATCCACGCCATATCGCTGGGACGATAATCATCGGTGCGTAATGCTTCAGCACGCAAATTCAAATACTTCTTGAAGCCCGGATCTTCAGCCAGCTCGGCGGCTTCTTCCAATTTGGAGGCGGCTAGCTCATGCTGATCTTTAAAGGCTTCATGGTACGGGATGGTGTATAACTCTCCTTGCTGATCACGACGCACTAATGTGTATAAATCATCTTTGGCGTCAGAACCCCATGCCTCAAATTCATCCTTGGTCATGTCGGCGGGATAGAAGTTGGCTCCAGCCAGTTTCGGACCAATATTATCCACAAACGATTCATTTCCGTTCAGACGATCCCAAGGACCGTAGTTGATTTCAGCAAATCGTTGCATTTTGGGATCCGCTAATCGATCCATCAATTCCTGACGATCCCCATAGGCTTCCATCCAAAAGACGTCATCCATTGCTTTACCAGCTTCAATCATCAGTTCGATCATTTGCTGCTGATTTTCACTCAGCTGGCTGATATCAGCTTCCAATGTAAACTCGGTATATTGATTTAGTCGATCCTGGATAGTCATTTCACCGGAATCCGTAGTACCACTACAAGCAACCAATAGGGCTGCCAGTAGCATGGTTCCCAACCATTGCCATCCTAAGCGTTTAATCCTCATTTTATCTCCTATTTCGTTTCAAATTGATTGATTTACATCCTTTGCACGATATAAATCCTCAGCACCAAATGAAACGTAAAATTGCGAAATCCTTTGTGGTGCAATCCATTATCAAAAAAAGCCGGTGCAGACGCACCGGCTTTAATACCATTCTAAACAGAACGGGCGCTTTAGTTTACGTTTTCATCTCTGGGTATAGGAAACTGCTCCCATACATCATCATTGGCTCTGTCGATGGGTAGCTCATCCAGTCGGTCATATCGGCGCATATCAATCCAACGATGCCCTTCTCCATATAAGGAGTAACGCCGTTGCAGCAGCATTTCATCCAATAAGGCAGACTGTGTTGTTGCCCCACCGTAATCGGGAAGCCCTGCTTGATTCCGAATATAATTGATCAACGTTTCGGCATCGGCTAAGTCCGTACCGGTATTTCGATTAATCAGTGCTTCAGCTTTGATTAGGATCAACTCTTCGTTGCGGATAACAGGTATAGGATCGACCTGAGATTTATAGAGATAAAATCCATAGCCACTGGTAAGACCATCGAAGGTTACCGAACTAGTCCGCTCAAATGCTTTGTTTAACCGGATATCATCACTCGAAATTGAGTCTTCGATAAAACTGGGATGAGCAAGCCAAGAATCACCAGACGGAGCATCCGGATTTTCGTATACCGGATTAATTTGGTCACCGCCTGCTGTTGAGAAGTTATGGTAGGCACCAAAATAAATATCTCCTGATTCGTTCAAAAAGGAGTTATCCAATGCATCTAATGCATTTTGTGCCTCACCTCGGTAAATCTCAATACGTGCCTTTATAGCACGGTTGAATAGGCCAAAAGTCGTTGGCGAATTGAAATCACTAAACCCCTCGGATAAACTGAATGCAAAGGAAGATCCAGCATTTCCTAAGTGGGTATAGGCTTCATCCAAAAGGCCAGAAAGCTGCTCAAGAGCATTAGAATAGCCAACTACCGGACCAGGTTCGTCCCCAGCTACATCAATTCGAATCCCATTATTATAGGTAAGATTCAAGTTGAGCAGTAACTGATACGCTTGCATGGTCTTCGCATATCCGAGTACTCCTTGACGTTGCTCATCCGAAATTTGAGTGGAAGCATTGGCAGCTTCGATCAGGATATTCGAATTTCGCACTACCCGATATCGGGCACCCCAGGGACGTGTCGTGTAAAATGTATTATCATCCAATACCGCGTTATCCTTTCCAAGCAATTCGCCCGTAAAGCGAGGCTCGGCTGATAAAAATCGGTACATTTCACGACCAATGACATTAACATCCACATAATAGAGGTTAAGGTCATTACGCATACCTGATTCTATTCCGGTGACCACGTTGGCCAATTCATCGGCTGTAGCATCTTGGAGTAGCCCTTCCAGACTTGGTCCGTTGGGATCAGGTTTATCATCTATTTCAACGATATCGCAACTCACTACCAGCAAAGCAGTTACCAATCCAGCTAGCAGCGTATGCCATGGTAATCTTTTAAACATGTTCATAATCATCAGATAGTTTTAGATTAAAAGTCAACACTGAAGTGGAAGTAGTACTGCTTGGAAGAGGGATAAGGCATGACCTCTATACCACCGGCAATGGGCTGTGAACCAAAGTTGGAGACTTCAGGGTCATAACTCTTATAAGGCGTAAAGGTTAGCAGGTTATTTCCCGAAACGCCAAATTTCATATTACGAACACTGCTTCCGAATATCTTTTCCAAGGTTTGGCCAGGCACGGTATAGTACAAACCCACTTCACGGATTCGGAAATAGGAAGCGTCTTGCACATAATGTGCGGCACTAACCCCTAACAGTTTGGTCCGTTTCACACCATTGGTGTCATCCGGATCAATTCCAGCAGCCTGGGCACGCAGGTCGCTTACGGATAAATCCGTATCATCGTAATCTGGTGTTGTCTGCGAAAGGTCGAAAAGCAGTTCAGAGAGATTGATATTATCGCCCCCCTGCTTCCAGTGGGCATTTATACTTAAGTTAAAATTGCCCAAAAAGTTCAACTCATTTATGAATGACATTTGGAAGTCCGGAGCACCATCTCCTAGTGGCACCGTTTGAATTTCGACCCCGTCGTTGGTTTCTACGGGATCAATTCCAACAATTTGAGTTGCTGATTTACCTTCTTCTACCTGATAGATAGCCAACGATGCCCCAAATCCACCTGCTGTAAATGGCGGTACTGTCAGTTCGGTAACTTCCGAATTATTGGTCCAGAAATTAATGCGAGACAGCCAATTAAAGTCACGCTTGGCAATAGGGTTTAAACTAAGACTAACTTCCATCCCCTTGTTGACCAGTTCCCCGGCGTTAAAACTTTCAAATGAAAATCCGGTGGAAGGTTCCAAATCACGCTGTAACAACAAATCCTGAATGGTTTTCTGATACAGCGTAAATTCCAGCGATCCCAATCCGTCTAAGAATGAGATATCGAAACCGGTTTCCAACTCAGTTTGTTGTTCAGGCTTGATATTTTCTGAACCTCTTCGAGTGGCAATTAACACTCCGGCATTGCCACCAATATTCGCTGGCCCTAAACTTGTGTATTTAGCACCAAACGTTGCGAAGTTACCTGATTGACCAAATGCAAACCGAAGTTTGAATTGATCAATGGGATCAATCTCCCAGAAATCCATATTACTAACGTTCCAAGCCAGCGAGGCTTTGGGATAGTAATACATCTTATTTACATCTCCATTCAAAGATGATTTATCCCCTCTGAAACCTGCTGTTAAGATGAAGGTATCATCATAATTGACCTCTTCCTGTGCGAAGAAACCACGATCGGTCTGAAATTGACGGGTTTGCGTAGTTTGTACGGATGCCGCTTGATCCACATTGGTTTGGGTACCAATGAGATCTTGAGCCACAGAAACCAAGCGGTTTTGATCATAATCATATAACGTAACCCCGGCTTGCGTCACAAACGTAAACTTTTCAGCAGGGTTAAAAGTATGAATAAACAACCCACGCATATTGGTACTAGTGGTCTGGGTTTCGCCAATTATGGAGGTACCCGGCGAAGAACTGATTCGCTCAAACTGCAGCGCACGTGGGAAAATGGCTCTATTTTGCTGGTTATAGAAGTCAATCCCCCCTTCCAGAACAAAACTCAGTACCTGATTATCACGCTGCATCAAATCGGCATTCAATTTTGCTGAGGTTAGTACACGATTTACTTCCTCTTGGTTGGTCATCAAATCTCGCGTTTGAATCGGATTAGCCGGATTAAAGGGATGGTCCGGGTAATTGCCATTATCATCGGGTAACAGATTGATGAAGTTTGGCGATGCGGTCAACGAAACCCCAAATGTACGACCTGTGTTATCATTGTTGGTCAACCCGCGGTCAGCGGTAGAGTGGATGTAGCTTGAGCTCACCGTTAAATCAACATTATTTGATATCTTATGATCTAAGTTAGCTCGGATGGACTCCTTACCGTAACCGGTATTCTTTACAATCCCCTCTTCATCTTTAAATAAACCAGATACAAAGAAGCTGGTCTGATCATTCCCTCCACGTAGACTGATGTTGGTGTTATAAAGGAGCCCCTTATTACCATACATTTCATCTTCGTAGTTATAAAATTGATTTTGCTGTTGAGCTTGCAGGAACAATGATCTACCGGTTGCACCAAATGCGGCCTCAGCAGTTTCCGCCGTAAATTCTCTGGTGCCCAGTTTATTACTCATCTGGGTAACCCCAAAAGATTGGCTTACACTTACCTGAGTGTCACCCGCACTGCCTCGCTTGGTATTAATGATAACTACACCATTAGATGCTCGCGCACCATAAATAGCAGCGGCAGATGCTCCCTTAAGTACCTCAATACTCTCAATATCATCGGGGTTTAAGTCTGCAATCCGATTGGAGGGGTTATCCTGATTGGATGAGCTTCCTCCTGCAGCTGCTCTAGTAATTGCATTCAAACCAGCTGGGATTGCCGAGTTATCTAAGTAAACACCATCTACAATATAGAGAGGCTGAGATGAGCCATTAATTGTGGTCACTCCACGTAATTTCACCGAATATCCGCCGCCCGGAGCACCCGAGTTCGAACTTATCTCAGCTCCGGGAATTTTACCATATAGCGCATTTTCGATAGTTGATGATTCCGTTGCCCCTGATAACTCATCACCCGATACCGTTGATACCGAATTAGCTAAATTTTGGCGTTTCACCGTGGTTGCTAATCCAGTTACGACAACTTCCTCGAGTCCTAAAAAATCTTCCTTTAGTTGAATGGTCAGAGGAGATGAATTCGGATTCACATTGATGTCTTGTGAACGATATCCAATGTAGGATACACGAATTACACCACGCTCCCCGGGTAATTCAAGCCTAAACTCACCATTTACATCGGTACTAGTACCAATGGTGGTGTTTTTTAGAACAATAGTCACTCCGACTAAAGATTCTCCTGTTTCCTGATCTACTACCTTACCACTAACCGTAAATTGGGCCATTACGGGGTAGGTAAATAACACGGAAACCAGAAATGCAATGGATAACCTAGACAATAACTTTTTAATCATGATCTGGTCGTTTATTTGTGATTTGTGAGCATCGATTAACCCAAGTAAACAAACAACCTTTAAATCTCAAATAATCATGACCTTGTCTATATCATAGTAATTTTTACTACACTACATTTATACACTTATTTTTATTAAACTACTTAAATTACTTTAGGTCAGATAGGTGGATAAATTAGGTTTAATCCCATCTTGATAGTTGAAATAGATATTTCATTCCGATATTCCTGTACGTATCATCCGAACAGTGTTAAGAAATGTTAACAGTGCCTTGGTGGTCAACGGAGTTAATCCGGGTTAACAAATACCACCTAATTACCCATCAAATTCTAGGGCTGCTAACCGGTCCCGGTATTAGATCTCGCTCGTTTAATGACTCCAGCACTAACTCCGTCATATCGCTTTTAAAGGGAAATTCATAACGAATATCCAACACATAGGCTTTCACGCGAAATTTTAAGACAAATTGCTCTTCGTGCATTTCATTCAGAGCAATGATCACGATAGGCTTCTCTAAATAGACATATTTTGATGATAGCGCTGCTTTATAAGCCAAATCTTTTACCGTGGGAATATCCAATTCAGCTGGTAAATAGATCTCCGCTACAACCTGACAATATAATGCACCGGAATTGGCGTTGGACACCGACCGGGTGACCAATTCGGAGTTGGGTATGGAAACGATGGAGTCATCCGGCGTTACCACTCGGGTGGATCGCAAACCTATCTGTAGTACTTCGCCATAATAGTCCCCTACCTCAATCTTATCACCAATCTGAAAAGGACGATCCAGGATGATCATGAAACCACCAAAGATATTCTTAAGAGTATCCTGGGAGGCAAACCCAACCGCCAAACCTACCGAAGCCATCAAAGTAACTATGGTCTGAAAAGGGGGATTTAATACCCCTTCTATGATGATGTAAATAATAAAGATCCAGATGGATACCCGGATGATGGGAACCAACCGTTTAATAAACAGCCGATAATTAGTAAATCGCTCGGATATGGTATTCAGGATGCGAGCTACTAGACGATTAAACCAGTAACTGGCTATCAGCAACAAAATCGTCCAGATTATTTTTTTCAGGGAAATAAGCTGCCGTATTTCGGATAAATTATTTCCGTCTCCATTTGAGGAGCTGGAGGCCTGAGTCGTATCGGCGGTCACCTTGGGCTGTACCACAACCACCGAGGTGTCTTGCTCTTCAGTACTGGTTTCCTCTTGAGGAATAATCACTTCCGTGGCAGTCGTGGTGTCAGTCGTATCTTTTTGTGCCTCAACTGATACCACTAGCACGAAAGATAATAGTATCCCCCTAATAATTGATCCCACTGAATATATACGATTTAAATTTTTTGCCCCTTGTTGGCTGATATTATCCAAACATCTCATAGCGATCTCCTCCATAACCATGAATGACATTTCGCTGACGCAACGTTCGCAATGCTTGTCGGTAAATCAATGGATTGATAGCCCAAAACTCTTTATTCTCAGCTAAGTTAGCGTGTTGTATCAGCCCCTGCGTGGATAACCGGCTTAAGATTAATTCTGCTTTGTGGGATGAAATGTGTTGGGAAATGGCTAGTTCTCTGGCATCCAGGGCATCATGAAGAATGAGTGCTGCCAAGGCAAATATGGTTTCCGGTTTCAGGGTATCGATGCTATTTAATTGGGTGATCTCTATTGGTGAAATAGTCAATACGGTATCTTCAACTTTGCTAATCGATCGCAACCAAAACAGCATGGCAATGGTACCATTGCCTTCCGCTGCTTCCGCCAATTTTTCGAAATATTGCTTGCGCAAGTAAGCTTGTACTTCAGATGAGTCATCCATCACTTTCTTGAAAGCTCGCGAATTCTGAATAGTATCGCTCACCTCAAAATACAAATCATATCCACTGACTTTATGACGATCCATGATTAAACGCTCCACTTGCTCATCATTAAGCGCATCGGTTTGCAGAGTGACACTAAAATAGTCATCAATGGACACGGCTTTACTTAAAAAATACCAAGCGTAGCGCGAGCAACTAACTATCCAAAAAATGGATTCTCGGGTTTTAGAGATGAGTAACAATAATTGATGAATCGCATCATATCCATTTATGTGACGCAAATAGGTATTTTGAATTCCTTCCAGGATAACCACATTTTTTGTTTTATCGGATCGATGATGTAATTGTTCTATCAGTTCATTGGCACTGTCAATAGTACCCAGCTCCATGGCTCCGGCAATATGTCTCACCAGTGCCTCTTCTTGCCACAAGGTTTGATGAATGGTTATTCGAGTACAGTTTTCATCCGCTAAATATCGCTGTCGCACCTGATTTAACAACGATGTTTTCCCACTGCCTCTCTCGCCCACCACGGCCGCGTTGGTAGGTTGGCCAGCCAACCAATTTTGATAAGCTCGCTCAAAACGAGAAATCGTATCCCTTATGGGTACATAAAAACGATCCTCGGTACTGGCCTCCATACTAAAAATCTTTCGATATACATACGGCAACTGCTTTATCTGCTCATCGGTCTCTCGCAAGTAAGCGGAAATATCCATTTTCCGCTGTTCGCCCACGGTTTCACTTTCCAATTTTATCCCCAGCCAAGGGGCCACTTCTTTGCCCCAATGTTTTGCTTTCTGAGTGGCAAAACGAGTCCATACGGATACCCGGTCCGTTAAACGAGCCCAAACAGCCATCAGCTTGGTTTTCCAGTCAGTGGCTACTTCTTTTACCTGCCCGGTTCGATCGGCCCGTTTAAATTCATCCAATTCATCTTGACCGATCCACTCCAACATTCGCCAGATGGTTTCGGTACTTTTACCCCGCAGTAAATAATTTGCTCGTAATCGCTGGTATTCTACCTCGCCCCGCACTTGTTCTAGCTTGACCAGAGCTCGCTCCAATCCATCCAACAGCATTGACTGGCCCTGCGGATCTGTTAACTGCTCTTCTATTTCCCCCTCTATGGCCGATTCAATGTTTACAGCAATGATTTCTCTGATCTCCTGACCCGATGCAATTAATTGCGCTTCTGCCTCTGTCCAAGCATCAACCAAGACGTGAATGGGTTGCAACAATTGCTGTTTTATATACCGGGTTGCCCAATCTCTAAGTGGAAGTTCAAGGGTGACAAACTGGGGCCGCGGATCATCCAAATTTAGTTTATCAAATACCCTCGAATTCTCCGAAATAGACCGGATTCCTAACTGAATATCTACCTGATACTGATGTAAGAGCTCCTTAAAGGTTTCCGCCAAAGATGTTTCCTCCACCGCACCAATCCAGGTGGTATTAATTTGGCTCAGTAGCTCTTCACGTATCTGCTCCCATTGCTCGGGGCTATCCGACTCCCTGATTTGCTTATAAACTTCAATTACACGATCCAAGGTCGCTTGAACGGGAGCTATCCAGGTATTACGTAATGGATTTTCTAACTTATTCAGAAGCTGCTCGGTCTGCTGATCAACCCGGTATCCATACTGTAATAGTTCATGGTACAAGCCCATTTCATCCAGCAATAAATTGCTCAATTGAATCCATTGCTCTTCAATATTTAATACTGATTCCTCACGTTTTTTTCGAATGACTGCCGCTGAGGCTTGATCGTAAGAATCACGATGCTCAAGCGTGCCAGCCACCTCTAAACGACTGAGCAATAATTCCTGCCACTGTTCTACTTGCTGTTTCGAACTGCTCGCTACATGCTGTTGTACTTGTTGAAACTTATCCGCTTGTTGATCTAACAGAGCACGCAAACTCTCTACAGCTTTAGAGGGATCCATGATGCGGTCATAAATTCGCTGAGTACCGGTAAAGGATACCTCCCTCCCCAATAACCAGGTATCTTGCCATGATTCCAGCTCGTAGAGAAATTGTGCTAAGGCATACCAATCATGATATACTTCATTTCTCCATACCTCTTCCGATTCCATTACCAGATGCATGGCCAAATAGCGCGGACAAACTTCATGGGTCCAGGGTTCGGGCACTGATGGTTCCTTCTGGATTAGTTTCCGATACAGATTGGTAACTTTTACCCCCATACGCTTAAAACCACGTACCCCTCGCTTAACCGTTTTGATCAAGCGAATCTCCAAGCTATTATCGGATCCCACTTTAAATCGATGTTCACCTTGCCGGAGTAAGGCCTGTTCTGGCAAATCTTGTAATATCTGGCCAATGAGATGCAGGCTTTTTCGATAGCTGGATTCACGACGCTCCGCCGCAATCTGTTCTTTCAGCGTTGTTCGCCATTTTCTCATCAGCGATAACAAATACTGATGGGACTTTAAATCAGAAAGTTCCGGATCATGTCGCAGCTCTTCCGAAAAGTTTAAAATTAACTTGCGATATGAACCCAAGCGACGTTGTCGTTGTGGCGCCCACTCTTTTTGAATTCGTGTAAAGATCGTGCCGATCTGCTGCGCTATATCATTATGCTCTGTTATATTCACAGATGCATCCTCTTGGTTGATTTAGACTTACTCCCATAGAGGGCTTTGCAAAACTACCTGTCATTGCGAACGTAGAGCGGCAATCCCCTGATTAGATTGTGTAAACGGTGATTGTTACTACATCTTGCCATGACAGAATACATTTCGGAAGGTTTGGCAAAGCCCTCCCATATTGAGTATACAAAAAACCTATAGGAATGCTATTCACAAATGTTTGCACATGCATAACTTCCAATAAGTAAAGCTGGCTTAATTAAGAGTAATTATCTAATTAATTTCCCGTAAATAATATATTGCTTAATTTATAGGTTGTTCAGGGATCAATGCTGAAATCAGTTAGTTACCAAGTTAATTCACACTTAAATACTCCAGTGCATTGAATCGTAGTAATTATTTGACACCCCGCGTAGGATTACGACTTGTACGCCCCTTGGTATTACTAGCTTTGCTTCTTCTTGCCACTTCTTGGGATGGTATGGCTCAATCTCATTCCTTAGAGCATCTCTCCTCTGCGGAGCGGAGCGATGGTAAAGGCTACGTGGTTCGCATGCACATGAATGCCGAAGTTGATTCGTTTCGCGTTTTCCAGCCAAATGCTTCAATGATCCAAGTGGCTCTATATGCGCCCAATACGGATACTTCCCAAGTCGATTTCACATTGTCTGATACCCCCTTTGATCATGTAAGCCTGCATCCCATAGAGTTTGGTTTAGGTATCGACATTTATCTGGATGACGAGGAGTACTACATTGCGGATATTTATCGCGATGGTCAGTCGAATGACATATTAGTAGCTATGACCGCGGCCTCAGCCACCGACTTAGAGGTGCTTACCGACGGAATGAGTCCGATTCCCTGGGAGCGGTTAACTCGAGATGCCGCTGAAATGGTTGTGGATACTGCTCAATTGGCCACAGAAATGGATACCGCAGATCAAGAAGCCACTCCTTCCCAAGATTTAGAATACACCAGCGCCCGGAATAAAATGAAATTCGATGTTGTGGTCATCGATGCCGGACATGGCGGTCGTGATCCGGGCTCCATCGGATACCGAGGAGTTAAAGAAAAGGATGTCACTTTGGCTGTTGCCTTAAAGCTGGGGAACTACATCAAAAAATATCTCCCTGATGTTAAAGTGGTATATACTCGTGATGATGACACATTTATTGGGCTTCAGGAGCGCGGTCGTTACGCCAATAAACATGAGGGCGATCTGTTCGTCTCCATTCACTGTAACTCCTTCCATCGGCGAGATGCTCGTGGATCTGAAGTGTTCTTTTTGGGAATGCACAAAAGCGAAGATGCTTTGGAAGTAGCTAAGAAGGAAAACAGTGTCATTGCCCTGGAAGATAATCCTGCTAAAAAGAAGCTCACCGAAAACGAATTGCTCATTTATGAGTTGGCCAACAGCGCATATATGGCGGTAAGCGAACGCATCGCTGGCATGGTGGAACAACAATTTAACGAACGTGCCCAACGCTATTCCCGTGGGGTAAAGCAAGCGGGTTTTGTGGTCCTTTATCACGCCTCCATGCCCGCCGTACTTGTTGAGCTTGGCTTCCTTACTAATCCCGGCGAACAACGTTTTTTGACCAGTGATTACGGGCAAAGCATCATGGCCTCAGCGCTTTTTCGGGCTATTCGTAACTACAAAGAACGGTACGAGAAAACACAACATTACAATACCAACTGATTCGTGCATTCCCACTCCTCTGAACAGCAACAAACATCTGATTTGAACCCTATTATTATTGGTGTAGCCGGCGGCAGTGGTTCCGGTAAAACTACCGTGGTCCGACATATCATCAACAGCATCGGTAAAGAAGATATTTTACTGCTGGAGCACGATTCCTACTATCGCGATTTGAAGCATCTGCCTTTTGAAGAGCGCACACAGCAAAATTTTGATCATCCATCATCTTTGGAGACCGAGTTGATGATACGTCATATCAAAGCTTTGCAAGAAGGTTATAGCGTGGAAATCCCTAGTTACGATTTTGCCAGACATGTGCGCACGGAAGACACCCAAACCGCCTATCCCCGGCAAATAATCCTTATCGACGGAATCCTTATTTTTTCTGAAAAACGACTCCGGCAGCTTATGGATATCAAGTTGTTTGTGGATACCGACGATGATGTGCGCCTCTTGCGCCGGATCCAGCGGGACATTTTGGAGCGTGAACGTAGCCTGGAGAGTGTATTATCTCAGTATCAAAAATTTGTGCGCCCCATGCATTTGGAGTTCGTAGAACCCAGTAAGCGCTACGCGGATATTATCATACCGCATGGGGGTGAAAATACGGTAGCGCAGGATATGGTCATCGCGTTGATCATGGATAAGTTACGCGGCTTGGATGAAGATACCACCCCGGTATCAATGGATGATTAGTGATTGGTCGAATGTGGTAAATTCCATTCTTTTTCTTGCATCCATTCCATTCCTTTGAATACGAGATAGGGATCGAAATGTAATTCGTATTCAGGCAACATACTTTTTATCGATTTTGCATCTCCACCGGTAATCCAAATTTCAAACGGCTGATCAATTGATTCCCGGTAATGCTCAATATGACCACGTATCATTGCGCGAACAGTTCCTGCAATTCCCCAACGCAAGCTATCATTGGTAGATTTTCCCGGCCAGTTTTTCGGTAAACCACGATCATGAATAGCCGGTAGTGCCGGTGCCTCTCGTTGAAATCCACTATGCAACATTTTCCAACCTGGGGCAATTACCCCACCTCGGAACACCGCTTTATCATCCATCCAATCAATGGTACAAGCCGTTCCTGCATCGATCACCACTATATGTGACTCACACTGCCGCGCAGCACCCCAACAGGCCAATATGCGGTCAATACCCAATGTTTCCGGCGTTTCATAATCCAGATATGATTGGGGAATCTGCTGAGTGCCCAAGAACTGCGGCTGTATTTCTAGCTGCTCTCCCAATTTCAGGATAACCTCTTCCCACTGGGGTCGAACCGATCCAATGATCCACTGGGGAGCTTCCAAATCAGCTAACCGATCCTGTAACTCCAACCGTTGATCCCATTGACACTGCACAACCGTTTGCCAGTTTCCGCCGCTCGTTTTGGTCACCCCTTTTAGCGTAGTATTACCGACATCAATATATAATGGCACTTTCACCATAAGTTGGAATGATTTATCCTTTGGCCTTGCTATGTGTTAAACTAAACAGCAATAACATAAGACTTTCAACAATAGTATTCTGAATCATGGATATCAGCGCAAAAATTGCCGTAATAACCGGTGCTAGTAGTGGTTTGGGAGCGGCGTTCAGCAAAGCTCTTATTGATAAAGGGGCCACTGTATATGGATTAGCTCGAAGCACCGATAAACTGGAAAAGCTTAACCAGCGATGGGGTGACGAGTTTATTCCGGTCACCATGGACATTACCGATTCTGAGAGTATTGAATCTTGGGTAACGGATACTTTTTCGGATCAGCACCAACCTGATATTCTGATTAATAACGCGGGGCTGGGCTTGTTTGGTCCGGTGGATGAACTATCACTGGATGCGTGGCAGACAATGGTAAACACCAATTTGAATGGGGTGTTTTACTTGACACGACAGTTGGTCCCCCTCATGAAACAAAATTCTAATACCTGCCACATTGTAAATATCGCTTCCATTGCGGGAAAGATTGGTAATCCCAACTTGACCGGATACAACGCTACCAAATTCGGAGTGGGGGGATTTAGTGAAGCCCTATTTAAAGAACTTCGGTACGACAAAATCAAAGTAACCTGCCTCTATCCCGGCTCCATTTCTACGAAATTCTTTGATAACGTGGATATGGAAACCCATGATCACATGATGCGACCTAAGGATATGGCCGATGTTCTTGTGCATCTGTTAGAAACGCCCGATAATTTCTTGATCAATGAAATGACCATGCGTCCGCTTAATCCTAAACCACCTGAAGAATGATCATGAAATACCTGCCTGCTCGGACCCTATTGTTGGTCTTCGCCTTGGTGAGTCTAGGTTGTGAACAAGAGGCACCACCACCCAAGGATATTATAGCTGAGGATACCTATATCAACCTGATTACCGAATTCCAGATGGCAGAGTCGTTTCGCAACAACTACGACGCGCCTGAAATGGCACAACGATTAATAGACAGTACCTTATCTTTTTATGGGGTCAGCTATGAGCAGTTTCTACGCTCACACAACTATTATCAACGGGATCTTCAGGCTCAAAAAAAGCGCTACCAAAAAGCGATTGACCGACTGGATCAACTGCTGGATGGCGTAGATAAGGAAAACCAGCGGCCCGAAAAATAGTTTTTTTCGATTGCTCACTTAGGTATTACATATCGTGTTACTGGATCTTCGACTTGATCAACCCACTCCTCGCGCATCATATAACGTAGAGCGGTTCGAACCTGTCTAGTGGTTAACGAAGTCTGCTGCCTGATTTCGGAAACGGTTAAAGAATCGGACGAATTTGCCAGCGTTTTTCGAATGGTATCTATCCACTCTTGGTGAACGCTGTTATCTGCACTGTCAACATCTTGGCGGCAGTTATCACATTTCCCACAGTATTCCGGCACATTAGTTTCTCCAAAATATCGACGCAGAAACTCACTTCGGCATCGATCCGTTTGGGCATACTGCTTTAAATAATTCAATTTCTGCATCTGCACTTGATGATAGCGCTCCAACCGTTGATGATCGATGGGAACCTGTTGCTGACGATTGGTCAAAAAGCGGATCAGCGGCTGGTCCGAACGCGACTCAAACGACAGTAAGCGCTCCTGCTCCAGGATATGCAACCCTTTCATCATGGTATGCTCCTGCATCTGCAGCTTATCCAACACATACCCCAACTCAATAAAGTGCAGATCATGGAAAGCATCCGGCGAATAGATTCGATGTAATGTATCTACGAATTCACGTTTCCTATGGTTTTCCAAATTCTGCACATAGTCATGCAGGAAATCCCGATCCGCTATAAATTGAATCCCCAACTCTGCTTTATGATGGGGAGTTAATTCCAGCACTGCGCATCGTTGTAAGATTTGGAGCACTCGTTCGATCACTCGCTGCGAATAATGAGATCGTTGTGTTAGTTTTTCGATATCAACGATATGGGGGTTATCCAAGGTATCTCCAATCCCTACCTCAAACGTATCCCACAACACATCATACACTTGTTGAATGATTTTGCGGGAAGGGTGCTGCTTTTCGATACGTTTTTCCAGCTGCACAAAATCAGCCTCCCGATAGAGTAAAATAGGATACGCCTCGTCCCCATCGCGACCGGCCCGTCCCGCCTGTTGATAATAGCCTTCCAACGAAAAAGGGGGATCATAATGTACCACATACCGGCAGTCTGCCTTGTCGATGCCCATCCCAAATGCATTGGTAGCCACCACCAAGGGTAATGCACCCTCAATCCAATCTTCTTGGATCCGGTTACGCACCTCTTTATCCAATCCCGCATGATAGGCCTTGGTGGGAACGGTTTGATCCGATAACCATTGGGCCAATTCATCGCACGCTCTGCGGGTTCCAGCGTAAATAAGACCGGAATGTTGACTATCTGCTTGACGGCTTACCACCCGTTGGATGTACTCCTTTTTATTTTGTGCTTCAATCACCCACCAGTGTAGATTAGGTCGGTCGAACCCCTTGGAAATGACATTGGGTTGATCAAAATTCAGGCTTGCCACGATGTCATCGCGCACCTCCGGAGTAGCCGTCGCGGTCAGCGCTACCCATCGAACCTCCGACGGTAAATCCGCTAAATGTTCTTTAATCTGTCGATACTCCGGACGAAAATCGTGTCCCCACTCACTGATACAATGGGCCTCATCAATAGCAACTAGCGAGATGGGTAATTGGTCGACCTCCTGTTGCCAAAGATCCGTAGCCAAGCGCTCGGGTGAACAATATAGCAAGGTATACATGCCGTTTCGGGCGTTCACCAAACGCTGTTCGACCTCATATCTGCTGATGGTACTGTTTATGTAAGTGGCCTTAATTCCTCGTTGATTGAGTTGTTCTACTTGATCCTGCATCAAGGCCACTAACGGAGAAATAACTACGGTCAGTCCTCCAAGCTCTAAGGCCGGAACTTGATAGCAAAGCGATTTTCCTCCACCGGTGGGAAACAATACCAGCGTATCACGCCCTTCAAATATCGATGAAATTGCCTCGTCCTGGCCCGGACGGAAATCCGGATACCCCCAAAACTGCTGAAGTTGGGATCGGGCTCCCTCTAAGGTTGGCTGATGATCTTCGGTTGTGTTTCTCATAGAAAGAAAGCTGCAAAATCCCCTTTGAAAAACAAAAGGCGCATCGACCATTGATGCGCCTTTTTAATCTAAATAAGCAGGATGGAATTATTCTATCTATTCGCCATTTAATACCGCGCTCATGTAATCTTTGCGCATTTGGGCAATAGCAGAAATAGAAATTCCCTGTGGACAAACCGCTTCACACTCTGCGTGATTGGAGCAGTCACCAAATCCTTCTTTTTCCATTTGGTCAACCATATTGACCACACGTTCGTGGCGCTCAGGTTCACCTTGAGGAAGTAAGGATAAGTGAGCTAATTTGGCACCGGTAAATAGCGAAGCCGAACTGTTCGGACATGCGGCTACACAGGCTCCGCAACCAATACAGGTGGCATAGTCAAAAGCAGTATCCGCGTGCGCTTTTTCTATTGGGATGGAGTTAGCGTCAGGCGCGGCACCGGTTCGTACAGATACATACCCGCCCGCTTCAATAATGCGGTCAAATGCTGTTCGATCGACGACCAAGTCTTTAATAATAGGAAACGCTTGGGCGCGGAAGGGCTCAACCACGATTTCATCACCGTCATTGAACTCACGCATGTGTAACTGACATGCGGCGGTCAATCGTTTGGGACCATGGGCCTGACCATTAATCATCAGGTTGCAGGACCCACAAATACCTTCACGGCAATCGTAGTCAAATTCGACCGGTTCCTTCCCCTCTTTGATCAGCTCTTCGTTGAGCACGTCGAGCATCTCCAAAAAGGACATGTGAGTATTTACATTTTCAACTGTATAATCGACCAGTTTGCCAGCGGCGTTTGGACCGTTTTGACGCCAGATTTTTAAGTGTATGGTCATTGAATCGCTCATGGTAATACTACCGTAGTTCAGTTCGGTTATTTGTAACTGCGTTGTTTGAGCTCAACAAACTCAAACTCGAGATTTTCTTTATGGAGCTCATGTTGCAGTTCTCCATTCTCAAATCCTTTGTACTCCCATGCGGCTACATAAGAGTAGTCTTCATCATTTCGAATCGCTTCACCTTCTTCGGATTGATGCTCTTCGCGCAAGTGACATCCGGCGGACTCATCACGTTGTAAAGCATCTTTAGCCATAACCTCGGCTAACTCAAAAAAGTCGGCGACCCGTCCGGCAAACTCCAAGTATTTGTTATAATTCTTGGCTTCCCCCGGAACGCGGACATTTTGCCAGAAGTCTTCACGAAGTTCCTGAATCTCTTGGATAGCTTCTTTCAGGCCTTCTTCGTTTCTAGAAATTCCGACTTTGTCCCACATAATTTTACCCAGCTCTCGGTGATACTCCACTACCGTCTTATCACCATTGATGTTGAGCAGTTTATCAATCTGGGCTTGAGCACTCTTTTCAGCTTCTTCAAACGCCTTGTGATCGGTGGTAACGTCATCGAAGGATTCACCGGCGATATAGTTGCCTAAAGTGTAAGGGGCTACAAAATAACCATCGGCTAATCCCTGCATCAGAGCACTGGCCCCCAATCGGTTGGCACCGTGATCAGAGAAATTGGCTTCTCCCAGCACAAACAGTCCGGGAACATTGCTCATTAAGTTGTAATCAACCCAAAGGCCACCCATAGTGTAGTGAACCGCGGGGAAAATACGCATCGGTTGTTCGTACGGATTGTCTCCGGTGATATTTTCATACATATCAAACAGGTTACCGTACTTGGCTGAGATGGTATCACGTCCATCTCGCTCAATGGCATCCGCGAAATCCAGATAAACGGCTTTACCGGTTGGACCTACGCCCATGCCTTCATCGGTCACAATTTTGGCATTTCGTGAAGCAACATCACGAGGAACCAAGTTACCAAAGGCCGGATAGCGCTCCTCTAAGTAGTAATAGCGCTCATCCTCAGGAATATCGTTGGGATGACGATCATCCCCTTTTTTCTTGGGTACCCAAACACGACCATCATTACGTAAACTCTCACTCATCAAGGTGAGCTTGGATTGATAATCTCCGGATACCGGAATACAGGTGGGATGAATCTGTACATAGCACGGATTGGCAAAAGCGGCACCTTTTTTATGGCATCGCCAAGCTGCGGTCACATTACTATTCTTTGCATTGGTACTCAGATAGAAAACATTACCGTATCCACCGGTACACAACAGAACAGCATCGGCCGCCCAGCGTTGGATTTCACCCGTTACCAAGTCACGAGTTACTATACCTCGAGCTTTACCATCAATGGTCACTAGATCCAGCATTTCCTGACGAGGGTGATTCTCAATTTTACCCTCGTGCACCTGGCGCATCATCGCTTGGTAGGCGCCAAGTAACAACTGTTGACCGGTTTGCCCTCGTGCATAAAACGTACGAGATACCTGGGCTCCACCGAAAGAACGGTTGGCTAATAAACCACCATATTCACGAGCAAACGGAACACCTTGGGCAACCGCTTGATCAATAATGTTGTTGGAGATCTGGGCCAGTCGATACACATTGGCTTCGCGAGAACGGTAATCGCCCCCTTTTATGGTATCGTAAAACAACCGCCAGATGGTATCACCATCATTGGGGTAATTTTTGGCAGCGTTAATTCCACCCTGCGCAGCAATACTGTGAGCTCGTCGAGCGGAATCCTGGATACAAAACGTTTTCACGTTGTACCCTAATTCTGCCAAACTAGCTGCAGCGGAGGCGCCGGCCAACCCGGTACCTACCACAATTACATCATGCTTACGCTTGTTATTTGGTGCGACCAACTTAATGTCGTTGAGATGCTTTTCCCACTTCTCTTCAAGCGGTCCATCAGGTACGTTAGACTCTAACTTCATAGGACTGAGATTGAGTAACTCGTATAATGATCAAATTCGTTAGTGCTTATTCTGTCCTCAAACAAAACAAGTAAAAATTAGCTTAGTAAAGCTCCCTGGCCTCCGGTAAAGTAGATATATAGAGGGATAAACAGGAATCCAGCTGCCAATAACAAGGCAACCACTGCTGCAATACCATAAATAGTAAAAGAATACTTTTTATGCTTCATGGTCAGCGAAGTCAGCGCACTCCAAACCCCATGACGCAAATGGATACCCAACAATATCATCACGAACGTATACCCAAAAGCGTAAGCTGGGTTAACAAAAGAATCGATAACCAGCGCTTTCAAATCACGCATTTGGGTTCCATCAACAGTGACCATAGCCGTATCGCCAAACTTAAAATGCACGATATGGAACACTAGAAATACCAACAACACGATCCCCGTGATGGCCATGCTTCGGGAACTAACCGATTGTTTACTAGGCTGCCCTTTGCTCTGATACTTTTCGTAACCAACCGGGCGTGCTTTTTTCTTACGCAAGTAAATAGAAATCCCTATGTAAGCATGCAACAAAAACAAGAACGCCAATCCAGCCTCAGCAATATATAGGAGCCCCCCCATACTCTCTAATGTATGTGTGTATTCGTTGAACGCCGTTGCATCCCCAAATAATTGCAAATTTCCCAATAAGTGGATGATTATGAAAAGCACAAGAGCGACACCGGTAATACCGGTCAGGATTTTACGTCCGACTTGTGATTTAGCAGCTTGTAATAATGAAGGCATAATGTCAGGCTTTACGGTTAGGTTATGGCCTATAAAATGACGTAAAGAAATAAAATTTCAATGATTAAGCACCGACCTGCTGGCAGACCATACCATTAGGCCAGTCACCCTAAATTCACTGCTGCGAACGGAATAGCCAAATGCTCCGCTTCAACAACAGGGCGTAATGTAAGGCAGAAAAAGGAACAATAGTAGGGGGAGTTGGGGGCGAGTTGCTAATTTGGAATGAGTATAGATATGGTCTACAAAAGTGATAATAGTAACTTCTGGCGAGCACGAAATGTCAATGAGTGCACATTATACTCACCCTTACACATCTTTTCGACATCGATGTTAATACCATTACTTAGTAATTCCATCCATACATTATGTAATAGCTCACTTGAGATACTATAACCAAACTTGGATAAAGTATCTTTATTTAGCGATTTTGCGTACGAAAAAAGTAAGTAGTTTGATACCCCCTTTTCATTCAAATATTCTTCACCGGTACTCTTCGAAATAGACTGGCGGTATTTCTCATCTTTTAGATTAGGATCACCATGATATAGATCTGAACTACCCTTACTGAAACCATATCCTTTATCAAGATCTATATCTTCTCTTTCCAATTCCAAAAATTGTATGACATCAGATAATGTCTTCTCCGGATAATGAGTCAGGTCTTCGTACCTGATTTCTTTTACGTTAAGAGGATCTTTTGCAGTAAACTCATTAATGGTTGTAATAGCACTGTACAGATCATGGTAATATCGTTCAAATCGCCCCCAGTCTTCTCTAACCCATGTGTTAAATATGGAACGAAATACATTTAACGGATTTCGTTTAAGAATGATAATCTTAGATTCTGGGAATAACTCTCTGATCTGATCTAAAATCAAGTAGTAACGAGGGGTTTTATCCAGGAAGTATTCACCATCAAAATCTAAAGATTGCCCAACTTCAGCATATAGATTAGTAACTTTCGATTTTATTATCTGGAAATAGCTACTTCTGCCACTTGGTAATATTTCGACTAATCGATCTTGTGATTTTTGGAATTCTATCCAATCAAAACCACTTCTATCCACATACTTTGTAAAATGAAATAGTTCATTTAGCAATATCCATGGCTCACTTATTGTATTAATCTCTGAGTGTGAGTTAAGCAGGGATTGTAGTAATGTTGAACCTGACCTTGGCTGGGATACTAGGAAGAGCAATTTTTGCATTTACAAATGAGTCAATTTGAACCACTTATAATTAAGTTTTTGGAAAATATACGGTATGGATAGTCGACCATTGTTTTCCGCAATCTTAGCTAACAAAAAATCAAAAGATGGTCCTAATTCACTAATAATTTCAGGTGTAAAAACAGAGCTATTTTTGGAAACTATTTCATAAAACATTTTCAAATGCTCAATATATTTCATGTTGCTTAGCCCCGTATCAGACATTCTATAAAATGACCCAACAGTATCATTATATTCATAACGTGCCTTTTCGGATAACCGAATCTTCAAATCCCAGTCTTCATATAATGAATATCGTTCATCAAAACCACCCACCTCTTGAAATAACTTTCGAGGTATCAGTTCATTTCTAAAAAGCTTATTCTTGGGCATTTTTCGCCCAGCGATGTGTTTAGTACTTATGGTTAAACCTTTATTGAATTGATCTAACCACTTCTTAGATTTCTCTAAAGATTTACCAAATAAAAAGTTTGACCAAATAATTATCGTCTCTTTGTTATCACACTTATCCAATATCGCCAAATCAGACTCAATTTTATTTGGCAGGAGTTGGTCGTCACCGTCTAAAAAGATTAGGTAATCATCATCTGATAAGCTTGCACCGACATTTCTATTTGTAGATACTCCTCGATTTTTCTGTGCATAATCCAAATTTATTAATTCTGGATATTTCTGATAATATTCCTTTAAAATAATACGAGACCCATCATCAGACCCATCATCAGAAATAATTATTGTATCCGGAAGTCGACTTTGATTGAGTGCACTTTCTATCGTTTCACTAATCTTTGTTATCTGATTATAACTGGTTATGATAATACTTACGGTAGACATACTAATGATTTATTATCATCCAATAGGGATAAAACATATCTACAAACAATCATTTCATTTTTTAATTACATCACTAAAACTAGTCTCTACATATTCCTTTAATGCAACTTCCCAATCTCCCATTAAATTCAGTTTTCTTAACTGCAATTTTTTATTGATCAATCTTTCCGATTCAGGACGAGGAGCGAAATACTCTTTTCGAAAGAATTCAGAGCTCACTTCATTAATATCGATCACACTCGATCTATTTAAGACTTTTAGTAAATGTTTAGATACGGCAAGTCGATCAGTAACTCCCTGACAGACCATATTATAAACACCATAATAGTTAGTCTTAATTAATTCCTTAACATTATTGGCAAATTCCATGGTGTAGGTCGGAGTTCCTAATTTATCATCTACGATATTTAGTTCTTTAGCTCCATTTTTAATTTGCTGAATAAGCTTATTAATAAATTTTTTATCTTTAGTCGGTCCACCGCCCATCATCCAGCCGGCTCTGCATACAAAATATTTTCGGGCATTTTCCACCACATATCTTTCACCTAGGTATTTTGTTCTAGCATAAACGCCCAGTGGATTGGGTTTATCCCAATCATCATATACATCTTTTTTACCATCAAAAATGCCTGCGGTGCTTATGTATAATAGTGGAATTTGTAGTTCATTTGCTATTTGCACCGCATGTTCTACGGATAATGTATTCGTTATATAGGCTTCGTCAGGATTCTTCTCACAATACTCAAGATCCGTATAAGCACCTAAATGGAATAAATAATCAGGATCAAACTGCACTACATCTTTCAAATAGGAATCAAAATCCCTTATGTCGCAAAATTCTAACCAATCTTCGTTTACATCTATATCGGTACATCTAAGCTCAAAATCATCATTAAACACCTTGTAAAAGGCATCGCCTAACATACCACCACAACCAGATATATATATCTTGTTATTCATTTATAATTTTTATCTATAATTCCTCTTAAAATCCAGTAGATTGTTTTGGGACTCTTGGAATAAAGAATTCCTGCTTTTAAATATGTTTTAGCAGTCCTAAATTTTTTGTTTTTTATACTCTCTATTCCAGACAAAATAGCTTTTCGAGCAATAACCTCTTTCCGTCTTTGTATTAAAGGCAAATATTTTGTCCCCGCATAATGGCTCTTCACAATTTCATGAGTAGTAATTATATCATTGATTATTTCACCACTCTCGGTAATTTGTTCTGTTAAAGCCTCATCATGAATTCTGTAAACAGCTAATGGTTCAGGCTGATAGCCAATATCAAACCATCGAGCAATTCGAAGCCACATTTCTCGATCTTCACCCAGCTTTTTTATTCTCCTGTCAAAACCGCCCAATTCCTCATATACCTTCCTTCTGACAGTAACTCCCGGTGTATTAACCCCAATATCTGTAAAATATCTTTCGATAAAATTCTTCGCTGGTCCAGGATCGTTTTGTAGCAGTTTACCATTCCCTATTAAGGAATCGTCGCCTTCTATATATTTAATCCGATTAATAATGGCCCCAACGGAAGAGTATTGATCAAAGATATTTTCATTTTGTTTATAGAAGCCTTTTTCCACATAGTCATCTCCATGTAAGATGTGGATGTAATGTCCTTTAGCTCTTTTAATACAACTTGTAAAGTTGCCTACAAGGCCTAAATTTTGGGGCTGAATAAAAACATCTACACGCTCACCTGCCACTTCTCGAACTAAAGATTTGGTATCATGGTTGGGTGAAGCGTCATCAACAACCTCAATTTGCATTCGTTCACGACCCATATCTTGCACCAAAACAGATTCCAATGTTTGCCTTAAATGATCATTAGAATCATAGGTAGGTATCATGACTGACCACGTAGGTCGATGCTCTTCCACAACAGGCGGTATGGGATCTACATAGTGAAAGTTATGTCGCATAAATAATTATATCTAAGCTGCCTCTTGATTTCTGGCAATAGCCATTTGGTATAATGCGATTTGTTGAGGCAAAATCTCATCCCTGCTATAGGCTTCCAATATCCGTCTCCTCGCTTTAGTGCCAAAGAGGGTAACCTTTTCAGGGTTTTGGATATAATATTCTATCCCTTCCACGATTTTTTTCGGATCACCCGGTTTTATCAAATATCCATTTTCTAGATGAGTGATCATGTCTCGCATTCCACCATATTTCGAACCCACAACTGCTCTAGCAGCAGACATTGCTTCCAAACAAACATTGGGAAAGTTTTCCCATAAACTCGGAAAGACTGTGACATCTAAGTTAGACAACTTTTCAGGCAACTCTTGATAAGGGATTTTCCCGACAAAATGGACAGTAGACACATAATCGCCCAGCTTTTTTTTCAAATATTCGTCCATTGTCTGAACGCGATTGGGGGCTTGCCTTGATTGTCCAATCAGGTAAAAATTTAGATGTGGATATTTGTCTACGAGCATTGGAATGGCATCAATCAAATCAGTAATACCTTTTCTTACCTCCAGGCGTCCTATAAAACCGATATTTTGAACCTCTCCATCACTAGGGGAAATATTTAGCATATCAGTATTTGGCTCAAATGGATAAGGAACTCTTTTAAATTTGTCCTCGGGTAGTTTCCATTTGTTTTTAACAATATTCTCTAATGAACGAGAGGGTGACGATATAAGATCTGCCTTTCTTGCTTCCCAATACTCTGGATCTTTTTTGTAGTTATAGAAATAAGGCAATATTGGTCGTTCTCTTCTCACCATGGAGCCAATTATATGCCTAATTTTTGCATATACTGACCATTCAGATGTATTTAACTGCCTATTGAGAAATAAAGGTGAGTGGGTCTTAACTACGACTGCAATTTCAGGAAAACGTTCAGTTATTAGTTTTGCATCGGTAGCAAATTCAGGTACCTCTAAAACATCAAAACCGATAATGTTATGGCGCTCAGCAAATACTTTTACTACATCTTTATAGAATGCATTCCTTTTTGAATAATTTACAAGGTTTACTCTAAATCCAGGTGTATCCACCCAGTAATCTTTTTTGGGTGTACCACAGAATACTTCTACATAGTACCCAGCTTCATGTAACATTTCAGCAGCCTGCTGAACATATGTAGCAATGCCACCCCAACCTGTATCAATAGGATACTCAAAACTTATTAGTGCAATATTCATAATTGCTCAAATAATTTCTTGTATTGGTTTTTCATTATTTTGAGTGAATATTGATTGCGAACTAATTGATATGATTGTTTAGATAATTGGTGATAATGCTGTGGGTTAGCAATTATTGAGGAGATCGCATTAAACATTTCCTCATGCAAATTATCGCAATCGGGAGGAATAAGTACCCCGACCTCGTCTGAAATAATATTCCTCAGTGAACCAACCGCTGTGGTAATAGGTACACAGCCATAAGACATTCCTTCAAGTACCGATAGTGGCATTCCTTCACGTTCGGAAACCAAGACAATGAAATGCGCCTTTCGAAACTGTGCATTAAGGGCATCTCTATCTTTAATTTTGCCCAAAATAGTACAATTATCGGGAATTGAATCTAAAATTTCATTTCGTTCAAAACCAGCAAAAGAAAACTTGATTGATGGTATATGCTCTAATGCCATCTTCGCAGCGCGAAATAATAAATTAACACGTTTTTCATCGCTATACCTGCCCACATAGAGGACATTAATACCATTATTCAAATCCTTTTTCTGATACTGATCCGGACACGCTACCCCATTGGGGATAATTTCAATAGGTACATTCTCAATATTTGACTGTTCATAAAGTGATTTGAGCCCTTTCGCTACAGATTGATGAGTTACAATTACAGCATCAAAATGTTCCGCAACTGGCAGACTTAGATGTTCAATCCCAAACGAATCATTACCCATCAAAGCATGGATCAAATCAAGCTTGACTATATCAGATTTTAAAAATGGGATTAATCGATAGTAAAAGTAGCTTACTGAACCAAAACAAAGTGCACTTTGGGACCTATTAATCTTTTGACTATAAAATCCCAACCAAAGAAAAAACAAACGTCGATTAGATCTGGCAGCAGTGATATCGACATTGCTTCCGTATTGCAAATATTCTTCTGAATATCCAGATTTTGAGGTAGTACTCGTAAATATGATTTCCATTTCATTGGATGGAATTGAAAGGGCATCTAATATTTCCAAATGGACTTTTTCAGCACCACCAATTTTATTGGAATGAAAAAAGAAATAATACTTCCTCTGACGAGATAAAAAGGCTAACAACCTCCCAATTTTAAACAATATGCTATTCAATGAAATGGGAATACCTCTTTTAATTTATTACGAAAACTGAAAAATTTTGTCCGGCTAAGAATATCATTTCTAATAATTTTGAAAAAGCAATCAACTTTGTCCTTGTCATACCAAGCAACATTAATAATATGATTTCTTATTTTTTTCATCCATTTATCAATACGTACTAAATCATATTCATTAAACCTGTCTTTGTCATTCATTAATCTGTTATGGATCTTCAGTTCATTATCTGTAAATGGCAATCCAATTCCATTAAAAAATTCTTTAATTATTTTATTGCGTAGTTTGTTTTGATTTCTGCGGTTAGTATTGGTAATACTATTGGGCGAATTCCTAATTTCAACAAGATTCTCCCAGATCCCCTTTATTGAATATCTTTTACTAAGGCGTAACCACAATTCATAGTCTTGCGCATATTTATAGCGCTCATCGTAATAAATATCATCATTCGGAAATATAACTGAGGAATGCGGAATACAATTTTGAAATAGCAAATGAATGCCAGCCATACCATTTTTCGCAGTATTACTCCAAAAGCTTTCTCTTCTCAACCAAGGCGCTTGATTAGCATTGCTAAATACAATACTTCGCTTGTCTGCTAATTTAATCTGCTTGTCCAATCTATCCGGACGACTTATATCATCCGCATCCATTCTGGCGATAAAGTCGCCTTTGGCTTTCCTAATTCCCTTATTTAAACTTTTTGTCAGGCCGATATTGACCTCATTCTCTATTATTCTAATTCTGGGATCATCATATGAATGAATAATATTTAAAGTATTATCAGTAGACCCATCATCAATTATCAATATCTCAAAATTACGATAAATTTGGTCTATAATACTATCTAAAGCCGACTTAATATAACTGTCGCCATTATATACAGACATTAATACTGTTAATAATGGATTAGCACCCATTTTTTACTATGTATTTAAAATTAATAATACAAGAAGTCACATTAGAAATGTCATTTCTCTAGCCAAATACCCAATACTAGCAAAGTCCATGTTTGGTAATTATTCCTATTACTGTATTTTTGAGCTTTTTTAAAATCAATTAAATCGAATAATTTATTGTTGTGATCGAGCATTATTTTATTTTTTAGTTGCTGCATATCAGGAGCTTTCAACCAATTTGAAATTGGTGCGCCAAATCCTTGCTTTGACCTATTTCTTATAGATACAGGCCATTCATGTTTATAAGCATTTCTTAATATTTTCTTTGTGACTGATTCATCGAACTTAAAATTAGATGGAAGTGAAATACAAAATTCGGCTAGTTCATGATCTAGAAAGGGTGCTCTTATTTCAAGACTATTTGCCATCGATGCCCGATCAGTTTTAACTAGGATATCACCAGGCATATACGAGCTCATATCATTTTTAAGTACATCATTTAAAGTATCAAAATCATCCACGTCTAAATCATTAAAAATAGTTCTATTAGAAGTTACTCCAAGTTCACTAAGTTCATTCTTATCGAAGTACTGCCTAACCAACCTCTGTACTTGAACTATATGTGAAAATTTACTCCTAAATAAGAATCTTTTAAATTTATTCTCTAGAGTTTTCCATCCGATTAAATTTGTCGTTTGTCCAAACCCATGAATAATAGATTTAGGCAGATGTTGGAGCCATTGGGTATTAAAATCTTTTTCTACGCTGGCTAAGTAGTGATACCAGAAATCATATCCTCCTAATAGTTCATCTGCTCCATCACCTGATAAGATCACTTTTTCTTGCTTTGAGGCTTCCTTTGCAATTAAGTAAGTAGGGATACATGAACTATCTGCAAAAGGTTCATCGTATACCTCAGCCATTTTATACATTAAATCAGGCAATTTATAATCACGGGCATCTAATTCATGATGATCTGTTTTATAAGCTTTTGATGCTGTCTTGGCATAGGGTAATTCATTTATTTCATCCCCAAATCCAAATGCATAAGTATTTAGCTGAAAATTCTTTTTACTTGCTTCATAAGCGACGGTTGTAGAGTCTAATCCCCCACTTAAAAATGCTCCTACCGGAACATCTGCTACTAGTTGCTTCTCTACAGAATTTGCAAGAAGTGTTCTAAAAGTTTGGATGGCTTCATCTTCCGTTATATCAGGATTGGTAACTGGAAAATCCCAAAAACGCCTTATATGCAAATTGCCATCTTGGTAAATCAATTGATGAGCTGGAGGAAGCGCCTGTATCTCATTATATATGGATGTATTAGGTGCTACATATAAATATTGTAAGTAATGAGCCAGAGCTTCCTCGTTTATTGTTGTCTGAACCAATCCTGTCGCCAGTATGGCCTTAATTTCAGATGCGAAAATGAATTCACCATTATTTCCCCAAGCATAATAAAATGGCTTTTCCCCAAAGCGATCTCTCGCAGCAATAAGTTGTCTCTGCTGGTTATCCCAAATCGCAAATGAAAACATACCTGGTAAATATTGAGATAGTTTCTCGCCATATTTTTTGTACAATGCTAAAATTACTTCTGTATCACTTTGTGTACAGTACGGATAATTTGAGAGTCTCTTTTTAATATCTTGGTAACCATAAATCTCACCATTAAATACAATCCAACTTTGATTATCACACGAAGGCATTGGTTGCTCGCCACCATCGATATCAACTATACTTAAACGCCGATGACCTAAATAACAACCATCTAATTGTTTAAACCCTTCTCCATCTGGGCCCCGATGCCTGATAGAATCGGTCATTTTTTTTACTATTGTCGAATATCGATAGCTGTTTGGAGCAACAATTCCAGCAATTCCACACATTACAAATTCATTTTACTTAGATTCGTATCCATTCTTCTGGAATTTTATCAGCTCTTTCAAAAGTCTCATCATTAAACCATTGTTTCGGGGCAATAACTATTTGATCAGAATTTTCAGCCAACCATGCTCCCCACCAACTGAAAGAACTATTAGCGATGATGTGATGAGAGCATTGGGTCATCAGATACATCTCTTCCCAATCATAATTTTCTGCATCAGATATAATTCTCATACCTTTAAAAATATCCTGTTTGTGAACCCAATTAGGATCATCAGAAAATATATAGTAAGAAGGGTTCTGTGTATTATTGTTTATGATTTCTATAGCACGGGTATAATATGATAAAGGCAAGATTCCATGTACTTTGTTAGTATGGGAATTCTTAACATAGTCTCCCCTTCTGATATGGACGCATACGATATTATCAGTTGCCATCATCTTTTTTTCAATCGCCAATAAATGGGGATGTTTTATTCTTGGAAATCGCAAACTCTCTTTTAACTGTTGAGCAATTGCCGAGAAATATTTATAAGATTGCCAATATCCCGTCAGGTAACAATCATTATTACACTCAAATAATTCAGGGCAATACCCATAATCTGGTTCGGAAAAATGACTTAGTTTCTTTTGCTTTCTAAAAATATTTAAATACTTACATTTTACCCTATCATGCACTGTAAAGTTTTTCGGTTTTATTACCCGCGCATTAATATTTGGGAAAACATGCAATGCAAAATCTCTTTTTTTAGACATTTCCAGTTTTTGAATATCTAAATATAGTCGGGTACTTAGCATATAGGATAGGCTATACCCAGCAGCATACTGAAACAACTGATTACCTAAACCACCTAAAAGTTGTGCTACAATCAAAATTTATTTAATACTATAAAGGTTGGTTTTGTACTACATTCAAAATGCAAAATTATATGAGTAACCGAATTTATAATCACCATTTGCGCAATGTAAGTGGGAAATTTCCACACTCAGGTACGATCAGTTCGCATTGATCAAGAAGTTTCACAAAATCTCTAATAGCTATTAACGATCAATACATCAAACCAAACAATTATTTTTTTTCGGCTTTAACATGCCAGCCAAAGTTTAAGAATTCTTCTGATCCTTCATCCCTTTCACTTAGTTTACTCAAATAACTCAACATGATAGAGGATATAATACGATAGAATAAACCTGTAATTTTTTTACTGTATTTTTCTTCGCAAAATGGTATACGCCTAATTTCTTGTGCGACAAACTCAAAGAAATTACCGTTGGCTTGCATTTCAGTAATATGAATTCCCAACCTATCAAAATGGTATTTATAAAAATACTTATTGAATCCAGTTGCATAATGATGTGGAGCGAAATGTGTCAAACTTGCGAAAGGTGCAGTAATGATTAGCGTACCACCTGGTTTCAGTAGTCGGGCAAGTTCTTCTAGTGCTTTTACAGGATTATGAACGTGTTCAATAACTTCCACACATAAAATAGCATCAAAGCTATCATCAGGTTCCGGAACGTCCGTGATGTCAGCTACGATATCAAGATTGGATTGGTCGAAGGAGCCCGTCTGCAATCCTGATCCATCCCCCTTGCCATCGTATTCGGCAAAGTCCATAGCCACATAGGTAAGATGATCGCAATACTTTTTCAAGCGTTGCTCCCCACATCCGGCATCCAAGAGGCGGATACCAGTAGGCAATTCATTAATTTTCTGAATTAGCCACTTATCTCTGGTTGCAGCGTTTTGGGTTCCAACTGTAGTTTTCATAATCGTTCTATACTATTCCTTTATGAACCAATAACATCCACAAGCGTATGATTGCCTATTAGCCAATTTAGGTGAGGCATGTTCTATAATTCCATCTGTCCACTTATCTGGTAATAATGCAAACTCTTTTAGCTGAAAACCTTCAAAGTAATCTAGTATCTGATTGTATGAATAAATACGATGTGCATTAAACATTATTCGAGGTTTACCCGTAGGAACAACAAATAACAAACTACCACCCGGTCTCATTACCCGTTTAAGCTCATTCATTGCTGTAAGATCACCATCATAATCTACCGGGTCACCATACCTTCCTAAACCCACATGTTCAACTACATGCATACAGCTTAAAGACTGAATACTGTTATCCTTGAAATGTAAGTTAAGAAGATCAGCGTGCTCTGAATTAAAATTACTTAAATAAATGTGAGCAGGCCTATAATCATAAAAAGTAATGGGAATGAAAGCCGAGATTATCGTACAAAAGCGTAGATCAGATCCGATATCAATGTGATTTGCAGGATTGATCTCCTTTAACTTTCTTGCCGCCCATGAAGTATGGTATGTGTAATGTGGGTCAAATGGAGTAGCAATTGTCCAATCATTCAATTGCACATTTCTATCACGTAATTCAAACGTAAAACGTTTTTCTGATCTATTTTCCTGCTTCTTTAACTGATAATAATGCTTTAGATATTTTATGTATTTCTTCAAATCAATATTTTTTGCTCACTAGGGTCAAACACTTCTCTACGAGTTCCTAATAAATTATCAATTGGTGCTTTTTTTCTTTTCTCTCCAAACGAGTAACCAAGAAATCTCAATTCATCTCCCCAAGTTTCCTCAACTAAGTCAATCAACTCGGGCGTATAATAGTGTCGGTAATCTTTTCTGTTACCTACTCTTAGAGGTTCTTCAATTTTGTAATCTCGATTATACTTTCTGGCCAGTCTTTCAATTTCACTATTCAAGTGTGCCTGATCCATAAATTCATCCAGAATAAACTTACCACTAGTTGTAAATAACTGAAGGAACAATGGTTTACGTGATGGCCATACCTCTTCTCGATCAACTATCTTTTTTAACAGATACTCGAAACTAATATTTGCTGCCTCATAGTCATAATGGTCAGTATTGGTGTATTTAGGATTCCAACTCCCAGCATGTCCAGCATAGCTGACCAACCAATCAAATGGGTTTCGAATAATAGAAATATATTTTGTATTCCGATTATTTTCTATTGGTGTCACAAGCCTCGCATGCTCCATGTCACGAGGATAGTAAAGATGATTAATATTATAATTACAGTCATCAATTACTGTATGACCTAAATTATTTACCCCCTCAATTAATGTCTTGTGGCCTTTTTGTGTAAAATAAGTACCTCCTGTTTTGGGGATATGTATGAAGTTCAATTCACTTTTAGAAAATAAAGACTTGAATTTTGATATAATTGCTTTATACATATAAATCATTCTATGGGAGTTACATACTTCCAATCTGATATTTCATCAAAGAGTCTCACTCTTTCATCATTTCTTCGGTGCCCTAAAACATCTTCAATACCATATTCTACAAAATATTTCGCATACTCAGCCTTCACATAAATAGTATTAAACCCATATACATTAGAAGCCAACAGTTTATATCCTTTTGAGTCAGCTAATTTAATCATGGCTTTTACTGAAGCTCCATGATATTGCCTATGTAAGCCCGGATATGAGTATTTCTCATCATATGGAACTACAATATTTTTATAACCGAACTCTATATGTGTTTCAATAATTACTACCTTTGGTGATACAACCTCAATTGCGTCCCAAATCCAATAATCATTACCATCAATATCTATTGATAGCAGCTCAATATCACCTTCAAAACCTTCTTCCCTAATAAGTTCATTGATATTACTTCTTTTTACCATTGCCGTTTTAAACACAGGTGGATAGAGAAATGAATCATGATGATTTTGATAAAATTCTTTTCCCTTAGCAATGCTACTTGAATCTCCATCGATAAACAATCCATGCCAACCAAGGTTTAAAGCAAAATTAGCGCAATTGCTATTAATACCATCTGCAGCTCCAATTTCAATAAAAGTTTTATTCCCTTCACCTATAACTGAAAATATTGCTATAAGTATTCCGTCTTCATCAAACTGTGAAAATACTCGATACCCTTTGTTAGACAAGTCAACGACCCCTTTACTATGAAATTCATTTTGAACTTGCCCCATGAATATTCTCTGAGAGATTTTACTTGTCGAACTCCAGCGATTATCTATTACTCTTGGTTTAGGTATTTTTTGTACTACTGCATTGCCAATAATTTTTTTAATTTTTCTTTTTATTTTTTTTAACATATCCACATTAAGAAAGTTTCATTATTTCAGAAAAATAATTGTCAAAATTATAATATTTATACGCTGCATTTCTACTCTTTATAAAAATACTCTTATCAAACTCAGCACTGATTTTTGTCCCTCGACTCAAATCAATCTTTTGAACGGGAATATCCATATCTGGTGGTACATTAATATTGGTTATCAAGCCCATTCCACACCATAAATACGCTGCTATTTTGCCAGAAGAAAATATTAAATTATTCCAGTTATCACTATCATGTAGGTTCATATATGTAGCAATTCCCCACCCATATTGACTTAAAAAATCAAAATAGTCAGAATCATCAATATAATCAGTATCTATTGTAATATTTTTTTTTTCAGACAATCGACGAAGTTCATTTGTATAATATCCAGTTTTCAAATCATGCCCTTGAATTTCTACTCTAACATCATCATCCCATTTACAATTTACAATAAACTCTTTCAAACCCGACCATTCAGCCAAATATCCAGAGTATAAAATTTTATTCTCTCTATTATTATAAAATTGAATTTCTTTCGGCCGGTATGATACCGGCAAATACATAAATTTATGATCAGCATCTAATGCCTTATTTAAATCACTCATTCTTTCTTCACTCTGTATAACATTAACCATAGTACTATCCATAGCACTATTTATCTCTTCTCTATTACCATCGCTTACATTATGCATAGATTCCATCGAAAAGAAAATGACTTTTGATATATCAAACCCATTTCTTTTTAAATACAAAAGAGCCCTTATCTCAATACATATAACAATGTCTGATTTTGAAATTCTTCTACTAGATAAGAATCTATCTTTTAAGATATTAATTTTATCCAAGCAAGCATTACCACTTCTATGTATTTGATATTGATATACTTGATCAAGATAATAGCTTGATTTAATATAAGTCTTATCTATTACCAAGTTTACATGATGCCCTTGGTCTACCAAATATGACAATATTTGCTTTGTAGTTGTAGCTATTTCAATAGCCCCATATCCAACAGAGACAACTGTAATTTCCATTATAATACTTCTCGCATTCTATCAATTACCTTATTGATATCATCAGTACTCAGTGCTAACCCACTCGGTATATAGAAACCATATTTAGACAACCATTCTGAAACAGGGTGTGTATCTTCTTGGAAGAGACCCATTTTATTAAAAACAGGCTGTTTATGCATTGGGTAGAAAAATGGCCTCGTTCCAATTCCAACTTGGTCTAGTCGTTGCATAATCTCTTCTGCTGTGCGATTACCATCTTTACTTACTAAACCAAAAACCCAGTAGATATTTTTTGCATATGCTTTCTTTTCTACCGGTAATTGATACGATTTATTAATTGTACCTTTAAAAAAGTTATTATATCGATTGCCTATAGTTCGCTTTTGATCAATGATTTGATCAATTCGTTCCAGCTGTGCCAGGCCCACAGCAGCTTGCAGATTAGTGATGCGAAGATTCCACCCAAGTTCATTATGAACGAATCTTTTTTCTTTTTGAAAACATAAGTTGCGAAGACTTCTTAACCGATCAGCCACTACAGCATCATCACACACAATCATGCCACCTTCACCTGTTGTGATATGTTTATTAGCATAAAAACTGAACGTACTAATATCACCGAAACTCCCACATTTTCTACCATTGTAGGTTTGGCCAATCACCTCAGCCGCATCTTCAATAATGTGTAATTCATAGCGATTTGCCAGCTCTAATATGCGATCCATCTCTACTGGCAAACCATAAATATGAACTGGCATGATAGCTTTTGTTCGGCTGGAAATTTTTTCTTCGATAAGCGTAACATCCATATTCCAGGTTTCCGGGTCGGCATCTACCAATACAGGAGTAGCACCGGATTTTACTATTGCTGCAACGCATGAAATAATCGTAAACGCAGGGACTATTACTTCGTCACCTTCTCCTATGTCCAATGCACGAATTGCAGCTTCCAGTGCCATTGAACCGTTAGATACAGCTATTGCGTAATTGCGATTCACATATCCTGCGAATTTCTCTTCGAACTCTTTTACAAATGAACCCTCAGAAGAAATCCACGCAGTTTTAATGCATTCCGTTACATATTCGAGTTCATTGCCACCCAATAATGGTGTGTTTACTGGTATGAATGTATTACTCATCTGTTTTTCGTAATAAAAAACCTAAATCCCATGTTTCTAATGAAGGTTTAGATTTGGTTAAAAGTTGTTCAACTTCTATCAATTCAAACCCGTGAGATTCTGCTATTAATTCAACTTCGGGTATAGCAAAAGAACGCATTGAGTGTGTTTCAGAAAAACGATAGGTTTGATCTTTCTCAATGATCAAGAATTCATAGTTTACATGAACTACTGAATGCTGAATATCTATTTCAGGTGTGGCGAATCGAATATATGTAGTCTCACCTACATTAATCTCTTTTATCCTTTGTTCAGGTAAGGCATGAAAAACGGCCGGTGTAAACCAGCAATCAAAATAGAGTATTCCTCCGGGTTGAACACATTTTGATGCGGTAGCAAAAAAATTATTTATTTCTTTGTTTTTGGTTAGATATGAGAATACATGAAAAAGTGAAATTACTGCTTCAGATTTTTGATCAGGAGTAAAGTTTGATATAGTACTATTAACCGTGGTGTATGTTTGCGGAAGTTTTCGTTCATTTACAGCTAACAATTCTGCGCTCTGATCAACACCAACCCACTTCTCTACCCCTAATTCCCTAAAATGAAGTGCGTGTTTACAACTACCACATCCAAACTCCGTAATAGAGGAAATATCAGTATCAGTGTAATGTGTTAGTTTAGTTATAATGCGTTCACTTTCTAACCTATAATTTTTTTGTGCATTAAATAGATCATAAACATCAGCGTACTTAACAAAAACTTTATTACTCATTATCTGGCTTAAACCTTGTTTTATCTTCATCCCCCATGTAGGGGCCTTGCTTCACTTCTATAATTTCAGATTCCTCTAACATCGTGAAGCCATGCCCCCCCGTCGCTAATAATATTACATCCCCTTCTTCAACTGTGGTAGATTTAATATGATTCTGCGCATTATCATAAAAGTCAACTAACACTTTGCCTGATTTTATAAATAACACTTCCTGAGTATAGGTTACCTCTCTTGGCACTAAATTGTGATAGTGAGGATCAATAACATATCCCTTTTCACGTTTCATATATGCCAGTTGCTGAGAATATTCATCAGGTGTAAAGAACTGTATTCCTTCAGCTTTAAAATTTTTTCGAATAATAATGGCGAAGGTTATCTCCCCATGCTCTATCTTTTCAATCATAATCTATATCAAGATAATGCTCTTTATGTACCCATTTTTGCAATTCGGGGTCATTTTCGTATTCTGCCTGATGATACGCAAAGCCTTTTTCTCTGTAAACCTTCAAATCGTGTTCAATTGATGTTAATCGATTAATTTTTCTGATCCTCTTTTCATTACGATTAATCTTGTTTCGAATAGTTTTTATTCGGTCTAGAAAATTTAGATTATTATCTTTTTTATAATTTGGATTATTTTGGGGGGCACTACGTAACTGCGAATAACTGTCCGTAATTCCCTGAATAAATGATCTCCAATAAAAATAATCTTTAGTTAGTCGTTGGTTAGGGATATGGTGTTTAACCATTAATCCTGGATGATATATTGCTTTCTCATCATTCTGTTGAATAGCCCTACTAATAGCAGTTTCTCCATCACCACGAAATCTTATTAAGTCTTTTGGCATTCCGTCAGGATTAAAACCCATTGTTTGATTTAGAACTTCTCGGTTTACAGTAAAATTGCACCCCCATACCAATATAGGATTCACTTCGATTATTTCAGGTCCCATATCAATAACACTAAGTTGAGGCACCATTTTAGGATAACCTTCTCCCAAACCCCACATAGATTCTATCCAAAAAGGTAACCGCCCCTCATACACAGGCTGTACTTTACCTCCAATCAAATCGGGTTGAAAATTATTTATACATTCCTTAATGGATACAAACCAATCTTTCGTGATCTCAATATCATCATCAAAATATGTAATATATTCGCCCCTACTGAGTAGGTAGCCAAGATTTCTACCAACATGCAGGCCAGGTTTATCACAATAGATGCTTTTAAAATTACTGAACTCATTCTTCCAGCGCTCAATAACTTGTGATGTCCGATCGTTTGATCCATTGTCAATTATGAGTAATTCATACTCTCCCCCCCGATATCCATATTTATGAATAGAGGCCAAACAGCGGTCTAATGAATCTGCTCTATTTCTAGTGGGAATGACTATGCTAAGGAACATATTTTCAGTGCTGCTCTGATATTCTTTTTCAGTAAGTATGATAATATATTTGACTTACACTCTAACTGAATAGCATATAGATACGTTACGTATAGGGTTGATATCAATCTTTCACCTGAACAAAGTTTAATGTAAAGTGTTTTATTATTACGAAATAACCGATCTATACTTTTATAAACTTTCCTTGGTGTTAACTTAGTAATTGTTTCATCAATATGTCCACTAAACCGATCAGGAAGTATCTTTTTAAGAACAGTAATGAATTTTTCATCTGTGGAACCGATATCTCTACCCCACCATAATAATAGACCATCTAAAATGATAGAATAATAATTTAACTTCATTAATTCAGTTAGTTGAACTTCATCTAGCTGTCCAATTACTTTTAAATAAAATTCAGCAAAAGATTCTACCATCCCTTGAATATTCCTAGAGTTACTTCCCTCTCTTATTCTTCGATAAATTAGTGCCTCATCCTGAAATCCTATTTTCTTACCTCTTAGTGCGAATAAGAACCAGAAGTATCTATCTTCATTGGATCTTAGATCAAATTTAAACCCTATCTCTTTCACAGCTTCAGTCCTTATTAAAAAACTGTGTATTGGAAAAGTATTACTTTGAATAAAATGTGCTATTGAATCAGACCAAGGACCAAAAGTAATTGTTTCCAATTCCTCCTTTGAATATAATTCTGGATTTTGATCGGATGTGAACTGAATGGATTTATAAGCACATACTGCACTGATGGATTGATATTTATTTAAATAATCTATCTGCAATTCAATTTTATTAGCAAATAACAAATCATCAGAATCCAGGAACTGTATAAAAGATCCATTACATTTATGAACTCCAAAATGCCTTGCCACAGCAGGACCTGAATTTTCAATATGATACCAACTGAATCGCTTGTCTAATTTCTGGTACTGTTTAAGTATATCAACTGTATTGTCCGTTGATCCATCATCAACGACAATACACTCAAGATTAGAATAGGTTTGATTTAGAACACTTTCTATTGCTTGGTCAATTACATCGGCATAATTATATGTTGGAATAATAACTGAAACTAAATCAGACATTTCATCTTACTTCAATTGAATCAATTTAGCATATCTACCATAACTATCAATGGTATATGATTTCACATCAATAGAAGAGTAATTTATATTTCTCATTATTTGATCAACATGATTAGCATAGTCTTTCTTATGCATATCATCCAAAAAAAGGTACCCCGATCCCTTTTTTGCATGATTGATAATATTATTCAATGATTTTTTCCTTACGTCCATTCTGCCCAAATCATGAAAAACCAGATCATATTCGGCAAGAGCTTTTTGTTCAAAGTCATCGAAGTGGAAAAAATTCTTTTTTCCCACTCCCTTTATGTCGGAAAAATCTATCGACTTTTGTAACCATTCTCTATTATCGTCAAAAGAATCAATTTTTATGCTTCTTGACCTAAATGATTTTCTAAATGCAAAAGAACTAAATCCCGTACCTAAATCCAGAACTGATTCACATTTTTGACTATTCACAAGATTTATGACAAAAGTAACTGCTTCCATTGAAACAGCCATATCCGGTGTTGATACAGTAGATATATATTCTTGATAGTCTTTCCACAAATCTGTATATATTTGAAATTTATTTTCAATATACGATCCAAGATATTTATACTTAATATTTCTAGATATGATACCATCTATTCTATTTATCATAATTCATTAACAAAAGATTTGTTTACATCAATTCTTGGAATTGTAAACCTATTATAATTCTTGCTCCTATTCGTTGACAAACCATATTTGAAACCAAATTTATGGGCTGCCCTCAATACCTTATTATTGTACATGCCATAAGGATATGAAATTGAGTCGATAGTATCCCCCACGATTGATTCTAACAAGTTAACCCCCTTATCAAATAAATCAATTATAAGAACATCAGAATTTTGGGTTAATGGTTTATGTGTATTTCCATGGTAACCTATTGATACTAATTCATCAGATGAAAGTTTTTTTAACTGACTCTCATCAAGGAAATATTGATGGTATTTTGATTCCAATGTTTGTAAAGATTTATATAATCCCAGGTTATCTCTAAAAAAGGTGTTTGATTTAAAAAATTCTTCTCGTATATCAGCATAGGCCACATTTAAACTACTGTGGTTTATATTTTTTATACCACTATCAGTGTTAATTGTGAAAATTTTATTTTCTTTCAAATATTCATAAAGTGTAAATTCAAATGGAATAGATTGACGTGTTATATGATCAGCCGTTATAAAGACAGTAAATGGCAACTGGCGTTGTTTTAATATTGGGTATGCGATTGAAAGATTGTCAGTATAACCATCATCAAAAGTAATAGACGCAACTTTTGTCCTTCCAAATGAAGTAAATGTCTTTGAATATTCAGCGACAGAAATAACTTCATAATTATTTGATATGTAATCTATAGCTCGAACAAAATCTTGTTCACTAAGACTGACTTCGCCTAATGGGCCTTCATGCTCACTTAAACCAATTGAGTGAAACATGAAGCAGGCATTATCTGGAGAAAAATAATTTTTAAGTTTAGCTATTATACCCAATGATCTAAATTTAGATTAAAAGCTTCAGCTAACTTTTCATTTTCTGGTTTGAATATTTTTCTTAGAATTTCTCGTATCTTTGGGTCTACTCCCCTCTCATACTCAGTAGTATCATCATTCACTGATTTATCAGACGTTGTTATATGCTTAGTTAAATAGCGTTGTTTAACTCTGCGTAATGGATCACCAATTGATGCTGGAAACGACTGCGTAATTTTATTTATATAAGTAGAATTACTCTGATCAGGATTTTTATTTTGATTGATAGGTTTGCCAGCTTTATTAATTACTGTTTGAGCTGATTTAGGAATAAAACTATCATCGACTTCACTAAATCGATATATATTTTGTATAAATTCAACCGAATCTTTTTTCAAATCTTCATACACTAGTATTAGTACATTATCTCTCCCAAAGTATTCTAAATACTTTGCAATCATCTTATAATAAAAACCACTTTTTATCCAATTCTGATACAGATCGAAGTTTCCAATTCCTGAATACAAAACAGCTTCGGAAAATTCAAAATTAATTTTCCCCTTATGTTTTTCATGCCAATAATGAGAAAAGGCCCTATCAATAGGATTCCTTAAATTAAATACCAGTTTTGCATTTGGATTGTATTCATAAATACGCCTTGCTGCATCTTCATCTCGTATATATGATGGGGTAGTATCAAAAACCACTTCCTCATCAACTTTATCTCTATATAATGAATGATACCATTCGACGCCTTTGTAATAATTTACAGTAAAAAAATGAGAAGCATCTCGATCAGTAACAAATATCTCAGGATGTTCTTTCAGACATCTATAGATCCAAGTTGACGCAGTTTTTTGGCTTCCAGCCAGAAAGTGCGATACAATACTATTATCCATGAATCAACGGTTATATTTATTAATCCAATTAGACAAGTCTTTATCCACCAATAAATTCAACTCATACAGGTCATGCTTTATATATCTTTCATATACATATCTAATTTCTGACATCTCAAATATTGGTTTTACATCAACATAATTATCTAAGATTGACACCATCTTTCTGATAGCTACAGACAACACTTTATTATAATTATGAAATTTCATATATCCATTAACAAGTTCCGAATATTTTTTACCCGTGATAACACTACCTTTATTAACAACCTCATCACTTGCAATAATTTTATTATCCAATCCTAAATAATTTTCGACACTTCTTAATAATTTCCTAGGCCTCATTTTTATATCATCATAATAACACACATGCAAATTTTTAACATCTACATATTTATATATAACATTTAAATGTTTAGCATATTGACTTTTAATAACATAGTCCTCAAAGTACTTATTAAAAATTGCATACTTAAAATTTATAAATGGTTCTCTATGCCTCTTCGTTACAAAATATTTATGTTGAGAAATCATTCTCTCAATTGGATCTCTAAGAATTAAGATAAGCTTAACATTTTCGTTGTGCTCAACTATTCTTTTTATTGCCTTTTCAGAGATATAATACCTAGGCGTAAACTCACCTTTAACCTTTGACCCTACCCCTTTATAGTATTTTTTAATATTTTCTAAATTAGGATCGTACCTTATATTTCTTCCATTAAAAAAATGAAGCTCTTTTTTATTTGGCAAATATATATCTGGATGCTTTTGCATTTGACTCGCAAGCCAAGTAGTACCTGACTTTGATGCACCAATACCTACAAAATCTAATTTAAGTTTATCACTTATTTTATTTGCTCCCATTCCGTTGTCAAACTAACAGGTGTTGAGCCAAATTTGACCACATCTGTATTTGGCTTTACATAAAATTTATTAACGTTTTCAATTCTTGCTAACTTTTTACCAATCACTCCATTACTTTCAGGTTCGTTAATATTCAATGCTAAACTGTATCTCCCTGGAGTCAAGATTACCTTCATAGTTACCTGTATTTTTGCAATACCATTATTATTAATAAATATTGAATTGTACTTTTGAGATTGCATTGCAAGCACGTAATCACCGGAGGCATTCTTCACCACAATATTTACTACAAAAGAACATATCTTATCATCATTCAATTTTAAATCAATCTCAAATATTGTTTCATCGTCATGGCTAATTATATTGCCATCAATAAACCTTGAATTAACCAGCTCAATATTTTCAACTCCCCAAGTATCAATACTATCGTCATTAAACATTGATTGATACTTAATAATACCTTCACTCACATTTTCTGAATTATATATAATCCTCCCATTTGACAAAACAATTAATCTGTTACATATCTTAGACACCATCGACATATCATGCGAAATAAATATCACGGACTTTGTATCTAATATTGATGAAATCCTATTCATAGATTTCTTTTTAAAACCAGTATCTCCTACAGCCAAGACTTCATCAATGAGAAGAATATTTGGATCAAATTGAATTGCCACTGCAAAGCCTAATCTAACTTTCATTCCTGAAGAATAGGTGCTTAATGGCGCATCTAGAAAATCTCCTATCTCGGCAAAATCAACTATATCATCAAATTTTTCATCGATTTCTTCACGGGTCATCCCCATTATGGTGCCATTGAGGTAAATATTTTCACGTCCAGTCATATGTGGATGCATTCCCGCTCCTAGAGCGATGATGCCACCGACTGTACCGTTCATTACTATTTTACCTTTGTCCGGTGGAAAAATTCCGGTCAGCACACGTAGTAAGGTAGATTTTCCTGAGCCGTTTGCGCCGATGATGCCTAATACTTCCCCCTTCCGAAGCTCAAAATTGATATCCTTCAGCGCCCAAAATTCGTCTTTTCGCAGCGTGGTAGTATCTGGCTCAATCCCTACCATGCCCTTAGCCAAATCCTGGATGCCGTAGAGCATACTGCGCTTCAGGTTCCGACAGAACTTTTTGGATACATTATCCACTTTCAATACTACATCATCCGCTTTTGGCTCGGATGTAGATGCGTCCTCCAGTTCTTTTGATTTAGCGGGCTCCTCATCAGAGGATACTTGGTTATTATCTATCAGATCTGTTTCCAAAATAGTTTTTAAATATTTGTTGGTAACACGTTGGTCAATCTCAGTTTATAACATCCGCTCAACTAGCTTATCCTCACTCACATAAAACATGCGCCAAACAAGCATAAAGGCAACTAAACCTATGCCACTGGCAATCAATAATCCTGTCCAGTCATAAACGCGCCCATACAAAAACAGATCTCGCATGGAGCATACTAAATAAGTTAACGGGTTCCATTTATTGATTAACTGAAGAAACCAGTTCTCCACATCGGGAGAATAAACTATCGGAGCGGTATAGATTGCAAACTGCATAAATCGCCCTACGACCCGGCTTACATCAACGGCTACAACATTTACCATTGCCATTACCAGCCCAATAGTAGTTCCATAAAAGAAAATGGGAATCATTAGTAGGGGGGCAAAAATTGACTGCCACTTGGGCAACACACCGAATAGTGAAATACCTATCAATATCAGAACAAATGAAATGGTAAAATTGACGGTTTTGAGCAGTATTTGTTTAAATAATATCGCCTCATGAGAAAACTTGACCTGTTGTAATAATCCACCTGCTGAGGTCAGTGTACTACCAGCGGCTTGCTGATAATCGGTAAACAATCCCCAACAACTGCTTCCAATCAGTACATATACCGGATAGGGCACGCCTACTTCACCGGGCTGTAAAACGCCGGTCATTTGCATGAGGACCCAAGATGCTATTCCAAACAAAGGCATGATAAATGCCCAGGCTACCCCGATAAACGATTTCTTATACTGAGCCGTAAAATCCCGCTTAAATAACTGATATATCAGATCTTTGGATTCAACCACATTTTGAAAAACAATCTTCCAAATGCGGATCAAGCCCACCTCATGTCGCTGATTGGGATAGTATTCGGTTATTTTGCCCATATTTATTTAGAAAGGAGCGTTTTTCTATTTCTAGTGATAACAACCGATATTATGCGGTTATGAAAGTATTTGACAAAAAGTATATAGCCAAACTGACCGTCAAGGGTTCCAAATTCATTGCCTACGGAAGCCCGATTAATGATGCGGACGAAGCTACGGGCTTTTTGGATGCCATCAAAAAAGAGCATCATAAAGCAACGCACCACTGTCCCGCGTATCGTCTGTGTGAGGCTAATCTTAATAGTAGTGGTGAAAATTCACAAGTGGATGTGCAAGTATCAGAATATTCCAATGATGATGGGGAACCATCGGGAACCGCTGGACTTCCCATTCTTAATGCATTGAAATCTGCGACCTTAGTGCAGAGTATGATTGTGGTGGTCCGTTATTTTGGCGGCACGAAATTAGGCACTTCCGGTTTGATTGATGCTTATGGAGCCGCTGCGCAACAGCTTATTGAAAAAGCAACGCTATCCCCGCTATCGGTGGTGCAGGAACTCCGATTGACTTATCCCTATGATCAGCAAAGTGAAATCGATCAATTCAAACATCGCTTTAAAATTGTAGACATTGATGCTGAATACCTGGAAAAGGTAACCTTAACCATAGGCATTACCTTGGATCAGCGAGAAGCCCTATTGTCTTATTTGGACGGCAAACAGCATTTAGGCCTGGAATATCAACTATTGAATCCAACGTTACGAAGCATATCGTGATTATTTGTTACCTGTGTCACGCCGATAATTACCATATTAAGAAATGGGCCCAGGCTCTGGCCGATGAAGGACATGAACTACATTTGCTGACCTTTCGTCCTTTTAACTTTTCCCATCACAATATTCATATTTACCCGCTGAAGCCCATTTTTTCCAGCATATTCTACAGTGATTTTCTTGCTGTTGTACCCCGGGTCCGTAACATCATTCAGCGGATTCAACCTGATGTTACTCTGGCCTCCTTTGCCAACACCTATGGCTTAACTGCTACCTTGGCCGATATCCAGCCGCGCATCGTTCAAACCTGGTCCAGAGATATTGCTGCGCCAGATTCGGTAAATACTCGAGAACGATGGATGGCCCTGACTATTGGCAAATATGTATTAAATCAGGCAGACGCAATTACTACGGACAGTCATAATTTCGCGGATATTTTACGAACCCGATGGCCAGACCTGTCCGAAAAAATCCTGCCCACCCCTTGGGGAATCAAGATAGCCAATTACACCATTTCATCAGAGGTGAAACGGCAAACTAGGGAGCAGCTGAATATTCCATCCGATGCGATCGTATTAACCAGTATCCGTGGGGTCTATTGGTATTATAATCCTCATCTTTTGTTGTCTGCACTCCTACAACTACAAGAGCTATGGGATAGCGACGCCCCACCCCTATATCTCAACATTTTAACCTTGGATCATCCACGCCCGAAGCACGTCCAAAATTTGTTAGATGAAATTGAACTCTTAGATAATGTTCGGGTTGTGGATAGCTATTTGGACTTCACACACCTGAAACAAATCTGGGCAGTTACCGACTTTTTCATCTCCATTCCCAAATTTGATGGTATTTCCGAGGCCCTTCAGGAAGGACGAATGGCTGGAGCTATCCCGATTCTAAATGATATTCCCGCCAATCGAGAGGTAGCCCAAGAAGGCGAGCACGCATTCTATGTGCGTACCAATTCGGTGGAGGTGTTGGCTACCGATATTAATGCGATTTTGGAAACACCTCGCCAAGATTTGATCGCGATGCAAATTGCCAATAAAGAATGGATACGGCAAAATGCTAATGTCGATCAAACCATCAGTGATCTTACCCAGTTGATGGAACAGCTATCCGCTAGTAAGCAGAACTAGAATTCTCTATTAGTTCAGTTACAGGTAATATTTGCGGTAGTAGTTATAATACGAATTAACCCGACCGATCAAGGTAAGGGTCTCTTCGTAAGGCGGATACCCTTTGTATCGGATCACCGCTCCAGGGCCAGCGTTCCAAGCACTAATGGTCAATACCAGATTATTCCCGAAGTCACTGTTGTATTTATCCATCAAATACGTACAGATGAGAATATTAATAGCAGGATCAAATAGATCGCTGGGTTGGAGATTTTTAAGCCGCTCTTCCTTAACAAATTTAAAATCGTGTCCCATTTCATAGAGTTCTTTAGCCGCTACTCGACCAGTCTCTATGGTAATTTGGGTTAACCCTATGGCATTTTTATCAGAAACGGCAAAAGGATCGGCCGCGGACTCTGCGGAAATTAACGCACGTAGAAAGTTCGCGCTTACGGTTACTCCAGAACGTGAAAAGGAAAGCGTGGACATATATTTTACCAGGTGATCATATTTTTTTAATCGTTCCTGGGTACGACGCGGAGGTTCCGAGCCGTTTAGTTTTTTCACATAATCATGGAGCAGGGCTTTATTCTGGGTCTCGTAAGAGGGTTGCGCTTGCAAGCCCGAATTCAATGCTAAACCCAATAGCAAAAAAAGCGATAACATAGAGATAGGAAGGGTATCCCTGAAATTATTCCGTTTGCCGGAATTTTTTTCAGTATCTATGGTGATACGATTATTCCCCAAAACAATTTTTCTCTTTCCCATTATGTCTTAATATCTGTTAAAACAGCCTTATAAAGCAACTTTAGAATCATTAAAATTCAGTGATGCGAAAATCACTACTCTTACTAGCACTAATATTATGCCATCTTAATCTCCCCAACCCATTGTGGGGGCAAGATTTGTATCAAATTGATACACCCTCATATCTATTGGATATTAATTTGGTAGGGGAGATTGTTGCTTTTGGGGATGTGAATAATGATGGCTACCCCGATATGGTAGTGGGTACGGATCGTCGCCAACCTATTGTACTTTATTACGACTCATCCATTAATGATTTCAGCACTTCCGGCCCTGATACTCTTCAATACAATCTCGCCCAGAATCAATCCTTCTATGTAGTCCCGATGTACCACACCGATAGTCTAAATCATGTACTCTATGTAAACAGTTCTTCTGCTTATCGGTTTAACGCTTCGGATTCCACCTATTCATCGGTATCAGCTCCCTCTTCCCTAAATTCGAATAACGCTCGCAATGTCAATTTTGGAGACTTTAATCGCGAGGGCACACTCGATTTTATAAAGAATGTAAGTATTGGGGGATTTCAGGTAAACAAAGTTCTCTTTAATGTTTTCGAACTAAATAATAAAGCATCGTTTAACGGAAGTGGAGATATTGCCAATGCGTATGAAAGTTCTATAAGCGCATATACGTATGATTTTACCGGAGACGGCTATAGTGAGTATTTTGTAGTTAACGCAAACGGATTAGGAGATCGTTACTACATATCGAATAATGGTTCTTTTGTAGAGCGCAACTATTCCTATTTACGTGAATCCTCGTACTCTTATGGAGCTGCTGTAGGAGATTTTGATAATGATGGCGACCTGGATATCTACCGAACAACTGCTAACAATGAGAGCAATTTACAAAATGCCATTTTTATTAACGACGGCACTGGCAACTTCACCAAAGGCAGTTTGGGAATTGCCACATTAGACCGGCTGGATAGCCGGAATGCCATGTGGGGGGATATGGATAATGATGGCGACCTAGACTTGTTAGTTGCTGAATATCAATCTCCTCTTACTGGTAATAATCGCGCTTCTAGTTCACTTTATGAAAATAAAGGCAATGGTGAGTTTGATAAACTCAGCTCGGAACCGGTTATGAACCAAGTGGGTAATTGGATCCACGCCATGTTCTTTGACCGAGATCGTGATGGTAATTTGGACATTGTAACTTTTGGTACGAACAGTGAAAAGCCCGTGCAATGGTATACCAATACCGGCAACAATAATAACTGGTTGGTCATCGAACTGGAGCAAACTAATGCCTTCTATTCAGCTGCTTATGGGACTCGCCTCACCTTGGAAGCAGTCATTAAAGGAGAAACGGTAACTCAATACAGAGAATACAACCCTTTTTCAGGCTATTTGCGTCAACTCCCCCCCTATGTGCACTTTGGACTGGGTGATGCTACGGAAGCAACCCTCACTATTGAATGGCCTAGCGGCTACACCGAGGAAAAACAACTAACTATTGATGATCTCAATCAATATCAACGCTATAAGGAACCCCTGGCTGGTAAGATAGCCAATAATTCGTCCTCCATTCCCTATTTAGAAGCCAAAATCAATGAAACGATGGTAGGTACTGCGGTTGTCCAGAACATCGGTCAAGCGGCATTAACCATAGATAGCATTGCCACAACCGCGCCCACGCTGACTATAGATAGCGCGGCTACTTCCATCCCAACAAAAGATGTGGGTGAAATTGCAGTCAGATTTAGCCCTAATAGCATTAACCAAGTTGGGTCAAATACCGATTCCCTACTGATTTATTCTGATGCTATCAATTCCCCATTCGTCTTACCTATCAAAACCTTTGCACTTACCGAAGCTCCTCCCTTCGAACATGTAGCAGAGCCTCTCACCGGAATAACCATGACCAGTGACAGCTATGAATATTCTACCTTTTTCGATATGGATGAGTCGGCTGGTAGTGAAGCAATTTTATTTCGACGCAATACCACCAATCAGTTCTATAAAGCAACGCCTGATACCAATTATGAACAGGTGGACATGCTCTCCGACAGCGAAATTACCTACGCCTCGTCAACAACGGTGGGTGATTTTAATCTGGATGGATACCAGGATCTATTTGTGACTAATCCGGGCTCGGAGAATGTACTTTACAAAAATTATGGAGATCTACAGATTGCGCGTTATGACGCTCCCGGTATCAATGATCGCATAAAAAATTCTACTAGTGCCTCTTTTTACGATTTCAATAAAGATGATTGGCCGGATTTGTTTATCACCAATGGTTCGGGGCAACAAGATGAGCTGCTCATCAATCAAAAAGGGAACAGCTTTAAGCTTTGGGATACCGGCGATATGGCCGCAGCTACCTATCCCAGTAGCGATCACGCGATTGTTGATCTGAATGCCGATTCCCTGGCGGATATTGTAATCACTACCGCGGAAACGGGCGCTCCTTCATACATCCGTGTTTTTATTCAAGGGGAAGATCTAAAGTTTGAGGAAAAGGACATTCCCAATCTGACCGACCTTAACATCAATACGACCCATATACTGCCATTTGATATGGAAAATGATGGGGATTTTGACCTTATCATTACCACTGATGATCCTGAGCGTCCCCTTTTGATATTCCAAAATAAGGGTGATTTACAGTTTGTAGAGTTTAACAACGAAGCTATCAATTCTTATACCGATGGCGCCCCTACTGATATCGCTATCCTGGATTACAACCTGGATGGGTATCAAGATATTTTCATCACTGATGAACGCTTTAGCAATCCCAACATTCTTTTTGAATCAATTGACGGTACCGATTATCTACGAATTACCTCAGGGGATATCGTGACCGAAGAAGAACTTGCTTCCTACGGGGTCGGAATCACCGACCACAATCGCAATGGGCGTCCGGATTTACTGGTGACCAATTTCTATAACAAGAACCGTTTGTATACCACAGAATTAGATACGCTGCATTGGCTGGCCATCAAACCGTACAATACGCACGATGATGGTTCCCAAAGCATGGTTCCGGGTACCGTGATTGAAGTGGAGTCGCAAGCAGAGGATGGATCCATGATTCGACAACAACAAATTTTAGGGGCCTCTACTGCGCGATCGACTTCATTTACAGGTGCCTACTTTGGTTTGGGTACCGCCACCGAAGCCACCGTAAGACTTAAGTACCCCAATGACCGCTCGTTTACGCATTCCATAACAGAAGTGGATCGCACGGTTGCGCTCAGCAATCAAGCAACGCCTATACACGATTCGCCTGCTGAACTCCCCAACACTACGCAGCTATACGCAAACTATCCCAACCCGTTTAATCCCCAAACCACTCTTCATTTCTCATTGAAGCAATCTCAGCAAATTTCGCTATCTATTTATAATACCCTCGGACAGCGAGTGGCACAGCTAGCTGATGGTCGGTTTTCGGGTGGCGATCATAAAATAGTTTTTCAGGCTGATAATTTACCGACAGGTGTGTACTTTGCGGTCCTTAAGACAGAACGCAATCAATACACACAAAAGCTGCTACTGCTCAAATAAGCATGAAAATATATACTAAAACCGGCGATTCGGGAGAGACCTCATTGTTTGGGGGCGGACGTGTTTATAAATCCCACCTGCGTATTCAATCCTATGGTACGGTAGATGAATTGAATTCCCTTATTGGATTATCCCGATCGGAAGAATTGCAATCTGAAACGGAATCGGTGTTGGAAGAGTTGCAGACTGATCTTTTTGTGTTAGGAGCCGATTTGGCCACTCCTGCCGATTCCAAGGCGCAAACCCAACGAATCCAAGCGGAGGATGTGGAAAAGCTGGAGCAATGGATTGATCGCTTCGATGATGAAATCCCGCCGCTCAAGCATTTTATTCTCCCTGGTGGAACCCCCGGCGCCTCTCACCTACATGTTGCGCGAACGGTATGTCGTCGGGCAGAACGATATTGCGTGGAAGCCAAACAACAAGGGGAAGACATTTCTGGTGAGGCTATTAAATTCTTAAATCGACTTTCTGATTTTTTGTTTGTATTGGCGCGCTATGAAAATCTGGCCAACGGTATTGATGAGAAGCAGTGGAAGCCAGAATCGTAGTCGAACACCAGGTTACGTAACATCGGAATTTTAAAATTTGAACAAACTTTAGTTATGGCATTGATGATTTCGGTCTCGGGGATCCGGGGCGTGTTTGGTACTGATCTGAATCCTGAAAATTTAGCCCGGTTTACCGCGGCATACGGTTCCTGGGTGGGATCTGGCAAAGTTGTGGTAGGTCGTGATTCTCGGGTCACCGGTGAGCTTTGTGAACGCATCGTGATCTCCACCTTGCAAAGCGTAGGGATTGATGTGGTCACGGTGGGTATCGCGCCCACCCCTACGGTAGCCATGGCGGTGCTCAAGCACGAAGCGCAGGGCGGTATCATCATTTCAGCCAGTCACAATCCAGCCGAATGGAACGCACTGAAGCTGCTCAATGAAAAATCCGAGTTTCTGGATGCGGATCAAGGGGAAGCGGTCATTGAACTCTCCGAGCAGGGTAACTTCAACTACCAGCTATACGATAACATCGGATCGGTTAGCCCTGATGATCAAGCACTGGACTATCATATTCAAAAGATATTGGATTTGCCCTACATTGACAGGGATACTATTGCTAAAGCGGGTTTTACTGTGGCCTTGGATGCCGTAAATGGAGCAGGATCCCACGCTCTTCCTACCCTGCTGGAAGAGCTGGGCGTGGAAGTTCATAAGATGTATTGCGAACCTAATGGTTTATTTCCGCACGAACCGGAACCGCTGCCCGAGAACCTGGAAGATATCTGCAGTTTTGTGAAGCAGCACGAAGTGGATCTGGGCATTGTGGTGGACCCCGACGCCGATCGGTTAGCGTTAGTGGATGACCAGGGTAATTTGTTTGGCGAGGAATACACACAGGCTATGGCCTTCGATTTCATTCTCAGCCAGAAAAACGGCTCCTGTTGCACCAATTTATCCTCCTCACGGGTGGTCGATGACATTGCCAAGCAGCATAATCAGAAGTGTTGGCGGTCGGCCGTGGGAGAAATCAATGTGGTTAAACGTATGCAGGAGAAAGCGGCCATCATAGGCGGCGAAGGTAATGGTGGAGTCATCAACCCGGACCTGCACTATGGTCGTGACTCATTGGTAGGAACCGCAATGATGCTTCAATTGATGGCCGAGCGTTCAGTCAGCTCTTCAGAATATCGCGCACAATTTCCTGATTACCAGATGATCAAATCCAAGCTTCCCTTGGATGGTATTGACGCGGACGCAATTTTAAAAACCGTTCAGAAAACTTTCCGGAACGAGGAATTAAGTACCATTGATGGTGTTAAGATTGATTTTGAGGAAGGTTGGGTACATTTACGCAAATCAAATACCGAGCCGATTCTGCGCATCTATGCCGAAGCGAAAGATGAAGCGACAGCAGAAGCCTTGGTGCAAAAGGTCAAGGATTCTTTTTAATTTAGCATAATCGACAATATAGAGGATGTAGAAGGGTGATATGGAAACCAAAGAAATGCTGAAAAAACTGCACAGTAATATCAACTCTCATGCATTAATGGAACATGAGAAAGATTATGTGGAGCGATTGCATAAAAAAATTATTTACAGTGGGCGTCCGCCCGAAGCCAATGATGTTCGCACCATCAAAAAGTTATATCAGCTTTTTCTGAAGCGATCTATGAAATAGTACCCAACATTTTCGCCCTCTTCCCTACTTTTGTATTTTAGTGCGATTTTGAATAGCAACTTTTTCTCAGTGGATCTAGTTTTATGATTACATCGATGACCGGATTCGGTCGTGGCGAGCATAGTAATGATCAGTTTTCAGCAACCGTGGAAATCCAGTCGCTGAACAATCGATACTGTGATGTATCCGCGCGCCTGCCCCACCAGCTGCAAGAATATGAATCGGATGTGCGTGAACGCATTCAAGCTCAATTTGAGCGGGGAAAGTTCAACTTGAGCATTCGGGTGGAACAGGTGGGATCCGAACACTTGGATGTAACCTTCGATCCGGAAGTAGCCAAAGGGTATCATAAACTGCTCAGCGATCTGATCTCCACTACACAAATTGACGATTCTATTCGACTGGATCATCTGCTCAACTTTAATAACCTGTTTCAATCCAAAAAGCACGATCAGGAAACCATCGAGCAGATGTGGGATTCGGTTTCTCAGGCATTGGATACCGCCATTGTGCAATTACGTGATATGCGCGAACAAGAAGGGCGACAGCTGGAAAAAGATCTCAAGCAGCGATTGACGGATATAAATGATCGCCTGCAAGTGATCCAGGAGAAAACCAAAGAACGCATGCCAGAAGTCCGCGATCAGCTGATGGAGCGCATTGGCGAACTTGTGGATGACGATGCACTGGATCCCGAACGTCTGGAACTGGAAGTGGCTGTATTGGCCGACAAAATGGACATCACCGAAGAAACGGTCCGTTTGGAATCCCACATCAAGTTCTTTGACGAAGCCCTAGACAATGAGGACGCGGTAGGTCGCCGCTTGAATTTCCTGCTGCAGGAAATGAATCGGGAAGCCAATACTATCGGATCCAAAGCCAACGATTCGGAAATTTCCCACTTGGTGGTGTTCATTAAAGAAAACCTGGAAAAATTACGCGAACAGATTCAAAACATTGAGTAACTCAAGCCAGCGTGGTAAGGTCATTGTATTGGTCGCACCCAGTGGAGCGGGTAAAACGACCTTGGCCAAACGCCTATTACAAAATTTCGACAACATTGTGTTTTCCGTCTCTGCCACTACGCGCAAACGCCGGCCCGGTGAAGAGCACGGCAAAGACTACTTCTTTTTGACTCCGCAACATTTTGAGCAAAAAATCGCCGATGGCGACTTCCTGGAGTGGGAAGAGTTCTACAACGGCACCCGCTACGGAACCCTGCGGTCAGCAGTTGAAGAACAACTTAATTCTGGCTATTTTGTCTTGCTTGATATCGAAGTGAATGGTGCGGAAAACGTAAAGAATATTTACGGTGATGAATGTTTGGCCATATTCATCAAACCACCATCCATTGAGGTCCTGAAAGAGCGTTTGATCGGTCGTGGAACAGAAGACGACGAGACCTTGAAAACGCGTCTGGATCGGGCCCGCATGGAACTGCAAAAAGCAGATCGCTTTGATGTTACGGTAGTCAACGATGATTTGGAGACGGCATACCAGGAAGTGTCCGATCACGTTGAACGATTCATGAATCAATAATCACTGGTACCAACGCATAAATTTATCTATGTCCATTAAAACGCTCGACATTGAGAAACTGCACGAACGCACCGGCAATCTGTACGAACTGATTGTGATCATGGCAAAGCGTTCGCGCCAAATTGCCGCCCAGGAAAAATTAGAACTGGACGAAAAGCTCCAGTATTTCGAGGGCTTTGAAGATGACGATGAATTCTCTTTCAACGAAGAGCAGGAAGAGATCTCCAAGCAATTTGAAAAGCGTGCGCATCCTACACAGCGCGCTATTGAACAGATGGAAAAAGACAATATCTATTTCCGTCGTCCAGATGAAGAAGATTAAGTAAGTGTATGATCTCCGGTAAACGCGTTATTGTCGGCGTTACGGGAGGTATCGCCGCCTACAAAGCGGCCCAACTTATTCGACTACTACAAAAAGCGGGAGCTGAGGTGCGAGCAATGGCTACACCCTCGGCTACTCGCTTTATTGGTTTAGAGACCCTGAAGGCACTCACCCGCACGGATGTACCCGTAGAGGTGTTCGCTACCGACGGGGAGCAATCTTCCACTAGCGACGATTGGACCAAGCATATTCATTGGGGTGAGTGGGCTGATGCTTTGGTCATCGCCCCTTGTACCGCCAACACACTCTCCAAGATTGCTCATGGAGCAGCGGATAACATGCTCACCGCCACCGTATTAGCCGCTCGCTGCCCCATTATGGTCTCCCCGACCATGGATGGGGAGATGTATGAAAACCCGGCTGTACAACGAAATTTAGCTACCCTCCGCGATGATGGCATTCATGTGATGGAACCGGAAGAGGGATATCTGGCCAGTGGGTTGACCGGACGCGGACGTTTGCCGGAACCGGTGCACATTCTAGACACGCTCGAACATATCCTGGATAGCAAAGGGATTTTAAACGGGAAGCGCGTGTTAGTAACCGCCGGAGCCACCAGAGAGCAGATCGATCCGGTTCGTTTTATCTCCAATCCCAGCTCCGGGAAGATGGGCTTAGCTATGGCCCGCGCGGCTCAAGCCGCTGGTGCCGAGGTAGAACTATTGCACGGCGCAATCAGTGTGTCTATTCCAGCGGGTTTGCCTTATACTTCGTTTACCTCGGCGGCCGACCTATTTGGGAAGGTCAAAGAGCGTTATCAGGATTTTGATATCATCATCATGGCGGCCGCGGTATCTGATTTTACTCCGGTGGACGCCCACGATCACAAGGTCAAAAAAGAGGACGGCGCGGATTCTATTCAGCTGGAGCGCACCCAAGATATTCTGGCTTGGCTGGGGGAACATCGCGATGAAACTCATCCTATGCTCATCGGCTTTGCCATGGAGACCCAGAACTTGCTGGAGCAGGCCCGAGCCAAGCGAGAACGCAAAAAAGTGGATTGGATCCTGGCCAATTCCATCAGCAATGATGACACGGAAAGTGGTTTTGGTGTGGATACCAATGTGATTCATATTATTGGGGAGAGCCGCGAGCATAAAGTGGCTGGCCCCAAGACCGAGATCGCCACGGAGATTCTGGAATTTATATTTGCGGACTAATTGGGTGTCGTGTCGTAGCCATTCCGCTGGTTGAAGTGCCCCACTTGAACCTTTCGCGCAAGTACTGCCCCGTGGATTATCAATCAAATACCGGCGGAGAGTAAATTCGCCGCCTCGTTCCACACCGCCTCTTCAGGGCTATGGTAGGCCTAAGTCGGAGACCATTCATTTTCCATCAATAAAACTGAATCGCTTAAAACTTCCCCAATCACCCGTCAACCAGTACGGTTTTGCGGATTTTGGTGCCGGCTGCGGTGTATTCCCCGTTATAATTGGCAATGGTTATTCGCACATGATTCCGTCCGAAGGTATTCGGACTTAAACTTGCGTTGGTTTGGGTACGTCAGATGATATAATTGACTTAAGCCTTTTCTCCCAAGTGATCGGAGTAAAAATATGCAATGTTCACAATAACTGATTTGTTAATTTTACTCGTCGGGCTAGCAGCCCGACCAACAGTAGTTGTTTCAACACCATAAACTGCGCAGAATTCTTGACACTATTTTATCAAAACCGATGGGTACAAAGCCATTGCGCTAGTTAGTTTTTTGATCCGGTGTTATCACTGCTTTTCTATCAATATCTCTAATTACTTTTTCCATTCTATTAATTTCCTTGTAATCTGGATATTGATATTTTAAACGATCAATTTCATTCAGCGCATAATCTTTTGACTTTAAAAACACATATACAAATGCTCTTTGTGCTAACAAATATTCATTATTAGAATCATCTCTCAATAAACTATTGCACTTTCTCAAGGCCTCCCTGTACTTGCCAATAGCCTTTTTATCCTCATTCATTTTTTCATAACAAAAGCCCTGCATCATCAATGCATTTATATTCCTTGGTTTTAATTCCAAAAACGTATCCAATATACTAATAGCATCTACATATCTCTTCTTCTCCAATAAAATTGCCACCTTATTGTTATACGCCAATGCATAATCCCTATTCAGTCTTATTGCTTTATTTATATATATAAGAGCACTATCAATATCTTCATGATCACCAGAATAAATCTTATATTCTTGAAGTAGTCCTACTGCTTTATCATTAAAACGCATTGCCATTAACGTATCTGATTTTACATAATTACTTCTACTATAATCACCAGCACTATCACCACAACCTATTAATAAAAATATGGTATAAAATAAAACGTAATTATGAATATTTTTATTCATCTACTTGACATTACTCACTTAAATTTTCGTATCGATCAAACTTGCGCCAATTTGGGAATTATTTCAATCTCTTTCTTGCAATTAACATACCCACAATAATTATCACTATAAAAATAGATATTATTAGAAATTGACCCAACATGCCTATCTCATAATAATTCATTAAAAAAAACGAAGGTAATAATATAGAATAAATAACAATATGTGGCACCACTTCCTCTTTAATAAAGTCTTTAAAATGATTGGTATTAATTTTCCATTTTTCCAACATATTATGCCCTTTCAAATAATAATATAAATCATCAAAGTCATCCCATTTATTTCCTATTTTCTTAAATTTCCCATTATCAAATACTATTAATATTTCTTTTGGCCTTCTATTCTTTTCCCAACATTGAAATTCACATCTACTAACCAATATTTCCCTAACCCCATTACTACTATACAACAACATTAAATCACCTTCTATCACTATTTTATAAACAATATTTCTCCATAAAAACACACAGTAGAAGAAATAAATAATGGAAGTAATAAATGCTCCAAAAGAAATTTTCCAAAAATCTAAATAAAGACTAGCTATTCCAAGTAGTAACACTATTAAAAAAGCAATGAAGTGGTTTGATCGCTTCTTGCTACTGAACGTTTTCATATCAATTGCTACTTTCTCACCGATCCCTACTGCTCTTCGAAGATCCAGCGGTAGGTGCGGTGGGTTTTGTGGTGTTCCATGCCCAGGGCTTCCAGGCTGCGTTGCATCAGCCAGTTTTTTTCGCTGACCCAGGCGCCTTCGAGTAGGTGCACTTTGGGGTAGGCTTCCCGGAGCCACTGAATGCCGCGGACGAACATGCAGGCTTCCAGGCCTAGTTTGCGGTATTTGGGGACCGTGCCGAATACCAAGGTTCGGATGCGGGTGGCGCGGCGTTTAAACAGCAGCATGCCGGGGATGTGCCACCAGCGGAGACGACCGCCGGTTTTAACACTGTACTCATTCAAATCGGGGACGGTGACCAGGAAGGCCGCGGGCTCACCGTTGACGAAGCTGATGATGTTTCCCTCTTCCATAAGCACCGGTTTGAGCTTGTCTACCATCTCCTCTACCGTTTCCTGAGTCAGCTCGGTAAACTCCTGTTCACGCTCTACGATTTCCTGATCGCGCCAGGCCGTGTTGTAGATCTGCCGGATATATTCGGCGTCCTGCATCAGGTTTTTCTTGTTGATGGGACGCAGTTCGATGTGATCTTTGCTGGTCTGGCGATCGGTAATGCGCACCAGGCGTTCGGGCAGTGGCGCGTTCATTTCCAGCTTATAGCTCCAGTGATCGTCCATCTTCTGGGCGCCCGAATCCTCAAAAAAATCTTTATAGTAGGGCGGATGGTAGTACATGCCGTAGATGGGTGGCTCATCGTAGTTTTCTATCAGAAGTCCCCAGTAATTATCGTTCTCTCCGAAATTGATGGGGCCGCGCATAGCGTGATAGCCTCGTTTGCTCAACCACACCTGGGCGAAGCGCAACATCTCCTGGAAGACCTCTTTCCGATTTATAAACTCCACAAAACCGATCCCCCCTAACTGGGGTTCAAACACCTGATCTTGTTTGTGATCAATCATCATAGCGAAGCGAGCCACGACCTCGTTCCCATCGATAATCAAAAAGCGCTCGCACTCCCCGTGCTGGAAGAAGGCATTTTCTTGGGGATCAAAAATATCCTCAATCTCAAAACGAAAAGGAGGTACCCAGTTCGGATAATCTTGATAGATCCGCTTGGGTAACTCGTGAAATTGATCGATCTGTTGCTTTGTAGATACTTTTTCTACCTGCAGCGCCATGTCACAACATCCATTTGTAATAGCCGTAGCCCAGTATTTCTCGCAATATTTCGCTGGAATAATGTAATGCCGATGAGCTGGGAATCCAATTCATGGCTCCCGACTCCTGCAACTGTTTGGCGGAGCGGTGATCGGTAGTTACCGGTATGGGATCCAGTCCGGCGCTGCGAAACATAAACAAGGCCCGACGCATGTGATAGGCCGAGGTGATCAGATAGAGTTGCCGGGATTGCTGCTTAGACTCCAACATTTTTTTCACTTGCTGCGCGTTGCCGTAGGTGTTCACCGAGTTCCCCTCGATGATGATTCTATCCGTATCCACCGTCGTAAACTGCTGTACCCATCGCTTCATCAAGGTGGCCTCGGCAGGAATGGAATCATCCAACAGGGGATTGTTTCCCCCGCTCAATAATAGCGAATCCGCATAGCCTTCCTGCAATAGCTTTATCCCCGACATCAACCGATCGGCGGCATCCAACACTTGAAAATCTTCCCATTCGTAGCCTGTATACTCCATCATTCCACCTAAAACCACGGCATATCGCGCGGAATCAGCAACCGCCAATTCTTTGGGATCAGGCGATTCCACCTCCCATGCTTCGATGAGCTGGCCAGCTACCCACGGCGTGGAAAACAGGTACAATTGCAGAATAGCCAGGATCCAGAGTCGGGGCAAGCGTTTTCGGTAGCGTTTCCGCCATTCTATCCCCCCCAAAACGAGCAATACAAAGAACAAACCGGTGGGCAAGACAAACAGGGGAAGAAATTTTGATAAAAAATACATGCGTCTTTGTATGTTTGAGCCGATCACCTATTGCAATTAAACTTGTTCAAGATATACGGTGTCAACTTTTGACAAAAATAAAAAGAAGAAACTCATCGCCTGGCTGTTGGGGCTCAGCTGTTTGATCAGTATTTGGATCCTGATTAGCTACCCAGGTGAGGATCAGCCTCAACTGCGTCAACTTGCCCAGCTAGATACCCTAATTACCGATGAATTCAGGGAGTATAACATTTTGCCTTATCAGGTGGAAACCAAGCGGGTGACGGTGGATACCGTCTTTGAGCGGGTTTCTTATGATGTACGGGTTCCACTGGATTTCTCCAAAACGCAGTGGCATGCCTCATTGAATCATAAGGTTCATGAATACGACATTGCTACACCGGCTCAGCTCCAGTTACCGGAAGAACAGCTGACCATCCATTTAATGAAACATGGAACGGTGATTCGTTCGGTGAACCTATCCAACGACACTTCATTAACGCTCCAACGCATCCCGGCCAGCATTTTAATCTATTTCGAGAACACCCCCTCTCAAAATGCTATCAGCGAAATTCTACGCCTGGGGGAGCCCATACCCATCGTGTTGCAAACCGAGGGGGCACTGGAAACCGACGCTATTCAGCGTCGTGTGCGTAAGTCCTACAATCGCCTGGCTTACTGGTTAATTGATCAATATGGGAATACGTTGAACCGACGGAATGACCATCGCATATTCTGGGATCGTGTGGAGCAGATGCATAAAATTGATCCGGCAGCTCCGATCCTGCTGTTTGGTGGATCCACCAGTGAATTGCCGGAGTCGTTTAGAAAACGCTCCAAAAATCAAGACCTCCGGTATATTGATGTCAGCTCCTCCCAGATGGTGGATCCGGATGTGCGGCGATTTACTTTTCAGCAAGCCATTCAACGATTTATGATGCGGGCTCAGCAAGGTGAACATCCCTTATTATTGATCGCCGGAAGTAATTCCAACATCGCGTGGTTGCACGAAGATTTATCCCAGCTCAAGAAGAATGGCTTGTATCTGACCCAGCCACCCACTATACGATACTGATTATGGCACCTGACAGATCCGACGAGCAATGGCTAAAGCGTTTTGAACTGGAAGAATTTCCACAACCGGAATGCATCCTTTTGCGTCATCCCGTATTTATTTGTCACGGATACGGTGCGGTGGCCAGTTTGATGAAACCCTCCCCCCTGCATGATGTGTGCATGTTTATGCGATCGCGCGGTATTCCCGCCGTGGCCCCCAACATTGTTCCCTACGCCACCATTGAAACACGGGCCGAAGATTGGGCGTCGCTGATCACTCGTTTTGCGGATCGCCTTGGGGTCCAAAAAGTGAATGTGATTGCACACAGTCAGGGCGGATTGGATATGCGCTACGCTCTGGCTCGAACCGGTATTAAAGATAGAGTCTGCTCGCTGACTACCATTGCCACCCCCCACCATGGTACCTCATTGGCACTTTTGGGATTGAATACGCCCCACAGTATTCGAGATCGGTTTGTACAGTTCTTCAATTGGATGGGAGAAAAAGTGTATCCATCGGCTTCCAGTGATGTGATGGGGTCCATTCAGCAGCTCACCCCGGATTACATCACCACGAAATTCAATTCCGAAATCCGGGATGTACATGAGGTACGCTATTTTTCCATTTCTGCCGCGGTGGGCAAGGGTACGGCTCATCCCATAGCGCCGATGATGCGATTCCAAAATCAGTATATCTACGATCGGGAAGGGGTAAACGATGGTTTTGTGAGCCGCGAAAGTGCCAAATGGGGTGAACACTGGGAAACCATCACGTTATCCCATGTGGAGCAGATTAATATTAATTTATCCGATAAACGAACTGAGCTGTGGGAGCAGTTTTATGAGCGATTACTACACCGGTTAGCCGATGAAGGATTGTGAGCGTATTCGTAATCTGCTATTCATTCAGATGAGCATCATCCATATTCTGCAACAGGCGGTAGGCGGTCAAATCGTACTGAATGGGCGTGAGCGAGGCATAACCTTGCTTAATAACATTGATATCCAGGTCTTCGCCTTCTTCCAGGAGCTTTAATTTACCGGTGATCCAGTAGTAAGGGCGATTGTGCGGATCTACTCGACCTTCAAATTCTTCCACATACCGGCTGTCCGCCTGACGTGCCCACTTAATGCCTTTTAGGGGACCGGAAGGGACATTCAAATTCAGGGTTATACCACGAGGCAACCCCTGATTTAGCACCATACGGATCACCCGGCGCGCAGCTTCTTTGGCTCCGGCCAGATCCGCTTCTTCCGAAAAATCGGTGCAGCTGACCGCGATGGAGGGATAGCCCAAAATAGTACCCTCGGTAGCCGCACTGACCGTTCCGCTATACAGAATATTGATGCCCGCGTTACTGCCGTGATTAATTCCGCTGACCACCAGATCCGGCTTGCGTTTCAGCAGCTGATCGTGGGCTAGCTTGATGCAATCGGCCGGCGTACCACTCACCGCCTGGCCGTGAAATTTTTCATCCAGCTGAAAGGCGCTAGCCCGCAACGGCAGACTCACCGTGATGGCATGTCCAGCCGCACTTTGCTGGCGGTCGGGCGCGATGATCTCCACATCCCCAAATTCGGAGGATACTTCGGCCAAGGCTTTGATTCCCGGCGCGAAAATTCCATCATCGTTACAAATCAGAATCAGGGGGCGATCAGAATCGGGCATGTTCAGCTCTTACTTGTAGAGTTCATCTTCGTTGGGGAAATCACCGGTCTTAATGTCTTGGATGTATCTGCGCACCGCACCGGTCATTTCCGTGTGTAGATCGAGATACCGACGTAAGAAGCGGGGATTGAAATCTTTATTCAAACCCAGCATATCATGCGCTACCAGCACCTGTCCGTCGCAATCCGGCCCGGCCCCAATTCCTATGGTGGGAATGTCAATGGAATCCGATACCTTCTTGGCCAGTGAAGCTGGAATTTTCTCCAGAACCAGGGAGAAACAGCCGGCCTCTTCCAATTTCTTGGCGTCTTCCAAGAGTTGCTGTTGCTCTTGATCTTCGGTGGCACGTACTTTATAGGTGCCAAATTTGTAAATGCTTTGCGGGGTTAGTCCCAAGTGTCCCATGACCGGGATACCGGCGTCTACGATCCGTTTGATCGTATCCACAATGGCACTTCCGCCTTCCATTTTTACACCATGCGCTCCGGCTTCCTTCATCATTCGCCCGGCGCTGATCAACGCTTCCTTAGCGGTAACCTGGTAACTCATGAACGGCAGATCGGCAATAACCAAAGCCCGATCCACACCGCGAACCACACAGGAGGTATGATAGATCATGTGCTCCATGGTCATGGGGATGGTGGTTTCGTGTCCGGCCATGACGTTACTGGCTGAGTCACCTACCAAGAGCACTTCAATACCCGCTTCATCAAAAATGCGGGCCATGGAGTAGTCATAGGCGGTGAGCATGCTGATCTTCTCACCTTGCTTTTTCATATTCACTACGGTTTGCGTAGTGACTTTAACCGGTTTCTTTTTTCCTGATTGCGTGCTCATACATCCTCTTTTTTAACAATTGCGGCCGATGCTTCCAATTCACAAGTAACGTTGCCATCCACGGTGGCTTTGCCTTCCATGACCACAAAATTGCGGCGCTGACTGACCATTTCCACTTCCAGCTGTAATTGATCACCCGGAACCACCGGCTTGCGGAATTTGGCGTTTTTGATCCCGGAAAATACAATCAAGTAATCATCGGGGTTATCCACTTTCTGCTTCATCATCAATACCGCGCCGGCCTGAGCCAGAGCTTCGATCTGGAGTACGCCAGGCATAATGGGCTGACCGGGAAAATGGCCATTAAAGAAGTCTTCGTTGACCGTTACATTTTTATAGGCCTGAATCCGATCCTCTTCCACTTCGACCACTCGATCTACGAGCAGAAACGGGTAACGGTGTGGCAAATAGTTTTTAATCTCTTCAATCATTAGCTCAGCCATAGTCAAATACGGTATCTAGAAGTTTGTCTTCAAAGTTAATGGGATCAAGGATATCAATTAAACTGCACTTACGCTACTATGCCTAAATAAACATAGGCAATGCCCCCGGTAAGTTTGTGTGCTTCTTTAGCCTTAAAGCTACCGGCTTCATCCATGAGTTTCAGAAAATTGTCGCCGGCGGGAAACTCCGCACTGGTTTTGGGCAGATAGGTGTATGCATCCCGGTTTCCGCTGATCCAGCCGCCCACGGTGGGCATGATAAACTGGCTGTATAGTTCATAGGGGTACTTAAGCAGCCCTTTAGGCTGGCCGAACTCCAGAACCGTGACCATCCCCCCCGGTTTGACTACCCGGGCCATCTCTTTCAGCGCCTGCACCGGATCATCCACATTGCGAATGCCGAAAGCAATACTGCACACATCAAAGCGATCATCTTCATAGGGCAGATTCATGGCGTCGGCCACTTCAAAATCGATGTCCAGTTGTTCATCACGAGCTTTTTCCGGGGCGTGCTCGATCATTTCCTGGCAGAAATCCGTTCCCAGCACATAGCCATTTTCGCCCACCTTTTTCTTGAACTCAATGGCCAAATCTCCTGTACCGGTGGCGCAGTCGAGCACTTTATCGCCGGGGCGCGCTCCGCTTAACTCCACGGTTTTATCGCGCCACAGATGATGCACTCCAAAAGACAGAATGCTATTCACGCGGTCGTAATCATCCGCGATGTCGGCGAACATATTTCTAACTTTTTCACTCATGGATATATGCTGTTTTCAATTTCGGGTATTCCCTACCTTAGGTTAAGTGACTGGTAATGTGTATATCAACAGCCTCAGCTTGGTTATCGGTCCATCTCAGATGATACAACGCCCCATTGGAATGCGGAATCTTATGCATATTGGCCAGACCGTGGCCTAATAGATCGGCCAGCAATATTCGTAACAATCGTCCGTGCAAGACAAACAACAAGCGCTGCTCATCTGATGATTGATTTAGAATGTTCAAAAATGCCTTTTTAGATCGCTGAAGTACCAATTTCGGAGACTCTCCGCCTTCCAGAGCGTGATCTACTTGACCCGCCGCCCATTTTTCATGGGTGCTTTTCAATTCATGTTGAATATGCTTGATCCATCGGCCCTCGTAAACTCCAAAGCTCATCTCCTCCAGATCGCTATAGGCGGAGACATTCACCTGATGTTCCTGGGCGATCATCTCAGCTGTTTCCAGCGAACGTTTTAGGCTGCTAGCAATAATTTTGTGGGGCGCTCGATTTTTAAAAAAGGTGGATATTGCTGATGCCTGTTGGCGTCCGGTTTCATTCAGGGGTTGATCTATACCCCGCCCCTGCAAGCGTTTAATGCGATTATATTCGGTTTCCCCATGACGGGCCAGAAAGATATCCATCAGGAACCCGATTTTTGTTTATTGATGAGATCGATAATCTGATTCTCCATCTGCTCCATCTCCGGGACTTCCAAACCGAATTTATACCCCAGACGCATCATCAACATCTTTAACACGCGATCGTTAGTGGGAATATCCGGTGGCGAAGTACGAGCCAGAAGATACTCCCAGCCCAACCGCAATACCCCCACTTTGAACAGCAGGTACAACACAAAACCTAAAATAGCATCCACATAGCGATCATTGATCCCCAAGTAACTAAGTACCACCAAAGCGCCGATCATCATTACGCCATCACTATTGATGAGCTTGAGAACACGGGTCAATATCGGTTGAACAAACGCGCTCTTGTACTGATACCAAAACCCAAACCAAGCTAGTGAGACGAGCGCAGCCAACCAGCCCGGCATCAGTAGTACCAGTATTAAATAAAGAATGAGCGATGTTGAATCCGGGCTTTTTACCCAGGCCTCCGCATCCAGGATGAGATCTTCCAGGGAGTGCTTCTTCAGCAAACCGGGCACATACTCCTCGATCCGTTCACGGGTGATATGATACCAATTGCGACTGGTGCTGACTATGCCAAAGGGCGTTTCCGCGAAATGCCGGGATGGATCTGATCGTTTTTCGTAGCTCATAAGGCGCACAAGATACCATTTTACGCCCAAATTCTGAACTCCATTGGATAGATTAAATATACGGCTACGCCTCTGCCAGCGTATAAATAGCACAGTGAGGCACACCCGCGTCATGCAGAGTTCGAGCCAGCTCAAAAGTGGTGGCGCCGGTGGTAAACACATCATCCACAATGATAGGCAAACGTCCCTTGAGATTGGTATCTCGCAATACTTCAAACGCACCGGTTACATTTTTCAGCCGCTTTCGCATATTGAATCCGGTCTGAGTTAACGTATTGCGTTTGCGACGAACATGGTGGATGGGTATCAGAGGGATCTCTAGTTGATCGGCCAAGCCCAGGGCCAGACGCCGAGCTTGATTATAACCTCGTTTTCGTCGCTTTCGCTCGTGCAATGGTATGGGAACCAATATCGGATCCAAACCGAATTTATTGACTAGTTGAGTGCAGTCTTCCGCAAATCCCCTCCCCATCCGCTGTCCCAGTTCAAAACCCAAGTCTGCCATGTGGTGATACTTCAGGTGATGGAGCAGGTTTTGCAAACGCCCCCCATGATCGAACGTCCATAGCGCTGAGCGGTGTGCCACAAGGTTGGGTAGTATGGCTGCCTGCTTTTGGGGATCCGGTGTATGAAATCCCCCTCGCAAGCAATCCAAGCAGACATACTTCTGGTTAGGCGAACTAATCGGGTGGCCGCAAGATAGACAGACCTCCGGATAGATGATCTGTGTTATTCCCTGAGTAAGACGATTGAGTATGGTCATATTTCCTCCCTCTATCCAATAGATCCATAAGCTGGCCAATCCTTACATAATCTATCCCTTGGATGGATGGCGTTGCAAGTGCTGCTTCATACTCACCAACATAAACACCAGCGCAAACAGGCTCATCCCCAGGAAACTGGGCCAGAACCAGAGACCCTTGATGTACATGAACCCCCAACCGATGCCCACAAACAATAAAATCTTACCCACCACCGCCAAACTGGGAAAAAATCGGATCCACCTAATGTGATAATGGCGATGGCAATACCACATTTGAAGACCGGTATACCCGAATGCGCCAACCAGAGATGCGTAAGCCGGACCGGCAAATCCAATCCACTGAACCAGCAATACGCTAAACACCAGATTCCCCACCAACTCTAACATGGAAAAACGCGCCTGCACATAACTTTTCCCCCGACCTAGCAGCACCGAATGCGGGAACACCATATTGGCTATGATCAGCATCAAGTAAATGCGAAAAATGGGGGCCGATTGGGCATAGGTAGATTTTTCAAACACAAATACCAGCAACTCTTCGGCGAACACCCAACCCACCATCATACCCGGTATCAGCAGCAGCCATACACGATCTGTTTGCGTGCGAATGGCGGCCATCATCCGCTCAAATTTCCCCTGTTTTAACGCGGGACCATACTCCATCACCAGTCCCGAACTCACCGAATTGGTAAAGGCACTTACAAAAGGCAGTTTGCGGGCACCAATAGCATAAATAGCATAGATTACGTTGGACTCATACGCCCGACTGATGATCCAGTTATCGATATCCACCACCGCGATACCGACAATAGCGGTGAGCATCAACCCACCGCCGTAGCGTACCGATTCGGGAATTTCTCGCCATATCGCTGCCCATCCCGGCCAGGAAAAACTGTATTTAACAATTCCCGCTAATATAACCAGTATCCGAACCGCAGGACCAATGGCCATGATCATAACCACCTGCTCCAACGGGTAGCCCATCCAGAAGGAACCGGTAATGATCAATGCCTCAAATAAATTGTAGCCTAAATTGTAGACCATCAACCATTTTTTACGATGGGCCAGCACAAAAATAGGTTCCGCGGTTCCGGCTATCACACTTAATCCCGCGTACAGAGCAAAATAGCGAAGGGCTTCCTGTATAGGTGCTTGGACAAAATCGGCCAACCAAGGCGATCCCAAGGCAATAATTCCCCCCACCAACAAGCCGTACCCCAAGGCCAGACTCAGCGCTCCCCAGACCACACTACTATTGCGTAGCGCGTCCGTAGATCGTTGATAATACAGCGTATTAACCAGTGAAGAGATAAATACAGGAGCCGAAATTCCATAGATTAGCCAAACTTTCCGATAGATCCCGTATACTTCCTCACTTAACAATCGGGTCAATACCATGGCTACCACCAGCGCGAATAACGAACTGATGGTTCGCGCGATAGTCATGGCCCCGACCGTACGCTGTAATCCCCCAATGGGTAATAGTTTCTGTATATTCGTTTTCTGTTTGATAAAATCTGTATTAAACTCTGGGTAAATCCATAAATTGGATTTTACTCACCAAGGATGCTTCTTACATTGGTGTAACTTCGTGCCAACGAAATAATCATTAAACCTATAGGTATGTCGTCATTAGGTAAAGATCTCGCCGCGGTTCGCAAACATCAAGGACGTTCGCTCGATGAGATATATGAAGAAACGCGTGTTCCCCTTCATATCCTCAAGTCGATCGAAGATGATACCATTTTTTCAGATATCGACGAGAACAATACCTATATACGAAGCTTTATTCGAAGTTACGCTAAAGCCTTGCGCATTGATACCGAGATCATTATTGAAGCGCTCGATCAGGCTGAGAAGGGCACTTACACGGGCCTGATAACTAAAGAAGGCAAGCGAAAAGGAGAAAAGAAATCAAGGAGTACCGATAAGCCCGAGTCCTCTTCGGAAGACACGAAAAAACCCTCAGCCGCCGAACCCGATGTCCCCCGCCGAAAGAAACAGCACGCCAAAGTCTCACCGGAAAAGATGACCGGCGGCCGATCTACCTCTTATTCACCGGGGCAAACCTCTTCGGAACCCACTCAGCCTTTTTCGTCAGACACCAGTAATATAAACTGGGCGGATATGGGCAAAAAATTTACCCAATTGGAAGGCTCACGTCCTATATGGATTGTCGTGGTAGCCTTCATCGCAATTGCCGTAGCTGGTGGCGCCTATTGGTTTATGACTGGCGATCAAGCTACCACCCAAACGGCTTCACCATCCGGAGTTGCCGGGGATAGTGCTACGCTCTCTCAAACGGTTACACTGCCCGACTCCTTAAAACAAGTGGCTCAACCCGATACCGCGCAATCGGATGAAAAAATCTCTGCTGCTCCCGATTCGGAAGTTGAACCAGAGCCGGTGCTTCCCGACACCTTGGAATTCTTAATTTACGCTGCTTACGACAAGCTGCAGCCGGTACGTGTGTTATCAGATGTCAACAATCGCCTGAGTCCGTACTGGATCGAACATGAAGAGGCCATGCGCTTTGAATTTGTGGATTCGGTCAAAATTCGCGGTCAATACAACCGTATGCTGATTCTGTATAATGGCCACCAGGTGAACGAATTTCTATCCCGCTATTATGACCAAGATCAGCAATTTGTGATCTTTAAACGGGATTTATTTACTGAGGACAAATGGTATTCTCCCGCTCCCGATACCCTACCCGCGGGCGTACCCCAACCAACAGTGATCCGGCAACGTCCTCAATTTTAGAAAACACCTATCCTTATTGATCGAATGACGCTTCACGACGTGCTATTGTGTCTGCAATTATTTTGAACTACTAACTTTTTTGTATCTGTTCCATGAATCGCAAGGAAGCCCAACAGCGCGTGGAAGAACTGCGCGAGCTGCTTAATCGAGCCAATGAAGCCTACTATGTCGAAGCTCAACCATTCATTTCGGATAAGGAGTTTGATGAAGCCTTGGCCGAACTCAATCAGCTGGAGCAAGAATTTGACTTAGTAACCTCCGATTCGCCTACCCAACGAGTGGGTGGTGAACCCACCAAAGAGTTTACAACGGTCCGTCATCCGGTGCCCATGCTTAGCTTGGATAACACCTATAACGACGAAGAGCTATTCGATTTTGATCGACGGGTGAAAGATATCCTGGGCCATGATGATTTTAGTTATTTCACCGAGCTCAAATTTGACGGAGCGGCCCTTCGATTGCGGTATGAAGAGGGCCATCTGGTGCTGGGTGCCACTCGTGGGGATGGATCCAGTGGTGATGACATCACTACCAATGTGAAAACCATAGAGAATATTCCGCTGCACTTAGATGATTCCCCACCCGACGTTATTGAGGTTCGCGGCGAAGCCTATATGGAACGCGAGGCATTTGCTCGATTGAACGAGCATCGAGATGAAGAAGGTTTGAACGCCTTTGCCAATCCTCGTAACGCCACGGCCGGATCGTTAAAAATGCAGGATCCCAAAGCGGTCGCTCGTCGTCCCATCAAAATGTTTTGCTTTGATCTGCTCAACGATCAACTAGATCGGGAGCTGACCCAAAATCAAAAAATGGATTATTTGGATCGTTATGGGCTGCCCGTGTGCACACATCATGAAGTGTGCGGTGATATCCAGGAGGTCTGGAAAGTGATCGAGCGCTGGGATGAGCTGCGTCACGATCTACCCTACCAAACCGATGGGGTGGTAATAAAAGTAAACGAGAGCCGATTTCGAGAAGAGTTGGGATCCACCGCCAAAGCCCCCCGTTGGGCCATTGCCTATAAATTTGAAGCCGAGCAAGCGGAGACCACCATTAATGATATTACTCTGCAAGTAGGACGCTTGGGTACCATTACTCCGGTCGCGGAACTGGAACCGGTATTTTTAGCGGGAACCACCGTTAAACGGGCCTCTCTGCACAACGAAGATGAAATTCATCGCAAGGATATTCGCAAGGGCGATGAGGTGTTAATTGAAAAAGCCGGTGAAATTATTCCCCAGGTGATTCGCGTTCTGAACCCCAATAGGCCCAACCGGCCGGATCCGTTTTCGATGCCTGAGCATTGCCCGGCCTGCCACGAGGAACTGGTGCAACTGGATGATGAGGTAGCCTGGCGCTGCATCAACCCGGAGTGTCCACCACAAGTGCGCAATCGCATCGAGCATTTTGCCTCCCGCGATGCCATGGATATTGACGGATTGGGCGAATCTATCGTGGATCAACTGGTAGCTCATAAGTTGGTCCACAACTTCGCGGATCTCTACGCACTGACCATCGAAGATATCGTACCGCTGGAGCGTATGGCCCAGAAGAGTGCGCAAAATCTGGTCAACGCGATCGAAGATAGTAAGCAGCAAGATTTCGAGCGGGTGTTGCACGGCTTGGGAATCCGTTTTGTGGGTAAAACCGTAGCCCGCGATCTGGCCAAACATCTGAAAACCATCGACGCCTTGATGGAGGCCAGCGAAGAAGAGTTGACTGCTATCAATTCCATCGGGCCGGCTATTGCGGAATCGGTGGTTAAGTTTTTCAAAAATCCCAAGAACAAAGAGATTATTGAAGAGCTGCGCGAACAGGGCTTAACGCTGGAATATGAGGAAGAGGAACTCAGTTCCCGAGCACTGGAAGATAAAACTTTTGTGCTGACCGGTTCCCTACCTTCGCTAACGCGTAACGATGCCAAAGCACTGATCGAAAAGCATGGCGGTAAAGCCACCTCTTCGGTGAGTGGAAACACCGATTATCTGTTAGCTGGCGAAAATCCAGGTAGTAAATACCAGAAAGCGGAAAAGCTGGACGTCGAAATTATCGATGAAGCCACCTTTTTCGAGATGATTGGGGAATCACCGGAAGACGCATAAATAGAGGCAGGAACAAACTATGGACGGAAGTCTGGCGCTTTGGGATATTATCACCATCATCGGCTATCTGGGTTTATGCGTGGCCATTGGCATTTGGGCGGGCGGTCGACCCGATTCCAGTGAGCAATATTTTACGGCCAGCCGCTCGGTGCCCTGGTGGGCGGTCTCCTTTTCTATTGTGGCTACCGAAACCAGTATGCTGACCGTAATTTCGGTTCCTGCCGTAGCCTACCTGGGCACGTTAGAGTTTCTACAGATCGCATTCGGCTATGTACTGGGGCGGATCGCCATCGCTGTATGGATGCTGCCCCGATATTTTCAAGGAGCGCAAACAACGGCCTATACCTTCTTTAAAGAGCGCTTTGGCACTCGGTTCCAGCAATCCATCTCCGTTGTATTTTTGATTACCCGACTCTTGGCCGATGGTGTTCGCCTGTTTGGAGCCGCTATTCCACTAAAGTTGGTCACCGGTCTGGATTACCCTACCTCGGTAGCCATCATTGCCGTGCTCACTCTGGCCTACACCTTTTACGGCGGATTGAAATCAGTCATCTGGATCGATGTATTGCAGCTTGTGCTTTATCTAGTAGGTGGCTTCCTGATTATCAGCTTTGTGCAGCAGAGTTTTTCGGGTTCGGTGACCCAAATGATGACCGAAGCCGATAAATTTCACCTGATTGTCTGGCCGGGCAGTTTCAGCGAACTGTTTTCGGTGCCCTACAATATCGTGGGGGCGTTAATCGGAGGCTTTTTCCTCACCTTGGCGTCCCATGGCACTGATCACCTGATCGTACAACGCTTGCTGGCTTGTCCCTCACTGAAAGATGCCCGTAAGGCCTTGGTCACCAGTGGGTTTTTAGTTCTGGGGCAATTCCTGTTATTCCTGTGGGTGGGTTTTCATTTGTATGCCTACTTTGACGGCCAATCGCCCCAAGCTTTGAATTTAACCCGCGCGGATGAAATTCTGCCTTGGTATGTGGTCAATGTGCTTCCCACCGGACTGAGCGGCTTGATCATCGCCGGCTTGTTTGCCGCGGCGATGAGTACGTTGAGCAGTTCGCTGGCCGCACTCTCCTCTTCCACCCTTTTTGATTTAATACCCCAACTTTCGGATCATCCCAAAGCACTGGTTTATTCGCGATGGAGCATGGTAGCCTGGACATTGGTATTCGTCGGGTTCGCCGTTTCTTTTTCCAGTATGAATAATCCCATTATTGAACTGGGTCTGGGCATCGCCGGATTTACCTATGGCGGTCTGCTGGGCGCTTTCTTCCTGGGCCAATTTACCAACGTCTCCACCCGCAGTGCCGTGATAGGGCTATGGGTTAGTGTTATCGGCATGACCCTGCTGATCACGTTTGGGAATATAGCATGGCCTTGGTATACTTTTTTCGGACTGCTCATCTATTTGACCACGGCTTTATTGATTGATCCGTTTATACACCAGAAGCAGGATCCGAACGTTATCCACGACTAAATGATTATCAGAGCCCTACATACATGAAATGGTTAGAGCGCATGGGTTGGACCTCCGATAGCTCGGAGAATCCAGATATCAGCGAAATCAAAGAGAAAGAAAAAGAGAAGCAGAAGCGCAAGCAGAGCTTCTTCGACACGCAGAATATTATCTTGCGCTGGCTGATCCTGATCATCTTTGGGTTGATCATACTGTTTTTAATGCCCCGGGACAACGTTAAGGAGACCTTCTCATACACGGTTAGTCAACCTTGGCGCCATTCGGATCTGACTGCCCCCATCACCTTTTCGATCCTGAAAACAGATAAAGAACTGGAAAAGGAAGAGCAGGAAATTCGGAAAATCACTCCTCCTATTTTCTACATTGATCATAGCGCCCGGATTAACATCCAAAGTAGTCTGGATTCACTGTTCACCAACATTCAACCGGTACTCAAATCCTATCTGGAATGGCAACAAGCAAAGCTCAGCGAAGGCCAGGCCCCTAACGACAGTATGTTATATGTACAGGAGAAGTCCAGCAGTGGGGTTGGATTATCTAACGACGCCTGGCAACCCTTGCTGGATAACTATGTCGAAATCAGACTGAACGAAGACGGTACCCTCAAACAAGAAGAAGTACAGCGGTTCATTGGAATTGATATCCGGCTGAAACTGGAACACCTGATCAATGAAGTACTCAACGAGGGCATCATAAATATCAGCAAATCGGAACTGACACTGGATGAAATCACCATACGTGATTCCCGAGAACGGACCGAACGCACCCAAAACATTTCCAATGTCCGTGATATCAGAGAAGCCCGGGAATTCGCCCGATATCGGTTGAATCGCTCCTTCATGGATCAAGTTAGCCAAACCGCGCATCAACTGTTTACTTTGTCCATTGAGCCTAACCTGATCTACAATGCCGAACAAACACAGCAGCGCATTAATCAGGCTATAGATAATATCTCCAAGACTAAAGGCGCGGTTACCAAAGAACAGGTAATCATCCGTAAAGGAGATATTGTAACCGAGGAAAAAGCCAATACGTTGCGCAGCTTGGCTATTGCTCTGTCTGGCAATACCAATCAAGAAGATCTGATCTGGCAGTATTTGGGTGATTTTGCCCTACTGAGCGTTCTGTTGATCATTCTTTGGGGCTATCTTTTCCAGTATAAAGCGGTGTTCTACGACAATAAGAACCTTCTCTTACTCAAGCTTATATTACTCTTTGTCATTGGTCTCAGTGTGATATCCGCCCATGTGGATAACATCAGTCCCTTCATGGTTCCGATAGCCATTGCCCCCATTTTACTGGCCGTTTTCCTGGATGCGCAGATCGCCATCGTAAGTGCCTTTTTCCTGGCCCTGTATACCGGATTGATTCATGGAAGCAACCTGGAACTGGTACTCACTACGGTAGCCGGTTGTACGGTGGGAATCTATAAAGTGAAAGATTTTAACAATCGAACTCAACTGTTCTTTGGAACACCGGGAGTGGTTCTGATCATTATGTTGACCGTAGCTGCCGGGTTTAGCCTGACCAAACTGAACACTTTGGAAATTTTAGGACAACGTTCGGTCAGTTTAGCTGTCAACACGGTGCTGTTGTTGTTCACCTATCCTCTGGCTCTGCTATTTGAAAAATTATTTCGCATCACCACCGATTTTACTCTTGTCGAGCTCAATGACACCAATCACCCGCTAATTCGAGATTTGATGTCCAAAGCCCCGGGAACGTTTCACCATAGCCTGCAAGTGGGCAACCTGGCCGCATCAGCCGCAGTTGAGGTGGGTGGGAACCCGCTCTTGTGTCGTGTGGGAGCTCTTTTCCACGACATCGGCAAGATGAACAAACCGGAATACTTTGTGGAAAATCAGACCGGGTACAATGTGCATGATAAATTAAAACCCCGGCTGAGCGCCCAGGTAATCAAGGCCCACGTATCTGACGGAGTAGAAATGGCTGAAGAAGCCAATCTTCCGGCACCGATTATTGATTTCATCCGTACCCACCACGGCACCACCCTGATTAAGTACTTCTATGATCGGGCGGTCAAAGAGGTGGAAAATGAAAATCAGATCCGAGAAGAAGATTTCCGTTATGATGGACCACTGCCCCACACGCTGGAAACGGGTATCTTGTTGATGGCCGATGGTATTGAAGCCGCCTCCCGAGCGATGAAAAATCCCAATGCCAAGAAACTGGAGAGCCTAGTCAATCGCATGGTTGATGATCGCGTTAAAGAGGGGCAATTGGCCAACTGTCCGATCACGTTTAGTCAGCTGGAACGCATTAAAACAGCATTTAAGGATCACCTCCCCGGTCTCCGGCACGAACGTATCTCCTATGACGAAGACGAGGAGCTGGCAGCTCAGAAGCCCCCGAGCGTTTCCAAGGCTCAACAAGTGGGTGATACCTCAGATGAATCTACCCAAAAATCCAAACCGGACTCCTCCGAGCCATCAGATGATAATCTTCCCATTGGTGATGATCGCACTCCACCTGAACCGCTGAATACCTAAGCGCTATGGTATTTGATCAAGTCCTCAAACGATATCTACAGTTTGTAAAGCTTGAAAAAGGATTGGCCGAAAACTCCATTCAATCCTATGAGCGGGATCTGGAGCGCTATCTGAAATTTTTAGCGGAAGATCTGAAGTTGAATGATCTGGCTGGTGTTACCCTCAACCACATTGAGGATTACCTGGAAGAGCTGACCGAGCTTAACCTTTCTGCCAGTACCATTGCCCGTAACATATCCAGCGTGCGCAGTTTTCATGAGTTCGCCTTGGTAGAAAAGCTCACCGAAGCCAATCCGGCCGAATTGGTGGAGATGCCCAAACAGGCACAAAAGCTCCCCGATGTACTGCAACCCGAAGAAGTGATTGCCATATTGGAAGCCGCCGAGCCGGATACCGAAGCAGGCATCCGCGATCGGGCTATTCTGGAAACGCTCTACGCCACCGGCATGCGGGTGAGTGAGCTGGTCAATCTGGAAAAAAATCAACTGTTCTTCGAAATTGGGTTTATACGGGTATTGGGGAAAGGACAAAAAGAGCGGTTAGTGCCGGTGGGTGAGCATGCCCAGGAAGCCTTGGAACACTATATTGAACATGTGCGCCCTCTTTTTTACACCAATGATGAAAAAGCCCAAAACAAGGTTTTTCTGAACCAACGCGGCGGAGCCATCACCCGAATGAGCATCTACAACATCGTCAAAAAGTACGCCGCTAAGACGGAGGTCACCAAAAACGTCTACCCCCACATTTTTCGCCATTCTTTTGCTACCCACCTATTAGAAGGCGGCGCGGATCTACGCGCCGTTCAGGAAATGCTGGGCCACGCCTCCATCCTGACCACCGAAATCTATACCCATGTCGACCGCTCCCTGCTGCACCAGGTACATAAAGAGTTTCATCCTCGTGCCTGATTCGCTACATTGAGCGCATTAATTGATCCATGATCTGTCTGTAGAACCCCATTTATGTTATGCGAAAATTAGTACGACTTCCTGATGTATTACGCTCCGTTCTTACTTTTCTAGTACTCCTATTCTTTACGCTTAGCTCACTGCCACTTTCGGTTCAGGCCCAAATCGGCTGGCCTAAGGAGTACAAAAACGGCATTGTAGTCTCCGCCGATGAAATAGCCTCCCAAGTGGGTGTGGATATGCTGCGCAAAGGCGGTAATGCCATCGATGCCGCCGTGGCGGTGAATTTTGCGCTGGCGGTCACCTACCCTCAAGCCGGAAATATTGGCGGGGGCGGTTTTATGGTGGTTCATCTAGCCAATGACACAACTACCACGCTGGATTTCCGGGAGGTAGCACCTCGTGCCGCTGACCGAGATATGTACCTGGATGAAGACGGCCATTTAATCGAAGATCGCAGCACGGTGGGGGCGTTGGCATCTGGTGTTCCGGGCAGCGTAGATGGTATGCTCACCGCTTTGCGCCGCTACGGGAATTTTCCCATCGAAATTGTACTAGAACCGGCCATCGAGCTAGCCGATCAGGGTTTCCCAATTAGTAACCGCTTGGCTCAAACTTTGAACAACTATCGGGATGAGTTGAGCCAGTATAAAGCCACCGAGAACTATTTTACCAAAGCTAGCGGCCGTCCCTACGCACAAGGGGACAGCCTGATACAATCGGATCTGGCGGAGACCCTACGTCGTATTGCTCGGTTTGGGCGCGATGGCTTCTATTCAGGTCAGACCGCCGATTACATCGTGGAGACCATGAATGAGCACGGCGGGCTGATTGATTACCTGGACTTAACCAACTACCAAAGTAAATGGCGTCCGGCGATACAAGCTGGATACAAGGGTTATACCTTGCACATGATGCCCCCACCCAGCAGTGGTAGTATCGCTATCCGGCAGATGTTGGATATGGCCAATTCACAGGGCTTGGATACGCTCAGCTATCATTCGGCCAATTATGTGCACGTGCTCACCGAGTCGATGCGTCGCGCTTTTGCGGATCGGGCTTACTACCTGGGCGATCCGGATTTTGTGGATATTCCCTCTCAAGCCATTACAGCCGGATTTTACAGCAATGATCGCATGCGCAGCTTCAGCTGGAACCGGGCTACGCTCAGCGATTCGGTCTCTCACGGCAATCTGCCTGGATTTGGGGAGTCCCGGCAAACCACGCATTTCTCCGTGGTGGATGGGCAAGGAAACGCGGTGGCCATTACTACTACGCTCAACGGCAGTTTCGGAAGTAAATTAGCGGTAGATGGCGCCGGATTTCTGCTCAACAATGAGATGGATGACTTTTCGTCCAAACCCGGCGTACCCAACCAGTTTGGGCTGATCGGGGGCGAAGCCAACGCTATTGAGCCGGGCAAACGCATGCTCAGCAGTATGACGCCCACTATTGTCACCCGAAATAATCGAGCAGTCATGGTGTTAGGTGCCGCCGGTGGGCCGCGCATCATCAATACAGTGCTGCAGAATTTCCTGAATATGGCCCAGTTTGATATGAACGCTCAAGAGGCCATCGCCGCGCCACGTTTTCACCACCAGTGGCTGCCGGATAAGTTGTCTTATGAGCAGTATGGATTGTCTCCGGATACCCGCGCCAAATTGCGGGCCATGGGACATAACTTGGATATTATGGGCAGCATCGGACGCGGACACATTGTTCGGATTCGACCGGATGGCACCATGGAGAGTGGTGTGGATCCAAGGGGGAATGGAGCGGCCGCAGGGTATTAATTTTCTAGACGGAGAATGAATTCCCCGCTTCTCCAACAACCAGTCATTACGCTGGTTGAAGTGACCCACTTCAACTTTTTGAATACGTGCCCGATCCCCTATGGAATATTATTCTGCCCATCAGTTCATGTATTGCAGTAGGCCGGTTCTCTTGGGGAAGAATGGGAGCGGCTTATCGTTGGCTATTCGCACAAGTTTCCGTTTCACTCAAACTTGCGCTGGTTTGGGGTATTAATTCCCCTTACGTATTACGCGGGTCCGGCGACCCGCGCGACATGTCTATCGGGGCGCCTGACCCGATTAGCAAAGTTAGTTTATTGTAAGTCGGTCTGTACTCATCTCCGCAGCAAGTACGGTTATCTGGAGAGTGCGCTGATTCTGCCCTCCCCAGACTACCCCAACACATTTAACGTACCTATGATGCTTCAAACCATGAGGATGCCCCGGCTTCCCGTTGCTATGATTGGGAAACTGAACACACTGTTGTGAAGCCTTAGTTCAGGTATGGTTGCTAGTATAATGCCGGGACTTTTTAAGTGAGCAAAAGTCACCATCCCGTATGCACGGGACGTCAGATGATAAAAATGACTAAATCCGGTTACGTTCCACTAAAAAGATCCGATGCTCCTTCACCCACCTCGCTGGCTCCCAACTTCTCAGCGGTACGGATCTTTTCTTCACGCTTCACTTCGCCGAATTCTTCACGCCATTTTATCAAAGGCCGAAGGGTATGAAGTCGAAATCGAAAGTCCGGAGAATCGTGGCAAAACCCCACGATAACTGCTCGTTGTCTCAATAAACAAAAGATCCAAGTGATCCCAAGACTTCCGGAAACCAGTTCCATCTATCTTATTTTGCGCAAATTTAATACTACTACGGAATACTAAGCCCCCTTATACTTTACGCGGGTCCGGCGACCCGCGCGACATGTCTATCGGGTCGCCTGACCCGATTATTCCGTTTATCGCAACTAGATAGCGAGATAAAACCTTATACCGGTTGTACTCGCACGCTCGTTATCCTAAATTGCCACATGTAAATGTGATCAAACATCATCCCTATGAGTAATTCTACCGATACCAATGAACCGATTGCCTCCATCCAATGGCAAGAGGATCGTGTACGCTTAATTGATCAAACCTACCTTCCAATCCGTCTGATTTACAGCGACATTCGGGATGTGGGGCAAATGTGGCAGGCTATTAAAAAGCTAAAAGTACGAGGCGCACCAGCTATCGGCATTGCCGCGGCCTATGGTTTGTACCTGGGAGTGCGAGATCTAAAGGAAGGTTCCTTTACCAGTTTCTGGAGCGAGGTTAAACGATTGTCCGATTATTTGGAATCGGCGCGTCCTACCGCGGTGAATCTGGAATGGGCTATGCAACGCATCCAGAAGGATATCTACGCGCATAAGGATCAGCCTATTGCCGAGCTAAAGGAACGAATCCTGGAGTTGGCTAAAATCATCCATGAAGAAGATAAGCGTATCTGCAAGCGGATTGGTGAAGTGGGCGTGGAGATCGTGGACAAAGGCGCCAATATCCTGACTCATTGCAACACGGGAAGTTTGGCCACGGGCCATTACGGCACAGCCCTATCGGTAGTTTATCACGCTGCGGAGGAATACGATAACGATCTTCATGTGTGGGTGGATGAAACCCGTCCCCTCCTGCAGGGCGCTCGATTAACCGCCTGGGAACTGCAACAAGCGGATATTCCCATGTCTCTAGTAGTTGATTCTGCTGCCGCCAGCTTGATGCAAGCCGGTAAGGTGGATGTGATTATAGTTGGAGCCGATCGGGTGGCTGCCAATGGGGACACGGCTAATAAGATTGGCACTTATGGTTTGGCCACGCTCGCTCGTGCCCACGATATTCCGTTTTATGTGGCCCTGCCGACTTCAACGATTGATCTGGATACGGCTACGGGCGCGGATATCGAAATTGAGGAACGAGATGCCGGTGAGGTGACCCATGTGGGGGATACGCAGATCGCCCCGGATAAAACGCCGGTGTATAACCCAGCGTTTGATGTAACCCCCGTGGATTTAATTACCGGTTTTATCACTGAAAAAGGCATCTTCCGGGATGATGTGACGGAGGCGTTTCGCAATGCCTTGGATGATTAATTGGGGCTAATTTCGGTAATGGACCATTTGCGGGTTCGACCTCTTACGAGCTCGGATTTATTTATTTCTTTTTGGGCTATAGGTATCCAACTGCTGACGCGGCCTGGTACTTAATCTATTGATCTGGTTAGAGGTCGTAATAGACGTGCAAGTGCAAGGACAGATAGGCAGACATAGTTAACATAAATCTAGAGGTTCAACCCCTTCAGGGTTGGATATTTTGCGCCCCGTGGGGGCTATTCAGGTTGGATCCTTTCAGGATCCGATATTCTAAATATTTGCTGGCTCCCTACATTCGCTAAATTAGGATAAATTCTAGATCTATTGATAAGAATACTAACTCGTGTATCTCATTCTGTCCCTGTAGATCAACATGCCAACTAGTTTATTGGCCGCTTTGCAGTTGTACGTGTCGGTTTAAGCGCTGACTAATAATTTCAGTATAAGCTATTAAGAAAACGAAATGGATGTTCGGAATTCTAGCTCAAAAATATTTAACCGATACATTTCATCATGCCACCTAACATTATAGAATTGGGGTCAGGTTGAATGATTGCCCACTCTTGATGAATACGTGGTGGCATTTAGGGGCACTAGGGGTTTGCCGGTCCCTTGAAGAGACACACATTAGACCGCGACGCGGTCAAACATGAATAGCCCCCACGGGGCGTAAAATAGCAACCCTGAAGGGGTTGAACACCGAGGTTTTGCATACAAATATTTCCGTGCACGGTCTTCGTTTAAAAACCAATTTTCTTGCATCCAGACAATCAATGACAATTGGTCGTCTGCAGATCGGCACAATCCTCGAATTCGAATTCCAAGGTGGTGTGATCGATATCGAAATCATCCAGCAGCATCTCTTTTAATGATCGCTTGATCTCCTCCATCTGCTCCATATCGGATTTATCCACCAAAACATGGGCTTCCAGCAATACCTGCTGCTCATTCAACCGCCACACATGCACGTGGTGCACATCCTGCACGCACATCTGCGCTTCCATCTGCTGAGTAATTTGATCCACATCCAGGTTAGGCGGTGTGCTGGCCATCAAAATCTGAATGGTCTCATCCAGCATGTGATAACTGTGCCAGAGAATATAAAGGCCAATCATCAGCGTTAAAATGGTATCAACGATGTGCAACTGATATTCGATAATCAACCATCCCCCGATGATCACGCCCACCGAAGAAAGCCCATCAGATAAAATATGGATGAACGCGCTGCGCAAGTTCAGGTTCTCATCCGCACTCTTCCACAACAGAAAAGCCGTAATAAAATTACCCAACAGTCCAACTATAGCCACCCAAAACATCACCCAACCATCAATCGGCTGAGGATCAAAAAAGCGCTGAATCCCCTCGTTGATCAGATAAAAAGCGATGATCACCAAGGTTATCAGATTGATAAACGCCCCGATAATTTCCGCCCGCTTGTAGCCAAATGTCTTGGATTTATTGGGATCTTTGCCGGCGATCTTACGAGCCACCAAAGCAATAACCAGTGATAAGGTATCATTCAAGTTGTGCAGGGCATCGGAAAGTAGTGCCAAACTGTTGGAGATCAGCCCGCCTACTACCTCAGCGATGGTGATAATCAGATTGAGAAGTATGGAAACCCACAACCGCCCAATGGTCTGATCCTTGGCTCCGTGATGGTGATGATGGCTGTGGCTGTGGCTGTTTCTATGACTATGACCCTGCTGATGGGTATGATTTTGTTCTACGTCCGTCATTTCATTTACTTGCTTTATGTATGCTCATCAAAGGTTCCGTGCTATCTATTCGCAAGCGCAACTCATCGTTCGCGCTTCTGCCTTTTCAAACGCCTCTCGGCCCTCTTTAAAGGCAAACCAGGCGATACCCAGCGCACCAATTTCATCCACATAGGGAATGCCCCACCCTTCGTACAACAGGCTGGATCCCAACAGGATAAAGGAGAGATAAAAGCAGGTGAGTGTACAACGGGCATCCGAAATAATGGGATCCGATTGGATCGCCCGACCGATCTTCATTTTCCACCAGTACAACCCATACATGGTGGCGATAGAGAGGCTGGATATGATGATGCCCACCATGGTCGTTTCCGGACGAGCGCCAGTGTATAGTCGCCAGGCTGAAGAAATCACCAATCCGGCGACCAGCAGATAAAAGGCCGATCCGGTAATTTGCAATGCCCGTCGTTCAAACGCATCGGTATCCATCTCGGTTTGTTGTTGTCCTCGCATCCGGGCTACCATGTGGGCGATCCCCAATCCGGAGATCACCTCCACAAAGCTATCCACCCCGAACCCGAACAAGGCCAGCGTATCATCCGAATAACCATAAACGGTAGCAATACCACCCTCTATCACATTGTAAATAATGGTGACTAAGCTGGCGTACCAAGCCATGCGCAACCAATATTGCACCGATTGATTCCCTTTTGCTTTCTGTTCAATCGCTTCTGATAAACTATTCATCGGTAAATTCCTCACTCATGGCTTCGCCTTCTAGTGCTCTCAAAATCACGCACTTCTCTGTGACTTCGTCGTGATTGCACGCTTCAATTAACGACTGTAGGACCTCTTCAATGTGCCGCAGCGTTTTAATTTTCTGCTGTACATCTGCCAGTTTCCACACTGCTTTTTCGCGCACCGGATCACAGGAAGTCTCGTCATTGATCTCCAACTCCAGCAGTTCGCTAATCTCCTTTAGGGTAAACCCCAACTGCTTAGCCCGATTCACAAAGTGCAATTTCTTCACTTCTTCCTCGGTGTATTCCCGATACCCGGATTCGCGTCGCTGATCCGGTTCAATCAATCCGATCCGTTCGTAATAGCGGATGGTTTCCTTGCTGGTGCCCGTCTTCCGGGCGAGTTCTCCAATAAGCATACGCTTGTGTTTGTTTTGATTTACCGGCAATATAAGGGGTGTAGTATACTATAGAGTCAAATCTTTTTTTCGATAAATTTTGAGGTACAACGACGACACAAATTGCAACCTTGCGCCGGATGATGTAGAGCTCTAACTAAAATTCCAACTTGACTCTATAGTATACTACACCCTTTATATTCTATTAAAACGGGTACCACCTGCCAGAGCATCTCAAATTGGTTATCGGAACATAACTTCAGTTTCATGAAAGGCAAGTAGTGCTCTTTAAATAGGTAATCAACAGAAATTAGATCTCTCATCTCATTGGACAACTTTGAAACATAGTCTCTACTAATATGCATAATGCAAGTGAAATAAAACTGGAATCAACGATTAGCTGTCCTGAATGTGGCTATCAATCAACGGAGAAGATGCCTACAGACGCTTGCCAGTATTTTTGGGCGTGTCCCCATTGTGGGGACACTGTAAAACCAGAAAAAGGTGACTGCTGTGTATTTTGCACGTATGGTGATACCCCCTGTCCACCGGTTCAAAATCAGGGTGCCTGCTGAATTTTAGAGGGCTTTGCAAAACTACCTGTCATTGCGAACGTAGTGCGGCAATCCCCTGATTAGATTGTGTAAACGGTGATTATTACTACATCTTGGCATGACAGAATAAATTTCGGAAGGTTTTGCAAAGCCCTCTGTTAGTTTCCGGGTAGAAGCGTGTCGACGGGATTTGGAAGGTAATGTTTATCCAAAACCCCAACTGGTTCACGTGTTAAGTCCGAACTGCGATTTGATGATTAGCCCATAGCAATATTCTTGAATCAATTTCAAACACATCTCTATCTCACTCTCATTCGGACGTCACTTGGACCCCGTTCGCTTTACATCGTATCGCATTCCAAATCGGGCATTTCATAATCTCACACCACTACTCTCGGTGAGGAAAACTCGAATAGTCCTAAATAGGGCGCAATCATCCAACCTGAATAGCGTCTGAATATCAAACATGTGCCATTTGATGTCTTATCGTGCCCTGCATCACACGTCGGGCTGGCAGCCCGACCTACGTGTCCTTCGGTTGATTAACAGCCCGACCTACGTGTTGTTTACGGTTGGTTAATGTGCCTCAACATGTCCCAGACCGTTAGGCCGTGGTGATCTCCACACGTGGATTTCAACCTGCCGCGATTGGGATGGTGATCTAATTCGTCTCTAGCAGCTTATCGCAGTTTTCTTTGGTCCCCACTACCACAAATCGATCCCCTTCTTTGACCTTCGTTTTTCCAGTCACTATTCCCATCGGTTTAAACGCTTTGTCTGAGTGATCATCCTCATCCGCCGACGGTTGTTTCCGTTTAATGGTAATCAGGTTGAGCGCATAGCGTTTACGGATCTCCAATTCTTCCAAGGTATAGCCGACCATCGCTGGGGGGGTGTCAATTTCGAACATGGCTAAGCCCTCTCCGATGTCGAACACATCGGACATACCCCGACGTACCAATGAGACACCCATGCGTTCCGCTACTTGTCGCTCGGGATGGATCACATCGGTAATGCCGATCTGCTCCAGTATCTGTTCTTGCAGATGGTTGCTGGCCCGCCCATAGATCTCTTTCACGCCGGAATTTTTTAAGTGCATGGCAATCAAGGCTACCGGCTCGAACGTTTCTCCTATGGATATAATAGCTACATCCACGTTGGTAATGCCGTGACTTTCTAGTAGTTCGGGATTGGTGGCGTCAAAGCAGATAGCATCGGATACATATTCCTTGACCTGGTTGATATGATCCATGTTATTATCGATGGCTATCACATAGGCGCCTTCCTCAGACAGTTTCTTGGCAATGGCACTTCCAAACGCTCCGATACCGATGATGGCAAAATGTAGATCGCTTCGACGTTTCATAATTCGGTTCTATCTAAGTTTTAATTAGGATACCATGAGTGTTTCTTCCGGATATTCGTAATTGTGCGTATCCAATCGTTTGGCAAAGGCGACGGTGAAGGTGAGAATGCCTACCCGGCCTAAAAACATGGATACCACAATGATAAACTTGCCCCAAGGCGATAATTCCCCAGTAATACCCCGGGATAACCCAACGGTGGCAAAAGCAGAGACCTCTTCGAACAGCAGGTCCATAAAGGCGTGATCTTCCACATAGGTTAGCAAAATGGCACTGATGGAGATGCAGGATCCGGCCAATAAAATGACAGTCATAGCTCGGAAAATGATACGGTTGGGCACGGTTCGTTTGAACATCTCCATGCGGTTGTACCCGCGCACCGTCATAACCACCGACCGCATGACTACAGCAAAGGTGGTGGTCTTAATCCCGCCCGCGGTGGAAGCCGGCGATCCTCCTATAAACATCAAAATCAACATGACCAGGGTAGCGGAGAGTCCGATGGCCCCGGTATCCACGGTGTTAAATCCGGCCGTGCGGGTGGTCACGCTTTGAAAGAGGGATAGCAATAGTTTATCGCCCCAGGAATATCCCGCCAACACCCCATTCCACTCCATCAGCGATATCAACAGCGCGCCCCCTATGATTAAGATTCCGGTCACCGTTAATACCGTCTGGGTGTGGATGGATATACGTCGCCGAAAGGAGGATTGATCCGTTTTTCGCCGAATCAGTTCCCAGATAACGGTGAACCCAAGCCCTCCCAACACAATCAGCAACATGGTGGTTATGTTGATGCCTAGATGGGTGGCATTGGCTCCATCGGCAAGGCTATTGGTGAACAAGGAAAATCCGGCGTTACAAAAAGCAGAGACCGCGTGAAAGACCGAAAACAGGATGCGCTGACCGTGACTGGGAAAGGTCATATCCCAACTGATATAGTAGCTGATGGCTCCTATAGCCTCTACCACAAACGTAAATCCAACTACTTGCTTTAAGGTAGAGACCACCAGACTACTGTTACTTTCCCCCACCATGCCTTTCAAGGTATTCATCTGCCCTACTCCAAGTCCGCCGCTGATGAACAGAAACAAAAAGGTGGCGAAGGTTACAATCCCGATGCCACCTAGTTGGATGAGCGTAAGAATGACCAGTTCCCCAAACAGGGTAAAATGCGTGGCGGTGTCTACCACAATCAGCCCGGTCACACAAACCGCGCTGGTGGAGGTAAACAGCGCATCGATAAAGACCAAGCCCTGACCGTCCTGGGTGGCTCCGGGGAGCATCAATAACAGCGTACCGATGGTAATGAGAGCAAAAAAACTATACACCAGAAAACGCGCGGTGTTTTTCTGTCTATCCAGCAGCTCGGGCAAATACTGCAAGAACTTAATCACTACCAGAGCAAGTAAATACCCTTTAAGAATTTTTAGGAACAGGCTCTCCGGATCTGCTGCTCCGGTCAGTAACCATTCCGTAATACCGATGGGAACCAGTGCAATGTCCACCAGCATGAGCAGTGAAAACATGGACATCACGGCTTCAAACCATCGCTTTCTCAAGTAAGCCGTCCGATCGCTGGTCAACACCAAACGGATCAAGAAATTGAGCAGGAATCCGAACAGGATCCAAATTTCAAGCTGTCGATTGATCTGGATCAATTCAGGAGTAAGCTCGAACCCAATGGGAATGAGAATACTGGCTACCACCAGCAGACTCAATATTACGGTGAAGGCGCGCAGATAGGGGTGAGCAACTTTATCTATCTCATAAATATCATCCTGGAGATAATGGAGATTCAGGTTGGCTTTCTTCTTAACGTCTCGCCAGCGCCGCCGTAATTTATACCCCAGCGTTTTCCACGAAGAAGGAAATTTCATAGTTGTTTGGCACTATTCGATGTAGACAATTCGTGCGATTTATCCTCTTTCTGGCATCACTTGTATTTCATCTTCTAATCCCGCGTCACCCACTTCGCTGATATGTTTAATCGCATAGCTCTGCTCTTCTTGGGTGGTTACTTGAATAGTTACGCCGGAGACCGGAATTAACTTTTTGGCCTGTAATTGTAAGGCGTGTAGTTCTCGATTAACCTTTTGAATGCGGGCATCCAGTTCTTTCAACTGATGCTCAAATGCTTCCGTCTGTTTTTCGAGCTGTAGGGCTTCCTCAAAAGTGATGCGATCCTGCTCTACGGTTGGTTTTCGATCTAATAATCGTGCCCTTTGGTCGTAGAGTGATTCTAACTGCCGCTGGTGTTCCAAAATATCTTCTGCTTTTTCGGCAAGTAGATATTCCCGTTGGTCAATACTGAATACTTGGTTCATAGCAAATGAATTGGAGTTATTCCGTGATATAATCTGCAGCTAGTTCCTCCAGCTGGTGTTCAACCAGGTAGTTATCAATTTCTCGTTGGAGGTGTTCTGCGGCCTGCTCGCGTGTAGCTCCCTCGCCGGTGAAATTTACTTTCATATTTTCCCGCTCCGGATGTTTGGCTTTGGCGATGAGTTTAACACTAAAAGCCTCACCTTCTGTATCTTCAAACTCTTCTACTTCGTAGATGGCGGCTCCTTTATACAGATGCAGAAATGTGGTCATAGCTCAGCGGGAATTTTGATTGTCGTTATCCGATAGTTTCATCGGCTGGGTTGGATATTGAAAAGATTGTGCCAGCTGGATGAATAAAATCAGGAGGGGCTACAAAGTGGTATAAACCGGGATATTTGAGCATTCTTTACTGAGGCCAGATCTTATTATCCCATTTTGGGAGACCCGGTTTTCCCATTTTGGGAGACTCTTTGAGCATTTCCGGTATTTCGTAGAGGATACGATTACATTCCCGGCCCATGCAAAAGCGCAAATAAGCTGAAGGATGTGTTTAGCAATTATCCTTATCGATTATAGCTGATACTCATCAATTTTCCGATACAGCGTACTGGTCCCTATTCCCAACACTTCCGCTGCTTTGGTTTTGTTGCCGTCAACGGCTTCCAGAACGCGCTGAATATGCCTTCGTTCCACCTCTTTCAAGGTATCCGACGAACGGGTCACTTCGGTTTTCTCGGAACCATCGGTTCGAAATTCCTGGGGCAACAGATCCGCAGTAATGGTATCGTCATCGGCGAGAATAGCGGCGCGCTCGATAATATTCTTGAGTTCTCGGATATTGCCTTGCCAGGGGTAGCTCACCAGTACCTTCATGGTCTGCTCATCAATATGTTTTACCCGGTTGTTTAACCGATCCAGAAAATGCTGCGCCAATAGCGGGATATCTGAAGAGCGCTCGCGCAAGGGTGGAATCAGAATGGTGAACCCGGCCAGCCGATAGTATAAATCATCTCGGAAGTCCCCTTCCTGGGCGGCCTGTTTAAGATCTTTATTGGTGGCGGCCACCACGCGGATATCCACTTCCCGTTCTTTGGTCTCCCCCAGTTTGGTAAATCGTTTATTCTCCAGAAACCGGAGCACTTTGGCTTGCAGTTCTATATCCATCTCCCCGATCTCATCCAAAAAGAGCGTTCCGGTATGCGCTTCTTCGATTAACCCTTTTTTGGCTTCTGCAGCCCCAGTAAAGGCCCCTTTCTTATATCCAAACAATTCCGATTCCAGCATCTCTTTGGGAAAAGCGCTGCAATTGAGGGCCACAAAAGGACCACTTTTCCGGGGACTGGCTTGATGAATGGCTTGGGCGAATAACTCTTTCCCGGTTCCGGTTTCTCCTTGTAACAACACACTGATATCGGTGGGAGCCACTTTTTGAGCCAGAGCGATGGCTTCGTTTATTTCGGGAGATTGCCCGATGATATTGTCAAATCCGTATCGCTTATCAACACGCTTTTCCAACTGTTGCAGTTTCTGCTGCATGTGGGCTTTCTCGGCCGCGCGCTGCACGATGACATGAATCTTATCGTCATCTTCCCCTTTGGTGATATAGTCAAAGGCCCCTTCCTTCATGGCATTTACGCCATCCTGAATGGATCCAAAAGCGGTGATCACAATAACCTCAATTAAGGGATACTTTTTTTTGATGCGCTCCAATAACTGTAATCCGTTGCCATCGGGTAATTTCACATCGGTGACTACCACCGTAATCTGCTCACGTTCAAGTATCTGTATTCCTTCTTCAACATTGGCCGCCTGAAATACCTGGAAACCTTCCAGGCTTATTACTCGAGATAACAGCTCGCGAAAGCGATCTTCATCGTCAATGACCAGTATGTTGTCTTGCATAGCAGTAGGTTTGTTTAGCTGTTTGATATTGAGAAGAGAATCAAACTTTAGGCAAAGTAAAGTAGAACGTACTTCCTTTACCAACGGTACTCTCCACTCCGATTTCGCCACCTTGCGCGTTAATGAATTCTTTGGAAATAGCCAGACCCAGACCGCTGCCTCCCACGTGATCTTGCTCCCCATATACCTGGAAGTATTTATGGAAAATTTTGTCCAGATACTCACTGGGAATACCCTCCCCGGTGTCCGTTACGGAAAAAAGAATGTATGAAGGAACGTCCTCTGCCTGCAAAGTTATGGTACCCTCCTGGGGCGTATACCGAATGGCGTTAGAGATTAAATTGACCAGTACCCAGACCGTTTTTTGTACGTCGGCTTTAACTTCAGATAGCACCTCATTGCAATCAATCCGCAATTCGATCTCTTTTTGACTAGCCTGCATCATCATGGTTTCGAACGCATACTCTAGCAAATCTATGGGCTTGGCTTTGGAGGGGTTTAGATGAACATTGCCAGACTCAATCTTGGATAGATCCAGCAGTTCCGTGGTGGTTTTCTTCATGCGCTGTGTGTCCTTGCGAATGTGTTGTACAAGATCCCGCTGTTCGTCATTCAACGGACCTACACGGTTATCCTCCAACAATCGCAAACTCATATTGATGGAACTGATAGGTGTTTTTAATTCGTGAGAAACCACCGCCACAAAATTCGATTTGGCCTCATCCATCTCCTGAAAATGGGTAACATTCTTTAGCGTAATAATAATACCGATCGGTCGCTCATCTCGTGATTGTTGCTCACGAACCACTGGAATATATTCTTTGGCGTAATATACCGAACGCGTTCCATCATCTATCCTGATGATATCCGGCTGTTCGCTATTCAACTGCGATGGGTCTTCCGCACTGTGCTGCAATATTTTTTGTATTTGCTCATTTTGGGCAGCGATATCCGGGGCGGGTTGACCAACCAACGCTTCCCGCGATAGTCCGATCAACTCTTCGGCCTTGGCATTGACATAGAGGATATTGTTGTCGGTATCCAAGCCAATAACCGCTTCATGCATGTGATTAATAATCGCTTCAAACCGTTGCTTTTCGTTCATGATTCGAGCCATGGTGCTGGAGTCGTATTCCTGCAAGCGAGTGGCCATGGTATTAAAAGCATTGGCCAGCTGCTCATATTCATCGCCGGTCCGAAATGTTAACCGCTGATCATAATTTTGATTGGCAATTTGCTTGATCCGCTCGGTAAGCTGCTCAATGGGATCCGAAATATACCCTGGATAACGAATAAGCAGTACCAACGCTAACAGCGTACTTATCCCGCCGATTACCGTCATATAGAAAATCACATTGGATGCGGTGGTTTGCGCGGTGTTGTTTTTTCGCTTGATCGCGTTCACATTCAACTGGGTAATTTGATGACTGATCTGCTGAATGGCCTCTAATTTCCCAGATAAATAAAGTGGCTCATCACCGCTTCTTATTGATGGTACCTGATCAAAATATTCCAGTGTTAATGTTTCCAACCGTTCGCTTAACGCTATTTCCCCGTCTTCTGTAATATTGGAACGTTGCATATTTAGAATCTCCACGGCCTGCTGCTTGGCCTGCCTGATGGAATCGGTTACTTGCTCATGAGTTAATTCGCCGGAATGTTGCATTGACTGCAACCGATCTACTTTTCCAATCAGTTGTTCCAGATCTTCCATATAGGTTACAGTCCGGATATTATGCTGAATAATGGCTCGGGAATTCTCAGATAGAGTATTGATGAATAGTAACCCACTACCCCACAATAGAATGACCAGAAAGGCCAGGATTCCTAATCCCGCATATAATTTATTTTTGATGGACAAAGTCATGGTGAATAATATCTATGAATCTACAGCGTAGCTATCCTGAAATGGTCGTCTTTGAATTTCCACAATCGAAATCCGTAATTCTGACGTCATTGGCATGCTTATGATCATACTCCACAAATGTACTTGGTATATAGGATATGAAAATACTGTGCCAGCTCTTAGCTTATCTTTCTTCTTACCATATCACATTGCGGCGCAATATCTTAAATTAATACCATAATACCTTGATGACAGACTGCGTCTTATTGATTATCCCAATTTGGGAGGGTTTGTGGAAATATTGCAATTAGTAAACCGCCGTTGGATAGGTGAGCGCTGTCAGAATAAATGCTAGAACTATACATGAACCATCGATCTTTTATCTGTGGTCAACTGATTTGAATTGATTCAACCACACGTAATTACAAAGGGAGCTGGCACCGGTTGGATGTCTGATCTACCTGGATTCGTCAATTCATTACCCTCTTCGACCGAACCCACCATTGTATATGAGATATGGTTTAGAATCGATAGCCTACTGGTAGTTACGTCTCATCATTAATTTCCATAATATTTGGCGACCTAAATGGTTTTCATTGATAAATTCAGATCAAACGATAATTTCTCATTCTCATTTATGAATCATTCACCGTTCCCACTGCGCTACTCACTCACCATGCCTTTTTTGATCCTATTATTGTTTGTGGGCATCGGGTGCAAAATGGATGCTCCCCAAGTGATTCAGGATCTTGGTAACCATTCCACCGAGCTTATTAATCAGCATGGCGAGAAGGTGGTATTTACAGAAGATTTTCAAGGACAGCCATTCGTCATATCCTATATATTCACCTCCTGCAACAACGTATGCCCGGCCATAACCGCCAACATGAAAGAGATCAGCGAGCAGGTAGATACCGATCAGCCTGTTCAGTTTGTTCTCCTTTCTTTTGATCCTCGGCGAGACACTCCGGAAAAGCTGCGGGCCTATCAGCAAGAGTATGAGTTGGACGAGCAACGCTTTACCCTGCTTACTGGAGACTCCACCACTGTGTATAATCTTTTGGATACGGTCGGAATTAGAGCGGAAGTGATGCCCGGAGCCGATATGAACGGAAATTACATGTTCAATCACTCCAATGAAATACAACTCTATGACGCGCAGGGGCGTATGCGTGGCGAATACGGTGGTACCATGACCGATCCCGAAATTATTATAGAGGATTTGATGAGATTGTAGTCATCTGCTAATCACTAAATACGGCTCAATTGTAGCGGATCTTGCTTTTGAAATATGGCCACATTATTTCCCTCAAAAGTAACCGAAGCGCCCCCGTTTTGAGCCATCCAGCGAAAAGTATCTTCGGTATAGAAGGTCACGTGTGTGTAATCGAGACGGTAATGCCAATCAGCAAAAAAGTCGCGATCCTTGACCGCCCGCTTGGTCATGATGCCTAAAAATCCACCGGGACGCAGGCAATTCCACAAGCGTTCAAATTCTTTAGCCGGATTATGCAGATGTTCGGCTACTTCCGTGGAGGTGATAAAATCATAGGTTGTGTCAAACACACGGGGATCATTGGCATAAAAGGGATCATAAATCTGCATGCTATGCCCCTGCTCTTCGAACATGATGTGAAGGGTTGGCCCGGGCCCTGACCCAAAATCCAATCCAATAGATTGGGGAGACAACAATTGATTTAGGGGACTAAACAACTGATTTAGAAAATTCCGATATCGGGGATCCTCAGGATTATTAACGTGTTCATCATATCGTTTGCGTTCCTCTGATGGAGTGGGTCGATATGTTTCAGCTGCAAAAATTAAATGACAATTATCGCACGTGTAATAGATGCTTCGATATTGGTCACTAGTATCCTCATAAAAAAAACGCGTTGCGTCTTGGTTGCATAAAATACATGGGGGAATCGTCATGTAAACCATCTCATTTTTTTAACTGGGCTTTACCAAACCCTTCAAAACATATTCATCCTGGAAAGCTGTGGTACGAAATCACGAATGACACCATCTAAGCTAGGAAATAGCGCACTTCGTTCATAATGACTAACTGTTTTACAAAGCCCTCAGTAATTGAATGTATTTAGATTTTACTACCTCTTCTACTCTTTAAAATCTGACCACAAACGTTGAGCCATTCTTAGTCTACACGTGGAACCGTTTAAAGGCTTCACATTTTAAAATTTATGCCAGCAGTTTAGTTTAATTTTGCGTGTTTACCCCGTATCTTCCCACCCGACAAAATCGCGACAACAGCTACACATTTCAGTACCACATAAATTTCCTTCTCCCCTTCTGTGAATTATCTGAGTTTCGTTCTCCGTGAAAAACGGATTTTAACATTTGGATTGTCTTTTACTTTTTTTTCCAGCTTTGGGCAAACCTTTTTGATTTCACTGTTTGTCCCTTATTTCCTTCAAGACTTTAACCTATCCAATGCTAGTTTCGGGTCCATTTACTCCATGGCCACACTGAGCAGTGCGGTTATTTTACCTTATTTGGGGCAGTGGATCGATCACCTTCCGTTAAAACGATATAGCTTATACGTAGCCGTTGGACTCCTGACCGCAAGTATCACATTAGCCGTATCCTCACATATCGCCCTGTTATTTGTCGCCATTTTGTTACTTCGGCTATCCGGTCAAGGCTTAAGTGGTCATACCGCCCAGACCGCGATGGCTCGATACTTCATTCAGCAGCGAGGAAAAGCCCTCAGTGTATCCAGTCTCGGTTATCCCATTGGGGAGGGTATATTACCCCTAATCATTGCCGGACTGCTCTCCGTTCTAAGCTGGCGAATGACTTGGGGAGCTTTTGCAATTGTTATTGCCCTTCTGTTTATACCATTTATTCGGTTGATATTAAATGAGACCCATCATCAACGTCTGGATAATAGTACCCAGGTCCATACCGATTCGGGCAGCTCGCGCAAATTTTACCAAAGAATTATAACCGATTCCCAGTTTTGGCTGCTAATTCCGTCTGTATTACTTCCTGCCTTCTGGGCTACCGCGCTTTTCTTATATCAAATATCTATAGCTGAGCAGTTAGGATGGACCGCCGGACTTTTGGCCACTGCCTTCATGACGTTTGCGGTAACGCGAATTGGAAGCTCTCTGGGTATAGGCCCGCTAATAGATCGCTGGAGTGCGCAAAAACTTTTCCCCTTCTACTTAATCCCCTTTGGTTTGGGGTTACTCGTAGCTTGGCTCCATCCAGGATCTTGGTCGGCCTACCTGTATATGAGCTTGTTAGGCGTAACTATGGGGATGGGCAGTAACATCAAATCGGCACTTTGGGCTGAACTATATGGAAAAGAAGTGATTGGCACGGTAAGATCGTTATTCTCCGCACTCATGGTATTTAGTACAGCGTTAAGTCCTTTTCTGGTTGGGTGGCTCTTAGATCATCATTTTCCAATTACATCCATTTTATTGGGAGCCATAGGCACCATTCTTATTGCTTCGATAATGGCCTTTGTCGCTTTTAACGTTAGCAGCAAACAACCTGATTCCTGATCAGTCGGAATGATCAGAATTTGTGGTGACCTGTTGATCAGTTCAATATGAGGGAGCTTTGTAAAACTACCTGTCATTGCGAACGAAGTGCGGCAATCCCCTGATTGGATTGTATAAATGACGATTGCTTCTACATTTTGCCCAGACAAAATAAATGTTGAAAGGTTTTGAAAAGCCCTCTATAGAGTATGTTAGCGGCTCAGTTGAATGGCAAGCATCATCATTACCTAATAAACTACCCACTCCGTATTTCGCGTTAACATACCAATCACATCTCAATGAAATTCTTGTCGGCTCGTCTTCTCGGGGATAGCATTTTTTTGTTGAGTTCATGAAATAACTAAGCGACTTTTCAAAAACAATTTAGAGATAAATTGCGCATCGACATTTCAAAATGACCATTAGCTATCATGGCCGACTCGAACCATAATGATCAGCCCGTGCCTTTGCCTATCGATGGCACCTTGGATCTACACCCCTTTCATCCTTCTGACTTAGGAGATCTGATCCCCGATTATCTGGAGGCCTGTCGCGAAAAAGGCATTCTGGAGGTTCGTATCATCCACGGCAAAGGTATCGGAAATATCCGCCGATCGGTACACGCCATTCTAAAACGGCTGGATTCTGTGGATTCCTTTCAACTGGCTGATGCCACCGGGGGACATTGGGGCGCTACCTTGGTCGATCTCAAACCCAGCAGTTTGCCTCAACAAAATCCATAGTTATTCAGCGCCCCGATTTCACCGACAACCTTAGTACGGTAGAGGGCATAACAACTTCGGCACAGCGACGGCTTGCGTTCCCCCGGTATGATGCTCATAGTAAAAACGCGTGCACTCCACCAGCTAAATGCGTTATCAGCAAATTGCAAGTTGGCAGTTGGCCAATGCGCTAACTCCTATTTACAGCGAGGGCATCAGCATCGCTGCATTTTGCATCATCCGTGCGGTATTTACCCAAAACATGCGATACTGGGTGTTATCCATAAGTAATACCACCTTTCCTCTTCCCGTGGGTACCACACCGGCAAAGGCCATCCCTGCCAATCGCTGGCGATTGTGCTGCGATGCATAACCCGAGGCCAGTACTTCTTTCGGATTTTTAGCATAATAGCCCACCGTTTGCCAATCTTTATTTGGTACTAACCCTTCCTCATTCAATTTTAATGGATATACCTGTTCATCCACACCAAAGGCTAGCGGGTGTGAGGTATCCACAATACCCTGAAAGGCGGAACCGGGTATGCGCTTTAACCCCGAGGAATCTTCTCGGGCTTCATAGCGCGTATAGGCCGTTGGATCTATGGTTTGATCGGTCTGTTCTTCTTTGTCTTTTTTCCATTGCGTGACAGTCTGAACAGTGGTAAAACCACTGACCTCTTTGGACATAAACGATGCACTATTCTCAGCGGCGATCAGGGTACCACCTTGTCGAACCCACTGCTTAAGGCGCTCAATTTGTGTGGAATCTATTACTTCGGTAAGTCCTCCCCAGCTTCCCGGGATGATCAAGGCCTGATATTCATTGAGATCAATTCTATTTATTGATTCCGTTCGGATCCGGTGAATACCAAAGTCGGTCCAACGATCGAATAAAAACCATATTTGCCCGGCGCTATACGAGCTGATCGGAGAATCTACCAACAAACCCACTTGCGGTTGCTCTAAGGGCTCGCTATCTCGTGAGGCTAAATCTATTCCTTTATCCATACGGCCTGTTTCAAACCCGACAATGCGCACTTGATGTTGATCCGAAATCGTATTCATATCCGCCGTAATGCGATCTTTTTTATCGTGATTTCGACCAGCCAAAATCACCAGACTTCCCTCTGGATAAGTTTCTCCATTTTTTGAAAAGGATTTAGTGGCTAATCTAACTCGATATTCACGCTCCCACAGATCCTCCAATGCATTAGGCAGGTATCGCTGATCACCCGGGATCACATAAGCATAGGAGCCTAAACCCTCCACGCCGGCATTCATGGCCGGTGCGTATTCCACCTTGTTCAGATCCATGCGCAATCGATCACTAGTCCAGGCTCCCCGTAATCCATAAGCCATAGGAATATTCCAGGTGGCCATATCATACATCACGGAATCCTCAATCTGCATCTGACGCTGCATCAACGTGTTGACCATCATGTGGCGTGGTTGATCCGTCTTGATCACATAGGTGCCCTTGGGAAAGGAACGCGACCGAGACTCGCCACTCCAATAGGAATAGGCATTGCGAATTTGAAAATTCTCCGTAGCCCGATGAACCTGAATTCCGTGCTTTAACAGCATTTCGATCACTTGTGGCGTATAATCCTGTTGGTTGTCGGGCAGGAAATAGGCGGTAGTATTGGTCTTCTTGGACTTTTGTTGAAAAAACATTCTGAAATATCCCAACAGATCCTGCCGGTTCTGCATAGCCGTTCGAATGGTGGCCATGGAGTTTGTGTAATGATCAAAAATACGCTGACGAAGGGTTAGAATGTAGCCATCTTCGGTTTCCACTGCTCGGCCCCCACGGCTGTGTCCACCTTGTTCGGCTAGCATACCAATAGCCCCCATAGTGCTGGGATATGAGGAACCATAACCGGGATAAAAGAAATCAAAGGCTTCCCGGGTAGCATAGTTAATCCCGTGCTTATCGAACTCATTGATCACTCCATTGCCAAATGCAGTTGCCCATTTATCATAATCATCGGGCAGGAGTTGATTGCGAGGCGTGGTACCCGGCATGGTGAAATAGTTACTGTTGAACCCCTGTTCATGCAGATCCAGGTGCACTTGCGGCATCCACTGCTGATAGGCAGCTACTCGTCCTCGCGATTCGGGATGCACCAGCCAAACCCAGTCGCGGTTTAAATCGAACCAGTAGTGATTGGTACGCCCACCTGGCCAGGGTTCATCGTGCTCCAGATCATCGGCATTCGTATTCAAATGATTTTGACGCACCGTTTTATACCACTGCACATAACGCTCACGTCCATCCGCGTTCAACATTGGATCGATGATGGTCACCGTTTGTCGCAACATTTCCTCGGTTTCACCATCCTGGGCAGCCGCTAGCCGGTAGGCGGTTTGCATAGCGGCTTCACTGCTGGATGCTTCATTGCCATGCACATTGTAACTTAACCAGACGGTCACCGGTTGCTCACTCATCACCAACTCCGCGGCTGTGTTGTTTAAGGAATCGGGATCTGCCAACCGTTGATTGTTGGCTCGAATCTGATCAATCATGGACTGATTTCTCTGAGACGTGATAACGGCATAGTATAAGCCTCGCCCTTCGTAGGTTTCTCCATATTTGTGCAGGGTCACCCGATCCGATTCCTCCGCTAATTGCTGAAAATAGCCCATCACTTTATGATGGGGGCTATAGGCTTCGCCCGGTTGATAACCCAAATACGTATCCGGCGAAGTAACCTGCGAATTGTAGGTTAGATCAGGATCAAAACGAAAACGTTGTTCGGCCGTCGAGGTTTGGGCCTGAAGAAGTTGACTAGTAGCTGCGAGCGTTGCTAAGCCTAATAGTGCAAACTGCAACATACGGGGAATGGACGTTGTGGGAGTCATAGCAAGTTGCGTTATTGGAGTTGAAATAATGAACAATTGGTATGATATGAATCGTGTAGTATAATGCCAGTCAGCAATCAAGGCACAGTACATATTTAACTGATTTTTTCATTTTTAGGGGGCTTTGCTAAGCTACCTGCCATGGCCATCGTGGTGCTGCATCCCCCTGATTAGATTGTTTATATGGTGATTGGTACTACCTCTTGCCATGACAACATAAATCTTGAAAGATTCCGCAAAACCCTCTTTTATGACCCGCAATAAAAAGCTTCAGGAAAAAATTGATGAACTACACATGGAAAAGGTCCAACGTCACATTTTCTTGTGCGCGGATCCCAGCAAGCCCAAGTGCTGTAATGGCCAATGGAGCCTCAAATCATGGAACTATTTAAAGAAACGTTTGGAAGAATTGGGGCTGGACAGCAAAGTAGGCGGCTCCATCTATCGAACCAAAGCCAACTGTTTACGTGTGTGTCGAAAGGGACCGATAGCGGTCGTATATCCGGAAGGCGTATGGTATCACAGTTGTACCCCACCGGTGTTAGATCAAATTATTGAGCAACATCTGATTGGCGGGCAACCGGTAGAAGAGTTTATGTTCTTGGAACATCCTTTAAATCCGGCTTAACATTCAACTATCAATATTACTGACCATGATTGATCTTCCTACCTATAGCGACGTTGAAAAAGCTCATAAACGCATTGGTAGCTATATACACCATACTCCGGTGCTAACCTCTCGCTTAATTAATGAACGAGCGGGATGCGAGTTGTTTTTTAAAGCAGAGCATTTACAGCGAATCGGGGCGTTTAAATACAGGGGAGCCACCAATGCCATTCTGCGACTCAATGAGACTCAAAAATCCAAAGGAGTGGCCACCCATTCCAGCGGTAATCATGCCCAAGCGGTAGCGGCTAGCGCGGCTTCCTTTGGAATTGACGCTCACATCGTGATGCCCGAGAATGCGCCTCAAGTAAAAGTGAATGCGGTACGAGATTACGGAGCAACCATCTATCGGTGTCCTCCCACCCAGGCGGATCGAGAAGCCAAATTGGAACAAGTGGTAGCCCAAACCGGAGCAGCGTTTATCCCACCCTACGATCATCCGCATATTATAGCCGGACAGGGAACCGCTAGTCTGGAGCTCATACAGGAGCATCCGGATATTGATATCCTCATGGCTCCCATTGGTGGTGGCGGCTTAATCAGTGGTACTGGTATTGTGGGCACCCAATGGAATAAGAAAGTTATTGGAGCAGAACCCAAAAACGCTGATGACGCTAACCGCTCGTTTCAGTCGGGAACGCTACAACCGGTGGTAAACCCAAACACCGTTGCCGATGGCTTGCGCACCTCATTGAGTGAGCTAACTTTTGCCTGTATCCAGCAACATCTCGAACAAATCATTACGGTATCTGAAGCATCTATCATCGAGACTATGCGCTTTTTCTGGGAGCGAACCAAGCAGATTATCGAACCTTCTTCTGCCGTTCCTTTGGCCGCGGTATTGGACAATCCCGGTATCTTCGCCGGACAAAAAGTGGGTATGGTCCTTTCCGGTGGCAATGTCGATCTGGATCAGCTCCCTTGGCAGTAATAATTACTGGATTGGGTATTCGGTTCCAACCTAACCGGAAGGTAGAGCGGCCGTAAGTTACGCCTCGATACTTAACTTTGATCACAAACCAGCGCGCGTCTGAGCGAAGCGGAGACGTGTGCTAATTAAAGCAGTCATAGCAATCGAATTCACCGTTAGCAATTCCGTACGAACGTTCTACTCTTGGCGGTGTATTTGCCATGGCCTCCAAGCATGCCCGGAGTAAGCCCCAGAGGAAGAAAACGCAACCCGATCGCCACTGACATCAGATGAATAGGCACCGCAGCCAGATCGCTATCCAGTGCCCCCGAAAGATCTGCCTAAAAGCCAAACGGCTGGTTCCACACGAGGATTGGAAATCTGTAGTTAGATATAATGGTGCTTACTATTCGTTCATACCCAAAAATATGTTTAACAGGTGATACTGACAATTTCCCCAATTCCTCTAGTCTCATTTACCGCTTTTTACGTTACGAGCTTGAGAACACTGCTATGAACTCGTTAATTGGTTTAGATCAAACCTTAATCAATACACGGAGATATGCAGTCACTGACTCATTTTCGATATCTAGTCGCCACTCTTGCTTTTCTGGTGACTCTCCCCTCAATGCTAAGCGCCCAACAAGCTTTTACCGAGGATGATTACACCAAGAAAGAGTATCAAGTGGAAATGCGCGATGGAGTAAAACTCCATACCACTGTTTATGCCCCCAAAGACCAAAGTCAAGAATATCCCATCTTGATGAAGCGCACACCTTACAGTTGCCGTCCCTATGGTGAAGATAAAATGCCGCGCAGTCTGGGAAATCCATGGATGGTTTCCGAGGGATATATTTTTGTCTGCCAGGATGTCCGCGGTCGTTGGATGTCGGAAGGTGATTATACCACGATGACGCCTAATATTCCCGGCCCCGATGGTATTGATGAAAGCTCAGACACCTACGATACGGTGGAATGGTTAATCAATAACATTCCCAATAACAATGGGAACGTTGGTCAATGGGGAATTTCTTACCCTGGATTTTACACCACTGCCGGTCTGCCTGACGCTCATCCGGCTTTGGTTGCTTCTTCGCCCCAAGCCCCTATTTCCGATTTCTTTTTTGATGATTTTCACCATCATGGCGCCTACCTGCAAAGCTATTGGTATGTAACGCCACTGTTCGGGATCCAGCATGAAGGCCCCACGGATACCGCGTGGTATGATTTCCCGGATGTGGGTACGCAAGACGGATATTATTTCTATAAAGACAAGCTGGGCGTCCAAAAGAATACCAAAAACTATTTTCGCGAAGATAATTTCTTCTGGAACGAGTTAGCCGCCCATCCCAACTACGATGAGTTTTGGCAAAAGCGTAATATCCTACCTCATTTAAAAGGAATTGATCACAATGTAATGGTCGTCGGTGGTTGGTTCGACGCAGAAGACCTTTATGGCCCTTTAAACACTTATAAAACCATCGAAAAAAATAATCCCGAAGCCAATAATATGCTGGTCATGGGCCCATGGAGCCACGGCGATTGGGCTCGATTACGCCAACATCAACTGGTTGGGGAGATCCATTTTGGAGACAGTCTCTCCCATCAATATCAACGAGATATCGAGGCCCCGTTTTTCCGTCAGCACCTCAAAGATGGCCAAGATGCCCAGCTTCCTGAGGCGTATGTCTTTGATACCGGTAAGAAAATGTGGAGCTCTTTTGATACCTGGCCCCCTAAAAACGCTCAGAAAAAAACCTGGTATGTGCATGGCGATGGTTCTTTAAATAACCAGAAGCCAACTGATGAGTCGTCTCACTACTCAAAATATGTGAGTGATCCCGATAAACCGGTTCCCTATGTAGAGGAGCAAAAAATAGTATTCACTCCTCGTCCCTTTATGACCGATGATCAGCGTTTTGCGGCACGTCGCCCCGATGTGCTGACCTTTGAAACGGAGGTATTGGAAGAGGATGTAACCTTGGCCGGTGAAATCCTGGCTAATCTGCATGTGGCTACCACCGGTACGGCCGCGGATTGGGTGGTTAAACTTATTGATGTATATCCGCCCTCGGTAGAAGAAGGCGACGCCATCCCGGAAGGTGTTGAGTTGGATAATTATCATCAGATGGTGCGTAGCGAAGTTATTCGCGGGCGATTCCGCAACAGCTACGAAAAGCCGGAGCCCTTTACGCCGGGTAAGGTCACTTACGTGGATCTACCTTTACAGGATGTATACCACACGTTCAAAAAAGGACATAAAATCCAGATTCAGATTCAAAGTACCTGGTTTCCTTACATCGATCGAAACCCCCAAACTTATGTAGAGAACATCTTTGAAGCGGATCTGTCTGATTTCACCAAACAGACCCACCGGGTATATCACAATGTCCAATACCCTACCAATATTGAAGTGGATATCTTGAAATAGTATTTCCTTTGATGCAAAAAAGCCGATCTGTTACCAACAGGTCGGCTTTTTTTATTCAGCGCATTCAGATACTTGGCTGACTTTATGGGCAACCGGTATAGCGAAGACATACTTTTTAAAATAAAACACGCCCCGACGTTTCAAGCCGAGGCGCATTAGGGGATCGGGACATATAAGAATTGAATCCATGGGATGGTAGATTCAACGCTTATGAGGATATTTCTATCACTTACAATTAGCTATTACATAAATGAGTTCTATCTACGAATCATTCATAGCAACCATTAGGATTGCTTAATTGACCGATTGGTTAAATCCCCAAGTATAACCGTGGATTAGTTTTTATTCTTTTTAAAATAGCTAATCTGTCCACCAGCTAGCATAATATCCACCTGACGGTCGCTCAGACTGTGGGTAACGGTAAACTCGGAGCCTTTGGTCACATTGGAAACCGTTACTTCTTGTCCACTGCTCAGTTGTGCGCGAATATTTTCAATGTTCAGGGTATCTCCCTGATCGAGATTTGCGTAATCCTCGTGGTTCCGGAACTCCAGTGGCGGAATCCCAAAGTTGACCAAATTCTGCCAGCCTATACGCGCGTAGCTTTTAGCCAATACCGCACGTTGCCCCAGGTACCGGGGCGCAATGGCGGCATGCTCCCGGCTGGATCCTTGTGCGTAATTTTCTCCGGCAATCACCACATGACCGCCATGATTATCTTTCGCTTCAATAGCTCGATCATGGAAGTTCTTATCTACCACATCCAAGGTGAATTTACTGATTTCAGGGATATTACTGCGATAAGGCAGCACTTCTGCGCCGGCTCGAAGAATTTCATCGGTGGAGATATCATCACCCATTTTCAGTAGTACGGGAACCTCGAAGTCCTCCAATTCGGTGAAATCTGGCATGGTAGAAATATTGGGTCCTTTCTTTATTTCGCCACGCTTTTGTTTGGAAACCGGTGGGGTAAGCATCTCGGTATTCACAATCAGTTTATCCGGCTCTTCAAATTGAGGATAGCTCATGTTATAAAGATCCTCCAGATCACGCGGATCGGTTATTTTACCAGTCAATGCCGATGCCGCGGCGGTCTCCGGACTCACCAGAAAAACGGCATCTTCAGGCGTCCCGGACCGATCCGGAAAGTTCCGGGGAACGGTACGCAAACTGTTTTGTCCGGATGCTGGTGCCTGTCCCATCCCGATACAGCCGTTGCATCCGGCTTGGTGAATCCGCGCACCCGATTGCACCAGATTAAACATGACGTCATTCTTAACCATATTCTCAATAATCTGGCGCGATGTGGGGTTGATATCCCAGGATACGTTATCGTGAACGGTTTTACCTTTTACAATTTCGCCGGCCATCCAGAAATCACGGTATCCGGGATTCGCCGATGACCCCACATAAGATTGATAAATGTCCTTACCCTCCACTTCACGCACCGGAACCACATTGCCCGGGCTGCTGGGTAAAGCGATAAGCGGCTCTACGTCATCCAGAATCAGCTCTTCATAGTTGTCGTATTCAGCACCTTCATCGGCCACTAGCTCAGCATAATCTTCTCCACGGCCTTGGGCTTCCATAAACCGTCGCACTTCTCCATCCGCGGGGAATACGGTACTGGTAGCGCCCATCTCTGTTCCCATATTGGCAATCACGTGCCGATCCATGGTAGACAAGTTCTTCAAACCTTCGCCAAAGTATTCAATGACATACCCGGTGGCCCCGTCCACATCATAACGGCGTAGCAGTTCCAGCACCACATCCTTAGCACTCACCCAGTCAGGTAGTTCGCCCTTAAGTTCAACACCCAACACTTTGGGCATTTTCATGTACATGGGTTCACCGGCAATGGCAAATGCTACATCCAACCCTCCGGCACCGATGGCCAACATCCCCATACAACCGGAGGCGGGCGTGTGACTATCGGATCCGGCCAGCGTTTTACCGGGAATGGCAAAACGTTCGGTTTCAATGGGATGACTGACTCCATTTCCCGGACGACTAAACCACATGCCGAATTTTTCAGCAGCGGATTTCAAAAAGACATGATCGTCCGGATTCTTGTAATCGGTTTGAAGTAAATTATGATCAACATACTGGCAGGATAATTCGGTTTGTGCCTCTTCTAACTCCATGGCTTCCAGTTCCAACATTACCATGGTACCGGTTGCATCTTGCGTGAGGGTTTGATCAATTCTTATCCCAATCTCTTCCCCAGGAACCATCTCCCCATCCACCAGATGGCTGTGGATCAGTTTCTGCGTTACGTTCATTGGTGAACTCATAAAGCTTGTTTTATTAATGGCTTACATTGTGTGTGACGATCACTAGTAATAAAAAATTCAAGCTTAGAATCGTTCAATAGATTAAGGATTTCTCATCCACCCATCGGTTTACAGGGATTAACATTCAATATGATTTTACTCATTGCCTGTCATGGTTTTTGATAGTGCCCCAAAATAATCGATTTCCCTTATCATTTAAGCGATTTACCGCCAAACACTTTAATCCATAAGGCACCGACTTTGAAAAGAGCATGCAGTTATTCTATCGATTTTACAAGGTTAGGATCTTTCTAAATGAAATGATGCAGATCACTTTTCTATATTTGCAGCGCAATCAGGAGACGGGCAATGGTTGTTCGTTTTGCTGGCAAAGTTTTAAACGTTCAAGAGATTCATGTTTAAATTTTCATCATATTTACTGCTCTTTACATTACTGATTAGTAGTTTGGCGTTCGCAACTACCGATGACAAAGCGTCTGACGATGAGTTGTTGCGAGCCTGTGCATTATCAGGCCCCAATCGCGTTGAAACATTGATTCAGCGTGGCGCGGATCCCAATAGTACCGACCATTCTGGTAAATCTGCATTAATGTATGCGGCGATTAAAAATAAACCGGGGGTCATAAACGTATTACTATCTAATGGAGCGGATCCCAACTATAAAACATCCGATGGAAATACGGCTTTAATTCTTGCTTCATTCAAGAACAATTATCAAGCGTTGGATGCGTTACTTCAACATGAAATAGTTGATCCCAACATGAAAAGTGGCAACGGAACAACAGCATTGCACGCTGCCGCCACGAAAGGTTCTTTAAATAGTGTATTAAGTCTCCTGAATAATGGAGCTGATGTAAATATCAAAGATAGCAATGATATTACTCCGCTGATGTATGCCGCAGGGAAAGGGCACGCAAAGATTGTAACTGCTCTGATCAATGCCGGTGCTGACGTAAATCAAACATCATCAAATGGTGAAACAGCACTGGACTGGGCAACGCATCGAGGACATGACGGAATAGCTAAGCTATTAGCTTCAAAATAGATCTTTAAGAATATATATCCCCGACGAACCTATCTAGACACACATCTAGACATAGGTCCCCTCTGAGAAAGGTAGTCTGACTGGCTGCCTTTCTTTTTTTTATCTACCCTTTTTGCTGAAATGCGCCCTCACTTTGCTATGGCGATCACTCTGATTTAAAGCCGCGTACATCCACCGCGTATGCCCCTTTCCCTTCGGGCAATACGTATAAAGGGTTGATCTCCAATTCTTGAATCTCCGGGTGCTGCTCCGCCAAAGCCGCTATGTGTTTTAGGTATTTCACCACGGTGGCTCGATCCGCTTTGGGAATATTTCGCCAGCCATCCAACTTGGCGCCTGCCCGGGTTCTATTTATCAGGTCCTCAGCCTGTTCGTCGTTAAGTGGCGCCAAGTCAATAGCTACATCTTTGAGCAGCTCTACATCTACTCCGCCGGTTCCAAATAAAACGGTTGGCCCAAATTGCTGGTCTTGCTTTAATCCCAGAATAACCTCTTGGCCTCCCTCCAACAAAGGTTGAATAAGTACCCCCTGGAAGTCACCTCCGGCCTCATTGGCGGCTTGCTCAATCTCCGCAAATGCCGATGCCACCTGCTCCTTATTTTCAATATTGAGTCTTACTCCCCCAATATCACTCTTGTGGGTTATGGAATCAGAGATCAGCTTAAGTACCACCGGATAGCCGATTTCCGAAGCTTTGGCTTGTGCTTCTTGTACAGATTCGGCTCTTCCCTCCGGTGGAAAGGCAATTCCGTACGCTTCCAATACACTCCGCCAATTTTCCTGATTGATCGCTTCCCCCACATCCCCGGTTACATCAAGCTCTTCCCACTCTGGTTGATTTTGATTGGTTTCCAACCACTGCCTCCGCTCAACCATGGCCGCGATGATCGACGCTACTCGCTCGGGGAAGGCCACATTGGGAACTTTGCGTTTGTGTAACACAGCCAGCGCCTCATCCACCGAGGCTTTCCCCATTATGGAAGCGATCACCGGTTTATCATGCACACCAGATACTTCCCCCACCACTTCGGCCAAACTGGCTGGCAAGAACCAATCTTGCGGCGCCTGTATGACCACCACAGCATCTACCGTTTCGTCGGTTAATAAGGCATCCAGCGCTACCGCGTACGTTCCCGGCCCGGATCCGGCTAAAATATCCACCGGATTGGATATGCTGGCCGCGCGAGGCAAACGACTTTTCAAAAATTCGCGGGTGGCATCGGTTAATGGAGCCAGTTCCAACCCTTTTTCTTCCATCGCGTCCACCGCTAAAATAGCGGGGCCACCGGCGTTGGTTAGTACGGCAACCCGTTTCCCTTTGGGCAGGGGTTGCCAGGCCAAAGCCCGCGCCCAGTCGAACATTTCTTCCATGGTGGCCGCGTGTTGAATACCCGCCCGCCGAAATGCCGCTTCATACGCCTCCGAGGATCCGGCTAGTGCTCCGGTGTGAGAAGCTACCGCTTTGGCTCCACTTTCGCCATGGCCTCCTTTTAGAACCACAAATGGTTTTTGCTTAGCCGTAGTTCGAGCCATCTCTAAAAATGCTCGCCCGTCGGATACGCCTTCGATATAGGCGGTAATTACTTTGGTGTGTCGATCCGACCGTATAGCCTCCACCATCTGGGTTTCATTCACATCAATTTGATTGCCCAAGCTTACGATACGCGAAAAGCCAACTCCCGCTCCCCGAGCCCAATCAATTACCGCGGCAACCATGGCCCCGGATTGGGAGGAAAAACCGATCTCCCCTTGCTCGGGCATGCCCACTACAAATGTGGAATTGACCGGCGTGTGAGTATCAATAGTTCCTATACAGTTGGGACCAATTACCCGGATTCCATACTCCTTGGCAACGCTCAAGAGCTCCTCTTCCAAAGCCTTACCTTCTGGACCACTTTCCGCAAATCCCCCGCTAACCACTATCGCGTGGCGAATACCTCGCTCCCCACAATCTTGTAATGTTCGAGGTACAATGGGTGCCGGAACAACTAATACGGCCAGATCCACCGGATCGGGAACTTCGGAGATATCCGAATAGCAGGTATGCCCCAGTATTTCGCTGGCCGAGCGATTGATGGGATAGATCGCGCCCTGATAATGGTATTCAATCAGATTGCGCACTACTCCATAACCAAGTTTATGGGGATTCCGTGATGCGCCAATGACCGCCACCCCTTTGGGTGTAAAGAAGGTATCCAACATAGTTATTTCATCTCTGTTAATGCTGATTAGGATGATGTCGCAATTTAGTCATACTAACTGTACAGGAATAACCTATTGCTGATGAGGGATAATGTACTACACACATTTAGCTATCACCCCCAATAGGTAAAAATCGTTAGCAAAATTAAAATTCCAATAGCCAACTTTTCTTGACTATAGTTCTGGCATTCATCAACTTTGAAATAAATGCATTTCCAACTTGCGGTGCTTTTCTGTGCACTGCCTAAGAAGTTCATACTAATTGTTTGGAAGGACTATATTATGATTCGACATGTAGTTATGTGGAAATTAAAAGACGAAGCCGAAGGATCAACCAAGGAGAAGAATGCCCAGAAAATGAAGATGATGTTGGAGGGGTTGAAACGGCACATTGAAGATTTACACCGAATTGAAGTGGGAATAAATGTCAATGAAGACGATGATGACGCTTACGATGTGGTAGCCATTTCAGATTTCGAAACCGAAATTAGTATGACCATGTACAATCGAAATGCCCATCACAAACAAGCCGTAGAGTTTATAGAAAGTGTTGCCACAGAACGCATTGTTGTAGATTACAATGTCGATATGTAGCTCTGTAGTAATTTCCCTCCATTTATAGCAAAGCCCCGCTTGCTGAACTCAAGCGGGGCTTTGTTTTTTTTACAGTGTAAGTCTAAGTCTGTGATACCTTTAATTTCCGCTGCTCATCTGTAACATCTCCAATACTTCGGGGCCCAGGTGTTTAACCAAACTGCTTCGGTAAATGGATGTGGATTTAAAACCATTACCCATGGCGAAAAAATCTTCCATAATGGGGGTCCAGTCGGAACCTCGGGGCATCATAATTCCAAACTTTTCCGAACTTTTATCACCGGTCGCATGCCGTTTAATGGGATAGCCTTTTTCCTTATAATTCCAGAAAAGCGCGATATCCTGATAGGAAAATGCCTTTTCCCCATTATTAATGCGATCCAGTCCACTTTTACTGGAAGGCACAATCTCAATCTCTAATCCGGGATAATACTGTTCCTTGATATCCTGGATTCGTTGAAAATGAATAGACCCAGATGGAGCGAATGCCTTCATCCCGGCAAATTGCTCGCCAATGGCATTCATTGATGTCAAATCAGGTACGCTATTATGCGTAACCAAAATGGCGATATTGGTAATAAAGTGAGGCGAAAAATCGACTTCTTGTTTACGTTCCTCGGTGATCGTTGTATTGGCCAAACCGAATACGCCTCCCTTCGCTTGGGTCATCGATTGGTAGTAGCTAGAAAAGTTATCCCCTTCTACGTACTCCACATTTAAAGTCACATTATGCGTTTTTTCCACGAAGTTGACGAAGCTTTCCATGATATCAACACAAATACCGGTAAGCTCTCCATCCTGCTCATAAGTAAAGGCCGGCGTCTGGATATACGTCAATACAATGGTGCCTTCACCCTTATCTTTAACATCATCCCAGCTATCCCCTTCCAGCTGTTGTGCTGTACTTAACATCGGCATTGCCATCGCTATCCAAAGAAACAGCGAACCCAGTACCTGCTGTTTTAACCGTAGCCCTGTTCCATTCATACAATCACCATTTTTAAAATCATTTGTAATTAATTAGTTGGAAGTAATTTGATCATTGCCTTAAAGGCAAATCCGATTCTCTGAAATACCCAATGAGCATGATGAGCAGTGAGCTGTAAAAGCTTGCAAATACCGCCCCCAAGGCCTGTAACCCTTGGTTAGCGAAGTAGCATCTCCACCCCGCAGCCATTAGATTAGTTTTTTTAAGTATTTACCGATCGTCACCTAATTAAGTAAACTACACACTCATGCAGAAGTTACTAACCAAGCTTTTTATACTTGGGGCTTTCCTGATTTGTCCCTCGTGGCTACTTGCCCAAAGTAGCACAACGGCCTTTACCAACGCCAAAATTTATCCGGTCACCTCAGATCCTATCGAAAACGGTACCCTGGTGGTAGAGGATGGTAAAATTTTGCGCATTGGCCCTTCCGGCCGTACTCGTATTCCTCGCCGGGCAGAAGTCATCGACCTAAACGGACAGGTTATAATTCCCGGCATTGTCGATGCTCACTCGCACATCGGGGAAGGCGATGGCGGGGATCGCTCCTCAGCTATGCACCCGGATGTCCGCATTATGGATGCCATCGATCCGCAGAGCGATACTTTCAAAAAAGCCTTGGCCGGTGGAATTACAAGTGTTAATGTGATGCCCGGATCCGGCCATCTGATGAGCGGTCGTACGATCTATTTAAAACTGCGCGATGCCAACCGAGTCGAAGAGATGATGTTTGTGGATGATCCCTCCACGGAAGTGGCTGGTGGCCTCAAAATGGCCAATGGTACCAACCCAATTGGAGGGGGCCCTTTCCCCGGTACGCGTGCTAAATCGGCGGCTATGGTTCGTGAATTATTTATGAAAGCTCAGGACTATAAAAAGAAAGTTGAAGCCGCGAACGGCGATGAAAGCAAAATGCCTACCCGCGATCTGGGTATGGAAACGCTGGTTGAGGTTTTGGAAGGCAAACGTATTGTGCACAACCATACACATCGCCATGATGATATTTTAACCGCCATTCGTCTCTCCGAAGAGTTTGGTTACCGATTGGTCTTGCATCACATCAGTGAGGCTTGGAAAGTAGCCGATGAGATTGCCGAATCGGGTGTCATGGCTTCGATTATCGTGTTGGATTCACCCGGCGGTAAAATGGAAGCGGTAGACATTCGCTATGAGAATGGCACCGCGCTGGAAAAAGCGGGCGTGGAAGTACTCGGATATCACACCGACGATCCCATTACCGACTCCCGGCTCTTCTTGCGCTCCGGCGCCTTCGGCATTCGTACCGGTATGTCGCAACAAGCGGCCCTGGAAGCCATGACCATCGATAACGCGCAGATGTTGGATATCGCCGATCGTACCGGTTCACTGGAGAAAGGCAAAGACGCCGATTTTGTGATTCTGGATGGTGATCCATTTAGCGTGTATACCCATATCCAGCAAACCTGGGTGGAAGGGGTCAAGCGTTTTGACCGTTCCAATCCCGAGGACTTGAAATATGCTACCGGTGGATTCGAGGTATTCCGCGGAGCTTATCATGATCATCACGGAGTAAAGAGCCGTAGATAAGGAGATTTATCATGAACAAGTTCCACCACACTGGTATTCAAATCGATAACTATTTGACCATGAAGACAAGCCGAAGTTTTAAACAGTTATTTCACCGATTTGGGATATCCCTATTGGTTTTCTTATTAATGGGAACCTTCCTTTCCCCTGCCCAAGCCCAAATAGCCATCCAAGCCGATACGTTGTACACGATGGAAGACGGCTCCGCTCCCATCATTAACGGCGTGGTATTGGTAAATAATGGGAAAATTGAACAAATAGGTTCCCAATCCGATATTACCGTGCCCAATTCATACGAGCGCCACTCCGCTTCGGTGGTCACTCCGGGATTGATCGACGCTCACTCCGTAGTAGGTCTGGCCGGTATTTACAATCAGGATCACGACCAAGATCAGTTGGAAACATCCAGCCCCATCCAGCCGGAACTACGGGCTATAGATGCGTACAACTCCCGTGAGGAGCTGGTTGATTTCGTACGGTCGCTGGGAGTCACCACCCTGCACACCGGACACGGACCGGGCGCGTTGATCAGTGGGCAAACCATGATCGTGAAAACGGGTAGTCCGGATTTGCGCGAATCATTAATCGACTCCACGGCCATGCTGGCCATGACTCTTGGAAATGGAATCAGTCGCGAGTTCAAATCACCGGGCACCGATGCCAAAGGGATCGCCATGTTGCGCCAGACCTTTATTAAAGCCCAGGAATACGCGGAAAAAATGAACAGCGACAACCCGCCCTCCCGTGATCTGGCCCAGGAAACATTAGTCCACGTGCTAAACGGGGAAATTCCAGCTATGATTACCGCCCAAACGGCCACCGAAATCAACGCCGCCATACGATTGGCAGAAGAGTTTGGGTTCAAGCTGGTATTGGACGGAGCAGCGGAAAGCTACCTGATTATGGAGGTGATCCGAAAAGCCGAGGTGCCGGTTTTTGTACATCCCACCATGGTGCGTAATTACGGTGGTACCAAGAATGCCAAATACACCACAGCAGCCGAACTCCAAACCGCCGGGATACCCTTTGCTTTCCAAAGTGGCTATGAAGGTTATGTACCCAAAAGTCGCATTGTGTTATTCGAAGCGGCCATCGCTTCCGCCAACGGTTTGAATCGTGTAGATGCCCTGGCCTCTCTAACTCGCGAGCCAGCTGAGATACTGGGCATTGCAGACCGTGTGGGTACGCTGGAACCGGGCAAAGACGCGGATATCGTTCTTTATGATGGTGATCCGCTGGAATACACCACGCATGTGACCAAGGTGTTCATCAATGGAAGACTAGCCAGCCATAAACAACGATAGATATTTCTCTGCTGAATCTTCGGGCAGGAGTTCCATTTGGAATTCCTGCCTTTTTTGTAGGTTGACGAAACCGACGGGATGCACATTTCGTGAACCCATGATAAACCTCAACTCATTCCATGACTATGGAAACTTTCTTTTTGATCATCGGCGCTCTTTTTATCCTCACCGGATTCCTGGGATCGTTTCTTCCCGTTTTGCCCGGTCCGCCCATCAGCTATATCGGCCTGTTGATCATGCAATTCTTTGGGGGCTATCCATACAGCTGGACGTTCTTGATCATCTGGGCAATTATTGTAGCCGGAGTGACCATTCTCGATAATGTGATACCTGCCTGGGGCACCAAACAGTGGGGCGGCACTCCCTATGGTATTACCGGTAGCATGGTCGGGTTAATCGTCGGACTTATCTTTTTCCCTCCCTTAGGTATAGTACTTGGGCCATTGGCCGGTGCCTTCCTTGGTGAGTTGATCGGGGGCCAAACATCCGATCGGGCCCTAAAATCCGCTTTGGGGTCCTTTATAGGATTGCTGATGGGGACTTTGGCTAATGTAATCGTAGCCGCGATAATCGGCTACTATTACTTCATTCATATTTCCCTATAACTATTATTTATAACCATATTAGCGCATAATTTAACTTATGCACTAATAAATGCATATTTTGGTTGGTACGTTACTGAGTATTAGCATTGCACTATTGGTAGGTTTAGCTACAAAATTAATGATCAGCTACATTTGAGTTTACTCAGCGAATGGGGCTTATTAGGTTTAGGACTCCTTTCCTTTTTGGCCGCCACACTCATACCCTTCAGCTCCGAAGCTGCGGTCGCCGGGGCCATTGCATTAGATTATCCCCCTACTTCTGTATTGATAGTAGCTAGTATTGGTAATGGTTTGGCTTGTTTACTCAACTACGGTATTGGATATCAACTGGCCCCTTGGACCCAGTCGAAACTAGCCAACTCGCGATCCGGTCGCTGGGCGCTGGCACTCGCTTATAAATACAAATACTGGGTTTTGGCCTTATCCTGGCTGCCGGTTATTGGCGATCCGATAACATTAGCCGCGGGATTGATTCGGATGCGTTTTGTGCCTTTTGCTATCCTAGTGATTGGCCTACGAATTGCTCGCTATGCTATTATAATAGGTATAATTATGAGCTAGCATACCTGTGCTAATCCTCCACTATTTTTACCATTTTAAAAATGGCCAACCTAGATTCATACCTTGAATCAAATAATACAGATAGGGTCGATTATTACCATTAACATTTGAGTGAATCTAGAAATGCTCCACAGCATATTCATACAACTTATTCCGCCCGGTTAGTCCAAGTTTCTTGCAAATACTGTAGCGATGGTTTTGAATAGTTTTATAACTCAGATTTAATACTTTCCCAATCTGCTTACTGGTCTTGTTTTGACGAACCATTTTAATAATCTCTAATTCTCTGGGTGTTAGTACACTGTGGGCATCTTGGTAAACAGGCTGCTTTACAGTATTAACAGAACCCGCTAACGTTGGACTGATGTAAGTTTTATTATTATCAACCGCCTCCAAGCAATTAAGCAGCTCATCCAATCCTTCCTGGACATCTACAAATCCGTGAGCTCCTTGCTTTAGAGCATCCAACATTAAGCCCGCAGAAGCAGCATAGAGCAAATAGGCAAACTTGATCTCATCTTGATAGGCTGATATAAACTCAGATATAGTCTTCCCAAAATTACGAACCGAATTCTCGCAAAATAATAGCATATCCGGTTCCTCGTATGAAATCACCTGATCTAAATCGATGATATTCCCTTGATAGATCTCAACACGATAAGCTTCTTCGCTCAATACAAGCCTCAGCGCTTCATTAACCAGTTTATTTTGGGATACCATTAATAATTTAGCACCCATATATCTCCCCCGTCTTAGATGATTTTTTTCACGATGGAAATAGTAACAAATACCTTTTTTATTTTCAACTTTTTACATCCCTATTAATATAATCAGCTACCTATACTGTCCACCCATCCTATCTAAAAACAAATAACACCGTTTTTCAGGACTTTAAATTTACCAGCCCCCATTGTTTACCTATACCTATTTCCACTTGAGACAAATCCAACAGTAACTAGGTACTCAGTATAATACTAGGAATAAGTACCTATTTAACTCTTTGACCGGTACAATTAACATAGCCATAAATTTAGATTGTTCAGATATACTATCCTGGGTATAGAAGTATGAAAAGAATCATTTTCGCATCTCTTTTTGTGGCTATTTGTTTTACGCACCTCATCTCAACGGTCAAAGCTCAAGATTCTACTCGCCCAAGACATACAACTGATACTCTAGTTCAGCGTGATACACCTGTTATATTGGATCAGGGTACGATTCAAGGAGAGATTATCCAGCAAAAGAAGATCAAAGCGGGTCCCAATAGTTCCTTTCTGCAAACCACTAAAAGCTATGACATTTTAAGTGATACCCTTCACTTTGGTTATGATACTGATTATTGGATTTTTACATCGGTTCCTTTTACACCGGAGGACCCCGGAATCGTTGAAGATGTTAACGTTACAATCTGGCTTAGTTCGGTAGATTGGTTAAGCGAACTTACCGTTGAATTTGGGCTACCTGATGATACCACAATAGTTCTTACCAACATGAATGGACCCGATAGCGCGGGGAGCTATACCAACACCACCTTTGATCAAGAGGCCTCTACTCCTATTACGGAGGGCTCTGTCCCCTTTACGGGTACTTTCAAGCCCGAAGAAGACCTGAGCTACTTTAATGGTGAAGCCTTATATCAAGAATGGATGCTCAAACTGGTTGATGATTGGAAATATGGGACTGAAGCGAATTATCTGGAAAAAGTAGTGGTAGAATTCACTTATTCAGATGCCCCCAGCACACCGGATGTTATTCAGATCCAGGATAGCATCAAATATGGAGATCAGTTTCGAGCGGATCTGGATACCGAAACTATTCAATTATTCAATAACGGAACCGATACCACCTATATTAATTCTGCTTCTGAAATTTACTTTACCGGACCGGATGCGTATCTCTTCAGTGCAGGAGATACCTTGACGTATCCATTTCCACTGGCTTATAGAGATACATTGGTATTACCTGTGGAGATGCAGGCAGATAGCGTTACGGGGCTCCGAGAAGCCACCATGCATATAAATTTTGGGCAAGATGATACCCTAGAATGGGATCTTACCGCTAACATATCTCCCAAGCATTATGGGGGTGGACATAGTAAACATGGGGGATACTACTTTTCCAATAATATTGCTCCTCAAAATGAAATTCATTCTCGCCCTACCTATAAGTGGATCCCCCCTCAACTTAAAGATACTCTGGGTGCTTCCTCTGCCACTAATCGTAATCAGAATGAAATACAAGAATATGAAATGCAATGGGGGTTCTACCAACTCCCCTTCACTTTTCCATATTTCAATATCACCGCAGATAAAATTACGTTCCAAAGCCAAGGTGTGGTTTCATTTAGAGAACATTTTAATGTTGAAGATCCGAAAGCAATCCCTACCCCTAATGATAGCTTTGATAACCTTCCGGATTCCCTGATCGCCGGTATGTGGATCCAACATCTTATAGATAAGTCTGAAGGTTCCAAAGTTTACTATGATACTTTTAATGATTTAGTGGTCATAACTTATGAACGGGTTGAACCTTCATTTTTAGACACTAAATTTGAAGGCCAACGTGTCGTTGATTATACCTCTTATTATACCGGTCAAATAATTCTGGATCGGAATGGGCGCATCATTTTTCAATATAACGGTGATCAATCATTTGAAGGGACCTATAACCCAGTACCTAAGTTAATTTCTGTAGGTATTGAAAATGAGAATGGTACCAAAGGAATATCCTATCGCTACAATAATGAAGGAGGACCCATTTTCCATGATGAGCACAATATATCCGTGGTGTTCTCCAAAGATAGCACCCAGTTATATACCCCTTTTTCAGTTGTGGACAGTGTAGAAGGTTGGCGAATGCTTTCCGCTCCCCTAAACAACTTTACGTTTGCTGACTTATTAGACGAATTTTGGACGCAGGGATTTACCGGATCCGACAATCCGTCGGCAGGCACCAGTGTCTATTATTATGATGAATCTCAATCGGGTTCCGCTGATAATGGATTTACAACGATAAGTAGCCAATCCTCATCGATGAATGTCGGACAAGGTTATCTAACTTATTTCTTTGAGGACGATACCGCAACCACGGAGGAAGTAAATGGTGGTTTCCCGAAGATCCTTTACTATGATGGTCAGGAACCCACTGGTCAAGTTCAATTTCCAGTAAGCTATACTGATACCGGATCGCCATCTGATGATGGTTGGAACCTGGTTGGTAATCCTTATGCTCATACTATTGATTGGGACGCCTCTTCCGGTTGGTCAAGAACCAATGTAGATAATGCCATCTATTACTGGGATCCTGTCAACAATGTTGTCGCTTCTTATGTAAATGGGGTAAGTAATAACGGAGGCTCCTCAAAAATTCCTCCTACACAAGCATTTTGGATAAAGGCCAATGCGTCTTCTCCGTCATTAAAAGCCACTGAAGATGTTAAATACAAACCGTCGATTTATGCTAAAGGACGTCAACCCAAAGTATTGAAGCTGCAAATCGTCGGACAAGACCTTTCGGATGAGACGACATTGACATTCCGAAATGATGGCAATTTAGGTAAAGATGGTAACGATGCTTATAAGTTGACCCCTTATTCAGATAATTATATATCGGCACACACAAGCATTGAGGAGACTCATTTTGACATTAATAACTTACCCGATGTGATTGATGAGCAAATTGATGTTCCTTTACATATCTCTGGTACTCAATCCGGGGCATATACCATCGAGGTAATAGATCGTACTCGAATTCCATCCGACTGGGAAATTCAACTTATCGACAATAGAACTGATCAAACTACTATGCTTCAGGATGGAAACTCCTACTCATTTGAGTATGAATCCAAATCCAAAAGTGGTTACTCATCAAAACCGAAACACTTTACTCCTACCCTATTCAGTAACTCTGTTTCCGATCGCTTTACGATAAAAATCAAAACCGGTACGACCACTGATATCGGAGAGCATAACGAATTACCTGATCGGGTGGCTCTGCATCAAAATTATCCTAACCCATTTAATCCAAGCACCACCATACCATTTGATGTACCCAATGCATCACCTGTGAAATTGGAGCTATTCAATATTAATGGACAAAAAGTCAGCACATTAATTGATAAGAATATGCCAGCCGGCCGTCATTCAACTTCATTTAACGCTAATGGTCTACCCACGGGTATTTACTTTTATCGATTACAGGTAAACAGCATTGTTTATGTAAATAAGATGATCCTTTTAAAATAACGGATGATTTAAACTCGACACTTTATGCTTATTCTTGCCTTCACATTCGTATTACTCTTTACAACTGAAGTCGCGGTAGCACAACCCGGTTTACCCGGACCGCCCAGCCAAGTACCTATAGATGGTGGTATTATTGAACTATTGGTTATGGGATCGATCTATACCATCTACAAATTTTATTCACGTTCCGATAACGCGGACAACAACTAAGTTAACCACATAATAATCTTAATCGATATCCGATATGCATCTCTATAATAAATCGTTAGCAGTTCTTTTTTTCTTCTTATCTGTGATAACCATAGTAACACAGGCCCAAAACTCAGAGCAATCCTACGCCGATCTTCCGTTAATCGAACTCTCTACGGAGACTACCTTTACACCGACCTTTAATTCTACCGGTATGATGACCGGTGGCGGATCCAGTACCTCTTACTATTTCCGCACCCCTAATCATGATGAATTTAAATCCATTGGTTCTAGTGCGAATAATTTAGGTAAGTATATAGAAAAAGTTCCCCCGGCTTATGAACACCTGGAAACCTATCGTAGTAAAAAGTCGGGTGGATTATTGTTAGCCATCGGTGGTGGTGTTGTTGCGGTAATCGGAGCAACTGCCGGAACCGAAAAAACAGGGGAAACGGCTTTCAACTATCAAACCGGTCAGGTCGAAGAAAAAGTAAAAATTACTTCTGGCGGAGTAGCCGGACTGGTAATTGGAGGGATTGGTCTGTTAGTTGGCGGGGTCACCATGAACAGTGCCAGTGAATACATTGAAAAAGCAGTTATTACTTATAATAATGAAATCAAATCAGACCGAACATTTAAGGAGACAGAAAAGTCAATAGATTCCCAGAGTACCGCTTCCAATTTTCAGCTTCGGATCTCCCCATCTATTGATTTTTCTAAAGCGGGCGTAAGCTTTAAGCTTGCTTTTTAATTGCTACCTACTGCCACTCAATCGTATGGGAACGGTATACCCACAACGCACGGAAATGGGAGTTCCCTTCTCCGGGTGGGTGATCGGCTGAAACCGCCCATGGTCAAGTAAGGCTTTTACCACCGATTCTTCGAGGCCCAGATTGCTGGATCGATCAGTAGGCTGGGCTTCGATTACGTTGCCTTTTTCATCAACAACCAGCGAAACATTGACCTCCCCGGACAAGGTCATACCTTGTAATGCCTCCGGATATCGGATGGAATCAGCAAATACTTGTACATCTCCCCGCATTTGCAACTGAACATCCAACTCTTCACAATCGAACACCTGCTGTTTGGTAGTGTCTTGAGCATTCAATTCCTTCTGTAGAGGTTGTGGGATTTGCAGCTCGCCTTGCAAACGTTGTACGCGCCCCTTCAGTGGTTCGGTTAACGATGGAAACGTAATTGGCTGATTATCCCTTTGAACCACATTCCCTCCGTTATCGATATATCGAACCGTTAGCGTATCTAACACCACTCGGGCGCTGTCCCACGCTGATCCCAGATAAGGAAAGGAGTCCGAAAAATCTGGTTTATTGAGTGTGGAGTCGATAATCTGTTGATAGGATGAGCGTACGCTGTCACTCAATGTGATGGTCGTATCCTGGATCTGAGCCTGTAATGAATCCTGCAGTTGGGCTAGATGATGTTCCGTTGAATCCCAACGGGCATGTTGGATCAACCAATCAGAAATATGATTTTGGTAATAAGGCTGTTCCTTACCCACCTCAATATAAAATTGCAGCGCGTCATAATAGACATAGGGAGTGTATGGGGCGCTTATATTCGATTCGCCGATCTCTCTCAATTGCTGGGCACGTGCTAACTTAGCCGGCATAGATAACGTATCTCTTCCCTCCTGCAAACGTCTATACGCTGCTAATCCCTCATCTATCGTCCCCGAATCAAGGGCATCCGGCGTTGAGAATACTTCCCAATCATATCGCTTCATCACCCGCTCAGCAAAACTTGAAGAAGGATATCCATCAATAAGTTGACGTGCGGTAGTTTTGGCCGCAGCCGTATCTTGCTGGGCGAGTTGAACCTCGGATAAAGAAAACAGGGCCTGGGAAATCAACAAGGAATCGCGCGCGCGATCAATCACTTGCCGATAACGTACTGAAGCACTGTCGTATAGTTCTAAATTGATAAAAAATACGTTCCCCAACTCATAGGTAGACCGCATTCGGGTGTGTTTCATCTTTGACTGTGCCTCCTTGGAAAATGGAATCTCACTGAGATCAACCATTACTATCTGATCTTGGCTAGTTGCTGGCCTGCCTGCCTCTTGAGGTTGCTTCTCGCCCTCAGCAGACCGTTGATCGGCTGTTGAGCTGGTGTTTTGCATTTCATCAGAACGACGCCAATGATCCACCAAAGGACGATCTCCCCAAATTGCCCGGAATTGTTGAGCGGCCGTAGCTAATTTGGCACGGTCTTGAATATTGAGAAAGCCGCTTTTGCCTGTGGCTTGCTGGGTAGTCGTTTGATCTTGCTCCTGTTGGTCAACTGTAACCAACACACTGGATTTTTGCTGCTGTTTCTTCATTTGGGCTTCCAGCTCCGCACGTCGCTGCTCTCTGATTTCAGCGATGACCGAATCAAATTCAGCTTCGGGTAGCTGGCCTAACCACAACAAGCTATCGTTGCGCTGGATATCACTAGTCAAGCGATCATAAGCCCCAAAGGCTTCTGCCTTGGCTTCCGCGTCATACCACACAGGCATCTGTTCACTGGGCACCGATCGGCTGGCCGCTGAATCATAATAGGCCGCTGCCAGAGAGAAATTGTTCATCCGATTCTGATAGAGCTCCCCTAGTCCATAATACGTTTTAGCGACGGTCTTTGGGTCGGGTTGGTGCTGCTGATCCCTTGGACGTAGAACCATTTTATAATAACGCATCGCCTCGGCGATTTTTCCACGTTGGTGTTCGGTTCGGGCTAACTCATACCAGATAGAGGGAAGACGATCCAGGTTTTTATCGTCTTTGCGCATGCTCTCCAATATGTCATACGCTCGATTCGGCTGATTGACGTTCCGGGCCATTTCCGCTCGCTTTCGGTTCCCCCAATATACGAGCTGATAATCTGCGGTCACCGGAATTTGATTAAACGCTTGATACGCTTGATGCCATTGTTGCTGGCGATCCAGCAACTGGCCTGTCAAAAAATAAGCTCGAGCTTCGGTATTGGTATCCTCAAGATATTCGGGCGCCCCTTGTAAACTTCCCACCGCTTCATTCCACCGCTGCTCAGCGGTATACAGCTCAGCCAAAACAGCTCGGGTTCGATACCGGATATCATCATCCCAATCCAGACTTGGATCGTTCAGTTGATCACTCAGATAAGCGATGCCTTCCGTATATCGCTCCATTTCATTCAGCGTGCGTCCTCTCCAATAGATACTTAATTGACGCATCTTGAGATTGCTTGACGCATTGAACAATTCATTGAACTTTTGCTCGGCCGAAAAATACTTTCGTTGGTAGAAGTAGGATTTTCCAATCAACAGAATGGCATCATCCACCCATTTGGAATTACCGTGCGAGCGAAGAATTAACGCTCCTTTTTGAATACTCTTCTCAAACTTGTCATCGGCGGCATTGATGGGAGAGGGATAAATCCGGATGGGTCGCTCAGTATTCAGCTCTTGCGACTCAATTTGATCTTTTACTTGCTTTCGAGCCGATCGAAACGCTTCTTCGGCATTATAGAAGGTGTTATAATAGGCGGTAAAATTTCGCCATCCCCGCGATAGCAAGGAGTCAGATGCACAGCCCCCTAAAGTGATCAACGCAACCAGCAGAACCAACAGGGATGCGTGACGCGAGTACAAGGCAGTATGTGGATGTAATGGTTTATTCAAGATAGAAATTTAACCCAAACGCTGATGTGGAATTCCAAATGTATGGATAGTAATTGCTATGTCTGAAAAATCTTCTATTCAATGGTGCTAACCTTTACCATATTGGTTCTGCCCCGTTTGGCGATAGGCATCCCCGTAGCAATGATTACCCGATCACCAGAGTTAACCAATCCATGTTTCTTGAGGTGTTCCTCCATCACTTTTACACTTTTGTCCGTATCGAAAATCTGATCCAGTTGAACCGATTCTACCCCCCAAACCAAGTTTAACTGGCGACGCACAATCGGGCTCTCTGTAAAAGCGACAATGGGCACGTTGGGACGAAATTTAGCTATTCTTCGAGCGGTGTTACCCGAATGCGTAATGGTAGCGATAACCTTCGCATCAACATTTTCGGCGATACTCACGCAAGAGTAAGCCAGCGATTCCACCACCTGCTTCTCTTTCCACTCGGGTTTACGGTATTCCAGTGAATTGTAGATATCGGTAGCTTGCTGTTCGATAGATCGACAGATCCGATCCATGGCTTGCACCGATTCTATGGGATACTCCCCAGCGGCCGTTTCACCGGACAGCATTACGGCATCGGTTCCATCTAAAACGGCATTGGCCACATCGGAGCTTTCCGCGCGGGTCGCTCTTGGATTTTGCACCATCGATTCCAGCATCTGCGTAGCCGTGATTACCGGTTTGCCTACCGTACGGCATCGGTCAATAATCCGTTTTTGTACCAACGGAACTCGCTCGCTAGGAATTTCAATGCCCAAATCACCCCGGGCAATCATAATACCGTCGGATTCCTCAATAATTTCATTGATTTCTTCCAAGGCTTCGGGCTTTTCAATTTTTGCGACAATGCCGGCATTGGAACCCTGTGCGCGTATCCGGGAAATAATATCTTGAATATCGTCGGCCGATCGTACAAACGACATGGCCACCATATCCACATCCTGCTGCAACCCAAATTTCAGATCCTCAATATCTTTCTCGGTTAGTGAGGCCATAGATATTTTCACCCCCGGTAAATTCACCCCTTTTCGCGATTTCAAGAGGCCTCCTTCCACCACTCGGGCGGTTAACAATTGGCCATCATTCTTGACCACTTGCAACTCAAGAAGCCCATCATCCATCAAAATTCGATCCCCTTCTTGCGCATCCTGGGCCAGGTAGGGATAATCTATAGGAATTTGTTCGCTGGTGCCCTCAATTTCTTCAGGCGTAAGTGTAATATAGCTACCGGCTTGCAAGACTTGCTGACCATCTTGCATGGTACCCACCCGGATTTTGGGCCCTTGCAGATCCATCAAAATAGCGATGGGCTTTCTCATGTCGTCGGCCACCGAACGAATGCGGTTAATCACTTTAAAGTGGTCTTCATGGGTTCCATGTGAGAAATTAAGACGTGCCACATTCATCCCATTAATCACCAGTGATTCTAATTTCTCACGACTATTAGAGCTGGGACCAATAGTACATACAATTTTGGTTCTACGATCAGTTGGTTGCATAAAAATAGATTACAGCAAATGGTTGATAATGTCGCTCTAAAATAATAATTGATAGTAGAGTCTCTATGAATAAACGGACTCTATAACAATGATTAAACGTTAACGGATTGTCACTCGTTGTTAATATACTGCTCTGTATTCTTAACTTTTAGTGCTCTGGCATGATATCCAAATACTTACCGCCTGTCGAATTCACGCATGTACAATGGCTAATGTTGGCCCTGTTGGGGCTTACCATGGGATGTGCCGGATCCTATGATCCTAACATTGAGCGTGGATCTGACTATCAATACCGGGAAGGACATCCTGAATTTCGCATTTCTACCATCGGTTTTTTTGATGAGAATGATCAACCGACCATACGCATTGACGCCGATCTGGTGTATGGTTCCTTAATTTACCGTTCGCCCGGTGATTCGCTCTTTCGGGCTCGGGTAATGGCTGAAATTCAACTTCTTAATCAGGATAATCCCGAGGAGACTGTAGAGACCCAACAATTTGATCTGGATATCACCTCTCCACACCGAACCGTAGTGAACAGTCAGGATGTTTACAATATCCGGCGAACCATTAAAGTCCCTCCCGGCGATTATTTAATCCGTATGGTATTGACGGATAATGATTCGGGTAAACAAACCGTCCGGGAAAGCCGAGCTTACCTACCGGATAACCAGCAAAAGATGCCCAATCTGACCAATATCCAGATGCAGGGCAAAGATGTTGAAGCTGATAATAAGTTTCAGCCGATTACCACTTATGATGTACCCAGCCGGATAGATTCCCTTAAATTCCTATTTCAAGTTACCAATAATGTGCCTGACAGACGGGTGGTCATTCAATCGCAACTCATCCGCTTTGATGCGGATTCTACCCCAGCTCGACCAATGAGTTATAGTGATTACAGCCCCTCTTCTATTCAGTATAAGGGTATCGAGTACGATGATGAGACAGAAATACAGTCGAGCCGCCGCGTCATTACCCAAGAAGGAAATATTCTTATTGAGTTTGTCTTACCAACCATGGATAGAGGCAACTATCGATTCCAGGCAAAAATTTCGAATATCGATGCCACAGACGAGGAAGTGGAAACCAACCTGTTCAAAGCCCGGGATTTTAGCGTAAAAAGCCCCAATTATCCCGCGGTTAAGTCTCCACGCGAGCTTGCGGCTCCCCTCATCTATTTAATGAAAGAAAAAGAGTATGAGAAAATGATGGCCCACTCCAATCCCAATAAGATAAAAGAAGCCATAGATCGCTTCTGGTTAACGAATTTGGAGGATAAACAGATGGCCCGAACGGTTATCAAGAAATATTATGAACGGGTTGAGCAGGCCAACAAACAATTCTCAAACTTTGAGGAGGGCTGGAAAACGGATCCGGGGATGATCTATATCCTGTTTGGTCCTCCCTGGTATATCGAAGAACGCGTTGATATTATGCAATGGAGTTATGCCTATGACCGCCAAAACCCAAACTATAATTTCGTTTTCCGACGCAATAAAATGGAAACGAAGTTCTATCCTTTCCGAAACTATATCCTACAACGAAACAATTACTACTACCAGGTTGAATACCAACAACGCCAGCGTTGGCTAACTGGTCAGATCTTGAAGCGAGATGTGTAGTTCTGAGTCCAACACCGTTTAAACCCATTGATTAGAATCTGCAACTTCTCTTTTAAATAATAAATTGAATGGTAATTTATTAGAACCAAGATTATTCCATACTCTACTTATTGCGACTAGGCACTTTTCCTGAATTAGGGATTCTTGAAGAACAAACGCAATAAGAGAACCATGTTGGTCTGTGGTCGATAATATCCCAGCAAACCAGCGAACTCGGGTTACCCTTTTGCGTCCCCAAATATAGTTTTTAAGAAAAACCTAAAATTTTTCTAATATTCGACTCCCTTCTCCGGGCATCGATACTTAGCTACTAAAACGAACTCCATTTCTATTGTATGTCTAATCGCTATTTTTCATTCCGCTACCTGCTAGTAGGCTTGGGAAGCATTTTATTGGCCGTCATTTTGTTTAGCGGTCCTCGCTTCTCACCCGATAAATCCACAGAGTCAATTTCGGATGCTCTATTACTTGAGCCTGATTGGGAACTTGAAGAAGAAGACAAACAGACACGAAAAAAAGCGCGAGCGGAATATTTCTTTCGAATGACTCGTGACCCGGCTACCAATTCCATACCGGATAATATCAGACAACGGGAAATTGAATATGCCCAACAAATCGCCCGGCAATCTCGCATGCGAGCGGCAACCAGCGATTACAGTTGGTATTCTGTGGGTCCTACCGATATCGGTGGGCGTACCCGTGCACTGGCGATTGATCAGCGGGATCCCAATATCATAATAGCCGGTGGGGTTTCTGGTGGAATGTGGAAATCGGTCGATGGTGGTGATAGCTGGGAAATGACTTCCGATCTCAATCAGAATATGAGCGTATCCGATGTGGTTCAGGATCCTAACAATCCGGATACTTGGTATTATGCTTCTGGTGAAATTCGGGGGAACTCCGCTTCAGATCGTGGATACCGAGCTGTTTATCGGGGTACCGGCATTTTTAAATCAACCGACAATGGCGACTCTTGGAACCGACTTTCGGCCACTACCGATACGGATACCGAGTATAATTCTATGTTTGATTACGTTAGTAAAATGGTGGTCAGCCCCACCACCGGTTCCCTCTTCTTGGCCAGCAATGGCTTTGGTATCATAAAATCTACCGATGATGGGGCCAGTTTCGGCTCGGAACCCATTTTGGGATTGTCGGGCGGGCCGCGTTATGTAGATATAGATGTGGCTTCTGATGGCACATTAATTGCCGTTTTATCCTCTAATGATGTGGGAAGCAGCAATTTTGATCCTGGCATTTACCTATCCAAAGACGATGGACAGTCTTGGAAGAGTATTACCCCTACCAGTTTTCCGGGCGAGCATGATCGCAGTGTCCTGGATATCGCGCCCTCTAACGAGCGCATTTTCTATGTCTTCACACAAAAAGGTTCAGGATTTACTTCAAACCAAGGGGTTAGCTTTCACAAAATTCAATTAACCGCGAGCTTGGACGATACGCTCTCTTATGAAGACCGATCGGCCAATTTACCAGATTTCGGCTCACCGGTGGGGGGCGTAAATACGCAGAGTTCCTATAATATGGTGGTCAGGGTAAAACCCGATGATGCTGACTTTGTCTTGCTGGGAGGTACCAACCTGTTTCGATCCTCCGACGGATTTGCGACTGCTCCAGCCAGTTCAGATATCGATGAGAAAAACAAGTTCTGGATTGGCGGCTATAGTAGTACCAATGATGTGTCTCAGTACACGGCCCACCATCCCGATCAGCACGCTATCGCATTTGATCCTACCAATCCCAACAAAGTTTGGTCCGGACATGATGGTGCCCTGAGTATGACAACAAATATCCAGGCAGCAACCGTGCAATGGGCAGACAAGGATAAAGGTTACATTACCTCCCAATTTTATGCCCTTGCCGCTCCATCCGATCCTGATAACAATATTGTGGTGGGAGGAACCCAAGATAATGGCTCGCCTTTATTCAGTATTGATCAACAGTTTACTCAAACCGGGGCCTCGAGTGACGCGTCTTCTGGCGATGGTTCCTATGCCGCTTTTTCATCGAACGGAACACAACTGTATACCTCCTCGCAGAATGGGCGGGTTTTACGCTTTGAACGAATCAATGGAACCTATCAGTACCAAGGTATAATTACCCCACCCCAAGCAACCGGACAGATGTTCATTCATCCGTTCGAAGTGGATGGAACAACGATGTATTACCCTGCCACAAATACCGAAACAGGCGCACCCCGTTTTTGGATTAATACCAGCGCGCATACCGCCACTTCCCAAAACGACAGTTGGACTGCTCAAGAGCTGCCGGAAATTACGGAGGAGGGTTACAGCATTTCTACACTGGAAAGCAGCCAGATTCCCGAAGATATCCTCTACTACGCGGCCTCCAGTTACGATGGATCCCCCAAAATTTATAAAGCTGAAAATGCCAGCGGCGATTTTGATGTAACTGAAATTTCAATCCCTACAGCTTCCGTGGGAACCTACGTACATGATATCGCCCTGAATCCGGTTAATGCAGATGAGGCTTTAGCAGTGATGTCTAATTACAATATTACCGGCATTTATCATACCACGGATGGCGGAGCATCCTGGACGGCTATTGAGGGGAACCTTACAGGCAGTGAACAAAATCCGGGGCCCTCTATTCGCAGTGCCACAATTATCCCAACCGGTGGTGATAACGCTATTTATATGGTCGGGACCAGTACCGGCCTCTACTCTGTAAAGCAGTTGGATGCCGGCAACACCAGTTGGATACAAGAATCTGATGATGCTATAGGACACAGTATTATAGAGTATATTCATGACCGATATATGGACGCGGGGGTCTTTTTAGGTACCCATGGGCGTGGCATTTTCTATGGGAATTTTGAAGGAACCTTTGAAGTACCTGGTCCTCCCGCTAAACCCTCTGAATTTACAATGAAATTCGGCGATACGGAGGGTGAATTTAATCTCCACTGGGCAGCAAATACCGAACGAGATGTAGAAAGTTATATCCTTTATCGAGGTACGCGGCCCACAAACTTAACCGCCATTGATACGGTCAATGCCACGCAGCTTTCTTACACCGATACACCGCCCCCGGGAGAAGCAGACATCTACTATTACGCAATTGAGGCTAAAGATTATCAGGACAATATCAGTGCCCGAACTTATCCCCTGGCCTCTTTTGACGCCTCACAAATATCCGGAACGGAATGGAAGATGGTCAGCTCTCCGCTTTCTTCCGATGATCAATTGAGTTGGCCAACCAATGCCCAAATCATTGGCTTTGATGGCACTTACGAGATCGTCGAATCCATGCAAATGGGTCGTGGTTACTGGATTAAATCATTTGAAGAGGGGGAAATCAAGTATAAAGGGGGCGCCAGATTACAAAACAGCGTGCAACTGAAAGCCGGTTGGAACCTTATCGGTAGTATTGGGGATACCGTTTCCACGCAAGCGATTATTGATGGTGGCGATATTCTATCCAGTACACCCGTCAAAACGTTTGAAAATGGAAGTTATGTTGATGCTACTGAGATCCTACCGGGCGGCGGATATTTCATTCATGCCAACTCGGAAGGCACCATAGAGTTACGTGTGGATACTACGCAATCCGCGAAGCGTTCCCCCCAACCGCGTATGGTCTCTTTAGATGATAAGAAAACTCAATGGGATCAGCTCCAATTCAGTAACCAAGTTCAAACTGCGGACCTCGCAATTGCCTCTCAGGCATTAACCGCGGAACAGCAAGAATACTTCTTGGTTCCGCCTATGGCCCCACAAACGGAGCTGGATGTTCGCACGATTACCGGACATCGTGTTACCGACGATCTGACCACCCAGATTGAATTGACTACCTCAACCTATCCGGTCAATATTACGCTCAAACCAGGCTCTTCTTCAGATGAGCGATACCAACTAACCGGGTACTTGGGCGGGCAAAAACATGATTTCACGATTGATTCCGAAAATCCTGTCACACTTACCCAAGCCTATGATAAGTTGACCCTGACTCGATTAGACGCTTCGGAAATTCCCGCAGAAACACAACTGCAGGCTAACTATCCGAATCCGTTTAACCCGAGTACAACCATTCGATACCAGCTAGCCAATACCTCGGATGTAGAAATAAGTGTCTTCAATATTACTGGCCGAAAGATTCAAACGTTGGTTCAAAAGCGTCAACAACCCGGATCCTACCAAATAAGTTTTGATGGGCGATCACTATCCAGCGGCACCTATTTTATTCACTTGAATGCTGGAGACTACAGGGAAGTCCGGAAAATGTCACTGATCAAATAAATTTAAGTTACCCATGATTTCATTTCGAACACTACTAGCTGTACTACTTTCAGTGGGCATTTTTGCCGGTTGCTCCATTTTGGGTGGGAAAGATGATAAGCCCAAAGAAGTTGAACTCTCGCTACATGCCGAGCCGGTAAATGCTGGCTCGGTAAGCTTTGCGCGACAAACGTTCACTAATGGTGATACCGTTACTGTTGAGGCAATGCCTAACCTGGGATTTGCCTTCGACAACTGGTCGGGCAGCCGTTCTTCGCAAGAAAACCCCTTTGAGTTTGTTATGGATGGGGATACCATGCTGACCGCGAACTTTATAGCCTCTTCCTCGGTCTATGACATGCAACTACTAGTCTTTGATTCCGCGGATACCTTAGCATTGAATTTTGGACAATTACAATACTCAACCGATGACTTTGACATCGGCAAAGACTACGAGTCCCCCCCTTCCCCACCATCGGGCCATCTACACGCATTCTTCACCCATAACAATCTAGAGTTGTTGCGAGATTACCGTGACCCTGAAGGCGACAGCCAAACTTGGGATTTAAGCTTGCAACCCAGTTCTGATGATACTTTCACCTTAGAATGGTCGGTTGACAAAACGATTATCAATGGATCGATCATATTGGATGTCTCTGGAACCCAGGAAGTGGATATGCTTACTACCCAATCGGTACAAGTAGATAAAGCGGACATTGACAACCTCAGTATCACTTATACCCTGGAGAACGATTGATGAGTTAATGCTAAGTGCATAATGGGGAAACACCGACTAACTATTAAGGAAGGATGCTTAGACCCACACTCTTTATATCAACCCCATCCTTGTAGCACTCTTCTAAATCTGTCAATCGCGAGGGTATCAACGCTAGTTGCATGCCCGGGGCGATCCCCGGGTTGGGTGCCTCATTCACATTGGGAGATTCCTGCGCTCCGCAAGGCTCCGCTCGGAATGACAGTGAGATATTTCGGAGCTGGGTTTACTCCTTATTCTTCAAGCTTGTAGCTTGGTGAAGAACCACAGCTTCAGCTTTATTGCCACCTCTATCTACCGCCACCATGTCATCGCGAGGGTATCAACGCTAGTTGCATGCCCGCGGCGATCCCCGGGTTTGGCGCCCATTCACATTGGGGGATTCCCGCGCTCCGCAAAGCTCCGCTCGGAATGACACGTGGCGCATTTCGGAGCTGGGTTTACTCCTTATGAGGCTGTCTAAAAAGTAAAAAGCAGGATGTAACCACTTAATTAATTTAAGTTTTCTAAGAGTGTGTATCTCTGATCTTCTTGATAAGTCGCGTCCTTTTCATATATAGACCTATCAGGTTTTGGAAACCTGATAGGTCTGGCACATATTTGACCCTAAAACCTAAATTATTTAGGTCCTTGAAATTAGAAAAGGACTTTTTGGACAGCCTCAGAACCACAGCTTCAGCTTTATTGCGACCTCTATCTACCGCCACCATGTCATCGCGAGGGTATCAACGCTAGTTGCATGTCCGCGGCGATCCCCGGGTTGGGTGCCCCATTCACACTGGGAGATTCCCGCGCTCCGCAGGGCTCCGCTCGGAATGACACGGTGGCGTAATTTGGAGCTGGGTTTACTCCTTCTTATTCAAGCTTGTAGCTTGGTGAAGAATCCAAAGCTTCAGATTTATTTTGCCACAAATTGAAACTTCTATCTACCATAGCTTCCCCACCATTAGTACTTCTTTGTACATTACCAAAACATGGCAAGAAACCTCTCCAATTACTCCCATAGTTTATTATCATAATAGTTGAGGATGGATTCTCGTTTCACCTAGTTGATGGGGATATAATATCTACTTTAAGACTAACCCGTTATAAAAATGAAGCTATCAATTACATCTCCAATTCGAAGAAACATCTCCAAACTGAGTTGGATTGGGGCATTCATTTTCCTGTTTTCCTGCTCTTCCTTCGATAACTCAGATGTCGAACGTGGTGTTCAATATGAATTTCGAGAAGGCTATCCGGAAGTTCGGGCATCGGCGTTCGGTTATTACGATCAGCAGGATAATGCCCAAATTGATATCTATACAGATATTGTCTACAAATCACTCATCTTCAAGTCCAATAAGCAAAATCAGTTTACAGCTGATCTATTGGTTGAAGTTCGTCTGATAGATCAAGAGAATCCTGAACAAACAAAATTGACGAAGAACTACCCTTTGCAGATCACCTCGAAAGATCCGGATATTGTAGATAGTGGCGCGAGGTATAGCTTTAAGAAACAACTGACCATTGAGCCCGGTACCTACACCCTTCGTGTTTTTGTTACCGATAAAGGTTCCAATAAACAAACCGTTCGTGAAACTGAAGTATCTATACCCAAAAAAGAGGCGGGTCAACCGTATCTATCCAATATTTTAATGCTGGGTAAAGACGTACAAGGTACTAATGAATTTCGCTCAATAGCTACCTACGATGTACAAACCAGTCTGGATTCTCTCAAATTCATTATCCAGGTTAATAATCCAAATCAAGAGCGATTAACCCTGAATTCTGAACTTCTCGAATTTGAATCGGATACCTCATCGGCCCGCCCCATGAGCTATCGTAATTATTCTCGCTCTTCTATCCAGTTTCAGGGTATTAATTATTTCAATAATACGGTGATTCAATCTACACGTCGGGTTATTTCCCAGCAAGGCAATCTATTGATTGAATACGTATATCCTACGCCTCACCGAGGCAACTATCGATTCCAAACCGCGATTACTGAGAGTGCAGAGGATTTACGCGAGAGTGAATATTTTAAAGCGCGTGATTTCGGCATTAAAAGTAAGAATTACCCGAACATTAAATCGCCAGAAGAGCTTGCTCGACCGCTAATTTATTTGATGGATGAAAAAGATCATCAGAAGATGATGAAGATATCCGATTCCAATAAGCTTAAACGAGCCGTTGATAAATTCTGGCTTTCCCACCTTAAATCACGAAACGTAGCAAGAGATCATATTGAGAAGTATTATGAGCGTGTAGAGCGGGCCAATAAACAGTTCTCCAATTACAAAGAGGGTTGGAAAACCGATCCGGGAATGGTATACATATTATTTGGTCCACCGCGCTATGTGGATAATTTTCATGATGAGATGCGCTGGGGTTATACGACCAATATCCGAGATGCCATCTACGATTATGTGTTCCGCCGGTATCGTTTCAAATCTAAGTACTATCCTTTTGAGAATTACATATTACAGCGTGATCGTTCTTTTTTCCAGGATGAGTATCGACAACGGCAGATTTGGTTGACTAGCGGGCCTTAATATTATTGGTGCTTATAATAAGGGCGTTGCACACCTACTTTAACGTGCCATCAGCAAGGGGATCAAAGATAATTGCATGCCCGTGGCGATCTCCAGGTTGGGCGCCCCATTCACATCAGGGGATTCCCGCGCTCCGCAAGGCTCCGCTCGGAATGACACGTAGCGTATTTCGGAGCTGGGTTTACCCCTTCTTATTCTTCAAGCTTGCAGCTTGGAGAAGACAACACAGCTTCAGCTTTATTGCGACCTCTATCTACCGCCACTATGTCATCGCGAGGGTATCAACGCTAGTTGCATGCCCGCGGCGATCTCCGGGTTGGGCGCCCCATTCACATTGGGGGATTCCCGCGCTCCGCAAAGCTCCGCTCGGAATGACAAGTGGGATGTTGCTGATCAGTATCAAAATTATTTCAACTCAGTTCATTTTGTAAGGATGCCCCCTTTTCCTGATCTATTTAGTAAAAAGCCAATCTAGAATGGGCAGTTGGAATCACAATTATTACCTGTACATGATGACCAATAGGCATAATACGGTACTCTACACTGGTATGACCAATGATTTACTGAATCGAACTCAACAGCATAGATCGCTTAAAGTACCCGGCTTTACAAGTAGGTATCGAATTACTAAGCTGGTTTATTATGAGCATTTCACCAATGTTACTGAGGCAATTCAACGAGAGAAGCAGGTCAAGTCGTGGTCTCGGGCTAAGAAGGAAAAACTGATTGAATCGCTGAATCCAGAGTGGGTGGATTTGTATGATTCATTAATCGATGATTGATTTAATACTGTCATCGCGAGGGTATCAACGGTAGTTGCATGCCCGTGGCGATCTCCGGGTTGGGCGCCCATTCACATTGGGGGATTCCCGCGCTCCGCAAGGCTCCGCTCGGAATGACACGTGGATGGTTATAAGGAACAGGTTTGTAATGAAATCCCGGCAACCAAACAGATTTTCAGCCCACGTAGCACGGGCATCTTTGCCCGTGTGTAGTGCCCTGGCAGGTCATTCATATCCGATTAGAATCGATCGTATTCTGTTTGCTCGGATTTTTCATTTCATGGTGACTGTCTTGCACGTCCTCCCTCTGAGTCTCCCTCCAAGCACACCTGAAAACCTGGGCAGAGATAGTGCCACGAGGGAGAATGTTCGAGACCGATTTTTCACTTAGAACTGGATCTCAAAATCAGGAAAATGGCACGGATGTTATCCCCCTCAAGGCATAATATTGAATGTAGAGCTAAAAATTATGACGGAGGGGCTAGGGGGAGGATCTGCAAGTAGTTGCCCATAAATAGGAAAATCAAGTTCGAACACCGCTCAATGTTGTCATGCTTGCACCTAGGCTGGATATTCTAATTCGTCATTATATTTAACCAGCAAAGCAGACCCTCAACATTCAAACATCCAAACTGTTCCACTTGGGATCCGTACATTCGAGTATTCGTTAATATCGCACAAGTCTCCGCTACGCTCTGACTTACGCTGCTTTGGGACATTCTAGTTGGCTCGCAGAGTCTCGCGGAGGAACCGCTGAGTTACGCAGAAGGATAATCACAATAAGCGAAAACCAAACACTCAGTCATCGCGAGGGTATCAACGGTAGTTGCATGCCCGTGGCGATCTCCAGGTTGGGCGCCCCATTCACATCAGGGGATTCCCGCGCTCCGCAAGGCTCCGCTCGGAATGACACGTGGCGTATTTCGGAGCTGGGTTTACTCCTTATGAGGCTGTCTAAAAAGTAAAAAGCAGGATGTAACCACTTAATTAATTTAAGTTTTCTAAGAGTGTGTATCTCTGATCTTCTTGATAAGTCGCGTCCTTTTCATATATAGACCTATCAGGTTTTGGAAACCTGATAGGTCTGGCACATATTTGTGCCCTAAAACCTAAATTATTTAGGTCCTTGAAATTAGAAAAGGACTTTTTGGCCAGCCTCAGAACCACAGCTTCAGCTTTATTGCGACCTCTATCTACCGCCACCATGTCATCGCGAGGGTATCAACGCTAGTTGCATGCCCGCGGCGATCTCCAGGTTGGGTGCCCCATTCACACTGGGGGATTCCCGCGCTCCGCAAGGCTTCGCTCGGAATGACAGTGACGTATTTCGGAGCTGGGTTTACTCCTTATGAGGCTGTCTAAAAAGTAAAAAGCAGGATGTAACCACTTAATTAATTTAAGTTTTCTAAGAGTGTGTATCTCTGATCTTCTTGATAAGTCGCGTCCTTTTCATATATAGACCTATCAGGTTTTGGAAACCTGATAGGTCTGGCACATATTTGACCCTAAAACCTAAATTATTTAGGTCCTTGAAATTAGAAAAGGACTTTTTGGACAGCCTCAGAACCACAGCTTCAGCATTATTGCGACCTCTATCTACCACCACCATGTCATCGCGAGGGTATCAACGGTAGTTGCATGCCCGCGGCGATCCCCGGGTTGGGTGCCTCATTCACATTGGGAGATTCCCGCGCTCCGCAAGGCTCCGCTCGGAATGACACGGTGGCGCATTTCGGAGCTGGGTTTACTCCTTATGAGGCTGTCTAAAAAGTAAAAAGCAGGATGTAACCACTTAATTAATTTAAGTTTTCTAAGAGTGTGTATCTCTGATCTTCTTGATAAGTCGCGTCCTTTTCATATATAGACCTATCAGGTTTTGGAAACCTGATAGGTCTGGCACATATTTGACCCTAAAACCTAAATTATTTAGGTCCTTGAAATTAGAAAAGGACTTTTTGGACAGCCTCAGAACCACAGCTTCAGCTTTATTGCGACCTCTATCTACCGCCACCATGTCATCGCGAGGGTATCAACGGTAGTTGCATGCCCGCGGCGATCTCCGGGTTGGGCGCCCATTCACATTGGGGGATTCCCGCGCTCCGCAAAGCTCCGCTCGGAATGACACGTGGGATGTTCCCGAGTTAGGATTAAATATTTGAACCCAAACCAGCTCAAGTCAAGCAAAGTGGAGTCTTGGTAAATGAAATTTAGCTTGTGATATGCTACTAAAATAAAAAAAGCCCTCACACCGAAGTGCGAGGGCTTTGAAGTATTTAGGATAGACTAACTAGTCGTCAGCTTAGTTCCATCCTTCATTTTGAACCATGCTGGAGTTTGCGTCCATTTCCGCTTGTGGGATAGGCAGAGCAAACAAGTAACTACCAGATGGAATTTCAGTACCAGACACTCCTGATACGTTACGATTGTATCCAGTCAATGGAATATCCTTTCCATTGCGTGCCAAGTCGTAGAGACGATGACCTTCAAAAGCCAACTCTAAACGACGTTCAGCAATAACTTCATCAGGATCACCAGTGGTATACGCACCCGGTCCTCCGCGAGTAGAATTCAAGTTATTGATAATAGCCAATGCCGCGGCACGATCGCCAGCACTATTTCGACGAGAAAGTGCTTCAGCTTTATTGAGTAAAACTTCAGCATATCGAATAATGCGAACGTTATCGCTACCCAGCTCATCTACGTACTTACCGGCCATGCGATACCATACATCGCCATCAGCATCAGCAGTATTGGTCATCAGACCTAAACGAGCATCAGCCGCATCATACGCATCATATAGATCTTGTGTAGCCACCACGTCTCCGTAGTTACTATCACGATAGATACGAGCAATGTTATCGGTACCTAACCGATCGGTGCTGGTAAAGGCCGCTTCAAACAGAGAATTTGGCCCACTACCGGAAGCCCAAGCAGCAGCTAAGTCTGCCGAAGCTACCAAGCTTAATCCAGCATTGTCGATTACATCATCTGCCGCAGCAATAGCCGCATCGAATTCACCTGTGTACAGGTAGTATCTCGATTGCAGTGCTTTAACAGCATAGTAATTCATATACACCGGATCGCCAGCATCCAAGCTTGGATCCATGAGCGTAGCCGCTTGTGAGAAATCATCACCAATATTGCTCCATACATCCGCAGATGTATTTCGCTCAGGATATAGATTTCCTTCAGCGTAGGTAGTTACATAAGGAACTCCCAGATCACTTCCGGAAACGAAATCCTGACCGAAAGCTAGTTGGAGGTTCATATGAGCAAACGCGCGAAGTGCGTACGCTTGACCACGAATGTAATCTTCTCTAGCTGAACCTTCTTCAATTACTGGTGCGTTAATCACCAAATTGGTGTTAGCGATAACTTCATAGAAGTATTGCCAAACACCCTCAGCATAACCGCTGTTGGTTGTGAAACTCCAGTCGCGTTGGGTTACAAAACGTCCGGAGTTACCATTTGAAGAAGCATTATCGGACATGACATCAGCTGAGACGTAAAAGTCACGACCATATAGTTCTACTTCATTTAAATCATCATGAGCTCCTAGCACAATGGCTTCGAGATCATCTACTGTTTGTACAGCATCTTCAGCTAACTTTTCCTGATCCACAGAGGGCTCAAGAAAGTTATCACAACCTACACTTACTCCAACGAGTAAGAGTAGTACGAAAAGTTTTCGAAATAATGTATTCATTGCGTGTCTATCCTAAAAGTTCACATTAATGCCGAAGGTGACCGAACGCAATGGTGCCGCGTTCAGATCCAAGAATCCATCAGCACGAACCTGAGGATCGTATTTCAGATCATCATCAAATGCGTAGGTCCACAAGTTTTGACCTAAGAAGTATACGGTAGCTGACTTCAATCCGATTTGTTGCGCGAAACGGGTAGGCACATTGTAGCCTATGTTAACCGTACGCAAACGGATATAGTCACCATCATAGAGGAAACGGGAAGAGGTTTCATTAGATAGCAAGTTACCACCGAATACAGGTCGAGGATTTTCTGCTACGTCACCAGGCTGTTCCCAATAATCTGCCTGACGCTCATACTGACCGAAAGCGGGACTAAACGCTCCATCGGAACGCATATAATAGGCCCACGAGTCATATACTTTGTTACCGCCTGAATAATAAATATTGGCGCTAACATAGAAGTCCATGACATCGATGCGAGTATTTATACCAGCCGTAACCGTAGGCAGAGCGCTGGCACCTTGGTAATAACGATCAGCTTGATTGTACTGATTCGTAGTGGTTCGACCACCGTTACCATCATCCATATACCAGAGTGGATCACCTGTATCAGGATCAACACCAGCCCATTCACGCATATACCACGCATTCAGCTCATAACCTTCAACCGCTCTCCAGCGAGTCGCGGTAGTTAACTCAATGGGATCACCATTTCCATCCAATGGTAATTTGGTAACCTCATTTTTCAGCGTGGAGAAGTTACCACCCAGGTTCCAAGCGAAATCTTTGGTGCGAATAATATCCGCGTTCAATTCAACTTCGATACCTTGGTTGTACAACTCACCAATGTTTTGAACCTGATCTTCATGTCCCGTAGTAAAAGAAAGGGGAACACCATAGAGCAAATCCTTACTGGTTTTCTTAAACGCAGTAACCGATCCGGACAGACGTTCGAACAATTCGAAGTCCACTCCGATATCGATTGAATTAGCTGTTTCCCAAGTCAAATTACGGTTACCTAGCTGGTTGGTTTGAATATTAGCTAAATCGTTGTAGCTACCAAATCCAACCGTTGCTTGATATTGGTTCAAGTCTACAGATGCGTTACCGGTTTTTCCATAAGAAGCACGTAGCTTCAAGTTGTTCAACCAGTCGAAATCTTGCATGAATGCTTCTTCGGAAAGCACATAACCAAGACCGAGTGAGTAGAAAGAACCCCATCGCTCGTCACTGGAGAATCGGGAGCTACCTTCATAACGGAAGCTCACATCAGCATACAGTTTCTTTTGGAAACCGTAGTTAGCTAATGCCGTGAACGACTGTACCGCCCAGTCGGTAGTGATACCACCAACAAACTGAGGAGAAGCTGTACTGGTTAGGTTATGTAACCCGTCCGCAGCGAAACCTTCACCATAAGCATCTACACGGGCGTAGTAGTTACGCTGTGATTCAGAAATAGCTTGCAGTGTTACGTCGTGATCTTCCGCCGGATACCAATAATACTGGAGGCGATTTTGCCAAACGTAGTTGAAGTTACGGTTGCTGATGTCATTAACAGAACCGTTGGTGTCATCAGAGTCACCATAGAACGGATCATTATAGTACTTTTCTTCAGTCTGCATGTAGTCAATGCTCATGCGAGAAGATAAGATCAGATTTTCAGCAAGAGTAACATCAACCTTGGTATTATTAATCAAGCGATAGTTACGTTTACGGTCAATGTCATTTTCCTGAACGTATACCGGGTTGAATATGGCCACATTCAGATTATCGATATTTGGTGATCCGTCCTCATTATACGCAGCATCAATAGGCAGCATAAAGTATTCAGCCAATACCGGACTACCGAAGTAACCGGCACCTTCCAAAATACCATCCTGTTCAACCCAGGAACCGGTAAATGAGTTCTGTACTTTTACGCGTTCATCCAATTGATGCGAAATGTCGAACTTACCGGAAACACGGTTCAAACCGGAACCAATAGTCTGACCTTCTTGCTTGAAGTAACTTCCCGAAGCGTAGAACTTGGTATCTTCGTTACCACCACGCGCGGACAAGTTAAATGATTGCTGAACAGCGTCTTCATTACGTACCACTTTACCCCAATCAGTATCGGTTGAATTATCCCAACCGCTTGCGCCTAATACTGCGTCAACAGTAGCCTTATCTGTTGGGAAACCAAGGTCACCTAAGAGGTTTCCACCGGAATCGTAATACAACTTATCCCATTCACTAGCATTTAGCGCGCCTTCACCGGGAACCGCACGGTTGTTGTAACCACGCTGTGCTTTCGCCGAGTAAGTGGTGTTTCCAAACTTACCTTGCTTGGTTGTAATAACCACCACACCGTTGGTACCACGCGCACCATAAGGAGCCGTAGAAGCGGCATCTTTCAATACGGTGATCGATTCAATATCAGAAGGACTGATACTAGAGAGTACACCCAATGAACTGGTAGCGGTACTGGTCGCGTTATCACCACCAATTACAGGTACACCGTCGATTACGAACAAGGGATCAACGCCCGCATTAATGGAGCTTAGACCACGAATTCGAATCTGTGTAACTGCACCAGGAGTACCTGTTGCGGAAGTAACCGAAACACCCGCAGCATTACCTTGCAGGGCATCCGTAGGGGAAGAAATGGGTATATCTTCAATATTTTCGGAAGATACCGTCGATACCTTACCGGTAAATGCCTGACGGTCAATCTCACTGAAACCAGTAACTACGACCTCTTCCAGTCCCATATAATCAGGAGACAAGGCAAAGTCGACGGTGGACGTACCACCAGTGATTTCAACGGATTTTTCCATTTTTTTATAACCAACAAATGATGCTACCAATGTATAAGTACCATTGGGTACGTTAGTCAGTGTATACACACCGTCAATATTAGTAGCAGCACCACGGCCCAATTCTTCAATCAGGACGTTCGCACCGGGGAGAGTTTCTCCGGACTCATCGTCTGTAATCGTTCCGGTTATTGTTCCCTGAGCCAATAAGACACCAGGAATAAATAACGCGGCGACTGCGATAGAAAGTAGCTTTCTAAGCATATAACCTCGCGGTTTCGTTAGGGTTTGTTTGTGATCTTCTAATCGTTTCAGAAGCTATTAAAGCTAATTTTTATAGCCATAATTGTCATCATAACCTTCTTTTATAAGGCTATATATTCCAACTCTTCAAATAATAAGTCTGCAAAGAAACAGTCAATGTTTATTTAATTTTTTTTAAACATTCGCTAAGAGCAAGCCTAGCAATCAGTTACGCACATCACAAAGAGACCAAATCGCTGTAAATAAATGTTAACAATAATTTAATAAGCCCTTCTATTAACTTGGATATGTAACCTCATCCAACAATTCTGATCGGTGAATTAGCGGAATACTTTGCCTTCATCATGATTGTGCTGTTTCTGTTGATCAACATTTAACTTATCGCACTTACCCATCGATGTTTGAGCTATCCTATCTGATTTTACTGTAATAAATGATATAAAAAAAGCCCCACTCGAATAAACGAGCGGGGCCAAAATGTAATTTGGCTAGTAATTATTTAGCCATTTGTGAACTTAGTTCACATCCCACCAGAGTTTGGTGTCCAAACCAGTAGGAAGTCCTCCTTGAGCTTCAACAGCCGCTTCATAACTCTCGCTATTCAGCTCTGCTTCCGCAGGTGGATATCCGTGACGCACGGGGATCTCACCACTCTGGTTCAACGCGGCAGAAGCCGCCTCCAGCTCGGGATAATCCAATCGACGCCATTCTGCCCAAGCTTCATATCCTTGAGGGAAAAGCGCGATCCACTTCTGGTAACCAATTTTTTCCTGCCAGTCAGCGGAACTGTATGCAATGTCACCTTGCGCCATGTAGTTGGTAAAGTTGGTTGCATCATACACACCCCACTGCTCCCAAGAGGCTTGGATAGCATCTTCGTAATGTTGTGCAGCTGTACCGGGTACAGACCATCCACGCTCAATAGCTTCGGCCAACATGAAGTGTACCTCAGCCATGGTGATCATAGGAAGTGGAGCGTCTTGCGCACGTACTGCTTGCCCCGGGAAGGAGATAGAAGCATTAGTGATACCACCAGCGACAGATCCGGGTACCCCATAGGGCATACCTACGATTTCGCTGAAGTCATCAGCAACGCCGTTACCATCGTCTTCGTCAGGAGCCGGATCACCATACTTCAACACTCGGTAATCGTTGAATGCTTTCATGGTATCCGCCATTACATCAGACAGCGCGTAGTCTGTTCGGGTAATGAAACGTGCATACCAGGGATTCTGGTTGGCAGACTCAGCCAGGAATGGATACAGCACATCACCTGAGATGTAACCATTGGGATCGTTTACTGCCGCTTCGAATTCTGATTGAGCAGTGGTTCCGTCAACATCGGCCATACGCAGCGCGATTCGCATACGCAGCGAATTCGCAAACGCGGCCCACTCGGCCATGTTACCGCCAAACAGGATATCCCCCTGCATTCCGGTAGCGTTCGTATCAATCTGATCTACAGCTTCACTCAATTCGGTTAAGAGGTCCGCATAGATATCAGCTTGAGAGTCGTATGAAGGACGCAAGGATTCATTTCCCTTCAGCGCATCGCTGTAAGGAATATGTCCCCATCGATCCGTCATCATGTGAAAGAAATATGCTTTCATAATGCGAGCGGCTGCCAACTGGTTTTCAGTCGCGCCACCGGCGAGCACATCTTGAGCCGTCTCTGCATCAGAGTTCAAGTCGATAATACGCTGGAGGTTGGCCAAAGGCTCAACGTACCAATCCGTAAAATCGAAGGTGCTCGAAGCATAGTTCGAAGCATCGGTATACTGCGTCTCAGCAAAATACTGAGCATACAATGTACCTGTCACGGTACCCGTCATAGTGCCCACGTACGTCTGGGCTTGGGTCATCAACTGGGCTGTTTGAGCTGCGGATGGATTGTTGGGATCATCGTTCATGTTCCCAAAATCATCACAGCCCCAAAACAGTCCGACAAGTAATAATAAGGCTATTGATTTTCTCATATGAGAATGGTTTTTCAATATTCTAGGTAATTTCATTGTTGTACCTCCGCGTTCTTAAAATTTCAGATTCACATTGAATCCAATAGAACGAGTTGGTGGAAGTCCAGCACCCTCCCAGAAGGAGAATCCGGTAGTACCGTTTTGGATACTGGATGGGTCTACACCACCGGTGCTTGCATAAAGCAGAGCAACATTCTTAGCGAACGCGCCTACGCTAGCTCGCTGCACGGGTAGGTTAGCCAACCATTCTTGCGGTAGGTTGTAAGACAACTTAACCTCACGAAGCTTAATGTAACTAGCATCGTAGATCCAGTTCTCTTTGTTGTAGAACTGATAGATGAAGTGGGTAGCCGCATCATACAGATGTTTCACTTCATTACCATTATCGTCTACACCTTCAACCAACACACCACCCGAGTTGGGGTCTGCGTTTTCGAGAGGTACATAATATCCAGGAACACCACCGGATCCGGATATGGGATCACGTAATGGATTACCCAGTACGTTATCACCAACGGTTTTCTCACCTAATCCGGAATAAGCGTTAAACATCTTAGACACGGAGTAGAATTGTCCACCTTTCTGGAATTCGAAGAAGGCACCGAAGTCGAAATTCTTGTAAGAAATATCGAGACGAGTACCACCAGTCCAGTCAGGGAGCAGGTTACCCAGCTCTTTATTACTTTCTAGAGCGTAGTGACCATTGTTAGGGTTGATCAAGTTTCGACCTTGATCATCCGTAGCGTACCCACCGTAACCACCCTGGGTTACAATAGTACCTAACTCTTGACCTTCACGAGCAAACAGTCCAACGCCGAAATACGCGTTTTCCAAGTTTCGTGATGTCAAACCTTCAGCCAGCTTCTCAACACGAGAAGTACTGGTTGCCCAGTTCACGGTCAAGTCAGCGCGGAAGTCGCGAGTCTCAACAAGCGCACCATCAAGTGACACCTCTACCCCTTCGCTGACAAACTCACCAGCGTTAATGGTAACTTCTTCATATCCACTCGCCGGAGAAACCTGCAGCTGCAGAATTTCGTCTTCACGAACAGATTGATACACGTTCACATCAAATCCAACACGTCCCTGCAGGAATCGCATATCCAGACCTAATTCATAGTCTGTAGATACGGAGGCAGTCAAGGTTGGGTTATTCAATGTTTCCGGGACATCCATAGCGGGATTACTTCCATAAGGAGTCATTACTTCGTAGGTAGAAGCAATTTGATAAGGATCAATCTCGTCACCTACCTGAGCGATAGACGCGCGGATCTTACCGAAACTTAGGATGTCATTGCCTTGCAGCGGTCCTAATTCAGTAAATACCAAACTACCAGACAATCCATAATAGAAGTTGGAGTTGTCATTGGCAGGCAGCGCAGAAGACCAGTCGTTACGACCTGTAGCTTCCACATAAACCATATCTTTCCAACCGATAGAAGCAGTTCCGTAAACAGAGCGTACTTCCTTCTCTTCCCTAAGAGTCGTCACATTTGGACGGTCTTTGGAAGCATCAATATTGTAGAAATTGGCCGTAGAGAGACCACCAACCGTTGATTGAGCAGATAGGTTATAGTCCTCAGTACGTATGTTACCCCCCAAGAAACCATTGAATGAAATATCATCGAAGTCTTCTTGGTAGTCCAGATGCAACTGGTAGTTATTCTCTTGACGGCTACGTTTAACCATCTGGTACCAGTCTTGTTCTAACCCACCGGAAGCAATACGGTCTTCTACGATGAAATCATAGAAGTCAGTCTGGATAGTACCGGTTACTTCCAGGTTGTCCATCACTTGATAGCTCAACGTAAAGTTACCGTAAACACGATCGCGCTCATCTTCAGCTACGTTCTCATTTACAGTAAAATAAGGACTATCCCAGTATAGGGGACGGGTATTGGTATGAGAGCGGATATTCCAGGAAGCCAGCGAACCGTCTTCCAGTCGATAATTCTTCAGTTTACTCATATCCAACTGACGCTGGAACCACTGATTGAAAGACTGAATAGGGTTACCCTGGGCAACAGAGTATCCTTGCGCGGGACGACCTTTACCAGCAGTGTTTACATAGTTAAAGTTGATGCTGGAGGTCAGCCTGTCGGTAACTTGCAAAGAACCGTTGAAGTTCAAGTAGTTTTTAGACAATTCTGAGTTAGGCATCACCCCTTGCTGCATGGTGTTGCTCACCGACAAGCGATAAGCCGAACGCTCGTTACCACCTTCAATAGCCAGGCTGTTATCTACTTTAACACCGGATTCGAAGAAGTTACGCACGTTATCAGGACGTGGGCTCAACTTTGCGGTTTTACCGTAATCATCAGTACCGTCGCCGTCGAAGTCACCATGGTACCAAGACCACCATGGGCGGTATTCTTGATCATCCATACGTGGTCCCCAACTCTCATCGGCAGCATAGTTCAGACCATTATACGTCTGTCCATCTACAGGATCAGTGTACTGAATAAAGTCCTGCGTATATCCACCCGCGTACTCATTCTGATAATTAGGCAGAATGGATACTTGGTCGAAAGACGTATTGTTAGAGTAAGAAACTCCAACACTTCCATCTCCGCTACCACCTTTTTTGGTGGTAATCAAAATCACACCATTAGAAGCACGGCTTCCGTACATAGCAGATGCGGCCGCACCCTTCAGAACAGAAACAGACTCAATATTGTCCATATTCAAGTCAGATGCCAAGTTACCGTAGTCACGACCTACAGCTTCAGCAGAGAAACTTCGGTTATTAATGGGTACACCATCAACAACGAACAGTGGCTGACCATCCGTAAGACCGTTCACACCACGAAGGCGAATTTTGTCGGAACCACCAATAGCGGCACCAGCGGCACTAATAACCTGCACACCAGCGACCTTACCGGAAAGGGATCCTACAATATTTTGGTCTTTAACCATGGATAGGTCATCACCACCCACTTCCTGAACAGCGTAACCAACAGATTTGGTTTCACGGTCCAGACCGAAAGCGGTTACCACAACATCTTCAAGTTGTTGGGCATCGGAGACCAACTCAATACGAACTTCGTATTGGCTTTGATTTAAATTGATTTGTTCTTGATACACTTTGTAACCAACGAAGCTGGCTCGCAGTGTATAGGTACCGAAGTCGACATCGGTGATACTAAATTCACCATTACCATCGGTGGCCACACCGCGCTGAATTTCGGTCAGCACTATGTTTACACCAGGTAAGGATTCTCCAGATTCACTGTCGACCACTTTACCACTTATTGTACCAGTCTGAGCAGCTGCCCATCCTGTCACAACAAAGCATAGCAAAAGTGTTGACAATAGCTTTTTAACCATAACCCTGAGTTTTTAATTATTGTTAATGCAGTTTTACAACTGCTTTATACTGTGGTAATAAAACAAAAAAACTTAGTACGACAAAAGATCTCTTTATATAATGAGGCCGGACCACCCAAACTCTTTAATAATGAAACCCAGCACGCAAAAAAGCTGAAATTATTACGCAGAAGTACTTGTACAAATAAATATTGAGCATACTTCCTTCCAATGTGGCCCGATTCCACTTTCCACCCGGGGTTAACATCCATTAAATTGCTCTAATAATCATGATATTTGGGCTTTGGATGATCTATCCGTTAATCCTAGTGCTTAGGTATAGTCATTGCATTATCCGAATAGCTAACAGTTTTCGCTTTATGTAAATCACTCACGACAACAATTCGGTAAACGCAACAGGTTAGAGACCAACTAGCAAAATTTCCTTTACCCTTATCGATAATTTTTGTTCACCACTCTGAATTTCAGGTAACTCCTTGTGAATGTTGCGTCTATTGCATTTGTTAGACGTGAAGATCGATTGCTAATGAGAGTTAAACTGAGGACGATATGCATACTCTGGTTCGAATCAGGCCTTCCTTTCTAATCCGGCTACCTGCTTTAGTAGCAACCCTATTTCTTTCAGTAACCTTGTTTTTCGGATGCTCATCAGAAACCTCGGAACGACAAGAACAGCCTAAGAGCGAAAGCGAAACTATTAAATTAGCTTATGCCAATTGGGCCGAGGGGGTTGCCTTAACCAGTTTGACAGCGGTTATTTTAGAAGATCATCTGGGATATACCGTAGAAACCAAAATGGGACCTGTGCCCGAAGTGTTCGAGTTAGTAGCCTCTGGCCAATACCATCTATTTATGGATGCCTGGTTGCCTCGAACTCATGCGTCTTATGTTGATCAATATGGCGATCAACTATCTGATTTAGGGGTCGTTTTCGAGGGGGCACAAACGGGGTTAGTTGTTCCCAGTTATATGGCTCTCTCCTCCATTGAGGAGTTAGCCTCTATTCAAGATAAGATTGGTAACCGTATCATCGGTATAGAATCGACCGCTGGTATTATGAAGGCATCTCAAAAGTTGAGTACCGACTATAATTTTTCCGAAATCTCAGTTATTTCCACTACTGGCCAAGCGATGACAGATTCATTACAAAATGCGATTCTCAGAAGGGACCCCATTGTTATTACCGGTTGGGTGCCTCATTGGATGTGGGCCGAATTTAATTTAAAGTTTTTGGATGATCCCAAAGGAATTTATGGCACTGATGAGCGTATTCATGCTATGGGGCATCAATCGTTTGCCGAACAATTTCCTCGTGCTCAAACTCTAATTCAACGTATGCAGCTGAATCGGGTTCAACTGGCTGATCTGATGGATGAAATCAGGCTTTCTGAAGCGATTCCCATGAAGACGGCGAGAAAATGGATGCAGGAAAATCCTCAGATTGTGAATGAATGGGTGCGTGGTCTCAGCCCCGAACGCGAAAAAGTGATGTGATGGAGGGACGGAGTGACGCGCCTGCGGCGCTTAATGATGGAGTGATGGAGTGATAGAGTGACGCGCCTGCGGCGCTTAATGATAGAGTGATGGAGTGATAGAGTGACGCGGCTTGCGGCGCTTAATGATGGAGTGATGGAGTGACGCGGCTTGCGCCGCTTAGTGATAGAGTAAATTTGTGCCAAAACGAAATTAATAAGCCAAATTACCAACACACATTGAAAAGCTTACTGATTAAAGAGAAATCAATTAAGAAACTCCATCACTCTATCATTCCATCACTAAGCGGCGCAAGCCGCGTCACTCCATCACTCCCGACCCAATAGGGCATCCAGCATAGTCTTATTTTTCTTTTTGTCCTTCACGATAAGTAGTGGCACGCCGAACGAATATTGCGCGAATCGATCGGCTACACTGCCGCTAAAGTAAGAGGCGGCTTTGGTTCGTCCCGCGGATCCGGCGACAATCATATCAATCTGCTTCTGTACAACCATATCATATACTTTACGGGCGATCTCCTTGCCTTCGGCCAGCGTATATTGGCAATCCAGATCGGTATCTACCTTTTCGAGTTTCTCTTTAAACCTGCTGAACTTTTTCTCCAAATGATCGGTCATGCCCTTGGCAAACTTTTCCGTAGCGATATATGGAAAGTATTGTTTAGGATAGTGATACACGTGTTGACAAAATAATTTTGCCTCAAACTGCTGGGCCATTTGATAAGCACCTTCCACTGCTCGTTTGGAAGTGTCGTCAAAATCGATGGGTGTAAGTATTCGTTTAACTTGGTGACGTGCCATTTCAGGGACAAAAAGCACCGAACAGTGCACAAAGCGCACAATCTTACCGGGCAATACGCCCTTGCCTCGATATCCTGTTTTCTTGCCCAAGACTAGTAGATCCACATCTTTCTCGCGGGCTACTTCTATAATTTCATTGGTTTCACTGCCCTCTTTCACGACCACATCCAAATGGTCACTGATCACATCATCAGCAAAAAACTCGCTCAAGCGATCGTTTATCTCGTCACAAATAAGCTCTTCAAGTGGTTGATTCAATTCCGGGATGGCTTCTGACATCTCCTCCGGCAGATCATATTTTTGAATCACATGCACGAAGGTCAGATTTTCAAATCCAACGGTCTTATGTAAGAAGGCCACATATTGTATCAAGACATCGTCAATTTCCGATAAATCGAGGCATACCATTGCTTTTTTCAGTGGATACATACGAAATCCCTACTCTTGCTTATTATTGAATTTTCATTTTGTGTTTTCACCTGTGTAATCAGCCATCTACAGATGTATGATTTGGTTCCGTAGAATCGTCAGTTACCATATCTCGAATCAATTTTCGATACGTTTGACGACGTTTATTTTCTCTGAACTCTTCATGGGACAAGTGTTCTTGTTTCAAGCCCCGGAAGACGCTATAACACATCAATAAAAGGACCAGGGTAAATGGGAGTCCGGTGGTTATGGCCGCTGTCTGCAAGGCACTTAAACCGCCACCGATCAGTAACACCGCGGCAACGGCGCCTTCAGTAACCGCCCAGAAGATGCGTTGGCCAACAGGAGCATCCAGCTTTCCACCGGCGGTTAAGGAATCGACGACCAAAGATCCAGAGTCGGATGATGTGACAAAAAAGCTAGTCACCAAGGTTATTCCAATGAGAGAGGTAATAAAGGATAGTGGGAAATTTTCCAGCAGGACATACAGCGCCGTAGAAACATTGGCCTTAACGGCAGAAGTAATTTCGGCCATGCCTTGTAGTTCCAAAAATATAGCCGACCCGCCAAAACTGGATAACCACAAGAAGGTGAGTAAGGTGGGCACAATCAACACCCCTAATACGAATTCGCGCACCGTTCTACCCCGAGAGACGCGGGCAATAAACATTCCCACAAATGGCGACCAGGAGATCCACCAGGCCCAATAGAATACCGTCCAACTATTTTGCCAATCAGATTGACGGTAACTTTCTGTCCAGAATGAGGTTTGCACTACACTGCTCAGATATGAGCCGAAATTCTGCACAAAAGAATCGAAAATAAACAGGGTGGGCCCTACAGCAATGACAAACACTAAGAATAACGCTCCCAGATTCATATTTAACTGACTCAAAACTTTCACTCCTTTATCCAGACCGAGTACTACGGAAATGGTTGCGGCACCGGTTATGCCGGTAATCAGGAGGACTTGAGTAGTCACACTATCCGGTATTTCAAACAAATAATTCAATCCCGCACTCACTTGCTTGACGCCCAAACCCAAAGAGGTAGCCAAACCAAACAAGGTGGCGATTACAGCCAGAATATCAATTACGTTACCAATCCAGCCATATACGCGATCTCCCAACACCGGATAAAAAACCGACCGAATGGTCAGGGGCATATCTCTATTGTATGCAAAGAAAGCTAATGCTAAAGCTACCAGCGCGTAAATCCCCCAAGCATGGAATCCCCAGTGCAAAAAAGTTAAATCCATAGCCTGAGTAGCCGCCTCAACCGTTCCAGCTTCGCCCATGGGCGGCGAAGAAAAGTGATATATGGGTTCAGCAACACTCCAGAATAAAATACCTATCCCCATCCCCGCGCTGAACAACATGGCAAACCAGGCAAAGGTACTGAACTCGGGCTCCGCCTCTTTACCCCCTAGCCGGATATATCCAAATTTGCTGAACGCCAGATAAAGCATAAAAAACAGGAATACGTTTACGGCCAGAATAAAAAACCACCCGGCATAATTGGAGATCCCCGTTTGGACAGCGCCAAATATACTAGACGCCTGTTGATTAAATATCAATGTCAGAGCGATAAATATGGTAATGAGTACCATGGCCGGATACGCAACCGGTCCGTGTAGATCGAACCATTTGTTTTGCGGATCACTCTGATTGGTCATCTTAGGCGACTCTTCCATAAGTAGTGTATTTTTAATGCTTTGGGAATTTGCATTCGCTAAATAACTACTATAACAAGAGCCTCAAAGTCAAAAGGGTTCCTTAAAACCTACTAGAGCAGATATCCGTGCGTTAGCTTAGAGAATCCGGTTTGGGTGGATTTCTGTGATTCACTAATCGATGATTCCTGTTTTACTGTCATCGCGTGGACTTCAATAATAGTTGAACGTTCGCGGCGATCCCCGGGTTGGGCGCCCCATTCACACGGGGAGATTCCCGCGCTCCGCAGGGCTCCGCTCGGAATGACACGTGGATGATTAATAGGCTTGGGTTCGACCGGAAGACACAAAAGAACCACAATACCCAACTTTCGAGCACTCAAACTGCTCCCCTGTGATCCGTGAAACCCAAGGGCTGATTCATCAGCTGCAAATAGGTAAAGCGCACAGCTAAACCAGCTGATGAATCTGAGGGGTGCATTCAAGTATTTGTTACTCGTGATTGGGGCATTCACCAACACCATTATCTATAAATCAAGAAGTGTCCCCTGGCCTCTCAGCACAAGTCTCCGCTTCGCTCAGACTTGCGCTGGTTTGAGTCATCGTGTGGACTTCAATGCTCGTTGAACGTCCGCGTCGATCCCCGGATTGGGTGCCCCATTCATACTGGGAGATTCCCGCGCTCCGCAGGGCTCCGCTCGGAATGACACGTGGGGTATTTCGGAGCTGGGTTTACCTATTCGAATATTGGATTTCAGCTAGAATTATCTTACTGCCTGTAGCTTCACTTGCGGCAGTTTAGGATTCGGACTGGACCAGCTGATCCAATGCCTCCTCCATTACCGAAAAGCGAATACCCCAGTGAGTCCAGTTGTGTTTGACTTCCCCTTCGCTCAATAATAAAACTTGAGGTGATTCATGTCGGATCCCGCTTTGTTGAGCAATCGACATACTGGCAGCCCGCTCCCTGATAACATCAATGTAATAGAATGCTACCCGGCCCTCATACTCCAAAGGCAGTGGTTTTATTTCATCCCAAGAGGCATGACTTACGCCACAACGAGAGCTATGCTTGTAGATGAAGATGGGGGTTTCGAACGAAGATTGAAGTAAGGTTTTCCAGCTAGGTTGTTCGGTAAACCGTTGCCACACCGCATCGATTTTAGGTGTTGATTGTCTAATCATGCTAGTTATTGATGTTAATCTCCAAAACTAATACCGATATCTCGCGCCGTTTGTACGGTATCGCCTTCCAAAGGGACCGATTTCATTTTATTAGCAATCTCACTGATGGGTACACGAACCAGCTCATTTTGTCGCATAACCACAATTTTATTGAAGTCGCGATCTTCCACGGCTCGAACCGCCGCCGCTCCAAAGCGCAACGAAATCAATCGATCGTAAGTAGATGGCGATCCCCCCCGCTGTAAATGCCCTAGTACCAACGAGCGCGATTCTTTACCGGTGCGTTCGCTCAATTCCTGGGCAACTTGTTCGGCGATTCCACCCAATTTTACTTCACGGCCAATCTCATCCCCCTTGGTAGCCAACACGCCTCCTTTGGGCTTAGCCCCTTCGGAAACCACGACGATAGTATAATGGCGTCCTTTCGATTCTCGCTCCTGAATCTTTTGAACAATTGATTCATAGGTAAAAGGAATTTCGGGAATTAAAATCACATCCGCAGAAGCGGAAAGTCCGGAATGTAGCCCGATCCAGCCTGCATAACGCCCCATAACCTCCACAACCATAATCCGCTGATGCGCCTCAGCAGTCGTGGTGATTTTATCGATAGCTTCGGTCGCCGTGGTTACCGCGGTATCAAAACCCAAGGTTGTATCACAACCCCAAATATCATTATCAATCGTTTTAGGCACCCCTACGATAGGCATGCCCTTCTGAATCAGACGATTGGCAATCCGCATGGATCCATCTCCGCCAATGGCAATTAGCGCATCCAAGTCAGCTTCCTCAAATCGCTTAACTAAACGATCCGATTCATCGCAGGTCCCCCAGGAGCCATCTTCTTTCTGATACGGCATTTCAAACGGGTTGCCCCTGTTTACCGTCCCCAATATGGTTCCACCTTGAAGGGTAATACCGCGGACCGCGTCTGGTGTTAATGGTAAAAAATCCTCTCCATCCAGTAGGGATCCATAACCATTACGTATGCCAATTACTTCCCAACCGCGCTTCAAAGCTGCCAGTGTCGCAGCTCTGATTGCGGCATTCAAACCCGGAGCATCTCCTCCGCCGGTATTAATTGCTAATCTCATAAACTTATTTATTCTGCGATTTCCAGTGGAATGGCCTGCTGGGCAAAGGTTTCAATGGCTTCTTCATGCCCTAACCCTTTACGGACCATCACATTGGTATCATTGGTCATATTTATTATGGTCGACTCGTGGGAAGGCAAGTCCTGCTGGTTATCGATAATGATGTCTACTTGTTTTTCAAACTTTCTGAGCAGTTCCTCACGTTCCAAATTTTCCAACGTATCCTCGTTGAATTCCGGTTTTTTAGCCGTAATTGCTAATAGCGGAGCCTTCAATTCTTCAATCAATCGCTGGTTAATAGGATAATCCGGAACACGAATTCCAATCGTTTTCTTTTTGGGATGAACCAACAACTTGGGTACTTCTTTTGTAGCTGGCAAAATAAACGTATATGGACCCGGAATCAGACGTTTAATAATTTTAAATCGGTCGTCGGACAAGTACGCGAACTTCGATATCCCAGAAAGCGAATCCAGAATCAGTGTCAGGTGCTGGTCATCATCCAGATGCCGGATTAAACGTATTCGCTCAATCCCTTTTTTGTTATCATAGGCACACCCCAAAGCATATTGGCTATCGGTTGGAAACAACAATACATCCCCCTGCCGCACTTTATCGGCAATCTCAAAAATTCGTTTCATGTGGGGGGTTTCAGGGTGCAGTTTGATGCGTTCGGCCATTCGAAACTCCTCTATTCAATTAAGATTAATTTTTCTCGGTGGAGATCTCACCTATTGCTAGATCAGACTACCTTAGTAAACCAAATTTGATAAAGAATCGTGCAACTTACTCGAGGCAGGCTCGGTTCAGCGAATTCGTAATCCCGTATTTTGAAACGATAAGCAAACGTAGACTGTTGATTCGCATAGAGTTGAAAATATTGCACTATTATAGCTGTTGAACTTTATTAATAACACTCTTGGAACCCAGTTTCAATACCAAACTAAAAAACAGGTAAAGGATTACTCATGGAAACATCTGTCAAAGCATTTTGGCTAGGCCACTCCGCTTTTAAATTGGAGAGTCCCTCCGGAACAAGCATTTTAATCGATCCCTTTTTGTCGCAGAACCCCACTACGCCCGACGATTGGAAATCCCCCGAGGAGGTCGACTATATTTTGCTTACCCATGGTCATGAAGACCATGTTGGCGATACGCTGGATCTTGCTAAGCGCACGGGCTGTAAAGTTGTATCCATCGTCGAACTCTCCGCTTTACTGAAAAAGCACGGATTAGCTGAGGACCAAGCCATTGAGATGAATAAAGGTGGGTCTATCGATTTTGATGAGTTCAGTGTCACTATGACATCGGCCAACCATAGTGCCTCCTTTCAAGGCGAATACGCTGGTGATCCGGCTGGGCTCATTGTCGAATTCGAGGATGATATCAGTATTTACCACATGGGGGACACCAATATCTTTTATGATTTGGAGCTATATGGTGATCTCTATGAACCCGATATTGCCCTTTGTCCGATGGGCGATTACTATACCATGGGGCCCGAAGAAGCTGCCGCGGCAATCGGGCTGCTTCAACCTGATTTTGCGGTTCCTATTCATTATGGGACTTTCCCCGTACTCACCGGTGATCCCCAGGATTTCAAGGCTTATGTAGAAGAGGATACGGAAACCAAAGTTTGGATTCCGGAAGCCGGCGAAAACTTCCTGAAGTAACCTCAAAACACATATCGCTACATCAAGGCTGGGTGTGTTCCACATCCAGCCTTTTCTATGGGGACTGGTTAAAATGGACATTTAACCATCACCGATACCAACGCTACAGTTACATTATTTTATCGTAGCTGTTGGTAGCAGCCATAAACATGTAGATGACTACCCCGGTTATAGAAACGTACATCCACAAAGGCCACGTATATTTGGCGATATTGCGGTGCATTTCATACCGTCCCTTCATTCCCCGCCACAGAGTCATAAACACCAAAGGCACAATCACTACCGCCAAGATAATGTGTGAAATAAGAATGGTGAAATACACTGGCCGGATCCACCCCTGCCCTTCAAAAGACACCGAACCCACTTGGTAATGGAAGGCCAAGTAACTGATCAGAAAAAGTGTGGACACCCCAAAAGCCGACCACATTAATTTCATGTGATTCTGCCATTGGCCTTTTTGTATTTGCCAAAATCCCAGCAGTAACAACAACGTGCTGATTCCATTTAAAATCGCGTTCAGTAGGGGGAGTTGTGCAAGTGACATTATATAATTAGGACGCCGTTGAGTTTGTATTGCTTCAAAATTCGACTCAGCTAAGGTACGGAATTCCAAGCTTAAGGCCAGCAAACACCTATATTATTCCACTAAGTCAATTTAAGTTCTACATTTATCCTTTGATCAAACATCTTCATAAAAAATTCACAATTAAGCATGCAAATGTGAAACACGACTGTTAAATTAGCCCACTTCAACAGCACATGGCGACCCGATCGCTCACAGCCTATTTAAAAATGTTCTAAATAGGCTAATCATTAAAATCTACGGTTCTAATAGACCGAGATTTTCACTAGTTTCGTCCCGTCTGTTGAAAAGGGATTACAACTTGCAGAAGTAACATTAATCAATAAACCTGACCATGGCTCAGATTTTCCCCAAGTGGGCAAATAAAGTTCCCAAACGCCTGCTCGTAAGCCTGATCGTTATTTTAAATGCCGTTGTATTTGGTGTCTGGTATTTCTTTTCTCCACAATATCTGGAAACCGGCTATGCTCCTGAACAACCCATTGCCTACAGTCATCAAATCCATGTAGGTAAACTTGGTTTAGACTGTCAATATTGCCATACCCAAGTATTTGATTCCAAACAGGCCAATATTCCGGCTACTCAAACTTGTATGAATTGTCATGGCCAAGTGGATTCCAACAATCCCGAGGAAGTTCAAAAGATTCGAGATAGCTGGGATTCCGGCGAATCCATTGAGTGGGTACGCGTGCACAACCTGCCGGATTACGCGTATTTCAGCCACGAAGCACATGTCAGTGTGGGTGTAGGATGTGAAACTTGCCATGGCCGTATTGACCAGATGGATGTAGTATTTCAAAAAGAACCATTAAGTATGAGCTGGTGCCTGGATTGCCACCGCAACCCAGAGCAGAATGTTCGACCGGTTGAAGAGGTTACCACTATGGGGTACGAGCCTGAAGATCAGCTTGAACTGGGTAAACGTTTGGTTTCCCAGAAAAACATTCATCCCCCGACCTATTGTCAGGGATGTCATTACTAAGATCGTCATTGAACCTCAACTGGCTGTTTTTTACACAATCATATAGTCATTCAATAGCATGAGCACGGAAGCTACCAGTACTGCCCATAATTCTACGTATTGGAAAAGTCTGAACGAACTCGCTCAGAATGAGGAGTACAAAAAATTTGTGGAACGGGAATTTCCCGAAAATGCCACAGAATTAACGGATAAAGTCTCTCGGCGCGGATTCCTCCGTATTATGGGGGCTTCTATAGCGCTGGCTGGATTTGCCGCCTGTCGTCGTCCCGTTCAGAAAATTCTGCCTTACACCAAACAACCTGAAGATATGATTCAGGGCGAAGCCATGTTTTATGCATCGGCTATGCCTTTCCAGGATGTGTTAACCGGTTTGGTTGTAGAGACCCATGAAGGTCGCCCTACCAAAATTGAAGGCAACAAAGAACATAGCGGTAGCCTAGGTTCAACCAGTTTATATGAACAGGCCGCTGTTTTGGGCCTGTATGATCCTGATCGCTCACAATCAGTTCTTAAAGATGGATCTAAAGCTTCATGGAGTGATTTTTCTTCATTTTCGGCCCAGCATTTCGCAAATACTGACCGAAATATTCTATTTATAAGTGAAGCGAGTTCATCTCCTACTTATAATCGTATCAAGGAGCAAGCGCTTCGCCGTTTTGGTAATGCTGACTGGGTAACTTACGAACCATTTAGCGAAGACAACGCTTTAGAAGGCGTTCGTTTAGCTACCGGCCGTCGTGCTCGCACCTATTATCATATTGATAAGGCCAACGTGATGGTCGCGCTGGATGATGATTTCATGAATCCGGCCGAAAACAAGAACAATGTTGAGTATATCAAGCAGTGGTCTAAAGCCCGCAAGGTGCGATCTACCGATGATGGTATGATTCGACTGTCTGTAGTGGAAAGCAATTTTTCATTGACCGGTTCCAACGCAGACAATCGTTTACGATTGAAAAGCAGCGAAATTGAGACCTTTATATATGCACTCGCCGCGAAATTATCCTCCAATGTGCGAGGATTAGAAGCGTTCCGATCTTTCTCGGCTTCATTCAGTGGTGATACACAGCGCATCAATAACTGGATTGATCAGGTAGCGGCAGAATTGTTGGCTCACCGAGGCGAAAGTTTGTTAACGGTTGGACGCGACCACAGTCCGGAAGCTCACGCTGCGGTAACCGCCATTAACATGGCACTGAATAATGATGGAAGCACGGTAACCTATCACGATCTCCCATATAAGGATGATCAAAACGATCGTGAAGCATTTGCTGATGCGGTTTCTAACCTGAACGACGGACAGTATGATACGGTCGTTTTGGTGGGAACCAATCCGGTATTTACAGCAGCGGCTGATCTGAACTTTTCCGAATCTTTATCTAAGGCTGAAACTACCATTCATCTCTCCGAGTATGTGGATGAGACCTCCAGCAATGTTAATTGGCATGTAAATCGTGCTTCATTCCTGGAATCTTGGGGTGATGGGTTCTCCTACAACGGAACTCGATCGGTGATCCAGCCGATGATTCGCCCACTGTTTGACGGCAAAAGTGATATTGAATTTTTGAATGTAATCGCGACGGGCAATGACGCCACCGGTTACAACCTGGTTCAAGAAACCTGGAAGTCCTATTACCGCTCCGGCTTTAACAAACGCTGGCGCAAAATACTGCATGACGGTGTGGATACCGACGGACACTTCCGAGGTCTAAATCTCTCGCTCCGTTCACGATTCGATCGCTCCATGCAATCTGCCTTGAAAGCGGCAACTAGCCCCTCAAACGGTGTAGAAGTGGTGGTTCGAGCGGATAGCAAAGTCTTTGACGGTCGTTACGCCAACAATGGCTGGCTTCAGGAATTGCCTGAACCAATGACCAAAATCACTTGGGATAACGTCGCGTTACTGAGTCCGAAAACGGCCAAAGATTTAGGTGTACCTGAACCCACTCGATTGGGCGAAGGGGAAGCACCGCTTATAGATCTTTCCGTAAATGGACAAAAGGTGACCATTCCCGCCTGGATCCTGCCTGGTCATGCTGACAATAGCATTACGGTTACTGCCGGACAGGGACGATCCAAAGCAGGACGCGTAGGAAACGACACCGGAACTAATACCTTTGGACTGCGAACCACTTCTGCCCCATTCTACGCAACGGGAGCAAAAGTAAGTGCTACGGGTGAGATGTATGAAATTGCTTGTACCCAAGATCACCAGTCAATGGAAGGTCGATCTCTGATTCGTGAAGCAGACTTAGAGACCTACCGTGAAAATCCGGATTTTGCGACTTATGAGTCTGCCTACAACGCAGAACTACCCGGCAAAAAATTAGCCCACGAATTAGGACAAGAACACCCACCCGCGCTGTTTGATCCGGCTCCTTATCCGGACTATGAACCGCAATGGGGCATGTCTATTGACTTGAATGCCTGTATCGGATGTGGATCTTGTACTATAGCTTGTCAAGCGGAAAACAACATTCCGGTGATTGGTAAACGCGAAGTTCGTCGCGGCCGTGAAATGCACTGGATCCGCACTGATCGATATTTTGAAGGAGATTCCGAGAATCCCAAAGCGATTCACCAACCGGTTCCTTGTATGCACTGCGAATTAGCTCCCTGTGAGCAAGTTTGCCCGGTTGCCGCTACCACGCACAGTGAAGACGGTATGAACCAGATGACGTATAACCGATGCATCGGTACACGTTACTGCGCTAACAACTGTCCGTACAAAGTGCGTCGATTTAACTTCTTCAATTATTCTAAAGAGTATTTGACCACCGGAGATGATCCGGACATCATCCAGATGGCCATGAATCCGGACGTTACCGTTCGATTCCGTGGTGTGATGGAGAAATGTACGTTCTGCGTTCAGCGCGTGAACAAAGCGAAAATCGAAGCCAAGAAAGAAACCGGTCATCCCAAACCCGAAGACGGCGCTGTAGAAACCGCTTGTCAGCAGGCTTGCCCGACCGATGCCATTAGCTTCGGTGATTTGATGGACAAAAACAGCAAAGTAATGGCTGACAAGTCCAACGAACGCAGTTACCTACTACTAGAAGAATTGAACACACGACCGCGCGTCTCTTACATGGCTAAGTTGCGCAACCCTAACCAGAAATTGGCCTAATCCGAAACACGTTCAGCGTTTAGTATGAGCACTACTTACGAATACGTACCCGAACGCCCACTTGTAAAGGGGAATCACTCCTTTTCAAGTATCACTAAAATGATTTGCGACACGCCGCTGTCGGAAACCCCAAAATTGTGGTATCTCGCTTTTGGGATAGCCAACCTATTGCTGCTGAACTTGCTGGTGATGGTCGGTTACCTGATTTGGGAAGGTACTGGCGTCTGGGGCCTTAACAATCCCGCCGGATGGGGCTGGGCGATTATCAACTTTGTATGGTGGGTTGGTATTGGTCACGCCGGAACCCTTATTTCCGCGATTCTCTTCCTCTTCCGCCAGGATTGGCGAACAGCCATTAACCGCTTTGCGGAGGCGATGACCATCTTCGCCGTGATGTGTGCGGGTATTTTCCCAGCAATTCACGTAGGTCGTATCTGGGTGATTTATTGGGTTTTCCCTATACCCAACTCTATGGCGGCTTGGCCGAACTTTAGTTCTCCCCTGTTGTGGGACGTGTTTGCGGTAAGTACCTATTTCACGGTTTCTTTGCTGTTCTGGTATGTGGGACTGGTTCCTGACTTGGCCACGCTTCGTGATAAAGCAAAGAGCAAAATTTCAAAAATGGCCTATGGGATCTTTTCCCTGGGTTGGACGGGTAGTTTCCGCAACTGGTGGCACTATGAAAAGGCCTATATGATTCTGGCCGGATTAGCCACTCCTTTGGTCCTCTCTGTTCACACTATTGTATCCTTTGACTTCGCCGTTTCCGTGATTCCGGGATGGCACTCTACCATTTTCCCCCCTTACTTTGTGGCCGGTGCTATTTACTCCGGTTTTGCGATGGTATTAACCCTAATGATTATCGCACGCAAGATCTATGGTATCGAAGACATTATGAATAACGATATCATGGAGCGAATGAATATTGTGATGATGGCTACCGGTAATTTGGTGGCTTTCTCCTACTTGATGGAAGGTTTCATCGCGTGGTATAGTGGTTATATCTACGAGCAGGGCATATTTGGCCTCTATGTGGTGGGACCTTATGCCTGGGGCTTCTGGATCCTGATGTTCTGTAACGTGGTCACTCCACAATTCCTGTGGTCTAAGAAGATCCGCCGAAATGTGACACTGACTTTCATTATCTCCATTATTGTGAATATCGGGATGTGGTTCGAACGCTTTATGATTTCGGTCGCATCTCTTGCTACAGACTTCATGCCGGCCAATTGGGATTACTACTCTCCTACCTGGGTTGATGTGATGACCTACGTAGGAACCTTTGGCCTGTTCTTCACCATGTTCCTGTTGTTCTTGCGCTTCCTCCCAATGGTGGCCATTGCCGAGGTAAAAGCGGTTATGCCACAGGCCGATCCCCACTACTATGAGGATCATGAAGATGAAGCCGGCTCAGTAGACACGGATATTAATATTGATAACAAAGAAAGCGTTTAACCGATCCCACTATGGCTGAACAAGCAACTACAGATCGCAACTTGCACGGGGTGCTGGCCGAATTCAGTAATCCCAAAACGCTGACCGACGCTGCAGCGGAAGTCGCTCAGTCCGGTTACAAGAAATTTGATGCCTATACTCCTTTTCCAATTCATGGTTTGGAAAAAGCCATGCAATTGAAGGAATCCAAACTTGGTTGGATTGTGCTACTCCACGCTGCCATCGGATTTGCCGGAGCTCTTGCCCTGATGATCTGGGTGATGGGAACCGAATATCCAATGAACATCAGTGGTAAACCATTTATCAATCCACCGGTTTATGTACCCATTACTTTCGAGCTGACCGTTTTGCTGTCGGCTTTTGGAGCTGTTTTCGGCATGTTTTACTTAAACAATTTGCCCCGTTTGAACAATCCACTGTTTAACTCTAAGCGCTTTGAGAAAGTGACCGATGATGGATTTTTCATCTGCATCGAATCAGAGGATAGCTTATTTGCTGAAGAGAAAGTGGAGCAGTTGTTTAAAGAGGCCGGTGCGCTCCATATCGAAAAAATTTACGACGAAGAAGCATAAATCGACTTCATCGACCATGTAACCTGACCAAACGGGTAAGAAACCAAAAAATCACTTACAGTTTGCCGTTTCACATGAACGTATCAAAATACACCAAAAGCATTGCAGTACTGGCGCTTGGATTAGTGCTTTCCTCATGTCGTGGAGAGCCATTTAAGGAACAGCCGGTCCATCCTAACATGAATATGGATCAGCAAAGCCGAAAAGAAGCCCAGGAAACCAACGCATTCTTCGAAGACAACCGTTCTATGCGCCAGCCGGTGGAGGGCACCGTATCACGCGGCAATCTCAAGGCTGATACTGAATTTTATTACGGTAAAACGGATGATGGTTCTTTTGTGGAATCCAACCCCATGGAAGTTACTAAGGCTTTTCTGTACAAAGGACAGAAAAATTATGAAATCTACTGTACTCCTTGCCATGGTGGTACAGGAGATGGTAAAGGAATCATCATGACTGGCAATTATGGCTTCGTACCAGCTCCTACCTATCACCAAGATCGTTTACGCGATGTAACAGATGGATACATGTATGATGTCATTGCCAATGGAATTCGCAATATGTCGGGCTATGGTACCCAGATTGATGTCGAAGAACGCTGGGCTATTGTAGCTTATGTTCGTGCCCTGCAAAAGAGTCAAAATATTTCCCGTGACGAATTGGAACAATACGATGTAGACATTACTGCTCTTGAACAAGATTATCAGCAAAAGCAGGAAGAACTGGCACAGAAAAAAGCCGCGCAAGAGAAAGCCGGTGGCGAAGTGTCCGCTGAACGGGGTAAAGAGTTGTTTGTTCAACAAGGTTGCCAAGCATGCCACTCTGTTGATGGAACTCCGGGTGTAGGACCCTCTCAAAAGGGCTTATTTGGTAAAGAACGTACCTTGGACGACGGTTCTACGGTTACCGCTGATGAAGAGTACCTCAAAAATTCCATTGTCAATCCACATGACCAAGTGGTAGATGGCTATAACGCGGTTATGCCTGCTAACTATGGCGACTCGATGACTAACAGTGAGATTGAATCACTGGTAGCCTATATCAAGTCGCTGGAATAACCAATTAGTACATATTCTACTTACAACATTGACGGACACCGTTTTAAATCGATAATTACTTCGGATCATGAGTAAGCCAAAAATTACAGATTCACTTGAGTTCCCATCGCACCTGAAAGCACCACAGGCCTTCTTATGGCTCGGTGTTGTGGGATTGTTAGCCAGCGTGGTTGGCTACTTTATTAATCATGATCAATTTTTCTATTCTTATCTGACCAGTTTTAGTTTTTATTCTACGATTGGACTGGCAGCACTATTTTTTGTCATGATCCAGCATGTGACCCGCTCTTCCTGGAGTGTCATATTTCGCCGTATTCCAGAAGCTATGTCCTCTAATTTGTTTATCTGGGCCCTATTCTTCATTCCTGTATTGATGGGAATGCATACCCTCTATCACTGGACCCATGCCGATGCCATAGCCCATGATCCGGTGCTACAAGGAAAAGAGCCGTATCTGAATACCACATTCTTCATAGCTCGTCAGGTAATTTACTTCCTAATTTGGGGTTTTCTTGGATATCGACTGTACAACAATTCTGTGAAAATGGACAAGACCGGCGACTGGGGACTCCAAACATTGTTACGTCGCACTAGCGGGCCGGGTATTTTCATCTATGCCATTACCATCTCATTTGCCGCATTTGATTGGATCATGTCTGTTGATCCACACTGGTACTCTACCATCTTCGGTGTGTACTTCTTTGCTATGGGTTTTCAGGCGTTTTTTGCCATCATGCTTTTATTGGTATTCTATTTAAAACGTAATGGCGTATTAGAGAACACCATCACCGACACCAATATCTATGATTTGTCGGTACAAATGTTTGGGTTTACCGTCTTTTACGCTTACATCGCCTTTAGTCAGTTTTTCTTGATCTACTACGGCAACATTCCTGAAGAAACCGTTTGGTTTTATGAGCGATTCAGTAATGGTTGGGAATACTTAGCCTGGACCTTCTTATTCTGCCGATTTGTGATTCCATTTTTATTCTTACTGCCCAAAAAGGCCAAAACCAATAAAACGTTGGTAACCGTGGTATCCACCTTAATTGTAGTTGCCCACTTTGTAGAATTGTATTGGGTAATCGTACCGACGTTTTACGCTCATGGCGTACACGTTAGCTGGATGGATATCACTACGTTAGTGGGCTTAGGCGGTGTATTCTTTGGATTGTTTTTCCGTCAGTTTAAGCAGAGTAAAATGATTCCAACCAACGATCCAAAGTTGGAAGAATGTCTCAATAAACATTAGTCGTAAACGTTAAGAATTCGCAAAATGGCTGAACATCAATCATACGAGACTCAGGACGAACCGGTTGAGATAGAAGTAGCCGACCAAGAGGTTGCAGAATCCTTGCAACACGGGGTAATGGGAGATAAACTTAATTATCCCCGGCTACTGTTCTGGAGTCTTTTCGGCCTCTTTATCTTTGTATTGTTTGTTTACTCCTTAACAGGGATGTACTCCTACAACAGTTTTGTATCAAAACAAGAGCAGGATAAGCAAACACAATGGACTCAAATTAACCAGCTGCGTGAAAACGAACAGCAAAAGCTCAACAGTTTTGGAGTCATCAATGCTGAAGAAGGGGTGTATCACATTCCCATCGACAGTGCAATTCATGTAATTGCCACGCAGTCGAACTAAATTATTAGAAACTATGCGAAAAGCACTCCGTAGATTCGTTACGGCGACAGTGCTTATCAGCTTTCTTACAGGGTTAGCCTGGGGTCAGGTCAACGATAAAAAACCTCAGCAACTTAACGACGTAGGCGTCGATGAAAAGCTGGGACAAACCGTGCCATTGGACACCTGGTTTGTCAACTCAAAGCAAGATACAGTTACCCTTGGAGAGCTATTGGAAGGTGATCAGCCGGTCATATTAAATCCGGTCTATTACGAATGTCCAATGCTTTGCAATTTGGTGCTCAACGGGTTATTCGAAGCTGTCCAACAGTTGCAATGGCATCCCGGCACCGAATATAAGATTATTACGGTATCCATTGATGCTGAAGAAACGCCGGAATTGGCTCAACAAAACAGAACCAATTATCTGGATCGATTAGGTATCGCTTCAGCAGATAGTGGCTGGCACTTTTTAACGGGTGATCAGTCCCAAATACAAAAACTGACCGACGCAGTCGGTTTTAAATTTAAATACGACCCGGTCAATGACGAATACGCTCATGCCGCTAGTATTATATTTTTGAGCCCGAAGGGTACAATATCCCGATATCTTTATGGTATCGAATTTTCTGAATTAAACATGCGTAACGCATTGTATGATGCCGCGGAAGGCAGCATAGGAAATACGGTGGATCAATTGGTGATGTACTGTTATCAGTACGATCCTGATTCGCGAAGTTATACCCCGGTTGCCCTAAACATCATGAAACTTGGTGGGTTGGCGACAGCGATATTTCTAGGTATATTCCTTGGATTCTTCTGGCTCAGAGAAAAACGCTCTAGTAACTCTATCAATCACATAGACGGTCAAAATGAGTAACCTTTTTGATTTCTTTTTGCCGCCAGCTAAATCAACTCTGGCTCCATATACTGATTCGTTATTTAACTTCATTATGCTGGCCAGTTCGATTATTATGGTCGGTATAACCATAGCGATTATTTACTTTGTTTATAAGTATCGTCGCAAGAGTGAAAATGACGTCACCCCAGTTATTACCCACAACAATACACTAGAGATTACTTGGTCGGTTATTCCCCTGATTCTGGTCTTGATTGTATTCGGATGGGGATTCAAAGGCTTCCTCTTCTACGAAAATGTTCCGGCCGATGCCTATGAAATACAAGTAACCGGAAAAAAATGGCTCTGGGAGTTTAAATATGAAAACGGGAGCAGTTCTATAGGGGAATTGCACGTTCCCAAAGATCGTCCGGTACGGCTGGTCATGAATTCTACTGATGTAATTCACTCCTTCTATGTTCCGGCATTCCGAATCAAACGAGATGTGGTTCCCGGGCAGTACACCTCTGTCTGGTTTGAAACCAATGAGGTAGGCGAATCTGTCATATTCTGTACCGAATATTGTGGTACCGGCCACTCGGATATGATGGGTAAAATCATTGCCCATGACAAACAAGGTTTTGAAGATTGGTTGGCTAGCAGCAGTGCGCCGGCTGATGATTTGCCGCCTGTTGAATTGGGTGCCCAATTAGTAAAACAAAATGCTTGTCTGACCTGTCACTCTCTTGATGGTTCCTCAATGACCGGCCCAACCTTCCAGGGCATCTGGCAACGTGAAGAGCAGATGAATGACGGTTCCACCATTACCGTGGATGAAAATTATATTCGTGAGTCTATTTTGGAACCCAAATCTAAAGTGGTTCAAGGATATGCTCCGGTAATGCCTACCTATCAGGGCTCTCTCAGTGATACCGAGATTAACGCTATTATTGAATACTTAAAGGAACAAAAATAGAATATGGCCTCCGCAACAACTCAATCTTCCGCTTCTACGCTTAAGGTGCGGCGATATGTTCCCAAAGAACAACCGGACCATCATTACCTGAATGCCGAAAAAGGCCTCTGGGCTTGGTTAACCACGGTTGACCACAAGAAAATCGGATTAATGTACCTAGGATCTATTGCCCTCTTCTTCTTTGTGGGGGGGGTATTAGCCTTGCTGCTTCGTACCGAATTGTGGACACCCGCCAAGACCTTTATTGAAGCCAACGCTTACAATCAGATCTTCACGCTTCACGGCGCGATTATGATTTTCTTCGTGTTGGTTCCCTCTGTACCGGCTGCGTTAGGTAACTTTATCCTACCCATCCAGTTAGGGGCCAAAGATGTGGCTTTTCCCAGGTTAAACCTGGCCAGTTTCTATATTTATGTAATTGGAGCCGCATTTACGTTGTACTCTATCTTTACCGGCGGTATTGATACTGGTTGGACCTTCTATACCCCATACAGTACTACGACTTCCGGTTCTGTAATTGCCATGACCTTTGGTCTCTTTGTTTTAGGTTTTTCCTCTATTTTAACCGGGCTTAATTTCATTGTTTCTATCCACAAGTTGCGTGCACCTGGCCTAACCTGGAATAAACTTCCGTTATTCCTGTGGGCCTTATATGCTACCAGTGTCATTCAGGTATTGGCTACTCCCGTATTAGGTATTACGCTATTACTCTTGACCATGGAAAATGTGTTAGGCATCGGGATTTTCGATCCGGCAATAGGTGGAGACCCGATTCTTTATCAACACTTCTTCTGGTTCTATTCTCACCCTGCGGTATACATTATGATTGTTCCCGGCTTCGGTGTGATTTCAGAAATTATTACCACCTTCTCCAAGAAGCACATCTTTGGATACTGGGCCATTGCCTTATCCTCGTTGTCCATTGCCTTTATCGGGTTCTTGGTGTGGGGACACCACATGTTTGTTTCCGGTCAAGCAGGATTGGCTTCTATGGTATTCTCCTTTTTGACTTTCCTAGTAGGTATTCCTACTGGTATAAAGATCTTCAACTGGGTAGCGACGATGTATCGCGGCTCCATTGAGTTGAAAACTCCGATGTTGTATACCCTGATGTTCCTATTCTTATTTACCATCGGTGGATTTACCGGAATTATGCTGGGTGCGCTTTCCGTAGACATTCACCTGCATGACACTTACTTCGTTGTGGCTCACTTCCACTATGTGATGATGGGTGGTATGCTGGTTGCCTTCCTGGGTGGTTTACACTACTGGTGGCCCAAAATGTTTGGCAAGATGTATAGCGAAGGCTGGGCCAAAATTTCAGCAGCTCTATTATTTGTTGGATTTAACCTGACCTTCTTCCCACAATTCATATTGGGATCTCGAGGAATGCCACGTCGTTATTACAATTACATAGATCAGTTTCAGGGATTACATCAATTGTCCACCATCGGATCCTATATCATTGGTTTATCTTTTGTAATTATGGCTGGATATCTGCTTCACTCTTTATTACGAGGAAAAGCAGCTTCTGCCAATCCATGGAACAGCCGAGCGCTTGAATGGATGGCATCCTCGCCTCCGGCGCATCACAACTTCGATTATACTCCAATAATTGTGAACGGTCCGTACGACTATCACAAACCAATTTCAGAATTCCAGTTGGGTCTGGCCGCAGATGCCAATGGACATGATATTGAAGCGGGTCAAGAAATAGCCTCAGATAATATTCAGACCTCTGAAGCATAGAATTTGATCCTAAATCGTTTTCGATCACTTACATTAACACGCGTTAAAACCACGAATCATGGCACATTCGTCAGCAACAGCTGAACACAATCCGCATGTCCAGCACCATTTTGTGGACATGGACCAACAGTTTGACACCGCAAAATTGGGAATGTGGATATTCCTGGTAACAGAGATCCTGTTCTTCGGTGGTTTATTTGCAGCTTACATTATTTACCGTGCTTGGTATCCTGAGCTGTATGTACAAGCCTCCACTCAATTGGATACGCTAATGGGAGGTATTAACACCGTAGTCCTTATTGGATCTAGCCTAACGGTTGCATTGGCAATACGAGCGGCTCAGCTAAACAAGCAAAAGCAGATAGTTATAAATCTGGGCATTACGGTATTACTGGCCTGCGTATTTATGGTGATCAAGTATTTTGAGTACACCCATAAATTCCACTTGGGAATCTTTCCTGGGGCCTACTACACCTTTGAGGGTATTGCCCATCCAAAAGCAAACATCTTCTTCAGCATCTATTATATGATGACCGGCCTTCATGGCTTGCACGTCATTATTGGAATCGGATTGATGATCTGGTTAATGGTTAAAGCCTCCAAAGGAACATTTAGCAGCGAATACTACGCACCAGTCGAGATGACCGGGCTATATTGGCACTTGGTTGATATCATCTGGATTTTCTTGTTTCCCCTGTTGTACTTGATCGATTAATCAAATTTTTGAGTCTAAAGCAGTAAAATCATGAGTGGACATCACGTATCATCACTTAAAATGTTATTGGGTACGGCCAGTGCTTTATTGGTATTAACTATACTGACTGTAGCTGTGCCAGCCATATTTACCATTCCATCTCCATATAACATCATCGTAGCTATAGCCATTGCTACATTAAAAGCAGCATTGGTAGCTATGTTCTTTATGAATCTGTATTGGGATGAGAAATTCAATACCATGCTGCTGATCAGTGGTATATTATTTGTCGGACTACTAGTGGTTATCACCTTATTGGATACTTTATTCCGTACTCCAATTACGCCCTCTTTTTAAGATCGGTTTAACGCGACTATTGATATGAATCGTAAAGCCGATCAAGTGGGTCGGCTTTTTTTATCACTCAATAAATGAAGTACCAATTTGCTGCTTATATCGTTATTTTAGCCGACTAATGTAGAGCAATCCAAATAATGTCAGTTTCCAGTAGAGCTAAATTATCACGGTTTATCAATGTTGAAACGGTGGCAGCTTATCACGAGCTGACCAAGCCGGGCATTACGATGCTGGTATTGGCCAGTATGGTAATGGGTTTCGTGATGGGCTCAGTTGGGCATTTCAATCTAACTTTGCTGCTACATGCCATTATCGGCACCTATCTAATTGCGGGCGGTACAGCCGCACATAATCAATTTATCGAGCGCAACTATGATAAATTGATGAATCGCACTAAAAGTCGCCCCCTACCCTCTTCTAAGATCTCTCCCCAGAATGGATTCATCTTTTCCATCACGTTGATCTTGGCCGGATTAGTGTACCTGATCTCTATGGTTAATATTGTAGCGGCTTCCGTCTCCGCGGTGACTACTATCGTTTACTTAGCGGTATATACCCCAATGAAGCGGATCTCCGTGGTCAATGTATTTATTGGCAGTATTCCTGGTGCTTTGCCTCCGGTTGGAGGGTGGGCCGCAGCAACCGGATCCATTCTGGATCCGGGTATGTGGATACTGTTCGGTATAGTTTACTTGTGGCAAGTACCACATGTTATGGCTATTGCTTGGTTGTGTAATGACGACTATTCCAACGCCGGTTTTCAAATGTTACCCTTGGGTGACTATCAGGGTAAGAAAACGGCTCTTATGGTTAATCTTTGTTTACTGGCACTGATTCCGATCACCTATCTATTTTACGCACTCGACTACGCAAACATAATATATCTGGTGGGTGGACTCTTATCTGCTCTCTACTTTATATTTTATGGCCTCAAATTTTGGCTAGAACGCTCTAAAGAGCATGCCAAGCAACTGATGTTCGCCTCCTTCTTTTATCTCCCTTTAGTCTGGATATTTATCTTCATAGACTTATTGGCCTACACTTATTTGTTATAAGTCTTTTCGCATATCCATAAATTGTCATACTTAAGTAGAAAGACGCGGATTCCCGCCGTCTGTTATTCTGCAAAAATTAATTTCAGTATCTATAAACGATAAGGATCAGTATGTGGGATCATTTAGATAAATATAAAGATCTTGGTTTGCTTGTTTTCCGCATAGGCATTGGATTAAGCTATTTTTTTATTCATGGATGGGGCAAATTAATAGGCGGACCTGAACGCTGGGAACGTCTTGGGGGAGCGATGGCTAACCTCGGAATAGATTTTTTCCCGGTATTTTGGGGTTTCATGGCCGCCTGTTCTGAATCTGTTGTGGCTTTACTATTTGCACTTGGCTATTTATTCCGTCCATCCAGCGCATTGTTAGCCATCACCATGTTAGTAGCCACGGTTGCCCATTTAGCCGGAGGAGACGGATGGAGCGGCGCCTCCCATTCATTCAAGATGTTTATAGTATTCAGCTCCTTTATCGTGATTGGAGCGGGTAAATATAAACTCGATTGATGAGTTACATACACACGCTATCAACCAAAAAAGGCGACTCTCTATACAGAAAGTCGCCTTTTTTAATAGTTATCACCAATTACTCATAGATGGCGGGATACTTTTCTGGATAAGCCTCTCGCATGATGTTGTAAACACCATCAAAAATATCCTCGGCATTGGGCTTAGAGAAGTAATCTCCATCTGAGCCGTAAGCCGGACGATGATTCTTAGCCGTGATGCAAAGCGGTTCGGAATCCAGGTAGAAATATCCTTTCTGCACTTCCAGAACTTGCTGCATCATAAATGAAGTTGCTCCACCGGGCATATCTTCATCGATAAACACAATGCGATTCGTCTTCTTTAAGGATTCAACAATAGAGTGATTCTTATCAAACGGCAACAGCGTTTTAATATCTATCAGCTCAGCAGAGATACCAACCTCTTCAAATTCCGGCAAGGTTTGCTCAACCAAATTACAGGTGGAACCATAAGATACCAGAGTAATATCCGTACCCTCTTTGACTACTTCGGGCACTCCAAGAGGCGTTTTAAATTCTCCCAAGTTGCTGGGTAAGTCTTCCTTTAAACGATAGGCGTTCAAAGGCTCGATGATCAACGCTGGGTCATCACCTTCTAGTAAGGTGTTATACATACCCGCGGCATCTGTTAAGTTACGAGGAACGCAAACATGAATACCGCGAAGTCCGTGAATGACCATGCCCATCGGTGAACCAGAGTGCCAAATACCTTCCAGACGATGACCTCGTGTTCGTACAATTAATGGCGCTTTTTGACCACCCGCGCTACGGTAACGAACTGTAGCCAGATCATCGCTCATAACTTGGAACGCATACAGTAAGTAGTCTAAATACTGTATCTCGGCAATGGGTCGCAGACCACGGAGCGCCATTCCAATACCTTGTCCGACAATAGTATTCTCGCGGATTCCGGTATCGAAGACTCGCAGCTCGCCAAACTTCTCCTGCATGTTTTCCAACCCCAGATTCACGTCCCCCAGTTGACCGGTATCTTCACCGAAAACCAAGGTATTAGGATACTTTTCAAAAAGCTTATCGAAGTTATCGCGAAGCACCACTCGCCCATCTACTTTTTGGGGATCCTCATCATAAGTGGGTGGTACAGCCTCAATCTTCATCGGAGATTGTTCTGTTTCACTCAATAGATTGGAGTCATATCGCTCCGTATTGATTTTGTCTTGCTCCTCCAACCAATCAATCAACGCCTGCTTCGAAGAAAGTGATTCGCCCCGCACCAAGCGCAATGTTTTCTTGGCAGCCGAGAGAATATCTTTTCGGATAGGATTCATAGCCTGCTTCAGACGCTTTTTCACACTCGCGATCTGATCAGCCTTGCCACTTTCCGCTTCAATTGCACCGATGAGCTCCAAGATCTCATCTAAGTCCTTCTCTATAGAATCTCGGAAAGCTTTCCAGGCAGCTTTTTGCCCATCACGTACTTCTTGCTTAGCCTCTTCTTCCAGAGCATCCAGTTCATCCGCTGTGGCAATATCATGTTCTTCAATCCACTTTCTGAACTGATGAATGCAATCATATTCCTTTTCCCACTGCAGACGCTCATCAGACTTATAGCGCTCATGAGATCCGGAAGTGGAGTGCCCTTGTGGCTGCGTCACCTCTTCTACATGTACCAGCGCTGGAGCATGTTCCTCACGGGCGATATCCACTACCTTTTTATAGGTTTCCAGTAGCGCCTCATAATCCCATGCTTTCACGCGCACCACTTCGATTCCTTCCACGGTTTTACCGCGCTGGAATCCACGCATAATCTTGGAAATACTCTCTTTAGTGGTTTGATACTTTTTGGAAACAGAAATTCCATAGCCATCGTCCCAAACCGACATCACCATGGGAATTTGCAAAACACCGGCCGCGTTCATGGCTTCCCAGAATATCCCTTCCGATGTACTGGCATCCCCAATGGTACCAAAGGCGACTTCCTGACCATTTTTCGAAAACTTGGATTCATCTCCCAGTTCGTTACTCTGACGGTAAAACTTGGAAGCTTGAGCCAATCCCAATAATCGAGACATTTGACCGGCTGTGGGCGACATATCCGGCGAGGTATTTTTCATCTCAGTCAGATCTTTCCAGGTACCGTCCTCATTGAGACTGCGCGTGCTAAAGTGCGCATTCATCTGTCGCCCCCCCGAATGTGGATCCGCCTCTACCGATGGATGCGCATACAGCTGTGCGAAAAATTGTTGCACAGTCAACTCACCAATAGCCATCATAAATGTTTGATCTCGATAATAGCCGGATCGGAAATCCCCCTTCTGGAAATATTTCGCCATGGCAATCTGGGGCAATTCCTTGCCGTCACCGAATATTCCGAATTTCGCTTTACCGGTGAGTACTTCTTTGCGTCCCAGGTACGAGGCCTCTCGGCTGGTTACCGCGATTTTGTAATCATGTAAAATCGTATCGCGATCCTGGTTGGCAAACGTTTCAGTCTCCTTGGATGTATCAGCCATAAAATGATGGGTAAAGTTAAAACTTGAGCGTCATAGTGGCCCTGGGCTTAATAATCGCCTCTTTAAGCCGTGGAATAATAAGATTAACTGCTTTTTTTTACAAAGTAACTGCTATATAAATAATGAGCCCGATTGTTCCTACAATCGGGCTCATCAAATGGGACTACAAGAAGATTATTCCGTAAATCCACCGCGGGTCATTTTTATCGGATCTAATGCCTTATCCAACTCTTCTTCGGATAAGTCGGTCATTTCCAGTGCCACATCTTTTACGGAGCGATCCTCCGCAAATGCTTTCTTGGCGATTTTAGCTCCTAACTCATATCCGATGATGGGATTGAGAGCGGTTACCAAGATCGGATTTTTACCCAACTTCTCTTCAATTTTGTCCCGTCGAGCGTCCAAATTAGCAACCGATTTATCAGCCAAATTGCGTGCCGCGTTAGCCAACAGCAGAATTGACTCCAACAGATTGTGAGCAACAACCGGTAGCATCACATTGAGTTCAAAGTTTCCGGCTTGTCCACCCACAGTAATGGCGGCATCGTTACCAATAACTTGAGCACTGACCATAGTTACCGATTCTTCGATCACCGGATTAACTTTGCCCGGCATAATGCTGGATCCGGGTTGTAAGGTTGGTAGTTGAAGTTCACCAATACCCGCATTGGGCCCGGAGTTCATCCATCGCAGGTCGTTAGCAATTTTCATCATACTTACCGCGATTGTTTTCAGCTGCCCACTCAATTCAACCGGAGCATCAACCGTGGCCTGAGCCTCAAAATGGTTTTCAGCTTCTGTGAATGATTGGCCGGTAGTTGCGGACATTTGCTCAGCAAAGCGACTACCAAAATCGGGATGCGTATTCAAGCCGGTGCCCACCGCTGTACCGCCTTGAGGCAACTCAGAAACTCGTTCCAACGCTGCTTCCACCCGTTGAATACCCAACTCAATTTGACGAGCGTAGCCACTAAATTCTTGCTGAACCGTGATCGGCATCGCGTCCATCAAGTGGGTGCGACCAGTCTTAACCACATCAGATAATTCCTCACCTTTTTTCTCAAAAGTAGCCTTCAAATGGTTTAGTGCGGGAATCAAATGCTCTTTGGCTTCCATTACCGCAGCTACGCGGATGGTAGTAGGGATTACGTCGTTAGAGCTTTGGCCATAGTTAACATGATCATTGGGATGGATACTCAGCCCATCTCCAAACTTATCTTCGGCAATCTCTCTCGCTCGCCGAGAAATAACCTCATTAGAGTTCATATTTGTGGAAGTTCCGGAACCAGTCTGAAAAATATCAATGGGAAAATGGTCATCCAGTTTGCCGCCAATTACCTCTTGGGCGGCTTCTTGGATGGCTTCGCTAATCTGCTCATCCAGTAAGTCTAACTCTCCATTTACTTTAGCCGCGGTTTGCTTAACCAATCCCAAGGCTTTAATAAAGGAGCGACTAAAACGGATATCGCTTACCGGAAAATTTTCTACTGCTCGTTGTGTTTGGGCTCCGTAATAGGCATCGGCGGGAACTTGCACTTCACCCATGGAGTCTTTTTCAGTACGATACTCACTCATAATGACTTACTTTTATTTTCAACTTTAGTGATTTCGGTGGGAACATAAGGCATTTTCAGGGAAAAATGTGTAATCGCTTCCCTGATTTTCACTTACAGGAGTGAAACCACATTGTCTTCTGATAAGAAATTGCTGAATTTTGCGCTACAGATCGGCGCGGTACATACGGTAGGTTTTCTCAACATGGCCGCCGATGCGTTCGGCCACTCGAATCATTTCCGTGTTGGTTTCCAGGATCCAACTGAGTTCCGCGGAAACAAACCCATTCTCCAAACCATTGGATATGGCTTCCTTGTGCAAGAGTGCATCAATCCCTTTACCCTGATATTTGGGACGGACCCCCATCAGCGCAGTGCGCAGTTGATTGATATTGCGACGGTGATACAACAACTTGAAAATTCCCGTGGGAAACAGTCGCCCATCTAAATGTTGAAGGGCTTGGTTGTAATCGGGCAGCGCGATAGAAAAAGCCACCGGCCGTCCATCAACTTCAGCAATGTGGGCATAGTCAGTATCCACTACCATTTTCAAATCCTTAGCCAATTGATCAAATTCGGCCCGAGACAATGGAGAAAAGCCCCAGTTATTCGCCCAGGACTCATTGAAAATTTCCATGATATGGCCCACTTCGCGATTCAGTTTGCGCATATTTATTTCGCGAATATTCAGGCTGGGTAAACGGCGACGTACGATTTTATCGGCTCGTTCAATATGATCCAGGGCTACGGTTTCTTTGCTCACCCGGTAGGCATACATGTCCATCGCCTTTTCCAACCCAACCTCCTTCATCAGTGAGTCGTAATAAGGCTTATTGTAGGGCATCAAAATAGAGGGTAAATACTCAAAACCCTCCGTCAATACACCTATGGTATCCATCATGCCCGGACTGGTAGGGCCAAGCATTTCAGTTAACCCTCGCTCTGTCATCCAATCTTTGACTACACGAAATAAGAGCTTTGCTACCGCTGGATCATTGATACATTCAAAGAAGCCAAAAAAACCGGCTTTGGCATCATTATACTGGTTATAGTTTCGATCGTGGATGGCTGCGATGCGTCCAGCGATTTGTCCGTCCTTTTCGGCTAAAAACAGATCAATATCCGCATGATCGTAGAAAGCGTTCTTCTCGGTATTGATCAGTTTTTTTTGATCCATATATAAAGGAGCTACCCAATTGGGTTCTCCTTCATAAAAGGAATACGGGAAATCCAGAAAAGCTTTTCTTTCCTCCTTGGTAGAGACGTAGGTAATACCGTTTAAGCTGCTTTCCTGCACGTCTATCGTCTTAATCTTCGATCAAAGAATGGCCGTTACGATCGATAATACCGTTTTTGATACCTACCTTTCGGAATGCCTCCAAAATTTGATCCAATTGCTCATTGGTGTGGGTAGCCATATAACTGGATCGTACCAGTGCTTGTCCACGGGGTACAGCGGGAGGCACTACAGCGTTAACATAAACCCCTGCTTCGAACAGATCTTTCCAAAACTTGAAACAATCCATCATTTCGCCAATAACCACTGGAATAATCGGGGTTTGTGAATCCCATACATCAAAGCCCATGGCTTTTAATTCCTTGCGCATATAATTAGAAATCTCACGCAACCGGTCTAACCGCCAGGTTTCCTCTTTCAGAATTTCCAGCGCTTTGAGTACCGTTGCCACATTGGCCGGAGGCATGGACGCACTAAAAATGTGAGCGGGAGAATGGTGACGAATGTATTCGATGACTTCTCTATCACCGACCAGAAAACCGCCCAGTGAGGCAAAAGACTTGGAGAAGGTACCACTGATCAAATCGACATCGTCCAATAGATCAAAATACGAGGCTGAGCCACGCCCACCGTCTCCAATAACACCTATTGCATGGGCATCATCTAAATAGAGGCGAGCATCATACTTCTTGGCCAATCGGACCAATTCGGGGACATTGGCAATTTTACCGGACATCGAAAACACCCCATCACTGACAATAATCTTACCGGCATTTTCATCAGCACGTTCCAGCCGCTTTTCCAACTGCTCCATGTCATTATGCTTAAAACGCGCAGTCTTGGCATTGGAAACCAACGTACCGGTTACTATACAGGCATGGTTGTCTTTGTCAGAGAAGATAATATCATTACGACCGGCAATGGTTTGAATAGACCCTTCATTGGTTTGGTACCCAGTGCTAAAAAGCACACAAGAGTCTTTATTCATGAAGTCGGCCAGCTTCTCTTCCAGTTCAAGATGCAGGTCCAGGGTACCATTCAAATAACGCGATCCGGTGCAACCTGTGCCATAATCAGTCAGGGCCTGTTGAGCAGCTTTTATCGTCCGCGGGTCATTGGTCAGTCCCAAATAGTTGTTGGAACCGGCCATGATCACATCACGACCTTCAATTTGTACAATATTCCCATCTGTTGCCTGAAGAGGCTTAAAATAGGGATAGTAGCCACTTTCTTTGACTTCCTCAGCTTTGGTAAATTCATAAGCCTTGGAAAAAATATCGTTTTGTTTAATATCGGGTTTCGTATTACCCATTCTTAATGCAACCTTCGGCTTTTTTATTTAATAGTTCTAAATATAGGTAGTTCTTCAGTCCAATCAAATTTCCAGTCTTCAATAACTATGTAATACGGACGATGAAGGATTAACTACGTATTCAAATTGGCCAAGTTGTTTACCGGGTTCGGTTTTAACGATTTCTAACTTGGCGTTTCTCCATTACTAAACGTTGATAGGTATCAAATAGTTGATCAAAGTGATCATCCATAGTTCCTACCTCCTGTTTGGCCGCTTGTTTACAACCGAGAACCAATTCGTTGCGATCCCTGCTTATTAATTGTAACAGTGATTTCGCGAATTCATCTGAGTCTCCGGCTGGATATGTTTCTGCATAATCAGCCCCAGCTAGATCAGCCGCACCGCCACGATCCGGAGTGAGTACCGGAATACCGCTACAAATCGCTTCTGCAATCACAATCCCGTACGTTTCGGCCGCGGATCCATGCACGAAATAATCACTAGACGCCAAAATATCAGCCAGTTGGTCACGGTTGTCGGTGAAGCCCATTACTTCAAACCCACGGACATCATCGGCTTTCCAGTTAACATACGCCCGCATTGGACCGTCTCCATAAAGCAATAACCCCATCGGACGATGTTCGGCGGCTTTTTTAAAGCCCTCAATCATGGTCCCAATACGTTTTTCTGGATGATGACGGCTAATTCCAATTAAGAGCACTGCTTCTTCGGGCAATCCCAATTCATTCAATAATTTGGCGCGTAATTTCGGGTCTCGCCGCTGTGGGCTAAAAAAGGATTTGTCAATACCAAAGGGTACCGCGATTGGATTTTTAACGCCAAAGTTTCCGATTCGATCAGCTAGCCAATCACCAGATACAATAGTAGTATCAAAACGGTTGCTCAGCTTTTCCAAATATTTCCAATAAAACCCAAACAGACGATCTACATTATCCTCGCCTAAGATATTGCCTAGTAACGTATGAGGATACACAGCGACCGGATCTTGGTGGAAGATAAACGACTTAACGGCATCACCTTGCCACCGCCCGGCAAACCAACCTCCGGTCCAGGGAGATGACCCCTCCACCACATCGGGGTTTTCTTTATCCAAAATGCGATGCACCGCTTTTTCGCGCCACAAAATATAATAACGAGGATCCACGGGAAGCGGTGGCCCCTGCACCCAAATGACACGCCCGCCATATCGTTTTTCCTCGCCCCACTCTTTACCGGGGGCAACAATTACGATCTCGTGGCCATGCTTGGCTCCAGCCCTGAGTTTCTGATTGATATACGTTTTTACGCCGCCCCCTTGATCGGTATAAAATTCGGCGACATCAATTATCTTCATGCTGATCTGTTCACAAATGGTTCAAAAGCCAATTCGATATACCTATCTACGATGTCGAAATTGCATCAATACTTGTATTCGGGTTGGAGATTGCCCAAAGCCTCATGGTAAAAATCCACCAGATCGGCGTTAATGTTATCCCATGAATATGCCAATGCTTTCTGTCGTGCAGCTTTCCGCATCTTCTGATAATTGTTAGGATCTTTAACAATATCTTGAACACAGTGGGTGAATTCGGTGGGTTTTCGGGGCGGTGCCCAGCATCCATTAATTCCGGGCTCTACCAACGAACGACTCCCGGTGGCATCGGCCACTACGGCGGGAACTCCACTGGATAAGGCCTCCAAAGTAACATTCCCGAATGTTTCCGTATCTGATGGAAATAAAAATATGTCACTGCTGGCATACGCGGTGGCCAGTTCTTTCCCTTCCAAAAATCCCGTAAATATCGCTTCCGGCAACATTTGCTCCAATTCTTTTTTTACCGGCCCATCACCAACTACTAGTGCCCGGAAGCGTTTATTTTCACCTTGTAACCGCTTGATGACATCCACAAACGTTTGCAGCCCCTTTTCCCAGACCAAACGAGAAACAAAAGAAACCACCCAATCATCATCGGCAAAACCTTGCGCCTGACGCCATTGCCTGCTTCTGCGCTCGGGGTTAAACAGATCGGTATCCACACCACGGGCCCAAATTCGCAACCCGTTTTCAATGCCTTTTTCTTTTAATTCATCCGCCATGGATGGCGACGGCACATATATATGACGACATTGGCTGTAGAACCATTTAAGGTATTTCCACCCTAGCTTTTCCAGCATGTCTAAATTATAGTACTTTAAATAACTGGTGAAATGAGTGTGGTAAGATGCCACAATTTGTACATTCTGATCCTGAGCATATCGCATGGCTCGAAAACCCAACCAATCAGGGGTAGCGATGTGAACCAAGGTAGGATCGAACTTATCTAATCGATCTTGAATAGCATTCGGAAGACCAACCGTGATTCGATATTCCGGTCGCCCGGGCATAGGTATGGAAGGAGCGGGAATGAATTCACCTTCATGATCGATAGCAGGGGCATCAACAGTGGGCCCTATAACCAAAACAGGAATTCCCTGATCTTCCAGGAATTTAACCAATCGATTAAGTGTAAGAGATACGCCATCTTTAATATGGTTATAGTTGCCTGTAAAAATGGCTACACGTAAGGGCACTGACATTTCTAAATCGTTGAGCAGATTTATATCTTGGTAAATTGTATTCGCATGACCGTGAACGAAATTGTAGGTGGCGTGTTGCGTTTAACCCACATTACGTCTAGACCTATATTTTCAGAATCTCATAATATACGAATTTGATGATAGCCTTCGTAACCGGCGGCACTGGTTTTATTGGAAGTCATTTAGTGGATTTCTTGCTGGATCACCCCGAAGTGGAGGAAGTTCGGTGCCTCATCCGAGCGGAACCCAAATGGTTAGCGGGGAAAGATATTACACCAGTTACAGGCGACTTACACGATCTGGCTGCCCTACAACGAGGTATTGCTGATGTAGATGTGGTCTTTCATTTGGCTGGCGTTGTTAAAGCCCGAACCATGAAGAAATTCCTGTACGCCAATGTCGAAGCTACCGAAAATTTAATGCGGGTGAGCCAAAAAAATAACGTTCGAAATATCATTGTGCTATCTTCGCTTGCTGCTGTGGGGCCAAGCAATGGAGAACCCGTTGATGAAAGCAAACCCAAAAACCCCATCAGTAATTATGGACGTTCGAAAAAACTGATGGAGGATAAAATCCATCGCATAACCGAAGCTGATACCTCCGTTAAAATTTTACGGCCGTCAGTGGTATATGGACCGCGCGAAGATCAAGTATATTCGTATTTTAAAATGGCCAGTAAAGGTATTAGCCCCATCGTCGGCGATGGTATTCATCCTCAAGTTTCCATGGTCTATGTTCAGGATGTGATTCAAAGCATTTGGAAAGCCTATGAGTTTACTAAGCCTGGCGTACACGAATATTTCATCTCCGGACCTGACATTCACACGTGGAGCGAAATAAGAGCGACCACTGCACGTATATTAGACAAGAAAATTGCCCCGGTTTATATTAAACCGGGTATCGTGCAAAAACTGGGTATCTTGGTGGAGAAATCAGCCGGATTATTTGGTATCTATCCCGTTTTAAATTCCGAAAAAGCCAAAGAGATGATTCATGAATGGACTTGTACCATAGATAAAGCCAAATTGGAACTTAATTATGAACCTAATTACAGTTTGGAAGAAGGCATTGCCCGTACCTTGCACTGGTACAAACAACATCACTGGTTATAGTACAGGCCAATAATTTAGTTTTATGAATATTAGCACATCCTTAAAATTCATTTCGCATCTTTGTTTGGTGGCTGCTTTAACCCTAGCTATTGTCCGTTCAGAGGTTTCCGCTCAATCCATAGAGCTTTCCAAGGAATTTCAACATGCTATGGAAATCTCAGACGTAATCAGCATGGAAAGTTCTCCGGCCCACATGTATGTATTGTCGGAGAAAGAGGGGTTGGTGGTATTCCGAACGAACTCGGATACCCTGCAATGGTTGTACTCTTCACCCGATATGCAAAAGCGTGGACATAACATTCAGGCAGATATCCGCTTTGCTTATATGTATGGCAACAATAATCAGCTCACCGTTGTAGAACCAACTTCTGTATTGGGTGTATATTCATCTACCCATTTACCAGCCACTCCCTACGATTTGACCCGTATTGATATGCATCTCTATTTAGCTCTGGGAGACCTTGGATTGGGGCACTTATCCCTCGAAACTCCGGAATCGGTGGATACCACGGTTACCTACCCGGTCAATGATCTGTTGCCTCAGAGTACCAGTATCATCCAGACGGAGAGCACGCCATCACAACTTTTTGCCCTGACTGATGATCATCAACTGTTTTTGTTCAATTATCAAAATGGGGAATTGAACCTTCAACAGCAGATTGCTTTGGATCAACCTCTCGATCGATTATTTATAGATCAACAGCAGCTGTTGGGAAGTACCCAGCAGGGCGACATTTTTGAAATTCGAGGCAATGGTAAGTTGGTTCGCTTAACATCAATAGATGGCCCCGTTGAAAAGTTAGAGCGCTGGAGATCTAATTTTATCATTCAAGATACCAAGGGCATGATTTGGCTCCATCCACTTTCCCAAAACAAACGGGCCATTGTATGGGCTGCTGAATCCGCTGCAGAAAATCTGTTCACAGTCAGTAAAAACTATTTCTGGGTTCATCAATATAATCAGCTATTTCCGGTAATTGAGTCTGATAGCAGCCAAACAATACAAGAATCTGCCTCCCATTCCCTGCGGTTATCATCTATTTCAAATCAAACCATTCCCTACCCTCGCCCCTTGCTGCTTCCCATCCGGTTTGAAGAAGAAGTATCCCTAAATCAGATTAAGCTGACCTACCGCGGACGCCCCCAGAATGCCCAAATAAGGGGACAAAGTTTTTACTGGCAGCCCGACGCACAGCAGATTGGAAATCATCGATTCACCATCATTGCGACCACCAATGCCGGTGCCGTGGACAGTACCAGCTTCTCAGTTGACGTTCGACCGTTTAATGCTCCGCCCCGATTTACTCCCTTGCGCAATATGCGCATTCGGGTAGGTCAGGAATTTACCCTGCCTATTCAGGCTCGAGATCCCGATGGTGCCAACCAAACCTTAATTCGATATGTGGGAGTAGATTTGCCGCAAGGAGCCACAGTGAACGAAAAAACGGGACTTTTCCGTTGGACTCCCTCCGCCCGACAAGTTGGCAATCATGAAATTCAGATAATCGCCACCGATCAATATGGTTCGGCGGCCTCGGCATCCATAACGATCACGGTGGACGAAGACATCGAACAGTAGATAGCCGCTAAGAATAATAGCTAACTCAACCTTCACTTCACTTGGATTTTGTAAAAGCCCGAAACCAACTGCTTCGTTGGTATGATCAAGCTAAGCGCGAGCTTCCCTGGCGTGATATCGACAACTCTTACTTCACCTGGGTTTCCGAAATCATGCTCCAGCAAACCCGGGTAGATCAAGCTACACCATATTTTCTCCGGTTTATTGAGCATTTTCCAACTGTGGAGGATCTAGCGAAAGCTGATCAGCAAGAAGTGCTAAAAGTATGGGAAGGATTGGGCTATTACAGCCGGGCCAGAAATATGCATCATGCCGCCCAAACAGTAGTGAATGAATTCGACGGTAGCATCCCGGATACCTATGATGAGATCACCCAACTCAAAGGAATAGGCCCGTACACAGCTGCCGCAGTGCTGAGTATAGCGTTCAACAAGCCTCATGCAGTTGTAGACGGTAATGTGTTGCGTGTAATCACCCGCCTGATGGGTAACACTGGCGACATCCGAAAGACCACGATTAAAAATGAAGTCCAGGAATTTGCCGATAACTGGCTAGATCCGGAACGCTGCGGTGACTTTAACCAAGCGGTTATGGAACTGGGAGCTACCGTATGTACCCCTTCCAATCCAGACTGCGAAAACTGCCCACTACAGGAACATTGCACCGCCTATAAAACGGTTCAAACTGATCAAATTCCCTATAAATCTCCTGCCAAGAAACGGCCACATCATCAGATTGCAGTGGGCGTGGTGAAAGATGAGGATGACAAAGTGCTGATCGCGCTTCGTCCGGATGATGCCATGCTAGGTGGAATGTGGGAATTTCCCGGGGGAAAGCAAGAAAAGGGCGAAACCTTACAAGAGGCGGTAAAACGGGAGTTAAAGGAAGAGCTGGGCATTGTGGTAGAGGTTCAATCAAAAATCATGTCTCTCAATCACTCCTATTCCCATTTCAAGATTACTCTTCACGCATATTTCTGTTCGTTGATTGATGGAGATCCCACCCCTGATGCCAGCCAGGAAGTTCGTTGGGTGGCTATCGATGAATTAGATGATTACCCATTCCCAAAAGCCAATCGCAAGCTAACCGAAACGCTGGTTCAAGGTGGTCAAGTTGAACTCAATATTTAATTTCCATGGCCAAGCGCAATGCACTTAGGCGCATTTCCGATCAAAACTTGAGCAAGCTCAAACCCTTACTGGATCGAATAGGAAAAACGGTAGAAGTATCCTCCTATATTGAACGCGATCCGGTGTTGTTTATGCACGCCTACGAGGATCAAAACGATATGGCGTTGGCTGGATTTTTCGCTGCCATTATGGCCTGGGGACGACGAGATATCGTAATCAATAAGGTTGAAGATCTACTGGAGCGCATGAATCATCAACCGGCGGCATTCATTGGTCACTATTCTGAGCGCGACCGAGCAGTATGGCAAGGTTTCAAACACCGCACTTTTAAACCCATTGACGTGCACTGGCTGGTTAAAAACCTACAGGCTCATTTACACCGCTTTGGAACCTTCGAACAATTTTGGGCTCATTGCTACCAACAAGCTCAGATTCATAATCGCCCTTTGATGAGCGTATTTCATCACAAATTTTTCGCTCCTTACCCCGAAACACCAAAGCGAACGTACAAGCATATATCCAACGTTGATAAAAATTCTTCTTGTAAACGGCTCTACTTGTACCTGCGCTGGTGTATTCGCAAAGAAAGCCCCGTGGATCCGGGAATCATGAACTTTATGGATCCCGCCGAATTATACATCCCGCTGGATGTTCATGTGGCTCGTCACGCACGCCGAATGGGCTTGCTAACCCGAAAATCCAACGACTGGAAAGCAGTGGTTGAACTCACTTCACGATTGCGTCAACTAAAACCTGAAGATCCCAGCTGGTATGATTACGCCTTGTTTGGGTTAGGGATCGGGGATTATGAGTTGCCCAATCAGTTTAAGATCAACGCTTTTCACCGCTTTAACTGACCAAGAAGGATTTCAAAATTTTGAATACCATTTTAGTTATCAATCAGTTATATTGGGTGACTACGAATCAATTACTATCTAAATGAAAGGAAGTTCGGATCTTTTATGATCGGAGTAGAAGTCAAAGATAACGAAAGCATCGATCGAGCAATTAACCGTTTTAAGAAACTGGTTACCCGCTCTCGAATTCTGAATGAATACCGCGACAATCAGCAGTATACCAAACCTTCTGAAGAACGACGTGAAGCGTTGAAGAAAAGTATTCGCGAAGAGCGTCGCCGTCAGCGAGACAATTACTAATTAGTATTGCTCGATTCGTAGTTATTTTGACCATCTGAAGTTTCACCTTCAGATGTACTGAAAGAACTTGAAAGCCTTGTGATCCTCGTGATTACAAGGCTTTTTCTATGGCCTCAAGTAACGACTCCGCCTCATCAATCTCCAGCTCGTGCTTTTTGCCCTTATATTGCTGCACTGAAGGAATGATCGTTCGTTTGAATCCCATTTTATGAATTTCATTCAAGCGTTGGTCCATTTTGGAAACCGCCCGGATTTCTGCCCCTAATCCGATTTCGCCCAGCATCACCGTATTTCTAGGAACCGGATCCTCTCTCAGGCTGGATACCAAGGCACAAGCCACACTCAAATCGCCAGCTGGATCTTGCAGTTTAATACCTCCGGCTATATTCAGATACACATCCTGTCCAGAAAATTGATACCCCCCGCGCTTCTCAAGTACCGCCAATAGTAGTGATAAACGCTTATGATCGTATCCACTGGCTGTGCGCTGTGGTACCCCATAATTGCTGGCTGTAACCAACGCTTGAACCTCCACCAATAGCGGGCGGGAACCCTCTATAGTACAGGCCACTGCATTTCCACTCACTTGCTTGGAATGTTTGCTTAAAAACAGCTGTGATGGATTGGTAACATCCGTAAGCCCATCGCCCGCCATTTCGAATACGCCCACTTCCTGAGCCGGTCCAAATCGATTTTTCAGGGTACGCAACAAACGGAAAGAGTAATTTTTATCCCCTTCAAATTGCAGAACCGTATCCACCATGTGCTCCAACATTCTGGGCCCGGCTAAATCACCTTCTTTGGTCACATGACCAATGATCATGGTGGTAATGCCCTCTTTCTTGGCCAGCTGCTGCAGCATACCCGAGCATTCCCGAATCTGCTGGATACTACCCGGCATACTAGTCAGCTCAGTTCGATACACCGTTTGGATCGAATCCACAATCAATAGATCCGGGCGTTCCTTACGCGCGGCATCCAGAATATTACTGAGATCAGTGTCCGTAAAGATTTTTAGATTCGGGGAGTGAACATCCAGACGCTCGGCGCGTTGCTTAATCTGCGATGCTGATTCCTCCCCGGAACAATACAGAATATTTAATCGCGGATTGGATCGAGCAATTTGTAAAGTTAGCGTACTCTTACCTACTCCCGGATCCCCACCCAGCAAGATAAACGCACCGGGCATAAATCCACCGCCCAATACACGGTCCAGTTCAGATATTCTAGAATGGAAACGGACCTCCTCTTCATAGGTCACATCGTTTAAGGGCTGGGGAGCGGCCACTTGAGTAGACCCATCCAGTTTAGCTTTATGCTTGGTTGAAGAGCTATTTTTCTCAACTTCAACTTCTCTAAAGGTGTGCCATTCACCACAACTGGGACAATTTCCCATCCACTTTGTGGTGGTATGTCCACAATTGTCACAAACAAATTGAATGCGTTTTTTTGCCATATCCAATAACGATTACTACTTGACCACTATGAAGCTTGTTCTGCTTTTTCTACTACTGATTGATTGATATACCAAGTCGTAGCCATCATCCCCAACCCAATACTAATGTAATAACTGATTACTCGCCATAAGAACACCGATATCCCAATAAATACTTTTTTATCAATTAGTGGTCCCTGAAAGATTGCAAACAACCCTTCCACGCCTCCACTTCCCCCGGGAGTTGGCATCACCAGAAACGCGTAGTTCATGGACATACTTCGCAAAAAAGAAAGCAGGACATCGGCGGGCAGCATACTGAGAACCACGATGGTAGGTAACCAAATCCGAGCTAACCAAGTGAGGGCAGTCAACCCCATGGCTTTCATCAAAAAACGTAGCGGCTTACGGCGCAGCTCATAAGCATAGATCACTAAATTATCGGTTTCTTCATCTACCTTTTCGGCGTAACGTCGAAGCAGAGGCAGCCGAAATATGATATTTACCCCCTTCTTGATACTAGCTGGATTGATGAAAACGCCATAGGCCAACAAACCTGCATAACTCAATAAGGCCAGGTAAATTAGAAACATAGTTGATTCACCCACCCAGCCAATATTTTGTGGTATTACCGGTAGATAGAATCCTATCACGATTAATAAAGGTATGGTTAGAGCGTACCAAATTTGATCAGTAAGCACGCTATATATCATAATCGCGCTAGACTTACCGGCTGGTATGCCCTCTTTGGTCATTGCGTAAGTAGCCATTGGTGCACCACCTACGGTAGATGGCGTTACTGAGGAGGTAAAATCCCAGCTGAGTACTATCCGAAAAGATTGCAGCCAGCTCAATTCCCGATCGGCCAAAAATCGCACTTTCCCGGCCTGAAACCAGATTCGCAACAAACTCACTGCAATGGCGATGACCAATCCGGGAAATCGTTTGGGTTTCAGGTAGTTCCAAACTTCAGGATCATAAGTAAGATACACCACTACCGCCATACTGGTAAGGCTGAGCAGTAGAGAGATTACCAGATACTTCCAAGAGAAGAACTGGGAGGTTGTTTTTTTTTCTGCTGATTGTGACTGCACGATTCGATAATTGTTACAGAAAAAGAACGGGCCTTACAGAATTAAACTGCAAGGCCCGCAAAGAGTACGAATCAATTAGAATATTGTTGCCTTAGGCAATGGTAATATCATCGTTCAAATATACATCCTGGATAAAGTTTAAGATTTTAACGCCTTCATCCAATGGACGCTGGAACGCTTTGCGGCCCGTAATGAGTCCCATACCACCGGCACGCTTATTGATCACCGCGGTTTTTACCACTTCGGCAAAATCGTTTGCTCCGGAAGCACCACCTGAATTAATCAGTCCACATCGCCCCATGTAACTATTGGCTACTTGGTAACGGCACAGATCAATGGGATGATCGGTAGTAAGTTCGGAGTACATTTTCTCATCAAACTTGCCAAACTTCTCTTTCTCGTTCATGGCTTTGTATCCGCCATTCAATTGTGGAAGCTTCTGCTTGACGATGTCAGCGCCTACGGTTACTCCAATGTGGTTAGCCTGTCCGGTCAAGTCGGCGGAGGAGTGATAATCTTCGCCATCTATCTTGAAGGCAGAGTTTCGTAGGTAACACCACAATACAGTAGTCATACCTAATTCATGAGCGTAAGAAAACGCTTCGGAAATTTCCTGTATCTGACGATTGGACTCTTCGGATCCAAAATAAATGGTTGCTCCTACACCAACCGCCCCCATATTGAACGCCTGCTCTATGGTACCAAATAGAACCTGATCATAGTGATTTGGATAAGAGAGCAGTTCATTGTGATTCAATTTCACAATAAATGGAATCTTATGGGCATATTTACGCGATACCGCCCCGAGCACACCAAATGTAGAAGCCACTGCGTTGCATCCGCCCTCAATGGCTAGATTCAAAATATGCTCTGGATCAAAATAGTCTGGATTGGGAGCAAAGGACGCCCCACCCGAGTGCTCAATTCCCTGATCTACGGGAAGGATGGAAACGTACCCCGTTCCGCCAAGCCGACCATTGTTCAATATCGCTTGCAGGTTGCGCAAAACCCTGTTGTTGCGATCTGATTCTTTCCAGACCCGATCTACAAAATCCGGACCCGGTATATGTAATCTGCTTTTATCAATCGTTTCACAGGTATGATTGAGTAAACTATCAGCATCATCCCCTAACAACTCTTCAATACTCATTTTATCGAGTGCCATGCGCAACTCCTGATTTATTGCTTAACGTTATGAATTAAATGGAAATTAACGGCAAGAATATACAGGAAATGCCGTTAAATGACTAAATTTGACTCGTCGAATCCAATATCCCTTACAAATCAACTGAGGCTTTGCGTTCACTTTCTTATTTTAGGCGGTTATTTTACTCGGAATCCCATTTAATACAACCATTATGCAGATAGGCGATATTGACTTAGGAAAACAACCGTTATTCCTGGCCCCCATGGAGGATGTAACCGATTCTCCGTTTCGGGTTATTTGTCGAAAAAAAGGTGCAGATATCGTCTACACAGAATTTATCAGCTCCGAAGCTATCATTCGTGATCAGGATGTTGCCCTGCATAAAATGGACTTTCAGGAAATTGAACGTCCTTTGGGGGTTCAAATCTTCGGTGGCCGGGAAGAAGCTATGGAAGGAGCTGCTAAAGTTGCCGAGCATAATAATCCAGACGTGGTGGATATCAATTTCGGTTGTCCGGTGTATAAGATTGCCAAAAAAGGAGCTGGGGCGGGTTGCTTACGAGACTTGGCTATGATGGAGCGAATGGCTGGAACCGTTGTAGACGCGGTTGAGAATAAGCCGGTGACGGTAAAAACCCGCTTGGGATGGGATGACCGTACGATAAAAATTCGGGAAGTAGCCTTGATGCTTCAAAATGTCGGCGTCAAAGCTTTAACTGTACACGCGCGGACTCGTAATCAAAAATACAAAGGCGATGCCCGTTGGGAATATCTCAAGTATTTAAAGGAAACCCCCGGTTTGGAAATTCCCATCATAGGTAATGGAGATGTTACGACTCCACAAGACGCTAAACGCATGTATGATGAAACCGGTGTGGATGGAGTAATGATTGGGCGTGGCGCAATCGGAAACCCTTGGATTTTTGAGCACACCAAACATTATTTGGAAACGGGCAAACTAATGCCTGAGCCCAGTTTGGAGGAACGGGTAGATCTATGCGCTGATCAATTACGTGCCTCTGTAGACCACCATGGTGAGCGCTATGGTGTGATTATCATGAAAAAACATTATGGTCAGTACCTCAAAGGTGTACGTAATGTAAAAAAACTGCGGGCGGCCATTATGAAAGAAAATGAGATGGACCCTATCCTAGAATTACTTTATAATTTTAAGGATCAAAGTTTATTTGCCGTGGCCAGTTAACCGTAAGCTGGTCGCTATATGGTCATCCAACAACGCTTAACAAAGGTCTGGGATGAGAGACGCGTTATTTTCACGCTTTCGAATATTATTAGTTCCTGTAATCCTGCTCACTTTTACTCTTCCCTATTGGCTGGAGCTTGATCAAACACCGTTGGAAAAAGGAATTCAAGCCTTTAAACAACGAATGATTGTGGAGAGCGATTCAATTGCAACAGATACGGCCCAGGTAGAGCAGGCCATCTCCTATTTCCGTCAAGCGCTTCAGGAACACCCGGATAAAGCCGCAGCCGGTTATTACTTCTTGCGGTCTATCTACTTTAAGGGAGTACACGCTTCGCAAGATTACAACACCCAATATGAATTGTTCCAGGAAGGTCGTACCCGGGGAGGTGACCTCCATGAACAACATCCCGAGGATGCCCGAATTATGTACTGGTATGCGGCCAATTTAGCTAAATGGGCAGAAGTCACCAATGTCATCAAAGCCGCGAAAAATGGTACCGCTACTAAAATTCGGACCTTAGCTCATGATATGATAGAGACCGATTCTACCTACCAAGGTGGCGGCGGATACCGGCTACTCGCACAAGTACACTATTACACGCCAAAAATTCCTTTGGTATTGCGATGGCCCTCGTTATCGGAAGGCAAGAAATTAGCGGAACGGGCATTGGATATTTCCAAAGATCATCCGGCTAACTTTTATACCTATGCACTCATTCTAGAAGCTTTGGATCAACATGAAGAGGCCCACCACTATGCGCAAAAAGTTATCCAGATGCCTGTTCGAACTGGTTTTGAAGTAGAGGATGAGCACCTTAATGATTTAGCACAAGAGCTGATTGATCATAAAATTGAGATCAAAAGGCGGAAATAGTTCTTATTAACTCATCGCCTGGATTTCTTGATGTCTAAAACAATCCTTGACATGATCATTTACCATCCCTACTGCTTGCATGAATGCGTAACAGATGGTAGGACCCACGAATTTGAATCCTCTTTTCTTAAGCGCTTTACTCATCCGTCGAGCACGATCACTACGCGTGGGAACCTCCGCTTGTTTCTCATAGTTATTTTGGATAGGCTCTCCATCTACAAACGACCATAGCCAATCGCTGAACGACCCCTCTTCTTGAATCTCTAAATATTTCTGGGCATTGGTAATCACGCCCCGAATTTTTAACTCATTCCGAATGATACGAGCATCTTGCATCAATCGCTGCACATCCCCTTCGTCATAAAGCTCCAAAACTTCCGGCTCAAACTGATCAAAGGCGTAATTCAGTGCTTCTCGCTTTTTAAGGATGGTCAGCCAACTGAGCCCGGCTTGCATACCATCCAGCATCAATTTTTGAAATAGAGCTTCGCTATCGTACTCCGGAACCCCCCACTCCTTGTCATGATACTCGCGTAAGAGTTCGTGTCCATTAGCCCATGCACAGCGTGTACACATCGTATTTCCTTTTTGAATCTTTCTTTAGGATGAATCGTATTCCTCTAACAGCGATGGCCAAACCAAATATCAAATCCATTTACTTATGTGGCAACGAGCACTTCGAGCAATCATCAGCCTATTTAGTGCCTATAAAATGACCGTAACACCAGTCCAATTTCTGGTCACCGTAATAGTCACCTTTCTGGTACCCTACGCCGCCTACCTCCTGTTCGGTAGTATTGCCATTTTGATTTTAGCCATCATCGGTACTATTGCCACATTTCGATGGGTCTACAAAAAAGCCACTAATTCCCGTTGAACTATTCAAGGATTTTTTTTCCCACGTAGGATTGCAGCACTTCGGGCACCTTCAACTTCCCATCTTCAGTCTGATAGGTCTCTAAGATAGCGGCTACTACTCGAGGAAGAGCCAGTCCGGAGCCATTGAGCGTATGCACACTCTGGATTTCCCCATCTTCATCACGATAACGAAGCTGCATGCGACGGGCTTGGAAGGCTTCAAAATTGGAACAGGAACTCACTTCCAACCATCGCTGTTGACCCGGGCTCCATACTTCTAAATCGTATTTTTTAGATTGCGTAAAGCCCATATCCCCCGTGCACATTAGCAATCGTCGGTAAGGTAGTTTCAATTTCTTCAGTAGCGCTTCGGCTTCTTCGCGCAAAGATTCCAACATTTCATAAGAATCGGCGGGATCCACAATTTTCACCAACTCCACTTTATCAAACTGGTGCAAACGGTTCAATCCGCGAACATCTTTCCCATAGGATCCCGCTTCGCGGCGCCAGCATGGTGTGTAACACACATACTGAATAGGAAGATCATCTTGATCTAAAATTTCATCCCGGTGAAAATTGGTAACCGGAACCTCGGCCGTAGGAATTGCAAACAGCTCGTCTCGGGGTACCACATACATCATATCTTCTTTATCCGGTATCTGACCGGTACCGCGCGCGGAATCTTCATTTACAAAATAGGGAGCCTGTAACTCAGTGGCTCCTTGTTCAACAGCTTCATCAATAAAGAAATTGATGAGTGCTCGTTGCAATCGGGCTACGGCACCTTTATAAAATGGAAAACCGGCTCCGGTTACTTTGGAACCACGCTCAAAATCAATCCACCCTTTTTCTTCGCTCAACACCCAATGAGGTTTCAGATCTTCATCTTTCTGTGGTTCTCCCCAGGAGTAGGCAACTTCATTTTCTTCCTCTGTTAACCCCACGGGAACTGATTCATGCGGCACATTGGGAACTTTATATAGTAATTCTTGTCGCTTCTCGGTCAACCGCTCCCGTTCTTCCTCTTTTTCCTTTATATCCTTTTTTAATTGACCGGTTTCTTTTATGATGGTTTGCGCTTCTTCCTTTTTGCCCTGTCCCATCAACTCGCCGATCTTTTTCGACTTGGTATTGCTTTCGTTCCGCAATTCATCCAGTTCATGAACGGTAGATCTCCACTGTTCATCAATGGTCAACAGTTCGTCTACAATTTCGGGATGATCCTCCCCCTTATTTTTCATGCCCTTTTTAACTGCGTCAGCATGATTTCGGATGAATTCGATATCTAACATGGGTACACCGGTTTACAAATTAGGGATTGATGTTTGGCCTAAAAGATACAAGCTATATAGGAAGGTCTGTACTCATTTTTTAAATCCATCACTATTATTAAATACTTACGTATTATTAACCATAATGTATTGATAACCTAACTTTTTTAAGCTATCATTTGTACTTGATTTAAAAGTAAGGCACAATTTACCTAAATCCTTTATGAGCCAGAACTTAGACAAAATAGACATCACTATTCTCGAGCACTTGCAAAACGACGGCCGTGCTCAGCGCAATCGACTTGCGGAAATTGTTAAACTCTCCGTACCATCGGTATCCGAGCGAATGCGCAAACTCGAAGAGCGTGAATTGATTGAAGGGTACCATGCCGTACTCAACGCCAAAAAGTTTGGTTTTGATATTTTGGCATTCATCTTTGTGGAGGTAGATGGATCAGCCAACTATCCAAAGTTTGTAGAACGAGTGGTTACGGAACCGGAGGTATTGGAATGTCATTCAATCACCGGTGATGGGTCCCATGTTCTTAAAGTACGTACTCGCAATACGGAATCTCTGGAACAACTGCTTAGTCGTCTACAATCTTGGGATGGGGTGGGCAAAACTCGCTCTAATGTTGTATTGACTAGCTTTAAAGAAACACGTGAGCTACCACTGGAGAAAACACTAGATTAGTTCCGGATTGACTTTATCACAATTGCGTACTCCCTTATCCCTTTGTAATAGGTCATATCTACGCGGAGTAGTCCTCATTCTATTGTGGTATTTAGGGGCAAGTGTATTAATCTCCTCAGCTCAACCTCGTTCTTTGGGAGTATCGTGGTCTCCGCCTGCTGATCAAGAAACCGCTTTACAGCAACTTTATGTTTATCAGCAAGCGGGTATCACCGATATTGAATTGGATCGTGAAATTTCGCCCTCCTTATTCCCGATCTTGTCGGAGTTTGATTTCCGTATTCATTATCGAATCGACCAGCCCTACTGGCGGGCTATGGATATTAATCAGCGCATAGACAATTTGCACAGGCAACTGAATAATGTCCGAGAACATTTTGCTGATCGCTTACCACTAAGTACCATTAATATCCTACAACACGGCGCTTTCCAGGATACAGCTTTTGTTAGAAAATGGCATCATGAGGCTAATCCATCATTGACCAACCAATATGGAGTTGATTTAATTGTACAATCCAACAATATGACAAAGTTGGATACAACCTGCTTTTCTGGATATCGACTCACCGTTCTTGGAGAAAAAATTCCCGATCTGAACCCTGATGGATCGCTACCTTTTCGTGGAGCGTACCTACCTTCCCATATAGGTTCCCGCCAACTTAAAGCACTTTGGGAGGCCACAGCTGATTCAAACCAAGCCCTGAACCCCATCTTCTTCCCTTCGGATTGGCTGAACAAAATCATTGCCCAAAATCCTGATTATACAAATGTGTTCAGGGCTCTTTCGGAGCAAGCCAGTCTACCCTTTCCTACGCTAAATCAATTAAAAGATGCTCCCGCGAACCAGCATAATTGGTCTGTATTAATTCTAACCCTCTTGTGGCTAACCATTGCTATCCATTATGGTTTTGTGCCCACTTATCGCAGAACCATCAGCCGATACTTTTTCCATCATAGCTTTTTTGTAAATGATATCATGTACCGGCGTTACCGTGCTCCTTATCCAGCGGTTACACTAATTATTCAGCATGCCCTTTTCGTTGGACTTATGTTGTATACCCTCCATGTTAGAGTATGGAATTCGTTGAGTTTGGATATCCTTGAGAGTCACTGGTCTTGGCTTACTCTTTTAGGGCCTGCACCGATTGGCCGGTTTTTCATAACTGCTGTGATCATTATAGCATTGTCCTTTCTACTCATTAGCTGGCTATACCTATCCAATCGAGATCTCAATCACTTCAGTCAGCCCTTAATGCTGTTTTCCTGGCCCTTACATACCAATTTCATTACAGTAAGCGTGATGGTCACCAGTGTAATGGCAGGCGCGGGTAGTTTGTGGATTTACAGTTGGGTACTAATTACCATTGTTGTGGCCTTGTTGGCCTTTTTTATAGCAGCCATCGATCTATTTCAATATACCCGTAAACTACCGTTGATCTTTGGCTTAGCTTCGGTTGGACTCTACCTTTCGCTAATAACCTTCGGGCTCATTTTGATACTGAGTAGCAGTTCGTTTTGGCAAACAATTGAGTTGGCGTTAGCCTATAATTAAACAATTTGTTTACGTAGGCGGGCTACGGGTATATTGAGTTGCTCTCGATATTTACTCACCGTACGGCGAGCAACTTTAAATCCTTTTTCCTTGAGCATATCAGCAATGGCCTGATCGCTGAGCGGTTTACTTTTGTCTTCATTATCTACAATACCCTGGACAATATTTTTAACCTCACGGCTGGAAACCTCTTCTCCACTATCCGTTTCAAGGCCCTCACTAAAAAAATATTTCAGTTCATACACCCCGAAACTGGTTTGTACGTATTTGCCATTTACAACACGTGAAATGGTTGAAATATCCAAATTTACTCGTTCAGCCACATCTTTCAGGATCATCGGCTTGAACCCTTCTCCATATTTGAAGAAATCTTCCTGCAGGGCCACAATTGTACGCATCACCGACATCAAGGTGTGTTGACGCTGGCGTATAGAATCGATAAACCAGCGAGCCGATTCGATTTTACTTTTGATAAATGTTTTGGTCTCTTTTTCACTCTTGTTCGACTTCCCGTTCGATTGTTTCAGCTTATCCCACATCTTCTTGTAATGGGGAGAAATTCGAAGTGGTGGTACATTCCGACCATTAAGCTTAATAATGAAATCACCTTCATCCGTCTGATTACCACCAGTAATGTTATCATCATCAGTGGTTGGTTGGTAATAGACTTCAAAATCCGGTTCTATATACTGGGATGCATTTGCCCCGGTATCGCTTCCGCCAGCCCCCGGCTTAGGATCCAGCGATTGAATACATGAATAAGCTTCTTTCAAGCCTTCTTCATCAACATTGAGCTTGCTATACAGCTTTCGAAAATGCTTTTTCTCAAATGACTCCCATTCATCTCGAAGCATACGGATCGCTACATCTCTACCCGGTGTATCTTCGGGCATGATCTCTAGCTGAGTGAGTAAACACTCCCTTAAATCTTTGGAGGCGATGCCCGGCGGATCCAATTCTCGAATTTTGGATCGAACGGCCTCTACTTCTTCTTCGGTGACTAACACCCCTTGATTGAAAGCGATATTATCAACCAAGGCGTCAATGTCTCTACGGAAATAACCGTCTTCGTCAATAGAACCAAGAATCTGATCGGCGATCAATTCTTCTCGCTCGTTGAGATCCAATAGGGCCACCTGCTGCTCCAGCTCTTCCAGCAACGTCTCTTGATAAGGTTTGGGCAGATCACGCCATTCTTCGCGTTCTGGATTGTAATTACTGGTATAAGGGCTACTGGGCTCAGTATCCTGGGCAAATTCCTCCCAATCAATTTCTTCATTATCATCAACCGGGTCTAAGTCTTCTTCCCCCTCTTCCCGATTTTTCTCTTCTCGCAATTCGGGATTCTCATGTAAGTCCGCCTCATGCGATTCTTCCATCTCATTGGCTTGGTCAAACTCCCCTTCCTCCAATACGGGATTTACTTCCAACTCTTCCTTGACCCGTTGTTCCAATGCCATAGTGGGAAGCTGCAACAGCTTGATATACTGAATCTGTTGCGGCGACAAACGCTGCTGCTGCTTCTGCTTTTGACTTAAATATTGACCAGATTTTATCATAAGGTCTGTAACGACTGAACTCTTGCGCGAATCGCTTCGCACTGTTGTGAAAATTCATAGTACCATTCCGAACCATACCGGCGTGTCAGGGGATCCTGTAAAAAATCGGATAGATAGATGCCCTCTTGTTCGCCCCGCTTACAGGCTGGCGAACAGATTGAATCCACATATTCATAACTGGCATACTCCAGATCTCCGACTCTCTTCAGCCGAATAGGAAAGAGGTGACAACTCATTGGCTTAGGCCACGAAAATCCACCTTCTTCATACGCTTTCTGAATCGCGCACTCAGCAATGCCTTGCTTATTATAAACAACGAAAACACATTCTTTCTGATCAACACAACTAAGTTCGAATCCTGTAGCGCTATCAGCGTTGCTTTGTATAAGCCCCTGGCGGGAAACGGCTTCTACAGCTGGGTCGCTCAATTGAGATTTTAGCTGAGCATACGCTTTTCGTAATACCGCTTTTTCACCTTGAGCAACCGGAGCTCCCGCATCCCCGACTACACAACAAGCCCCTTTGCAGGCGGCCAAATTGCAGGCGAAACGAGCAGTGGCGATTTCATTTGTTAATATGACGTGTTGTACGCGGAACAAGGCTGTATGCTTGGATTTTCGGTGTTATTACAATATTAATGTACCGAAAAATATCAGCAATACAGAATGAAGCACGCAAGTGGAATCAGCGGATTTTAAAATATTTTCCCGCTTGTTGTTCCACTAAGTCCTGCATTTCTAACTGTAAAAGAAGAGAGGTTAAAACATGTACCTGAACGTCTGTTTGATCAGCTAAATCGTCGATATGTAGGGGATCATCTGCCGAGCTTAAGTATTCACAAATTGTCACTTCCTGCTCACTCAACGAATCTCTGTGTTTTTCCCACTGGTGCGTGATGTCATCTACCTGTTGATCATTATCCAGCGTTCCCGTATCTGGCTCATACTGTTCCAGATCGGGGAATTCAATCATGATATCTTCTGCCGATAAGACCAATTTCGCCCAACCGCGCTGGATCAAACGATTGCAACCCGATCCATTGATGGCCGTGGCTTGATGGGGGACCGCAAACACTTCTCTGTTCTGATCTAAAGCTACCCGCGCAGTAATCATGCTACCACCTTTGATCCCTGATTCGATGACCACTACTCCTTGACTCATGCCACTTACAATACGATTCCGGGGCGGAAAATTACCGGCATCTGGTTTGGTCCCGGGTGGAAATTCTGATAAGATGGCCCCACCGGTTTGTATAATCTCCTTGGCTAGTTTTTTGTTTTGCGATGGATAGATCCAATCAATCCCGGAACCCAACACTGCTACGGTGCGTCCACCGGCCTCAATGGTTGATTCGTGCGAGGCCGTATCGATACCTAAAGCCAGACCACTGACAATAGTCAAATCTTCGTTCACCAACTCTGTGGCAAACTGTTCGGCCATACGACGACCATAGGAGGTATTTCTGCGCGTACCCACCATGGCCATCATGGGCTCGTTTAGTACCAGCGGATCCCCTAAGCCCCACATGAGAATAGGCGGATCGTATATATGTTTGAGCAAAGCGGGATAATTGGCATCTTTCCAATCGATCAACCAGGCTCCAGCCTTCTCGGTTTCCTCCAAGATCCGATCTACTTCTTCCCAATCGTCAAAAGAATGAATATTGTGAGCAAAGCGTTGGCCAATTCCTTCAATCCGCTTTAGTTCAGGGACTGAAGCGGCGAGCACCTCTTCAGCAGTATCAAAGCGCTGCAATAATAGTTTGATGCGTCTAGCCCCAATATTAGGAACCAACGTAAGCCCAAGGAGTTCTCTAAATTCACTCAGATTCGGCATCTACTTCTTGAATCTTTTTCCACAGCAACTCTTTTAGCTCATCCATATTATAGCCGGTTGCGGATGAAATCTTGATGGTTTCAATATCCAGGTCGGATTCCTCTTCTAGCTCATAATCTTCCAGCAAATCCATCTTGGTAATAGCCAGAATACGGGGTTTATCCAGTAGATCTGCGCGATACGCTTTCAGCTCATTCAGCAAGGCGTTGTATTCATACTCAATATCACTTTGAGAACTCACCATGAACAGCAAAACATTGTTGCGTTCAATGTGGCGCAAGAACTGGATGCCCAATCCCTTGCCTTCGTGCGCTTCTTCTATAATGCCCGGTATGTCGGCAATCACAAAGCTACGATAGTCACTAGTGGTTACCACTCCAAGATTGGGTTGCAAGGTGGTAAATGGATAGGCTCCAATTTTCGGTTTAGCCGCACTTAAAGCAGACAGTAAGGTACTTTTCCCGGCATTGGGGAAGCCCACCAGGCCAACATCCGCTATTAGTTTCAACTCCAATTCAACAGTGCGTTCTTCGCCTTCACTACCTTGTTCCGCTTTATTAGGCGTTTGGTTGGTAGAGCTTTTAAAGTGCCAATTACCACGGCCACCTTTGCCTCCTTTGGCAATAACCAGCTCTTCGTCATGCTCTTTGATTTCACCCAACCGCTCTCTGGTATCCGCCTCGTATGCGACGGTGCCTAGCGGCACCTCTAATATTTCGGGATCGGCATCGGCCCCTTTTTTGCGGCTGGTATGTCCGTTTTTGCCATGACCGGCTTTCACATATTTGCGGTAGCGCAAATCGAGCAAGGTATTTAGTTGCTCATTCCCCTTCAGGATAACATCTCCGCCATCGCCGCCATCACCACCATCCGGTCCACCGCGCGGGACATATTTTTCGCGCCGGAAATGAACCATTCCGTCGCCGCCATTACCGGCAGTTACATAAATTTTGGCGTAATCTGCGAAGCGCATATACCTAATATATTAGACTAAAAATGAGATAAACTAACTTCATAAAACGACTGTGGATCCCATTTGCAGGATCCACAGCACACAACAAACTCCAAGAACCAGCCTATACTTATTCGTTATGGCTAATTCCCGCTGATTTCTACTTTTCGTATTTATGCAGAAGTATTTTGAGCAGTTTGGTCAGTTTGGCTTTCATCTGGGGGCGCGGAACAATGAAATCGAGAAAACCATGCTCCAGCAAAAATTCGGATTTCTGAAATCCTTCGGGCAAGTCTCGCCCAATGGTTTGCTTGATCACTCGAGGGCCGGCAAAACCGATTAAGGCGTCCGGTTCCGCGATATTGAAATCGCCCAGCATGGCAAAACTAGCGGATACGCCACCAGTAGTCGGGTTGGTCATCACCGAAATGTAGGGAACGCCTTCTTCACTCAACTGCGCAAGTTTGGCAGATGTCTTAGCCATCTGCATCAAACTGAGCACGCTTTCCATCATACGGGCCCCACCCGATTGTGAAATAATAATCAGTGGCATTTCATTCTCACGGGCATGATCAATGGCTCTTGCCAATCGCTCACCAACCACGGAGCCCATACTTCCGCCGATAAAACCGAAATCCATACAAGCGATAACCACATCCAGTTCGTTCATTTGACCGACACCGACTCGAACCGCATCGGTACGACCGGTTTTCTCTTTGTATTTCTCCAACCGATCGGAGTATTTCTTGCGATCTTCAAAATCCAGAGGATCGGTGGGTAAGATGTCATCGGCGATTTCTTCAAATGATTTGTCATCGAACAGATATTCGAAGTATTGTTCGCTGCCCACCCGAAAATGATGACCGCTGAGGGGATCCACCCAGTAGTTTTCTTCCAATTCCCTGCGATGGACCGTTTCCCCGGTATCTGGAACTTTAACCCAGACGCCTTCGGGCATCTCTTTCGGTTTTTCGGTTTGAATATTCTTGTCTTTGCGTTTAAACCAACCCATATCAACTATTTTTGATGTATTGACAATTTCTGATAATAACGATTAATGGGCGAAGTAGAAATGTATTTGCCTTAACTCTTTTTAGCCACCTGATTTGAGGTGTAGTATCGGGGATCAAAATCAGCAACGTCCACTGGTTGTATGATCTGCTCGGGATAATTATACCGCTGACTATCACTAAACAATGACAGTAATGATTGTGCGGAAATCTCCTCCATTTCTAACACCGTTACCGTATCATCAATTTCATCCAAGCGATCTATACCGGATCCGATGATCCAATTATTAGCTTGAAGTTGATCTTGCACCTCTCGCAAGTGTCGTACCGCTGTAGGCACCTCTATCACTAGACCATTTTCGTTTGACCATGTAAACTGGGCATGATACAAATGTGTTCGTCGAGCATCAATAACCGCGTGAATTCCTTTCCGCACCTTTTTATCAGCAGAAGCAACGACAGATTGAGCAAAAGCGGCTAACGTGTGCACTGCAAATAGTGGTACCTCACGCTCAAATAGTAACCCTTTGATCCCGCTGGCTGCAATTCGTAACCCTGTGTAAGAACCTGGGCCCGCGCTAACTAAAACAGCGTCTAATTTTTCTACCGACAAAGTGTGTTCACGCAACAGATCATCTATAAATAGAAACGTTTTTTCGGAGTGGATCCCTCTTCCCACCGCGCGACGTTCCAACACTTCATTTTTGTGTTGCAAAGCCACACTGCACACCGACGTTGCGGTCTCTAAGGCTAATATCGTTTTTTCAGAATTCGCTGTGGTCATTTTCGCTCCAGTAACCAACGCATTGAACTTAATTCTACCCATCGGCGATACAAGTTACGAAGATCCGCGTAGCGATTCGAAGGATATTGTGTTTGAGAGAGTTCTATATCAAAACTATACCCGATAACCCGATTAGACCTTGTGTAACTCTCCCATAAATGTGCCCCCGGGAATCGTAAGCTATGATCCTTGGACAACGAAGGCATTGCTAATTCCGACGGAATTGTGATTCGATAATCCATGTGAATTTTCTCTGGCGCGTCAAAAGTTATGGGTACCGTTCGCGTTGTATCGTTAAACGGATTACGCCTTAATACTCCGGTCACCAACGGCCGGAATTCAACCCCATTTCTAAAGGATCGCCCATAATTTTCTATTTCAAATTCTCCGGTAAAAGAGAGCTCATTAACCGCGTGTTCGCTCTCTTCCAATTGTATGGTTTTCCAGGCTACCTCGGGATATCCATCCAGCAATAAGGTTCGCAAAATTTCCGATTCATCCTGACCTTCGCTTCGTTTTTGCTGTATCCATTGGGCTTGATACCCCTCGGCTGTTCCCTGGATAGTACCTGATAAATTACCATCCGGATCCAAATGAGCGTCAATATCCAGGTCTAATGAAAACACACTGTTTTCCGGTTGAATCTGATGCCACTGAAAATCGTGTTCCTTCAATATGATCCCTTTTCCGGTATTGTACGCAATGGGTAACCGATCGGGAACGCCAAAAGGAGAGCTGGCATCCAACAATAACGTATCCTGCTCAATAATTACCATGGCAAACATAGCGTCTAGTTGCATATGGGAAGGTAATTGGGCCTGCAAGCCGCCCGAGGATCGAGAAGCGGTGAATACCGGATAACTGGTTATGCCCACATGACGCAACCAGCGAACTAACGCAAAATTTATGGTAGCCAAATCCACCGGACTTTTTTGATAAACGGCGGCTATCGAGTCGGCAGGGATGGCTCGTTGTTGTTCGTTGTAGACCGCGTGTTCATTCAAATAGCGATAAATACGATTCATCCTCTCATGAGAATCGGTAAGACTATCCAGTCCAATGTCCGGATAAAAATAGGGAGTGTGCGATTTTCCCTTATCCAATGGGGGAAGCTCCCTTCGAACTTGGGCCATCACTAATGCCCAACTATTCTCCAGTGGTTGTCGTGGACGACCAAATGCGGCCATCTGTAAATTAAATTCCGGCCGATGGGCTTGTGGCGAGAGTACAAATGGTAACTTGGGCATAGCCGGTTGCTCCTCGACCCACCAATATTCATAGATCAACGGCTCGGGTTGCGGAAAGGTAAATATTTTGGGAACCGAGCTAGTATCCACACGTTGTATTTGATACCGCAAAGGAATCCTCTGCCCGGTTTGGATTCCTTGATAACGAAGAAAATCGGGATTACGTAATCGGACCACATTTTTTACCGAAGGTACTCGAAACCGCAAAGGAATAGAACGTAATTGTTCGATATATGCGCGTCGGACGGTGTACGAATATTCCACCACTTCTCCTGAATCCAGAGGTACTGGATCCGACTCATATAGATCATAACGGGCATTCAAATTGATTCGACTGAAGTGGGTGGAATCCAGCCTTTTCCAGCTTCCGTCATTTCTATATATGGTTCCACTTAATCCTTGAATCTCTTCTACATCCTGTTGAAAATAATACGGGACCGTTAGGTTAACCACCGGCTGCTCTGTAGCTCGGCGCTGTTGGATGCGAACTAGATAATCCATAACTGCAATGATGGATCTCCGCTCCTCCTCAAATTGGATATCCACTTGGTGTAGTAAATACCGATACGGTGGGGCCAATGGTAGGGAATCTACTAGGAAAGAATCAGGTGGAGCCTGATCTAATGTAAACTGAAGAGGCGATTCTATGTGGGGAAAAGTTTGTGCCTCAACCGTCCGAATTTCCATTCCCCATATAAGAACCAGCATCAAAACCACGCCACGGATGACGCGATAAGCGGGATGTTTTGATGGATGGAAAATAGTGGTCACTCGTTTTTCTGAGGCTCAATAAATTCCGGCGTTTCAATAATAAACTCCCACGTTGACCGATATTTCAGCAATCGGCCGTAAAAATATCCGCCCTCTGCTTGCTTTAATTCCTCCACCAAATCAAAACCGGGACCATAGGGTTTGTAGGTCTGCCCGTTGACCAGCAATTGATCATCCTCGGTCAACTGAATGGGTAAATAGAAATATTGATCATAAAACCGATCTTCGGTACGAATATTTTCTACCTGCTGAATATCCTGTAAAGTATAATAGTCGTTCGGTTTCTGAAATTGAACAGAACGCTGCTGCCCCGCGCTATAGTGATGGTATTGTTCCCAATCTAAATTGGGAGATTTTTCCAACGGCTGCGACGAAAGGTATAACACTAACGGCAAATGGTCGGAGTAACCAAACCCGGATCGATGAGAAGACCAGCGACGTGGGACTCCGCTGGTTTCATAGGCATTCCACCCGGATACTTGAATCCGTTTGAAACTACCCGGCACATAATACCAATTATCAGTATTCAACATGCCTGGAGAAACCATTACCTGCATGAGTGTACCCCATTGCCCGCGATAGGTATCCGAACCTCGCTTATCTTCGGGTAACTGATACCAAAGGTTATATACCGGTTGTTCACTTACTGCATGGCGGTTATCCAATACACTCTCTAGTTGGCCGGTTGATTTCAATACATCATTTAAACCGGTCTTCTTCATATTATACACCTGGTTTTGATTGTATTGACTATTGAAATCACCGGCTAGTAAGAAATCCGTTTGCGCATCTTGCTTCATAAGCTCCTCAATTCGGCTTCGAAGTACCTTGGCATTACGTACCCGTATGGCCTCCATCTTCTCCGAACTGGCTCCCGATTTCCAATGATTAGCAAATAACACAAACTCTTTCTCTCCATCGCGCAACCAAACCTCCAAAATGGGACGCGCACGATGCAACGGATGAATCCGCGTCTTATCCCGCTGAATAGGTAGACGAGTCAGAATAATATTCTTCTGTACATTTTCGGGATTGCCTTGGGCATCTCTTGGATTATATCCAACCGCCAGTTGATAATCTTCAAATCCGGCATCCGCTAGTGCCTTCAACAACCACCATTCGGAGGGTAATGTTCGGATGGAATCGGCCATGGGTGGGTTCAGCATTTCCGTATAAGATAATCCCGCATATCGTTTTAGAAAAAGCGGGGCCTGTTCATCGGTCTCATCGGTGTAATGCGTGGGGGATATATCTGCCTCTAACTCACTCAGTACAGCTATATCCGGGCCGGCCCCATGATCCACCCGTTTAAACACTTGCACAATGTGCTTTAGTTTTGTCTGCAGATCAGCGGCCGTGTACTGTTCGTTTCCAAAACGGTCACTAGGCAAATAATCGTTATATCTGGCCCGCCCGTCAATATCAAACAGATTTTCGACGTTATAAACCAAGACACTGGATTGATTAACCTGGGCCTGTGAAATTGAACTGCTCGACCACATTGTGACTACCAGCAGTACGATCACAGCTCTCCAACTGAGGTACATACGCGACTTATTCATGTACAAACTGTCTTGAATGATTAGGCCAGTGTGTTTTCGACCCATTGTTTCTTGTTATAGATCCCTATTGCTCGTCCGGTCATCTCTTGATCCAGGTAGGGACTATTCGCCGATTTGGAATGCACATTCTCTTTGGAAAATGTCCACTTCTGATCGGTATTAAATACCGTCAGATTTGCTTCCGCCCCTTCTTTTATTTCCGGTACAGGCAATCGTAAAATATTTCGCGGTTGAACCGTCACTTTATCTACAAGTTGAGCAAGCGTTAACAGCTCACCTTTTAGTAAGCGTTTCACACTAATAGGCCAAGCGGTTTCCAGCCCGATAATACCATTTGGGGCATAAATAAATTCCACCTCTTTCTCTTCAATAGCGTGAGGTGCATGATCGGTGCAAATAGCGTCAATGGTGCCATCAGCCAAACCTTCAATCATCGCATCCACATCATCCTGAGTGCGCAATGGAGGGTGCATCTTGCAGTTGGTATCGAAATGCCGCCGTTCGACTTCTTCGTCAGTCAGATCAAAATGGTGGGGGCACACTTCGGTGGTAACATTGATGCCATCTTTTTTCGCCTGCCGTACCATATCCACGGCTTTTCGCGTGCTAATATGCGCTACATGTATATGTCCACCGGTGAATTCCGCCAACAATATATCGCGGGCAATCATTACTTCTTCGGCAATGCCCGGGGTTCCATCCAATCCCAATCGCGTGGAAACGGTGCCCTCATTCATGTGCCCGGGTCGAGAGAGCGCGTAATCTTCTTCATGGTTGATTATGGGCATATCCAACATCGAGGAATACTCCAGGGCAATGCGCATCAAGTGCGAATCGTAAACCGGATCGCCATCATCACTGAACGCCACCGCGCCGCCTTCTTTCATATCGGCCATTTCAGTTAAGGACTCCCCTTTGCGATCTTTGCTGACACACGCAATAGGATGCACATCCACAGGCAGCTTTTCAGATTTATTGATGATGTACTCCACCACATCGCGAGTGTGTATGGCCGGATCCGTATTGGGCATGCAAGCCACTCCCGTAAATCCTCCAAAAGCGGCAGCTTTGCAACCAGTCTCTATAGTTTCTTTATGCTCAAAGCCCGGCTCTCGCAGGTGAACATGCATATCGTACCAGCCAATGGAAACGTATGCGCCATCACCATCCACTGTTTCCTCTTGTTGATCCGATGGAGTCAGATCCGTTCCAATTTCAGCAATGGTTCCGTCATTTATTCGAATATCTACGATATCGGATCCATCATACTGATTTGAGTCTACAGGTTTCACATTTTTCAGTAGGAGATGCGGCGTCTGGTTCATCGGATGTACTTCTTTTCGAGAATTTGGAGGATATTTACGCGATGGACAATATATCTGCTTTCCGGCTGAATATCGACGAAGATTTGGTTAATTAGCAATAGGTGCTATTGCACGAATAGGACCATAAGGCATACTATAAGGTCAAGGGGAGCAGCTATGGCGATTACGTATACCAAAATTCAAATTCATACAATTTTTGCAGTGCGAAATCGGATTAGCATAATCTAGCATGGATAGATTGATAAGCGCTATGGCTGCATCACGGGTATTGTATAACCAAAAGCTCATTACCCATTACAATTAAATAGAGTTCAAGATCACGTTCACCTGCTTATCGGTCTAATACCTGCACAAACCCTAGCGGTACAAGGTTAAAAGAGAGCTTTGCAGAACTTTCCGAAATTTATTCGGTCATGGCAAAATGTAGTAACAATCACCGTTTACACAATCTAATCAGTGGATTGCCGCACTACGTTCGCAACGACAGGTAGTTTTGCAAAGCCCTCTAAAAATTTTAAAAATCCATTTATTACTGCATGAAAAGCCAATACTGTAGTTTTTAAATAAATGTCACCACCTAACATTGCTTATTTTATCCCGTTAGGTACCGAACATGATCGCAATAATTTCATTGTCAAATTTTGACACATATTCCTATTCTAACCATCAATTAAAATTTATGGTTAAACACTCCTTGTGAATTCGTCTCAACATCATATACCCACGGTATCTGAGCTGACCAGCGACATCAAGCGTTTGCTGGAACAACAATTCCCCAACCAATTGGTGGAAGGAGAAACCAGCAATGTGAAACGCAGTTCAAGCGGTCATCTCTATTTCACACTTAAAGATGATGACGCTCAGCTTCCATGTGTGATGTGGCGCAGTACGGTAAGGCGCAAAGAGATCCAATTACAAGATGGCCAGCAGATTATTGCCGGTGGTGATATTCAGGTGTACCCCCCGCATGGACGATACCAGCTGATTGTTCGTACCGTGGAACAGGCCGGTTTGGGAGCGCTGCAAAAGGCATTTGAAAAACTAAAGCGTAAGCTCCACAAGGAAGGTTTATTTGATCGGGCACATAAAATCGCGCTGCCCGCGCATCCTCGCCGCATCGGGGTGATTACCTCGGGAACCGGAGCTGCCTTTCATGATATCCAATCTACACTGAAGGAGCGATATCCACTGGCGGATATCTATCTGTATCCTTCGGCTGTTCAGGGAGCTCACGCCGCCTCTCAACTGGTAGAGGGTATTCGATATTTCGGTCAACACCAAGACCTGGTGGATGTGCTGATTATTGGTCGCGGTGGAGGCTCACTCGAAGATCTGTGGCCGTTTAACGAAGAGTCGGTAGCCCGAGCGCTATTCGCTTGTCCCGTTCCTACCATAAGCGCGGTGGGACATGAAGTGGATTTCAGTATCTGCGACTATGTGGCTGATGAACGCGCCGCCACACCAACCCAAGCGGCTATCATTGCCACCCCAAATCTGAACGAAGTACGTTTATACCTAGACGATGTAACCCGTTTACTGCAAGATCGCATGCGACAACAATTGCGCGATCGGCAACACAAAATAGAGCGGTTAGTTCAAGATCGAGCTTATGATCAGTTGCGAAATCGAATACAAAATTATCGCCAACAGCTGGATTGGTTCGTAGAGCGTATGCAACAGCGCATTATGCCCCGGATGGAACAGGCGACTGTAAAAAATGAACGCTGGCAAACCCAGTTACGCCATCTTATGCAAATGCGTCTGCGGGATGTCAAACAGCTCACCGAACGGCTCACCCTGCAATTGGAAAAAACAGACCCCAACGCAGCATTAAAGCAAGGGTATACGCGGATTTTCCAAAACGGCACCTGGATCAAGTCAAAAGCCAATTTTAATGATCAGCAGCCCACCGAAATTCAATGGCAGGATGGCTCAAAGACATTGCCATCGTCAACGCATTAACCAACACCCGTAGGTCGGGCAGCTTGCCCGACTGTATGAACTATGCACAAATTTTACCATTAGATTTAAAAGAGCCTGCATATTTATCGGTTAATGTCTAGCAGGTCACCCAAAGTATGCCGTATGGTTAGCCATATCAACCTATCTGAGGATTAATAATATGAAGGTTACACACTTGAAACAGACGGAAGTACTCGGCATTGTCTAATAGTCAGGCTGCCAGCCCGGCCTACGTGTTTCTTTACCGAATCCGTAAACGCAGTTCATCGATTCGATTCATGATCTCACCGCGATCCATATTGGCGTATTTCTTGGGTAGTAAGTCTTTGGATGTGCATTCAATCACTGCAGATAGTGTTTGCAGCTCTACCTCTTCGGGATAGGTAGGAGGCAGAAAATCTTCTAAAGCTGCATCCAGCACTTCTGGCGATACCCGCTGTTTATCTTGGGCCGCGGCGCGGAATTTAGCTCGGGTTAAGGCCGCTTCCATATCCGCTCCGGACATCGGTTTGGATCCATCTTTAATCGCTTTGGGAATCTCATTTTTAGTCATCACCAAACCGGTCTTGCGCTTCATAGCTTCAAACAGCTCTACCCGATCCTCTTCGGTGGTGGGATGAAAAAGCGCTAAATGCTCTTCGGCACGCCCTTGACGCTTTAAGTCAATGGGCATCAAATCAGGACGGGCGGTCATTAGAAACCAGATGATGCGACCTCGATTGGCCGTATCACTCATAAAAGTGGCAATCTGCGTAAATACCCGGCTGGATACCCCGCTATCCCCCGAGGCATCCCGATCCCCCAGGTAGGCATCAGCCTCATCAATCATCACCGCTACCGGAGCCATGGCTTTTAGCAGGGACAGAATTTTCTCCAAATTACCCTCGGTAACACCTTGCCATTGACTACGGAAGTTTTTCAGTTTCACCATGGGAATACCGACTTCCCCCGAGAAACAGGTAACCATGAATGTTTTACCGGTTCCCACCGGGCCACAGACCAAATATCCCATGGGTAACACATCCTGGCGGCCCTGTTTTAATGCGGCCACCGCGCTCCGCAAGTGCGTTTTTACCTCACCGTGCCCAGCCACATCATCAAGCGTAAAGTCTGTTTCAATAAATTCCAGCAGACCGTACGCCTCATCTTCGATCAACTCTTTCTTACTGGCACTAAGCTGATCATAGCTGATAGGCGTTTGATTTTCCCGGGCATGAGCCACGATGCTGCGTAAGTTGATGCAGTTCAACCCCGCGGTCTGTTGAGCAACAATTTCGGTTGGAATTTCAGAGATAGTTTCCCAATTGGATGCCCGTGTTTCTTCCTGTAAAAAGGTATGTCGCTCCCATTGGTTAGGCAGTTTAATCCGAATTTCCGTGGTATAGGGATTTTGGATCAAATTGCGATTTAAATCCGCTAAATTCTCCGTAACCATGGTCACCGTAAAATCAGCGGCTAAAAACATGGGATCATGCGCCCATTTGGATAAGGCTACTAAAGCGTTCCGATCCTCGGTTCCCGTGGATCCGGCTTCGTTCATGGGTACAATGGTTTCGGCGTAGTCAATAATGCAAGCAATACTTTTGCCCTGATCAATGCGCGATCGGAAATACTGCTCTAAAATGGAAAAACAACGTACCGGATCTTTAGGCATCTTCTTGGCGTATTCGGTCCCAATCAACGAATCACGACCGGCTACCGCGCGATTAAAATCCTTTTGTGTTTCTTTATCCCGAAAATAAATGCCGGCCGAACGATCATAAAACAGCACGTAATCTCGCGCGCCAAAGAATTCATCCGCTAAAAACTTCTTCAGTCGCATGAATTCTGTGCGATCCTCACCGGTTTTCAACGGCACCAGATCATGTACGTTGCCATGTAGTAAAAACTGATTAATGGTGCGACTCAGATATTTCTTGGCAAACTCCTGTGCCCATTTGGGATAGTGCTCGTACATAATTGGTCCTGATTAATCTAAAAAATGCCCCTTGGGATAGTGTTAACTCTGCATAATCAACTTCACCGTCTCGATCCGGCTGGGGGTCGCTTTACTGATAATAAATTTGTTACCCGCAATGAGTAGCTCTTCATTCACTTTGGGAATGCGTCCTACATGATTGATGATATACCCAGCTACCGTTTCGTAGGCCCCGGCATCCACTTGAATTTCAATTTCCGGGTACTCTTCAATCAACTCATCGAGCTCCACACTTCCACTCAATACGAAAGTATTGGGGGCAAGTTTCTTAGTAATTTCATCATCGGTATCGTACTCATCCTGAATATCACCCACCACCTCTTCTAGCAGATCTTCAATAGTCACCATTCCCGCGGTTCCTCCGTATTCATCAATAACAATAGCTACGGATATATTGGATTTTCGAAAGTCAGAAAGTAGATCTTTCGACTTTTGAGAGGAGGGCACCAGCTTAATGGGCCGGATTATTTCGGTTAGCTGTTCCGGACTGTTAAACAGATCATAGGCAAATACCACTCCGATAATGTTATCAATGCTGTCCTCATAGACGGGGAGCTTGGAGAAGCCAGAAGAAATAAACGTACGCAGGGTTTCTTCTACACTGGTACTTTTCTCGATGGCCACAATCTCTGTCCGGGGGATCATGGATTCCTTAACCCGCTTAGAAGAAAGTTCCAGTACGTTGTGTAGTAACTCGGAATCCTCTTTATCCAGATCCTGTCCACCGGTATCTCGCAATTCACGGATCAGCATTTCCACATCTTGACGTCTGAATATGCTAGACCTTCGCTCTGAATCAACATTAAACAACCGAATTAACAGATTGGAGGAAAAGTTGGCAATGATAATAAGTGGTCGAAAAACAACATGACATATTCGCTGTGGGATTGCTACCGCTCTTACCAAAGCATCAGCGTTGATTCTAAATATAGATTTGGGCAAAATCTCCCCAAAGGTCATGATTATCACCGACGCAATAATGGTTTGGATAATCAGAATTGAGAATTCCGACGGTGCGGCTCCCAATACATACTCATAACCAGATACGATGGGGCTGGTTAAATATAAGGTCATCAGAGTGGCATAAAGCACATTGACAATATTATTACCAACCAAGGTAGTAATTAGAAAGGTATCCGGATTATTGACAAAATAGCTTAACGAGCGGGCCGTCCAACTATCTTTTCGGCTCTCCAATTCCATTCGCAACCGGTTAGACGATACGAATGCTATCTCAGAGCCAGAAAAAAAGCCGCTAAGCAAGATGGTCAACAGAACCAGCAGGATTCCCGTAATCATACGCGCACCTGCTGGTCTAAATAATCAATTTGAACCGGGCTTATTCTTATAACAGAACAAGCGCCGAAGATTGGCCGCATTGAATACTCAAATAATCGATCCGATAAATCTGACTCCACAAATATATACTTCGTTATTTGCCGGAAAATTCAGGTTTTCGCTTTTCCAAGAAGGCGCTCATCCCCTCATTTGCATCATCAGTGCCGCACAATTCGCCAAAAGCTTCGGCTTCGAATCGGAAGCCCTCTTCCTTGGGCAGATCAGACGCATAAACCGATTTAATAGCTTTGCTCACCGCAATTGGTCCGTTACTCAATATCGACTTAAGCAACTCTTGCGCTTCCTTTTCTTCCTCTCCTTTAGGCACCATACGATTCACCAAGCCATAGGCCAACGCCAAATCGGCCTTTACTTGATTTCCAGTAAGTATCATTTCCATGGCCCGACTTTTTCCAATCAACCGGGGAAGGCGTTGCGTGCCGCCATAGCCGGGGATCAAGCCCAAACCCACTTCAGGTAATCCAAACTGGGCTTCTTCTCCAGCCACCCGCAAATGGGTCGACAGGGCCAATTCCAATCCGCCACCTAACGCATACCCCTTTATAATGGAGATGACCGGCTTGGGAGTGGATTCAATTTTATTGAAAACCGTTTGGCCTCGCTCGGAGGCAACTGTGCCACGAAAGCTATTCAGATCGGATAATTCCTTAATATCAGCGCCGGCGACAAATGCCTTATCGCCCGAACCGGTTAGCAAAACTCCTTTGATGTCATCCCGATTATGGATCTCATCAAAGGCATCTTCCAATTCATTTAAAACGTCCCCATTCAGTGCATTCAATTTCTTGGGACGATTTACAGTTACCGTTGCAATGCCCTCTTCTACCTCAAACAGTAGATGCTCGTACGTCTTGCTCATGTGATCAACTTATGATTTTACGCGATTTGAAGTTTTGCTCGACTCAGACGAATCCTGATCCGTTTCTATATCAGAAAGATCGGTTTTCAACGTATGATTATTCTTGTCCACCTTCTTTGGCTGAATAGATTCCTTCTCGGATTCTACTGATTTAGGTGATTTCGAATCTTTATCTAAATCTTCCATTAAAGATGGATCAAGTTCACCGGAATCCAAATCAAGGTCAAGGTCAAGATCTTCAATCAATTGGGAAGTTTCCTCCACTTCCATTAACAGGTTATCCAACTGAAATCCAATCTCTTCGGGATCGTTCATGGTCATTGATTGTTCGTAAATATAACGAATTGCGTCTTCAATCGTATCCAAATGAGATTGACTAATGTGATATTTCTCCCGAGCAGACTTTAATCGCCCCAATCGTTTTTTAAGGATAATTAAACGTCGTTTTTTGGTCTTTTTCAGCCGTTCCGAACTCGCTTGCTCGATCTCTTTTTTCTCATTACTGATCTCCTGATCCAACTGACTCTGCAAATCAGTATCCATGTATAATTGGTATCGCTTCTGTAGATCCAACAAATTCAAATAATTGGACAACAACTCATCAATTTTCTTCCGAATACTCTCTAACATCCCCTGCGAGGTATACGGCATCTTATCAAAATTATCGCGAACTAACCGAGTGAGATGCTTGAGCATTAGAAACCGTCTCTGCGAAGCAGGATCCAGTTGTTGAAACAAAGCTTTTTCTTCCGCGCTGGCATCCCGTTCCCTTAACTTTCGCAGTCGCACTACTTTTTTAAATCGAGGTAACCGAGGGACAATTCCCAGATACATCAATTCGGTTCCAAAAGCCAGGGTAAAAATCAGATTGGATACTAACCCGACATCAGTGAACAGAAATGCAGAGACGCTGGAAGCCAGTAGCATCACCAAATTAATGGGATGCATGAATGCTTCTCTTGTAAAGTTCAAATTCTCTTCTTCTAAGTCACTCATAGTTATTGCTTCTCCTGATCTTCCCTATTAGAATCCGGAGAGTGCCCTATGGTTTTTTCATGATTCATTTTACTGGCTTGCTCCTCCAATTCGGTATAAAGCATGCCCATTTCCGCTTTAACTTGCCGGATAGTATCTTTGGCCCGCTGCCGTCGTACTACGTTCTCCGATTCTTGCGAACTCACCGTATCAGATTGGGTATTGGTAGCTGATGATTCTCGTTCATCTGAATCCAAATCATCCAATGCGACCTCCAAGCGAGCTTCGGCACTGGTAATCTTGTGTTTGATTTTATAGAGCATCTCATCGAAGACCTCAAACAAATCGCCGCTCTGCAAACCGTGAAGCGCATCGGTCATTTTTTTCTGTCGCTGCGCCTGTTTGAGCTGCTCTTTGGCTTCACGGATCTTTTTATAATGATCCTTGTATTCTTCTTTTAGCCGTTGTCGATCTTGTTCACTCATTTCGGATCACCACATTACATCACTGGATAACTTAAGATGATGGGATAACAGCAGGTATAGTACCTACGAATTTTGTTCCTTTTCGCGTCCGATGGTTTTGGACGGTTCTTCGGGAGCGGCTTCCACTTCATCCAGATCTACGGAAGGCTTTTCTTCCTCCACTTGTTGCTGGCCATCGGCAGTTTTGCCCATTTCATTTTTCATCTGTTCCACGATTTCATGAGCTCGCAGGCGCTCTGCATTGGCTTCAATTTCCATGGTATCGGTGTCGATGCTGTCCAGCGCCAACTCCATGCGGGCTTCATTTTTTGCGGTTTCCTCATTGATGCGATTGATCATTTCGTCGTGTGTGGCGTCCACACCACCCACTTCAAATTGCTCAAGAGTATCCGCGACTTTGGATTGCCATTCAGCACGCTCACTGGCTCGCAAGGCTTCTTTGGCTTCCTGAATTTTGCGATCTTTCTCACGCATGAACGCTTTCTTCACCTTCAAGGCTTTTTCATAAGCCTGCTCGGCAAACTTCAACTGCTCTCGAGAGGAGGCCAGATTTTCTTTATGCTTTTCTAGCTTTAACGCATAATTCTCAGCAATATCGTCACGATCGGCGTTAATAGCTGATTTAATTTTATTGGTCAGATCCTGAATGGATTTCTCATATCGCTTAACCTCCTTTTGGAGCATCATCATATTGGCTTTCACCGTTGCGATATTTTCATTCATCTGAGGAATCTGATCGTTCAGCTCCCGAATATTTTGCTCGAGAATCAGTTTGGGATCCTCAATGGAACTGACAAAACCGCCGAACATAGACTTGAGTGCTCTTATAAATCGCTTAAACATGATTTTGAACTTTTATTTTTAATATGCCGCTTAATCAACCGTATGAAATAGCCCCATTGAATAAATTTACGGTAAATCGAAGAGATTGCAACTCCTAGCGTGTAAAACTAATAGTCGGTAATGCCCTTTTGATCGATTCGATGGGTAATGAGTGGTGATTTATCAAGTTGGTCTGTGTCAATCTCTATTGCTGACGCGATCCATTTTCGTGCCACCTTCATACTTGATTGCTTGTTCGTGTATCCGGTCAATATTGTTTCACCCTTTTTAACGTAGTCGCCACGTTTTTTGTGTAAACGAATTCCAGCGGAGAAATCCACATCGTCTTCTTTGGTGTGTCGACCCGCTCCCATTTCAAGTGAGGCCATACCTAACTCATAGGCCATCATCTCATGGATGAAGCCATCGTTATCCGCAGTGAAGGAAAAAGAGTATTCGGCATCGGGGTAGGAATCGGGATCATCGATCACCGAAGTATCTCCGCCCTGCGCCTCAACTACATCTTTCCACTTCTCAAGTGCGCTTCCATCAGCTATAGCCGCTTTACTTTGGCGGATTCCCTCTTCTACGGTTTGGGCTTGATCTCCCAGATAGATCATGGTTCCGGCAAGCAGGTGAGTAATCTCCATCACATCTTCGGGTCCTTCTCCATTGAGCGCCAGAATACTTTCCTTCATTTCCAGCCAGTTACCGATGGTATTCCCCAACGGTTCTTCCATATTTGTTAGGTAAGCAATGGTTTCTTTGCCAAAGGATTCGCCAATATTCACTAAGGTCTGAGCTAACTCGGCCGCCTGTTCAGATGTTTTCATAAATGCGCCACTTCCAAACTTAACATCCAAGACCAATCCATCGATACCTTCGGCCAGTTTTTTACTCATTATACTGCTGGCAATAAGTGGAATACTCTCTACGGTGGCGGTCACATCTCGCAGGGAATACATTCGTTTATCGGCAGGAGCTACATCTTCGGTTTGACCGGCCATCACTAAATTATGTTGTTCCAATTGGGACCGGAACTCATCCAGACTCACCTGAACATTTAAACCAGGAACCGATTCCAGTTTATCCAGTGTTCCGCCAGTGTGTCCCAAGCCACGTCCGGATATCATGGGAACGGCTACTCCGCAGGAAGCAACAATAGGTGCCAAAATCAGAGATAGTTTATCTCCCACCCCTCCGGTAGAATGCTTGTCCACTTTCATCGGCTGGATATCGGAAAAATCCAATACAGTGCCCGAATGCAACATCGATTCAGTGAGATAGGCCGCCTCGTCTTCATTTAATCCATTTAAAAAGGCAGCCATCAAAAAGGCACTCATCTGATAATCGGGCACCTGATCGTGCGTATAGGCTTGAATTAAATTCGAAATTTCATCCTGCGACAGGGCTGCTCCATCTCTTTTCTTTCGGATGAGCGTTACCATATTAATCGCTTGCTCTTGTTGGGCAGTCATATGCTCAAATAACTTGTATCTTAATAGGGTTTAATATGTGAAGCTAATATCTGTGCTTTAGCTTAGAATCCATAATGTCGTAACTAAATAGGAACCATAATTTTCTATGGTAAAACAACCTGCCATTCGGGTAGCCGCCGATCAACATCTGGTTGATTTGGAAGACTTCACCGATGATCAAGTTGAACTAATTACGTATGATCCTTCAGAAGAAACCTGGAGTGCCGTCAACGAATTTGACGCCTTGCTCATTCGTACGGTTCATCCGGTTGATCATCAAGCGATCCAACATTTTCCCCCGAATCTCTCATTCGTGGCTACCGGATCTGCGGGGTATGATCATGTGGATCGAAAAGCTCTTAAGGATCATGATATAACGTTTGCTCATGCACCAGGATGCAATGCCCAAGCAGTAGCTGAATATGTTTTAACAGCTATCGTTAGCTGGGCAACTCAACAAAATCAGCCTCTTGGGCAACTGAGTCTAGGCATTGTAGGTATGGGTAATGTTGGGCAGGCCGTGGAGATGCTTGCTGCAAATTTGGGTATCACCACGTTGGGTTATGACCCACCACGTGAACAACGCGAACCTTCGTTTAACTCAGTCTCTCTGAAAAAAGTGTTGGATACCGATATTTTAACGCTTCATACACCCCTGACTACCCCGGAAGAATCCGATTATCCCACCTATCACTGGTTTAACGAAAAACGCATAGGCCAGCAGAAATTTGCCCTGATCATCAACGCTGCGCGGGGAGGAATTGTTGATGAAGTATACCTGGATCAAAAAATGGAACGCCAAGAAGTAACAAATGCCATTTTAGATGTATGGGAGAACGAACCCAATTTTGATTGTCAACGTGCAGCTTCTTTATTGTATAGTACTCCGCATATTGCCGGCTATTCGTTGGAATCCAAACGGAGAGCTACCCAAATGATTTGCCACGCGTTATATCATCACTTTGGTTTGGATCCGGTAGATACTCCCGTACCAACTTCGAGAGAATACGTTAGACTTGATTCCAAAGATCATCTGGTTTCTATGCTTCACCAAGTGCATCCTATTAAAGATTATGACCATGCATTGCGTGATTTATGTCAACAACCAGATACTCGGGCCCAAGGATTTGCCCGATTGCGTACCGGAATGCCTCTGCGACATGAATATCAATTCATGACCCTGGATCCAGAAATTTTGAATCAATATCCCGTGCTGAAACAACTGGGCATCCAACCCAATACGAATTAATACCCCATGGGAAGACTTGAACAGTCATATCGAACATTAGGCTTACAGCCTGGCGCTTCCTTGGAGGAGATTAAACGAGCACGTCGCCGTTTGGCGCTGAAATGGCATCCCGATCGTCATGCCAGTAATGATAAAAAGTTAGCCGAAGCTGAGGAGCGCATTAAAGAGATTAATGCGGCTTTCAGCTATTTAAAACGTATTAAGGGGCTTAGCAAACAACGAAATAATGCCTCATCGAGCCACCGGTCAAAATCCAGCGCTAGTCAAAATCGTACCCACCGGCAACGCCGTTCTACCGATCGTTCAAGCACTGGACACTATACGTCCTCCTATTCCCAATCGAGAGCGCGCCAACAATCACATACCGATTCTCGCAAGCAAAAGACAAAATCACATAACCAGCAGACCCGAACGCGATCCAACGCCCGCGAGTATCAACAGACGTGGTTTGATCGTTTTGCTACCCGGATCACTAATTGGCGATTACGTAGAATGATGAGGGGGGGCGATCCGGAAAAAGTGCGGCAAACCCATGAAAAAATTCATAAACACAGTAAACGATGGCGCGAGCAAAAGGAGAAGTTCGATAAACAAACCCGCGTAGGGGTATATCGATCGTTATTTAATGCCCTGCTGTTCGGAAAGTTCAGTCAATATCTAACTGATGAGCATGAACAGACCACCTCCCTTGGCGGTTATAATTCTGACGACAAATACGACGTCATCCTGCGCCATAGTATTATTCGAGATCATATTTTTTACGCCTTCAACCGGGGCGTCAATCTGTTTTTCAAATACAGCCTCTGTGTCATTTTGGTAGTACAGATTATTTATTTCATTTATACCAATTTCCGCTGGGGCTACTTTTGGGGCGACGTTTGGACATTTGTGGGTTCGGAATTGCTGGTTCTCACCCAATTGGGCATCCTGTTTTTACCGGATAATCTCTACCAGCGATATCTGTTGTGGAACTATCGCGATCTGAGCATCAAAAAAGTACGTAAACTATTCCGGAAAAACCGTCTGCCCCAGCCTCACGAGTACTACAAAAACTGGATGCTAGTAGGTAAATATACCCTGATCAGCGGTATCGTCTGGCTCTTCTATTGATCAAATGGACTTAATTCAGATTAAACAGCTGGCGAGCTTGCTTTGAGGTTTGCTGTTTGATCACGCTAATGTCCTTACTCTTCACCTCAGCCAACTTTTGAGCGGTGTATTGCACAAAAGAAGGCTCATTTCGCTTCCCGCGATTGGGACTGGGCGCCAAATAGGGAGCATCCGTTTCCAGTATCATCACATCCAGCGGAAGTTCAGCCACGGTCTTATCCACGCCGGCATTTTTAAAGGTGAGGATGCCACCGATTCCCAAGTGCAGTCCCAGATCAATAGCCCGCTTCCCCTCTTCAACGGAACCGTTAAAACAATGCCATACCCCGTTGAGCGACCCATCTTGGTGCTTGTCAATGATATCCAACACATCTTGGGTAGAATCTCGGTTATGTAACACAATAGGTTTGCCAACCGCTTTGGCCACCTCGCAGTGGATGTGCAAACTCTGCTTTTGCGCTTCCACATGATCTGTTGACCAGTAGTAGTCTAATCCGGTTTCCCCGATGGCAACAAAGCGATCTTGTTGGGCATACCGTTGAAGAGTGGACTCCAAATTATCAGGCACCTCTTCTACGTCACAGGGATGTAAGCCCACCATATCGTGCAGGTTGACGTTATGGGGCGGCAAGGCCTCCATTTGCTCAAGTGATTCGAACGTAATGGCGGGCATACAAATATCCGTAACGCCAGCCTCCTCAGCTCGATCCAGAACTTCATCAATATCGTCAGCGAATTTTTCCAGATATAAATGGCAATGCGTATCAATCACAGAATGATCCGGTTTGGGATTATGAACAATCTTGGGTTCTCAGCTTAAAGTAGGTATAATTTAGGATTGTCAACGATCATTCTAAAACACGCGAAAACGGCCATGGGACTGACCTACGGGGAATATCTGAAAGTGGATGAGTTGCTGGATCTGCAGCAATTGAAATCCGACCCTGAAGAGCACGATGAAATGCTCTTTATTATTATCCACCAAACGTATGAACTTTGGTTTAAACAAATACTGCACGAGATGGGTCTTTTGCGCGATGAACTGCAAAGTGGAGCCACCTGGGGCAGTGTTAAAACCATGCGACGGATATTGACCATCATGAAGACCTTGGTAAGCCAGGTGGATATCCTGGAAACCATGACCCCCTTGGACTTTAACAGTTTCCGTGGTTTCCTGGATCAAGCCAGTGGATTTCAGTCTTGGCAATTCCGGGAAGTGGAAATTTTGTGCGGCTTACGTTCTAAACACATGACTGAAGTCCACGCGGATCAACCCGCCCATTTGGCCACCATCAAAAAACGTATGGCAGAAATAACCCTGTGGGAAGCCTTTTGTAGTTACCTGCAGAAACGGGGTTACGATGTGGATACTCCCCAGCGAAATGAAGATCAACGATTGCTGTTCGATCCCTCTGATGATATGCAAGATACCTTGGTTCAGGTGATGAACGAGGATCCAGAAGCCGCCTTACTTTGTGAATTGCTGGTCGATTTCGATGAAGGGATGCAGGAGTGGCGTTATCGGCACGTCAAAATGGTGGAACGCACCATCGGTACCAAGAAAGGAACCGGTGGCAGTGATGGCGCTCAATATTTGCGACGCACGCTCTTCCAACCCATTTTCCCCGATCTCTGGGCCATACGATCTAAATTTTAACTTAGTCTGACTGCAATTCTATGCTGGAAGAACAGATTGATAAGCTGGCTCAATCACTGGCGCCCCACTACTCCCGTTTTGATGTAGCCAACCGATTACTATTTACGGGACATTCCCACCAAGCCTGGCCCGACTGCGCCATGGATGGATATATCCAGTCTTTTGACCAGGCAGCCACCCTGGTGGACAACAAGTGGGAACAGGCTTTTCAGAAAACGGAATCCCTTCGTAACTATCTCCGTTCATATTACGACGATCCCCATGGGCGATACTGTCTGGGGCCCAATACCCATCAGTTGCTGGTTGCGTTGCTATCTAGTTTTGACTTAGCCCAAAAGCCCAAAATCATTACTACCAGTGGTGAATTCCATTCCATGTATAGACAACTGCGACGCGCATCGGAGGAGGGATTAGAACCCATTTTTTTGGATACAGATGCGCCGGAGACACTCCCCGATCGCATTGAACAAGAGTTGGATGATCGTACCTCCGCCATCGCGCTTTCCCGCGTGTACTTTGAAACCGGGCTGATCCAACCACAGTTGACCCGCATCGCCTCTCTGGCCCGCCAGGCAGGGGTACCCTTGATTATTGATGACTATCATGGCACCAATGTGATCCCTCTCTCCATCCAGGAAGCCGAGCTGAAGGACTGTTTTATGTTGATTGGAGGATATAAATATCTGCAATGGGGAGAAGCGAACTGTTTTCTGCGTTTTCCTCAAGATTGCCAATTACGTCCGGCTATTACTGGTTGGTTCGCCTCATTCAGCACCTTGGATCAGCCCCGATCCAATCAATCAGTGGCCTACGATGACGGTGACCAGCGATTTGCCAGTGGCACCTATGATCCGGTTTCCCAATACCGGGCCGCGCAAGTGGTCGACTTTTTTGGGGAACATGAACTCAGTCCCCAACGTCTGCGCAAGCAGTATCTATCTCAATTGGAGCTCATGCGGGCAGAATTCCAACGGTTAGACCTGGATCCCGAACTCATCCGTCTGGCTCACACCGAAACCTTAGAACGCAATGGTGGTTTTCTTGCCCTTCGCTCCACCCATGCTCGCACCCTTCGTGCCAACTTGCTGGATCGAGGCGTATATACCGATGCTCGCGGAGAAATTTTACGCTTTGGACCGGCACCCTACATTCAGTCACAGCAGATTAAAGACGCCATGTTGGCTCTTAGAGAGTCTGCAGCGGAGATTTGAAGAAATTTGAAAAAAATGTGTAAGTATCCGGTCGGTTCTGTATCATGTACATAAATAACACATATACCCTGCTCGGCTCAATCGTCGACAGATTTTAAATTCAAAGGATGTATTATGGCTTCCAAATCGAAAGATCGTGAAAAGGCTCTTGAGTTAGCCGTTGGACAAATTGAAAAACAGCATGGTAAAGGTACTATCATGCGCTTGGGCGACAATGCTATACGCAATGTAGAATCAATTTCTACCGGATCCCTGATGGTGGATTACGCGCTTGGCGTGGGTGGGATTCCCCGAGGTCGAATCACTGAAATTTATGGCCCTGAAGGCAGTGGTAAAACCACCTTGGCATTGCATGTCATTGCCGAAGCGCAAAAAGCGGGTGGGTACGCGGCCTTTATTGATGCGGAACACGCGTTTGATCCCAAATATGCCAAATCACTAGGCATTAACACCGACGAACTATTGGTCTCCCAACCAGATAGTGGTGAACAGGCACTGGAAATTGCTGAAACCCTCATCCGATCCGCGGCTCTGGATGTGATTGTGGTAGACTCCGTGGCCGCCTTGGTACCACGAGCTGAATTGGAAGGCGAAATGGGGGACTCCCATGTGGGACTACAGGCTAGATTGATGTCACAAGCTATGCGTAAAATTACCGGGGTGATCAGTAAGAGCCGAACCTCCACCATCTTCATTAATCAAATACGTGAGAAAGTTGGTGTCATGTTCGGTAACCCCGAAACCACTTCCGGTGGACGCGCCCTCAAATTCTACTCCTCGGTACGGCTGGATATTCGCCGCATTGGCGCCATTAAAAGTGGCGATGAAGTGGTGGGTAACCGTACCAAGGTGAAGGTGGTCAAGAACAAAGTAGCTCCGCCTTTCAAGCGAGTAGAATTTAATATTATGTACGGTACTGGCATTTCCCGCCTGGGTGAATTGCTGGATCTGGCTGTAGAATACGACATCATTCAGAAGCGAGGTAGTTGGTATCGTTATGATGGTGATCCGATTGGGCAGGGACAAGACAACGCCATTCAATACTTGGAAGAAGATCCTAAACTAGCCAATAAGATCGAGAAGATCGTACGCCAAAAGCTTATGCCTGGTGAGGAAGAAGCAGAAGCAAATACTTCGGAAAACGGACAGGATAAGAAGAAGAAAAAGGATAGCGATTCCTAATGGCACCTGCCGGTTCTGAAATAGATCCGCCGGACAATATACCAGGTCCCATTACGGCCATTGAACCGCAAAAACGCCGGAAGGACCGCTTTTCGGTATTTGTAAACAATGCGTTTTTAATCGGGCTATCCGGGCCGGTGGTGCAACAATTCAAGCTAAAGAAAGGCGTCGAAATGACGCCTTCTTTATTTACCCGTCTGCAGCAAGCGGAATATCAACAAACGGTAAAAGACTATTTGCTGGGACTCTTAGCTCGCCGCGATCATGCTCGTCGCGAGTTACAGCAAAAAGCCCGTCGCAAGGATTATCCTGATCATCTGATTCAACTTTATCTGGATGAGTTTGAAAAACGAGGCTGGATCGATGAAACAAAATTTGCCCGATCTTTTGCCCTGGACAAGTACCGATTAAATAACTGGGGACCGAACAAAATCCGTGCTGCTTTATATCAGAAAGGGATTTCAAGCAGTGATATTGATCAGGCTATAGCTCATCTTGAGCAGGAAGAAAACGTGGACTCGTTCGACCATTTTTTCCATTTGGTTTTAAAACGGAAAAGCCGCTTTTTAAGAGAGGAAGATCCGAGAAAGCGTCGAAAAAAAGTCTTTGACTACTTGGCACGCAAGGGGTACCGATCGGATCAAATATTTCCTCATCTGGATCAATTATTAGAGGCGATCGAACACTGATATGCAATCGCTTACATTAGAAAAAGTCATACGTGGGGTTATCGGGCTACTCGCCATCCTGGTGGGTGTTTGGTTAGTGTATACCTACGCTACTTTGGTTGGTTATGTGATTATTGCGACCATTTTCTCCTACATTTTGGACCCCCTTGTTAACCGCTTGCAATCGTCCGGCATGAACCGAACTGCGGCCATTTTGGTGGCTCTGGCAGCGGTAATACTCATCTTAGTTTGGATATCTACCAGCGTAATACCCATTATTGCCAGCCAAATGGTGGGATTAGCTCAACAGCTTAGTGTCGAAAACATTCAAATGATTGCCAATAAGCTAGAAGGTTTGATTAATAATGATCTTCCTTTCTTGCCTCCGGGATTTCTTACTGAAAACTTGACTCGCGCGGCGGAGACCTTATTCGATGTAGGTCAGTTACCTTCGGCCATCAGTAATGTGATCGGAATATTTACCAATATCTTTCTGGCTTTATTGATCATTCCTTTTGCCACTTTCTTCTTCCTGAAAGACGGGAGTGATATCCGCCGATCTATGCTGACTTTGGTTCCCAACAAATATTTTGAAACTACCCTTAGCCTTATTGATAAAATTGAGACTCGGTTGGGGGTCTATTTTAAAAGTGTACTATTCCAAAGTACCCTGGTAGCCATCACCTCCTGGATCACCCTGTCATTTGCGGGATTGGACAATTCCCTTTCCGTAGGAATTTCGGTAGGTATTGCCAATACGATCCCCTATTTCGGACCCGTCATCGGATATATTTTATCCATCCTGATATCCATATTAGAAACCGGAGACTTTAGTCTGGTAGGCGCTTGTATTTTAGCCATTTTAATTGTGCAGGTAATGGATAACCTGCTTTTTCAACCGCTCATATTTTCACGAGCCGCGCAAATGCATCCGGTAGCCATCTTATTTGTGATTATGATTGGTTCGGAGACCGCAGGAATACTGGGTATGCTACTGGCCGTGCCTATTGCTACCATCATCAAAATTACGATTAACCAGATAACCTGGAGTCTGAATAACTATTATGTTTTCCGATCGGACCAAAACGTTCGTTCCGCTTAACCCCATTCCTAAAGGAGCCACCTTTGGCATAACCGCACCTGCTACCACACCCGATCCCGAAAAACTCAATCGCGGGATTGAATATCTGGAATCCTGCGGGTACCAAGTTAAAGTGGGCGAGACATGTCATCGTGAAGAGTTCTATGTGGCGGGGCCGGATGAAATACGAGCCTACGAACTCATGGATATGGTAGAGGATCCCCAAGTGGATGCCATCATCTGCGCTCGTGGTGGTTATGGTAGTATGCGATTAATCAAACTGCTAGATTTTCAGCTCTTTTATGAACAGCGAAAGCCTCTGATCGGATTCAGTGATATCACCGCTTTGCAGTGGGCTTTATATGCACAAACCGGATTACCCAGTCTCTCGGCTGGAATGGTGGCCACGGATATGGCTAGAGAGCCATTTAGCGACCAATGGGAAGAAGCATACTGGAAATTCCTAGAAACCGGTACAGTTGATTATCAACTGGAACATCAGCAGGAAGAAGAATTAACCATCCAGGGTTTGGGGCTGGCTGGCACATCATCGGTTGCGCTAAAGCTTTTGGGGAGTTCCTACTTCCCGGACCCCAAAGATCATATTCTGATACTGGAAGATGTAAATGAACAGACCCACAAAATTGAAGCCTATTTACTTCAATTCGCCCTAGCTGGTCTATTTGATCGAGCGGCCGCGGTGATCACTGGTATCATTCGAAAAGCCGAAGAGGAAGAATATCCCAAGGTGCCCGATCTGGATACTGTACTCAACCGCGTATTCCAAAGCACACGCACTCCTGTAGTACATAACCTTCCGTATGGCCACATAGACAATAAAATTCCATTACCCATTGGTGCTCCACTATCCTTATCTTTGGGCCCTCAATCGTCGCTTAAATCCACTGAATCTATTTTTAAATCGTGATAAATCTCGTTGTATTTGCTTCTGGATCGGGTACTAATTTTGAAGCCATTGTTCGTGCTTGCGATTCAGGTCTTCTGATGAACAAAGCGACAGTACAAGGGTTGATTGTAGATAAAAATGGAATCGGTGCGATAGAACGCGCCGAACGTTTGGGTATTTCTTCCCGAATATTGCGTCCTACTTCTTTTGAATCTCCTAAAGCTTATGCACGTCATTTGATCAATGCATTGGATGACTGGAATGCGGATCTCTTAATTTTGGCCGGTTATCTGAAGAAAATTCCCAACGCGGTATTGGATCTCTACGATGATCGTATCTTAAATATTCATCCTTCTTTGCTACCCAAATATGGCGGCAAGGGCTTTTATGGGGAACATGTTCATCGCGCGGTGCTGGCCGCCGGTGATGAAAAAACCGGTTGTACGGTTCATCTGGTTACCGAAGAATATGACGACGGCCCTATTTTGGCACAACGCGAAATTCCCGTCCGATCTGATGATACCCCAAAGTCTTTAGCCCATCGTATCCACCCGGTTGAACATCAATTATATGTAGAAGTTATTGATCGTTATATCGACGCCAAACTTCGTCCTGAAACGTTTTTTTCCGAAGCTGAATAAATCGCAATACAAATAACTAACACTCGTACCGTGGCCCTGAAACCTCTTTCCAAGCTTCCTGAAACGCCCCTACACCCCAAACGCGCTCTTCTCTCCGTCTCCGATAAAACAAAGCTGGTTCCCTTGGCAAAAACTTTACACGCCCAAGGAGTCGAACTTTTTTCAACGGGGGGAACCGCACAAGTAATCAAAGACGCCGAAATTCCCGTTCAGGATGTCTCCGAGCTAACTGGATTTCCGGAATGTTTGGATGGTCGTGTAAAAACCCTTCACCCCAAAGTTCACGGAGGTATATTAGCCCGAACCAGTCATCAACCGGACGTTAAAGAAATTGCGGAATTGGATATCCAAGCTATTGATTTGGTCGTGGCCAACCTATACCCTTTTCAAGAGGCTATCGCTGACCCCGGGTGCACGGTCGCCAAAGCAACCGAGTATATTGATATTGGTGGGCCCACTATGGTGCGCGCTTCGGCTAAAAACTTCGCGCATGTTTCCATTCTTACACATCCGTCGCAATATGATGATTTCATCCATGAGCTGAATGCGGGCGAGGGCATTTCGTTTGAAACGCGCCGTTCGTTGGCCCAGGCTGCGTTTAATCACACCGCGGAATACGACGCACACATTGCTAACTATTTCAATGGATTATGTGAGACCGATAACCCTGCACAGCTTAATGTAAGCTTGCCCAAAAATCATGATTTACGTTACGGGGAGAATCCCCATCAACAAGCAGCGGTATATGGGTACCAGGATGAATACATCGACTGTTTTCATGGCAAGCAATTAAGCTATAATAACTACTTGGATATTGACGGCGCGTTGCGGTTAATGGCCGAATTTATAGATGATGATCCCACTTGCGCGATTTTCAAACACACTATCCCCTGTGGAGTGGCTCAAGCCGATTCGCTAACCGAAGCGTACCGACGCGCGTTTGCCACTGATACCGTATCGCCCTTTGGAGGTATTGTAATAGTAAATCAGGAACTGGATGATGCTACCGCGGAAGCCATCGATGAAATTTTCACAGAGATTATTATTGCCCCCTCATTCAGTAAAGAGGCACTTAATCGATTGGCCCAAAAGAAAAACCGTCGCCTGATTCGCCTCAAACAACCGCTGAATCAGCTCAATGATCGTGGATATCAATCTATATTCGGTGGGGCGCTTTCTCAAATGGCCAACGATGTGACCATCATTGAAGATGACCTACAAGTGGTAACCGAGCGACAGCCTTCGGAACAACAGATGAATGATCTGCGATTTGCCTGGAAGGTGGTTAAGCATGTGAAATCTAACGCCATTGTGTATGCCAAGAATCGGCAAACCCTGGGTATCGGTTCCGGCCAAACCAGCCGTGTGGAAGCTTCCCAGATTGCGATCGCTAAAGCCAACTCCGAGGGGTTGTCATTGGACAACTGTGCAATCGCTTCCGACGCGTTCTTCCCATTTGCAGATGGGGTGGAAGCAGCAGCCGAAGCAGGCGCAACTTCCGTGATCCAGCCAGGGGGAAGTATTCGAGACGACGAGGTGATCGAAGCAGCCAACAAAGCTGATCTAGCCATGGTCTGCACCGGAATGCGCCATTTCCGTCATTAAGTATTCACTTTTTGAAGATCTTTTGTACTTTGCGTTGATTCAAAGTACTACAGACTGTACTATTCGTTCGCATAATTTATTTCGAACCCGAGGATGATCTACGGGTTCATATCAGTATTATCGGCAAGGGTAAATTATATATGGCTCAAAAAACAGAAGCTACCGTAACGCAAACCAACAACAAAAATAACCCCAATCAGCGAAAAAAGGGGCTGTTTGACTGGTTATATACCGATATCGCTATTGATCTGGGTACCGCAAATACCCTGATCTATGCTAAAAATGAAGGTATCGTCCTCAATGAGCCATCAATTGTGGCGCTCAACATGCAGAACCAACCGGTTGCCACCGGACACGAAGCCCGCTTGATGCACGAGAAAACTCACAAGAACATCCGTACGGTTCGACCGCTGCGCGATGGGGTTATCGCGGATTTTGAAGTTGCCGAACAGATGATTCGGGGCATGATCAAAAAAGTAAAAATGAAGTGGTACTCCACCACTCGGCAGATGGTGGTCTGCGTGCCCAGCGGTATTACCGAAGTTGAGCGACGGGCCGTTCGCGACAGTGCTGAACATGCCGGTGCTAAAGAAGTTTACCTGGTTGATGAACCCATGGCCGCAGCTATTGGTATCGGGTTGAACGTTCACGAGCCAGTAGGTAATATGATCGTAGATATCGGCGGTGGTACCACCGAAATTGCGGTTATTGCCCTGTCCGGTATTGTTTATTCCCAATCAGTACGTTTGGGAGGCGACGAACTTAATGATGATATCATCAATTATTTCCGTCGTAATCATAACTTGTTGATAGGTGAACGCACGGCCGAAGAAATTAAATGCAAAATCGGATCTGCGGCTCCCCTGGACGAGGAAATTGAGCTGGTTACTAAGGGGCGAGACCTCGTTAACGGTGTTCCCCGTACTCGAAAAGTAACTTCCAAGGATGTTCGCGAAGCAATCTCCGAGTCTGTCAACACCATCGTTGAATCCATCACGAAATCACTCGAGCAAACCCCACCCGAGTTGTCTGCGGATATTTTGGATCGTGGTATCATGCTTACCGGGGGCGGAGCATTATTAAAGAATTTAGATAAGTTGATCATCGAGACAACCGATCTACCCGTTCACATTGCGGAAGATCCTCTGACCGCAGTAGTTCGAGGAACAGGTGCAATTCTCGAGAATCTGGATTACTACCGTAGCGTCGTTTCATAGACGAGCTCTTCACTTACAGTACAAATGGATAGAATCGCTGAATGCGTCTTGTATTTCCGCGCATAACCGATGCGAAAGATTACATTATTACAGGGTTATTATTAGTTGCTGCCCTTGCTCTTATGGTCAGCCGCTTTCAGGGCGGAATTACGCATTTACGTCAAATCTCCGTTACCGTATTCAGTTATTTGGAAGAGCCCTTGGCAAATATTCGGATTTATCGAGAAGCACTAAAAACGAATACCGAATTACGCCGCCAAAACGTGGTATTGCTTGATGAGCTTAGTCGACTTCGTTCCGCGGCCCGCCAAAATGCCAGATTGCGAGATCTGTTGGAATACAAACAACAATCCAGCTATCCGCTTGTACCAGTCACCATTGTGGGTAAAGAGCTTACCGGCATCAACAATAACTTGACCATTGATGCCGGATCCAATCATGGAGTTAAATTGGGTATGCCACTGGTTTCCTCCGAAGGCTTAGTCGGCAACATCATCATGGTGAACAATCAATATTCTCAAGTAATGCCTGTCTTTAACTCCCTGTTCCGAAGTAGTGCCCAAATTCAGGGTAGCCGTGCTTATGGTATAGTAACCTGGGAAGGGCAAAACATGAGCGAACTGGTGTTAAATTATGTTCCCCAAACCGTTTCGGTGGATTCAGGACAGGTAGTGGAGACTTCAGGATACAGTAACCAGTTTCCCCCGCATATACCCATCGGATCGGTAATTCGTACCCAACCGGCACCGGGTAAAGAAACCCAAAAAATTTACTTGAAACCATTTGTCAATTTGTCTGAACTGGTAGAAGGCTTTGTGGTCAAATATGAGCCCGATTCCAGCCTCATTCGCCTTAAAGAACAATATGATAAACAATTTTAGCGACCGGTTAACGTAAACTACATGAATTCAGATCGACTTAAGGATATTGGACTCGGATTAGGGTTTCTGCTTTTGCAGATCCTGATCTTTCGTCATCTGAACTTTTTCCAGATGCATCCGGATGTCGTATTGGTATTCTTATTATGGTACGCATCCACTCGTGATCGGACGGAATCAATATTTATGGCCGCCGGTCTGGGTTTTCTAATGGATGCACTATTGGATACCTGGGGATTGAATATGTTTGCAAAAACACTGACTATTTTCACATCCTATAATTTTGTACCACGCATCAGTGATATCCGACTATTAACTGGCCAAATATTTTTAACCATCGCTTTAGCAGGTATCCTCCATCAACTGGTATTCTTGGTATTGGCACATTTTATTAATGGATATGCTGCTGATCTGTACTTTTTTCGCCAATGGCTGGGTAATGCGTTTTATACCGCGGTTATTGGAAGTATGATGTATATTTTTAAATCGAATTAGTAATACTTCTGCTTGTTCAGCCGTAAGGCTATTCAATTATTAGGTTAATCTTTAACAAGCATTATGGGCCCAAACTCAAAAAAACGAGTTCGTACTTCCATTCGGGTGCTGCAGTTTTTTATGCTGGGGATGGGATTAATTGTAATTGGCCGTATCTATCAATTACAAATTCTGGAATATGAAACATACAGCCCACTCAGTCGAGAGAACACACTCCGACAAGAATATGTACATCCGGCTCGTGGGTTGATTTATGATCGGCATGGCAATTTGTTGGTAGATAATGAGCCCATTTATACCATTACCATCACGCCCTCCAACTTTGACACCACCAACACTCGCTTACTGGCAAAATTAGTGGACATGCCAGTTCCTCAAATGAGAGAGAAAATTGAAGCTGCGCGCGCTTATTCCTGGCATCGCTCATCCCGACTGCTAACCGAAGTCAATTTTGATGTATTTTCTCATATTCAAGAAAATATCTGGCGTCTGCCCGGAGTTGGTCATCTGATTGAGTCTAAGCGCAATTATCCCATGCCCATTAAAGCTTCCCATGTGCTTGGATACCTCCGAGAAGTAACCGAACAAGAGTATCATAACAGCAATGCCTATCGATTGGGTGATAAAGCGGGCCGAAGTGGCCTGGAACTGGTATATGAGCAAACCTTACGAGGAGAAAAAGGGATCGAATATCTGCGGGTGAATGCCTTGGGGCAATCCGTAGGCTCTTTTGATAACGGTGAACTCGATGAGCCACCGACGAAGGGTGTTGATCTGATTACTACGCTGGATACCGAACTGCAGATGGTTACTGAAGAGCTGATGAAAGACAAGCTGGGTGGTGCTGTAGCCCTGGATCCACGCGATGGTAGTATTTTAGCCATGGTTAGCTCACCGCAATACGAAGTGCGACGTTTGGCGGGTCGCTTGGATTCAGATTACTGGAAAGCAATAAATGCGGATACGACCAAGCCCTTGTTTAACCGGGCGATCACTACGATACAACCACCTGGTTCTACCTTTAAGCCGATTATGGCCCTTGTTGGATTGGAAATGGATTTAATCACCCCGGAAACCGTGGTTCAATGTAATGGTGGTTATCGACGCGGACGTTTGTATAAATGTACCAAAGCACATGGCCCTCAAAAGTTGGAACAGGCTATCCAAAACTCCTGTAATACCTACTTTTTTAGTTTGATGAATAAAATCGCAGATGCCGGTCAACTTAATGAATGGAACCGATTGGTTGAACATTTTGGTCTGGGGCACACCAATGGCATCGATTTGCCCTATGAATCCCGCGGTATTATTCCCGATAGCACCTACCTGAATCGAGTTTTGGGAGAGCGCAAGTGGGGAGTGGGTGATATTATTAATTTAGGAGTAGGTCAAGGTTTGGTTTCCGCCTCACCACTTCAAATGGCGCTTGTAGCCGCTCAAATTGCCAATGGCGGGCACAACATCAAACCACACCTAGTGCAGGCTTTACAGCGCCCCAATGGCGATATAGATCGAATTCCCGTTCAGAAATCACCCATCACATGGCTTGATTCCACTTCTTTAAAGCATGTACAATCAGGAATGCGCAAAGTGGTCACCGATGGCTCCGGTCGGTGGTACGCAAATCTAGAAGATGTTCCTACGGCCGGAAAAACTGGAACGGCCCAAAATCCACATGGCATGGACCATGCCTGGTTCATTTCATTTGCCCCCATTGACGATCCCCAAATTGCGGTAGCTGTATTAGTTGAAAATGCCGGATTTGGCTCCCTGTCGGCGGCTCCCATCGCATCACTTATGATTGAAAAATATCTGAACGGTGAAATTGAGCGACAATGGATTTATAACAAGATGCTCAACTTTGAGCCCCGTCAAGAAGATGAAGACGAAACGGACGAATAATACATGATTAATATTCGCGAATATAACTGGACCATTATTCTTACCTGGGTGGCCCTGAGTATCATAGGCTTGGTTGCCATATACAGTGCCACACAGGGCCCCGTATCTGAATATTTACCTGCTTACATTCAAAACAACTTTGTCAAACAGGTGATTTGGGTGGGTATTTCTATTCTGATACTCATTGGGATTCAGTTTATCAGCCCCCGTACGTTTCAGGAAGGCTCCTATGTCTTTTACATTATTGGCTTGTTGTTGATGACTGCCACCCTACTCTTTGGGCAAGAAGTGAATGGGGCCCGTAGCTGGCTAACCCTGGGTCCGATTCGTTTTCAGATTAGCGAAATTATGAAGATTGCCACAATCCTGGCTACAGCTAATTACTTGACCAGTCGCCGTACCATTTCTGCCGAACGCTTGCAATCTGCAAGTGTAGCCGTGGGATTGATTCTGTTACCCACCGCATTAGTTATCCTGCAAAATGATACCGGAACTGCGATTGTCTTTCTGTTTCTCATTCCGGTAATGCTGTTCTGGTCAGGTTTACCTTACGGAATTTCGCTGTTCATGATTTCTCCGGCGATCATTGGTTATTTGAGCATCATCTCCTGGTACTGGGGAGCTATTGCCACCGTGGGTATTACCTTAATTATTTTTCTGATTCAGAAACGTACTTGGCTGAGTTTTGCCTCTCTATTTGTGGGCACCATGATTACCGTTGGTGTACAAGTGGCCCTATTTCAGCTCCTACAACCCCACCAACGGGCCCGAATCGAGGCATTTACCAATCCCTCTTTTGACCCTCAGGGAGCGGGTTGGAATGTAATCCAAGCCAAAACCGCCATCGGGTCGGGTGGGTTTTACGGCAAAGGATTTTTGGAAGGCACACAAACACAACTCCGATTTTTGCCGGAACAGTGGACTGATTTCATTTTTTGCGTGATTGGGGAAGAGTTTGGCTTCATTGGAGCGGGGTTAGTAATCATCCTTTTCCTGTTTTTAATCCTTCGATTGCTCAATATTGCAGGTGGACACAAACACCCCTTTGCGCAATTGGTAATTGTAGGAGTAACCGCAGTTTACTTTATACACTTCTTTATCAATGTGGGAAGTGCCTCGGCGTTGTTACCGGTAATTGGCGTCCCTCTCCCCTTCATCAGCTACGGGGGGACCTCCTTCTTGACCAATACCCTGATGTTGGCAATTTGTCTGAACTTTGATGTATATCGCCGGCAGTTTAGTATTTATGCCTGATGCAGCTTATCTGTTTTTAAATTGAAACTGCGCCGATGGTATTTGGTGATCCCATGTTTGCTTAACCCTTGATAGTGTGCTTGCGTTGGATAACCCACATTGGTATCCCAACTGAAGTATGGATATTCGAGGTGTAACTGACGCATTAAATCATCCCTATATACTTTGGCTAAAATGGAGGCGGCTGCAATAGAGGCTGATCGATCATCCCCTTTGGTCAAACAGGTGTACGGGATTAATGAATCGGTAAAACGATTACCATCCACAAGTAGGTACTGAGGCGCGTATTCGGGTTCTGCGAGGGCTTCCTCCACACAGGTTTGCATAGCCTTGATGGAGGCCCATAAGATGTTCAGCCGATCGATATCAGCAATACTGCCCTCTTGGATCGAATAGAACAAAGCATTAGACTTGATCCACGCAACCATCTTCAAACGTTGGGGCTCATCCAGTTGTTTGCTGTCTTTGAGTAATTCCGGAACTGATTCATCGGGATTTAAGATCACTCCGGCAGCTACCACCGGTCCGGCCAAACAGCCGCGGCCTACTTCATCCAATCCCATGACCCGTGAGAGCCCTTCATTCCATAATTTCTGTTCAAACTTTAACCGATCCATTCATCTCCATTTGGGTTCGCTCGAAGTTAGCAGATGATTGTAAAGCGGGCAAACGTTTCGCCTGTTTGTTACGTTACTTAGTTTGCAAGAACATCAGGCACTGATCCGAACCTAACTCGTCTTAATATGCGGTTTTTATACCAGGAATGGAGTGATCGTTTTGATAAAGGCAACTCCGATACTCCCTTTGAAACACTCTGGGATCTATTTCAACAACTACTTACCGTCAGTAGTGGTGAGGTTTCTCAAGCGTTACAATGGATGAACGAGCTGGACAAGCAGTATAAGATCACCGATCAATTTGACGATTATGGTATGGGCGATTTTATTGATGAGCTAAGAAATCGCGGTTATATCGAATTTGATGATGAAAACCAGCGGATGATCATCACTCGAAAAACAGAACGAAGTATTCGTGAGAAATCGCTGGAAGAAATATTCAAGAATTTGAAGAAAGGCGGATTAGGTGGTCATCAAACCGTGTTTAGTGGCCGTGGATTGGAGCGGCTGCCTGAAACACGTAATTGGCAGCCCGGAGATGATATCAGTAATCTGGATAGCACGGGAACCATGTTAAACATGTTGAAGCACAGCAGTATCGAACAATTCTCACTGCAAGAAGATGATTTGCGCGTTCACGAGACCGATCATTACACTTCGGTGGCTACCGTTCTGCTGATTGATATCAGTCACTCCATGATCTTATATGGTGAAGACCGGATCACACCTGCCAAGAAAGTGGCCATGGGCTTATCCGAGCTAATTTTAAATAACTACGCTAAGGATTCCCTAGACATTATTGCTTTTGGGAATGATGCCCAAGAGATTCAGATTGATGATTTACCCTATCTGAAAGTCGGACCCTATCACACCAATACGCTGGCCGCCCTGCAACGCGCCCGAACCATTCTGCAGCGTAAGAAATATGCCAATAAACAGATTTTCATGATTACCGATGGCAAGCCCTCTTGTATGATCGAACGGGGCAAGCTTTACAAAAATAGTTTTGGTCTGGATCGGAAAATCGTCAATAAAGTACTAGATGAGGCCATGCGGTGCCGGCGGGACCAGATCAATATCACCACCTTTATGATTGCTCAAGATCCGTATCTGCAGCAATTTGTTCGTGATTTAACGGAGACCAATAAAGGGCGTGCCTACTTTGCCTCACTGGATGATCTTGGTGGTTACATCCTCGAAGATTATATCCATAATCGACGTCGCAATGTGAGATAAGAAATATAAAAAAAGCCGATCCAGTTAAACAGGATCGGCTTTAATTACTAAAACTTGTATTGGGCTCAACTTAAATACCCAACTCCCGCATTACCGCGTCTGTGATATCATATTTTTCCTGAGCGGATTCAGAAGCATACAGTATAATCACATCACCATTGGTCGTGGTGGTGTTTAAGACATAGGTTAACCCTTTTTGCTGAGCTACCGTATTAATGGCATCCTCAATTTGTTCGAACAGGGGACCTACTAATTCCTGCTGCTTTTGCTGCATTTCTTGCTGGATCTCGCTTTGGAACTGTTGTAGTTCCACATTCAATTGTCCCAGACGTTCTTCTTCCTTTTTCTTAGCCGCATCAGAGATTACAGCAGATTTTTGCTGAAAATCCTGTACTTGCTGTTGGAAGTCTTGTTGTTTTTGAGCCAATTCTTCTCGCTTGCGATCTGCAAAGTTTTGCAATCGTTGTTGCACAGCCTTCATTTCAGGCATTTTCATTAAAATGCTCTGAGGATCGACATACCCAATGTTCAAATCCTGAGCTTGGGTACTAGTAAATCCGCTTACGCCAATAAGCAGAGCAAATACAAACGCGATTATTGATTTACGATGTTGCATGATTATGAGAATGATTTCCGATTAATACTCTTACTACGATGATTTCTAATTTCGAAGTTTAGCCAAGACCGCACTGGTGATATCCACAGTACCTTCAGCGGCATAAAAAATTATGCTCTCACCGTTACCGGTACTTTTATTGATCACGAAATCCAGTCCCCGATCGTCAGCCACCTCTTTGATGGCTTCGTCCATACGTCTGAGTAGTGGACTCAACAATTCAGTTCGTTTTTGCTGCATTTGATTTTGAATGCCACGCTGATATTCTTGAAGCTCTTGCTCCATAGTGGCCAATCGTTCTTCTTCTTTACTTCTTTGTTCTTCTGACATCGAAGAAGCCTTCTGTTGATACTCGGCAACCGCGTTTTGAAAATCAGCGGTATTGGTTTCTAATTCAGCGCGCTTTTCTTCTATAAAATCATTTAGCTGTTGCTCAATTTCCTGCCGCTCTTCCAACTGAGACAGCACATCCTGTGGATTCATATATCCCACATTTAGCTGTGCCGCCGCAATGGGAGCAATACTAAACAGTAAAATGAATACAAATAGCGATTTACGTAACATAATATTGGTTAATTCGGGTCAGTTTGAAGACGTGTGAGTATAGGAACTATTTTGCTTAATTGCTTGCCTGATCTACTTCGATTCCCAGCTCGATCAACACTTTTTCGCTTAAATCCCAATCGGCTCGGGTGTACATGAAAGTAAAATCTCCGGATCGATCGAACACATAGTCAAATGATTCACTCTGTGCTACCGTTTGTACGGCCTCCATGATACGTCGTTGAATGGGTTCCAGTAACTGCTTCTGTTTTTGGAAATATTCACCATCAGCACCAAATTTTTGATCGATCAAGCGTTGTTTTTCTTGAGCTTTCTGCTCAATCTGCTTCTGTTTCTGCTGTTTTACTTCATCGGTATACAAGATTTCCTTAGCCGCAAATTCTTCTTTGAGCTCTTGCAATTCTTTATCCAGCTCTTCGATGTCTTTACGCCAGTTCTCGCTCAATAAATTTAAACGTTGCTGTACCCCTTCATATTCCGGGATTTTATTAAGGATATAATCTGAATCGATATACCCGATTTTTTGGTTCTGAGCCTGCGCAGATGCGATTAGTCCACTCAGCAAGGTGAATACCAAGCACGACCATAAAATTAAACACGTGCGTTTATATGAGTTTTCATGCATCCGTTGCATAGCAATTATCCTCTAAAATGGAGCGCCAATATTAAATAGAAATTCCCATTCACCCGCATTTACGGTAGTCTGAGGAATTCCATCCAATCGGTATCCATAACTTAGATCAACCAAACCCAAGACCGGTAAGAAAATACGCATTCCCAATCCAGTTGAGCGCTTCAAGTTATAGGGCTCAAAGTTTTTAATATTCTCATAAGCGTTACCGGCATCGAAGAATGCGTAAGGGTACAACTGCACCTGATCAGAGTTGACCGCGGGATATCGCATTTCCACAGAGTATTTAGTGTACAAACGCCCCCCTACGAATTCGCCATCACTAATGGGAGAAATCGACCCCCCTTGACCACCGGGAAAACCACGTAAATCAATATTGTCATTTATGAAACTTTGACGCTGCTGTATTTGAGTACCACCCAGATAAAATCGCTTGAAATTACTGCGATTCCCTGTCCCCAAATACCCAATGTAACCGAATTCAATAGAATTGGTAAACACCAGCTTGTCAATAGTTTGGGTATGGTGCTGATAGGAAGATTTCAGCTTGTAGTATTGATTAAAATCAGGAATCGGTGGAGCGATTTCACCCGATAAAGTGAATTTGGAACCCCGTGTCGGTGATATAAAGTTATCCAAAGAGTTGCGTTCTAACTCCTGTTTTAAACTAATAATATTAGCCGTTCCTTCGGATAAGTACGTTTGACCGACCACATCATACAATTGATAGGACAAAACGGACCGAATGGAGAAATAATCATCGGGCCATTTCAATCGCTTACCCAGCGAAACCGAGCTAGAGAACAGCTCATTTTTTATATCACTGCCCCGATATTTAATGAGATCGTAGGAAGTGCTTATTCCAAAGCTGATAGGTTTACCACTCAACCAAGGCTCCTGAAAGCTGATACTGTAACTTTGATAGCCACGGCCAGTCACTTGAACACCCAAAGACAACTTTTGGCCATCACCGGATGGAATGGGCCATCCTTCTTTGGTAAAGGCCCGTTGAATGGAAAAGTTGTTGAAATTCAATCGAGCGGATAAAATCAACCCAACATTACGGCCACCAAATCCACCCGAGAACTCAAAATTGTCTGTACTTTGCGACTCATCCAATTGATAGCTAATGTCTACCGTTTTTTGCTGATAATCTGGCTGAAGATCCGGCGAAATCTTGTCGGCTTTAAAATAACCAAGTGTTCCTAGCTCCCGAACCGTTCGTACAATGGCCGAGCGACTATAGGTCTTACCCGGTATAGTGCGCAGAGTTCTACGCACCACATCGTCGTGGGTTTTATTATTACCGGTAAAATCGACCTCATCAATAGTGGCCGTTTCATCTTCATAAATTTGAAAATGTAGATCCAAGGAGTCTTCAGCCACACGCTCTATTTCGGGTTGTACCTGGAAAAAGAGGTAACCGATATCATGATAAAGACTGGTAACATCAGAATTATCCTTGTTAAAATTCAGATTCTGATCATAATTGGTTTGATTGAAAACATCGCCTTTTTCAAAGCCCAGCGCTTGAGTTAAGCGGTCATCCGTATAAACGGTATTCCCTTCCCACTCAATATTGCGAACTTTGTATTGCTCGCCTTCATTAATTTCCAGTTGAACTCGAATACCTTCTTTGTCATCCTTGTAATTGTAGACATATACCGAGTCCCGTTCGATATATACATCCAGAAAACCATTCTCCTTATAGAAATTTATCAGATTCTCTTTGGCGGTCTCGTATTCCTCTTCTTTGAACAGTTTTTTTGAAAAGATTTTCCACCAAGCATCCTCTTTAATTTCGTCCATTTCACGGATCAACTTGCGCTCTTTGAAGCTATCATTTCCTTCAAAGGCAATATCTTTAATTTCCAATCGCTGACCGGGATCGATGTCGAAAACCAGGGTCACTCGATTTCGAACCGTATCAGTTTTGGTAGTTTCAATATCTACGGAGGTATGCCAATATCCTTTGGTTCTAAAAAATCGTTTGATGGTATTGACCGCCTGAGCTTTGGTGGAAGATTTCACCGCATATCCAGTCAGCAGATTGAGCCGTTCCTGCAAATCTTTCTTCTGGGACCGCTTGACTCCTTTGAGCTTGTACTTATCCAACCGCGGTTGCTCTTGAACAACAATTTCCAGAAAAATTTCACTTCCAATTCGCTGCGTTACACGGACTTTTACATCCGAAAAGAGGCCCGTACGATATAATCGCTTGATGGCATCCGGAATATCTTCACCCGGTACCGTTATCTGGGCGCCTTCCTCCAACCCTGAGCTGGCAGGGATGAAACTGGCATTTAGATGATCAGCTCCAATCACATCGATTCTCTGAATCGTGTACTGCTTGGGCGTCACGTTCATGGGATTGGTGATCTCGAAATCAGTTTTGGTAGTATCTGTATTGGTCTGAGCCCAAGCATTAGGAAGGATGCCAAAACTACAGATTAGGAAAAGAATTGCAGCGGATGATGATAATCTCATCAGGTGATTAAATATACGTTTTATAAGATTCACAAATTTGTTTTTGAAATGGCAATTCAACCGAGACATGCTATTTACGAAGGTCAAGAAATAGCCCTTTCATAAGACGTTGCTGAGTTTGGGCAGTCAGCACCGTTGGATTGTTGTTCGGATGTTTTACCGAACCGACGTTCCCGAGATTGATAGGCCCGAATAGCTTTGTATAACTCCTGACGCTTAAAATCCGGCCAGCAAACTTTGGATATAAACAATTCGGAGTACGCTAACTGCCACAGTAAGAAATTACTGAGCCTATATTCTCCACTGGTACGAATAACTAAATCGGGATCCGGTATATGCGCAGTAGAGAGATGATTGCTTATATGGTCGTTTTGGATTTCGTTGGGATCCAAATCACCATTTTTAACTTGAACGGCCAATTTCTTTACTGCTTCCGTGATGTCCCATCGACCGGAATAACTCAATGCCAAGCACAATTGGAGACCATCGTTATCTTTGGTCATATCGATGGCTTCGTTCAACTCTCGCTGGCAAACCGGAGGTAGGCGATCAATCTGGCCAATGGATTCCAAATGGACATTATTCTCATCCAAATTGCGCGCCTCTTTACGTAACGAATTGACCAAAATTTTCATCAGGCCATTGACTTCTTTACGCGGTCGATCCCAATTTTCTGTAGAAAAAGCATATAGGGTTAAGTATTTAACCCCTACTTGAGCACAGGTTTCGGTAATTTCCCGAACTGAATCAACGCCGGCACGATGCCCAAACAAACGGATATTACCCCGCTTTTGGGCCCATCGTCCATTGCCATCCATAATGATAGCAATGTGCTGTGGTATCTCACCACTCTTATTCAGCTCTTGCTGAAGGCGTTTATCCTGTTCAGATTGCTTTTTGTTGGTTATAGAAACTGGTTTCACAGACCTCTAGTAAGTATTGGAATTCAAGCCGAACATATTAGAGCTTTGTCCCTGCGAAATCAAGTGCTCACCCAATCCCGTCAATATTTTTCGACAAAGATATCATTTCAAGAACTGCTAACGCTGCTTCGGCTCCTTTATTTCCGGCTTTTGTGCCAGCCCGTTCAATGGCTTGCTCTATATTGTCTGTCGTCAGTACGCCAAACCCTACCGGAACATCAAACTTCAGGTTTAGTTCTGAAACCCCGCGATTTACCGACGAGCATACATAATCAAAATGTGGCGTTGCTCCCCGAATTACGGAACCCAAGCAAACCACTCCTTTGAATTTGTCGGTTTGAATCAACTTCTGCGCGGTCAAAGGTATTTCATAAGCTCCCGGACACCGAGCTACAGTAATATCATCTTGGTCAATCCCATGTCGCTGTAAAGCATCCAGGGCTCCCTCCAACAATTTCTCCGTAATGAAGCTGTTCCAACGCGTTACGACAATCGCAATGGGGCCTTCAACCTTGGTGAACGTACCTTCTAGTTTGGTATAACTCATGTGTAAATTTATTGAGTAGTTGTAGTCAGAAATTGCTTCCGTTGCTTGGTCATACGTTTAATGGCTCGTACCCAATCCATAGATACGGTTATAATGCCCAACTGTTGTTCAATATCCCGTTTAGACCCATGAAAATCGCTTCCCCCTGTACGTAACAGATTGTGACGTTCAGCAAACTGGGCAAAATGTTTTTGCAAGGTATAATTATGCGAGGGATGAATACATTCAATTCCATCCAAGCCTGCATCCACAAAAGTTTCTAAATCCTGGTCTGTAAACGTCAGGCCGGGATGTGCCAACACGGATGCCCCTCCAGCTGCCTTTACCTTGGCGATAACATCGGCATAACTAACATAAAACGTTTCCATTTTTTTCAGGTTCTGATCACTCAGATAGCGCATAAACGCTTCCCGGAAGTTGGCAACATATCCTTTTTCAATCAGTACCCGGGCAATATGCGGCCGACCAACATTTCCAAAGCCGGCTTCCGCTCTCACTTCATCCAACGTCAACGTCAATCCTTGTTTTTTCAAGTGCTGAATAATCCACTGAGCTCGACGTAATCGGGCTAATCGATGTGATTGAACTAACTTCTTGAATTCCAGATTGGTGACATCAAAACAATATGCCAAAATATGAACTTCCCGGCTTTTATAAGAACTAGTAATTTCAATACCGGGAATTACCTCTATACCTAAATCATCGGCCTTACTTCGTGCTTCAAAATACCCTTTATAAGAATCGTGATCAGTAATGGCAATGGTTTCCAATTTCTTTTCGGCGGCCATCTCTACCACTTCCGTGGGACTAAACTTCCCATCCGAGGCCGTGGTGTGCATGTGTAAATCTGCTTTGGCCATATTAATTGGTTCCCTGCCCCACTTGTAAGTGCTGATGAATGCGTTTTGGATTATTCAGGAACTGAATTGCCTCATTAATCAACGGATCATACTGAAGAGAGGCTTTTAAACGTCCTTTTTGTCCTTCAAAGCGAGAAACCAACTCTAAATAGAGATCTTGCGTAATTCGATCTTGCTGTTTTTCGAATTGCAGTTCTTTTTGCTGATTCAATATGCTATTTAAATCCTGTAACGTAGGATCCAACGATGCCAATTTTTTTTGATCATCTAGTTCTGTTTTCATCCGATCAAACAGGCGTTCGGCCCGAGTCTGATAACTGAATCCTTCGTTCCTCAAATAATCTCGAAAATCATTAAATAAATTTTCACCGGCCTTATCATATTCCAGTTCTGGGTGATCCGCAGCATATCGGTTAGCGAAGAAGAAATAATGACTTTTTTGCTTGAGCGCAATTTCTAGCAAACTTTGCGTGGTATCCGGTCGCATAATATCCGGCTTGATTCCTTTGCCATCATAAACAGTGCGGCCGTTTCGTGTTTTAAAGGCTTTGCGAAGAGAATCCGGAGTCGAAGCAGCACGGTTTTGCTCATCATGCAGATAGTTCAGCGCTTGTATGCTGCGTCCGCTGGGAATATAGTATTTAGCAGTTGTAATTTTTAGTGCGTGATTATAGGAAAGCGGTTCTACAACCTGAACTAAACCTTTTCCGAAACTTCGATCCCCCATTATCAAAGCCCGATCCAGATCTTGTAGTACCCCGGAAACAATCTCGGAGGCACTGGCACTGCCGTTATTCTGCAAGACGATTAATGGCGTATCCGGTAACAGCGGTACTTCTTGGGTAGAAAACGATTGATCATGCTCGGCTGCTCTTCCTTTGGTAGTTACTACCTCGATTCCTGGATCAACAAACTTGTCGATAGTTTGAACCGCTTCTCCTAATAGCCCCCCTGGATTATTTCTAAGGTCAAGAACGAGTCCTTCCAATTTACCGGATTCTTTAAAGCCCATTAGCGCATTTCGAATCTCTTCAGCAGTGTTCTGCGAAAAACGATTGAGAACGATATAGCCATATTGTTCCTGGGGACCTATTTTTCCTGCGTAGCCAATATTCTTGAGCTCAATTCGCTCACGGACCAAGTCAAATACCAAGGGCTGTTCGATACCATATCGCTCAATCGTTAATTCGACCTCCGAACCCGGCTCACCGCGCATCAGGTCCTGAGCTTCTTCCGGTGCTAGACTGGATACCTCAATTCCATCAATTTTTCGCAGTATATCTCCAGCGCGAATGCCTTTTCGGTCCGCGTCATACCCATCAATAGGAGCAATCACCACCAATTCACCACCTCGTGATCCTACTTCAATACCTACCCCGGCATAGTTTCCGGTGGCCATGATATTGAGTTGCTCCGAACGCCCCTCATCGATTAAAACGGTGTATGGATCCAGTGATTCCAGCATGGCATCTAAACCCCGCTGCATGAGTTCGCCCGGTTCCACCTCGTCTACATAATTAAGCGAGACGTTGCGAAACACCTCGCTAAACAGGGTAAAATGCTTTTTAATTTCGAAATAGACATCCTGATATCGTGCTGCACCGCCCCAAACCATGGCTCCAATGGCCAAGGCCAAGAGCGTCAGCTTTGTCGATCTTGATGTCCACTTCCGAAATTTCATAGTCTGGAATATACTATTTTGCGCGACGAATACTTAGTGTTTGCCCCACATAGATTCTGGTGGAGCGCAAATTATTTAATCGCTGGATTTCCCCAACGGTAGTATTAAACGAATTTGCGATGTCAATCAGTGTATCGTTTCGACGAACGCGATATTTTACCACACTACCATTGTTATCATTGGATGCCAAATTGATGGAGGCCAATGATTCACCGCTTCTCTGACGACTTTCGATATTTTGCTTCTCAGCAAAGCTTAAGTCATTCACACGGCGATAAAGGCTTACTTTATTATTCGGCACGTAAATGGTCAATTTGGCCCCGGGGTATATTCGGTTACCGGTTCCGTTCCAAGCACGAACTTTCCATGCCGCTACATCATACCATTCGGCAATATGTCCAATGGTATCCCCCCGCTTTACGGTATAGGTTAATTGGGTAGAATTAGCCGGTGCCTGACGTCGATCACGCGAGCTACTTCGCGAGCTAACATTCCCGCGTGGTTGATGAGAAGGCTTATTTACCGCTAAGGATGTGCTGCTACCCGCAGGAAGCGGTACCACTATCCGATCACCGGGATGAATAATCTCACTCAAGTTCTCATTCACTTCATACAATCCCCGAACGGAGGTCCCGTATTTACGAGCAATATATCCCAGAGACTCGCCACTACGAACCGTGTGCATAGCGATGTTGGTTTGACGTTCTTTCTCTGGCATTTTCTCATACGCGGCAATGAAAGATTCCTTACTATCGACTGGAATTTTCAATGGATATTCACCACCCGGCGGTGTGGCCCAGCGCAACAGTTCGGGATTATACTTTTTGAGCTCTTGGGTAGAAATTCCCGCAAATTCAGCCAATGTGTTTAGCTCAATCAAGCCATCCACACGAACCACATCATACTTATAGGGATCTTCTCCATAGGTGGGTTCTTCAAACCCAAACTCCTCTGGGTTCATGGAAATAATAGTAGCAGCGATAAAACCCGGTACATAGCCTCGGGTTTCTCGGGGCAGATAGGAGTAGGCTGACCAATAATCTTTTTCTCCTCCAGCTTGACGGATAGCCCATTTCAAGCGACGTGGACTAACGTTGTAATTGGCCAAGGCCAAGTGCCAGTCGCCCCAAATGTTATAGAGGTCCTTTAAGTGGCGTGCTGCGGCACGAGTCGCTTTTTCCGGATCTCTGCGTTCATCAACCCACCAGTTGACTTCTAAACCATATACTGAGCCGGTGGCTTTAATAAACTGCCACATACCGGATGCGGCCGCCCAACTACGAGCTGTGGGTACCAAGCCGCTTTCTATCATGGAAAGATGTACAAGCTCTAAAGGAAGGCCTTCTTCTTTAAAGATCTTCCGCATCATGGGAAAATACTGCTCCGAGCGATCTAGCCATGCTTGCATTACTTCGGGACGCTTGAACGCGTAATACATCAAGTGGCGACTGACCTGCCGATTTTGCAGAAGCGGAACTTTCGTTTTATTCAGATTCACGTTCTCAGGTAGCACATAGTTTTCATCCATCCAGTCATCATCTTCGGAGAAAAGTTCTTTTTGGATCGCAAAAATTTCGCCTTCTACCTGTTTGGATGGATCTTTAATACCATAGAACCCTCGATATTCCGCCATAACGGACCGATAAAGTTCTTTAAAACGACGATCGCTTTGAACCTCAGGATAATCATCGGTCATTCCCTGCAGTTCGCTAATCGCGTTATTGATATAGGATTCAGCGGATAATGGATCATTCTTAACCTGCGCGTCAATAGCCAGTACCTGCATACGATACACATCCGCTATGCGGGTCATGATCTCTTTTTGCAGATCATCTAAGGTTACCTGTTGAGCGCGAGTAGTATCCAACTGAGTTGTCGGGCCCCATTTGGTGGGAATTTCGTGCGCTTGGTTAAAGAATTGTGGCACTATAGAGACCCGCTCTATGGCCGCTTCCTGCGGTTGTGCCTGAACCGTTGTTCCACCCCAAATTAATCCTGCGGCAAGTAACGGAGTAGCACTTCTGGTTATCCAACGTCGTAACTGTGTAATCATAAGTTACCTGTTTATGTAATTTTTACCCGTTTACGCATGGTCGTAACCCATTAACTGAATATAACCATACGCTCAAAATCTGTTCCAAATTGGTTACCGTTCTTGGGTCCACCGCTGAACAATGGGCCAACGGCGTCCACTACCGAAAGCCTTATCACTCACTTTCAGTATCGGTGGTGCCTGATTACGCTTGTATTCAGTAAAATCGACCAAACGCAATACTTTATCTACAATTGATTTATCTATTCCAGTCGCTATTATATCGGATTTATCCGCACCTCGTTCCAAGTATAATTGTAAAATTTGATCTAAAATTTCATACGATGGCAGTGAGTCTTCGTCCTTCTGGTCTGGACGTAATTCCGCGCTCGGAGCTTTTTCAATAATAGTGTTGGGTATCATCTCCTGCTGATAATAATGTTCATTCAACCATCGGGCCAAGTCGTAGACCTCAGTTTTATAGAGATCCCCAATAACCGATAAACCACCATTCATATCACCATACAAGGTACAGTATCCAACCGCAATTTCTGACTTATTCCCGGTGTTTAGCAGCATGTGCCCATATTTATTAGACATGGCCATCAACAACATGCCTCGGGCTCGACTTTGTAGATTTTCTTCCGCCACTCCAAACTTGGTATCTTTAAACAGGGGATTCAACACTGTTAAATATTCCTCATATAAGGATTTAATCGGCAACTCATACAGCTTTATTCCAAAATTATCGGCCAATTGTTGAGAATCCGAGATACTTCCCGGCGAGGAGAATTCGGAAGGCATGGTAATGGTGTGAACATTTTCAGCCCCCAAAGCTTCCGCAGCCAGAGTGGCAACCACTGCCGAATCAATCCCCCCACTAAGACCGAGTATAACGGAATTGCTAATCCCCGTTTTGGCCAAATAGTCACGGAGTCCCAAACTTAGAGCCTCAAAGTGGCGTCTGGAATGGGACGGTAGTTTGGGTATTGTTGTGGTTTCATCAGTAGCTCGCAGCTTTCTTGTGGCGACATCATACGAAACGGTACAACTAGTTTCTTCAAACAGCGGTGTGCGTCCAACAATGGTTCCATCAGGTTGCACTGCATACGCTTCGCCATCGAAGACTAACTCTGTGTTGCCCCCCGATTGATTCGCATAGCATATAGGCAGCTGTACTTCCTGGGCTCGATCGCTGAGCATTTTCCGGCGTGCTTCGGATTTGGTCTTGGTAAAGGGAGAGGCAGATAAATTCACCAAAAGCTCTGCGCCGGCTTTCTTCAACTCCATACTTGGATGCCGATCGTAGGTATAATATTGATGTTCATCACTATTCCACCAGATATCCTCACAAATAGTGACCCCCAAAGATACTCCTTGGAAGTTAACCGGTTTATTTTGATCCGCGGCTTCAAAGTAGCGGGCTTCATCAAATACATCGTAGTTGGGGAGCAGCATCTTATGACGAACAGCCACTTGCCGACCTTCTGACGCAAGAATTGCTGAATTGTATAGAGGTCGGCCAATTGATTCTGAACGAACAGTAGGGGCACCGAATAAAAGTCCGGTTTGATGTCCCTTGGTCGCCTCGATCAACTTTTCTATACCGATCTTAACTCGATCCATGAAAGCCGAGTGGTAGAGCAAGTCCATGGGCGGATAACCGGTGATGGTCATCTCTGGAAGCACCAGCAAATCCACCTCGTCTTCAACAGCTTGGTTATAGGATTGGATAATCAGATTCTGATTTTCCTCTATCGCCCCCACTGTTGGGTTGAGGGTTACCATTCGAACCACTAAGCTCATGCTTCCCTGTTTTTAATGCTATGTTGACCTGAACCTATTGCTGATACACTTTTTCACCAGCAACCCAAGTCTCATCCACTTTGAGCTGCCACAATTCATTAAGCGGCACATTAAACGGATCTTTTTCCAGCATTAAGAAGTCCGCATATTTTCCCGCTTCGAGAGAACCCAGGATATCCTCTTGGTGGCCCGCGTATGCAGCATCAATAGTGAACGCTCGAAACGCTTCCACCCGAGACATGGATTGCCCGGGATACCACCCCCCTTTGGGCTCGCCCTCATGATCCATCCGAGTTACCGCCGAATACCAACCGAAAAACGGATTGGCCGATTCCACCGGAAAGTCGGATCCGGCCGCCACCACAGTTCCCTGATCCAAGAAACGCTGCCAAGCATACGCTCCTTTGATCCGTTCACTGCCGATGCGGTCTTCGGCCATATTCATATCACTGGTGGCATGAGTAGGCTGCATAGATGCAATCAAAGAGAGCGTTTTAAATCGGGGAATATCCTCGAGATTCACTATTTGTGCGTGTTCTACACGGTTACGGTGCTGTTTCCAAGATTCATCCACTTGATAGGTCTGCTCAAAAGCATCCAAAACTACGCGGTTGGCCCGATCGCCGATAGCATGAATGTTTACCTGATAGCCTTCACTGGAAACTTTTTGAATCTTATGACTTAGTTCATCCTGATTCAAAAACAGCAGTCCGCGATTGTCCCGATCATCATGATAGGGTTTTAAAAGCGCAGCTCCCCGGCTACCCAAAGCGCCATCCTCATAGAGTTTAACGCTTTTCACCCAGAGGCGGTCCTGCGCATACCCATCCAGCATGCCCAGTTCATTGATTCGATCAAAAGTTTCTTCGGCGCCTCCTACCATGGCGTAAATTCGAGTGGTCAAATTCCCCTGATCAGCAAAACTCTTGTACCGCTTATAGGTGGCTGGATCGATGCCCGCATCATGCACGGTCGTCAATCCCACGCTTCGCATTCGTTGCAGGGCCAGCTCCAGCGCCTGGTCGTTTTCCTGGCTGGATCGTTCGGGTACATGCTCATGAATTAATGATTCGGCCGCATCCACAAATATTCCGGTTGGGTTTCCCTGTTCATCCCGAATAATTTCACCACCGCGCGGGGCTTCCGTTTCTTTGGTAATGCCAGCGATTTCCATGGCCTTGGAATTCACCCAGATGGCGTGTCCATCCACCCTAGACAATATGACCGGCCGATCCGAAATGACCTTATCTAAATCAGCGGCCGTCGGAAATTTGTTTTGCGGCCAATGAGTTTGATTCCAACCCCGGCCCCGAATCCAAGCCATATCGGCATGTTCCTGAGCATATTTCTCAACCACTTGTACGGCTGCATCCAAAGATTGCGTGCCTACCAGGTTTACGTTAAGATTGGCGAACCCCAATCCCATTACATGACCATGGGCATCAATTAAGCCGGGAATCACCGTTTTTTCCTTTCCGTCGATTTCAACCGCATCCCGATGCTGTGCCTTCAAGTCCTCCATAGATCCGGTGTCCAATACTTTCCCATCGGCGAAAGCCATCGCTTCAAACTGATGAAGCTGCTCCCCTTTTATAGTATATCCATTGACGTTGGTCAATAGTTGAACTTGGGGCTCATTGTTACAAGCCATCATCACAATGGCAGTAAACAAAATAACGATTCGTGTATGGATAGAACTCATAATGGTTGGGTTGATGTAATTATGAATACCTAAAATTCCGAACGATCAGACCCGGTCTTAAAACCAGGATTGATCATCACTGACCACTTCGCGAATGTCTTCTTTATATTCTTGCGCCTTGATCGCATGGGTTCCCCCCAAAGCTATAACTTCAGCGAAGGCATTGATCGCTTTCTGGTATTCCTGTTGATAGTAATAAATATGCCCACGATACCAGTAAATTTCGGCGATCACCAAATCATCCCCCCGATATCGCTGCATTAAGGTTAAAGCAAAGCGGTTGCCTACTTCATATTCTTCTTGAACAACAAATGATTTCAACTTCAGCAAACTTAACGCTTTACCCACTTGAGGACTTCGATCATCAACTTCGGTAAAAATCATATTGATGGTGGACACCGCTTCATTGAGCTGACCGCTGTTCCATAAATTTTCTATCTGCTGCAATTCATCCTGGTACTCTCCTACCGCTTCGGTGCTAGGGATCGTAGCTAATCCCGTATCCATAGGTTGTATTAATTTATTGCCACCGGTGATATTCAAGTAGAGGATTACCGCCCCCAAAAATCCCAGAAAGGCTAAAAAGGCCCAGCCCACGGATATCATATCTACACCACCGCCCCCACCCTCTTGTTGTGGATGACGTCCCAACCGACGAGCTTTGCCCTGTTCGGCAAGCTTTCTGGCTTCTTCAGGTGACAGCCTGATTTGCATGCCTTCGTTCTTGGATTCCTGATCGCTCATTCTGGTAGATCTGATATTCGAGTCTGATGAAACAGAGGATACTGATCCTCTGGAAGTCGAGCTGTTAATATCTTCGTAATTAATGTATGAAGATAGGAAGGCTCAATCGGGTAGTTTGTAAAATCTTTTTGGGATACCCAACGAATTTCTTGTACCCGATGATCCTTAGAGTCCATTTTTAACGCCTCAGCTTGCGATTGGTTGGGTATGGTGGCCATGAAATAATATTCCAAGGCATGAAAAGGTGGCTGAATAAACTCATGGATGCTCAATAGTTGATGCACATCCACCAATTGTCCGGTTTCTTCTCGCACTTCACGCCTCACCGCCTCGGGCAGGGATTCACCCACTTGAACAGCACCGCCAGGTGGCATCCAAATGGGGTCTTTCCGAGTAGGCACAGATACTTTGACAAGTAGCACGTGGGACCGATCTTCAGTAATGACGATCCCACAGGCCCGAGTACGAATTCGATTGGAAAGATCCGATGATTGGGAATCTGTAGCCATGGCGGTGGTCATCTAAGCTTAATCGCTAGCCGCCACGGTTTTCGAATCATCCCAAGCTTCTTTGATACCGTGTTTCCCGGCATATTCTTGCGCATATTTCACAAAGGAAACAAAGAGCGGATGTGGTTCATTGACGGTACTGCGTAGTTCGGGATGAAACTGCACGCCTACAAACCAGGGATGTTCGGGAATCTCAACAATTTCAACCAGATCGCGATCCGGATTAATTCCCACTAGCGACATGCCGTTTTCAGTCAATTTATAGCGCAAATTGTTATTGACTTCATAGCGATGGCGGTGGCGTTCTGAAACATCTGCTCGGCCATAGGCTTCAAAGGCTTTGGTGCCTTCTTTAATGTGGCAATCGTATTTACCCAAGCGCATAGTACCGCCCATATCGCTGATATCCTGCTGATCTTGCATCAGGTTGATAATGGGATGCTCAGATTGCTCATCAAACTCAGAACTGTTCGCGTCTGTCCAGCCGCAAACATTGCGGGCAAACTCGATCACCGCGCACTGCATGCCCAGACAGATCCCTAAAAAGGGGATATCGTTCTCCCGAGCATAACGCACCGCATCTACTTTGCCGTTGATGCCACGGCCGCCAAAGCCGGGAGCTACCAACACCCCACTGACGCCATCCAGTTTCTCAGCTACATTATCCGCGGTTAGATCATCCGATTGCACCCACCGAATATTGACATAACAATTATTGACCGCCCCTGCGTGATAAAACGATTCAACAATCGACTTGTAAGCATCGTGGTGCTCTACATATTTACCCACCAAGGCAATTTCGATTTCTACAGCTGGATTTTTGACCGCTTCCACAAAACCGATCCATTTATCCAAATCGGGTTCTTCAGCTGCTTTCAGTTTCAGTTTCTGAATGACTCGGTTATCCAGCCCTTCTTCGAGCATCAACAAAGGTACTTCATAGATACTCTCCGCATCCAAGGAAGCGATTACATCTTCCATGTCCACGTTACAGAATTGCGCGATTTTGTTTCGTATGGTTTTATCCAACGGATATTCCGAGCGGCAGACCAAAATATCTGGTTGGACTCCGCTTTCAGATAGCGTTTTAACCGAGTGTTGGGTGGGCTTGGTTTTCAATTCCCGGGCGGCTTTCAAATAAGGCACCAGGGTAAGATGAATATTCAGGGTGTTTTCGCGCCCTACATCATAGCGCATTTGGCGCATCGCTTCCACATAGGGCAAACTTTCGATATCACCCACCGTACCACCGATTTCCACAATTACTACATCGTAATTGCCGGATTCGCCCAGAGCTTTCACTTTGGATTTAATTTCATCGGTGATGTGCGGAATTACCTGAACGGTTTTGCCCAGATAGGCTCCCTGACGTTCCTTGGTGATCACATCATTGTAGATCCGACCGGTAGTTACATTATTATCCTGGGAGGTGTTGATATCCAGAAATCGTTCGTAATGGCCCAGGTCCAGATCAGTTTCAGCGCCGTCATCTGTGACGTACACTTCCCCATGTTCATAGGGATTCATGGTTCCGGGATCAACATTAATGTAGGGATCGAGTTTTTGGATGGTAACCTTGAGCCCTCTGGAAACCAATAACTTACCCAGAGATGCGCAAATAATTCCTTTTCCCAGTGACGACGTCACCCCACCAGTGACGAAAATATATTTTGTAGACATGTAATTCGAGAGGCTTGAGGATTAGCGGTTGGTCGAAAATAGTAGCTTTCGCCTCAGCTTTCAAATGATACTCGCAGATTCTTTGATTTTAGTGTTTGGTGAGGGAGTGAGGCAAATCTGTTTTAGTGTCGCAATACCATTGCTTAGTTGTTGGGCAGGCGTGCGTAGGTGTGGGTGTAGCAGTCGGTGCATTGGTCGATCATGATCAACGTGTCGCCATCGGGAAATTCCACTATTTGGTTGGAAATCGACTCATTATTGTTAGTGGTGTAGCTGTATTTGAGATGTAATTGGTTGTCTTCCAAGCGCTTAAATGAATATTGTCCTCGAGAATGCAACGTATCCGCCCGATAGAAAAGAAATTCTTCGTCCCAGTAGAATTCCAGGCGCTGCTCATCATACCCCGTGGAATCCGGCGTGATGGTATGTCCCATTACCCCTCCCTTGGAAGATACCCATTCCCATTTTCCTTCCAATTTAGATAGATCGGATTCGCTGCCCACCAAGCTGCAGGAACTGATTAGCAATAGTGAACTTAAAACCATGCTGGCCGCAAATGCAATTCGTTTCGTCATCGGTTAACTATGTTGTCTTTCAAATTCTGTTATATCTGACTAAGTCTATCCGGACGATCTGTAAAGATACCGGCAACCCCCTGTTTTTTCAACCGGTTCATCCTTCTCCGACCATTCACCGTATATACCATAACCGGTACCGGTAACGACCATTTACGTACTCTTAGCCACTCCATTTGGCTACAGTGGAAAAAATCTACCTGTAGCTTCTCGATCAGATTTCGCACATCTTTTTTTGAGTGTATACTACGCTCATAAAGTAAGGCCGTAGCCCAGTTTGGATGCTGTAATCGGATATAGGCCGGTACTTGTTGATCAAAGCAGGACACTAAGACCTGTGGTCCCATCTCCAGCTCTTCTATCACTTCAAGAATGATATGAATGACTGTTTCTGGGGAATCCAATATCAGTGCTGTTGGTTTGATTTCGACATTCACGGGGATGCGACCCTTGCACCAACTTAGAGCTTCGCGAAGAGTCGGTATTTGGGTATCGGCAAAAGTTGCATCCATCCAGGATCCGGCATCCAGCTGCTTCAATTGGTTTACGGATAACTCCGATACCTTGCCAAACCCGTTGGTAGTTCGCTCCAAGGTATCATCATGTATGACTACAGGAATGCGATCAGCACTCAAGGTTACATCCAGCTCCACCATATCCGCCCCCATCCGAAAAGCTGCCTGGATAGATGGCAGTGTATTTTCCGGATAATACGCTGCCGCTCCCCGATGCCCGATATTAATTACTTCTGGTATCCCCTTCGGAAACAGACGACGCAGGCGAGCTGAGTATAACTCATCCATACCATTAACTGTTCAATTGATCCAGCAGATATTCCCGAAGTTCATTAACCTGTTTCTTTTGATAAAAAATCATTCCTGTATTGGCCACAAAAATGACAACCAAAACCACCAGGATATACTGGTTCAGTTGCGTTATATCGTAATACCAGGAGTACCCGAAAAACACAACGGCTACCACATTTAGCAACAACATCAACCAAAGGCGGCGATCTCGACCATCCAGGGCATTTAGTTTCCCTGCCGGATCCAGCTCTTGCTGATCTTTTTTGAGATGAATTTTTTCGTAGGTATGTAAGCGTTTCTTATCTGCTTCTGAATAGGCCATAATTGTGGTGTTTCAGGCAAATGTGTAACCTGATTGCAGTTTTGCAGGTTTAATTTTGTGAATTTATCACCCGCTTGATGGCGTCTTTGACCAATCCATCGACATTATTGGCTCCACGCATCAGCTCGTACCACTGATAACTTCCCACCATCGTAGCGATGCTTCCTAACATACTCATTAGGGTAGCGACCCACAACGGCTGGATGTGTCCCAACATTGATAAATAGACCAAAGCGACACCAGCTACTATTTCCACACCCGCACTCAGCAAAAAGAAGAGGTTGACCGAACGTACTTTTTCCACAAAACGCGTAAGAGATAGGGAATAGCGCTTTGTTTTTTTTACCTTCGGTTTGTTTACCGAGGTACGGTTATATTTTTTTGATTCTTCAATCATGGCACCGTTATCTGACCTTGGCATAAGGTTACTTGTAATGTAGTAATTGTACGCACCACTCTAAATCATATATGGAACATTCTAATCTTCATATTTACGGTCGAAAACCCATACAGGAACAACTGGAACAGCGCCCTGAGAAAGTAGAAAAATTGTTCGTGCGCAACAGTTTAAAGGATCAACAGATCGCTGTTATTATGAACCTTTGCAGCCAGCATAGAATTCCCGTGGTTCATGTTCCGGGACGCAAGTTATACGACTTGGTGGGTAACGTGAATGATCAAGGGGTAGTGGCGCAATTAAGTGCGGTAGCGTATGATGATTTTGGAGCGTGGATTTCGAAAGTAGATACCTCCACTTATCCAGCGGTGCTATTATTAGATGGTATTGAAGATCCTCATAACATGGGTGCCATTTTGCGTTCGGCAGCTGCTGCGGGTATCCAAGCGGTATTGGTTCCCAAGCACGGTCAAGCGCCGGTGAATGCTACGGTGTTTAAAACTTCCGCTGGAACCGCGGGGCGCATACCTATCGTACGGATGGGGAATACCAATCAAACCATCATGGAACTGAAAGAAGCTGGATTTTGGATTGGTGGTTTAGCGGATCTGCCTGAAGCCGAAACTACTGATGAGCAGTCGATTGAATCTATATGGACGGTTCCCATGGATCGAGCCATGGTATTTATCATCGGCAGTGAAGGCTCCGGCATACGGAAAAAAACCCTGGAACACTGTGATTATGTGATTCGCATTCCCATGGAGCACGAGGTAGAATCATTGAACGCCTCAGTAAGTGCCGCGCTTATCTCCTACGAATGGAAACGGCGGCGTATGGATTAAGTCAATCACATTTAAGTAGCTGGGTGAAAAGTCTGAGGCAAGGTAAACCAAGTTCGATAGGTGTCGTCCTGACTCTCTGTACCAACCTTTCCCCCGGTGATCTCACACACTTTCCGGATATAGATAAGTCCGAATTCAGAGGCTTTCAACACCCCATTCCCGGGAATAAAACTTTCGGTCAGCTCCCCTTCCCATTGCAGTCGTTCTTCAATTTCACCACGACCATTGGTCACCTGATCTTCGATATTGAAAGTAACTCGCTTGTCCTCCGGTTCAACCGAAATTCGAATTTCCCGTTCTGGCTCAGAATAGGTCACCGATAGGGTTAAAAGCGTATCCAACATGCGTTCCAACACAGCTGGATCGAAGGTCATGGTTAGATCCTTTGGAGATTCGATCTCTAATGCTATGCGCTTTTTTTCTACATATAGTTCATTTTGATCCCGTAACTGCTCCAACACCTCGTCCACTTTGAACTCTTGAATATCCCACTGCATATGACCGTATTGCAGCTCATGGGCTTCCACCCAACTCTGCACCTGATGAAAGAGCTTTTGGTTAACCGTCTCAATGTTGGCCACCATGGACCGCACCATTTCCAGCTCGGATTGCAACTGAGGATTTGCGTCAATTAATTGTCCGAGTTGATCGCGCACCATTTCGGTAAACATCATCGTATTACCAACCGGCCCTTTGATGTCGTGCGCCAACAGTCGCACAAATGCTTCCCACTGATTAGTGTATTGGTCTCTATTCATTGCATTCCCCTCTGTGCCATCTTGTAATCTTAGTTGGCCTATAATCTCTTAATTCAATTATATAATAAATATGATGCACGTTTTCTTTGAAAATCCGAGATTCCCGCTGACCAACTATCAATAATTGTAGCCGGATTATTTTTAAAAAGAACCTCAATGTCCTGTCGTCCAGTCAATTTCTCCAGAAACGGAATCATTTCATACTCCGGATTCTGTTTTAACAGTTCGCTTACCAACGCCCCCCCAAACTCCACCGGTTGATATGTGGGTACTTGGTTTTTGGGCAATGAAATAGCTATTCCCTGGCACTCCTGCCCCTCGAACTTCGGATTCCAAGCTTTACCGGGGATATCTTTCGGGGTAAAGGTAGTATCGCTGATCTGTACACCGTATTGCTGTTCCAAACCATGAAGTGCCTGCTTACTAACTTTCATTTTGGGGGCGCCGATGGTCAGAAAGGGATCTGGGGTGCCTCGTCCTTCGGAGAATTCCGTGCCTTCGACCAGGCAAGTGCCCAAGTAGACTAGGGCGTGTTCGAAGGTGGGTAAATTGGGTGAAGGGGCGATCCAGGGTAGCTCGGTTTCCGGCCAGCGCATGGAGCGGTTCCAGCCTTGCATCTCTATGACTCGGTAGTGTTCGGGTTTGGCCTCGATCCAGCCTTCGCCGATTATCATGGCACCCAGTTCACCGAGGGTCATCCCGTGGGCGATGGGGATAGGCCAGGCGCCGACGAAAGATTTTGCTTCCTCTTCCAGGATCCAACCGGACACATAATCACCGCCGGCGGGATTGGGCCGATCCAGCACCCAGACCGGAACGTCGGAGGCCGATGCCGCTTCGATGACACGTCCCAGGGTTACGTTGTAGGTGTAAAAGCGGGCGCCTACGTCTTGCATGTCGAAGAGCAGTAGGTCCACGTTTTCCAACATCTGGGGGGTGGGCGTTTTGGTCTCCCCATACAAGCTAAACACAGGCAGTCCAGTGGCTTGATCAATGCCATCAGTTATGGTCTCGCCGGCTCCTTTATCACCACGAAATCCGTGCTCGGGAGCAAATAGAGCAGTGATGTTGACATGGCGAGCCAAGAGTGTGTCTAACATGTGGGTACCGTTGACTCGCGCAGTGGGGTTCATAACCAGACCGATGCGTTTTCCTTTTAACTTGTCTAGGTGGTTCTGAATGAGTTGTTCTGCTCCGGTTTGCACGGGTCGGGTTGGAGTTTGGCTGGCGCAGTTGGTTGTGGATACCAGGCTGAAGATGAGAATCAAGGAGGTAAGCATACAACTGCTGCGCGCGAACGGACGTTCGCGTGAATTTGAATTCGATGGTATTAGGCAGTATAGAATTTGAATCAACCGGGTATGTCGCGTGCTCATCAACGTTGGTTATTAATTTATATGTACGTCTCGATCAACATATAAAATGGTAGGCTAATGTGTAATATACGGGATGATATAACTGCTCTATTTTAAATGTGGAGGCGGTTTGTTTCATTATGGTACCTGTTTCCCTTTTTGAAAACTTCTATCGGATTGGGTTAAGCTGAAGCTAGTTTACTTCTACAAGCTGCAAGTTTGAAGGAGTGGTGCTTTGTTGGTACAAGTTTCCGCTTCGCTCAAACTTGCACCGGTTTGAGGTATGGTTGAAGTGGGGGACTTTAACCAGCGCTGGGTTGGTTTGGGCAAAGCGGGGCTTGCGCGAGTTGTGGTTTTGTCAGGAGCGGTAACCCTCGCATTTGCTATGGTAACTATAGACGCTCGCGACAGTGTTGGAGTGGATGTTGGCAGTAGTTTGGGAAGGCTTTCAAGTCACATATAAAAATAGCCCTGCTGGCTAAACCGGCAGGGCTAGAAAATGAATCAAGATAAAATCTATGCGCGATTGGCTACGATTTCAGCTTCTGAGAAGAAGTACCCGGCTTCAATTTTTCCGTTCTCTTCGGAGTCGGAACCGTGCACGATGTTTTCACCAATACTGTCGGCGAAATCGCTGCGAATGGTTCCCTCTTCGGCTTCTTCTGGATTGGTGGCCCCAATCAGTGCTCTGAAGTCTTCTACCGCGTTTTCCTTTTCCAATACCAATGGTACACAGGGGCCGCTGCTCATAAAGTCGGTCAACTCATCGAAGAATGGACGACCTTTGTGCACCGCGTAAAATCCTTCGGCGGTATCTTTGGTCAAGCGAGTCATTTTCATTGCGGCTACGTGAAACCCAGCCTCCTGAATTCGCTTAGTTACTTCACCGACTAAATTCTTTCGTACGCAATCTGGTTTTAAAATTGCTAAAGTTCGTTGCACTGCCATAACAAATATTCTTTACGTCGTTTTGATTATGTGGGCTGTAAAGTACAGCTTATCATTGGTTCTTCGGAAATGCCGCTAAGATAGCGTTTATTGCACTGTTTTCGAAACGTATCGATCTTCCAAAAAATGGATCTCCTATGCCTAACCAGTTAATAGATGAATCTAGTCCCTATCTGCAGCAACATGCCCAGAATCCGGTAGATTGGCACCCTTGGGGGGAGCAAGCGTTATCCAAGGCACAAACCGAAAACAAACCCATATTTCTCTCCATCGGTTATGCCACTTGCCATTGGTGTCATGTGATGGAGCATGAATCGTTTGAGGACCAGCAGGTGGCCGACCTGCTTAATGAGCATTTTGTAAGCATTAAAGTGGATCGCGAAGAGCGACCCGATCTGGATGATCTGTACATGACCGTTTGCCAGATGACCTCCGGACAGGGCGGTTGGCCGTTAAATGTATTTTTAACGCCGGATCGTCGCCCCTTCCTGGCCACCACCTATATTCCCAAGCAAAACCGCGGGCGCCGCTTGGGAATGCTGCAACTGCTACCTCGGATTGCCAACTTATGGCAGGAGGAGCGGCAAACCCTGCTGGATCAAGCCCACAAAATTACCACCGCCTTGCAGCAGAGCAGCGAAACCGAGGCACCGGAGCAACTCATTGATACCGAAGTGGTGACCGATGATCTACCTAGCGAACGCATTTTATCCGCCTATCAATCATCGTATGATGAACAGTTTGGTGGTTTTGGATCCGCGCCCAAATTTCCATCGCCTCATCAACTGGTCTATTTACTTCGTCTTGGAGATACCAAAGCTACTCAAATGGCCACCCACACCTTGAAGAACATGCGCCGTGGTGGAATTTGGGATCACATCGGGTATGGTTTCCATCGGTATTCGACCGATAAGCAGTGGAAGCTTCCCCATTTCGAAAAAATGCTCTACGATCAAGCGTTGTTGCTAGAGGCCTATGCTGAAGCTGCTGTTCGTACTGAACATCCCTCTTTTATTCAAACGGCCACCCAGATTCACGAGTTTGTATCCCGGGAGTTGATGTCTGAGCAAGGGCTTTTCTATTCGGCACAGGATGCCGATACGGATGGAGAAGAAGGCAAGTTTTATACATGGACGCTGGATGAGATAAACGCTCTGCTGGATCCAGCCGATGCCGCTTTGGTGCAAGAGCTGTTTAATTTGGAACCAGAGGGAAATTTTCTCGAGGAAGCCCAACAGCGAAAAACCGGTCGCAATGTATTTTACCGTACGCAGGATTGGGAAACGCTGTCTAAACAGCGAAGCACCAGTCTGGAAAAGATTATGGGGCACTGGGATAAGATTCGCCAAAAATTATTAACTCTCCGGAATGAGCGTCCCCGACCGTTGCTCGATGATAAAACGCTTACCGATTGGAATGCTCTTTATATCAACCGCTTAGCCCGAGCCGGCTTACTGTTGGTTCTCCCTGATTGGGTTGACCAAGCCGTCCGGTCTTATGCGCGGCTTAAGCAAACCATGATCAACGACAAGGGCGAGCTTTTTCACCGATATCGGGATGGAAGTCGGGCGATATCAGCCCATGCTGATGATTACGCGCATTTGATTCGCGCGGGTTTACAGCTGCACCAAGCTACTGGAAGGCTGAATTATTTGTCTGATGCCGTTATGTTTCAACATCAGATGAATGAACAGTGTTGGGATCCAAACGGTTATGGTTTTTTCATTACGGCTCAGCGTTCGGATCTGTTGCAACGCACCAAACCTTGGTATGATGGGGCTATGCCGTCAGTGAATTCGACGGCGGCTAGTAATTTGTTGCAGCTTCATAAATTGACTGGGGAATCATCCTATCTAGAACAATTTGAACAACTCGCCTCGGCGGTTTGGCCGCATGTTCGCAAAGCTCCCACTGCTTTTGGGCAGTTTACCCAAGCACTTCACGCCTACCGGTCAAAATCCCAGGAGTTGGTAGTAGTTTTTCCAGATGCACCTTCTGAAGACAAGTTAAGGGCTGAACTGTGGAAGTTACATGCAGCGGGTAGCTATCAACCATCGATCTTAGTTAAAACTCCTAATAACAGTGACCTGCTTACGGAGCTGGCGTCATTTACGAATACTATGGAAGCGAAGGATGGACAGCCAACCTATTATTTGTGTGAACAGTTTGCCTGTCAGGCGCCGACCACGGATAAGAATTCAGTTTTGGAACAATTATCTCAATTAAGTTGAAGCTATTATGCTGCTCCAAGCGGTAACCTTGAATGCGTTTGTTGGTAAGCTAAAGCTTCTTATGAGGCTGTCTAAAAAGTAAAAAGCAGGATGTAACCACTTAATTAATTTAAGTTTTCTAAGAGTGTGTATCTCTGATCTTCTTGATAAGTCGCGTCCTTTTCATATATAGACCTATCAGGTTTTGGAAACCTGATAGGTCTGGCACATATTTGTGCCCTAAAACCTAAATTATTTAGGTCCTTGAAATTAGAAAAGGACTTTTTGGACAGCCTCAGTAGTTTAATAGATATCCAGGATGGAGACGGCGGCGGGGGCATTAAAACGGACGGGGGCCAAAGTGAAACCCAAACCACTGTTTATGTTGAGTGGAGTCTGGTTGATGTAGTAGAGGCCATTCAGGAGATCGGTCTCGAGTGAAGGACCACTGACATTAAATCCCCAGAAAGGAAATCCAAGCTGTCCCCCGTGAGTATGACCGGATAGAATGAGATCGATACCCTTCTGACTGGCTTTACGGGCCAAAGATTTTTCCATTTGATGAGATATCAATAGCTGGATGGTGGAAGTATCCCGCGCGGCCGCATTTAATAAATTATCAATCGATGCTTCGGACGGCCGACGGCTATACACATTCAATAACCCAGTCAAATTCATGGAAAAGGAATCTAACGAAATCGTTTGAGCTTCATCTTCCAGAACCGGCAATTGGTTTGCTTCCATGGCTGACATGACGGTATCCAATCCAGCCCAATAATCATGATCTCCCATCACCGACCAAACTCCATATTTCGCGGTGAGCTTGCTTAAATATTGGGTGCCCGTGGCAATATAATCGGTGCCATAACTGATCACATCACCGGTAAATATGATCAGATCGGGGTTTGCTTCTTCCACCTTATCCATATAGGCCTGCAAGCGCTCGGGCCCTGTAAACGCATCCGCTTGGATATCCGAGATATGCGCAATTCGGAACGCTTGTTGTTGGGTCAATTTCAACTCCGGCAAATCTATGCTGTGCTCATCTAAAAGAATAGTAGAGGTATCCACATATAGTTTTATCGCGGTGTAGGGCATGACTAACATCACCCATCCCAAAATGGCTTTACGCCACCATCCCTCGATGGAATAGCTCAATATTCGGTGCATGATCAGCCGAATGACATCAAACACCAGCATCCCGTTAAGGCATAACACGCTGCCCATCAAGCCAAACCAGTACCAATACACCATCCAGCCCGGATAGGCCAATATTTCCGAACTACCTTGCGCTAAATAAGCGAGCAAGCCACTGATCGGATAGATACCGAAACTCAAAAATACCAATCGAACCACCCAGCGTTTCCGATTATTCAACGAGTTCCGGGATGGAACACCGCTGGTCCACGCCCGATTGATCCGCCAAACGACATAGACCGAGAACAGTAACTGCAAAAGCCATAACATGGAGATGACGCGTAAAACCCAAGGCATGTTGGTAAATCAATCTGATTGAAATTACAAAGGTAATCTACACGCGAATATCGGTTCCTTTATCCGACTTTACCAATGTTACGTCCATTTTACCTAATCGCGTTCCCCCGCTCCCCGCTTGCGTAATAGTCGTTTCCCATCCGCTGGAGTGTTTTATGGATACGGGTTCGGCCAATTCAGTATGGGTATGTCCCCCGATAATCAGATCTATACCCTTCACTTGCTGGGCAATCAGTCGGTCGGAATTTTGATTTGGATCAGCATAATCGTATCCCAGATGACTAAGCGCAATAACCATATCACAATCTTTGTAGGTACGCAGAGATCGTACCATTCCGCGAGCTACGGTGATGGGATTTCGCACTCGCAGTCCCGAATAGTATTGAGGATCCACCAACCCTTTCAATTCGATGCCTAATCCGAAGATGCCCAGTCTGGCACGATCCACTTCCAACACCGTAAATGGCTGGATCAAGCCATCCAGCGGCGTATCGGAGACATCATAATTGGCGGCAAGTACCGGGAAATTGGCTTCTGACCGTATGGCTTTAGCCAAGGCATCCATGCCCTCATCAAACTCATGATTGCCCAGCACCATGGCGTCGTACCCCATTTTGGACATTAAACGAAATTGAAATGCGCCACCGTACCGCGCAAACCACGGGGTTCCATGATACACATCGCCCGCGTCGAGCAAAATAGTATGAGGATTCTGTTGGCGGACCCGTTTAATCAAGCGGGCACGTCTAGCCAAACCACCAAGACCGGTGGCATCTGCTTGTACACTACTATGCAAATCATTGGTGTATAGAATGGATAAATTGAGCTCATCCGGCTGGAACGGACCCGAAAATGGGAAAGCCCACGCAGATGAAAAGCCCATCAGTCCCCAACCGGCTACGGATTGCGCACACCTTATTAAAAACGTTTTTCGATCCATTTTTAAATTCGAATTCGGTTATCCATCTCAGGGTAAATTCGATCCCTATTACGCATATACTCTTCAAATACAGATCGAATAGATATTTCAAAATCGTGGCGCTCTAACGGTTCCCATAAAACCGAAAAGGGCCCGTGGCCATTGGCCAAATAATCATTGGTAGCCACCCAATATGTTTGATCCGTACGAACGGCTTCGGATCCCACCAATACATCTCTGGCCTGAGCTTGCTCAATACGCATACGGATACCACTGATGGCCTGCCCCCCGATATTCGCTATTTGATCGGCTAATTGAAGGATCTGACCACCAGTCAGTTTGAGAACCACCAGTCGATCATCAAAGGGCATCATTTCGAACAGGTGAGCTCGAGTCACCTCCCCTTCGGGTAGGCCTTTTCGCAAGGAACCGTTATTGGTTAATCCGATATGGACCTCTGTTCGCATTTCGCGTGCGGCCCGGCGGCGCAGCATATCCGCGGCAAGATTGGTTAACGGGCTTTCTGGTTTCTCTAAAGGAAAGGGGGCGACCGTGGTAGCAATAATTTCGCTGTAATCTGCTTCCAACGAATCTTGATATGGAGCCAGATAGGCTAACCAGGCACTATCTGCTTGCACCGTAGAATCAACGGCCATCCATTGGTGCTTCATGGAATGCACCTGGTATGGATCACGCCCCATATAGGAATCCCACGTAGCGCAACCCGCCCCCGCGCAGATTAACAGCAACACTAAACCCAGCCCCATCCAGTGGAGCAACCGCCGTTGTAGTTTATTCATGGTTTATTTTTAAGCCGCTTTCGATCCTGCTGTTCGCTTAGCCACCAAATCCCTGCATCATTAAATCCTGCAAGCTCATAATACGAACGCCCCGCGGCAAACTCATTTGATCCACGCTGACGCGTTGCGCATCGATGGTAGAACATTCTACCCAATCCAGCAAACGACCGTCTCGTTTTCGCTCTACCAAAATAGGAAGTCCTCCGCGATCAATGAGCTTATTTAATGGAATATCGTTGGGGAACAAACTGGCCGTTCCCTCGCCCCAGTTTTCTGCCAGCATGCCCCAATTGATATTTAAATCGCTGGTGACCCAGGCATGATAACTGATACCCGGTTGATCCGAGCTGGTAATTAAAAATTCTTCGGCACGATAGCCCTGTATGTCGCGCGTTTGCCCGGTTTTTTCAAAGTTGAATTCCGGTTTTTTTTGCGTTTCGGATCCGGTATAAGCGTTCATGCTGTTCATCATGGCGTACATAGATACCAGTTGATCTTTACTGATCTTCAGGGCGGTCTGGTCATCGGTCATGAAAACAAAATCTCGTTTATCCAACCGAATTAAAATCCCTTTCGAGTTTACACCACCAACCGCCTGATATCCCCCCACTGATTCCAGATCAGCGATTTTCATGCGATTTTTATTGATGAGCAAAGTAATGGAGCCTTCGCTGTGATCGCTATCCGCCACTCTATGCGTTAGCGTGATGGAACCTTCAAATTGTGCGTTAACCGGTAGGGTCCAGCCAACGAGCAGTAGTATGGTTAAACTCAATAATGCCTTGCTAATTAAGCGAAATGATGCGGTCATAAATGTGATATTCGTTAAACGTTTTGTATCCAAAGATCTCGTAACTCTGTTAAGGTTGTCACTGTTGGTTGGTGATCCAGGGCGTATTGCAAGGACGCTTCGAACACATCGTCCCAGCCCGGTGCTTCTACCGGATCGTAAAGATGCTCATGAAGGTTCCAAACTGTAATACCATTCCACGAAACTACCGTATCAATTTGTTTACGAATACGTTCGATGGCTTGTTCCGCATTTAATCGCATGTATTTGCTGAGCTGAAGATCCATAACCGTCATCGGAATTTCCCAGATCTCAGTCACTTTATCTTCGTGTACATCGTACCATCGATGTGGCCAACAGCAGCCGGTACGAAATCCAATTTGATCCGCCCAGCCTTTCGTGGAATCTATACGCACATCTGCTCGGCATAACTCATCCACCAAAATATCAGGTTGATACCGTAAATAATGCGATCGATGCGAAACAATATCTTCAACGTCAGTATAGGTTCGTAATTGCTCCAACTCCGATTCCAGCAGATGAGGATTTACGCCAGCCTCATAACTACTATGATACGCCAATTCATGGCCATTACTTTTCACCGTATCCAACAATGATCGGAAAAATCCGGATTGCAGATAATCTCGTTCGTCCAAATCATGACGCTCTATGATACTCTTTAGAAAAAAAGTGGCATTCAGCCCATCCTGATCCAGCCGGTCCATTATTTTTTTTACCGAAACCCGAATAGGATCACTGGGCGTAACCGATTGCCGCACGGCTTTGCCCCATCTTCTGATGGATCGGGACGGAGATTTTCGATTGGCCAGTTGCTTGGTTTCTTTCCATAGCGTTTCCACTCTTTTTTTGCGCAGTCCATCGAAATCAAAAGTAAGAGCCAGGGCATAATTACTGTTGGGCCATTTTCGCAAATCGAATGCTAATCCGGCTTGTTGCCCGGCTACCTTTAACAAGTGGGCATATTCATTTACTAGCGGGCATTGTCCCACCCCTAACGCATGCTGCAAGGTTTCGGTGAACGGTATTCGGCCATGTTCATCTCGTTCTTCTGCATAGACTTCCTGCCAATCGGACAGCCAGAAAAACGCGCTGGCAATGATATCCGCGTCGATAATGGTAACCTGGTCCAATTGCGTAATTCGAGGTTCCCCGAAAAGCACCGGTAATGGTTGCGATGCCGACTGTTGGTCTGTGGATAAGCGAACTACTTGATGAAGTGGATAAGGAGTCCGGGATTCAAAATAAGCCCATGTTTCGGGTCTGGATTGGATGCAAACCACACCATTGGCACCGTTGTGCTCTCGGTTGAGCTGCAGTCCATAAATTATTCCTCCCTCTTCGGCTACCTTCTCCCGTTCAACGTATCGGGGACTAACCCGATAGCCACTCAATAAGGTGTTAAACGCAAATTGTGCTTTGGCCCGAAACGAGGCGGGTATATCCAAATGGATATAGATTGGTGGATATGAGGCTCGATCTGGACTCAATATATTTCTGTTTCTATACGACTACTAGCTAATGCGAAAACGATCAGACCACGTTCAAATATAAAGGAAATCCCGGGAAGGGCTAACTGCTGCTTCGCCCACTTACACCATATATAGATAGGGCTTCCAAGCGTCATGGACCCCATGTCCATTGTAACTAAACAAATCTCTCAGAAAGCTGATATGATTGGGACGGAATGGTTCTCGTTCCAACGGCATATTGGCCTCTTCGGGCGTGTTATTACCTTTTTTCAAGTTGCATTTACTGCAGGCGGCCACCAGGTTTTCCCAGGTATCCTTGCCACCCCTGCTTTTGGGCAATACGTGATCGATGGTCAGATGCTTTGTGGATCCACAATACTGGCAGCGATGACGATCCCGTTTTATCACATTTTTACGAGACAGCACAATACGCTGATATGGAATTCGAATATATCGGTTAAGCCGAATAACCGAAGGATAGGCATAGGTATCGCTCACCGTACGCAACACATAAGACGGATGCTCATGAACCACTTCGGCCTTATCCAAAAACATCAACTTCACTGATCGCTCTACAGAGCAAACACTGAGGGGTTGATAATCTTTATTCAGAACCAATACGTTGGCATTCATTCCTCAATGATATTGGATTATGGGATTCACCCGCGATTTACGGATGTTCGATTATTAACTGATCTAACCGTGTTTTATTTAATCCTTGAAGGGGGAGATGTACTCTGCGTATCCCCGCCATGGTTTGTTTTAAAGTTGAATTCATCTCGAATAAATCATTAAAACGTTTTTTTTCGCATGTTGCAATACGTTGAATTTTTACCTGGCCGGATGCATGCAGTAATAGCCCGTCACCTAAATACCAACCCACATGGGAAATCCCTGTTCCCTGAACATTGAAAAAGATCCAATCTCCGGGCTGAGCACTGGACAGTTCAGTTATATTCTCGCCCAAAGCAATTTGTTGACTAGCATCCCGGGGACAGGATAAGCCATGCTGCTGAGATACTAGTTGCATGAAACCGGAACAATCCAGTCCAACGTCCGACCGACCGCCCCATAAATATGGCGTGCCTCGGAGATTCAGTGCCGTCTCCAATGGATGTTTTGCTTTTTGAAGCGAGAATTGTTGGGTCGGATAATTACAACCGGCAAATCGAATATTAGTTGATGAGCCAGATTCTAAAATCCAGCCGCCAAATGGAATGAGCAGACCTTGCCCTTGAGATCCAAACACCCGTTGTGTACAATATTTCCATCGTTTGCGGTTGGGATGCTGTTCCCATTTATGAAGTTGCTTTACAGTCAGAAATCGTAATTCGTTGGCATTCATCCAACCAGTATAGTCATCCTCTCTGCAGCAAACCTGAACCCATTTTCTCTCCTCCAGATATTCCAACACATCTACGGTTTCCCCCAAAAGTAGTTGACTGACCATTTGAGAACGATCGTTGGATTCGGCACGAAGCGGTGCAATCCCAACAGTGGCAATACCATGATTCGGTTTCGACATACAAAGGGTTATCTATTACAAACAAAAAGGGCGCCTCAAATGCTCGAGATGCCCTTATTATGAATCAAATCCGCATAAATATCAAATTCCCAGCATGCCCATTAAATCTTGCCAAATTACCGGATTGATGGCCAAAGCCAAGGCAATGGAAACCCCCAGTCCGATTAGAGCATATCCGGCATCTTTTCCAATTAGTTTAAGACTTTTCTTTAATGGATACCCATTTCCATTAGGATCCGTCAAGCTCATGGCAATTTCTCGACCAGCCAATAAACCGATAAACACCCAAGTGGTACTCATGGGGATATTGCTGCGCAGTTTGAAATAGTACAAGATAATCGCATATACAAAATCAATAATTGTCGCAGCACGGATATCAGTGACTGCTGATTTTTCATTTACCACCCGTTGGATTTTATCACCGCGCAGATAAAATAGTAGCCCTAATCCTAAAAAGATGTACATCGCAAAAGCGGTAAATTCCCCAAAGCTGAGCGATCGAGGCAGATATACGGCAATGTTAGCGGCATCTTGCATAATCCAAACCGACCATAGTGTTCCACTGGTAATCCACTGAAATGGCGCCCAATATTTACTAGGCTCACCCACCATAAATTTTTTGACTAATCGAGAAATCAACAACCAAACAACAATAGCTGCAATAAATGCGATGAAGTAGCCCGACAAACTCTTGGTCAACACTTTACCTAGAGCACCACTGGATGCCGTGAAACAGCTCAAAATTAGAAAAGTGGTAGAAACGGGCATTCGCATCCGAGTAAGCAACAGAAGAAAAATGGGAGCGGCTACCTGCAAGAAAGTAAACGAACTGGGTGCTTGGGAAAACCCTTTGGCTGCCAAACGTTGGTGACTGACATCCCCATCAAACACATACCAACTATATCCAACTGTGGCCAGGAAAATTCCACCAATAAATAACCATAAAACCCACCATTTTTTATCCTCATTGGAAGCAATAAAAGTTCCGATGGTTTGGATACTGTCATTGGCAATGGCCGAGTAGCCCGCAAACGCGAACCCCACCCACATGGCTATTTCAGGAAATGGAAATGATACCCCCGCAACAAAAAAGAAAAGGCCGATTAGTATCAGGAATGAGCGTTCTTGCCGAAATACGGTGTAAAAACTTGAGGGGACTAACTCTTCAATAAAACCAACCGATGTTCCTTCACCAGTGGTCGACTGTTCGGCTCCATTGGCCATATAGCGATATTGTTTAACTAACTTTCCCTGCGCGCTGGACAAATGAGAGACAAAGGTATAAATCCAATGTTAAGGAACTATTATCAAGCAGGTTTTTTGCCCGAATATTGATTTCTCCTAACCAAAATATCGGCTACTCCCAACAGGGGTGATATGATGTCATATTTTTTTCTAACAACTGGCGAGGTTTAGTGTTATAACCTGTATATTGGTACGTTTAATTTTCGAACGAACCACGATTATTGCGATCCAAATAAACTGCGATACACGAATTTATGTCAACTTCTAAACAACAATACCACACTAGCATCTACAAAGAACCCGGCCCTAAGCTGGATCAAGAATCACCCTTTGTATCCATGATGGAGCGATTTCGGTTTGCCGCTGAAATATTAAACCTCGATGAGGGTATGTTTCAATATCTGGCCAGTCCGGTCAAACAGGTAACCGTATCCGTACCGGTGGTTATGGATAGTGGAGATATCCAAGTGTTTGAAGGTTTTCGCGTGATTCATGACAATGTGCTAGGCCCCTCCAAGGGTGGGATCCGATATGCTCCTGATGTTAATATTGACGAGGTTAAAGCGTTGGCTGCCTGGATGACTTGGAAGTGTGCCGTTGTTAACGTGCCGTTCGGAGGTGCCAAAGGGGGAATTCGTTGCAATCCCAAGGAAATGTCTTCGGCTGAACTGGAACGACTGACTCGTCGGTACACCACTAGTATGTTAGAGGTATTTGGCCCCGATCGTGACATCCCGGCGCCTGATATGAATACCAACGAGCAGGTTATGGCCTGGATTATGGATACCTACAGTACCAACGCGCTGCGTACGGAAAAAGCAGTGGTCACGGGAAAACCGGTTATCCTGGGTGGATCCAAAGGGCGTAAAGAAGCCACCGGACGTGGGGTGGTTACCGTTACCTTAACCGCGCTCAATAAATTGGGCATTATGCCCAATAAGTCGACAGTGGTGGTTCAAGGATTTGGGAATGTGGGCTCCATTTCCGCGCAATTAATGTATGAGCAAGGTGCCAAAGTGATTGCCATCAGTGATATCAGCGGTGGATATTACAATGAAAACGGAATTGATATCCCTAAAGCGATGGCCTATACCGCGGCTAATAACAATTCGCTGGAAGGTTTTGAAGATGCTGAAAAGATCACCAACAAAGAGCTGCTGGAAATGGAATGCGATGTATTGATTCCCGCAGCGAAAGAGGATCAAATCAACCGTGATAACGCACCTAATATCAAAGCCAAGATCATTTCCGAAGGAGCAAACGGACCGGTTACAGCCAATGCCGATCACATTTTAGATGAGAAAGGCATCATGGTTATCCCGGATATCTTAGCCAATGCCGGCGGTGTTACCGTATCCTATTTCGAATGGGTACAGGATAGGCAAGGTTATTTTTGGACGGAAGAGCGTGTCAACCGTCGTTTGAATCGTATGATGCGTAATGCCTTCGATCAATTGTATCAGGTTGCCGAAGAATATGAAATCACACTTCGTCAAGCCGCGTATGTCTACTCTATAAACCGAGTGGCAACGACCCTAAAGATGCGAGGAATTTACGCATAACTCAGTTGGGGATTATATTTGGCGACAACCTAGTATAGGCTTAGGTTGTCGCTTCTCTTTTTCGATCAATAATCCGTTACGATGTCAAATCAAAAAGTACTTACGTTACCCTCATCCATGGAACAGATTCCAGTCATTGAATCTTTTGCCGAGGATCTCCGGGATTGGGCCGAACTGAACGAAAATGTATATGGCAACGTCATGATCGCACTCAGTGAAGGTGTGACCAATGCCATTCGACATGGCAACCAAGAGGATCCCGAAAAATCCGTAACGGTACGAGCAGAATTGACATCAGAACAACTGATTTTAAAGATTGAAGATGAAGGCCCGGGTTTTGATCCCGACGCTATTCCCGATCCCCTTAAAGAGGAAAACCTGCTGAATGAAGGTGGACGCGGGGTATTTTTAATGGATCACTATGCCGATCAAATCGAGTACAGCGATGGAGGCAGCACACTTACTCTCTACTTTGCCTTGGATGATTAATCTTTCCTAGGTTTCTCCTTCGATTTCACTTTGTCTAGCTACAGATACGTATGAATCGTACCAGCCGACTGCAATTCGCTTTTCTATTCATTTGTGCGGGTTCGCTAAGTCCTGTCTATCTATTTAAGGTTGATGCCACCCCTTGGTTGGCTATTGCTGGTCTTGTAGCTAGTGCGTTGGCCTACCTGTACATAAGTGTAGATATTTATCGAGATGACAAACTGTCTGTATCTGTCTGGTACTTATTGGGAACCGCCGCACTGATTCGTTTTGCCGCCCTACCGGTTCCCATCTTTATGGATGGTGAGGTCTACCGCGCGATATGGGATGGCTGGCTCCAACAGCAATCGATGAATCCTTATGCCCATGTCCCCAGTTCGCAATCGTTAAACCTGTTGCACAGCAGTACGTTATTTCAATTGTTGACCAATGCTGGAGCCTACACGGCATTCAATCCTATGCAAGAAGTTCTATATCGGATTACCGGCGTACTGTATGATCACTTTGGGTTGGGTACCACCATACTTATTCAAAAGGGTATGAGCGCAATACTGGATCTTTCCATATTAGCCAGTTTGTGGCATGCCTTTAAGGAGTGGAACCGACCAACCTCCTACCTGCTGCTATTAGCCTGGAATCCGCTGTTGGTATTATTTATCACCTCTCAGGGACTGTTCATTCAGCTCAGCGGCCTTATGTTTATCTGGATCTGTCTGCTATGGCGACGTCAGCAAAATTTCAACCTGGGACTCGTATGGGGTGGTTGGATGCTTACTTCTCCCCTCGGCTGGATCCTTTGGCCCTATAGCTGGCGTAAATTGGGATGGAAATGGATCTGGATTCCACTGGTTACGGTCATTATTTGGTGGATCCCCTTTGTGCGCACTGCCGACCCACTGCATTTCTTGATCGGTAATCTCTATGAATGGGTGCAGCCGACTATTAATTTATCGCTGGGTTATGCGGCAAGTTTGTGGCTTACCGATATCAGCACACGCTGGACATATTTGTATGTGGGGCTGGTATTTCTGGCGTTATTGGTGATAGCTACTTTACTCATTTTAGTACGCCGTATTGATGCTGAGCTGGATGAACAGAATTTGGCACTGCAAACCTGGTACTTCACTTTGGGGTTACTAATATTCTTTCCCGATCTCTCCCCCGCCCTTTGGATGCTTCTCGTAGTCAGTAGTCTCATCGCCGGCCGATACCAATTCTTAACTTCGGTCCTTACCACCTGGGCACTGTTTAATCTCTGGTTTTTAACCAGTGCCAGTTCTGTTTCCTACCTGCTTCCCACGGGTGTGCTCCTCTTATTCGTAGTCTTTATTTTCTTCCCCATGCACAATAGCGTGCGCTCTTTTTTGCGAGCTTAATAACTTCATTTTGTAGCTTCTGGATATACCAACTGCATTCACGGGTCAGGCGACCCGTGTGACATGTCTATCGGGTCGATCGATCCGATTATCTGGTCGGTTGAAAGTTATGATCGGGTGGTTCGTCCTGAACAAGAATTGGCCTTTTATTTTTCTAAATTCCGATTGCTCATCTTAAGCAAAAATATTCTGCGGGTCGGTCGATTCGCGGGACAGATCAATCGAGTTGCCACACCCGAGGACATATCACCAACTCTTGGTGGCCTTAACTTCCACTCCTCGGCCGCTCCCTTTGTAGAATTAGCGGCTGTACATCATTCACGGGTCAGGCGACCCGTGTGACATGTCTATCGGGTCGCCCGACCCGATTATCTGGTCGGTTGAAAGTTATGTTTGGGTGATTCGTC
>JBNJFY010000002.1:0-601989 GCA_051747265.1 Bacteroidota bacterium | reverse complement strand
GATGAGGCTGCTGTAGATACATCATTGGCTATAGCCAATTGATGTTCTTTATAGGAAAATAATACGGAGTATCCTTGATTTTTACCACAGTACCTCCCTCAAGGGAGCATGGATTCAAAGCATTCTTCATCACGCTTTAATAGTTTGTTCTTATAGAAGGAGATGTTATTTACCAAAAGGTGGTGTCCAATAAACCGCTCAGAGATTAACATAGGTCACATTATTGGACTCTAAGTACCAGCAGTATCCTGATTAAATAAACAGACTGTAAATTATTTAACCTGAACACACGAATGATTCAGAAATTAATATTATCCATCCTTTTTTGGGCAGCTCTTATTTCAACGAATGCAGTTTGCCAAAGAATCAATGGTGTTATAACGGAACAACCGCAAGGCAAAAACCTGATTTCTTGCAGTGAGTATGCGGCTATAACATTTAATGGCCATACTATTGAGCAAATTCGAGCTACCGATGGTGAAGCATCACAAGTAAAGCAGTTGTGGGGAGACTATAGTTCGGTAGATGTTGTTGATATTATTGGTGAGTACACATACTACTATAATACCAATATGATTTCATTTTTGGAGTCTAGACTTGGTAGGTTAGAGATAAACGACAACACTTGGCCAATAACGGTACTTGGAAAGACCATTCGCGTGGGCGATTCCTTTTCAGAGCTGCAACAGAAATTTGGTAAGGATATAATAACACGACACACCCCATTGATTTCTTTTAATTGTGAGATCAATGAATATGACGGATTACTTATTGATTTGGATCAATCTAAAAATGAAGTGACTAGAATCGTTTATTTTGTTAATCCATAAGTAGTAGATTCGTTTCCGGATCGGCAATGCGTTTTCCCATAATTACAAAGGGCAGAATATCATGCTCCCTAGAGGGAGCTGACGTTCCTGAGCAACGCGAAGGATCGTCTGAGGGTGTCCAATAATGTGATAATAGCACATTTCAGACACCCTCAGTCAAGCACTCACTTCGTTCGTGTAGACAGCTCCCTGGAGGTAGCATGAATACGGCTACCCCTCCATGGCTTCGAAGTGCTCTTCCACCAGTTCTTCGGCGGGCGGCTCGGTCATCAGGCTGACTACATAAGTGGCCAGGGCGCTGAGCAAAAAGGCGGGGATCAGCTCGTAGAGGTTGTTTTTGAGCACAGGAATGTAGTACCAGACGATGGTAACTACGGTACCGGTAAACAATCCGGCAAAGATGCCCGCTTTGGTGGTGCGTTTCCAGTAGAGCGCCAATATGGAGGTGGGGCCCAGTGCCGCGCCCAATCCGGCCCAGGCAAATAGCACCAGCCAGAAAACCAGCTCCTGCGCCAGTAATCCAAACACCAGCGCAACCGCTACTAGCAGAGCGACCACCCAGCGACTGTAGCGCACCAAGGTCTTCTGCGGTATTTCCTCGCCTTTATTCAGAATCTGTTCATACACATCGCGCACCACCGCGGAGGCCGCTACCAATAATTGTGAATCGGCTGTGGACATGATGGCCGCGAAAATGGCGGACACCACCATTCCAAACAACACCGGGTGCAGCATCTGCTGGGCCATCAGGGGGAATACCTGCTCCTCGTCGGCGCCGGGCAGCATCTCGATTTCCGGGAAATAGGTGCGGGCCACCAGACCGATGAATAGCGCACCCCAAGCCATCAGTACATTCCAGATGGTACCGATGAGGGCGGAAAAGCGCAGCTGCTTGGAATCGTCAATGGACATGTAACGGGCCAGTATGTGCGGATTTCCCGGCGAGCCCAAACCGATTCCCAAAAATCCCAGAAAAGCGCCCACACTTAGCGAAAACGGATCCAGCAAGGTGGGATCTAAGACCTGCAGCTGCTGCACCACGATCTCCCATCCACCCTGATAAATAATGGCGAAAATGGGCAGAACCACCAACGCGATAATCATAAATACGGCTTGCACCATATCGGTCAAACTCACCGCCAAAAACCCACCCAGCACGGTATAAGCCAGAATAATGGCCGCCGAGATCCAGATGCCGGTGGTTTGTTCCAGCCCAAAACTGGAGGCGAAGGCTTTGCCCCCGGCCACAAACTGGGCGGAGACATATCCCACCATGAAGATCAAAAAGACCACCACCAGCGCGGTACGCAGCGATCCATTCTTGTCATTAAACCGGGCGGCGAAGAAATCGGGGACGGTAATGCAATCATACACTTCCGAAAAGGAGCGCAGGCGTCGGGCGTAGTATAAAAACAGAAATAGCTCCACCACGATGTAGCCAACCACCGCCCACACCGCATCGGCCCCGCGCACATAGGCCATGCCGGTCACGCCCAACAACAACCAGGAACTGCGCCCGGATACCACTGCGGAGAGGGCCACCACAAAGCGATTCATGGTGCGCCCACCGATGAAAAACTCGCTGACTCCCGATGAACTAAACCGGCTGGAATAGATACCAATACCGATCAATATCAACAGATAACCAACGAACGCCGCAATGGTGTACCCATCGGCGGCCACAGAAATGATTTGTTGTTCATCCATGGATGCGGATCCCCTGTTTGGACTTGTATTCTAAATGGGTATGAGAAGCGTCAGGCCGGTTTCTCCATGCGAACCAGCAATACAGCCAACAAAATGATGGCTATAGGTAACACAACCATACAAGAGTAGAACGCAATCATGATAATAGTCCCGGCTGGGTAAATACAGAGTTAATAGCTGGTGCTTACGGAAATATGCCCAATTGCGCGTACACTTCGTTGATCTTATTCAGCGAGCGAATATAGCAGGCCGTTTTCATATCTACCTGATGCTCTTGACTGATTTCATAGGAACGATAGAACGCTTTCATCATGGTATCTTCCAGGGCGGTGGCTACCAGATCATTTTCATCGGCGCCACGGGTCATTTGCTGGACTTCCACATCCGTGAATGTACGACCCGACATCTTGGAAATGGCTCTGATCATCCGCCGGAGCCCTGTTTCACCAGCTCGTTTGTCCATGCGGCCGAAGCGAACGTGAGAGAGATCTTTAATCCATTCAAAATAAGAGGCGATTACCCCACCCGCGTTGACCAGTACATCGGGAAGAATATATACGTCTTTTTCCTTTAGGATCTCCCGTGCGTTGGCCGTAATGGGACTGTTAGCGGCTTCCACAATGATGGGAGCGACCACTTTATCCGCGTTGTCCTGATGAATCACACTTTCAATAGCCGCGGGAATAAGCAGGTCACAATCTTGCCAGAGTATCGTATTGGAGTTTTCAAACACCCGTTGCGCGTTATAATCGGTAATATCATGTCCGGTACGCAAAAAGTTGAATAGGTCGGCCGGATCAATCCCCTGAGGATCATAAATGCCCCCTTCTACTTCGGAGGCGCCCACCAGGATAGCTCCCGAATCGGTCAGGAAGTTGACCAGGTTGGATCCCACATTACCCAATCCTTGGACCACAAATCGCTTGCCTTCCAAACCAGTATTCAGATCGTAACGATCCATGATCTCTTTTTGATCGCACAGCTCCCGAATAGTAAAATAGGCACCCCGCCCCGGAGAGCGCTTCCCATCTCGCAAGCCGGCTTGTTCCGGGGGTTTTCCGGTTACACACCCTTCCCGATCCATATCTTCACAGAAGGCTTCGTAAGTATCATTAATCCACGACATGGTCAGTTCTGTGGTGCCATAATCAGGGGCGATCACATCTTCCCCGGGACCGATGAAGTTTTTCTTCCACAGTTCGTAGGTATACCGCCGGGTGATCTTTTCCAGTTCAAAGCGTGAGTAGGCATTGGGATCGATACGTACCCCACCCTTGGCTCCGGCAAAAGGCACGTTTACAATGGGCAGCTGAAAATTCATCAAAGCGGCCAAGCCCATGATCTCATCTTTATTTACCAACGGGCTGTACCGGATCCCGCCGAAAGTAGGAGCTTTGTGGTGGCTGTGTCCTACCCGCCAGCCAGTGATCACTTCCACGCGTCCATCATCACGGACTAAGGGAAATTGTACACGCATGATGGTGTGGCAGGCTTTAATGCGATCCAGTTGATCAGAGGTTATATCCGTATGCTTTGCTGCTTCATCAACATAGCGGTTGACCTGATCGAACAAAGGTTGGGTGGAAGATGAAGTGATGTTGGCTTCCATGTTGTGCGGTATGCTTTAGATTAATCAGTGACTAAATCAATACCATGAGATAGAGCACTGGTTCAGCCGTTATAATGGTTATTAAAACAGCCGAGCAGTTTAACGCTCGGCTGTGTGATGTAAGTAACTATTGACATCAGGGGAAGATGCCCATCTGTTCATAAATGGTCCCCACCTTGTTGATGGAATTCACAAAGGAAGCCGTTCGCAGGTCACAATCGTGCTCCATGCGGATGTCGTTGATTTCGCGATACGCGGTAATCATGGTTTCCTCCAATCCCGAATCCACCAGATCGCGTTCGCCAGCTCCCTGGGCCAGCGATTCCAGCTCGTCATCGGAAAACTTTCGATTGGTCGCATTCTCAATCACGTGGAGAATTTTACGGTAACTGGTTTCTTCAAAGCGCTTACCCATGCGTCCAAAACGAACGTGCGATAAGTTTTTCAACCATTCAAAATAGGAAACCACCACACCACCGGCGTTCAAGAAAGCATCCGGGATAATCATGGCGCCTTTTTTGGTCAGGATTTCGTGAGCATCCGCGGTGGTTGGGCCGTTAGCGGCCTCGGCAATAATTTTAGCCTTAATGTGTGGCGCGTTTTTAGCGGTCACTTGGTTTTCCAGCGCCGCGGGAACCAGAATATCGCATTCGGCTTCCAACACGGCGTGGGAATCTTCCAGATCCGTGCAGCCATCAAAACCCATGATGCTGCCCGTCTCTTTGCGGTATTCCACCAGTTTCTCCAGGTCAATACCCTCTTCATTATAGATGGAACCTTCAATCTCGGCCACGCCCACCATCTTGGCACCCCCCTGGATCATATACATGGCCGCGTGGTAGCCCACATTACCGAGTCCCTGGATCACAAAAGTCTTGCCTTCCAGACCATGCTTGAGACCCAGACGCTTCATGTCGTCTTGATTGTTACAGGCTTCTCGAATTCCAAAATAAACACCTCGTCCGGTGGCTTCGGTACGCCCACGAATACCACCTTGAGGTATCGGTTTCCCGGTAACACAGGCTTCGCTGTCGATGTTGGATTTAAATTGACGATAGGTATCCAGGATCCAGCCCATCTCTTTGGCTCCCGTACCGTAATCAGGAGCGGGCACATCAATGCCCGGGCCAATAAAATCTTTTTTCAGCAACTCATAAGTAAACCGGCGCGTAATACGCTCAATCTCCGCTTCCGAAAATTCAGATCGATCAATCTTGATACCTCCCTTGGCGCCACCAAACGGCACATCCACCAAGGCACATTTATAGGTCATCAAAGCGGCCAGAGCCATCACTTCATTTTCGTTCACGTTTTTACTGTATCGGATCCCTCCTTTGGTCGGAGACTTATGATGGCTGTGCTCAACGCGCCACCCCTGGATCACTTTAATACTACCGTCATCACGACGTAAAGGAAAGGTAACTTGGTAAACATTATTGCAGATTTTGATCTGCTCGAGCAGACCTTTGTCAAAACGGGTGTATTGGGCCGCTTTATCAAAGTTGCGATTAACCTGCTCAAAAAATTGGTATGACATGTAAACTCCGTATTTGCTTGTAATAATAGCCTTGGTATATAGATCACAATGTCAGTAACGATACTCAATACTTCAACCAAAGAACCACATTTATGTTCGATAAATTGTAGGAATTATCCCCACAACCCCTTGAGGTTGGCGTATTAGTTTGTTTGTGCTATGTTAGCCCGGTTAAATAATTATTAGATAGGTATATGTTACTTTCCAAAAGTTGCGAATATGGGCTTCGGGCGGTGGTGTTTATGGCCGCTCGCAAAGACGATGAATATATTTCGATCCGTGATATCAGCGATAAGCTGGATATATCATTTCATTTTTTGACTAAAATCTTACAACAGCTTACCTCGGCAAACATGTTAGAAAGCTTTCGGGGTCCCAAAGGGGGCGTGCGATTGCGCATGGACGCCAGCGATATCAGTATTAAAGATATTGTGGAAGCGATAGACGGATCGGAGCTGTGGACGGGCTGTGTGCTCGGACTGCCCGGTTGTGGCGAAAAACGTCCCTGCCCTTTGCATGATGAATGGGTTAATAGCCGAACTCAAATTAAAGAGATGTTAAAGAGCATGGATCTTCGGGAATTGTCCGATCGTGCCGTTGAGCAAAATTTACGCCTTTCGGACGAAGGCTCCATGAGTGAGTACTTGACTGGTCTATAATAGGTCTTATTACCCAAACCCCTCAATTGCGTAGGGGAGGCCCCCACTGCCCACCCAAAGTTTTACTGATAGCACCCACCCCTTACTACCTGTCAACCCTCCAATCCATTATTAAAGAGTTTAATATCCGAAAGTAAGAAATATTGAGTAGCTTTAATTAAGACTAAATACTCTTAATACTTATAAACACTTCAAACCCGTAGATGAGGATAATTATGAAGCTGATGGAAAAGCTATTGGCCCTGGCTTTAATGCTTATGACCACGCTGGCCATAGGATGTTCGGGCTCCAGCGATAACTCGGCATCCACCGATAGCCAGTCAAAAAATAAGGATGGACTTTCCAGTTTTGAACAAGAACATGGGATCGGGCCGGTTACCGAAACCATAGAGCTGGGTTCTTTTGACGCTTCCATGGCCGAAAAAGGTGAGAAAATCTTTAAATCCAAGTGCTCGGCCTGCCATAAAATGGGCGAACGCTATGTGGGTCCGGATCTATCCGATGTGCTGGACAAACGTTCTCCCGAGTATGTCATGAATATGATTCTAAATCCCGCGGAGATGGTTAAAAAACATCCCGAGGCTAAGAAAATGCTGGGCCAATTCATGACCCCCATGCCCTATCAGAATGTATCTCGTGAGGAGACTCGAGCTATTGTCGAGTACTTCCGCGATGTAAATCAAGACAACTAGTCTGGTCTACCCGATTTGACTACCAACCTATACCCGATGACAAATCTCTAATTAGGAGGATACTATGAATAAGTTAACCCCAACGGGCTCCAAAAGAGGATGGCTGTTCGGCCTACCGATCTTAGGCTTACTCGCTATTGTACTTTATGGTTGCCCCGGACAACAACAAATGACCGGAGATTCTGAGGCGGCTCAGAAAGTTTATGTTAAACCCGGTGAACACGACGAATACTACGGCCTGTTTTCAGGCGGATACAGTGGGCAGTTGTCCGTTTACGGAATTCCTTCCGGACGGCACTTGTACACTGTACCCGTATTCTCGCAAGCTCCTACCAATGGTTATGGTTACAGCGAAGAAACCAAAGCTATGCTGGAAACCACCGATGGATTCATTCCCTGGGGCGATGCGCACCACCCGGAGCTTTCCCAAACCGATGGCGTGCCTGACGGACGCTGGGTATTCATCAACGAAAATAACACCCCGCGACTGGCTCGTATCGATTTGAGCACCTTCCAAACCGCTGAAATCATTGAGATTCCCAACTCGGCCGGTAACCACGCCTCACCATTTGTGACTATGAACACCGAGTATGTTTCGGCGGGAACCCGATTCAGTGTGCCTATGGAAGAGGGCTCTCTGGATAATATGGATGTGGAAATCAGCAAATATGCTGAGCACTTCCGGGGAACGCTCACTTTTGTGAAAGTGGCCGATGATGGAGCGATGAATATCGATTTCCAGATTCTGGTGCCAGGATTTGATTATGATCTCTCCCACGCCGGTAAAGGCCCATCTCATGGATGGTCATTTTTTACCAGTTACAACAGTGAAGAAGCGCATACGCTCTTGGAAATCAACGCTTCCAAAAACGATAAGGATTATATCGCGGCGGTAAACTGGGAAAAAGCCGCTGAATATGCTGCTCAAGGCAAAGGCAAAGTAATTGATGCTCCTCACCGTAGAAATTATGTGGATAAAGAAACCCACATTGCCATGTCGGAAGAAATTGATAAGGTGCGGGTGCTGGATCCACGTGAGCTGGAAGGCATCATCTATTATCTGCCTACACCTAAATCTCCACACGGGGTAGATGTTGATCCCACGGGTCAGTATATCGTAGCTGGTGGTAAGCTCTCTACCGTGATTCCGGTACACTCCTTCGACAAGATGATTTCGGCTATCGAAAACGAAAGCTATGAAGGCGAGGTTGGTGGAATTCCTGTACTGAAGTATGAAGATATTCTCTATGGTGAGGTGGAAAACCCGGGATTGGGTCCACTGCACACCGAGTTTGATGGCAAAGGGTTTGCCTACACCACTGCTTTCATAACTTCCGAAATCGTGAAGTGGGATATTGAGAAAACCGAAGTTGTAGACCGCATCGATACCTACTACTCTCCCGGTCACTTGATGATCCCCGGCGGAGACAGCAAAAAGCCTTGGGGCGAATACCTGGTGGCGCTGAACAAGATCACCAAAGATCGCTACCTACCCACCGGTCCGGAGTTGTTCCACTCCGCGCAGTTGATCGACATCTCGGGCAACAAAATGAAAATGTTGCTGGACTTCCCTACCGAGGGTGAGCCTCATTACGCCCAAGCCATTCCGGCCGATCTCGTGAAGAAAAACCAGGTTCGATTCTATAAGCTGGAAGATAACAAGAACCCTTACGCGGCACTCAGCGAGGATGAAGCCAAAGTCACCCGCGAAGGCAAGACGGTCCATATCAACATGACCTCCATCCGCTCGCACTTTACCCCGGATAATATTGAGGGTGTAAAAGTGGGCGACAAAGTGTACTTCCACGTAACCAACCTGGAGCAAGATTGGGATGTGCCTCACGGATTTACTGTGAAGGGCGCCAATACCTCCGAGCTGCTGATCATGCCGGGTGAAACCCGCACCATGGTTTGGGAGCCCAAAAAAGCGGGCGTATTCCCCTTCTACTGCACCGACTTCTGCTCGGCACTGCACCAAGAGATGCAGGGATATGTACGCGTCTCCCCGAGAAATTCCGACGTCGATATAGCCTACGGTACAGGTCAATAGCGACCTGAATCCTCATCTGGAGAAGGGTGTGAAAGCCCTTCTCCTATTCACCGACGAAATGTGCGGGCATCATTACGCAGTTTTGTCAACATGTTTATTACCAAGTAAGAAAGGACACAACCATGGGTAAAGCAGGTAAAAAAAGTTGTCGCTATTACATGATTGCTTCTGCCCTGATACTGATTCTGGTGTATTTCTTCCCCATTTGGAGTATCACTTTGGAAGCTCCCCAATATCCCGAAGGCATTGGGCTCAATATTTGGGTGCATACTATTGAGGGAAAACAAGCCCAGGATCTGCAGAACATCAACGGCTTGAACCACTACATCGGGATGAAACCCATTCAGCCGGATTCGATACCTGAGCTTCGCTTTATGCCCCCCATTTTTGCCACCTTTATTGTGTTAGGATTGTTCGCCGCTTGGATGGATCGCCCTAAACTTTATCTGACTTGGCTGATTCTCTTTGCGGTGTTGGCACTAGTGGGCTTGGCCGATTTTTGGTATTGGGAGTATGATTACGGCCATGATTTAAGTGCCGACGCTCCCATAAAGGTGCCGGGAATGAGCTATCAACCGCCACTAATTGGTACCAAGCAACTACTGAATATGAAAACCACTTCCATGCCCCATCTCGGTTTTCTGTTTGCCATCCTGAGTATGGCGGGAGGTGCCTGGGCTTGGTGGTGTAGCAAAAAACAAACTACTTCTTGAACGTTTTATAAGTGAGGAAACCATGTTGTACCGTAGGCTAAAACAACAGATGATCAATAGGACCTCTCGGTCTTTGCTCGTGTTGACCATAATTTTGGGTTCGGTTTTGATGAGCGGATGCGCGAGTGATGAACCGGCTACCGTGTATTACGGCGATGATGCCTGTGCGCACTGTTCTATGATTGTTTCTGATGAACGCTTTGCCGCACAACTGAAAACCGAAACCGGCAAGGCCTATACGTTTGATGCCATCGAATGCATGGCCGCGTATGTGCAAGAGCAATCGGAGGTAACCCCCGCGCACCTGTGGGTCAGTGACTTCAATAACCCCGGCAACTGGATTCCGGTAGAAGAGGCCCAATTTATTCAAAGTCCGCAGATTAAAAGCCCTATGGGTCTTTCCCTGCTGGGGACGGTATCTCCGGTGCAAGCACAAGAATTGATAAAAGAATTTGGCGGTCAACCAATGAATTGGTCGCAAGTCAAGCAAACCGTGAATGAGGCTTGGTCGGATCAAGCTGCCAAGTCTATGCAGATGTAAATTTATTTTGAACCGAATGACGCCGACGTAGGCTAAGAGGAGTCGTCATGAAATATACCCAAACAACACAATCCGTCTGGATCCGAAAGGGCATCATGCTAGTAGGTGTGCTCATTGGATTGGGAATAGGCAATGGGGCGCAAGCAGCAACGGATACAGTGCTGGTCGGATCCCAGCACCCCCTTACTAGCCTAACCGAAGCGCTAACCCAGGTCGAGCCTGGAGATGTGATTGCCCTGGAACCCGGCCGGTATGTGGAGCGTGATGTAGATATCATCGTGCCCAATATCACCATTACGTCCCGAGACACCACTCGGTTGGCCGTTATTGATGCGGATGATCAGGGGCATACACTCATGGTCCATGCGGATAGCGTGACCATCCAGTATCTCCAGGTGAATGGATCCGGACGCAGTTTTATGCAGGATAATGCCGGGATCGTGATGGAAAAGGTGAGTGGTGTGACTGTCCGCAACGTGCAGATGGAGCGGAACTTCTTTGGCATTTATCTGGCCGAATCCAAAAACATCACCTTGGAGAACAATACTATCCGAGCCTACAAGGCCAAGGAAACCATGTCTGGAAATGGGATTCACCTATGGTATAGCAAACAGGTGACTATTCGTAACAATATCGTTCGTGGACACCGGGATGGGATCTATTTCGAATTTGTGGAGGGCTCAACGGTAGAAAATAACTTAAGTACACAGAACCTCCGTTACGGCCTCCATTTCATGTTTTCCAATGATTGTCAGTATACCGGGAATACCTTTCGCGACAATGGGGCCGGTGTGGCCGTAATGTATACCGACCGGGTGGAAATGCACGACAACCGATTTGAACACAATTGGGGGGCGGCCGCCTATGGATTGCTGCTCAAAGAGATCCGATACAGCGAGATTTCCGGCAATCATTTTACCGACAATTCAGTCGGGATCTACGCGGAAGCCTCTAGCCAGATTGAGCTTCACCACAACAGGTTTTCCCAAAATGGCTGGGCGGTGAAAATAATGGGCAACTGTGTGGATAACACCTTTACCGCCAACGACTTTATCGCCAATACCTTTGATGTATCCACCAACTCACAGCAACACTTTAATGAGTTTCGCGGCAACTACTGGAGTCAATACGAGGGGTATGATTTGGACAAAGACGGTGTAGGTGATGTGCCCTACCGTCCGGTGCGTCTGTTTGCCATGCTAGTTGAACAGCAGCCCCAGGCCATGATTTTACTGCGCAGCCTGTTGGTAGATCTGCTGGATCAAGCCGAACGCCTGTTGCCGGTAATGACCCCGGAAACCCTGGTGGATGAAGAACCGAAGATGAGGAGTATATTATGATTACCGTACACAAAGTAACCAAAAAATTTGAGGGCAAACCCGCCCTGCGGGACCTGAGCCTCCAGTTTGAAACGGGCTCAGCCACCGGAATAGTGGGTCCCAACGGATCCGGAAAAACCACCATGATCAAATCGATCCTGGGGTTGGTCAAACCCCAGGAAGGCGACATTTATGTCGACGACACCCACGTAAACGGTGATGGTGATTACCGGTCTAACATTGGGTACATGCCCCAAATGGCGCGTTATCCCGAACAGATGCGGGTGAATGAGCTGTTGGATTTTCTGGAGCAGGTGCGCCAGCAGGAAGCGGTAAAGCGCGATGAATTGATCCGCTATTTCGAGCTGGAACCGGAGCTTAATAAACCGATGCGTGCCCTCTCCGGGGGAACCCGGCAAAAGGTGGGAGCCACTCAGGCACTGATGTTTGACGCTCCTATTTTGATCATGGATGAGCCCACCGCCGGGCTGGATCCGCGGGCCGCGCACATGTTTAAAAAGTGGATACAACAAGAGCGGGAACGCGGTAAAACATTGCTGCTCACCTCGCATATTATGGGGGAGATCGAAGCCCTCACCGATCAGATCGTCTTTTTAGTACAAGGAAAATTACGATTCCAGGGTTCCGCCGATCAGCTGGTGCGGGAATCTCAACAAAATCATCTGGAAGAGGCCGTAGCCTGGATGATGGAAGGAGCAGAACAATGAGTACCTACGCAGGAATACGCACCGTGACCGGATACCAATGGAAAAACATGGCCCGCGCCAAGTGGCTGCTGGGGTACACCCTGTTTTATGTGCTACTCACCGAAGTGCTGCTGCGCTTCGCGGGCAGTGGCGACAAGGTGCTACTCAGCCTTTCCAACATCATGTTATTTTTGATTCCCATTGTGGGCATGCTGTACGGCGCACTGCATATCTATCAATCCAATGATTTCACCGAATTGCTGTTGGCCCAACCGATGGACCGCTCCCAGGTGTTCTGGGGTTTGTATGCCGGGATGAGTATTCCGCTGGCCGCCGCATTCGTAATTGGCGCGGGATTGCCCCTCACCTGGCACGGTATCATTGATCCCGGTTTGTGGGGTACAGCCATTCAGTTATTAAGCCTGGGCGCGATGCTCAGTCTGATTATGACTGCCTTGGGCATCTGGCTGGGTTTGACCTTTTATCAAGATAAAGTCAAAGGATTGGGTGTGGTCTTGGTGCTCTGGTTGATTCTGGGCGTACTCTATGATGGATTGATCTTGCTCACCGTCTATTTGTTGGGCGACTACCCGCTGGAACAACCGGTATTGATCATCTCCATGCTCAATCCCATCGATCTGGCCCGCATTATGGTCATGCTACAGTTCGACGTCTCCGCCCTGATGGGTTACACCGGCGCCGTGTTCAACCGATTCTTCGGCAGCTTCTGGGGCATGGGCATCGCCACCGGCTCTTTGGCCATCTGGCTGACCATCCCCCTGATTGGAGCCTTCCGCAGGTTCAAGAAAATGGACTTTTGATCAGTGCTTCAGTGTGTCAGTGCTTCAGTGTGTCAGATGGGTGCTTGCCTTGAGTTGATCACCAGCTCGAATTCTTGATTGCTGCTAGGTGTTAACTTCATCGTAATCTGCGACTGCAGTGAATGTGAATTCGTTTTCATAATTACAAAATAGCAAAGACCCTCTGAAACACTGAAACACTGAAACACTGAAACACTGAAGCACTGAAACACTGAAGCACTGAAACACTGAAGCACTGAAGCACTGAAGCACTGACACACTGATGCCCTGTAATAAATTCACCTACAAACTGCGTAAGGCTCCATCGGGCAGAAGAAGTGCCATTTAATTCCGATCTTCAACTCTGTTTTTGATCCAACCCTGTATCCATGATGCATACGAATACTCCGACCAAAAACTAGCGCGAGCGTCCGCTCGTACGATTTGGGTCCAAAAATGATCAATACTTCCACGAGCGTCTTCAGTAACCAAAATCAAAGCGAAGGTTCCCGCTCGTGGATATTTGACAAAAAGTTAGAATATACGAACGATGCCTAATCAGACCCCCAGCGTAGATCTTGACCTTATTGAGCGGTACAACGTTCCCGGACCGCGCTATACCTCCTATCCAACCGCCGTACAATTCATAAACTAGCGCGAGCGTCCGCTCGTGCGGTTTTGAAAGCTAAATTTTGCACTATGGACAATAAAACTCCAACCGTCGATCTCAATCTAATAGAGCGATACAATGTGCCCGGGCCAAGGTACACCTCTTACCCCACCGCTGTGCAGTTCAAGGAGGAAGTAAAGGAAATAGAAATTGATGATTATTTAAAAAAGCGCAACGCCCAACCGCGTGATCTTTCTCTGTATGTACACATTCCCTTTTGTTTTTCGCTCTGTTGGTATTGCGGATGCACCAAGATCATCACCCGGGATCAGTCGCAGTCCGAAGCATACTTGAAATACGTGGAGTTGGAACTGCAGCGGTGGGCCAAGTACTGGCATCCGGAGAGTCGGGTTATTCAATTACACCTGGGTGGTGGAACCCCCACGTTTTTGCAGCCCGAAGAGCTGAAGCAGCTGATGGCTATCATCCGAAAGTACGCTACCTTCGCCGACGACGCAGAGATCAGTATCGAAATTGATCCCCGGCGGTTGACCGAAGCGCATATTGAAGCCTTGGCCGAAGTGGGGTTCAACCGGGCTTCGCTGGGGATTCAGGATACCAACCCGGAAGTACAAGAAGCTATTCACCGGATCCAGCCGTTTGAGCAAAACAAACAAGCCGTACAATGGCTGCGCAAGCACGGCATCACCTCCGTAAACCTGGACCTGATCTACGGACTGCCCAAGCAGACCTTGGAGACGGTGCACCAAACACTAGATGAGGTGCTCAAACTGGTACCCAACCGACTGGCCGTGTACAGTTACGCGCACGTCCCCTGGATGATGCCCGCACAGAAGCTGCTCAACGAAGAAGATTTTCCACCCACGCGCGAGAAATTGATGATGCTCAAATACGCCATCGACGAACTGACCGACCGCGGTTACACCTATATTGGCATGGACCACTTTGCCCGCGACGATGATGAGCTGGCCATCGCTAAGCGCAATGGCACTCTGCAGCGCAATTTCCAGGGCTACAGCACCCGCAGCGGTGCCGATCTGTACGCGCTGGGTATGTCCGGCATCTCCAATATCGGATCGCTCTACCTGCAAAATGTGAAATCACTGCCCGAGTACTACCAACGCCTGGAAGACGAGGATACCACCATTCTGAAAACCTGCTGGCTCACCAAAGACGACCGACTGCGCCGGGAAGTGATCATGCAGATCATGTGCGAAGCCGATCTCTCCTTTGAGGATCTGAACGAGCAGTGGGATATCGATGCCGCCCGTTATTTCCAATCCGAATTAGCCCGACTGGAACCGCTGGAAAAAGACGGCTTCCTCATACACCACCCCGATCGCCTGCAGATTACTCCGCAGGGCCGCTACTTCCTCCGCAACATCGCCATGCAGTTTGACGCCTACCTGCAAGCCAAGAAGCAGCAGGACAAGCAACAGTTTTCGAAAACCGTGTGAGTTAGTAACCCCAGCTGAACACCACTTACGCCAGTACATAAATTATTCCTCCATCCGTGCCACAATTTCGTATGTCGGGCTGCCAGCCCGACGTATGCCTATGGCTAAAAAGAGCTGTTGTAATAGTTTGGTGTGACCCCTTACCGCCTAAAGGCGGAGTTCCCCTAAAATGGGAACGGCGGTTGGGTAAGTTTAGGCAGTTATTCCGTTGACATGGAGAGTGTTGGTAATTATTGGAAATTCTAGAAACCATGGCCAAGTAGCCAATTTAAAGCACCAACCACCGCTCCCATCGAAGGGGAGCTGGTTGATCGACATCGGAGTATTGTATCAGGCAATCAGTACACTCGTCGATCAAGCTGAGGGGTTCTTTAGATCCAGTTACCACCCATTACAGTATAGCAGATTAGTTAGCTACTACGACGATACTCTAAAATAAGCAGAGCTCATCAGTATACATTCCCGGACAGAGCCCGGTAATGAGGACGAGGGTTTTCTGGGCGGGCGACTAATTCTCCCGCTCAGAAAACCGATACTCTAGGTGAAATGACCGGTTGTCAGTGTGAGATGAATAAAATGGTCAGCAGATAAATGATTCATGCCGGAACCGGTAGTTGCTTATAAGATGGAAGTGTGGTCACTCCAACCAGCGCCCAGGTGTCGAATAAATTGTTTTTTCCCAACAACCAGCAACCAGCAACGAATTCCACAGGCAAAATCCTTATCTTGGCGATCTGATCATACCAAGTACGGATTTGATGCGTTAATCGATCTATTTTTGTACCGGTCCAGCAGAATTACAGGTCTAAATCCAATTACAAATTCTCGTGAGCACGTTAACGGTTTCCTCCCCAGCTACTGAACACCCATCCACACCCCATCAAGACGATCATATACCTAACCGGCTAGGCCTACCCGAAGAAAAAGCCCGCCCCGTACGCTGGTGGCTGTGGGCAGGATTAATCCTGGTGTTCATCATGGTGGTAGTAGGCGGCATCACACGTCTCACCCAATCCGGGCTCTCCATGGTGGAATGGGATCCCATTATGGGCGCCATTCCTCCGCTGACCGAGACCGACTGGCAGATCGCCTTCGAAAAGTACAAGCAGTTTCCCGAGTATCAGCAGATCAACAAAGGGATGAGCCTGGGTGAGTTTAAAAACATCTTCTTCTGGGAATACCTGCACCGGATGATCGGGCGATTCATCGGGATCGTATTCATACTGCCCTATCTGTTTTTCACCTTCAAAGGCTACTTCAATCGCAAGATGCGCAATCGCGCGCTGGTCTTGCTGGGTCTGGGCGCCTCCCAGGGACTCATGGGCTGGTTTATGGTAATGAGCGGACTGGTGGATCAACCCTATGTGAGTCACTTTCGGCTGGCCGCCCACTTGTTACTGGCCTTCACCATCGGGGCGTTTACGCTTTGGTATGCCTTGGATCTGACCCCGATTAAACCAGATAACTTGATTTCCCGAGCCCAGCAAGGTCTGGAGAAAACCTGGACCAAGGCAATAGGTGTATTACTTTTCTTGCAGATCACTTGGGGCGCCTTCGTGGCCGGAATGGACGCCGGCATGATCTTCAACACCTTCCCCACCATGAACGGCGTTTGGGTCCCCGAGCAGATGCTGTGGATCAAACCACTCTGGCTCAACTTTCTGGAAAACCCCTCCGCCGTACAATTCATGCACCGGTTACTGGGAACCATATTGAGTGTAGCCATTTTGGCCTATGCGGTCCGTTGGCTCTATTCAGCAGTGAATCGTGATGCCATTCCCGCACTATACCGGAACCTGTTGGCAGGTATGGCCAGTGTAGTAGTCGTTCAATATCTGTTGGGCGTGTTCACTCTACTCTATCATGTTCCCGTCTCCCTTGGCGTGATCCACCAAGCCGTAGCCATGATTTTATGGTGCCTCTGGGTAGCCGTAAGTCATTACCTCAATCGTACCCCCTCAGAAACCAACCTCACAGCGTGATCAGAATTTTATTCTGCATCACCTCAGAGCGTTGATCTAATTTGCTACCACACTCAAAACCAATCGACATCCAATCATCCCGACGACAGTCGGGATATTCGATCGTCGATTTTTCTGTAGAAAGTATAATTAGCAGCCACTCACTAGTAACGACGAGTGAGGGCACTCGCCGGAGCGTTTTGAGTTTGATAGACTCTCTGAGGTGACGATCTCCGAAGGCATTCGGAGTCGTCACGCTGGGAGGTCGATTCAAAAAAAAAGCCGACTCCAGAATGGAATCGGCTTTCTGTACACTGAGTACTGAATTCTGTCACACTGATCTACAGTGCTGCTTTCAGCTTATCCACATAATCGGTCTGTTCCCAAGGGAACTCATCGCGACCAAAGTGACCATAAGCCGCAGTCTTACGGTAAATGGGACGTTTCAGGTCGAAACGCTCAATAATGCCTTTAGGCGTACAGTCAAATACTTCGTCCACCGCTTGGGCTAGCTCCATATCGCTGACTTTGCCCGTACCATAGGTATTCACATTAATGGATACAGGATCGGCAATGCCGATGGCGTAGGCCAGTTGTACCAGGCACTCATCAGCCAGTCCCGCGGCCACAATATTCTTAGCAATGTGACGAGAGGCGTAAGCCGCGCTGCGATCTACTTTGGATGGGTCCTTACCAGAGAAGGCACCACCGCCGTGCGCACCGCGTCCGCCGTAGGTATCCACAATAATCTTGCGTCCGGTCAACCCGGTATCACCGTGGGGACCACCAATGACAAATTTGCCGGTGGGGTTCACATGCAATTTGGTATCGCCATCCATCAGATCATTGGGGATTACGCGTGGAATCAGATGCTTTTTAATATCCGACCGGATGTCATCCTGCGAAATGCCTTCATCATGTTGGGTGGATAGAACAATGGTATCTACACGAAACGGCTTGCCGTCGTCATCATATTCAATAGTTACCTGGCTCTTGCTATCCGGTCCCAGGTAGGGCATCAGCGCCGTCTCTTTTCGGATGTGGGCTAACTCCCGAACCAAGTCGTGGGAGAATTGCAGAGACATAGGGGTCAGCTGTTCCGTCTCCTTACAAGCGTAGCCAAACATCATTCCCTGATCACCGGCACCTTGCCCCTTCTCTTCGTCTTCATCTACCCCTTGGGCAATATCCGGGCTTTGTTGGTGGATGCTCACTAGCACTCCGCACGAATCGGCATCAAACCGATACGAAGCTTTGGTGTATCCAATATCACGGATGACTTCTCGCACCACCTCCTGAACGTCAACATAGGCATCAGTGGTCACTTCACCGGAAACCACGGCCAGGCCGGTAGTCACTAAGGTTTCGACGGCAACACGAGAATTGGGATCTTCTTTCAACATAGCATCCAGAATGGCATCAGAAATCTGATCCGACACTTTATCCGGATGTCCTTCGGAAACCGATTCGGAAGTGAATAAATTTTTCATTGAATTGGTACTTACGATTTGTGTTTCTTGATATAGCAGGGAATTAAGCTCCAAAAGCTACGAAAATTCAATGATGGTTGCAGATTCCCAGTCTCAAAATTTAAAAAGCTTAAAAAAGCCCCTACTGTAATAGGTCGGAGTTGAAAAAATCGCCGTGATACTGAAAAGAATAAAATACTCCTGGGTTGTTGACTTGTTGCTGCTAGCAACGATAGCGGGGGGCATATACCTGAGTTTTAATCTGGCTATTGTTGAAGAGTATGGGATTGAGCCCCTGCGCCAACTACTTACCGAGGGCGCCTTGGTTTGGGTGACTGATGCATCCCAATGGTTGCATGATCTGGTCACCGGACTAAATATGAAAGTGCTGTTATCCGGTGGAGCGGCCGTAGGAGTAATTGTCTTATCCATCTGGCGCTTAATGTGGCGATTGCGATCAAGTGCACGATTCACGGGGACTGAATGTCCCCACTGTGGTTACCCTTTAAGCCGTATTCGCCGAACCGATTTTCAGCGAAAAGTGAGCAAAATAATTCCTATCCGCCGGTTTTACTGTAAGAAGTGTAAGTGGAAAGGATTGCGACTCAAAGAGAATCACCCCAAACCCTTGGATGTGCAAACCAGTTCGGTAAAACCCAAGGCTCCCGATAAAATTGATTTGGGTTAATGCCGGGCGTTATTCTCCATCGCCGTTACTAAACAGATTCTGATCCTCGGCTTTTGGAGAGCGTCCCAGATATCGGAATCCTTTGGGCGTGGCTACCCGACCTTTGGGCGTTCGTTGCAGAAATCCCTCCTGAATGAGAAACGGCTCGTATACTTCTTCAATCGTTCCCTTATCCTCACCCACAGCCACCGCAATGGTACTAAGTCCCACCGGACCGCCATCATAGTTTTCGATAATCGTGGTGAGGATGCGAATGTCCATTTCATCCAGCCCGTTCTGGTCCACATCCAGTGCGTTGAGGGCCACGTCGGCAATCTCTTTGTTGATATGGTCCATTCCATCCACTTCCGCAAAATCACGGGTGCGGCGCAGTAATTTATTAACAATCCGCGGGGTACCCCGACTACGACGGGCAATTTCATGCGCGCCCTCATCACTAATCCCAATCCCCAAAATATTGGCTGATCGCATGGCAATACGTTGTAATAATTTCGCCTCGTAATAATCCAGGCGCATATCTATGCCGAACCGGGCTCGAAGTGGAGCAGTAAGCAAGCCTTTGCGCGTGGTAGCCCCAATCAACGTAAACCGATTTAACTCAATCTGAATACTGCGCGCGTTGGGCCCGGAATCAATGACAATGTCCAGCTTATAATCTTCCATAGCCGAATACAGATATTCCTCCACCACGGCGTTCAAGCGATGAATTTCATCAATGAAGAGGACATCGCCTTCTTCCAGATTGGTTAACATACCGGCCAGATCTCCCGGTTTTTCTAATACCGGGCCGGTGGTGGGACGAATCTGTACCCCCATCTCATTGGCGATAATGTGAGCCAAGGTGGTTTTACCTAAGCCGGGTGGTCCGGATAAAATGACATGGTCCAGCGCCTCGTTTCGTTTCTGCGCTGCTTGAATAAAAACGCCCAGATTCCGAACCGACTTCTCCTGACCGATAAAATCCTCCAGGGATTGCGGGCGTACGTGGTGTTCAAAGCCTTCTTCCTTTTGGTCCGGATCCAATAGTGGGTTCAAAGCGATACCGTGATTTTCTTCCTGGTTGGAGATATGTACATATAATATACAGCTTCAGGCAGGAAAGCCTAACCATAAATTACAAAAGGCTTCTCAGATGAGAAGCCTTGTTTTACTAAATGCAACCGATTAGACACTACTTTTCAAGTTCTTGGGTCTGTTGCTCGTAATTGTCGTAATCGACATACCCCAGCTCATAATCGAGTTTTCGCAGCAACCGGTACGAAGGTTCGCGATACACACCATTCAAGGCATACGTATTATGTACGGCTTCCCGAGCCTGTTCCAACTTATCTTGATTAAGTAAGGTGTTGCCCAAATACCAGTACGATTTCTCCCGAATCCGTTTGGAAGGCTGTGCGTAATTGATGGCCTGATCGAAGGCGATGGCCGCTTTGTCATACTGACCATGGTTATAATAGATAATTCCCAGATTCAGATGCGCGCTGGCCAGGCTGAGTGAATCCATAGCCTGTTTGGGCGATTTTAACTCTTGGAGGGCCCGGTTAAAATGTTGTTCCGCTTGCTTTTGATCACCAGTCAGAGCAGAATTCAATCCCATACTGATTAAGGCAGCCACTTGAGAATCCTGAGCACTACCCCCGGATCGCAGGACATCGGGAGTTTCCATGTCATTGACTTTAATATCAGCAAGTGCCATTTGTTGGGCAGTCTGGGTTTGGTCGGGCAGGAAAAAGTTAAGCCCCAGGATGATAATGACCACAGCTGCTGCCGCCATAGTCCATTTCCAAGAATTACCCGCTGGGCGGCTTGATGAGGAACCCATTGGGGGTGTGGAATTTCCATCTTGGGGAGAGCCTGCTCCATTAGCGTTTGGCAAGTCGGTTATCGGCGTTGGAGATGAGTGACTATCATGGCCAGAATTCTGCTGTTCGAAATGGCGTTTCAAGGCCAATTCCGTTTTCAGATGCTGGTAATACTCCGGAAATTCCAGCAGATCTGCCCATAATTGATCCGCCTCTTCCTCCGAGAGCTGCCCTTTTAAATAAGCATCAATGCGTTGTTCAAGTTCTATGTGTTGATCTTTGCTCATGGTCTTCTCTTAAGATATTGTATAGGTCTTTGACCTATAGATCCACTTAAGACCCATTCCTTACAAAATTTTTTGAATTAACTTACACTTTTCTGCTCATAGCATTCATTCAGCATTTTAACCACCCGATGTTTTCGGGTCCAAGCGTTATTGACGCTGATATCAAAGTGATCGGCTACTTTGTTAGCATCAGCATCCGGATGTTCAAACCAATATCCGATAAAAGCGCGATAATTATCCGATAATTGGTCCAGACAATATTCTAAAATGCGCTGGCGCTCTTTGTCTAAGAGCTCAAAAAGTTGATTGGCTCCCGATTGGAGATCTTCATGAGTAAACATCGCCTGCAAATCAGAGGCTTCTTCTTTGCTGCGTTCCACCCCGCGCAGGTAAAAATTTCGACAGCAGGTTATCATATAGGAATAGAGCCGATTTTTATCACGCAGCTTATCCTCTCGAATAGCGGTTAAAGCCTGCTCGAATGCCTGTTGCACACAATCTTGGGCGGTATCATGTTCCGCTCCCAGATGTCCAACCGCATACCCCATTAAAATATCAAACGCTTCATGGAAAAGCCGATCCAGCAATCGCTGGTCATCATTTTCAATAGCCGTTATGATCTGGTTGAAATCCATACCTGGTAATAGCGCGTCTGACGGAATGTAAAAATAGGTAACGATAAATCAGATTATAATTAGCAGAAAATACGTAGGATGGCAAATAAATCGTAAGGGTATTTAATTCAATAATGGCTTTTTGTAGGCTGTTAAACTATTTAGTAATCAGATTAATAGGAATTAATTGTAAGAGGCCGCTAAATCGATTTCGAATAACGGGCACTTCAGCTCATGGCAAAGACCATAGTAGGGGTAGGTAATATTTAGTAAAAAAGCCCGGCCCCCATCGGGAACCGGGCTTACAGATAACACTATATTTCAACAGCGATTAGAGGGCGTCAATAACCTTACGGAGTCGCGTTCGAACTTCACCGGCAATTTTCGTTAAATCCGAGTTATCGATAGCCTGCATAGAGGCAACGGGATCGACAGCGGAAATTTCCACAGATCCGTCCTCATGTTGTTCGACAATTACGTTACAGGGTAACATCACGCCCACTTTATCTTCTTGTTGGAGCGCTTGGTGAGCAAATTCCGGATTGCACGCCCCCAAGATGCGATAGGGTTTAAAATCAGCATCTAATTTCTTTTTGAGCGTGGTCGTCACATCTATTTCGGTTAATACTCCAAATCCCTCTTCCTTTAATTCGGCGGTGACCCGCTCAATGGCTTCATCGAAGGTCAAATCTAACTTCTTACCGTAATAATAACTCATAACTGCAATCCATTTAAAATTTGGTTGACTAGTGTCAGGTCTGTAACAAATCTACCTGGTTATTTAGTTTCATCTGTCGCTCGGATCCCAAACTTCCGCTGCTTAGATTTTTTTGAAATAAAAATCATGGAGTTTGAGATTGGTGAGGCTATGGGATAGGACCTCATATTACAAAAAAGCCAGCCGGTAGTATTTCACCCGGCTGGCTCACCAAGAGCCACTAACATTCATTACTTATTCTTGATTCGGGTCAGCTTCCTTTCTCCACATGTTATTAGAGCGGTCCACGTCCATCATATAGTAATGGGGATCAATTTCCACTTTGGTAATCTCGCCGCCGGGAACCTGCACATTCTGAGTGCGATTTCCTTTCAGCCAGTGATCCACAGCCAACTGCTCCTCATGGGTGGATCCATCGGCATAGGTAACGGTAAGTAGCACGGGCATGGGAGACAATCCAAGATCGGTAATTTGAATAGCGCCGCTTTCCGCACCACTTTCTACTTGGGTAATGGCTTGATCCAGCAGCCATGTTTCGTAGATCGTGGTTCGCCAAAACCAATCCAACTCCATGTTCAGCTCCGTTTCAAACGTATGAAACAGGTCGTAGGGAGTGGGATGCTTATATTTCCAGTTTTGGGCATATGTGCGATAGGCGTTCATGAAGGCTTCTTCGCCCACTATGCCTCGCAGCATATTTAACACCAGCGCCGGTTTGTTATACGAAGCGATATATCGAGCCGAAGAGTTCACCGGATAGCGGTCGGCGTGACGGATGGAGGCCACTTCCTGGCCGGATCCGGCAATGTAATAATAACTTTGTCGCTGCGGGTTCCATTCATCTTCGCTGTTCCAGTATTCCTGGCTGGCTAACTTGGTGTTGAACGAAACCAACCCTTCATCCATCCAGGTATAGGCTTTTTCGTTGGATCCTACCATCATGGGAAACCACATGTGGGACAGTTCGTGAAAGGTAACTCCAAACACGCCACGGGCACTGCGGGTGGATCCGATCAACGTAATCATGGGGTATTCCATACCTCCTCCAATCAAGCCCTCCACAATGCTCATTTGCGGCCAAGGGTAAGGCATGATGAGATCCGACATATACTCGATGGAAAACTTGCCGTACTGCGCAGACTCTTCCCAGGTTTTATGCTGAGGACGATACAAGGCGTGGATCATCGAGGACCCTTCCCCGGTCTGCGCGTTAGTCGCATCCCATACGTAGTGGTCGGACGTACCGAAAGCAAAATCGCGCACCTGTTCGGCGGTGAAGCGCCAGGTCAGCTGTCCGGTATCGCTATCTACCGTTGATTTACCAGCCACGCGTTCATCCTCACTTACAATATGGATGGTGCTATCCGAAGTAGCGGCTTGATCCAAACGTCGGCGTACGGTATCGGTAAGTACCTCTTCCGAATTTTTAAGTTGACCGGTAGCCGCCACCAACCACCCCTCAGGTACGGTGATGGATACATCGTAATCGGCAAAGCCCATGTAAAACTCCCCATTGCCCATATAGGGTTGAGCCATCCAGCCGTTCACATCATCATACATGGCCATTTGTGGATACCAATATCCCAGATAGAAAACTTCGCCATCTTGCCCCATTCGGGAGCCATTTTCTTGTGGGACTTTAAAATTCCAGGAAATTTCAACTGTGGCCGATTGACCGGGGGCAACAGGGGCCTGGGCTCTATTAATTAGTAAACGAGTATTGTCTATAAAGTAATTGCCGCTGCGAAAGTTGGCCCCTTCTACCAAGTCTTGGCCATCCACCGCTACTCGCGATACGTTCATCCCTCCGGTGATATCCGTATTCCGATTGCGCACATTTCCTTTTTGATAGAAGTTTTGGCGTAAGTGAAGCGCCAAATTCTGCAAGGTATCCGGACTATTGTTGGTGTATTCGATCAGCGCACGTGCCCGCAGTGTTTGGGTACTCGGCGAAAGCGTGGCATGAATCGTGTAGGTTGCGTCATTGGTCCAATAGTTTGCGCCGGGTTGACCACTTAATGTTCGGGTCCCGTTCTCCACCGCTTGCTTAAAGCCCGGGGAATAGAGAATGGGATAAGGAATCGGGCGCTGAGACTGTTCGTCCAAGTGAGCATTACTGGCCTTTACCGGAGCATCTAGGCTCTGTTGTGCTTGCCCGGCGAGGGGTAGGAACAACACTCCCAGGAGTACGCCGATGAGCGAAAATCGAAAACGAATCATAAAATTTTGCATGATGGTTAAATCAGTTCGTGGTTATCATCTCCCTAAACCAAGGATAAATGCCTGAAAACTGCAACGTATTTCAGTGATCAGTGTGTCAGTGCTTCAGTGTGACAGAAGGGGCTTGCTGTGCGTTTATTACAAGTTCGAATTTAAGTTTAACTGCCCAATAACAGATTCACGATTATTTGCACTAGCAATAAATTTCATACACGGATTCATAGCTGCATGATAGCAAATTTCCTCTGAAGCACTGAAGCACTGATAAACTGACCCACTGATTACTGAATACGCAGAAGTCGTGCGTTGGCGGCAGCGATGACGGTGCTGGCCGACATCAGGATGGCCCCCATGGCCGGGCTCAGAATTACACCATAGGAAAAGAGCACACCCGCGGCCAGGGGTATAGCCACCACATTATAGCCGGTGGCCCACCACAAATTCTGGATCATCTTGCGGTAGGTGGCCTGAGCCAACATTAAGATCGAAGGCACATCATTGGGATTGTTTTTCACCAGGATCAGATCCGCGGTTTCTACGGCCACATCGGATCCGGCTCCAATAGCGATGCCCACATCTGCTTGAGCCAGTGCGGGAGCGTCATTCACGCCATCGCCAACCATCGCCACCGTCAACCCTCGCTGCTGAACCTCTTTGACCTTGTCGGATTTTGCATCGGGAAGCACTTCCGCGAAGATATCATCCAACTGTAATTCCTTGGCTACATATTGAGCCACATGGCGATGATCACCGGTGAGCATCATAACCTGAATACCCGCCTCTTTAAGTCGTTGAATAGCGGTATAGGATTCATCGCGAATTTGATCGCCCAAAGCAATGGCGCCAATCAATTCATCATCCACCAGTACGTAGACGATAGTTCGCCCCTGACTGCTCAGTTGCTCCAGGTTTTCCGATTGAGGACGATCGATGCCCTGTTCATCCAGGTAGCCGGGGCTCACCACGTATACCGAACGACCGTTGGCCGAGCCTTTAATTCCCTTGCCGGTGATCGCTTCCACATTCTGAGCCCCAAAGTAATCTTCCGCGGCATTTACAATCCCTTCTCCCAACGGGTGCTCGGACTTCTGTTCAATGGATGCCGCATATTTTAACACCTGATCTTCTTTCCAGGCTTCATGAAGGGATAAAATATCGGTGACCCCAAAATTGCCTTCGGTCAACGTGCCGGTTTTATCGAAGATAACCGCCTCGATTCCTCGAGCCTGCTCAAACGCGGTACGGTTACGAATTAAAAATCCATGATTGGCGGCTATAGAGGTTGATACGGATACCACCAGCGGAATGGCTAACCCTAGTGCATGCGGACAGGTTATCACCATGACCGTCACGGTGCGTTCCAGGGCAAACACCATATCTTGCGAGCTATAATAAGTCCAGCCCAAGAAGGTGAGCAACCCGGCAGATAATGCGATAATGGTCAACCAAAATGCAGCTCGATCGGCTAAATTTTGCGTACGGGATTTACTTTCCTGGGCTTCCTTCACGAGGCGCATCACTTGCGAGAGAAAGCTGTCCTCCCCAGTTTGAGTCACTTTGATGGTAATGGATCCATTTTGATTAGCGGATCCTCCAATGACTTCATCATCAATAGTTTTTTTTACCGGTTTGGATTCCCCGGTGACCAGAGATTCATTCACGCTAGATTGTCCTTCTACAACGATCCCATCAGCGGGAATGGTTTCGCCGGGTTTAACCAACAGGCGATCATCTTTATGAAGTTCATCTAGGTTGACTATTTCGGTGGATCCGTCCTCCTTGATTCGGGTAGCCTGTTCAGGCATCAGCTCAGCCAGCTTATCCAAGGCCTTGGAGGCACTCATCACCGAGCGCATCTCAATCCAGTGCCCCACCAGCATGATATCGATCAAGGTGACCAGCTCCCAAAAGAACACTTTGCCGGGAAATCCCCAAGCTACCATACTGCTGTAGCCATAAGCCACCAGAATGGCCAAGCCGATCAAGGTCATCATTCCCGGATTGAGGTCGGAAAGCTCCTCCACGGCCCCCTTTAAAAAGGGCCACCCCCCGTAAAAGAAAATGATGGTTGATATACCAAATAAAACATACAGTTGTCCCCTAAAAGTGATGGCGCCGCCCATCCCTACTAGTGACTGAATAGTGGGGGATAAAACAAGAATAGGCAGGGTTAGTAACAGGGATATCCAAAAGCGTTGCCGAAAATCACGGAGCATCCGTTCATGATGGCTTCCGTGACCTTGGCTATTTGAATCGTGGTGTTGGTGGCCGGAATGATCCATAATCGACCCCTCTGGTTTTTAAAAGTAATACCGATTCAAAAAAAAACAGCCCGATGCCATTTGGCACCAGGCTGTGAGTAATTATTATTGATTCGCTTCCAGGGTTTCCTTGACCGTTCCACAGGTCAACATGCTGGATCCGTAATACGGATTGCGAATCTCTTTCTCCGTGCTCAGCCAACTGGCCTTGGCCATCGGGCAATACTGCACATACAGCGTTTCTTCCAGTCCTTGATTCTTGGCGGCCATAATCAAATGGCTGGAAATGTCTTTAAACGCTTCCCGCATCTGCTTAACATCCGAAGCAGAAGTGGCGTTGTTCAGCGCGCTCATCATTTGCCCGTGATGCTTTTGATGGCGCTCAGCGTGCTCTTGGTGGTTGTTCATCTCGGTATTGTCGGCCGCTTCTTGTCGCATAGCTTGAATATGCTCAAGAGCCGTGTCCATGTCATCAGCTGCCAGCGCCTGCTGAGCAGACAGATAATCCTGAATCATGGTTTGCAAGTGTGCCTTGTGCTGATGTTTTTGCTGAGCAAAAAGCGTTAACGGTGCACAAACAAAGATCGTTAAAACAAGTGTTTTAAGGGCTTTCATCGTAAAAAGTATTTCTGTGGTTAGAATATGATGTAATGCTAAATCAATGAACCTGGGGTTTCTAAACCCATGGATAAAAAGCACTAATTCAGAAATACTTGTATTTGTAAATGAAGTCGGGGGCGGGAGCCCAAATCCGGTGGCGCTGCGTCAATTCTTGGAGCGAAAGCTAATCCGGCTGCTTTTCGCCGCTGATCGGTATACGCGTCTAAAAAAGAACGGACCATCCAATCTCGCGTTACGGTAGGGATAACCGTGCTTTCCGTGCGTACCGCAATGGGATCGTGTTCATGTAGGCAAGGACAGGTATCTGGCGTTTGTTCCGATGAAACAGCGCAATGAGCCATGGTCGATCCGCCATCTGGGGCCATCTGGGGACAGTGGGACGATTGTTGGCGGGCCATGGCAGGGGCCGCAGTCATGGATGAATGATGGCCGGATTTCACAGCCTCAGTGGAGGAAGTGCGTTCCTTGGTGTGATGAGGGCAGTTCCGGCCCGTAATGCTGGTGGAGAATCCACTCAACAATAAGGAAAGGAGGACTAAAGCCGTCCCGGATTTCATGATCGAATCACCAAGTATGCTCATAAATACTAATGTACAAAGGTGTCCGGTTATATGCAGTACTTATTAACAACAGAGATCGGTTCGGCGTTTAGTGTACGACTAGAAAATAATCTTATACATCATCGCCGTTACGCCCAAACCATCGGTTGATCATCATGGTTAATTCATCAAAATCCACAGGTTTGTACAGGCAGGAAAGAACACCGTGCGAAACCGCTTTACTGGCTAACTCCGCGTTGGTATAAGCGGTGATTAAAATGACGGGGACATTAGTGTAATTATTTTTGATGTGATGAATGAGCGATAAACCCGTAGGGCCGGGCATTAAGAGATCGGTGATAACCAGATGAGGTTCTTCATGCTCTAGTATCTGTTGGGCCTCCGATACATTGCCCGCAGTGAGGCAGCGATACCCTTCATCCTCTAGTAGAATCTGTAGTGACTCCCGGATTGCCGGTTCATCATCAACAATTAATATGGTGTATTGCGAGCTCATGTATTCAATTCTACAATCGTCTGGATCATAGCTAGTCTGATCCCCCGAGTTTTTAATGCACCTCATTATAATGCAATTTGAATACCAAAAAATGATTTAGATCAACGCTAGGCGATAAAGTTCAGTTTAAGAGCTGTTGAGACCGATAAAAATCTTTTGCCTCTTGAATACGTTTACTGTTTTGTACTCGGTTATTGCAAGTCTGCAACACTTACTTTGATCGGATCTTGCAGCCTTGCCACAAGTCGAGTGTTGATCGCAATAAGTTTTACTTGGTAAACCCATAAAGGAGCTCTGGAATGCACGAATTAAACTTTTTGAAGCCCTTTTTATAGAATTGGAACAGGAATTGCAACTATCTAGCACAGACATTAAGAATGTAACTGTTAATCGCCCAAATAGGAGCGCCGTATTATGAAGAAGCTACTAAATTCTATGTTTCGTTTGATGGCCGGTCTAATGTTGACCGCCTTAGTAATTCCTGTGATCCCAGCCACAGCTCAGACCTCATACACGATCAATAGTAATAGCACCATGATCATTGATGGGACTTCCAATGTTCACGATTGGGAATGTGATGTTGAAAAATTGAATGGTGCCGTTGAAATGAATGAAGGCATGATCAGCAATGTAACCTTGTCCATTCCGGTGAAATCGATTGATAGCGGTAAAGGTGGCATGAATAGCAATATGTACGATGCGTTAAAAGCCGATAAACACAAAAACATTACCTTCGATCTGGAGTCTACCCAGTTGAAATCCGGTGATTTCGAAAGTGACATGGTATTGGCGGTTACGGGCAAGTTGACCATCGCCGGAAAAACCCAGTCGATTACCATGGATGTGAATGGTCAAAAATCAGAAAATGGTTATACCTTCAGTGGTGAGAAAACAATTAATATGACCGATTATGATGTAAAGCCTCCCACAGCTATGTTCGGTACCATTTCAACCGGTGAAGAGGTTACCATTATATTTACGATCAATGCTGAACCCAGTGCTTCCAGCTAAATGTAATTTTTGAGGTGCAATGAAAAGGTTGCTAAGAAATTGGGATACGGAAATCGACCGGTGGTACTCGCTATCGGTCGTTTTCTTTGTCTTGTCGGCCTGGATTGCTGTACTGGTGCCCAGCGCAGGGGCCCAGCAGGTATCCCTAACCTCTGCTATTCAATCGCTAAACTCGGTTACCTTTGAACCTACTGAACAAAGCAGACTTTGGATTGAAGGAACGACCAACATCTCACGGTATCAATGTCAGGCCGCGAATATAGAGGGACAAGGCCAGGTTTCCGATAACCGTATCGCCTGGAAGGCTAGTGATCAAGCATCCGATATTGATGTACCACCTGCGGAAGTTGAGCTGCGAGTTCGGGTATTTGCTCTCGACTGTGGGAAAGCCCGGATGAATCAAGACATGTACAACGCACTTAAAGCGGATGACCATCGATTTATCAAATTTGAACTCTCCAAGGCCGAATCCCCAGTGGCAATCAGCGCAGATAGCGTAACAAACAATCAACACTGGTACACCTTTGATGTGATTGGTTGGCTAGAAGTAGCCGGGGTGGAGCGAAAAGTAACCGTTCCCATTAAAACAGAACTGCTGGATGCCGATCAGCTCAAGTTTCGGCTCAAGGGCTCGCATCGCTTGCAAATGACCAACTACAATATCTCACCACCCAGCGCGCTTTATGGGCTGGTTCAGGCGGATAATGAGTTGACTGTTTTTTTCGACTTGATCGTCCAACCATCGTCTGATCAATACACGAATTAGCCATCCATCATATTGTAACGCTCCATTTTGCGATACAATGTGGATGGATCGATATTCATGAGCCGAGCCGCTTCGGTTCGATTTCCGTCCGTCTTTCTAAGTACTATGCGAATATGGTGTTTCTCAAAGGCTTGGACCGATTCGTTTAGGGCATCAGAATCCAGATCCATTTCAGCGTCCTCGTTTGCATTCTCGCGCAGAGCGATGGGCAAATCCTCGACGGTGATAAAATCGGTTTCGGTAAGTAATACGGCTCGCTCAATTACATTCTCCAATTCGCGGACATTACCTTTCCACTCGCACTGCATCAGCGCGGATAAAGCGCGACTATCCACCCCTTTAATCGCTCGGTTCAGTTCATTGTTGTAACGATCCACAAAGTGCTTGACCAGTAACGGGATATCGTCCCGACGCTCTTTCAATGCCGGCAATTTAATTTCCACGATATTTAAACGGTAGTAGAGATCTTCCCGAAAATTTCCCTTCTCTACCTCTTCCTCGAGATTTTTATTGGTGGCCGCAATCACCCGAACATCTACTTTCCGTGGCTTATTGGCCCCCACCGCTTTTACTTCTCGTTCCTGCAGTACCCGCAACAAGTTAACCTGGGTATTCAGTGGGATCTCTCCGATCTCATCCAGAAACAAGGTGCCATTATTGGCGGCTACAAATATTCCTTCCCGATCCTCATTAGCTCCGGTAAAACTACCTTTTTTATGCCCAAACAGCTCCGACTCGCAAAGACTTTCGGGAATCGCCCCGCAATTTTCCGCGATAAAGGGTTTGTTGCTTCGGGGACTATGAGAGTGAATGGCACGAGCAACCAATTCTTTACCTGTTCCGCTGGCCCCCGTAATCAACACACTTGTGGTGGCTTGGCTCACGCGATCTACCATTTTGTAGATACGCTTCATCGGTTCGCTTTCTCCAATAATGTGGTTGAAATTGAATTGCCGATCTACCTGCTCACGTAGGTATTTATTTTCATAGGCCAGCTTCTTTTGTTTCATGAGTTGCTCAAGGCGAAGAATGACCTCGTCAAAATCGAGGGGCTTTAAAATATAGTCCACCGCGCCGGTGCGCAGGGCCTCAACAGCGGTTTCTACAGTGGCATAAGCCGTAATGATAATGGGTAAGGTCTGCTGGGAAATTCGTTGGCACTCTTTGACCACTTCCATCCCCCCTACTTCGGGCATTTTTAGATCGGTGATCAACATATCGTAGTGTCCCTCCCGGAGCATGGCTATTGCGGCTTTGCCATCTCCGGCTGTTTCACAAGAGTAACCTTCATCAGCTAGAATCAGGGAAAGAGAATCTCGGATCTCTTTTTCGTCGTCAACAATTAATACAGTGCCTTTCATGATCTAAATCCTGTGTGAATATGGTAATTCAATGGGGTGTCGGTGGCATTATGCTTGCTGAAAATCGGATTCCGTTTCATTCGGTCCGCCTTCGCTGGCTTGGGTATTTAAGGAAGAATCAGCTATAGGAAGTTCGATGAAGAATAAAGCCCCTTCTCCTTCTTCGGTCTGTACATCAATGGTGCCACCATGCTTGCGAATAATTCCGTGGCTAACCGATAATCCCAAACCGGTGCCTTTCCCCACTTCTTTAGTCGTATAAAAAGGTTCAAAAATATGCTTGGCCACATCGGTAGGAATACCCGGTCCATTATCCTCTAATTGAATTTGAATCCGTTGGGGATCGTTTAGTAATCGGGTACGTGCGGAAATTTGGGGTTGGGAAAGGTCTCGGGTAGCATCTACGGCGTTAAGTAAAATATTGACGAGTACCTGATGGATTTGGTCGGGTACGGCTTTTACAGCGGGTAGATCCGAGACCAGGTCCAAATTAAATTGAATATCGCGGCAACGGGCGTCATGTTTTAATAGCCCTACCGCGGATCGAACCAGCTCATTAATGTTGGTCCGTTTTCGTTCGCTGCCCGATGGGCGGGAAAAGTCCACCAGGTCGCGCACTATTTTCGTGATCCGATCGATGTGTTCTCGAACTTTGCTCAACTGATTCTGGGTAAAGGGTTCTTTACTGCGACGCTGCACCAACTGAACCAGTGATGAGATTGCCGCCAGTGGGTTACCCACTTCATGAGCAACCCCTGCAGCCATATGACCCACCGTAGCTAGGCGTTCGGAGCGTTGAATCTGCTGTTCTTTCAGTTTGATGTCGGTCAGGTCTCGCAGAATTTGGGAGCGAATAACTAGCTCATCATTATCATCAAAAATGGCTGTTTCGGTTAATTGAACCAGCACGCGTTTACCCGATTTGGTTTGCCGTTCGGTTTCGTATTGTTCGTTATAGCCGCGTAGCTGGATTCCGTAATCCAAGCAGGCCAGCTCTTGTTGGGCGAGTATATCATCCGGGATGATGGTTTCCACCGGTTTGTCGATAATCTCGTCGGCGCTCCATTCCAAGACGCGTTCGGCGCCTCGGTTCCAGCTGGTTATAATGCCATCCTTATCCACGGTGATAATCGCATCGGCCGAATGTTCAATGATGTCCTTATAGCGCAGTTCGGTTCGGGCCAGTCGTTCTTCATACCAACTGCCATATTGGTAGACTGTCCAAATGACCCACCAAAACAATAATCCCGCGGTAATCAACCCGCGAGTGTAGTACAGCCATTGTAAATCCTCGAAAGGTAGATCGCCAAAAACCCCATATTGGATCAGTTCAAAAAAACCGAATACCAGCCCAACTATAATGAAGGACGTGAAAGCCAGGTAGCCAAAACGAACCTGCTTTAAAAAGGCTTTAATATGGGAGAGTTGAAGTTGGATATATAGGTATCGATTAGAGTGTCCTTGTCGGTAAACCAACAAACGAAGAAGTATATAACTTACGAAATTCTAAAATGTAGGGGGAAATCCGGTATTTTCGTAGGTGTGGCTATTGCGTTAGCACGTCATCATCAAAACGATCTCGCTCATCAAATACCACATAATTGCTGATCCAGATGGCTAAAAATACACTGAAGATGGTTCCGGCGAAGATGGCAATGGAGATCAGGATTTGATATTGAATGGCAACCATAGGGGGGCTTCCGCCTAATATTTGGCCGGTCATCATTCCGGGAAGAGAGACCAAACCGATGGTTGCCATACTGGCCAGGGTGGGATTGGCCGCTTCCTGTAGGGCACTTCTGAAAAAGGGTTTTACGGCTTCGAATCGTGCGGCTCCGCTGCATAGATAAAATTGATACCGTTCTTTTTGTTCATAAAGCGCATAATAGAAAGCGCGCAATCCTATGACATTACTTTTCAGGCAATTACCTAATATCATGCCGGTTATGGGGATGGCATATTGAGCGGCTAGCAGATGAGGAAGGTCGATTATGATTTCCAGGAAAAAGAGGTCAATTAGACCGATGCCAATGAAAGTAGCGATAAAAATCGGGACAAATAGCGGTTTGAGCTTTAATTCGCTGCGATCGGTGGTGGCCCAATCGGCAACTACAATCATGACAATAATCCAGCCCGCGTTGAGCCAGGGATTGTCGTAAGCAAACAGGTATTCCAGGTAGTAGCCTACAAAAATTAATTGAGCTGTCATGCGAAAAGTGGCTATGGCCAATTTCATGACCAGCCCGGTACCATAATACCATAGGATCAGTGCCGGAATTAATAATGCCAGATAGGCCGTAAGTAGTTGCGTCCAGCTGAGATGAATGACCTCCATTAATGAACCTCCTGTATATGTCCGTGCTCCAGATGGAATACCCGATCACACTGATCCAGCAAAAATGTGTCGTGTGTGCTGATTAATAGAGTGTGCTGGGAGCGTTGGCGTAGCAAATTCACTACACGGCGTTTGGATCGTTGATCCAGTGCGGAGGTGGGTTCATCTAGAATCCAGAGTTTTCGCTGCAACGAAAATCCTAATCCAATGAGCATTCGCTGTTGCTGTCCGCCCGAGAGCTGTGAAAAAGGCTGATGCAACAGATGGGCCTCTAACCCTAACTCTGAAATCCAGGATGCGGAAGCATCTAAATCCTCAAGTGGATGATTGCGATGAAACTGGTGAAGATCTGTCCAAACTTGATGCGCGGTTTGTTGGGGGAACATCACTTGTTGTGGTGTCCAGGCTAAGATTTGTCGGAATTGACGAATGGACTCCGATCGGGCGATGCCCTGCTCCCAAAGTGGTTGGTCATCCCACCATATTGAGCCGGCATCAGGATTTTCAAAACCCATTAAAATTCTAAGCAGGGTGGTTTTCCCACTGCCCGATTCTCCCGATAACGCAATCCACTGGCCTTGGCTAATCTCCATAGAAACTTGGTCGAAGAGATGAACCGATCCGAAGGATTTCGATAAATTCCGAATTTTCAACATAAATCAGTAATCCGAGGGGTTACCCTTTACTTTTGGCTGGTATCAGACTATAATCAATTTAATAGAGAGTTGTCACACACGTCAGGGGTCGCATTGTTAGCGACGTTACCAATAAAGAATTACAGGGGATATGCGTTCAATTAGTCTGGGTACGCTATCGGGTATTATTTTAGGATTTGGCTTATTTTTCGCTGCCATTTTTCTGAGCACGGATAATTACGCCATGTTTTTCAGTTTTTCCAGCTTGCTCATGGTGGTAGGGGGCACGTTTGCTGCCGCTATGATCTCGTTTCGAGGTCGATATGTGATCCAAACGCTCAAAGATTTGGGCAGTATTTTAATTCCCCAAAATATCGATCCATCCACGCTGTATCGCGAGTGTGAAATGGTCATTGATTGGGGTAAAATAATCCAATCGGATGGATTACGGGAGCTGGAAACCCATATTGAGCAGCAGCAGATAGATGATCCCTTTTTAAAATACGCCTCCGACTTACTGGTTACCGAATACGATATTGATGAGTACCGGGTAATGCTGAATGATGCGGTAGAGACCACCTTTGAGCGCAATATGGTGCAATCCTATATTTTGAAAACCATGGCCGCATACTCCCCCGCTTTTGGGATGATCGGTACCTTGGTGGGATTGATTATCATGCTGGATAATATGGGCGCGGATCCCTCACAAATCGGTCAGGGTTTAGCCTTGGCTTTGATTACCACATTATATGGTGTATTACTAGCCAAATTGATATTTCAACCGGCTGCGGAAAAAATTAAAGAGAAGCAGGAGATCAAGCGCTTCCGAAATTTGATGATTATGGAAGGCATGTTGCTACTGGCTGATCGACAAGGATCGGCTTCAATTCAGGATCGTATGAATAGTTTCCTGGATCCGGAGTATCACTTTCAGGTGGTTCAGAAAGAATCATATCTCTAAGGAGTCGCCCTCATGTTCGATCTTTCTGACGAATCCAAAGCCAATCGCCGTAATAAGACCAGTTCCGGGCGTCGGCGATCTATCTATCGCACCGATACGCAGGATTCTTATTCCAGTGCTAAAAAAAGCGATCATAAAGCCTATGAAGAAACGGGGGGAACGGAAGACTGGCTGATCACCTATTCCGATGCCATGACTTTGCTGCTTACCTTTTTTGTGCTCATTCTCTCCTTCTCCGAAATCGATCAAACCAAGTTTGAGCAGGTGCAGGGTGCCATTCAAGGCGAAATGCTTAAAAAGAAACAAAGCCGTCCATTCAGCGAAGCCCATGAAGAATTAAAATTACTGATAAAGCAGCAACAAGCAGAAGAACAGGTAGAAGTCAAGCGAACTAACTTGGGCATTAAATTACGCCTGGAGAGCAGTTCGCTGTACGAAGTCGGTTCCGCTCAAATACAAGAAGGAAAGCTGCCGTTGCTCGGTGATGTTGCCAATATTATCAGCCAGTTGAATATGGATGATTTCATCGTAGAGGTGGAAGGACATACCGATGATGTTCCCATCACCAGTAATCGGTATCCATCCAACTGGGAGTTATCCGCGCACCGGGCCACCAATGTAGTGCGTTATCTGATTGACCAAGGTATTGCTGCGAGTCATCTTAAAGCGGCTGGATTTGCCGATTCCCGTCCGTTGGTACCCAACCGTGATCAGTATGGGGAGTCCATCCCGGAAAATCAGGCCAAAAATAGACGAGTGGTTATCTATATTCGTCGAAAGTCGAGTGCCGATTCGGGTGTTTAAGAATATGTCGTAAAACGATAGGACTTTATACATGTAGCGGGACATTTCCTGCTAAAAAGGGGTAATGATAATCACTTCTACAGCTTTTGAGTTAATTTTTTGGTGGGGAAGTGTTGGCAAATTCTTCTCAAATAGGTGTTCCCATTCGAACGATGAAAATCGGGAATTTTGTTGTCACTTTACGTGACCAAGAGAAGATCCCAAAGGTAGAATTCGTATGACTCGGAAAAGCACGTTAGGCATGTTAGTCAGCCTACTAGGACTCATTTTGATAGCCATAATGGAACCACGATTTTGGGCAGGTGATATTACGGAAATGGAGTCTAGTAGTGGCACGGAGGATCCGGGATTGGTTGGGTATATGACTACCATGCAATATCGAACTGCCAAACTGGATCTTTCTATTCAGACTAAAAACAAAAAACTAGCCGATTTTTACCTGGATGAGTTAGGTGAAAACCTGGAGGAAATGATAGAAGAGGTTCCCAATTACGATGGTCACGAGATTAAAAAGTGGAGCGATCAATTGCTGGAGCCAGAGTTAGATACGTTAAGAAAACAATTAACCACCGAACAGTGGCCCAAAATTGATGGACAAATGAAATCGGTAATCAATGCGTGCAACGCCTGCCACGCGAAAACCGATCACGCCTTCATACGCATCACCAGAGCAAGTGCTTCCCATCCATTCAATCAAGATTTTAGTCCCAGATAGAAATTACCCTACCGATTTAGAGAAAGCAGTAATAATCTCAACTCCCAAGAAAGTAGACTGCATAAGGGTCAAACGGGCATAACACCAAAGGGACCAAAATTTGATGATAACGAAATTTGATGATAACGACTTGAGTGGTGGCGTATCTTAGGCCTTAATCGGCCAACTATCCACCGGTGTGAGAGATCTAAATCAATTGATTCATTTGCGGATAGGAAGTGTGATTCGAAAGGAGAAAACGAAGTTTCAGAGGAAGGCATAAAAAAAGCACCGACTTATGTTGCCGCTGCGTTTTTGTATCAACTGTTTACAACATACGGCGATTAGCCTATTCGGTGCAAATGGAAATTATTCTTAACAATTAACCTATAACTAATAGAAAGTATTAGTAGATAATAGTACTGCAATATATGATCATCATAGGTCTAGTTGTAGGTGAGTGAGTATCTTCTGATCGATTTACAATCATCGAAATCAGCTCAGAAGCTTCAAGAGTTGCTAGAACTGTTACATACTTTTAAACCCTACCCGTTGACGATGGCAGGGAGTATCGATAATGTGAGTTAACCTATTAACCAATATTTATTTATCCTATGCGACTTCTGAGATATCTTCCCCTTCTCTGCGCGTTTGCGTTGTTTGGATGTTCCACCACTTCTACAACTGTTGCCCAGCAACCACCTTTTGACACCGAAAAACTGAAGGGAATCCAACCCCGCAACATCGGTCCGGCCGGTATGAGTGGCCGGGTGACCTCCATTGATGTGGTTCGGTCCAATCCCGATGTAATTTATGTGGGAACTGCCTCGGGTGGATTGTGGCGCTCAGAAAGCGGTGGAGTGGATTGGGATCCTATTTTTGATGACCAAGAAGCAGCTTCAATTGGCGCGGTCAAAATTTACCAGAAAAATCCGGATGTTATCTGGGTAGGTACCGGTGAAGGAAATCCCCGCAATTCGCAATCTATGGGGGCTGGTGTTTATAAATCCATAGATGGAGGTAAGACTTGGCAATTTATGGGGCTCAAGGAAACCCGCACCATTCACCGCATTTTGATTCATCCCGATGATCCGCACACTGTTTGGATTGGCGCGCATGGTAACGCTTGGGCGGACTCCGAAGCGCGGGGCGTCTATAAAACCACCGATGGCGGACAGAACTGGGAGAAGATTCTGTATGTGAATGATCGCACCGGCGTAGCCGATATGGTTATGGATCCGGTCAATCCAGATAAGATTTTTGTAGCCATGTGGGAATACCGCCGCTGGCCCTGGTTTTTCGAAAGTGGCGGAGAAGGCTCCGGCTTGTATGTTACCTTTGACGGTGGAGAAACCTGGAACGAACGCACCTCCGAAGACGGGTTACCCGAAGGCGAGCTAGGTCGCATGGGGCTGACCGTTGCTCCCAGTAATCCCAAACGTGTATATGCTTTTGTGGAATCTCAGAAGAACGCGTTCTACCGCAGTGATGATGGCGGATTCAGTTGGGAGATGACCACTTCCATTGACGAGCAGCCCAATTTGGGGAATCGTCCATTTTACTATGCGGATATCTACGTGGATCCCAAGAATGAAAATCGGGTGTACAGCTTGTGGTCCTTTTTGAGCGTCAGTATAGATGGGGGCAAAACGTTCGAGCAAATATTCCCCTACTATAATTACGTACATCCCGACCATCACGCCTTCTATATCCACCCGGATGATCCCACCTTCTTGATTGATGGCAACGATGGCGGACTAGCCATTTCCCGGGATCACGGAGATACCTGGCGGTTCATTGAAAACATACCGGTGGCCCAATACTACCATATCAATGTGGACATGCAGTTCCCCTACAACGTATATGGCGGCATGCAGGATAATGGAACCTGGCAAGGACCCGCCTATGTATGGCGCAACGGCGGGATCCGTAATGCCTACTTCGAAGAATTGTACTTCGGGGATGGCTTCGATTCGGTAGTGGATGAAAGCGACTCCCGGTATGCTTATGCCATGTCCCAACGAGGCTATGTGGGTCGTGTGGATCTGAAAACGGGCAACTCTGAGATTATCCGTCCCACGCACCCGGATGTGGATGTAGATCTGCGCTACAACTGGAACGCCCCCATCGCTATCGACCCCTTTGAGCCGGAAACGATCTACTTCGGTAGCCAGTTTGTGCACAAAAGCGAAAATCGGGGCAATGACTGGACGGTCATTTCGGAGGATCTCACTGATGACAACCCCGAGCAGCAGCGACAGGGAGACAGCGGTGGGTTGACCATCGATGCCACCGGGGCGGAAAACTACAATACACTCACCGCGATCCAGCCCAGTGAATTGGAGCAAGGCGTAATCTGGGCCGGAACCGACGACGGCAATATTCACCTGACGCGAAACGGCGGGGAGAGCTGGACCGAGGTAACCGCTAATATGGATATCCCCGATAATATGTGGGTCACACAGATCCATGATTCCCAGTATAATCAGGGCGAAGCGTTCGTGGTGCTCAATGATTATCGCCGGGGGAATTGGAATCCGTATGTGATGCATACCACCGATTACGGGCAAAGCTGGACCAATCTGGTGGCTAATAAAGGGCTGGAAGGTTATACGCTTTCCTTTGTGCAGGATCTGGAAGAGCCCAACTTGATGTTTGTAGGTACGGAATTTGGTCTCTATTACTCCCTGGATGGCGGTAATCTGTGGATCGAATGGGAGCACAACTATCCTACCGTCTCCACCTATGATATGGTGATCCATCCGCGCGAGCATGATTTGGTGGTAGGTACCTTTGGTCGTGCAGCCTGGATCTTCGATGACATCCGTCCCCTGCGTGAGTTGGCCCGACAAGGCACCGATATTCTGGATGAAACCATCAAGCTGTTTCCCACCCCGGATGCCTATCAAGCTGCCGTACGCGAGGCGGCCGGAACCCGCTTCGCCGCTTCAGCGATGTTCAGTGGCGAGAATCGACCGTTTGGCGCTCGTATCAGCTATGTGGTGAATATGCCCGATACGGTGGATCAGGAAAAGCAGGAGGTTACGGTAGAGATTTACGACGGAGACCAACGCATTCGCACCTTCAAGGAAACTCCAGAGCACAATGGACTGAACCGAATCACCTGGAATATGAGCCGGGATGGAGTGCGAGGTCCTTCTGAGCCCAAACCGGAAAAAGAGGATGAGATCAAGCCCTCGGGAATGGATGTACTCCCCGGTACCTATACCGTTAAGATGAGCTATATGGATCAATCCGATTCTACCCAGCTGACCGTTAAGAGTGATCCGCGCATGGATGTCAAACGGGAAGCCTTGGTCACTATGCAGGAGATGATGGATCGTTGGCAAGAATTGACCACCAAAGCGACTGCAGCGGCCGATCAGATACGTGACGCTCAGGCTTCAGTAGAGCTAGTGCAGAAGTTGATTAAGGAGGATCGCTCCGGCCGAGATGATGAGGCCTATGAATCTTTAAAAGGGCGAACCAAAGCGGTTTCCGATACCTTGGATGCTATGCTATATTTCATCCTTCCGGAGCCAGATGAGCGGCAGGGAATTACCCGAGAACAAGAAAAAACAGTCAGCACCTTGCTGGGTACGGCTTCCTGGTATATCCAATCCAGCTTATCGGGTCCATCGAAAACCGAGCAGCAGCTGTTGGATCAGGCTGATCAGCTACTAAGTGAAGCGTTGACGGTGATTAATGGATACTTTTCCGAGGATTGGCCAGAGTACACTCGAATGGTTGATGAGGCTGATTTGCGACAGGTTAAAACCTATGAGCGTATAGACTAGGCTAGCAAGATAATTCGATTACGTTTAAAAAAAGCGTCTTCTACACAGGGGGCGCTTTTTTTATTGCAGGCAGGTGGGATAGTGAGAAAATAGAAAAGAATAGGTCGATCGGATAGGTAGGAAATAAAAAGGGTCGACCGTTTCGGGTCCGCCTTTTTTGATCAACTGTTTATAATGTACGGCGAATACCCTATTCGATGCAAATTGAATTGATTACAGGAGTATAACAGTAGTTTATTAGCATTTAATATATAAGTAATAGAAACTAATAGCAGTATAATGGGTGCATTTTAGAAGTGGTTTGGAAGCAAGCGAAGTATCATGTTTTAATTCGCAGCGCGTAAAGGTCGCATTTCGTTTAGTAACCAGAGGAATTTCAAGTTACGTAGCATGGTCATCTGTGCCCGTGAACTCTTTGAATAGCAGTCACATTTGTTTGGGCTAATACCAGTCCGAAATCAATAGTAAAATACATTGGTTACGATTAGAGTCCAGCTAATGGTAAAATCTCAGCCTCCCATCCCTCTGAATACATTTGGAGACAATGGTCAACGCAAAGCCACGAGGGAGATGAGTTGAGCCAGATATTTAGCTGTGAATTCGAGCGGATAAGCATGGATATGGCTGTCAAACCCTCCCCCTCAAGGCATAAATGTGATTGAAGTTGATAGGTGTTTTCAGGGGGGCAGGGGGAGGAACTGCAAAATAACATCCATAAAAATGGTAACAATTAGTTCCACGTAGCTCAGGGTATTCTTGTCCGTGAGTGATGAATCAATACTTACGTTTATATTGGCAGCATCAGGTTGAAAGGCAGATAGATAAAGGACTGGATTGGAAGAGAGTAATTGGGGGGAAATCAGGTAGGCAGAAACAGAAAAAGCCGGGTCATCCGGCTCTGTTTTCAATCAACTATTTATAACATAAGCCTTTTACCCTATTCAGATCAAATCAATCTTGCATCAAGCATCTAATCATTAAGTAATAGAAATCTATAATAACTAAACATTGACCTACCTAGTGTTAATGGTTAGCTTGCAGAGCTAATGAATTTCCTGGAATTGAAGGTAAAAACAAATGCCAAAGCAAATTGGAAGTCTGACGTTGTATTCGGTGGATGATCTGCACGAGCAGCTGGGACTTAGTAAAATGACCATCCGTACCTATCTACGGGAAGGAAAAATTCGAGGACGAAAACTGGGAGTTTCCTGGTACGTAACCGAACAGGCCCTGCGCGAATATTTTGATGAACCGGCTCCTGCCGCCGCGCAAAAGAAAGCCGCCAAGTCCAAAGAAGAACGACCGGTCCGTTATGTGGTTCAAGGCATTAATGATCTGGTCAGTGAAAAAGAGGAGTGTGATTCCATCGAGGAAACCATCGAAGTATTGGAAGAGCAGGCCATCATCAGTTTGTTTCAAGTGGCTGTAGTAGATCGTAAAAACGGAAATATCATTGAACTGATTAAAGCACGGGATTTTATTAACCAGCACACCTGATCGGCGTTTCTGGTACTAACCAATTTTAAAATTAAGTCAAGTGTAACCTGATATGATTTCAAAAGACGATACCAAGCTGGAAGTGTTCAAATTCGGCGATGATCAATCAGACTATTTTTATTGTCTAGTGGATAGCACGGTGAGTCCCGATGGCATCAACCTGGATAAGCTGAAAATGACCGATCCCCGCAATTTTGATACCATTCTGGATGAGATGGGCTGCTTGGTTATGATTACCGGCGATGAACTTGAAGAGCTGATCAACCGTGGTAAAATCACCAAAGGCGACCTGCATCAAGAACTGTTCGATCTGGCCGAAGAAGAAGGGATTATCAGTTAATCAGTGTTCAGTGTGACAGTGCTTCAGTGTTTCAGAATAGTGCGTTGTGCAAAAACATAAAATAGTATTATTGATAGTGCTCATCTCTTGACTTGCGAAGAATGGTGTACATAATTTTTCCTAATTCATCCAAGTCTTCAAACATGCTGCCATACACTTTCTGAGATATATAGCCAGTGTCTTTAAGTAAACAAAGCCAATATTTTGCTTCTAAACATTCTTTGTAGGAAATGGACATTTTTGCAGAGAAATCTGCTTTCGAAATAGCACCATTACCTTCAGCTAAATTAGCCCCTATACTTGTTCCGCAACGTAAGAACTGTTTAGAAAGAACAAATTCTCTCTTCTCTTTAACTAAGTATTTATAGGCATTTACAACTCGGATTGAAAAAGCGTAAGCTTTACTGTAGAGGTTATTATGAGTTTTCATGAGGAACTGATCATATTCTCTTTTTATAAATAAGATCAGTCCAGAGGTAAATCCTTACAAAATTTGATCAATCCAAGAAAACAACCATCATCTCTGAAGCTCTGAAGCTCTGAAGCTCTGAAGCTCTGAAGCACTGTCACACTGTTCACTGATTCTGCCACCAATGCCAGCCTCGGAGTAGGGTTACCGCGGTTTTGCCGTCAGAGATCTCACCTGTGTAAACCATCTCCACTGCTTTTTGGAAAGGGACGCGTTCGCGGATCAGGAATTCATCGTCATCTACTTTTTTGGGAACCGGAGTTAGATCCCAAGCAATATATAAATGTATCACCTCATCGGTGTAGCCAATGCTGGGATGAAATTTGCCCAGATAGTGATGATGGTTGAATCGGACGCCGGCTTCTTCCTCAATTTCCCGGGCCGCTGTGGAATCCGGGGTTTCTCCCTCATCAATTTTACCGGCCGGAACTTCCAGAAAAATTTCTCGAAGAGGGTAACGAAACTGACGAATCATCATCACATCCCCATTTTCAAAGACCGGAATAACCGCCGAAGCACCGGGGTGCTTGATCCATTCACGCGTAGAAGTAGTGCCATCGGGGAGCCGGGCTTCATCCCGAAATACATGCAACAAGCGACCATTGAAAACTTCTTCAGAGGATAGTTTTGTTTCTATCAGTTGTGATGGATCAAACGTTTTCATTTCTGGGATAGGCAGTTAGCTTCGTAAGTTCAGTGATCTTCCCTATTTTTGCATGCTGAGTATCAGCAGCTGAGTCAAGATACGGCACGAAGCCAAACACAACAACGTATACCTATAACCACTAATCCCACTACTGTGAGCAACGGGGAAAAAACCGTTTCAACATCTAATATCGATGGCAAAGCGGTCGAGGTGACCAATCGATGGTTCACGTGGTCCAATATGATCTCATTTTCTCGTCTCTTTGTGGCTTTCCCCATTATCTACCTCTATCACATAAACGGCCAGCAGGCAGATCTCACGGTCATTCTATTGGTAATTTATGGGGTGATTTCAGACTATCTGGATGGTATCGTGGCTCGAGCAACCGGATCGGTATCTGAGTTGGGAAAGATGTTGGATCCCATCGCTGATAAGTTGGCCGCTTTGGTCTTATTCTCTTATGTGGTTTGGATAGGTCGCATTCCCCTATGGTTCTTTCTGTTCGGAATTGGGCGAGATCTTCTGATAATCAGTGGGTCTATGTGGATCCGATCGCGACGCGGCAAAGTGCCCATGGCCGTGATGTCGGGCAAGATATCCGTTAACATTATGGCGCTATACTGGATGATTGCCTTTTTTGCGCCCTTTGCAACGGTGGTTCTGGATTGGCTGTTGTGGACGAGTATCGTGGCCATGGTATACTCCTTTGGTGAGTATATGTACCGCTTCGTGCAAATTGAGCGTGGAGCACAATTTAATTGATCTAATTTCATTGTTACTAACTGCCCTTTGATTGTGGGCAGCTTTCAAAAAACTGCTAGACTAAACGTTTACTATGGGATTCCTAGAAAAACTGGGTTTAAAGAAGAAAGAAAAACTGGAAGAAGGGGTAGAAAAAAGCCGGAAAGGCTTACTCTCCAAGATTGGCAAAACCCTGGTAGGAAAAGATCAGGTTGATGATCAGGTGCTTGATGAGCTGGAGGAAGTGTTGATCACCTCAGATGTGGGCGTAAATACCACCTTGGAAATTATAGACCGCTTAGAAGCTCGTGTGGCTAAAGATAAATATATGACCACCAACGAGCTTCAAAAAATCATGCGGGAGGAAATTGTAGATCTGTTGCAAGCCAATAATACAGATCGCCCTGCAGAGTTTGATGCCGACCTGCCCAATAAACCGCATGTGGTTCTGATTGTAGGAGTGAACGGGGTCGGAAAAACCACTACGATTGGGAAATTAGCACATCTATATAAGAAAGCCGGTAAAAAAGTAATTCTGGGTGCAGCTGATACTTTTCGGGCCGCCGCTGTGGATCAGCTGAAAATTTGGAGTGAACGCGCCGATGTTCCCATCATTCAGCAAGGTCAAGAAGCGGATCCGGCCGCGGTGGCGTATGATACGGTATCTGCCGCCCAAGCCCGTGGTGCGGATGTAGCGTTGATCGATACGGCCGGTCGCTTGCACAATAAAAAAGCCCTGATGGAGGAGCTTAGTAAAATCAAGCGAGTGATGGGCAAAGTGGTGGATGGCGCTCCACATGAAGTATTATTAGTGCTGGATGCTTCTACCGGGCAAAATGCCATGCAACAAGCCAAAGCCTTTACCAGTGCGGTAGATATAACCGGGTTGGTACTCACCAAACTGGATGGCACGGCCAGGGGCGGAATTGTTATAGGAATTTCTAACGAATTAGATGTGCCCGTCAAATATATTGGCGTGGGTGAACAAATTGAGGATCTGCAAGTCTTTGACCGGGAGTTGTATGTAAATACCCTACTTGCTGATGAGGGTTAAGCATACATAAGTAACATAATCTTAAAGGGATAATGTAGTTGCCGACGTTCCCGATATTTGTTAACGTTAGAAATGCCTACACAGGCTTTTCCGGGTAAAGTAAATTTGCTTTCACCTTCTTCTCTAACATTTTGATTGGTTATTCGATGTACTGCGTACAGGAAATACGGTAGATCGAAAATAATATCTATAAGGCGCGGCAACCTGATGATTGGTAAACAGAACCACCCAAATACGTTTCAAAATCAAACATCTATACCTAGACGAACCCTCTCGGCGATCGTTCTAACCTTGGGTTTGTTGGTGGCCCTGCCCGGTTGGGCGCAAACCTCACTGGGCGATACTCTGTTCGTTCATAAACGGGCACAAGAGTTTCACGATCAAGCCAAGTACGATAGCGCGCAAGTCTACTTTCAAAAAGCGTCGGCGGAATATCAGAAGTTGGGTAAGCTCCATCTCTATTTACGCAGTCATAATGAGTTGGGGCAAGTGCTCTACACATTGGGTGCATACAAGCGTGCCAAGCAGGTAATTTCTGATGCTTTGGACCAGGCAGAGCAGATTGATATTGATACCCAACTGTATGTTCAATTACTGAATAATTTGATTTCGATTCACTTAGAGCTTGAAGAACAAGATCAAGCCGTACAACTACTTGATAAAGTAATTCCCTTGGCTCAGGCTCAATTGGGGGCCTCGAGCTTGGAACTAGCCGTATCTTACCACAATAAAGGCAATCTGTATGAGATTAAGGGAAATTATGACCAAGCGTGGGAATACTACCAAAAAGCTTTAGAAATTAGAGAGGAACAACTCCCCCCTGACGCTCCAATATTAGCGAGTACCTATAACAGCATAGCCATCATCAGTTATTACCGGGGAAAGCTGTATAAAGCAGCTGAAATGTTCCTGGATGCGGGTAAGGCGGTGCAGCTTAAAAAAGGCGAAAAGCATCCCGATGTGGCTGGCTATTTTAACAATGCGGGTATTGTGTATAAAGAACTGGGTGAATTTAAGAAGGCTGCTAAGTATTCAACGCAAGCGTTACGGATCCAACAGGAGTTATTTGGTAAGATTCATCCGGATTTGAGCTATAGTTATAACAATTTGGCCAATCTCCATCGGATTTTAGGGGAGTATGATCAAGCTTTGCGATACTATCAAAAAGAGTTGGCTATTGCTAAGCAAACCCAAGGTGAAGATCATCATGATGTGGCACGAACCTATTTCGCGATCGGCCAATTACAGTTGAAGATGAGAAAAATGGATGATGCCAGGGCATCCATCCAAAAGTATTTTGATATCGCCAAGGCGAAATATCCAGATGGGCACCCGGAAATGATCAAGGCATATCGTGCCATGTATGAGATCCATTTTTTTCAGCAGAACTGGAAAAAGGCGGAAGAGTATAGTCGTAAAGGAATTGCGATGGGTAAACAGCTGGAAAGTTACGAGAGGGTCTCTTTTGCTTTAGTCCATCGTGCGCTAGGTCAAGCTTTATTGGAGCAAGGGCGATACCAGGAGTCCTTGGAAGCGTTGCAGAGCTCGTTGCAAATATTGGTTCCCAGTTTTGATAATGATGATGTGACGGTAAATCCAGACTTAAAACGAGAACATTATATCCGCGAGGTGGTCACTGCATTGGGCAGTAAGGGAATTGCCTTGGCTCGTTATTATCGTGAGCAACCCGCCTCTGAATATGCTCAAGCTGCACTAGAGACGTTTGATTTGTCGATAGAAGTGATTGACAAAGTGCAACAGGAATTGCGAAGTGAAGAATCAAAGCTGCAGTGGGGTATTCGCAGCCGAGAAGTCTTTGAACGAGCGATTAAGGCGTGCCAGATTTTAAATGAGGAAACCGGTGATCCGCTATATTTGGAAAAAGCATTCCATTACGCGGAAAAAAGTCGCTCCCGAGTAATCATTGGGCAAATTAATGACAGTCATGCCAAACAATTTGCGGGGGTTCCCGATTCACTAATTGCCCAAGAGGAAGAATTGCGAACCGTTTTGGGTGATTTGCAGCTCAAATTGGCTTCTGCATCATTCCAGAAAGACTCTTCAAAAGTTATGCAATATCGTGAGTCGTTGTACAGGTATGATGAGCGGTTAAATAACCATATACAATTTCTGGAACGGGCGTATCCTGAATATTACAAATTGAAATACCAACGAGAGGTGGTTTCGGCTACTCAACTTCAGGAACAAATACTTACGCCAGATCAGGCCATGGTACAGTATTTTCTGGGCGATGAAAACCAATTTATGTTTGTGCTGGATCAACAGAACATCAAACTGGTGAGCCAACCCATTAATAAACAACTGAAGCAGCACGTTTATGCTCTGCGCAGGAATATAATCCAGCAAGACAGGGATTCGCTAGCTCTAATGAGTAAGCAGCTGTATGCGGAGCTGATCCAGCCTGTGCAATCCTACATCCAGGATAAACATTCATTGCTCATTGTCCCGGATGGAAGTATGCACTATTTGCCTTTCGAAGTATTATTGACGGATGATCAGAGTTCACAATCCTACTTAATTACCAATTACGAGATAAGCTACATACCCTCGGCTACACTAATATGGCAGAACAGAAATCGCGATGAAGTCAGTGAGCGTCCAGATCGGTTATTGGCCATGGCTCCCCTATTTTTGGATGCCATTAATAAAACATATACCCCTGAGCCCATTCGCAGTGATAGTATTACACCTTTACCTCTTACCCGATATGAAGTGGAATCCATAGCCAAGGAATTTCAAAACGATGGGGGATTGATGAGTTGGCTATGGGATCAGCCGGAGCCTTCAGTGTTGTTGGAAAGCCAAGCCACTGAAGCGTATATCAAGAGTGCGGATCTCTCGGACTATAAGTACCTGCATTTTGCTACTCACGCCTATATCAAAGAGGAATACCCGAATTTGTCAGGCATCCAGTTTTATGTGGATGATGGGCCAGAAGATGGGGTATTGTTGGCTAATGAGGTGTATAATCTGGATATTGATGCCGACCTGGTGGTATTGAGTGCCTGTGAAACGGGATTGGGTAAAGTTGTAGAGGGAGAAGGTATTATCGGTTTCACACGACCCTTTCTATATGCCGGGGCTTCTAATTTAATGGTGTCGCTGTGGAAAGTGGCCGATCGATCCACCGCTGAGTATATGATTGATTTCTATGAACATGCACTGAGTGGTGAATCGTACACAACTGCGTCGCGAAAGGCCAAGCTTAAGATGATTCAATCGGGTCAATTTTCCGATCCGTGGTATTGGTCACCTTTTGTTTTAATCGGTCATCCCTAACCATGGGGTTACTCCAATCCTAAAGAAAAGCGCTCCCGTAGGACCTGCAGATATACCCCGATATCATTACGTAGTTCATGAAGATGGGTGTGCAAGTATACGTACTTTGCCGGCTCCATAAAGGATGCTTGTTTCAGCTTGGTAAGTGCTTCTAATGATCGGTTGGCCAAGCTTAAGGCCTTTCGGGTGTACACAATATTGGCGCCTAATACGTCTTGCTCAAAACCAAAGCTGTAACCCGCAGCCAGTTTGGCGCCGATTTGTAAGAGATTATCGATAAAGGTTTTCAGTTCCGGATTTTTCGAAGACTCATCGATCTGTTGCGCCCATTTCAGGGCCCCCACAGAAAGTTCATGGGCATCGGTATAAATGTTCAGATTTTCAATATCGCCATAATCTGAATCGACATAATCGTCGCTGTTCGCTTTCCACCATTCACCTTCGTCAAAATCGTCTTCATCGTACAGCCAATCCCAATCGTCTCCCTCATCCTCCCAATCGTCAAGGTCATCTTGCCAATCGTCGAGTTCTTCATCGGATAGATCTCGGTTGAACAAGAAATCGTCTTCAAACTCGTCTTCGTCCTCCCAGTCGTCATCTTCCTCATCGGGGTAGTAGACATCTTCCAAAGAAAGTTCCTCTTCGATAAAGGCATCGACAGCCTCATCTTCGGATAGGTTTTCTCTCAATAATTTTAACCAGCGGGGTATATTGGTATCGGTGTTGGATTCTAGCAGTTTGCGTAGCAACTCGGTTTTTTGCTCAACCTCGTTGATGTACGCCTCCCACTGTCGTTCATCCCAAATGTGATCATCATTCCAGTTCATAGAAACAGGACTAGGTAAAGAATTTTTTAGGATATGCCCTAAATGTACATAATGTCAACAATAGTAACGCAGCTGATTATTTTCTTGGTATACAATTCTCTTATTGAATCGAGCAATGTCTTACATTTAAAAGAACTACTACGGAGGTAGTTATAACTTCTTGAGGACATTGGTAATGATGGTCGTCATTTTGGGTTCTGCCATTCCCGCTGCTTCCAATACGTCTTCAATATTTACCGGCTCCAGTGCGTCGGGAAAGCATTCATCGGTAATTACAGAGATCCCCATTACACGCATACCCATGTGCACCGCTGAAATAACTTCGGGCACAGTACTCATGCCTACCACGTCGGCTCCGATGGTACGCAGAAATCGATATTCCGCCTTGGTTTCCAAATTCGGACCGGGAACCGCCACATAAACCCCTTTATGGAGCTTAATATTTTGTTCCAGGGCGACCTGTTCAGCCAAATCCATCAAATCTTCGGTGTAGGGTTCACTCATGTCGGGAAATCGGGGACCCAGCTCATCATCATTGGGACCAATTAACGGATTGTCGCCCAATAGGTTGATGTGATCACTAATCAGCATTACATCTCCTCGCTGAAAGTTGGGGTGCATTCCACCGCATGCATTACTAACTAGTAAGGTGTTGGCTCCCAGTTGATGTAATACGCGTACCGGAAAAACGATCTGTTGCATGGTGTAGCCTTCGTAAAAGTGAAAGCGACCCTGCATGGCAACGACTATTTTGCCCCCCAATTCTCCAAACAGCAGTTTGCCGGCATGGCTTTCCACCGTAGAGGTAGGGAAATGGGGAATCTCTTCATAGCCGATTTCATCTTGAACGTCCATTTGGTCGGCCAGTTGGCCCAATCCGGTACCTAAAATCACCAAATATTCGGGGCGTAAATCGGTATGATTCTGAATGTATTGTAAAGCTAGATTGCGTTTATCACGAAAAAATTCAACCGATTGGTTAGACATGTATAGACAGTAAGATTTAGAATTGACAGACTACGGAAAGCTCCCCGGCTTTTCGATGATAATAAATGGTGGAGCTGTTAATCAATATCGTCCAATAAATCATCCACATCCTCGGCGCCGGGAGGCACGGGGGACGCTTGAGAAGATGACGGTTGGTCGATGGAAATGTTGCCATTGGAAGAAGTCTCTTCGGATTGCGAGGCTTCTGCTGCTTGGGGGGCTTCGCCATCAGATGTTTGATGTTTGGCTCGCAGTCGACGTTCGAAGGTGCTCATACCCTCCGTTTCGTCCTCCTTGGGAAGGGAGAACATAGCAGCTTCATCACGCGTAAACTGACTGAGCGATTCTTGAGCCAGTTCTAAATAGGAACGGATGCCCCCAATAATTTCTTCACGTCGATCCAACAGACGTAAAATGCTCTGGCGTATTTGCTGTCGCTGTTGTCGTGCTTCACGCAAAATGGATTCCGCTTCCATTTCTGCTTTTTCAATTTTGCTCTGTGCTTCTCGGCGAGCGCCGGACATTTTTTGTTCGGCTGATTCTTTTGCGGTTTGCAATGTTTCATGGAGAGCTTCTTCGACCCGCTGATAATGCTTGAGTTTATCGCGCATTTGCTCCATCTCATTTTCCATCTCACGCTGCCGGCTCACCAGGTGTTCCCATTCGCTGGCCACTAGATTCAGAAAAGCATGAACTTCGGCGGTGTCGTATCCCCGAAGGGATTTGTCAAACTCTTGCTGTTTGATTTCCAGAGCAGTCAATTTCATAATGGTACATCCTGATTGTGGGCGATTGCGATAAGATCAATTTAGAAGGGTGTGATATGGTATTCAACCCTTTCACACAATGAATAGTATAAGATAATGAGCTAGTGGTCAGTCTAGCATATTGTTAAGGCGATTATCTCCTGATGAATCCTGTTGTTGGGACGAAGCGGGAGCATGCTGTTCTTCTTCGGGAAATTCAATTTCCTGGGTCATATCCATGGTGGGCTCTTCCAGTTGCTCAGGTTCCCCCTCGCTGACAATAGCTTCCAAATTTTGCAGGCGTCGCTGGGTGTTGCTTTTAAACTGTTGATACTCTTCAACGAGTTGTTGCATTTCCGCTCCGCCGGTTTTCCGATCATGGCGCTGATCCATCCACTTTTGAATAAGACCAGTGACTTTAGCTACGGTATAACCAACCAAGGCGGTACCCGTAGTGATGCCAACTATAGCTATTATAAATTCTTGACCACTCATAACTAGGATCGATTTCGTTTGCGTTGTGCCATCTCTTCTACCGAGGAACGATTTTCTTCTTTGTACTCTACGTCATCGAGTTCATCCAATATTTCCGAATCTGATGCCGCGGATTCAAAGGTTTCTGGTTCGGTGGCAGCGATGGCTTCCAGGTTTTCGATACGTTTGCGCATACGTTTAACTTCCTTTTGCAGATCCATCAACTCGTCTTGGTTTTGTTGGTTCTGCCGCATCATCTTCATCTTGTTTTTCTGGTATTCCACAATCAGGCCTCCAACAATGGCGGTAAGTGGAATAAGTACCCATATCCAAGTCATAAATCGTCCCCTATATTATGGGATATGTACCTCCATACAATACATCTTTATCCCGTTTTCTATTAGCACGTATGCAATATTCAAAAATTGTGTAGTGGCACCAAAATGCTATCTATCCGTAATTGCGTTCGCCAAATATTGCACGTCCAACACGGATCATAGTTGCGCCTTCCTGGATGGCCACTTCCATATCGTTGGTCATGCCCATGGATAATTCATCCAGAGAAACATTATCACATTCATATTTGCGATGTTCATCCCGGAGTTTTCGTAGGAGCGCGAATTCGGGGCGTACTTGCTCGGCCTCATCCGTAAATGTGGCCATGCCCATTAAACCATAGACCCTCACATGATCCAAGCCCTCAGCAAACGCCAGAATATTGGCCAAGTCTTTCGGATCGCACCCACTTTTTTGGTCTTCATCACTAATATTAACCTGGATGAATACATTGATTACTCGATCGATGCGGGACGCTCGTTTTTCAATTTCACGCAGGTGTTTGGATTTTTTCACCGAGTGGATCCAGTTTACCCGCTCCACCATATACTTGATCTTGTTGGTCTGCAGGTTACCGATCATGTGCCACTGAACTTCTTGTTGCGGGTCATCCAGTTGCTCCATTTTATCTTGCAACTCTTTAGCCCTGTTTTCCCCAAAATGGATTTGTCCACAGCTACGGGCTTCAATAATATCTTCCAAAGGTTTGGTTTTGCTGACTGCAACCAACGTAATTTCATCCGCCGAACGCCCGGCATCGCTACATGCTTGAGCTATACGTTCTTGTACTTGTTCCAGACGATCACAAATTTCCGAGTTACTCATGGCTTGTGTTTTGGGGTTCTAAAGAACATTCGAAAATAAGCTTTAACTGTTCTTATTAAAATCGTATTTTTAAGGGCCTTTGGGCAGAATTATGGATATTCAAATGTTATTATTTCGTTGATTAAAACACGATTAACACCTTTATGTAATTGTATGATTCTCAGGAGGCAGTCTCGCCTTTCCCGACTGCACCCTCCGCAAGCGAACCATCCTCGCCCCCTCACTCAACAAGAAAGGAACTGATGGCGCGATTGAATGTACAGCAGGTGTTGGATGCCTTACACGAATGGGCCCCCCCTAGTACAAAGATGGATTATGACAATGTTGGGCTGTTGGTCGGTCGCCCGGAAGCAAAGATAGAACGGGTGTTGTGCTGTTTGGATGTGACCGAAGAGGTGGTGGATGAGGCTATGGAGTATGACTATGACGTTATAGTTGCCCACCACCCCTTGATTTTCAAGAAATTGAGCCGGATTAATCCCACTGATGAGATCGGGCGTATCATCTATAAACTGATACGAAATGATAAGCACCTGATTGCCTCACACACCAATCTTGATGCTGCTCGAAATGGCGTCTCTTTTGTCTTGGCTGAAAGGTTAGACTTGAATGACATTAGTTTTTTGGATACCAGTTATGATATCGTTCAGCGGCTGGACATTATCCTTTCTGACGAAAGTTATAATAATGAGGATCATCGGGTGAGGTTGTTGGAAGCCTTGGATGAATATGCCCACAACTTTGAGGTGGAAACGGTCTTAACTAGGGGTGGTCAACGGAAAATCACCGCCTGGATGGATGATTACAATGTCAGTGGGTTTAAAAATAGGGTAGCCGGTATCCCCCATCTACAATTGCACGTTCAGCATACGCAAGAACAGTCTCCCGATGTGGGTATGGGCGCAGTGGGGGCGCTTGCGGAACCCTTGGAGCAGGACGAGTTTTTGCGACATGTAAGCACGCAACTGGATTTGAAAGCCCTCCGATACTCCGGCAGCAATAACTCAATTCAAAAAGTAGCTGTTTGTGGTGGCGCGGGAGTGTTTTTGGCAAGAGCCGCGGCTGCAGCCGGTGCGGATGCTTTTATCACCGGAGATATCAAATATCATGATTATTTCATCGACCAGGACGATTTTGCACTGATTGATGTGGGACATTTTGAAAGCGAATTTCCCATTGTCCCCGTACTGAAAGATTTTATTGAACAACGCTTTACTGAACTGGATGTGGATGTAACCGATGTGGTTACCAATCCCATGCATGTATTTACCAATCCCACTTAGCAATCCACACAAACATAACCGACGCATACAAACCTTATGAAAGAAATACTCCAACAGTTAGCCAATCTCCAATACATCGACAGCAGAATTGATGAGATCGAGCGACTGCAAGGTGATCTTCCCGAGGAAATCTTGGATATCGAAACCGATATTAACCGCTACAAGGCGCGCATCAAACGTCTGGAAGAAGAGCAAAAAGAGCTGAAGGTAGAGAACAATAATCTGGAGCTTGAGATTAAGGAATCCAAGCAACGGATTGAGAAGTACGAAGAGCAGCAGATGACGGTTCGCAACAATCGCGAATACGATGCGCTGACTAAAGAGATCGAAGCTCAGAAGCAAGCGGTTGAAAACGCCGAATCTCGTATCGAGGAAATAGCGGAACGGCAGGAAGAAATTGAACAAGAACTGGAAACCAACAAAGAAAAGCTCGAGCAAGTACAGGAAATGTACGATGAGAAGAAAGAAGAGCTCAGTGATGTTCAAAAGAAAACCGCCGAAGAACAAGAAAAGCTTCAAGAAACTCGTGATGAGTTAGAGGAAGAATTAGATGAGCGGTATCTAAAAAGTTACAATCGCTTACGGGAAGGCCTCAGCAACGGATTGGCGGTTGTACCTATGGAAAAAGGAGCGGCTCAAGGTATGATGTTGCCTCCACAAACTCAGGTAGAAGTTCGCCGTCGTAATAAGATTATTATCGACGAGAATAGTGGACGCATTGTTGTAGATCCATCATTCTTTGAAACGGCCAAAGAGAAGTTGTCTGTCTAATTACTCGCTTTTAATTGGTGAGATAGGATGGAATGAGCTAGTACTTTCAAGTGCCACAGTATGAGGTTAGCTGTGGAATATACGTTGGAGTAGGCTAAATCCGTTAGTTAACTAGTGTTTGTTCTTTAAGGTTTATGAGGAAGATCGGGTAATCGCCGGAGTACGCTTCTGCGTAATCGGGAGGAAAGTCCGAACATCTACGAGCACCGTGCTTCCTAACCGGAAGGCGCCGAAAGGCGACAGATAGTGCAACAGAAAACAAACCGCCCCGATGCTTCGGGGTAAGGGTGCAAAGGCGAGGTAAGAGCTCACCGCCCGGATGGTAACATTCCGGGGCATGGTAAACCTCACGGGATGCAAGGTCGCGCAGGTCATGTGCCGCTGGTCACTATACGGCCGGGTAGACCGCTTGAGCTTCGGAGTAATCCGGAGCCCAGATAAATGATTACCTATTCCATTGCGATGGAATACAGAATTCGGCTTATAGATTTTCCTCAGAATTACACCAGAAGGCTGTCCCAGAAGATTGGGATGGCCTTTTGTCTTTGGGGGGAGGGCAGAGGGCAAACGGCAGACGAAATTTATTGCTTGTAATTAGTTTCAAAACCATTGAGAGCTCTAAGCTAAAGTCAAAGACTTGAAAACCATCTCAAAACGTACGTTTGCCCTTTGCCGTCTGCCCCTGCTCCTGGTAAAACCATGTAAAGTCACGTTATTTAAGCTGAAATTCCGCAACTTACTTCTAGTATTTACATATTCTTGTAGCATTATTGCGGTCAACAGGCCCTTCTATATCAGAAACACATTAATTAATTATGATTTATATGCAATCAGCTAGCAAGCTGCGTACTGCGGTAGTTATGCTTTGTCTCAGTCTATTCGGTTCCATGGCGGTCGTACCCGGCACGGCGTGGGCACAAGATGAGGACAGCGATACCGAGGCAGATAGCGCAGGTATTGAAAAGAAATTTGAAAAATTACCTCTTCAACCGGAACGCACGATTTCTTTTACCACCAACAAGGGAACCTGGATGTCGGTGGATATCAGTCCGGATGGGTCTACTCTGATTTTTGACTTGATGGGTGACCTCTATACCATGCCCGTGGAAGGCGGAAAGGCCACACGCTTGACCAGTGGTATGGCTTACGATACGCATCCTCGGTTCAGCCCGGATGGTAAGTATGTGCTATTCACCTCCGATCGCAGTGGGGCGGAAAATATTTGGTATATGGATCTGGAGTCGGAAGAGACCACCCAGGTAACCAAAGATAATAATATGAATTACCCTGCCGCTGAGTGGACGCCGGATGGCAACTATATTATTGGTGCGCGAGGCCGCATGAATATCAAGCTGCACATGTATCACAAAGATGGTGGCGGCGGTACTCAACTGGGGGATCCACCCAGCAGCCTAAAAATGATCGATCCGGCGGTAAGCCCGGACGGACGCTATATTTACTATTCTCAGCGTCGCGGTCCCTGGGATTACAACGCCCAATTGCCCCAGTATCAGATTGGTGAATATGATCGGGAAACGGGCGAGCGAAGAACCGTCTCCAACCAATATGGTTCGGCGTTTACCCCCACCCTTTCTCCGGATGGTAAGTGGATGGTGTACGGCACTCGCTACGAGGATCAAACTGGACTGATGTTGCGCAATCTGAATACCGGAGCTGAACGCTGGCTGGCCTATCCCATTCAGCGGGATGAGCAGGAATCTATTGCTACCATGGGGGTGTTGCCCGGTATGACTTTTACGCCGGATAGTAAGCAGGTGATCGCTACTTGGGGCGGCGAATTCTGGCGGATCCCAGTTAGTGGCGGTGATGCTCAAAAGATCCCCATGGAAGCGGATGTGGAATTGAATCTGGGCCCCCGATTGGATTTTGACTATCCGATTAGCGATGAAAAAGACGTATTAGCCACTCAGATTCGAGACGCGGTTCCATCTCCGGATGGATCCAAGCTAGCCTTTACGGTGTTGAACCGCCTGTATGTGATGGATCTACCTGACGGGAAAGCCGAGCGCGTATCCGATATGGACATCACAGAAGCGCAGCCCGCTTGGTCGCCGGATGGCAAAGAACTGGTATACGCCACTTGGTCGCCCGATGGCGGACATCTCTATAAAGTGAAATTTGGGGCGCTGCGCACTAAAATTGATCGCCTGACCGATGAAACGGCTGTGTACAGCGAACCGGCATGGTCGTACAACAGTGATCGTATCGTATACCTGAAAGGCGCGGCTCAGAATTATAAGCAAGCCAGTGGGCCGATGGCTTTCCGTTCCAGTGATGAACTGTACTGGATAGACAGCGATGGCGACAAGCAGCACTTCATTGATAAGGCCGATGGGCGTTATAATCCGCACTTTGTAAAAGGGAATGATCGTATTTACTTGAATAAAGGCGGCGGAACCCTACTCTCCATTCGCTGGGATGGAACCGATGAAGAAGAATACATAAAAGTGACCGGTATTCGCACCTTTGGAATGATGAACTGGGAGCATGATCACGCCAAGCATGAGCGCAATAAGATCAACTGCTTGTTGACGCCGGAAATCATGCAGGCCATGGAGATGAATATGCCTTCTCCCGCCTCTGAACTGATGATGGCGCCCAAAGGCGATCAAGCGCTCGCTCAGATCAATAACAACATCTATGTGGTCACTGTGCCCAAGACCGGTAATGTGGAAACCATCTCCGTGGCTCGACCTGAATCCGCGCAGTTTCCCGCCACGAAATTGACCAAGTTGGGGGGCGAGTTTCCTACTTGGTCAGCGGATGCCGATAAGGTACACTGGTCGCTGGGAAGCAGTCACTTTGTCTACGATCTCAATGAAGCAGAGGCCTTTGCGGATAGCGTAAAAGCCGCCCAAAAAGCCGAAGAGGAGGCCCAGAAAGCAGAGGAAGACAAGAAAGAAGAAGCTGAGGATTCCCCGGAGCAAGATTCCGCCGATGAAGATGCTAAATCCGAAGAAAAGGAAGATGAGGAGCTCGCTGTGTACCGTGCTCAAGAGCACGAGATCAAGGTGACCTATCAGAAGGATATTCCTGAAGGCATCGCTCTGCTGAAAGGCGCGCGTATTATCACTATGGATGGCGATGAAGTTATCGAGCAGGGCGATATCCTGATCGAAGACAATCGCATTAAAGAGGTAGGGGCCAGCGGTTCCTTGCAGGTGCCTTCCAACGCGGAAGTAATCGACGTATCCGGGAAAACCATTATTCCCGGCTTTGTAGATACGCACGCGCACATGTGGCCCAAATGGGGAATCCACAAAAATCAGGTGTGGGTGTATCAAGCCAATCTGGCGTATGGTGTGACTGCAACTCGTGATCCGCAGACGGCCACCACCGATGTGTTGACCTACGCAGATATGGTCAATGCCGGCGAAATGCTGGGTCCCCGTGTGTACTCCACCGGTCCGGGGGTTGGATTCTGGGCGTATAATATCAAGAGCCTAGATCAAGCCCGCGACGTGTTGAAACAGTACAGCAAGTACTACAACACCAAGACCATCAAGATGTACCTGGCCGGAAACCGAAAACAGCGCCAGTGGATCATCGAAGCAGCTAAAGAGCAGGAGCTGATGCCTACTACCGAGGGCGGCCTGAACTACAAGCTGAATATGACCCAGCTGCTGGATGGGTATCCCGGTCATGAGCACGCGCTGCCCGTGTATCCCCTCTTTGATGATGTGATCCGTACGGTAAGCGAAGCCAAAATGACGGTCACCCCAACCTTGCTGGTTTCCTATGGCGGTCCGTGGGCCGAGAACTACTACTACTCTCGCGAGCAGCCCTATCATGATGAAAAGCTGCAGTACTTCACGCCATATACCGAGTTGGCCGGTAAGACGCGTCGCCGCGGAGCCGGGTGGTTTATGGATGAAGAGCATGTGTTTAAGAAGCACGCCGAATTCATCAACGATCTGGTAGATGCCGGCGGCTGGGCTGGCGTGGGAAGTCACGGTCAGCTGCAGGGCTTAGGCTACCACTGGGAGCTGTGGTCGATGCAGGCTGGCGGCATGAGCGAACACGAAGCGCTCAAAACAGCCACCATTCTAGGCGCGCATGCCCTAGGATTGGATCAGGACTTGGGATCCATCGAAGCCGGGAAACTGGCCGATCTGGTGATCATGAATGAGAATCCTCTGGAGAACATCCGTAATTCCAATACCGTGGAATACGTGATGAAGAACGGCCGCTTGTTCGAAGGCGAAACGCTGAATGAGGTATATCCTCGAAAGCGAACGCTGGAGCGCGAGTGGTATGAAACTCCAGAACCGATGAATGTGCCGGGCGTGGAGGAGTAAAGCGTTTCTTTGATATAGCGAATTAAGGCAAATAAAAAGCCCTGCGCCGAGTTCGGTGCAGGGCTTTCTTAATTTAGAGCAAAAGGTTCATCCGGCAGTCTGCCGGATGAAACGTTTTGCTAACTACATTTCATCATCTTCCCAGATGGCCACGGTGCGGTAGCCTTCGGCGTCGGCGGCGGCGCGGAACATGCCTTTGGTGTTGAAGGGCATGGTGATGTTGCCATATTTATCCACGCTGATGATGCCCGCGGTGCCTTCAGCCAGTTGATTGAAAATCACGTGGTTGGCGGCGTCTTTCAAAGGGACGCCTTTGTACTCCATATAGTGAGCGATGTGCGCGCCGGTAACCTGCAGCATGATCTTCTCGCCCCATCCGGTCGCGGAAACGGCAGCCATATCGTTGGCGTAGGTTCCGGATCCCACAATGGGTACGTCGCCCACCCGCCCAAACTTCTTATTGGTCATGCCTCCGGTGGAGGTTCCGGCCGCCAGGTTGCCCTCTTTATCCAAGGCCACGCAACCCACCGTACCAAACTTGTCGCCATCCCAGAATTGGGGATCTTCACCGCGATAGAGTAGATCGGCGCCGGATTGCTGCTCATTGGCTTTTTCCCACTGCTTTTTGCGGCGTTCTACCGAAAAATAGCTGTTCTCTACACGCTCCACACCCACTTGGTCAGCGAACTGTTCGGCGCCATCCCACGAAAACATCACGTGCTTGGAATCAGTCATCACTTTGCGAGCCAAGGAAATGGGATTTTTTACGGTGCGTACCCCGGTAATGGTTCCGGCATTCAGGTTGGTACCGTCCATGATGGCCGCGTCCAGCTCGTGTTTGCCTTCCGCGGTAAATACTGCTCCTTTTCCGGCGTTAAACAGCGGATTGTCTTCCAGGTAGTTAATGGTTTGTTCTACCGCGTCCAATGCGGAGCCGCCCTCCTGGAGTACGCCTTCCCCGATATTTAAGGCCTCATTCAGCGCATCTACGTACTGTTGTTTGCGCTCATCGGATATATCCTTGGAGATTACTCCGGCGCCCCCATGCAGCGCAATGGCATATTCTTTTTGAGACTGATCCGCCATGGAATTCCCGGATTTCTGGCAGCCGACTCCGACCAGCATAGCCAGAGTGATTAGGGATAGTGTAACCCAACGAATGGATCGATGAGATACCAATATAGAGTCAAGCACCTGTGTCATAGTTCTTTTATTGATTAGGGTTGTGTTATCCAGCTAACCCAATGTGTCCGATTGAAGGCTGAAATGCCAATTTGGGGCTGTTAAAAAATGTTGATCTTCCCCTCATTTTCACAGAAAGTGTTTTAAAGGGATTCTGTAAGGATTAAGGGGGAAATGGCTCTATACAAAAAGGGGACAAGATAACGAGAGTAATGAGTTGGAATAAGAAAGAGCAACAAGTACCGTGGGCCCGATATCCCGCACTGCGTATAGTCTTATTATTTGGTTTGGGGATTGGCTTACATTATTTGACCGGATACCATGTGGGATGGGCCATTGGGTTTATCCTGCTTTTGGTTGGGCATCTATACTATTTGATTCGTCAACAGCAGCGGTTATCCACCCGCGATGTGTTTCGTGGTAAATGGATCTATCTGCTGATGTTGATAGCAGCCGGTGGGTGGTATAGCCAACTAAGGGCCATTGATAAGTACGACGATCATCCACCTTTTGAGCTGTTTCAGTGGGATCAAATACGTATCAGTGGCACAGTCGAAGAAGTGAAGCATCAGACCGAAGATCGTTCCGCCTGTCTGGTTACCATGCGAACGGATACCCTCTGGTTTCGGGACTCGCTGCGCTGGACGCTCCCCACCCGCATTCGCGCGCGGTTCGAGTCGGCTTCTGGAGCTCATCCCCTGCAACCCGAAGTGAAGCTCAATGGCCATTTTACGGTTTACCCTTTAGAAGCGCCAAGCAATCCCGGCGTTTTTGATTACCGATCCTTCTTGAGAGAGTCGGGGATCGTGGCTCACGGTAAATTGGAGAATATCCATGACTATCAATCGGCTCAACGGGGAATGACGTTGGCCCGATTTCGCAATTCCGTTTCCGAAACCATTGACCGATTGTATAAACCGGAACGGGCGGCACTGGCCAAGGCGATCATTATGGGAGAGAAAAGTGATCTGCGTAATCAAACCAGAGATTCATTTATTCGATCCGGCCTTGCTCATATCATGGCGGTATCGGGACTCCATGTGGGGATCTTGGTGGGCTGCTTCTGGTTCCTTATACCCTACCTCTGGAATTACCGCTGGGGGCGTTGGCTGGGGTTACTTTCCGTAGGTCTATTATGTTTTATCTACGCGGGATTAGCTGGTTTCCCGGCCTCGGTGTTGCGCGCGTCTATTATGGCCCTGCTGCTCACCGGTGGTAAATTGTTTAGCAAACAGCGCAACGCTTTAAACATGCTGGGAGCTGCGGGATTCGTCATACTGTTGATTGATCCCGGACAACTCGCCGATGTGGGGTTTCAACTGTCTTTTGTAGCGCTGATTATGATCATCGTGGTTTGGCAATCCATGCAGGAGTGGATTCCCAATCGGTGGCGGGGGAAATGGTGGATGAAGTGGATTGTGGGAGTGGTTGCTATGAGCGTGATCATTCAGATAGGTTTGTTGCCCTTATTGGGTTTCTACTTTCAGCAATTTTCTGTGGTTGGTCCACTGCTCAATGTCTTGGCTTTGCCCTTGGTAACTCTGTATTTACCGCTGGCCTTGATTAGCTTATCGCTTTCCGCCATTTGGTCCTGGGGCGCCAGCTGGTTGAATACAATACCTGAATTTATACTTTGGTTGCTTCAAACCAGCGCCCAGGAAGTGAGCACTTGGTCGCTCAGCTGGATATCCATACAGTTCGGTACCGTGGAGATGATTTGGGTAGTAGTGATAATCGCACTTATGGTGCTGTTAATCGGTGGATGGAATTATCCCAGGATGCGCTGGCGATTGGGGATAGCATTGCTGTTGACCGGCTGCGTAGGAATGGGGACGCTATTGTATCAGCAATGGCAACCTGCCCAATTTACCCTGACTATGTTAGATGTGGAGCAGGGCGATGCAATGGTCGTAGAGACTCCATCGGGCAAGCATATCTTAATTGACGCGGGGCGATGGTCGCCGGGTTACAACAGTGGCTCATTCACTATTTTACCCTACTTACAAGCCCAAGGTATTGATCATCTGGACGCGGTGATTTTGTCCCACCCTCACGCCGATCATATTGGTGGGATGCCAGCTCTGCTTCGGGATGAAGAGCTGAGCATCGGCCGGATTCTCGAGTCACCGGTGGAGGGAGAAAACAAACTATACCACCGGATGCGAGATTTAGCCCAAAAGAAAAACATCCCGATACAGCCTATCAAGGCCGGGGACACCCTGCGGGTTGATCCTCAGATATTTATAAGCGTATTGGCTCCGTTTTCAGATCAAGCCAGCAACTTGAATGAAGCCTCAGTGGTTGTAAGGATGGATTATGGGGAATCTTCGTTTTTGTTTACTGGGGATGTGGAGCAGCAAGCAGAAACCTGGATGGGTCAGCAGTATGACCAGCTGTTGGATGCCGATGTGCTGAAAGTGGGACATCATGGCAGTAAGACCAGTTCAACGAGTGCATTTCTAGATGAAGTGACACCACAGCTCAGTTTGGTTTCTTTGGGATGGCAAAATCGTTATGATCACCCTCACCCAGCCAGTATTCGGCGGTTGCAGCGTCCTCAGAATAAACTCTTTTATACCAGCCGCTCAGGTGCTATCATTATCAAGAGTGACGGAAGGCGCATCTGGCGTCATCACTGGCGATAAGGCAACGTATCTGAATGAACGAACCCAACAATACCAATCAGCATAAATCCTCCTATTCCTGGCTCAACGAACGCGGGCAGTTAATTCTGCTGGGCGCCGGGGTAGTCAGTTTGCTCTTCTTAATGTTCCAGGTAGATCACCTGCTGAACCCGCTGGGCTTCGGGCTGATCACGGCCATCATACTCTATCCTATTCGTCGACAACCGGTAGCCCGCGCGTTAATCTATGCCACTATTTTTGCCACCGGTTTTTGGCTGACCTACGATTCGGGTCACCTGCTTATTCCCTTCATCTTCAGCTACATCATCGCCTTTGTGATCAACCCCGTGGTGGAAAACCTGGAGGATCGGGGCATCAGCCGGGGATGGATTGCGGTCATATTTACCATTATCTCATTGGGAATCATGGGCATCGCCGGACTCTACACCATCCCCATACTGGTTGAACAGATTTCCAAACTGGGGAGTTTACTGCAAGAGCTATCCACAGATACGGAGGCTTTTTTAGAACATGCCGGAGTACTGGCTTTGGCCGAGAAGATGGGCTTTTCGGCCGAACCAGCCAGGGAGCAATTAACCGAGCAAGTAAGTTCATGGGTTAACTCCTTTTATGCCGGGATGCTGGATGGCTCCAATGGATTTCTCAGTGAAGCGGGGAATGTACTTACCGTCGCCTTTTTCTTTATCCTCACTCCCTTCCTCTGCTTTTTCATGATTCGTGATTATCACAAAGTGGCTAGCTTTATCCGGCGGCTGCTCACCCCGCGGGATGTGTCTCAGGATTATACTCGGAAAATCGCGCGTGTAGTGGGTTCGTATTTGCGAGGACAGTTCATTGTGGTGGTGATTAGCGCGATCAACCTAAGCATTGGATTTTGGTTGTTTGGAGTACCCTACGCTATGTTATTGGGCGTAATTGCCGGACTGACCAATTTTGTGCCTACCCTGGGTCTCTGGTTCAGCGTTAGCATGTGCACGATCGTGGGCGCTTCCATGGGGGATCCCTGGTACATCTATCTGCCCGGTATTTATATCGTATTTGCCGTAGAGCAGGTCTTGGAAACCGGATTTATCGTCCCCCGGGTAGTCGGGAATCAAGTGGGGTTGCACCCTTTATTAGTGATGATTTCTCTGCTGTTGTTTGGATTTATGTTTGGGATCTGGGGCGTATTGATTGCCGTACCTTCGGCAGCGTTAATCTCCGTGTTTTACGAAGAGTACCAGCGGACACATTCCCTGCCGCTGCTCAGTGGAAGTGAATGGAAGCCGGAAGCGGAGTCGGAAGCCAACGGCAGTGAGCCCCTAAACCAGAAAGCGGATCAACCCGCCCAGGCCGAGTAATATGTCCCTACGATCAGTACTGCTTTTTCCTATCTTATAGTTGTAACCAAATTAGATTATAATCGCGTAATACCCATGAGTGAGACTTCAGATCACATACAAGATGACGAAATATCGTTCGAGGACGCTATTGGACGTTTAGAGGCCATTGTAGAAAAAATGAACGATCAGGCATTGCCGTTGGATGAGGCTATTGAATTGTACGAAGAGGGTATGAGGCTATCTAAGCAGCTCACCGATACCATTGAGTCTGCCGAGCAAAAGGTCATTGAAATAAACCAGCGGATGGACGCCTCGGCACCGGACGCCGAAAATGGTGGTGATGATTCCACCCCGGTGGATGACGATATGCCGTTTTAGGGTATCGTAACGCTGGTTTAAATTCATTATTTGAGGAAAACGATATGCCGTCGCCCCATTCCTTGCTAACCACCATTCGTTCTGTGGATGAATTACGGGGGTTGCCCCTGGATAAACTCACCGAACTATGTGATCAGGCACGCGATTATTTGATTGAGCTGCTGGCTCAGCGAGGCGGCTATTTGGGATCCAACCTGGGGGTGATAGAACTAACTGCGGCCTTGCACTACGTTTATCAAACTCCGGAAGATCGCATAGTGTGGGATGCCGGGCATCAACTGCTGCCCCATCTGTTATTTACCGGACGCAGGGAACAATTAGAGCAGGCTCCATTGATCCCCTATCATTTGCCCAATGGAAATTCCGTGCCTATCCAAGAAAATGAATTTGATGTATGGCGACCCGGACATGCCAGTCGATCCATTTCTGCGGCGCTGGGGTTGGCCACGGGGAGTGTATTGCAAGAAGACAACAAGCAAACCGTAGCCGTAATTGGAGATGCTTCCATCGCCGCCGGATTAGCTTTTGAGGCGATGAACCACGCCGGCGGATTGAACCGGGATCTGTTGATCATTCTGAATGACAACAACCGATCCATTGATCCTAATGTGGGAGCGCTGAATGAGTATCTGGCCGAAATCACCTCTAGCCAGACCTTCAATAAAATGCGCGATGAGATTTACGATCTATTAGGGCACTTTCAATCGGCGGGAACCAAAATGCGCAAAGCCGCCGCTCGATTGGAGAAAGCTGTCATGGCCGCGGTTACGCCGGGCAGCCTGTTCGACGCGCTGGGGCTCAAATATTATGGCCCGATAGATGGGCATAACCCGCAAACTTTGGTACGTCACCTGACTGATATGAGAAATGTCAGCGGTCCTAAATTGCTGCATGTGGTGACCATTAAAGGAAAAGGTTTTGCTCCGGCCGAACGGGAACCCAAACTGTGGAAGGGGGGGATGGCTCCTTTTGATCGTCTTTCCGGCAAGCCGATTAGTGATATTAAGGAGCCCAGCCATGACGGATCCAACCAAGAGGTGTTGTACAGCCGGGCTATGGCCGATGTGCTCACCGAGCTGGCCGAAACCCATGATGAGATCGTAGGTATAACCCCTTCGGTGTTCGAAGAGGCCGGATTGCAACATTTTAAAAAAGCATTTCCCAGCCGAGCATTTGAGATAGGATTGGCGGAAGATCACGCGGCTACCTTTGCGGCCGGATTAGCGCAAAGTGGACGTTTCCCGGTGCTGAGTATGCAAGCTTCACTGCTGCCGCGTGCCCTGGATGCTATCACACAGGATTGGTGTGGCGCGGATATTTCCGGGGTAATTAGCCTGGAAGAAGCGGGGATCGCCCATAACAAAGGATCAGCCTATCATAGTTTGAACGATTTATCGCTGTTGCGCTCTTTGCCGGGGGTACGTATTGTCAGTCCATCCAATGACGAGGAGCTGCGCGCGATGCTGCATCATGCTTACCAGAGTGGAGGTATTTGGGTTATCAGAGGTACCTATCGTTTGCCTGCCATACGTCCGATGACCCAAACACCGGTTTCCATAACCCAAGGTCAAGCCAAAATGCTCCGGGAAGGGGAGGGGGTTTTGCTGCTTAGTTTAGGCGCTACTACTTCCTGGGTGGCGCAAGCCGCGGATTTGTTACAAGAACAAGGTCTATTTGCCGGACAGATGGATATGCGATTTATCCAGCCGTTGGATCCGGAACAATTGAATACCTGGACCCGCCAATATTCACACTGGATTACGATAGAGGAAGGTATGCGTGTAGGTGGATTGGGCAGTGTGATAGCCGAATGGTTGACCGAACAATCGGAATCATCAATTAAATTGACTCGTTTGGGCTTCCAAGAGGTCATATCGGAGTCTGGAGATCGCTCGCAGATATTGCAGCGGCACGGATTTTCACCGAAGGCGCTGAGTGAACAAATTCTTAGGGCGGTTCAAGCCTAACGCAAGGGGGCTAATCAGCGGGCGTTGCCTGAAGTTTGCTGGGGTGGACGGCTTCCATAACCCAATAGGTGACCGAGTTTGGGGGAATCGGTGATGCGGGCACCTGCTTTTTGCGCATGGTTTGTTCGAATAGCTTCGCCATACTAAACCGGCGAATAAGATTGTAATTGGACGCCTGAATGAGTTGGGTGCGTAACTGGCTTAGGCTGTCCGCCAACAACTCGGCTACGGTGGCATCGGTTTCAATGCGTCCCGTTGATTGGGATACCATAAATTTGGCCACTTGGTGATAATACACACGGGCCGAATCCAAATGAGCGATAGACGCATCCAACAAAGGAAGTACGCCGCTCCCCGTGTCAATATGATTTTGTAAGATTGCTCCAGTCAGGAATCCAGCCATTAATTCCGCTTCAGCGCGATGTTCGGCATTCGAAATGCGCTGGGATCGGGCCAGTGACCAGTGGTAAACCGGTTTGCGGTAAGCCCACTGGCGATAGGCTTCCACCACATTAAGTGCTTGTCGCAAAGAATCATGCTCTTGGCTAAAAGAGGTACGGCGCAGATCCTTCACTTGATCCAAAATATTACTTACCGAATCAGTTTCGCCCAAGCGAGAAATGCCTGTTGAGTACTGCTGAGCATGTACCGGTGTGGAGAGTGAGCACAGCATGCTAAGTAGTACGAATCCCGATCCGGCTACACCGAACACCCGCATACCCCGCAGTAGGGTTGGGGCGGTCAAATTCCGAAGGGTGTTCAGCAAGCGCATAACCAAATGGGATAGCAGAAGTTATATAGAGTTAATGTAATTTACATCCTTCCCGGCATTTATCAATTACAACCTTTTAACCGGCTTGGATGGTTGTGCGATCATAATTTTGTATTTTCGCCCGTTCTCATGCATTCGATGCTTATATTTACTAGATATGACTGCTGACCAAGCCCAGGATCGCGCCTTCACCTTATCAGATTTCGACTATGAGCTACCCGAAGAGCTGATCGCCCAAGAGCCGGCACAGCCTCGGGATCACGCCCGGTTGTTGGTATATGATAGAGCCAGTGGTACGATTACAGATGATTATTTCTATAATGTGGATTGTTATCTGCCCCGAGATACCTCGTTGGTTCTGAATAACAGCAAGGTGGAAAAATGCCGATTGTTATTTGATAACAAGGAGATTTTTGTACTCAATGTGCTCAATCCGACGACGGTCGAAGCGATGGTGCGCCCGGGCAAGAAATTCAAAAAGGGTAAAACGGTTGCCGTGACCGAAGGCGTGGAGGCCACTGTGCAAGCCATTGATGAAGAGGGAATCCGTACCCTAAAATTAAGCGTGCCCATAGATGATCCTCGGCTGGATGAGCTTCGTCATACCCCCTTCCCCCCCTATATCAAGCAAAACGAAGAACTCTCCGAGGAGTACCAAACCGTATATGCCAAAGATCTGGGCAGCAAAGCGGCCCCCACGGCCGGATTGCATTTCACCGAGGAACTATTGAAAAAGTTGGAGGTGCATGGATTTCATCAAGTAGAAGTTACCCTGCACGTAGGCTTAGGTACCTTCGCACCCGTTAAAACGGAGGATTTGGATGAGCACACCATGCACAGCGAGTGGTTTTCTATCGATCAACTGCAGGCGCGTCATTTAAATGCCGCGAGACACCTGACCGCTGTGGGCACTACCAGCGTTCGCATGTTGGAGTCTAGCGTGACGCTTAAGAATGGGAAGCGATTTTTTGAACCCCGAACCGGGGAAACGGATATTTTTATTCGACCAGGCTACGAGTTTAAAGCCGTGGACTCACTGATCACCAACTTTCACTTGCCCAAGAGTACCCTCCTCATGCTAGTGGCAGCGTTTATGGGGTACGACGAGATGCGCCGGGTTTATGAGCACGCCATCCAGGAAAAGTACCGGTTCTACTCCTTCGGCGACGCCATGCTGATTGTGTAGGGCAGACGGCAGACGGCAAACGGCAGATGGCAGACGTGACGATATGTCCGTCCCTGAAATAGCTTGACCGTTATTGGTTGTGATTATTTCAGGTTGTAGGCACAATAGGCATAGGGAATGTGCCGGTCACTGTTTGTTGTAGCGCCGTTTTCGGGGTGGGCTAGCAATGAGTATGATCTGGAAACTCCCAATTACTAGTAAACTAATAACTAAACTCACTCCTCAAACACAATCCCCTCCGGATCCGCGCCCAGATCTTCCAAGTGCTTGCTCAGATCCATCACCATCTGCATGGGGCCGCAGACATAGAAGTGTTGATCAAAGTCATCAATGTGCTCCTCCAGGTACGCCTTGTCGATGAAGCCATCAATGTAATAATCGGATGATTCCTGATCGGTGATTACGTTAATGAACTGATCGCCCAACAGCTCCTCAAATTCCTCTTTCAGGATGATGTCTTTTTCGGTCTGGTTCGAGAAAATAAGACGATTACCATCCAGTTTTCCGCGCTTGGCCAGGTCACGGATGATGGCGATAAACGGAGTAACACCCGCGCCGCCGGCAATGAAAGTCCCCGGGCCTTTATACTCAATGGTCCCCCAGGCATCATCAATGAGTAGTTTGTTGCCTTCCTCGGCTTTATACAACTCCTTGGTCATCCCATCATGATCGAAATAACTCTTGATCACAAATTCCAGATGCTCGTCCTCATTTAAGGAGGTATAGGTGAACGGCCGCTTTTCATCGGTCCAGCCCTCCTTGTTGAGCGCCACATCGGTAGCCTGACCGGGATCGAAAGAGTAGCCCTCCGGCTTTTCCACAGTATAAGCGCGCACATCGTGCGTGAGATCTTCAATGGATAGAATTTCAACGGTATGCATGGAGATTCTGGCTTGAGTTGAGTTGGGTTTGGGATGATGAGATTGTAGAACAGTTCTAGCCGTTACGGAGTTTCGGGGAGTGATAGAGTGATAGAGTGATGGAGTGACGTGGCTGACGCCGCTTAGTGATAGAGTGATCTGGTTTTTGGGCATTTCAACGTTACTTAATCGATGGCTAATTAATAGCCAAGATTGATGGGCGTAAGTAAGCTGCAAAACCCACTCTATCACTAAGTGGCGAAGCCACGTCACTCATTCACTAAGTGGCGTCAGCCGCATCACTCCTTCAAATGCTGCTCGAAAAAGGTGGTGGTTTTATCCCAGGCATCCTTGGCGGCTTCAGCGTTGTAACGGGTGCCGGAGGGATTGGCAAAGGCGTGATCAGCGCCCTCGTAAATATGAATGCTGGCGTTTTTGTCCAGATCATTTAGGGCAGCTTCAAACTCTTTGACGGATTCCACGGGGATGCCCTGATCCTCGGCTCCGAAAATACCTAAAATGGGCATGTTTAATTGAGCGAGTTGCTCCAAATCGGTAACTAACCGTCCATAGTAGATCACCGCGGCATCAATCTTGTCAGGCATGGTCAAGGCGGTTTGCAGCGACCATCCGCCCCCGAAGCACCAACCGATGACACCAATCTGTGGGGCGTTTTGTGCTTCGTTGAGGTAAGCATAAGCTTGCTCCAGGTTTTGAATAGCGATACCCTCATCCTGCATAGCTTGCTGCATAAATTCGCGGGCTTGCTCCGGATCATCGGCCACCTGATCGTTGTACATATCCACGGCCAGCGCGGTGTAGCCCTGGGCGGCCAACTTGTCGGTCATCATGCGGATATTGTCATTCAGTCCCCACCATTCGTGGATGACGATAATGCCCGGCCGGTTGGCGGATCCGTCTTCCGGTTTGGCCAGGTAACCGGTGATGGATTGATCATTAATGGTCGCATAGGTCACTTCCATGCCCTGCACATGGTCCGAGCTGCCCAGGTATTGCGCCTCATTGGCTACCGGGCTGTCGTTTTGATGTTCTTCGGCCATGCGATCGGTGTAGGATTTCTCTTCTTGTCCACATGCTGTAAATAACAGCAGGGTGAGCATGCTAAGCGTAGTCAACGGTATAGTCAGCGTCTTCATAATGAGATAGGTTTAGAATGATAAGCACAGGTTTACGACGTTGGTCGAGCCAACAATCCTCTTATTGATTGAGAAGCGAAATCAGCGGTCATTCGTTCAATAGCGAACCAGCTCTAATGTTTGAAAGGGGGCAGTGCAATATTTTTTCAAGATTGAGCTGACGCGGGTGGGATATTTTTTTATATTCGATGCCTGACGACGGACCACAGACCACGGACGACTGTTTTCAACTGTCGTCCGTGGTCTGTGGTCAAAATATCTGCGCCCGTAGCTCAATCCCGATGCTTCGGGAAGCGGATGACTTGGGATCAGAAGGTTGAGGTTGCTTTCAACTGAGAAGATCCGCACACATATTGAATTTTCTTTTACCTGCGCCCGTAGCTCAACTGGATAGAGCGTCTGACTTCGGATCAGAAGGTTGAGGGTTCGAATCCTTCCGGGCGTACTTAAGCCCTTGTAAGTCGTTGACTTGCAAGGGCTTAGTTATTTTGTACTAACTATTGTACTAACATTTCTGATTTTTTGGTATCCCCTCCTTCTCACTATTCAATACAAGTAAATGATTTCATTTCCGCCACAGGTTTCTATATTCAGACCAAACCACTTAAAACCTACTTAGCGGAATATGAGCGACAAAGAATTAGACGTCTCTACCCTTGAAAATTGGCTTTGGGATGCAGCTTGTAAGCTTCGAGGACCGGTTGATGCGCCTAAGTATAAAGATTACATCCTGCCCCTAATATTTGTCAAAAGGCTTTCTGATGTATTTGAAGATGAAATGGAGGCCCTCGCTGAAGAGTATGGCGGTCGGGATATGGCTGAGGAGTTTGTTGATGAAGATCACTCCTTGGTTCGCGTGTATATTCCCGAGGAATACCGCTGGAGCAATATCAAAACGAAGAGTAGTGGTCTTGGTGAGTTTCTAACCGATGTAACTCGATCACTTGCTAGGGAAAATTCAGAATTAGAGGGTGTAGTTAATACGGTTGACTTCAATGCAACTACGAGCGGACAGAGGATCGTTTCTGATGATGATTTGAAACGGTTGGTGGACGTGCTCAGTAAACATCGCCTGGGTATTGATGATGTAGAGCCAGATATCATTGGTCGTGCTTATGAATATCTGCTCCGTAAATTTGCGGAAGATTCCGGGCAGAGTGCCGGAGAGTTTTATACCCCTAAGGAAGTAGCCATACTGATGGCGCATATTTTGGATCCGGAGCCCGGAGAGACCTGCTATGATCCTACCGTGGGTTCGGGTGGCCTGCTGATTAAGTGCAAGCTGCGCTTTGATGAAAAATTTGGAAAGGATACCGGAGAGAAACCGTTACAGTTCTTTGGTCAAGAGATACAGCCCAGTACGTATGCCTTGTCTAAAATGAACACTTTCATTCACGATATGTCTAACACCACTATTAAGTTAGGCAATACCATGCGTCGCCCTGCTTTCCTAGATAGTGATACCAGATTAAAGACTTTCGATATCGTGACGGCTAATCCGATGTGGAATCAGGATTTTGATGTGTCTACGTATGAGAATGACACCTATGGACGATTCGGTTTTGGGTTTCCTCCTAGCAATACGGCTGATTGGGGTTGGGTACAACACATGTTCACGTCGTTAAATGATAACGGGCGTTTGGCGGTAGTGCTGGATACCGGAGCTGTGTCCCGAGGTAGTGGAAATGTGGGGAAGAACAAAGAGCGCGATATTCGCCGAAAATTTGTTGAAGAAGATCTTGTGGAAGCGGTGTTTTTGATGCCGGAGAACATGTTCTACAATACTTCAGCACCGGGAATCATCCTAGTGATTAATAAAGAGAAGAAAAACTCCGGAGAAATATTGTTGGTTAATGCTTCGCACCTATTTACAAAAGGGAAGCCGAAGAACTTTTTAGAAAAAGATCATATTGAGCAGATTAGCAATGTGTATTTGGAGTGGCAAGAAGCCGAAGAGCTTGCCAAGATTATTTCATTAGATGAAGTCGCTAAGAATGATTTCAATTTGAGTCCTTCTCGGTACGTATCCCAAAATGGCGGGGAAGAAGTTTTACCATTGGAAGACGCGGTTGTCTTACTGGAAGAAGCTGAGGAAGAACGGGCCAAGGTAGACAAAGAACTCCAAGGTGTATTAAAAGAGTTAGGTTTTTAAAGAACAGGTATGGCCAAACGGAATCCTACTTCACTGAAAGAATCAGAGACGGTTGAGTTCAAGGAGCGTTTCAACGATGCGGCCTTGAAAACACTGGCTGCCTTTGTAAATACCAAAGGGGGATCTCTATATGTCGGTGTTAAAGATGATGCTACCCTTCTATCCGGTGGGATTACCGATAAAGCGCAACAAGATGTGGTTAGTAAGACCATCAATGTATTGGGGATTACTCCGGAAGTAATGCTACATCATTATAATGGAAATGAATTTTTAGAGGTTAAGGTCAAGCGGCAACGTCCACCGGTCAGTGCGCGAGGGAAGTATTACCAGCGAGTGGGCAATACCACGCGAGAAGTGACTGGAGATGCGCTAAAGCAACTTTTCTTGGAAGGTGAATCTTGGGATGTTATTACCAAGGATCAATTTTCACTGGAGGATCTGGATCACGAGGAAGTGCAGAGCTTCATTCAGACTGCCAAGAGCGAGGGACGAGTTCCGGCTGGTTATGATAAAGGAGATGTAGAAGCCATCTTGAAGCGGTTGGGTTTGATTATCGAAGGAGAATTAACCCATGCGGCTATCCTTTTATTTGGAGAAGATCCACAACAGTATTTCCCTAGTGCGGTGGTTCGCATCGGACGGTTTCGAGATGAAGCCACTATTGTCGCTGACCGAACCATTTCCGGTCATTTGTTTAATCAGGTTCGCGAAGCCGAAGAGCAGATTAAGAGTATGATCAGCCGTCGGTACGATATTTCCGGAGATTCATTCCAACGAAAAGACGTGTGGCAGTATCCCTTAGCGGCGGTACGAGAAGCTTTACTTAATGCCTTGGTCCATCGCAATTACTTTGAGATGAGTGTCAAGACGCAGCTCAAGGTATTTGATGAAATGTTGTGGATCTACAATCCCGGCAAACTTCCCGGAAGTTTAAAAGTGGAAGATTTGAAAAGACCGCATTCTTCCCATCCGCGAAACCGACTCATTGCTAATACTTTTTACCGGGCCGGACTTATTGAGGAATGGGGATCCGGTATTCAGCGTATGACTGCTGTTCTAGAAGATGAGGGGTTATCCGAACCGGACTTTGAAGAACAAGGTGACGGTTTTGTAGCCAAATTATATGGACAGAATTGGATTCCAATTACTACTGAAATGTTTGAATCATTAAATGAACGACAACAAACCGCTGTGGAATTGGCTAAAGGGGGTAAGATTAAAGCCTCCGATCTACATGAAAAATTTTCAGAAGTAAGCAGAAAAACGATAACACGTGATCTTCAGCAATTGGTTGAGGAAGGAATTTTAAAACAGGAAGGTAAAGGCAAGGGGACACGATATTTATTGACCCTCTAATTTATGGGACATTTTATGGGACATGCTCGTGAGTAATAATTGGAGACATCTTTTAGAAAAAGGCTTTTAGGGTCAGGAAGGAGCAATTTTTGAGTAGAGACTCCTATGTATTGTTAAGACATTTATGGGACATAACGGACATGGTATCGGACATAGTTATGGTCAGAGAGGTCTTTTAAACAATGATGAATGAATTTGAACCAATAGTGAAATAGTATTGGCCCCATTATGTCCCGATTAAGGCCCCAATTGGTACAAGCCTCCAGTAGCGCAAGCGTCTGCTTAAACCCATCAAACTTATCCCCCTCTCGTTGTGCAGAAATGCTACGAGCCGCCCGATAAACGATCAGCGATGGCCATGATGATGGGCACCAGTATGATGATATTGGCCAAGGTGCCGAATTTGGCGTCGCTCCAGGACAGGATAATGAGGATCTGAGACAAGGTGACGGCAAGTGCTCCAGCCATCCACCACCACTCGTGTTGGGTCCAGTACAGCATCAGTACCAGCAGGAAAAGAACGGACGACACCAACCATAGCAATCCCACCGGCTTGGAGATAGACTGGGTTAGCTGATCAACCGGGGCCAGATTAAAGGCCTTTACGAATCCCAGGAGATGGATCAAGCCATGGAGTAAAATGATGAATGACACAACGAGTTTAGTCATGAGCTTGTTCCTTTAATGGTTGGGAAGCAGATCCCCATTTCATGATCAAGGGGAGGGTTCGGGTTAGCCAGGTGTTGAATTCATCGAGCTTCGTACTGACGGCAGCAGGGTTAAAATCAGTAGGGCGATCCCTACTAATCCGTAGATCAGTTGAAGCGGTGGTTCCGAGGCATAGCCGATCATGGCGATTTCCACCCCGATCCATATAATCAATGCGATGCTGACCAACACCGCTCCCGGCCACGCCCACGTTCTACGCTGCCAGGATCCGATACATACGATCAGCGGAAAGATTCCCAGAACCGAGAACAGAATGAGGCCGGGTATCAAAAAATCCGGAAAGGGTGTACCGGCTAGCAGAGAAGTGGGCAATTGCAGGGCATCCCCGGTGGGATCCCCAATCAATGCGCCGCCACCATAGAGTCCACTTGCGGATTGGAAAAACAGTAAGATCAGTAGCGCATAAAAGCTGATGGGTCGTTGGTCAGGTGTTATCATGAGTTGGCTCCTGGATATGTTTGAAAATTAGAACCGAGCAGAGCATCGAAATCAGACCGAAAAAGGGAATAATCACGATGGCGGGCAGAATGTTTTGTCCCAGCAGCCCCATGGCCACAACTTTTGCGGTCAGGGCGGTCATCAGTATAGACAGGAAGATGAAGTAAACGGGGGCAAGCAAATACCCGAAGGGAGTTCTTTTGATAAACAGCAGTCCGGAAACAAAGGAGAGCGGCAAGAGCAACCCGAGGTCCAGCCCCTGTACGATTAACGTGGTGTAATGCTCCACTTGCCCGGGGATGATCGATCCGTCCAACAGGGGCGGTACGACGATCTGCAGCCACATAACCCCAATGGCAATGCTGTTGAAGATCAGAAATCCACCCAGAAATTTTACCGGGGTGTTTTCGCTAAACCGTTCCTCAAGTTTGGCGAGTGGGAAGGACAGCAGCGTCTGTGCAAAGGCGAAGAAGGTGGTGCCCAGCAGCGTGACGTACACCAAAAACATGACGTTATACATGCCCATCACCAGGTAAAACAAGTAGGTGACCAGAAAATACCCCAGGGTTCCGGCCAGCAGGAATCGGCCCTTCAGCGAGCCTCGGCGTGCCCAAACGAGGGAGAGGATCAACAGGGGCACCCCAACAAAGAGGGTCACATAATCTTGGGCAATACCTTGTGGGGCTACATCCTGGGACATGTGTTTGTAGAGTCCCTCACCGTAAACGGTCACCGTTTCGCCTCGGACCGTTTCAATATTATACGGTCCGGGGCCGCCTGTGTAGAAAATACCCATGGATGCCGCAACGACAGCCAGCAAAATGATGATCGAGGATAAAAGGGTTATGGATTTCTGGTATTTCATAGCGGCTTTCGGGTAACTGCCGATTGTGCACATAGATACAGAAAAGATTATGCCATTATGGTGCACTCGTCTTTACATGGTAAGCAGCCCCTTTCGAGGTATCCGGCTATTGCGATTCTGCAAAAAATCCAAGCCTGTATTCGCAAAATTGCAAGTGTATTGGGTCGTAGAATTAGCATGTACTCATTCAACCTATCCTTCTGTAGATATCATGCCGTTTAGCATTTGGGGTACAGTAATTGCATGGATTGCTGTAGCGCAGAACTCTGAATTTTGCAGAGTAGTATCCAATGATTTTTAAACTGAATACGGACATATCATGAAACACTTACTATTACTTTTAACCATTATGGGGATGATGCTCATGCTGGGGGCACCATCGGCCCTTGGGCAAGATCGAATCGGCTTGGAAATTCGGACAGGGGTAGATTTTGCTACCCAGAAACTTGGCGATACGGATCTGGATACGGGCTTCGGTTTTGATGGTATCGTATCCTATCGCGTTGTGCCGTATACATCGATATTCGGCGGTTGGGGTTGGCATCGCTTTACCTCGGACGATTCTTTTGCCGGTGAGAACATGGATTTTGAAGAAACCGGATATACCTTTGGGCTGGAATACATGCGTCCCCTGGGTAACTCATCCTTAGATTTTTATGTCCGTGGCGGGGGTATCTACAATCACATCGAAGTAGAGAGCAGCGACGGTGATATTACGGCCGATTCTGATCACGGTTTGGGCTGGCAGGCCGAGGCCGGGGTGGCCTTTGACTTGGGCAATCAATGGATACTAAAGCCGGGCGTACGTTATCGTTCACTATCCCGTGATATTGAGGTTGGTAATATCACCACTGATGTGGATCTAACGGTTATCAACATATCCATAGGTATTTCGAAAACCTTTTAGCAGTCATTAAGCCTGGAGCCATCATTTGATGATGGCTCCCGGTATATGTAAGGGACAGCAAATCAGGGTTGTATGATAATGCAGAAGCGATGAAAAGGTTTTCTCTGCTCATAGTCTTAGCCGTATGTACCGCCTGTGGCAGCGTGAGTAATCCAGAATCGGCGGTAAATAAGCTAGACTCGCCACCCGGTATAACCCGCGCTCAGACGGACAGTATTTTTCAAGCCCTTCGCTATTTTCCCAATCAAACGCAGTTTTCAATCGCTTTGGTTACCGATAGCAGTGTTGTTTTGTACGGGGCGGTGAGGAGGAATGACACGCTGAGAACCATCGACAACAGTAGCAAGGCGTTTGAAATAGGCTCCCTCTCCAAAGTGTTTACCGCTACCTTGCTCGCCGAACTGGCCACCGAAAATAAACTGCAACTCGATCACCCTATTCAGGCGTACCTGGATTTTCCCCTCCACGACAGCCTGCAGATTACCTTTAAACAGTTGGCCAATCATACCTCTGGGCTGCCTCGCATCCCCTCGGGTTTTGTCTGGGAATCGCTTGGACATCTGGATAATCCCTATAAAGATTATGATGAGGATAAATTGCGGGATTATATGAGCAACGAAATGGAGCTTGCCTCCTCGCCAGATAGTACCTGGCAGTACTCCAATATCGGGGCGGGCATCCTGGGTTACACGCTCACCCAAATTGAGGGCCAATCCTATGAGGAAATGGTGCAGCAGCGAATTTTTAGGCCACTGGGTATGTCCCATTCCACAACGCAGCGATCATTGGTTGCCGACAGACTGGTGACCGGATTGACCAAGCGCGGAAAGGCCGCAACCAACTGGGATTTGGGAGCTATTCCCGGCGCCGGGGCCATACTTTCAACGGCTAAGGATCTGGCCAAGTTTGCGCAAGCCAACTTTAAGTCCGGTAATCAAGCCATGACGCTGCAGCAACGAACAACCTATTCGGTTAACACCCATCGGGATATGGCCTTGGGCTGGTTCATTCGCAAAGAAGGTTCCCAACGGTTCTATTGGCACAGTGGCGGCACGGGCGGGTACCGTTCGATGCTGGTGCTGGATCTGGATCGTAAAAACGGAGTGGTGGTGTTATCCAATATCTCATCGGGCCATGCACAGGCAGGACGCATCAGCTCCTTGGGCTTTTCATTGTTGGAGGGTATGGAGTTAAAACAGAAACCTTGAGTTGATGAAGTGGAATCATATTAAGTGTTATCTAGAAATTATATGCGTGATGGGGCATACTGTGGAATATCCAGGGATCAAGATCATTGAGGAGTTTCCAGAATGATTTCGCAACGGTTCTAATTCTTCTAGATATCTGACATGCCACATAATATCGGGTTGCTAAAATATCAGTGGAGGGCTTTGCAAAACTACCTGTCATTGCGAACGTAGTGCGGCAATCCCCTGATTAGATTGTGTAAACGGTGATTATTACTACATCTTGCCATGACCGAATAAATTTCGGTAAGTTGTGCAAAGCCCTCTAGTGATTAATTCTGGGGGATATTTCTGCTCATGGTTCCTTCCGTTATTCTCGGTATCGTCCATAGATTACCGGCTTGTGGTCATTTTCTTATCTCTTTATAGGCCGTTGGCTTATTGTGCAAGCCCATGTAAATGAGCAGGTTAGCAATAAGTAATTTTAGGAAGGAACCTATGAAGAGTTATCGAAGAGTTTTAATTGTAGATGACGATGATACATTTGATCGTACCTTAAGCCAATATCTAAAAGTATTGGATTATGAAATTGTGGGTGTTGCCCATGACAGGGAGGAAGCCATTGAGATGGCGATTGAGAAAGATCCGGATATTATTTTTATGGACATCAAATTGCCGGACGCCGATGAGGGGATTGCGTTAGCCAAAGAATTCCAGAAAGTCATTGCCTGTAAATTGATTTATGTGACCGGACTCAACGGGCAAGAAACGTTTAGGAAAGCGAGCCAGGAAACCAGCTTTGTTGACTATCTGTTGAAACCCATTTCATTTTCACGGTTGAAAGAAAGTCTGCACAAGATCGAATCGGATCAGGTTAAGGGGTACCAAGAATAGTTGGGAAATGTACTTAGCGATTTGACTCCCTCGCGGATAAGATAGTGGATGTTATCGGGTATAGGATCCGGCCGCCATTTCGCGCATTAAAACGAGTCTGTCCAATGTGCAACGCATGGCCCGAAGACCCGCGTAGGTTTGAGCATAGCGGTTACTTATGCGCTACTTGCCTCGCTCCAATCTTTCTCTTTCAAAGGGGCTGATACCCAATTTTGAACCGGGTATTGAGGGGATTGAAGTACTTTTTAAAAAAAATTTGAGAAATGTTCGTCTTTTCGTCTACCTCGTTCGTCTTTGGGGTGAAATAATTTTCAAATCAACCAAAGACGATCATTATGAAGAACGAACAACTACCCGTTGCCATCATTGGAGGCGGTCCGGTGGGATTGGCGGCTGCGGCCCATCTGCTGGATCGAGGCGAAGAACCCATTGTGTTTGAAGCAGGTCCTGAACCGGCGTACGCGATCAAGCAGTGGCAACATGTGCGACTGTTCTCCCCCTGGGAATTCAATGTGGATCAAGCGGCGGCGCAGTTGCTGGAAGAGCACGGTTGGAGCGCGCCGGATCCGGAAAAACTGCCCACCGGACGGGAATTTCGAGAGCACTATCTGCTGCCCCTGGCCCAGCTACCAGAACTGAAATCTCGCATTCGGTTGGAGTCCAAAGTAACCGCGGTCAGCCGCAAGCACTGGGATAAAGTAAAGGATAGTCATCGTCAGGAGGAGCCGTATTTGCTGACCATCCAGCAATCCGACGGATCGGAATATATCACCGAAGCGAAAGCGGTCATGGACAGCTCGGGGACCTGGTTCAACCCGAATCCGGTAGGATCTAGTGGAATACCCGCTCCTGGAGAACGGAAGTATCAACAATATATCCAATACGGTATCCCCGATGTGCTGGATGAATACCGGGAGCGCTATCTAGGCCGAGAAGTAGCCGTGGTAGGCAGTGGACACTCCGCCATGCAGGTGGTCTTGGATCTGATCAAGCTGCAGGATGTCGATCCGGACACCCGGGTGCACTGGATCATGCGCAGTCAAAATCTGGCCAAGGTGTTTGGCGGTGGGGAGAATGATCAGCTGGAAGCCCGCGGTGAACTGGGAAGCCGGGCCCAGCGAGCGGTTCAAGCCGGTCGGGTGGTGATTCATACGCCCTTTTTACTGCAGCGCATTCAATCCTCCGAATCCTCTTTGCGTGAGTTGACCGTGATCGGTGATACTGAGCAGGGCGAACAGCGCATAAGGGTGGATCGCATCGTAGGCACCACCGGATTTCGCCCCGATCTGCAGATGATCCGCGAAGTGCGTACCTCCATCGATCCGGCTATCGAAGCCGTAGCCGATTTGGCTCCGCTCATCGATCCCAATGTACACAGCTGCGGGACGGTGCCACCGCACGGGGTTAACGAGTTAAAGCATCCCGATGAGAATTTCTTCCTGGCCGGGATCAAGAGTTATGGGCGCGCCCCCAATTTCTTGCTAGCCACCGGCTACGAACAGGTGCGGTCCATCGCCGCCTATTTGACTGGTGACCAGGAAGCGGCCGAGCGCATCGAATTGCATCTGCCCGAAACCGGAGTCTGCTCTTCCGATTTCATATTGGATTCCGATGCGGGGGCGTGTTGTTCCACTTCAGTAACAACGGATGATAAAAAAGAAACAGCGTCCGGCTGCTGTAGTCCCCAAACCGAGGATTCCGGATGCTGTGGACCGGTCGCGGAAAGTGAAACGCTAAACACCGAAACAGGGTGCTGCTGATCATGTATCGAATGAAGCAGCAAGGGGAAGCAGAAACATCGATACGTAGGCATCCCCTCTATTTGGTCAGCGTGTTGTCGGTCAGCCAGCTGATCGGTTGGGGGACCTTGTATTACGCGTTCTCCCTGTTTAGCGAACCCATGCTGGCCCAGTTCGGGTGGTCGTCCTCGGAGTTCAATCTGGCCTTAACCGTCGGATTTGTCACTTGGGCAATCTGTGCTCCCCTGGTAGGCAACGCACTGGATCGCTACGGCGGTTCACGGGTGATGAGTTTGGGTTCAGGTCTCGGCGTGGTCGCTTTATTGATTTGGGCGACCGCGCCTACTCTGCCCCTGTTTTACGGGGCGTGGCTACTGATGGGGGTGGCCATGGCGGCCTGTTTGTATGAGCCCGCCTTTTATGTGCTGACCCGCGCTTTCCCCCAAAAGTATAAGCAGGTGATTACCTGGTTGACGCTGGCCGGTGGTTTCGCTAGCACCTTGTTTATTCCATTGATTGAGTGGAGCATCGGTTGGATGGGTTGGCAAGAGACCCTGTTGGCCATGGCGGGGCTCAATCTGCTGGTGGCGCTACCCTTGCACTGGTGGGGATTGCCATCCCATGGAAATCATCCGATTCACTCGCGTTCCTCCAGGAAACCTTGGGATATATCCTTGTTCAGGGAGCGTTCGTTCAAGCCGAAATCCTTTGTGGGGCTGAGCATCTGGTTTGTGCTATTTAACAGCACGGCCACGGGGGTTACCTTCCTAATTATCCCCCTGTTATCGGAAATCGGCACCTCCCAGCAGATGATTATCTGGGGATACTCGCTAATTGGTCCCATGCAGGTGCTGGGCCGCCTGCTGTTGATGTGGTCGGGCAATGGACTGCATGCGTTGCGCACCGGGACGGTAGTTTCGCTGATGGCTCCCGCAGGAATCGCGGTGATCGCGTTTCAACCCAGTGCCTGGATGAGTGTAGTGCTGTTTGCGTTGTTGTTTGGAACCGCCAAAGGGATTATGACCATTATCCGGGGCACGGTGGTCGCCGAACAGATGGACTTTTCGGTCTATGCCCGAACCAATGGATGGTTGTCGCTATCCTCCACCCTATCCAAAGCGGTCACTCCGGTACTGTTCGCCTCACTCTGGACGATCACGGGAGATCCAAAATTCACGCTCTGGATGTTGGCCTTGCTGGGTGGGTTGGCCCCGTTGGGCATCGGGTTGGTCTGGAGGGACCGATGATTAGGAGAATGTGAACTCAGCAGGTTGAGGGTGAAGTATCAGTCACTGGAATGCACCCGATAATTTCACCGTCACTGTTGCGCTGCAATTGGCAGCAGCGGGTATAAAAAGCGTCCATAATCTCCTTACGGGCCTTTTGAACACGGGACTTTAACGTGCTGTAAGGGATGTCTAGCATCTCAGCAGCTTCCTTTTGACTGAGCGCATCGGTAAAGATATGCTTGAACAGGATTTGTTGTTCGTCATCGTATTCCTCAATCAAGTCGATGAGGCACTCTGCGATGCCTTCCACGGGAGGTGCTGAACCCGCCTCCGAATCCCACTCCGGAATGAGTAACTCCTCGGTCGGTTCCGGCTTTCGTTTTCGGGTGTAATCGATCAGGGCATTTCGGGCTATCCGGTACAGCCAGGCTTTCTGATTGTCGATTTCGGGGAGTTGGTCCCGATAGCGAAGCACCTTGTGAAACACGTCCTGAACCAGATCGTCCGCAGTGGCGGCATTACCGGTTCGGGAAGAAAGGTAGTGATAAAGAGAGTCCGAATGGGTTTTCCAAAGCTGTTCAATCATTGTACTGGTCCTATTTTAGAATGCAGGACCAATTAATCGTAATTTTACGATTAATGCACATTAGATTTTTTTATCACCGTGATTGTTGTTTTCGATAGAAACTTCCGACCTCAATGATATCGGTATGGGGGTATTTCTCGGTGTTACCGTAATGTTACGGCTATGAGCCCAGGGACTGGTTGGGATTATACTTTGGCTGCAGGTGATAGTTTAAAATCTGATTGCGAAACAGGCATCCTCGAGTGGGGCGATCATGAAAACGATCTCGAAGTGGGATGAATCAATATTTCGTTCTACCCAAACAAGTAGTTATCTGTATTAGTAAGGGTTCTTATGACAGAATAATAAAATAGGTTATAGCACATCAGTGAATATATTCAGAGTATGCTTGTTTGTTACTATTGCCAGTATTTTAATCAGGAGAGTTAGCTATGGCCTTCGATTTCAACAATATTTTTTTCCCCACGGATTTTTCGAAAAACGCTAAAAGAGCACTGCCTATAGCCGCCAAGATAGCGTCTCTTGCCGGATCAAGGTTGATTCTGTGCCATACGGTTTCTGGTACACTGGATAGGCCAGATTTGGCACCTGACAGAGAGAAAGCCATTAATGATGCCCGTGAGTTATTCGAACAAATGATTGTAGAGCTTAGGCAAGATGATCAATACAAAGATCTTGAAATATTAGTTGTATTGCAGTCTGGACCAGCCACTACGGGACTGCTAGAGCAAGCTCATAAACAGGGCGCGGATCTCATAGTGATGGGGACCAAAGGAGCAACGGGTAATCGAAAGTTGCTGTTTGGGAGCGTAGCCTCTAGCATAATTCTAAAATCGGAAATACCGGTACTGGCAGTGCCTCCGGGCAGTTCCTTTGATGATTTTAAACACATCGCTTTCACCACGGATTATCATGATGGAGACCTGGAAGCCTTACAGCAAGTCATTGAGTTGGCCAAATTGTTCGATTCGAGTATTGATATCATTCACGTAGCGGATCAACAAAATCTGTTAACAGATGTTGAGTTCAGGGGATTCAAGGACCTAGTCAGAGATAAAACGGGATATGATAAAATCTCCTTCGACATTATATATGAGTACGATTTTTATCCGGCGATGAGCGAGTACTGTATGGATCATCCCCATTCCCTGCTCGTGATGGTCAGATATAAGAAAACGTATTGGGAGAAGTTGGTTAAAAAGGATCATTCCAAAGAAATGGCCTGTTATACCAAAGTCCCTCTACTTGTTTTAGTCGGTGGTAAAAAAACAAAAAAAGAGATTAGGACAGAAGGTGAGGGAGCAACGTCGTTTTCTAAAGAAGGGCATTAAATAACAATAAATCGTCACAAAATGATAAAATAGATTGTTTCAAGAGAGAGTCTATAGCTTATGTCTGCCTCAAAAGAAGCACCGATTGATTTTGATTTTAATATCTCCGAGCAGCCTTGGTACAGCATTACCGCAGAAAAAGCGTGCGAGATAGCAAATACCTCTTCTGAAACGGGATTGGCAGAAGAGGAGGTTGTAAAGCGCAAAAGCATCTTTGGTCCCAATGAAATTGCCGTGGAAGCCGGATTGACCCGCTGGCAAATTCTTGTGCACCAGTTTAAAGATCCGCTGATCTATATTTTGATCGCAGCGGCTTTTGTGACCTTCGTACTCCAGGATTATATCGATTCCGGTGTGATATTGGCAGTCGTTTTACTTAATGCTGTCATCGGTTATATCCAGGAAAACAAAGCCCAACATGCCATACGGGCACTTTCAAAATTGTCGGACCCCAAAGCCCAAGTAATCCGCAATGGCCGTGAAATTGAAATACCGAGTCGCGACCTGGTGCCCGGAGATATCGTATTGCTCAGCTCGGGCGGTCGGGTTTCGGCAGACATGCGAATATTACTGTCTAAGGGTCTGGAGGTGGATGAATCGGCCCTCACCGGAGAATCCGAGGTGATCAATAAACAGGTAGATCCAATACGAGCGTCCAATCTCGTTCCGGCCGATCAGAAAAATATGGCTTTTGCCGGTACCATTGTCACGCAAGGCAGAGCAAAAGCGGTGGTGGTGCGCACGGGTAGCTCTACGGAACTGGGAAAAATAGCCACTACCGTAAAAGAGATCGGAATCATAAAAACACCGTTGCAGGAGAAGGTCGACAGGCTGGGCAAGAATATCGGTAACCTTATTCTTGGTTTTTCATTGTTAATCGCTGTGATCGGGATCCTGTACAACATGGATCCATCGGAGATTTTTATAACGGTTGTTGCTATGGCGGTTTCGGCCATTCCCGAAGGGCTTCCGGTAATACTTACCATAACACTGGCCATAGGGGTACGCAGGATGGCTAGCCGGCAGGCCATTATCCGATCTTTGCCCGCGGTTGAAACCCTGGGTAGTACTACGGTCATTGGTTCGGACAAAACGGGCACACTGACTAAAAACCAAATGACGGTGCGTCAAATTTGGGCTGATGACAAGCTATTTGAGACTACGAAAGCCGGTTATCAACTCGAAGGAACGATAAGCGAGAATGAGAATGAGGTTACTCCTTCAGCCGAAAGCGGTCTTTTCCAAACCCTCTTGGCGGGGACACTGGCCAATGAGGCGAACACAACCGCTGTTGAAATGGGAGAACCGCAAGGCGATCCTACCGAAATCGCGTTGCATGTTTCAGCCTATAAAGGTGGTATCCGCCTGTCTGATATTCGGTTGCGGAAGGAGCAGTTGGATTTCCTTCCATTTGAACCCGAGCGAAAATTTATGGCCACTTTGAACAAGGACGAAAGCGGCCAAACCATATTTATGAAGGGCGCTCCAGAAGCGGTTTTGGACCGGTGCAAATACCAGCTGAAGGATGGTGAACGGATACCTGTTGATTCAGAAAAAGTGAAGGCGGTTTCAAAACAGATGGCGGCTCAAGGGCTCCGGGTGTTGGCCATGGCTTATCGTAGTACAGAATCCGAGTTTCTCGATGATATGTCGGATTTGGAAGATGAATTTGTGCTTACCGGCCTGCAGGGAATGGAAGATCCCGTGCGTCCCGAAGTAGTAGAGGCCGTGCAAAGCGTACGAGAGTCTGGAATTCGGGTAATAATGATTACGGGAGACCATGTGGACACGGCTGTAGCAATCGGTCGGCAGCTCGGTTTGGATCCCGAAGAGCATGGAGCGCTGGAAGGCAAGGTGCTGGACCGACTTTCGGATGAAGAGCTGGACCTTCAGCTGATGAACATCAATATATTTGCCCGTGTTTCTCCCAAGCACAAATATCGCATTGTTGATCGACTTAAGAATTTGGATCATGTGGTGGCCGTAACCGGGGATGGCGTAAACGATGCTCCGGCACTGCGGGCGGCTCATCTGGGTGTAGCCATGGGGAAAAGTGGTACCGATGTTGCGCGGGAAGCATCCGATATGGTGCTGTCTGATGATAATTTTGCCTCCATTACGGCCGCTATTGAAGAGGGAAGAATTGTTTTTTCAAATATTCGAAAGGTGACCTTTTTCCTGCTTTCCACGGCAGTAGGTGAGCTTATCGTAATACTGATCGCAGTTCTGATGAATTGGCCCCTCCCTTTTATTGCCGTTCAGATTCTTTGGATCAATTTGGTTACCAATGGATTGCAGGATATCGCCTTGGCCTTTGAACCCGGCGAACCGGGTATTCTGAAACGCAAACCACGCCCCACGAAAGAGGGCATACTGACAGGTCGATTAATGGAGCGGCTTGGGGGAGTGGGAGTCGTGTTGGCTGCCGGCACACTCGGAGTATTTTGGTGGGTTTATCAGCAAACGGGAGATTTGGATATGGCCCGAACAGCAGCGATGACTCAAATGGTGGTCTTTCAGTTTTTCCACGTTCTTAACTGCCGTTCGTTGGACAGGAGCATCTTTCGTATCAATTTTTTCTCAAACAAGTTTCTGTTTGCCAGCCTTACTGCCGCCTTGCTTGCTCACCTGGCTGTACTTCATGTGGGATTTTTGCAGACGGTATTCCGAACCATGCCACTCAGCGGTGATCAGTGGATGATGCTTGTTGGTGTTGGGACCCTCGTAATTGTAGGTGGAGAGATTGACAAATTCATCAATCGCTGGCGGAAGAGTCATATTGGGTAATACCTTCCTGCTCCAGAAGTTCAATGGTGACGTCTTCGAGTTATGCTTCGATGAATTTCATGCGTCTAGCTTTTTCTTGTAGGCTTTTCCCAGTTCTGTCAAACGATACTTTTGACGACTGCTATTTGGTTTTTCAGGAATTGTGTACTCAATGAGACCGGCCTCAAAGGCGGGGTTTAAGTAATTTCCCGGAAATTTTTCCGATCTGAGAGCCCCAGTTTCTCCTGTATTTTATCCCGACTCATTTCCATCTCAAGATTATTAACAAGCTGATCAACTTGGGGGCTTGGGAATAGACTAGCTCAGGAGCCGGAAAGACCATTCGCAGAAAGTTATCCGCCATCGATGTGGAGATGTTGAAAGCCTTCTTTGGATTGGGATTGCAGTTTCTCGGCGGGTTAATTCTTACGCTACGTGTCTTGATCCAACTTGCACCTTTCAATCGATCCAGGATGTAACCATGATCCAGGTTATGAAATGTAAAAAAAGCAGTAGCCCTACCGAGAGGACTACTGCTTTTACTTTTCCTTTTGGGATAGGTGGTTACTTCTTAGTTCTACTCTTCCATTGATCAATGGCGATGGGAATGGCAAAGAATAGAAAGGCGATCACACTTATGATAATAGTACTTAGATCTATGTCGATATTCATAGGAGTAAAAATTTGGTCCGGGTTAGAAATACCTCGCCGGTTATGACCAGCGGTGGCATTCTTTGGTTATCATGAATTGGGGATGGGGATTTCAGATTACCAGCTAGCGTAAACCAGCAGGGTAATCGTCATGGAGCTACCAAAAAGAATGAAAGGGGAAGATCCGTTTGGGAGTGGGCAGTCCGGGTTCTATCAAGTGTCCGGTGGTCATGTAATGTGCTCCCCGTTGTTTAATGACCGATTCCAGAGTAGCACTATTGCTTTCTTCGTATTCCTGTTCGGCCGGGGGCTGAGGTTGGGGAACCCGGTTGGTAACTTCGGCCGGACTTTCTGCCTGATGTTGAAAGGCAAATCCACTGGATTTGGAACCTGTTTTTTGTTGGGGAGATTGGCTCCGCTGATCAGACTGAATTTCGGAGCGTACACAGGATCCCACCTCTCCTGTAGCCGACAGGGGCAGTTGTGCGACAAGAAGTAAGTAGGCTAAAGTTAACAGTATTTGCATGAGGCCATAACGAATGTAGGATGCAATCCTAAAAATAACGTTTCGAGCGCTATCTATTTTATGTTTTATCCAGGAGCCGGAATACTTATGAATTCCGGCTCCATGACAGCGCATCTATTGCCCATGTACAAAGGGCTCAGTTGTTTCTTACCAAATTATGATCATTTCTCCAATGTATCGAAGCCTTTTTAAGGGTTATCAATAATTAAGTTAGTCAAAAGGAAACGGTTCAGGTAACTGAACTGAAAGGTAGAGGATGGAATATTGACCCCACCATTAGATTCAATCCATTCTGTTAATATCATAGGGTTAAAAATGGTGGTTTCCCATTAAAATGATCGCTGATAAATTGCATAAGTGTAGTAAATATATATACTTAGAAATACAGGTGGAATAAAAAACAGGGGGAAGGTTATGCTCAAATACAGCAAGGTACTGATTACCGAAGATGAAGCAGCCAGCGGGGTGATCTTATCAAAATATCTGCATGAATTGGGCTGTAGCGTGGTCGGGATTGCCCAAGATTACACCCAAACCATCGATATGGCGTTGAATTATAGTCCGGATATCATTTGCATGGATATTCATCTGGGTGGAGAAAAAGATGGGGTGGACGCGGTTACCTATCTCAGAAATTATATGTCCTTTATCCTCATCTATGTAACCGGTAAAACGGATCGGGCTACGTTTAAGAAAGCAGTTGAAAAAACCGAATTTACCGACTTTTTGATCAAGCCGGTGTCTTTTACCCGTCTGCAAGAAGCATTTGCGAAGATTCCATCGTTCGATTCCTCCTCTGATACGGCTACTAAACAGCAATGGAAATAATTCGACCTCTAGCGAGGTCGGGAATGGGGCGCACCTTCGGTGCTATAGTAATGTGACCGCTGACGCGGTCAAGCCCTTTGATTTGAAGTTTGTGTGATCATATGCTGCACATAATACAACTATGTGTTACTCCCCAGTTGCAAACGTAATCCAACGATAAATAGAAATTCAGCTAAATCTCCAGCCTTTAATGTTCAGACCGCGAAGCGGTCCAGCATGAATAGCCCTGACTAGGGCGTTACCATACGACCCCGAACGGGATCGAACAGAAGCTGGATGGGTAGATCGAGCTAGTCTTTTATACCTTTGATCTGATGGTGAGGTAGTGGTATCATTGAAAATGACTTCTCGACAATAAGCTTTTCTATAAATTAGTCACCCAAAGATTATTCCCTATCGGTGGCTGATAAATAGGGGTTTCATACCTTATTAGTTAGGTCACTACTAAAAGATTAAAGCGTATTCGCATCCATTCCAGAAAACATTACCCCAAAGAACACCAACGCCACAATGATATAGAGGCCGACCATCGCTACCATCATTAAGAGAGATGCTTTCGCCCAATTTGCTTTATTGGGATTTGCTTCGTCACCAAAACCCCATACAAATAACATTACCAGATTTACAATTGGTATAGCTGTTATAATAAAGGTTATAAACCATTCTTTTACAGATAAAACAGGTACTACACTATTCTCTTGATCCATTTTAAAAATTGATTCCATTTATTCATATTTGCATAACTAGAACAATTTTTAACATAAATTATCATTAATGCAAGATAATTATTTGACTGATGATATACCTGTAAAGAACAGGGAACGGGCAATGGCATCGTATCTAACTATGTTTGCCACAACTGCGGCAGGTTTGCCTTTGCCATTTCTCAATTTTATAGCTGCATATCTGTTTCACCGCTTTGTGAAAACCAGTGGGCCATTTGTAGCGTTTCATTCTTATCAATCGATGCTGAGCCAGTTAGTAGTTTCGTTAATCAATGGTGTAGCGATTGTTTGGACGGTAGTTTCCGTTATTAATCAGAATTTTACCGATCCTTTTATTGCTTACATTGTGAGTGCAGGAGTCTTTAATATCATCTACTTCTTTATAAGTGTTTATGCCGCGGTTAAAGCATATAAGGGAGATCTTGTTTTCTTCATTTTCTTTGGTGATATGGCTTATAAGTATGCATTTGAAGGCAACACTGAAGTGAAAGAACAGGCGGAATTGTTAGGAGAGTAATGGAGCAAAGAAAGTCATCAGGAGTTTGGGGGAATCTGGCTAAACTCGTAGTAGCAGGATTAGCTATTTGGGGTGGGCTCTATTGGTATATTTCGAATTATGATTCTTCGGAATCGGGTGATTCTTCAGAAATGTCGGCTGGCAGTAAAATTGAGCAAAGGTTTGAGAAGTCGATTCTGGAGAGTACCGACATTATCGAAAATGATAGTCTAACAGCTTTTTTTGATGAGGTTACGTATCGCTTGTTGGCAGAAAATGAAAATTTGAAACCAGACTCGGTTAATATTTATTTAGTAGATCAAGACGTGATCAATGCTTTTGCTACGGTTGGTAATAATATATTCGTAACCGAAGATTTGGTGGAGTTTGTTCGAAGTAAAGAACAATTAGTGGCAGTTATCGCACATGAAATTGGTCACTTGGATTTAAATCACCCGATGAATCGACTGAAGATGGAATTGGGTAGTTCCGTGATTTCCAGCATTTTGACGGGTGGGAATTCCTCAATGATGCTGGAGCTTTCCCAAGCTATGATGAGTTTAAAATTCAGCAGATCTCAGGAGATGGACGCAGACAATAAGGCAATTGAATTGCTTATAGATGCAGAATTAGATCCACAACATTTGTCTGAATTTTTACTAAAACTAAAAGTTCATCATAGCAGTTCTTCGCCTGTTACTTTTCTTTCTACTCATCCCCAATCAGAAGACAGGATTACCAATATTATAGATCATCCGCTACCTGAGGGATTTAAGCCTCAGGTACTGGACTGATGCTTTTGTTTTGAGTTTGTACTACAAGTTTAGACTCTAATTAGAGTTCCGGCTAAAGCTAATTCTCAAGAATTCTATTGTTGCGGAAAATCTTATAGTGAATCATCGTAATTTTCTCATTGATTATTACGCTGAGGACATTGGCGATATTGAAACATTTGCAAAAACATTGTTCGATTCCACATCAGACTCCGCTTGTAAATGATTATAGATATAATACTACCTCTAGCGAGGTCGGGTATGGGGGCGCACCTTCGGTGCGATAGTAATATGACCGCTAACGCGGTCAAGGTCTTTGATTTGAAGATCGGATGGTCATTTTCTGCTTGATACATCTATGTGTTACTCCCAAAGATGTACTCTTGAACCACCTTTAGAGAGTGAAATTATAATGTGACCCCTATGCGGTCAGGGGTGGGTAAATGAATTGTTGATTCGATACTTACCTAACTAGAGTGCGGAATCGCATCAGAATGGATAATGATTCTGAAAATTGTTTTGATTCAAAGGATGCGAGAACACTAAGCTTGTAGTCATGGTTGACGTAGTTAGGGATATCACTTCGAAGTGGTTTTAGAAATTGCTGATGCTTTGATCTTAACCCCAATCACTTGCTATTAAAAGCCATCAAGGCGCCCTTTTAGTGGATTCAGGCCTGTAAACTGTTGGGAATCTATGGGCAAACGTAAATCAGCTATTAATAGAAACTCAGCTATCTCTCCCACCTATGATATACTGAGCGCGAAGCGGTCCAGCATGAATACCCCTGAATAGGGCGTTACCATACGACCCCAAACGGGGTCGTACAGAAGCTGGATGATTGGATTGATCAAGCCTCTCATGCGAACCAGTTCGATAATTAGATAGAGCGTTTTTTGGTCGCAGTGGTCATTCAGTAGGCATAAAAAGGTTATTCATAACGATCTGGTACACTGATTGGGGAAAAACCTGACAGCGGGAACCAATGTTTTCTGATTTATCGCGCGATACAGGCTGGTTAACTTGTAACTTGGTTGGTTCTGCCTGAAGCGGGGCGGATCCCGGGAGGTTGCCCCAAGCACGATATCCACTATTTGGTATTGAGTGATTCGATACAATAGGGGATCGCACATAGCAAGTTGGAAACCGTGTAGCAAACGCATTCCCATTCCCTCTGAGGATAAATTTGAGCAGCTCATCAATCAGTGAGGTCATTATGTACGAACTCAACAAGAAATTGGCCGAAATATTCAAAGATATGGCCAACATCTACCGCTTTCACGGCAGCTCAGATCGGTTTCGGGTCAGGGCCTACGATAATGCCGCGCGGATGCTGGATCACCTGCAGGAAGATATTCGCAATTACATGAAAAACGACCATCTGGTAGAGGTCAAAGGCATTGGGGAAAGCATTGCCGAGAAGATTCGCGAGTACATCAAGACGGGGAAGATCAAGAAGTACGAGGAGATAAAAAAAGATGTGCCCGCCGATTTCGCGGACCTGATGGAGGTGCAAGGGATCGGCCCCAAAACCTTGGAACAGTTGCATGAGGAGTTGGGCATTAAAACCAAGGATGAACTCAAAGAGGCTTTGGAAAGCGGGAAAGTATCCGAGCTCAAAGGGTTTGGCGAGAAGACCGTTCAGAATATGCTGGATGGGTTGCAGGAGAAAGAGAAAGCAGATCAGCGTATTCTATTGGCGGAGGCGCTGGAACTCTCGGAAATGATCACCGAAGAGTTGGAGCAGCAGGGCGATATCCAAAAGATGGAGGTGGCGGGCAGTATTCGTCGCCGCAAGGAAACCATCGGGGATCTGGATATTCTAGTCACCGCCGATCCGGACAAATGGGAGTCGATTGTTGATTATTTCACTTCGTTGGATTCGGTTCAGAACGTGCTGGCCAAAGGGAAAACCAAATCCAGTGTGGTGGTGTCCCATCATGATCGCCAGGTAGATCTGCGGCTGATTGAGAAGGACAGCTGGGGCGCGGCCTTGTTGTATTTCACCGGATCCAAGGAGCATAACATCCACCTGCGTCAGATTGCCAAAGACCGGGGCTATAAGATTAGTGAGTATGGTATGTTTGAAGTGGATGAGGACAAGAAAGTGGCTGGATCCACCGAAGAAGAGATGTACAAGCAGTTGAAGATGGATTGGATTCCGCCCGAAATGCGGGAAAACAACGGGGAGATCGAACGGGCCCAGAATGGCAAGTTGCCGCAGTTGGTGGAGCGCGATCAAATTAAAGGGGACATGCACTTTCATTCCGATTGGTCGGATGGAACCAACTCGCTGGAAGAGCTCGGTCGGTATCTGGTCGAGCATTATCCCTATGAATATGCGGTGGTTTCCGATCACTCGAAATCGGCGCGTATCGCGGGTGGACTTAGGGAGGATGAGTTTGAGGATCAATTCAAAGCCATCGAAGAGGTCAATCAAACGCTGGATCATCCGATTCTCAAGAAGGGTGTGGAGGTGGACATTCTGGCAAACGGATCCTTGGATCTGGATGATGAGCTGTTGGAGCAGATGGAGTGGGTGACCGCTTCGATCCACAGTCGGTTCAATCAGGGTAACACCGAGCGCATTTTGAAGGCGTGCGAGAATCCATTTGTGAATGTGATCGGTCATCCTACCGGACGATTGATCGGCAGGCGGAAGGAGTACGCCATTGATCTGAATGAAATCATCAATAAAGCCAAAGAAACGGGGACGGCGTTGGAGATTAACGCTCAGCCGCAGCGCATGGATCTGAATGACGACGCCGTGCGGGCGGTGCGGGAATCCGGGGTGATGTTGACCATCAGCACCGACAGCCACGATCTGGCCAGTTTCGAGTATATGGATTTGGGCGTCAGTTTGGCCCGCAGGGGTTGGTGCACGGCCGATCAGATTTTGAATACCAAGTCGTGGAAAGAGATGCAGGAGTTTGTGCAGAAAAAACGGGAGAAGATGTTGAAAGGGGTGTAGAAATTCGCAATTGATATTTTGCCGTTATTCAACGCTGGGGTACGACCTCTACGAGGTCGGAATTGGGGGGGGCACCGCTGGTGCTATAATAATGTGACCGCTACGCGGTCGGTTGCTACTGTGGATATTGTTACTGGAAAAAATACAGACATGAAGTTGTAAAGTGTTAACAAGTTTAATAGTTCACTTAGGTCTTGTTTAAAGCAACCGACCGCGTAGCGGTCACATTATTATAGCTTTTTGGCAAAAGCGATAATATTCGACCTCGTAAAGGTCGTATTCGTAGATGTGGTATCCCCTAAATTATTCGCATCCATCAAGCCCCCCCAATATTGATCCGAATAGCAATAAATCCCCCCTCATCACCATATAGATTCGTGTGACAAGCTCGAAAAAAGGGTAAGGCGTCTGGAGGTCGAAAAGTGTTTAAGGGCGGGCGGTTAAACACAACCCCTCTTGACGTAGCTCCAGCTACGTCAAGTTGGCGGGAAGCTCTGCTTCCCTAGCATGCGTTAACGGAAAGAATAGTCTATCACAGCATCCCATCTACCCGGTCTAATAAGCCAAATCTATATCGCATATAGATACAAAATTTATAAAGCGTGTTGACAACATACTTCTACTGTCGTACTATATGTGTGTGATGAACACATAAATAGTTGATGATGAAATTATGACTTATTCAAAAGGTTCTCCCTTAAAAATTGTAGCCGTGCAAGGCAGCGTACGACCGGACAACAACACCCGCAAGGCGATTGAAGTACTGGCTCGCACGGCGGAGCGTATGCCTGGATTGGATTTCGAAATACTGGATCCCACCGGATTGGATTTGCCCCTGCCCGGTGCGCCGGCTACCCCGGATGTGGAATGGATGCGAGCGAAACTACATAAGGCCGATGGCATCATCCTGGCAACGCCGGAATATCACGGAAGTTATTCCAGCGTCATAAAGCTGGTCATTGACAACCTGGGCTTTCCCTCGCCACTGAAGGACAAACCGGTATCCCTGCTGGGCGTGGCCGCCGGGCGCATCGGGGCCATCAAATCGCTGGAGCATCTGCGTGGGGTCGCCGCTCATTTGGGCGCTCATGTATTGCCGATGTCGGTATCCATACCGTTGGTGCGCGAAGCGTTTGATGAGGGCGGGAACCTGATGGATCCGGCCCAACAAGAATTTGTGGAAGGAGCGCTGCACCGGTTGATTCAATATCTGAGTCAAACCAAAGAATCCGCCGCCCAAATCTGCGAACTTCATACGAATTAACGAAAATCAGACCTCGAAGCATAAATCAGTTAGCTTCTATTATACCTGTCAACGCATCGCGACAGCGATTCTTGACAGCGTTGCGTATGCAGTATACCAACGCTGACAGGAACACCGGCGTGATACTTGGTGTGCGCTGTCAGGTTGCTAATTTAGGTAAAAATATGAGCGTGATCTTCGATTCAACGGATGGTTACCTCCGAGCGTCGAATCAATAAAATAGATAACCGAATTCGAAAGCCCTATGGCACGCACCTTACACGAACGCGTAAAACAAAAGTCATTTGAGAATCCCCGTCAGGAGGCCATGATTACCTTATTGGTCACTTCGGGGCACTACCGTCAGATGTTGAATGATGTATGCCAGAAGTACGGCATCACCCACGACCAGTATAACGTGCTGCGCATACTCAAAGGGGTTCACCCCGAGGGGCACCCCCGACGCGAGATTATCGATCGGATGATTGAACGCACCCCGGATGTAACCCGCCTGCTGGATCGCCTGGTGAAGCGGGGCTTGGTAAAACGCACCAAAAGCGAAGAAGACCGCCGGCTATCCATCGCGGTGATCACCCAGAAGGGACAGGATCTGCTGGAAGAGATGGACCCTGAATTTTCACAGGTATCCAAATCTTTTACCCAAAATGTCTCGGAGCAGGAGCTAAAAGCATTCTCCCAAATCTGCAACCAATTTTTAGCCAATTTAGACGAATAATTCCTTAGCCGTACTCAGGCTAAGGATCACAAACTTGCACACCCTAAAACGTGTTTATAACACATATATAAGGAGCTGTTATGAAAGCACTGATGCACAAAGTAGTTACCCGAATCGTGCTGACCCTGCTACCGGATCCCCAATATTATCCAGAAAAATAATCGACCTCCAATCGTCCACAGGACATTCGAGTGTCGAAATTTCGAGCCCCAAAATAAAAAAGACTACTATGCCAAACTACATTTGCACCACCTGCGGCACCCAATACGCAGCCACCGAACAACCACCGGAAACCTGCGCAATCTGTGCCGATGAACGTCAATACATCAATCCAAATGGACAGCAGTGGACCACCCTTGAACAGTTGCGTAATACGCACAAAGCAGTAATCAAAAAAATTGAATCGGGATTGTATGGAATCAATTCGACACCTGGCATCGGTATTGGGCAACGACCCCTGCTTGTTCAGACCGAGGAAGGTAATTTGTTATGGGACTGCACCGCTTTTATAGACGAAGCTCTGGTAGACATCATAAACAGTATGGGTGGTTTGAAGGGTATCGCCATATCTCATCCGCACTTCTATACTTCGATGGTAGAGTGGAGTCAAGCGTTCGGCGATATACCCATCTATCTGCATGAGAGAGATCGCCAATGGGTACAACGGAATCATCCGAATATTGTGCACTGGTCGGGTGAAAGAAAGTCCCTGTTCGGTGGTTTGAGCATACATCATGTAGGGGGGCACTTTGATGGGAGTAGCCTCCTGCACTGGCCGGATGGAGCGGGTGGCCGGGGCGCTTTAATGACCGGCGATACCATTCAAGTGGTTCACGACCTTAGCCACATTAGCTTCATGTATAGTTTTCCTAACCAGATTCCATTGTCTGCTGAAACGGTCAAACGAATCGCCACCCAGGTAGATAAGCTTGCCTTCGATCGCATATACGGCGCTTGGTGGGGTCGGATCATCCAACACGATGCTAAAGAAGCAGTGCGACGATCGGCTCGACGGTATATCGCGGCGTTGCAAAAAAAGCGATAGGCACGGGGAGGAATAGTTTCAGCGGAATACTGATTTCAAATTGGATTCTATATCTTATCATGATTCAGAGCAGAAGCCGTATTAAGAAAGTAAAGATTCAGTCCTGTTTATGGCGCTACGACTATCTCAGCCCTATCCGTTTTATTACGATTCCATGGAGCGAGTTTTAAAGATTGCACTCGTATTGGCCGTATTGGTGCCGGTACTGCTGCTTTTGTTGGAGCCGTTTAACGTCAATTACTCCGAGCTGAAATACCCGTACGCGGTGGTGGCGTTGATCTTCGGTGTGGTGGATAGCGCCGCCTTTGTGATATTGATCACCATGCTTCGCCGAGGTTTTCCTGGTTTCATGAATGAAACCCAGTGGACACTGCTAAAAGAATGGGGGACTTGGGCGCTCGTTTTGCTGGGTATAGGGATGGTGAATTTCGGATTGCGAGAATTTCTTTACGCCAACCCGGAGAATATCTCACTGGGCTATTTGCTAGAGGAGATCAGCCACAGTTACATCTTCGGAATACTGCTGGCGGTACTGTTGACACTGGCCAATTTTGTTATCCTGTTTATGAGCCACTCCAATCAGGCCCTTAGCTGGAATGACCTGATCAATTTGCATCGGGAGTCCGGCGACTCGGATCATACCGGCCCATTGGTAATCACTGCTGATAGCGAGAGTGAGACCATGGAATTGCCCATGGAATCGCTGCTCTACGCCCGGGTCGACGGCAATTATGTCGAATATCATATTGGAGCGGAATCCGGATCCACCAAACGGCTGCTCCAGCGCAACACCCTCAAAAATGTGGAGCAGCAACTGGCCGATTTTCCCCATCTGTTGCGCGTGCATCGCTCCTTCCTGGTCAATTGCGATCACATCGAATCGGTAAGCGGAAACGCCCAAGGCTACAAACTCACCCTGGATGGCATCGATGTACAAATCCCCGTCTCCCGTAGTTACCTCTCCGACTTCGACGCCGTAATGAATACCTAAAAGGAATTCTTCAAAAGGACCTCCCCAAAAGGACCTCGCAGCGTGACCCGAACTTGTTCGGCGTCACCTCCGAGCGTCTCTTGTAGTAGCAGTAGCAGTAGCAGTAGCAGTAGCAGTGGCAGTGGGCTTGTTGCTGTTTGCCAATTTAGATACATGATTAAACAGTGAAATCGTTAATTGTAAATCGTGAATCGGACACCCATTAACGATTATCGATTAACAAAATAATCCAGCCAGCCCAATGGGATTTCCTATCTAGCAAGAGATAATCCACCCCACTGCTACTGCCACTGCCACTGCTGCTGCTAACGCCACGCAAGCCCACGACCATAATGTGATGAGCCGCAACCCCCTTGTCATTCATCACAAAACCTTGTCAGCGGGCCCTAGGGCGTGATATTCGCCCCATTGCTCTTTTCCGGCAAACACACCTCCCCTAGGTTAGAAGCGAACCCAAAACGGAGGAATAATCATGAATATAAACCCACCACAAATAACCACACACTCACTGGTCTGGCTTTTGTTGTATCTGTTGACGAGCACGGTAACATTAAAGGCTAAAGAAAGACCAACCGATGCTCTGCACCTCACCGAAAGTGAGCATACGGTACAACTAGACGGCCGCCTGGATGACTCCTTTTGGAAAGAGGCGCGCCGTCTACCCATGACCATGAGTCAACCCACCATGGGCGCTCATCCCACGCAGCCGGTGATCATGCAGATCGGTCAGCGGGATGGGGCCCTTTATATCGCCGGTCAAATTTACTGGAAGAGGAGCGATATCGACGAAATCAGGCAGTTGAGCCGGGATGATCTGGATCAATCCTCCGATTTGGTAGGCGTAGTCATTGACGGCTATAACGATGAGGAAAATGCCAATGTCTTTATCACCTCACCGTCCGGCCATAAGGCCGATCTGGCTATCTCCAATGACGCGGAATCGGATAAGAATCTGAATTGGGACGCCTATTGGGATGTGGAAGTCCATCGTACGCAGCGATACTGGTCCTTTGAGATGCGAATCCCCTTAAGCAGTATCCAATTTCAACAGCAAGATGGAAAAATCGAATTGGGGCTGTCGATGTGGAATTACCGAGCGACCAACAACGAAGTGGACAGCTATCCCCAGTTATCCAATGAGTACGGATTTGATGGATACTATAAACCCTCCCAAGCCGCAGATATTCAGCTGGTGGCACCGCAAATCTCGCAATCACAATACCTTACTCCTTATGTGCTTGGGGGTATTAAGGCAGCCAAGTATAGCGGTCAGGCCTCCACAAGGTCACTATTAGACGAAGTAGGTGGAGATGCGAAATACCGACTCTCCTCCAATTTTACTTTAGACGCCACACTGAACACCGATTTCTCGCAAGTAGAGAGTGATGATCAGCGCATTAATCTGACTCGTTTCTCCATCTATCAACCCGAAAAGCGCTCCTTCTTCCAGGAACGGGCGGGCTTGTTCGATTTCAACACCGGGGGACCCACCACACTGTTTTACAGCCGACGCATTGGACTCACCGAAGAGGGACAACCCGTTCCGCTCTATGGTGGTCTGCGGTTGACCGGTCGGACCGGGCATTGGGATGTGGGGCTGTTGAACATGCAGTCAACACCCAAGTATGGTTTGAGCAGCGAAAACTTTGGTGTGGTTCGCTTGCGTCGCAGTATCAGCGACACCAGCTCCTCGTACCTGGGCATGATGATGACCTCCCGTCTGGGCACCGGGCAAGCCAATAACTGGGCCTATGGGCTGGATGGCGTGTGGGCACTGCCCCATGATACTTACGTAACCACTCGCGCGGCTCAAACCATCAACTCCGGAACGTCAAATAAGCTGGCCGATCAGGCGAATATATTAGCCACTATAGAGCGTCGATCATATACCGGTTTCTTTTATGAAGCCTCCATCAACTGGGTGGGGGGCTCCTATGAACCGGCGCTGGGATTTGTGGACCGCCGGGATTTTATCCGCTTTGGGGATCGCGTCGCTTACGGTTGGGAGGGAGGCAACAACTCGCCGCTACAAAAATATCAATTGATTGGCGACTGGTCGGTCTATCGCAACCAAACGCACCGCGAGGTAGAAAGTATACGAGCTGCGGGTAAAACCTATGTGGAGCTTAAGTCAGGCTTGACGGCCCAGCTCGGATATAACTATCAATGGGAGCGATTGTATGAAGGTTTTGATCTGTCTGATGAAGCGGATATTCCTCAAGGGTCGTTCGGATCCGGACTGACCTACCTTTTCGTCTCCACTCCCCAGGGAAACACACTGCGCTTATCCGGAACCGGATCACTGGGGCGCTATTTCGATGGGCAGGGCGTGTCGCTGGAATCGGAAGCGGAATGGACCATGAGCGCTCAAATGGAGCTCCAATCCGAGCTAAAATACTATCATATCGACTTTCCCGAGCGTGATCAAACCTATGAAACGCTCCTGGTTCGCGCCCGGATGAATATAAAACCAACCGCCCGGTGGTCGCTCTCCGCCATGGGGCAATACAACACACTTACCCGATTCCTCTCCGCCTTTGCCCGCATGCGACTGAACATCGCCGATGGTTCCGACCTGTACATCGTTTACCGGTATGGATCCGATCAGCGGGCGAACCACCTTCTGCCGGATCAAGCCTTAGAACAACTGCAGACCCTACAAGCAAAGTTCACCTATACCTTTCAACGATAATATCAGCTATGAATAACACTGAGCTTCCAAAGTATTTTCAACGCAGGTTCAACATGGCTCGTCATGCATCTTTCAGGTGGTGGGTGATGCGTGCGGGGGTGTTGAGCCTGTTATTCTTGTTTTTGTTCACCATTGTACCCGTGCATGCGCAACCGATGGTGATTCGGCCCGGATCGCCAATACTAAACACCGATCGGATCGAGCCGGAGCAGGCCCACTTTATCATCTATAAATATGATGATGGCCAATTAACCCGGCTGGGAGAACTGCGGGATCATCTTCAGCTTGGGGAAGATGGCGCAACTCTACAACGGATCCAGCATCTGCAATTCGATGGGCAACCTCTGCATACGGATAGCGTGATGGCGGACGTGCGTTCGCTGCTCCCCCAAAGTCACCACTCGCGCAATGAATTTCGAAGCATCGATCTGGATTTCCGTAACCGGTCGGCACAAGGGCAGTTTGAGGCAAGTAATGGGGAGATCATAGCCATTAACCATGCATTGCTGGAACCGGTGTTTGATTCCAACTGGGTGGATGTGGTCCTGCGAACCTTACCGTTGGAGGCAGGATATCAGGCCATTGCTAAGACGTTTGAAGTTTCCGGGCAAGGCCGAGCCTCCTTGGTGGATTATCATATCAAGGTATCTACAGAAAGAGCGACCGTAGATTTTCAGGGCACATCGGTGAACACCTGGGTCGTCAAACAGACCAAGCCGGGCAGTTTTACCACCTTTTATGTACATCCCGACACGCGCCAGATTTTACAAATAAGAACCTACAGTGGGCCGCGGCATCAGATGTTGATCAAGCGAAATGGGCAAGCGAAGTAGACGATATACGTGAGGGTTAATGTACCCTTTGATCTAAACTGAAAAGGAAAAAGAAAATGAGTATTAAGGTATACGCACTCTTTATTGTTGCATTGGTGACCTACATCCATCCCTTAGAACTCAATGCCCAGAGCAGCAATAGCAAAACATCAGAAGTACGAAAGCTATTTGAGTTTTTAGAAGGTACATGGCAGTGTAAAGGAGCTTTTGCCGACGGCACTCAGCTTCAGGCCGGCCTTGAATTCACCTCTATTATGGGCGGTAGAGCATTGCTATATGAACATCGAGATCGCCCCCCCAATACCTATCAGTCCACTGCCATCTGGACGGTTGAGGCTTCTTCCCAAACGTTAACCAGTCTGGCTACGGTGACCGTGGGCAAAGACAGTGCCATGGCAACACCATTGGTTTTCGTAGGCAAACAGTGGACGGATCGTTCGATGATACTCACCGCGGATACGTTGCACAATCCGCCGTTTAAACCGAATCGCTTTATCTATAAAAAGCTGGATGAGGACTCCTTTAAAATGACCTGGCAAGTCAAACAAAAAGATGAATGGATGATGGGAGACTATTTGATCTGCAAACCGTAATCAGTACGATTTGCAAAGTGTTGAGCTGCCCAATAATTGAGTTATACCCTAACCATTTTTATTAGGTCGGGACCTCTCATCCTAGATGTAGGAAACCCCAAGCTCGCTAATTAATAGATCGATCCCATCTTGGCGTGAACTGACCGCCGAGCTATTTTCCTGACATGGCATCGCTGACCATTTGCATCTCTCTCCCAGACAGGTTAATGATAGCCAATGAGGATCAAACGCTGTATACTCAATCGAGGCCAACTGGATGATGTGAATTTCGCTTTGGCCTTCGGGGGATCGCATTTAAATGCCAGGTTACAGATTATTTGGTTAGGAAATTCCGCAATTCACCTTCAATAGGTTTAATGTCACCTATTCAGTATCCTAATCCATAGATCAAATTTCTGTATAGTGATTGTTTGGACATTTTAACGATACCTTTACTAACCAACCTTATATTGTTAGTAGTTTGGCCTGGATCTAAGGGTGCCATTACAGAGTACACGGTTCATGAATGTTTGGAGACAATACAAAGCGCGGGTATTTCGAAACTGCCTGAATAATGGCACTGCTAAACAGGGTTTGCCTTATTGGCATAACCGAATGTTTGCAATTCTCAGTGTTTACCTGCTTCCCCTAAGTTTTGTTGCTCTCATCCCGGGGATAGTCATGTCTTTAGTTTCTGATATTCCCGCTTTGGCAATGATCGACTTCCTCAGCTTGGTGTTTATCACTTTGCTCATCATGATTCCGGGTTTATCGGTACTGACCAGAAAGTTCGGGTTTATTGGCGTCTGCTATCTCTTGGATCTGATGCTGATATACTATCTGGGTTCTATGGGGCCTGGTTTAATATATCTGCTGGGCATTACGCTGTTTGTCATCCTGATCTTTCCACAGCGGATTGCCTGGGGGGCGGTGGCCTTAAATACGGTGATTTGTGGTGCTGTCGCATTGGCGATTTATTTAAATGTGATGCCCGATCCAATATCATCGACCTACAGTATGGGGTCATGGATTGCCGTATCCTCGAATGCCATCATGTTGAGTGCTGTGGCTACGGCTCTACTTCCCACGCTCTTTAATGGGTTGCAACAACACATTGTTCGCCAAAATGAATTACAAAGAGAACTACAAGCATCTAACCAAGAGAAACAAACGCTGTTACTGGAAATGCATCACCGCGTAAAAAATAATCTGGCGGTCATATCCAGTATGTTGGAGTTGCAATCCCTGGAAAGTGATTCCCAAGAGTTACAAGATAAACTGATGGATAGTCAGCGACGGATAAAATCTATCGCCTCCATTCATGAAATGCTTTACAAAACCGATCGTCTGTCTAGTATCAATTTTGGTCTATACTTGAAAGAATTGGTCTCTGATTTATCAAGCACTTTTGATCCCCAACATCACATACACCTTAATCTGGACCTATCCGCGATTGAACTCCCCGTCAATCAAGCCATACCGGCAGCTATGATAGTCAATGAACTGATTATCAACAGTTACAAACATGCATTTCCCGACCAGGCAAATGGAGCGATTCAGGTTCGCTTGACAGAGTTGGATCAAACCGTAACCGTTACCATAGCGGATGATGGGGTGGGAATGCAGCAAACCAATGAGAATGCAACGGATTCTAATCTGGGCATGGATATCGCGAATATATTAACTAATCAGCTCGAAGGTAGCTTGGAACTTAAAAGCGATAGTGGCGGGATAACTTATAGGTTGCATTTTATGCGTTCTTCATGAAAATGAGTTTTTAAATTGGGTCTAATCTGTGGTTCCAGGTTAATGTGGATAGTATAGTCGTTGCTTTTTAACTGTGTTTGCGAGCTTTGGGGTAACAGACCAATGCGATAGTTGAACCAGCCGAAATCTCTGATTGGTGAATGTATAACGTGGCAAAGTGCTTCCGTTCAGACTCTTGATATTTTTCTATATTTGGAGCTATGGATTCAGGTCAATGGTTTACAATCATCGGGTATATACACCTCATCGCCGGTGTGCAGGGGCTCTTTCTGACGGTGCTTTTGATCAGTTACCCGGCTGAGAACCGAACGCCCAACCGCATACTTTCCCTGCTGATCTTCGCCTTCAGCATGATCATTCTGGGAACTTCGCTGGGGGCTACCGGACTCTATGAACAGGCGCCGCACTTGATTCGTCTGGGAGATCCGATGGTGTTGCTGTTGGGACCGTCACTGCTGCTGTACGTGACGGCTATTCGCATTGGGAAGGTGCCTCGCGTGCAATGGGCGCATCTGTTGCCCTTCTTGTTGTATGCGGGGTGGTTACTGCCGTTCTATTTTTCCGCGCCGGAGGTAAAACTGCAATGGGCGGAAGTCGCCCTATCCACATCGGGACGCGAATCGTGGTTTAACCTGCTGAAAGCACTGCACGCAGCCGGATATTTCATCTGGGTTTTTCTGTTGACCAAACGTCACGCCCGACAGATGAAAGGGTTTTCCACCGACCTGAAAGACACCGATCTGGCCTGGATTCGATCCTTGACCGGCTATTTGATCTTTTTGGCTTCTACGGCTATGCTCTTCTTTTTGCTGTCCGGATTGGGTTGGATGGAAACGAAGATGGCCAACGGGATTATTGGATTCGTTATGGCGGTACTGGTCTATGTGATGGGGTATTCGGCGCTGCTCAAACCCCGCGTGTTCGGCGAGCGTGATTATCCGGCCTGGCAACCTATCTCCGGTTGGATGACAATCTGGGGAGGGTTTATTTTCAATCCGGAGGTTGAACCTGAGGAGCAGTATGTTCGAGAAGAGCTTGCGTTGTTGGAAAAGCTCCAAGCTTACATGGAGCAGGAAAAGCCGTATCGGGACAGCGATCTGGATCTGGCCGGATTGGCGTCCCAGACCAACATCCCGCAATATTTATTATCGCGAATCATCAACCAGCATTTGGAGCTCAATTTCTTTGATTTTGTAAACTCCTATCGGATCGAGGAAGTGTGCGAGCGGTTGGTGGATCCATCCCAGCGTCAGTTTACCATATTAGCCCTGGCCATGGATGCCGGGTTCAACTCCAAGAGTTCTTTTTACACTGCCTTCCGTAAGGCCAAAGGCGTGACGCCCTCTCAGTATCGCAAGCAGCATCAATCCGATTCTTAACCGTTCGATTTCGGAGGATACGTGCGTTTTAGCTAAAGTCGAACCTCCGTTTGCTTTCCCCGGACGCTTGATTGCTCCCCTTTCCCTACCCTGTGGTTGAACCATCGGGGCGACCCGAGTCAATCGCAGTAAAATCAATCAATCATGAAATCAGACCAGATAGTAGCGGCAAGCGGACAGATTCGTTCGGACGCTCCGGTTACCGCCTCAGCAGAGCTGGTGATCCCGGCTCCCCAGGAGAAGATCTGGGAATTGATCACCGAATTTCAATGCTGGCCCATGTGGATGGAGGATGTCAATCAGCTAGAAATCTTCGGCGAGATAGAACCCGGCACCGAGTTTATATGGAAGGCCAACGGCTTGACCATCACTTCGCAACTGCAATTGGTGGAGCCCCACACGCGTCTGGCGTGGACCGGAAAAGCGTTGGGTACCCGAGCGATTCATGTGTGGGAGTTTGAGGCGCTGGATGAGCAGTCCACCCTGGTCCGAACCCGCGAATCGATGGACGGCTGGTTCATGAAGTGGTTTTTTAGCTCGAAAAAATTGGCGCAAACGCTGCAGCAGGGATTACGGGAGCTAAAACTGGCTGCTTGCGATTAATTTTAATCCATCAAGCCTGTTTCATGATCCAGGCTAAAATTCATGGGAAGGAACCTATGAATCCGTTGGTCGCGGTGTGCTACATTGTTGCCGGTGAATATCTGCAGCGTATTGTTGGCAGGATGTATAAGGCAACTCGTCTGATGCCGAAGGTTTTCGTAAAACTTGAGGCCATTTATTATCACCCAATAGTTACTGCTGATTCAGCGATCGGTAGATTATGTTGCTTAATGGGTGCGACCTCTAGCGAGGTCGGAATGGGGACGCACCTGGCGGTGCTATCATAATGTGACCGCTGACGCGGTCGGGGAAATTGGTAATTATCAGTTTCTTTTTTTCGAAGTAATCGAATGGCAGATCTGAAGTTGGGAGCAAAGCTCCCGAAGGGCGTGAAGTAGCAAGGTCACCTCACAAGTACATAGTTTGCAACGATGCCTTTGTGATTTTCTGGCGTGGAAGGGCGACACTCTAAAAGACAACAAACGACCGCGAAGCGGTCAAATATGAATAGCCCCGACATCCGGGGCGATAAACCAACCCCGAATGGGGTTGAACATTACCGACTATTGGTTTTCGCCATTATTTAGAAAGGCATACCCCTAATATCATTTATACCGTACCTGACGGCACGGGCGATAAGATGTTGTGTTTTGCTTTTTCCAACAGATAACCCTTGACAGGGCATTGTATCCATCATCGAAATCCAATTCGGAGGTGATTTTTCCCCGGATTAGAATCCACTCCAATGCATCATCAACTCACCAGTTTTATGAAGCTAGAAGAATACCTTTGATTTTGAATCCATTTGACCTCAAAATCCTGATTTTCGCTATTTTGATCTGAATGGCGGGGTACGACCTCTAGCGAGGTCGGTATTATTTTTGGCACCTATGGTGCTATAATAATGTGACCGCTACGCGCTCGGGAAAGGGGTTTTTTTTTGCCTCTATTGGGTGACCGATTGGGAAGTTTGGGGTGGGGAGCAAAGCTCCCGAATAACAAGTTATCGAAGAGCTCTATATGAGTTAAGAGTATGGACGGCACTTTTGGTATTCTTGGCGTTAAGAAGCAACAAACTGACTGCTACTTTAGTGTGTTCTATGTCTTTATAAGACGACCGCGAAGCGGTCAAACATGAATAGCCCCGACATCCGGGGCGATAAATCAACCCCCGAATGGGGTTGAACATTGCTGACTTTAACAGCCGATTATTCTCGATAATCATAGATACGCATTCTGAAGTGTCTGGTAAAACTGTTGCGTTTCGCCATTATTTAGAAAGGCATACCCCCAATATTATTTATTCCGTACCTGACGGCACGGGTGACTAGATGGTGTATTTGGTTTTCACCAACATTTAGTCCCTGACGAGGTCATTGCACCCAACATCTACGTCCAATACGGAGGGGACTTGTCCCCATCAAACCGATACCTAAGCCATGGCTGATTAGTCTGATCGGAGGGGGCGAGGGAGAGGAATAATAATAACCTATAATCTGGATTTGAGTGAGGGATGAAATGCTGAGTCAGCACGAATTAATTCTATTAAAAAGAAGTTACACTCATCCATATCTATCTGAAAACAGTGGTTGGGGATAGTGCATTTGCGTTTGTTACGGCTCAGCGATACTTCGAATAAAAAAGGACGACCGCGAAGCGGTCAAACATGAATAGCCCCGATACCCGGGGCGATAAACCAACCCCGAATGGGGTTGAACATTGCCGACTTTGACAAGAGGTTATTCCCTAATACATTGGATCGATATGAAGAATCCATCCATTTATAAAAGCAAGCAGGGACGTGTCGCCATCCTAAGCTGGTATGACCAGCGCGTTGAATCATTAGATGTGGAAGTCGAGTCACATTATGTGGGTACAAGATTCGGACGAGCCCATCTGCTATCGGCCGGACCGACAGATGCCCCACCGGTGATTTTACTGCACGGTATGAACATGAATGGTGCTTGTTGGGGGCATGCCATGCGGCAATTGTCTGCTGACTTTAGAGTCTATGCCGTAGATATTATCGGGATGCCGGGTAAAAGTGCGGGTACTCGTCCCGCGCGAAAAGGCGATGGATACCCCCATTGGCTACAGGAGGTAATGGAACAACTCCAGCTTGATAACGTCCACTTGATGGGAGAATCCTTCGGAGGCTGGATCATCTTACAGTTAGCACAGCTGCAACCCGAGCGTATAAAAAGCGCCGTTTTGTTGGGATCCGGGGGATTGGTTCCCTTTACCATAAAAGGACAAATGATCGCTGGATTAACCGCCCTCCGACATATGATTTGGCCTACACAGAGCAGTCGAATCAAAGCGGTTCGGCCATTTTATGCGCCCAATCAGCCCATGGATGATGCGATTGTGGATCTGCTGTCCATGGCCTATCGCCATGTGAAGCTGGATGTAGATACCAGTGGGTTGCCGGTTATTGAGCTTGCGAATGAGGGCCGGTTAAATTTCCCCCTATTCATATCGTACGGTGCCCATGATCTCTTCTTCGATGCCTCTACCGCCACGCAGAAAGCGGGAGATCTATTCACCGGTCCAGTTACGAAGGAGATTGTTAGTGACGAGGGACATCTGTTCTCACCACAGGGCGAGCAAATGCGGATGCAACGAGTGCTGCAATTTCTGAATGAGTACTCGTCATAAATCGTGTAGAATGCGATATTAAGCGCATATTTTATTACCATTTACACGGGGAGTTGGCCAACTGTCTGTTCAAGCTAGATTTAGCGGAAGGTTTGCTCGAGAACGTTGCCAGTCTCAGAATACAAAACAGGTGATGGGCAAATGCAATATGGATGCGGGTTATCTATCCATGGGGTGTATCCCATCGTACTAAGCAATAACAGGGATATTGGGTTATGAATGATCAACTACAAAAGCAGATGGGCATTAACGGATTTGATTTTCAGAAGGCCAAGCAGGCCTTAGACTCTTTGTCGTTTGAAAAGCGACTGAAAGCAATGGGGAGTTTGCTAAAACACACCTTCACCATCGTGGGAAAAGACGAAGATATTCTGAAGCCGTGGATTAGAATGGCGATCTACCATACCGTCATGGTTAGTTGCTTTTTCTACGCCGTGATGTCCAACTGGTATGATTTGCCCTGGGCACCGTTGGCTGGATTTCTCACCTTTATCCTGTTCCTGTACAAACATTTCTATAACAACCGGCAAGAGTTACGGATGAGCTGGACCGTGTATGAAACCGTCATCGGCAATGATCCATCCTACAAAGGATCCGTCCAGCATTGGAAACAGCTGAAATCACAAACGCGGAAATTGGCTTGGTTGGATATTGTGATGGCCTCGATGCGCAAGTTTAAGAACCAAACCGGTTTTATCGGTGCGATCATTAATATGATTGTGTCCGGCCTTCAAGAGGTATGGGATCTGGCCAATCATTACCTGCTGCCCTCCGTAGCTATCGATCAGCTGGATATCACTCCCGGAATCAAAAAAATGAAGAAATTAAAAGATGAAGTCCCCGAGACGCTCATGGGGGTATTCGGGCTGGATATTCTGGGTAGCATTGTAAAGCGCACGGTGATCCCGGTATATATCGTTTTGATTATTGTTTCTGGCCTTATTGGTTATTTCGGAACCGACTACTTTCCCACAACTACCCTGTTTGATGAGGGGAATATTCCCTTTACATGGGTGCCGCTGGTCTTTTCCATTTATGTGGGAAAGCTGTTTAGCAATCTCTTTGAGCGAACGGTTACCGGGATTAAAGTGATCTACTTCACCATTTTCTATACCAAGATCACCCATCCCGACCGGATCGCTCCGGAATTGCAGGATGAGCTGCTCGGCTACCTGAAGTTGGATGGCGTCGATGAGGTAGATAACCTGGATGAACAAGGAGCGGTTGAGGAAGCCGGTGAACCCGCTATTGAACCCGCCGGCGCCTGAATAAGAGAATTCTGGGAGCGTAAGAAAAAGAATGTATCAAAGCTCGGACGAGTGTTTTCACTCGTCCGTTTTAGTATGTAACCCAATTTTTGAGTTCCGGTTTTGAACTCGCAGTTGCGTCCTCGCAAGAAAAGCACAAAGTAACCCCAAGAGCTATTTTTCCGGCGGCATGGTCCGAAATACGCGATCCCACAAGGTTGTAGAAATACCAAAGGCCTTCTCGGGATATTTGTAGTGATGAAGGGAGTGGTGTTTGTAATGGCTTTTTAGGTAGTCGGGGATAGGGGGCGTGTGAGTCAAGTAATGGATCCGGGTATATAATAGATAGCCCGTAATGAACCCGGGCATAAATATCAGACTATAGGTTCCTATAACGGCATAGGAGACTACGGTAAGCAACGCCAAAATTAGCATACCAGGCACCGGGGGCATGATAATGCGCTCTTTGTCCCGGGGATATTCATGGTGAATGCCATGTAGCGTATAAGCGATGGTAGCCGCCGCATCAGAGTTGGGAAAATATTCATCAAGATGGAATATGTAGCGATGAGCAAAATACTCGAATAGGGTCCAGAAGAACATGGCTCCGATGAATATACCTACACCGGTCCAGAGTGACATATCTACAAAGTGCTCATACCCTATATACAAGAAGGAAAGAGCGATGGTGATGTACAGCGCAGCCGAAACAAAAGGCGGTGCTTTAGTCAATGGCTCTAAAAAGGTATTCTCAAATAAGGTTCCTTGTCCGGTATTTTTGATTTCTTGATCCATAGTCGTTGATTATTTGGATGTTTGGGAAGGCTTTTCTTGATGGCTTCTGCTTGTTTTAACGCAAATAACGATTCTGGTATTCCATCAAGCAGAGCTATTTATCTAATGTACCTCAGATTGCCTTTGTAAATCAATAGGTGAGCTATTTAAGATGAGATACGGTAAAAATGGGAAGGGTTCTTAATGTGCATTATTGACCAACCGTGCGGTATACACACTGTTTTTTCCTAATTGTAGGAGTTGTTGATACGGAAAAATAGCATGCATTATGACCGAAAAATAAAAAAGGCTTCTGCTCGTCAGAACAGAAGCCTTTCCTATACCCGCGAATCAGGGACTAGTTCGTGGGGAGATCTTCTTTAACCAAGTAGAAGTCTACTTTTTCCAAGTCCGTTTTGTCGCGTTCGGCCATATCCGCCAATGTCTTGGGTGGAGGAATGATAGCCTTTTGACCGGGTTCCCAGTTGATGGGTAAGGCCCGTTGATATTTATCCGCAGTTTGAAGCGCGATCAAAGAGCGTTTAATCTCTTCCATATTGCGACCCACATTCAGAGGATAGTACATGATCAATCGAATAATGCCTTCCGGATCGATGAAGAATACGGCACGTACGGCAGCCGTGGAATTCTCCTGCGGGTGAACCATACCGTACTTGTTGGCCACATTCATGGTGATGTCATCGATAATGGGGAAATCCATGTATACGCCGGTTTTCTCCTTCACATTGTGCACCCAGGCTAGGTGGGAGTGAATGGAGTCAATGCTCAAACCAATGAGCTTGGTGTTGTGCTCTTCGAAAAATTCTTTCTCTTCGGCAAAAGCGGAAAGCTCAGTGGTACACACCGGAGTAAAATCTGCGGGGTGAGAAAATAAGATGACCCAACTGTCCTCATTAAATTCAGAGAAGGTTAGTTCTCCTTGTGTCGTATTGGCCGTGAAATCAGGAGCTTTTTCCCCAATACGTGGGATCATAGGACGTTGTGGTTGTTGCTGTTGATTATTGGTCTCTTCCATAATGGTTGTTTTTAGGTTAACCTTTTTGCATAACTAATATACGATATAACTATGTAGTAATTATGTAGGGGTAACTTGGAATAAGTGGGGGAAAACAATATGGATTGGCCGAATCATTCGCGGCAATGGAGACAGGGTCCATTCACTAAGAAAACCACTTCGAGAAGTGAACGGAAACCATTAGTTTAATGTTAAACTATTAAACAAAGAAATAACTCTGATCAACATAAACATGAGCTCTCTACAAACACGCATGGGCATCCATCACATCTCTATAATTTCGGGGGATGGTCAAACCAATGCCGAATTTTATGTCCACAAGCTGGGATTGAAACTGGTGATGAAAACCGTCAACCAGGATGATCCCGGCCGCTATCATCTATTTTACACCAATGGACAAGGCTCGCCCGGATCCAGCATTACCTTTTTCCCCTGGCCGATGGCCCGCGATGGCATGCCGGGCACCGGAGAAGCGGTAGCGGTATCGTTTTCGGTTCCCACCGAGAGTCAGCCTTACTGGCTGGATCGGTTTGAGGAGCTGGGTATCGATCACGACGAACTGTTGGAGCGATTTGGTCGTTCCGTACTTCCCTTCCAGGATCCAGATGGATTGAACCTGGAGTTGGTTTTCGACGATCGCTGTCTTCCAGTAGATGCCTGGGAAAGAAGCGATGTACCCGCAGAACACGGCATTCGTGGGTTTTGGGGAAGTACATTGAAGATTTCCGATAGAGCACACGGTCCTACTGCTGAATTGTTGACAGAAGTATTCGGCTTTGAGCAGAAAAAAACCGAAGGGGAATTGACGCTCTATGAAACAGACAGTCCCATTGGAAATGCTATCATTATCGAAGAAGATCACAATCCGGAATATGGTGCCAATGGCCGGGGAATTGTCCATCATGTGGCTTTTCGGGCCAACGATGATGAAGAACACCAGCGCATGCGAAAACAGGTACAGGAGTTTGGGTTACAACCCACGGAGGTGATTGATCGTCATTTCTTCAAGTCGGTGTACTTCCGCTCGCCGGGCGGGGTGTTGTTTGAGATCGCTACGGACGGTCCAGGGTATGAATCAACCATGCCTAAAGAAGAGCTGGGTAAAAAGCTGTTTCTGCCCCCGTGGCTGGAATCCAAGCGTGAGGCAATCGAGCAAAATTTAGAACCCATTGAGATATAGTGGACTTCCCGAAGCTGACTCAGGTTTTGACGTCGGACGTCAGACCACGGACGATGGTCGTCTGTCGTCGGTCGTCCGATGTCTATTATCAAGAACCATTAGCCGAATCAGTGGGAGAGAAAAATCGGAATACCTATGAGTTTATTTAGTGTGAAATCAGATGAAGCCTTTAAAGGTCCGCATCAGTCGGAGCCGGTGGTCTCGTTTGGGGCGGATCCGGATCTAGCTGAGGGGGCTATGGTGTTGGTGCATGGACGGGGCGCATCCGCCCAGAGCATGATGGGGCTGGCTCAAGAGTTGGGCACCGAAAACGTACGCTACCTAGCACCTCAAGCTTCCAATTTTACTTGGTATCCCTATCCGTTTACTAACCCAGTTGAACAGAATCAACCGGGAATGTCCAGCGGGCTACAGAAAATCCATGATTGTGTGGACCAGTTGAAAAAGGACGGGTTGGCGGAAGACCAGATCTTCCTCTTGGGATTTTCGCAAGGGGCCTGTCTGAGCCTGGAATATGCCGCGCGGCATCCCCGCAAGTTCGGCGGTGTTATAGGATTAAGTGGCGGAATGATTGGAATCGGCCCTGAGATTCCGCGAGAAAAATACAGCGGAAGTTTGGAAGGGACACCTGTGTTTCTAGGGTGCAGCGATAGCGATCCCCATATTGCCAGGGAACGCGTGGAGGAATCCGCGGAAGTCCTAACCGAGTTGAATGGTGATGTGGATATGCGTCTATATCCCAATATGGGGCATACCGTTAATCAAGATGAACTGGATGCGGTGCGGGAAATGCTTGCTAGTTAACCGGTCTGTTTTCCGGACAAGGCACTAGGTCACCTTGTTGATCGTAGCAGCTTTTTAAAGGTATAAACCTACGTGCAATACCAGCTACATAGCCTACTCCACCCTCCACATTGGAGACGAAGTTGGGGAAGTGTATTTCCTGTTTAGTTAACTCATCATACGTAGGCCAGTCGTCACTGCCGGTGGCAATGGTCAATTGTTTGTCATTAACCAATACAAAATTACTGGCGTTGAGTTCTAAATGCTTGGATAATGAGCCATACAGATCCACAAAAAACTGGTAGGATAAGTCCTCTTCTTGATCAATCTGATAAAGAAAAGAGATATTCACATCCTGCTCGGGACCGGCGCCCAGCTCAGAAGCGATCTGCACTACGGCATGAAGATTAGCGACTACCAGCGGTTCTTCACTCACCCCACGTATGGTGCCCTTTTGCTCCTGTTGATTGTAGTCAACCAGCGGCATATCCAGAGAGGATGGTACTGTAACCTCCGCACTGCACGAAGCGCCCTTGCTGTCTTCGGCCCGTACCAGGTAGGTAGTATTCGGTGATAGGTCTTGCGTAGTCATGTAGTTTAACACATGAGCACCATTAGGAAAGGTTCGCAAGGTATCCTCCAGCTGCGTTTGCTCTCCGGTTTCTAAGTTTTGAAGGGTCACGGTTACCTCGGACTCAGCAATATCGCGGGGAATTAGCTGGTCGGCCAAAGGCATCACCCGCACCCATTGGGTATCGGCATGCAGATCCAATGTACCATACATTGAGAAGTTTAATTTGTGATCATCCATGATGGGATTAAAGGAAGTGTCACAACCCAAACCACCCATGATAAATAGGCCAACCATTAGTATGGAATACCAGTATTTGGGATACGTAGTCATCACAAGGATTCCATTTTAACTGACAGATACGGCATAAAGTTCAGTTGACGTACTCCTCGTTGGTTAAAAACATCGTAATAGAACATATTGTCCCAATTGTAGCTGTTCACCGCGCCGGCCTTCAGTGTCAGCTGCGTTTGACCCAACGGTATTCCGTGTTCTATAGATAGATCCAGGCGGTGATAATCGGGAAGGCGACCGTTAAAGGGTTTATCCAGGATTATGCGGGGTTCCCCATATTCGTCGTTCAAATCTGGAACGCGGTCATCAAAAATCAGGCTGGAATCAAATCCCAACGGACGAGTATAAGGCAGGCCGGATCCATACACCCAATTGATATGCGCAGCAAATTGTTGGTAGCTAAATCCCAATTGGGCGCTAAATTGGTGTCTGCGATCATGCGCGGGGTGATAGCTTTGTACATCATCTCCGTACCAGGTTTGAAAATGGTCTTGGACGGTCTGCATTTCGGTGAATGCATAACCATAGCCGATGGAGCCGTAAATATATCGCCCTTCGTAATTTAGCCGGATATCGGCGCCCTGCACGGTCCCATCTGCGTAAGCTATCTCGGTGGTACTTTGGGCCACTGTGCGCCATTGAGCAATGGGTTTATCAAAAATCTTCTTAAAGTATCCTTCGATGGAATAATCCAAACGTTTGCCCAACTGCTGCTGCCAGCCCAACAACGCATGGCGCGATTGCATGCGCCGGTCATCTTCCGGTGTCGGCATCCATGCCGTAAAGGCGGTTCCAGCATCCCTGAAATCAGAAAGACCCACAAAGGCCTGTTCGTAAATGCCGACCGCTGCGTTAAGCTCTTGTTGTTCTTTGCCCCCGGGATTCCAGGACATCCGAATACGTGGCTCAAGACTGGGTTGGGCTCGAAATATGAATGATGTGAAATTTAGGCCGGTTTCCAGTGAGAGTTGATCCCCCAACGGGGCATGCGCGGAAATATATCCTCCTGAGCTGGTATACATACTCTCATTAGCCTGTACATTAGTAAACAAATCGGGCATGCTGTAACTCAGATAACGCAAGTCGACCGATACACCGTAATCAAATTGCCACTGCTTGATGGCTGAACTGATGTTGACATCAAAATGAAACTTGGTGATATCCGAAGTACGATTGGGCAGATCTTGAATAGAGACTTCATTGCCAAAGTGGGAGATGTATAATTTGGTTTCCGCGAAGGTGACCAAATTTTTGTCGGAAACGCCCGCGCATCGCCCTCCCACTACCAAATTGCTCCAGGAAAAAGAATCGTTGGCTTGAAAGTCGATCTTGCCGCGGTCGTAGGTGCGCATCAACGTAGCCGAGCAAGGACCATGTTCGCCCATGTTGGTTAGTTTTACCAATTGCGAATTAAAGCGCAGCGGTTGCTGCTCTTGGAGATACACATCACTGGCTGATTCTATCAGCGAACCTCGCCCCGAGACCATAATAGAGCTTTGGCCTTCCCACAGCGGCGATTCATAGAAAAACTCTGAGACAAACGGACTAACCGAAGCCGACCAGCTAGGATCATACAGGTTGCCATTTTTCAATCGAATATCCATCACTGACGAGGTACGGCCACTGTAGCGAGGCCCAAAGCCCCCCGCATAAAAATCCACCTCAGAAAGCACATCCTCTGGAAAAGCCGAGAAGAACCCCAGAATATGAAACGGCTGAAAGATATGGGCGCCATCCATCAAAACCAGGTTTTGAGAAGGAGTTCCTCCACGAATAAACAGCTGTCCGCCGCGATCACCGGTAGCTACCACTCCGGGTTGGGATTGAATATAACCGGCAAAATCACCGCTACCCGCTGGAGTGGGGACGCGACTTATCTGTTCCGCTTCAATACGCTGATGCCCGGGGTGATCGCTTCGCACGCGTTTCTCGGATACGGTGAGTTCTTGAAGAGCCTGATCCTTCTGCCTTAATGCCACATTTTCGACCAATCGAGGAGTGCTGGAATCAAGGGAAAGAGTATCCACGTGGGTATGATAACCTACGAAACTGACCTTGAATTCATACGATCCTGATCTCAGCGAAGTTAATTCAAACACTCCATTGTCATCGGTGGTTGTGCCTTTGGGTAACTCATCTTCACCCTTTAACAACTGTACAGTTACATGAGCCATAGGCAGGGGTTCCCCATTGGTCGCATCACTAACCCGTCCGCGTAAACTCAGGTCCTGCGCCGTTCCCACAAGAGGTAGACTACCCGTAAGGAAGAAGGTGATAACCAGAAAATGGATATGCTTATTAATAAACACTGCCCAATCAGTGTAAAATTCAGAATTTACTACTATGGATACATAATTATCCAGAATAGAGACAGGAAAACGAGGTTTCGAAATCATTTCCCTAACTGTTAAGAAGTATCGCTATGGGTAGAAATACAAACTAAATTTATTTGCTCACAAGTATGTGAAGGTGATAAAACGATGCTATCCTACAGCCCCACGCTGAGATAGCCTAATAGGTTGAACAAGGTACTGGGTTCCCAAAGGAATTATAGCAATCACCCAAATATACTTTTCGACTGGCTACTCCGGCAACATACCCTACTCCATTTTCAACATTGGAAACCACATCCGGAATTTTGATCTCCTCCTCGGTCAGATCGCCATAGTTGGGCCAATCGGAGCTCCCATTTGCCAAAAGAACCTGCCGGTGACGCCAAACAATGGGACTGCCTTCAGGAAGCTCCAGTTTATCTCTTACCAATGTACTGGTGTTTACAAAATAGGAGTATTTTCCTTGGGGACCCTGTATTAAACGATCCATAATGGAAATCTCTAGCTTGGTGATGGGGCCGAGCCCGGCCGGTGTGGGAAGCTGAAAATGTACTGTCATTTCATTAACTACAATGGAATCCGGGCTGGATCCCGAAATAAATCCGCTGGAGTTATTGGGGTTAAAATCCACCTCCGGTTCCGGCAGTGCAGAGGGAATGCTTACCGTGGCTCGGCTGAAGCCAATCTCCGGCGAGCTGGCGATCAACGTGTATTCGGTATTCGGGTCCAAGGCTTTATCGGTCCAATAATTCCATACGTGCGCATCGTTGGAAAATTGAAACAGAGAATCCTGCAGGGGGGTACTTTCTCCGGTCTGTTCGTTGATCAAGCGAACCTTTACCTTGCTGCTGGATGTATCGGTGGGAATTAACTTCTCGCCGATGGGCATCACCCGCACCCATTGAGTATCGGCATGCAAGTCCAGGGCGCCAAACATGGAAAAGGCATACCCGTGCTTATCATTTAACGGATCGAAACTGGTATCGCACCCCAAGCTAGAGATCAGTAGTAAGGCGATCCCCAGTTGTAGTCCGTTTAGTGGGTTTTTGATAATCTGATGGATGATTGAATTCATAAAGACTCCATCTTTAGAGATACAAAAGGCATGAACGCTAACTGATCTACACCGCGCTGATTGTAAACATCATAGTAGAAGATGTTATTCCAATCGTAAGCATTTACGGCACCCGCGCGCAGACTAACTTGTGCCACCGGTAACGTAAATTGCTGTTCTACGGAAACATCCAGCCGGTGAAAATCAGGTAAGCGACCCGTAAATGGCTTATCGAGTAGAATACGGGGTTGGCCATACTCATTTTTCACATCTGGTAGTTGCTCGAAAAAAGTAAAACCGCTATCAAAACCTAGGGGCCGCGTGTAGGGAAGGCCCGATCCATAGGACCAATTCACTTCGGCTGAAAATCCACCGAACTCTACTCCCATTTGCGCGTTGAATTGATGTCTCCGGTCGTGGGAAGGATGATAGCTCTGTAACTCTTCGCCATACCAGGTGCCGAAGTGCTCCTGACTGGTTTGGTATTCGGTAAGCGCGTACCCGTAGCCCACTCCCGCAAAGAAGTGTTTGAAATTCAGATCTAATCGGAAATCGGCTCCTTGAGTGTAGCCATCCGCATAGGCTAGTTCCGTGGTAAACTCGGCTACGGAACTCCATAGTGAGATCGGTTTGTCATAGAGCTGTTTATAGTACCCCTCTATGGATAAGTCAATATGTTGTCCAAAAGGTTGACGCCAGCCCAATAAGGCGTGTTGCGATTGCAAGCGTCGGTCGGAGTCGGGTATGGGCATCCAGGCGGTAAAGGCACTACCCGCATCACGGAAATCAGTGATACCTACCAGCGGTTGTTCATAAATACCCACGGCCAAGTGAATCTCCTCGTCTTTTTTGCCGCGGGGTTTCCACGAAGCGCGTAGCCGTGGTTCATAACTGGGTTTGAATCGGAAAATGAAGGAGGTGAAGGAAAAGCCCGGCTCTACATTAATTCGCTCGCCCAAGGGAATATCGACAGAGAAATAGCCACCTGAGCTGACAAACAGGTCCGAGCCATCGCGAATCTGCTGAAACATTTCAGGGATTTTATATCCTATTTGGCGAACATCGGTGAAGAAACCGTATTCCAGTTCCCATTGCTTTACAGTAGAGGTGATATTGATATCAAAATGGAATTTATTGACACTTGAATTACGGCCCGGAAAGTCAGCGATGCCCACTTCATTGGAGAAATGGGAGACATAAGTATTAAAATCGGTGTAGGTTACCGCGTCGCTATCGGAAACACCGGCACAACCTCCTCCCACCACCACATTATTCCATTTAAAATAATCCTCCGATTGAAAATCAATTTTTCCGCGATCATAGGTGCGCATAACATGTACCGAACAGGGCCCATTATCGCTTATGTGGCTGAATTTGACCAATTGGCTATTAAACCGCAGTGGTTGTTGTTCAGGAAGGTAAATTCCACTGGCACTTTCGATGAGCGAACCACGTCCGGATACCATAATGGAGGATTGCCCTTCCTGAATGGGTGTTTCATAGAAAATTTCAGATATAAAAGGGCTAACCGAGGCCGACCAACTGGGTTCATACAGATTTCCATTTTTGAGGCGCACATCCATGACCGTAGAAGTGCGAGCGTTATATCGAGCCCCAAATCCGCCGGCGTATAGATCGACCTCTGAGATGACGTCCTCGGGAAAGGCGGAGAAAAATCCCAGAATATGGAAGGGTTGAAAAATTTGGGATCCATCCATTAAAACCAGATTCTCTGATGGTGTCCCCCCCCGAATAAACAACTGTCCGCCCCGATCACCTGTGGCAACGACGCCGGGTTGAGTTCTTAGGAAACCAGCTAGATCTCCACTGGCCGCCGGGGTAGGCACTCGGGCAATATCCTGTACCTCGATGGTAGTCTGCCCGGGATTTTCATCCCGTTTTTCGGTTCCGGTCACTACAACTTCTTCCAAGCTCTCGTCTTTGCTGATCAGCCTGACATTTTGAACGGTCTGTGGTTGAAAAGTAGAAAGCTCCAAGGTATCCCGGTGTAGTTGGTAACCCACGTAGCGGACGGTGAACACATAGGACCCCGCTTTCAATTGATTGATTTCATACAGGCCGTTTTTATCGGTGGTAGTACCACGTACCTGATCAGCATCTATCAATTGTAAGGTTACGTGAGCCATCTCCAGTGGTTGACCGGTAGCCCGTTCACTAACCTGACCTCGTACGATTAGGTCTTGTGCCGTTAGCGAGTATGGAGCAATGAGCCCCCAACTAAGTAGTACTAGCCATCCCCAATAATAACCCTTCATATTCATTGGTCCCATTTTTTAGATGATGCAAACGGAAACATGATAAGCTAACCGTATTACATCAAGTAAAAATAAATTGGATTTTGGAGGGCTATGCAAAACTACCTGTCATTGCGAACGTAGTGCGGCAATCCCCTGAATAGATTGTGTAAATGGTGATTGCTACTACATCTTGGCATGACAGAATAAATTTCGGAAGGTTTTGCAAAGCTCTCTTTTAACCTCTTCCCTACCAATAACTTAAATAAATAAGTAAAGAGTAATATGATATAACATATCGATGTTACCTTTTGAGGTGCAGGCCAACATTAATGGAATATTTTTAATGGATTTGATACTCTAACCTTATATAAAACTGTAAGGTAGGGAATGATGGGACACAAAGAGACTATGAAGCACCGGGTGAGTTTAATTGTATTGATGGTCAGCTTAGCGGGATGGCTGAACGGTTGTGGCTTGACTTCACCGGTCAGTGAAATGAAGATGTATGACCAGGGAAACACCTATCCGGATCCAGCGGTGGTGCGTGCAATCAGAGCCAGCAAACCTCTTGGGTATTTAAGAAATGACGATATGATCCGGAATCATGTGTTAAGTGTGAGTTACACGCCTAATTATTCGGTAATAAGTTCCTACCTGGACGAGCAGTTTATGTCGCCCAGCGAAGATAGTTATGGCATTCATCATAATGTGGAGAATCTACAGCTATCCACCAATTTGCTCTATCACGACTGGGAGACTGGAGCGATCAATATACAAGTGGGTCTGGGTAGTGGCCTTAATCTGACGCAGAAAATTTGGAGGAAGACGTATCTGACTGCCAATGGCGGGTTTATGGAAGGTGAACTCATACTCCAGCGCCGGCTGTTTTCACTAGATTCACCAGCCAATGCTTCTGTGGGAGTTTTTGCTCGAACTGATCGTTATCGGGTCATTGAGGAAGATACAAAACTTCAATTCTTTCAACTGTTGCTGCTTTATTGGGGTAGCGATTACCTGCAAGACTACCCCAAGCAGTACCAATATGTTCATCAAGCGGGAATTCGCTCATCGTTTCATGTTAAAAAATCAATTCATGGATTTGTCAGCATTGGCAAAGGTATCGGGATTTCGCAACCTATTCTGAATGTGGGAATCAGCCTGCGCAACAAGCGTTAATATTTACTCCCGGTTTTCTGCTGGTATACCACCGCAATTTACTTAGGACTCTGGAGGGCTTTGCAGAACTACCTGTCATTGCGAACGTAGTGCGGCAATCCGCTGAATAGATTGTGTAAACGGTGATTGTTACTACATCTTGGCATGACAGAATACATTTCGGAAGGTTTTGCAAAGCCCTCCTCTGATCATTTAGACGTCCCGACGACAGATATAGTAATTGGTTCTCAATAGAATGATTAGGCGTTCAAAATGGTTGCAATGATGTTGACCTATGCAGAAGAACAGTTATAAATCTAGAGGAGGCAAAATGGCTACGATGCTCGAACATCAAACTACGGCCCGATCGGCAAAACCGTCTGCACGAAAAAATTTGATTAAGCGGTACCGAAAGATTCGAAGTTTTACGGAAACACTAACCGATCCGTTGGAGACGGAGGATTTCGTCATTCAAGTCGTAGAGCATACCAGTCCCACCAAGTGGCATTTGGCTCACACCAGCTGGTTTTTTGAGGCGTTTTTGCTGAAAAAAGCTCCCATTGAGTATCAAACCGTTAATGATCAGTACGACTATCTATTCAACTCGTATTATCTGCAAACCAGTGTACCGCACTGCCGGAACCGACGGGGACAACTCTCCCGCCCGACAGTTGCGCAAGTATTTGAGTTTCGCCAGCATATCGATGCGTATATGTTGCGATTTATGGAGGAGGCCGATGACCAGGCGTTTGAAGAGTGGGCCCCGGTCATTGACATCGGGTTGAACCATGAGCAGCAGCATCAAGAATTGATGCTTACCGACCTCAAGTTTATGCTGGCTCAAAATCCACTCTATCCGGTATATGTGGAAAGCGATCGGCCGCGCGTTTCTTCGGTTCCCGAACTCAGCTGGACCTCCTTTGACGAAGGCGTTTACGAAGTGGGCCATGATGGCAATGGCTTTGGATACGACAACGAATTTCCCCGCCATAATACTTATATCCATGAGTTTGAGCTGGCCAATCGCTTGGTGACTAATGGGGAGTACATGGAATTCGTGGACTCGGGTGGATATGATGATCCGCAGTGGTGGCTGGATGCCGGTTACGCAACTATTATTGAGGACAAAGAAAACTGGCGCGCGCCTCTCTACTGGAAAAAAGTAGATGGGGTTTGGCACCAATTTACCTTGTCGGGGCTGGAACCCATTGATCCCAATGAACCGGTAGTGCATGTGAGTTACTACGAAGCCGATGCGTTTGCTCGTTGGGCGGGATTTCGCCTGCCTACCGAGGAAGAGTGGGAAGTGGCTTCTCGCCAAGTGCCCATGAAAGGCAACTTTGTGGAGTCTGGCTATCATCAACCCATCGCTATACAAACGGAGTCAGACGGGCTGCAGCAAATGTTTGGCGATGTGTGGGAATGGACCCGCAGCTCGTACTCCCCCTATCCCGGATACAAGCCGCTACCCGGAAAGCTGGGCGAGTATAACGGCAAATTCATGTGTAATCAGTACGTGCTGCGCGGCGGATCGTGCGCTACCTCGGAGTCACACATTCGGAATACGTATCGCAACTTTTTTTATCCCCACGAGCGCTGGCAGTTTAAAGGGTTTCGATTGGCTAAATAGAACTAATAAAGAGCATTCAAAATCTTCCCAAACCAATAGTGTCATGGCAAACTTTAGCAGTAAGCATCATTTGCACAGTTTGCGCAGCCAGCTTTCGCACTTTATTTGTAATGACAGGCAGTTTAGTACAATCCTCGGATAGCATTGCGTATTGCGTATTACTTTTTAATCCAACTTATGAATAATTGTTATGTCCACGACTGATGTAAAATCGATCAATACCCACATGCTGGATGAGGTGCTGGAGACCTTGCGTCGCCCTCAGAAGTGTTTGCCCAGCAAATATTTTTATGATGAACGTGGATCCCGGCTCTTTGAGCAGATTTGTGACCTGGAGGAGTATTATCCAACGGATGCCGATCTAGAGATTATGAGTAGGTATATTGCCGCAATTACAGATCAGTTGGGATCGGGAATTGAGCTTATTGAGCTGGGTAGTGGCAGTAGTCGCAAAACGCGTCTTCTCTTGGAAGAATTGGAGGATCTCGCCGCCTATATGCCCGTAGATATATCGGAAGAATTTCTCCAGCAGGTTGCCGACCAGCTTCGTGAGGATTATCCGGGTTTGAAGGTCATTCCCATCGCCGCCGATTATACCCGGCCTTTTCAGATTCCGGATGCCGCTCAATCTTACACGAAGCGGGTGGCCTACTATCCCGGATCCACCATTGGGAATTTCACTCCTGAAAACGCACGAAATTTCTTGGGTGTGATCAACAGTTTGGTACAGCCCGATGGCGGTTTATTGGTAGGGGTGGATCTAAAAAAGGATAAGGAGATTCTCGAGCGGGCCTATAATGATTCTCAAGGGATTACTGCCGCCTTCAACAAAAACATTTTAATTCGCTTGAACCGGGAGTTGGGCGCCGATTTTAAGGTGGATCAGTATGAGCATCGGGCGTTGTTCAATAAGGAAGAGGGCCGGATTGAGATGCACTTAGTCAGCCAAACCGATCAAACGGTGACTATCGACCACACCGAATTTTATATCCAGCAGGGTGAGACTATCCACACCGAAAATTCCTATAAGTACTCCCTGGAGGAATTTGAAAAGCTGGTGGCTCCGCACTTTGAGGTCGAGCAGGTGTGGACCGACAGTAGAGACTACTTCAGCGTGCAGTACCTAGTGCCCAAATCAGTTTAAGGTAAAAGCGCTCATCGGACAGCCTGTCCGATGAGTCTTTTATCTTAATTCAAACTCAGTTATTGTCACCCTCCTTGCCCAAGTGCTGGGTTAGGCGCTTGAAGCCCTCCATCAGCTCCATGGGGAAGGGGAAGAAGGTGAAGGTGGCGTTTTCTTCGCTGATTTCGTTCATGGTTTGCAGGTAGCGCAGTTGCAGAGCCGCAGGCTCCTTGGCGATCATCTGACCGGCATCCAACAACTTTTGCGCGGCCTGGAATTCCCCTTCGGCGTTAATGATTTTGGCCCGTCGATCGCGCTCGGTTTCGGCCTGACGTGCCATAGCCCGTTTCATGCTCTCCGGGAGGACCACATCCTTCACTTCCACCGAGGTCACCTTGATCCCCCAGGGATCGGTATGCTTGTCGATAATCTCCTGGATCTTGCGATTGATCTTATCGCGTTCGGCCAACAGTTCATCCAATTCCACCTGGCCAAGGACACTACGCAGCGTAGTTTGAGCGAGCATAGAAGTGGCGTGTCGATATTGCTCCACCTGGATGATCGCTTTCTCGGCATCCACCACGCGGAAGAAGGTGATCGCATCCACGTTTACGGTAACGTTATCTTTGGTGATCACCTCTTGCTTATCCACATTGATGGTCAGTACACGCATATCTACCGGCACAATGCGATCGATAAACGGAATCAGCACAATCAGGCCGGGGCCTTTGGCGCGTAAAAGTTTACCCAATCGAAAAACCACCGCCCGCTCATATTCCCGCATAATACGGAACATCTGGGGTAGGATAATTCCGGCTAACACTACGATGGTAATGGTCCAGATCAACGTATTGGAAAGTTCAAGTCCCTCATTCATAATGTCTCCTCTTCTTGTGGATGGATAGGGGTTACCGTTAGTTCGAGTCCGCGTACGGCGGTGACCCGGCAATAAGATCCTTTTTCAATGGGTTGGCGGCTGCGAGCATTCCAGTATTCGCCATTGACAAACACGCGCCCTTGATGATCCGAAATGGCATCAACTACTTCGGCTTCCTGCCCGATCAACGTTTCGGTTCCCACTTTGATATCGTTAAACTGAGCTTTGATACCAAAAAATACAATGACCGCAAAGAAGGCCATGGTCAGGAATGTGGCGGGCAGGATCCACCACCAGGAGAGTTGAAACGTAGGCGTCATCTCCTGGAAGAGCATCATCAAACCGAGCGCAAAAGACACACCGCCCCCCACTATTAATAGCCCAAAGGTTGGGGTGAAGGCTTCCGCGATAAATAAGATGATGGCCAATCCGATGAGTGCGAATCCGGCCACATTCACGGGCATCGCAGCTACAGTATATAACAACAGGATGAGCGCAATCGCTCCAGATATGCCGGGGATAATTGCCCCGGGGTTGGTCAGCTCGCCCACAATGCCGTAAATAGCAATCAGCGTAAGAATCAAGATAATTTGAGGTTGAAAAAGAAAGCGAAAGAAGGTCTCCGTGAAGGATTCGGAAATTTCAGTAATGGAGGCTTGGGACGTGTGCAAGGTATCGTTTTCAATAACAGCCCCATCCAATTGATTAAGCAGGTCGGACCTATGACTGGCAATGAGATCAATAACATTTAATTTCAGTGCTTCATCAGCTGTAATACTCTTAGCATCACGAACCGCCGATTTGGCCCACTCCACATTCCGGTTCCGGTGTTGGGCAATCGTTTCGATGTAACTTTCTGAATAGTTAAACAGCTTTTTCTGCATCACCGTATCCATCTGGGCCCCGGATCCCCCCATAGAAACCGGGCTCGCCGCCCCGATATTGGTAGCCGGAGCCATGGCGGCCACATGAGCAGCCAGCGTGATAAACACGCCGGCACTGCCCGCAGAAGCGCCCTCCGGACTCACATAAACCGCAACGGGCGTTTTTGATGCCAGCAAGGTCTGCACTATGTCTTGGGTAGCATCCAATAATCCGCCCGGAGTATCCAGCTCAATGATCACCAGTTCCGCATTATTCTGAGTCCCCGTTGAAATTACTCGACCAATATATTGTGCAACGGTAGGGCCGATGGCCCCTTCCACACGTCCGACATACACCTGAGTGCTATCCAGTGTTTGAGCATCAGATAGGGTTGGCACAAAACTGAGTGAAGTCATCAAGACGATGAGCAGAAGCGGCCCTATGCTATGTCGATGGGAGTCAATCATACTATGCAAGGTAAGAGACAGTGCAGTAGTTGCAAACGGTATTATGATAACCGCTAAAGGATAGTAAAACGTTCGGAGAGCAATTTTTAACCGAGGTCGGTTAAGATTAAATCCAATATTAACATTTAGATAATGAAATTGAATTATTAAAAAACTATAATGTCGCGGCTTCTGAATGGATGGTAACACCTGTCCTGGATTAGGGGGATAGAAGCATCGGTATAGCGGTGCGAAAGGATGTCGTATCAGTGAGCCTTTCTACGTTCAAACACCAATTTAAAACCTAACACATGTACGCTTTTAATAATCGCCAGGTGTCCATGCCTGCCAATCGTCAGCGAAATGCTTTCTCGCGATGGATTTTGATGGGTATGGCCATTGCCTCAATCGTATTTTATAGTTCGCAATCACTTTATGCCCAAAGCCAGACCATCGGGGAAGGCATGAGTGGTTCTACCTTGGTCAATCACGTGCAGCAAAATTACACGCCCCATTCCACCATGGGGTACGATGTGGCGCGCGATACCATGTACGCCCTCATCGATGCCAATGCCCAGGGCGAACTCACCGGAGTCTATACCGGTTACACCATCACGCTGGATCCCAATGCCGACCCCAGTTACGATGCCTACCTAAAAGGAATCAATGCCGAACACACCTGGCCCCAAAGTATGGGCGCGGGGAATGAGCCGGCCAAATCGGATATGCACAACCTGTTTCCGGCCAAATCCAATGTAAACAGTGCACGTAGCAACGATCCGTTCGGAGAGATCGATGACACCCAGACCGATACCTGGTATTACCTGGACACCCAAACCAGCAGCATACCTACCAGTAATATTGATCTGTACAGCGAAAATCTGGGGAGTACCGCTTTTGAACCCCGTGAGGATCACAAGGGGAATGTGGCTCGGGCTATATTCTACTTCTACAGCATCTATCAGAACGAAGCCGATGATAACTTCTTCAACGGGATGAAAGAGGTGCTGTATGAATGGCACTACCAGGATCCAGTGGATGCCGCGGAGTTAAATCGATCCTCGCAGATCGCCCATTATCAAGGCAATGAAAATCCATTCGTGTTGGATAGCACCTTGATGCGTCGCGCTTATTTCCCCAACCGTGGAGAGGGCAGTGGCGGAGGGGGTTCCGATACCACCCCACCGGTATTCTCCTCCGTGCAAGCCACGAATATTAGCTCCAGCTCAGTCACTATCACTTGGAGTACCGATGAGCCGGCAGACTCTCGCGTGGATTTTGGAACTACTACCAGCTATGGACAATTTGTTACCGATGGCAATATGGTGACCAGCCACTCAATGACACTGAACAATCTCACCGCGGAGACCACCTATCACTACCGGGTTACCTCCGTAGATGGATCCGGAAATAGCGGCTCTTCCACTGACTATACCTTCACCACCACCGCGGCCGGATCCGGCGGAACGGGTGACGGCGTTATTATTAGCGAAGTCTTCTATGATACCCCGGGTACGGATGCCGATGAGGAGTGGATAGAGCTGTACAACGGTACCGGATCCACGGTAGATCTGAGCGGTTATACCATAATAGATAACAACGGAACAGGCAGCAGCTTTACTTTTCCGGCTGGAACCAGTATAGCAGCCAACTCTTATCTCACCTTGGCGCAAACATCGGCCGGATTTACCGCTATCTATGGCTATGAAGCGGATGTCTATGGTGGGATGCCCTTCCTGAATAACGGAGGCGATACCATCTTACTGGAGGATGCCAGCGGTAGTGTTATCGACGCGGTAGCCTGGGAGGGCGGCGCTTCGGCCGGAATTCCCGCTGGTTGGGGCAGTACCAGCAATCCGGTCGCCAACACCGGGGAAACCATTGTACGTTCAGACGTGACCACCGATACTGATTCTTATACGGATTGGGCGGTGGCTACTAATAATGGTAATCCTCAGACCCAAGATGCCGCAGTGCCCAACGAAGCTCCGGTGGCCGTGGCCAATGGACCTTATGAAGGTTTAACCGGCAAAGCGATTACCTTCAGCAGTAGTGGATCTTCCGACTCGGATGGTTCTATTGTCAGCTTCGCATGGGATTTTGGTGACGGTTCCAGTGGTAGCGGATCCAGCCCCAGTCATACTTATACTACGGCCGGATCCTATACCGTAACGTTGACCGTAACCGATGATGACGGCGCGCAGGCCACCGATCAAGCAGCCGTAACCATTACGGATCCAGCAGCCGGTGCGGTAGTGATCAGCGAAGTCTTCTACGATACGCCGGGTAACGAGAGCAAAGAAGAGTGGATTGAGCTGTACAACGGAACGGATCAAGCCCTCTCCCTAAGCGGCTGGACCCTGGTGGATAACAACGGGACCGGTCAAACCTTTACCTTTGCCAACAAGCACAAGATGGATCCGCACACCTTCCTGACCATCGCCGTGGATCGCAAAGGTTTTCGAAATCTATATGGCTATCAAGCGGATGATTACGGCAATCTGCCACCGTTGAATAATGGAGGAGACGCTTTGGTCCTCTATGATGAGCAAGGTCAGGAAGTGGATGCCATGGCCTGGGAAGGCGGAGCATCCGCGGGGGTACCTAGTGGCTGGGGCAGTACCAGTGATCCCTATGCCACCGAAGGCATCACCGTGGTGCGCGAGGATGTAACCGTGGATACCGATTCCTATCTCGACTGGACCTACGCCACCAACCTGGGCAATCCGCAAACCCAGGCCGATGGTGCGGTACTGGCATCCGCGGGTGGTCCTGGTAATGGGGCTGATGAGCAGGTGCAAATCCAAACACAGGAAGAGCTGCCTGCCGACATTGAGTTGGGCAACTATCCCAACCCGTTCAACCCCAGCACAGTGATCCGTTTCAGTGTACCCGCACAGAATCAGGTGCGATTGACGGTGTATAACATGCTGGGCCAGCAAGTAGCTCTCTTGGTGGATCGAGCCATGCCGGCCGGGTATCATCAAGCCAAATTCGATGCGGGACGACTCTCCAGCGGTATCTATCTGTATCGCTTGCAGATCGGATCCCAAATTAAAACCGGCAAGATGTTGCTGACCAAATAAGCCATCTATAATTCCCTCATTTAATGGCCTCACTTCGTGAATTCGGAGTGGGGCTTTTTTGTGCCTGCCTTCAGATAACTGAGATTTAAAACCTGTCATAACCACTTCTACTCCAACAGACTGGCCTATTGCAATTATGCAAGACCTGCCCCTCGCCGCTCATGCAAGGGTGCAACTTCCATTCTCGCGACAGGAAATAACAATATTTTTTTCAAAAAATATTCTATGCAAATATCGCCTTCTAAAAGCTCAGGAGGCCGATTATTCGCCTGTGGTTATATAGTTGGATCCGGGATGGATACTAGTTGGAACACCCTTTGCAGATATATGGGTGCGGCTGGCAAAGACCAGTCCTCGAAGCAACCAAACCTTCGATTGGCAATGAAGCCACAGTCAGTATTACAAACTGGCTACTGACTCAACCATCGAATTTTTTGACACTATTAATTCCGAACTCAGAATCATCAGAGGTTCCGATATGAAAACTCTAAAGAACATCTTCAGCTTAGCGATGGTGACACTCCTTATGGGGTCGTTCGCCCTTACTGCCCAAGCACAAATCCAGCCGGATTTACAGTATTTTTATTCCCAGTCCAAAGAGGGATTGAATCAGTTTGAGCCCTCCTTCACCACCGATGTCAAATTTGACGGAGTAGTGGTTCGTATAGGCGGTGCCAATACTTTACAATTCCAAGGATTAAGTCATGATAATGCTGGTCCATGGCAGACCGGTGTAGATGAAAATGGCGATCCCATAATGAGTGAATTGCCTGAATTAACGTCTAACTTTAACCTGGCGACTTCCAACCTGGATTTGGATGTTGCATTGGCACCAGGTATGCGCATGCACTTGCGTACCTATTTGTCGTCGCAACACCACACCGAAACCTATGTCAAAGGTGGATATCTGCAAATCGATCAACTCGATTTTATTGAGAAAGGCTTTATGTCTGACTTGATGGATCACCTGCGTATCAAAGTGGGTCACATGGAAAACAACTATGGTGACAACCACTTCCGTCGCTCCGATAATGGTGCCGCTATTATGAATCCATTTGTGGGTAACTATTTGATGGATTCCTTTACCACAGAAGTAGGTGGTGAAGTGTATGTATACGGTGGTGATATCTTTGGAATGGTAGGCTTGACCAATGGTAAATTGAATCAAAATGTATCTAAAAGCAGCTTAGATGCGAAACCATCGTTCTTGGCTAAACTTGGCTACGACTCTCAAATCAACGATGATTTACGTGTTCGTTTGACGGCATCTACATACATTTCTCCTGAGTCTCCATATATGTACTTGTACTCTGGTGACCGAGCTGGTTCACGATACTACAGTGTATTGGATGGTAGTTTCCGTGCCGGCCGTGTAAATCCAGGCTTTGGTAACGAAGTAACCGCGATCATGGTGAACCCATTCGTGAAGTTCCAAGGGTTGGAGTTCTACGGTGTATTCGAAAGCAGCACCGGTAAATCAGCTTCCGAGTCTGATACACGTAACTTCACGCAGCTTGGTGCCGAACTGCTCTATCGCTTTGGTGCTGATGAAGATATCTACGTTGGTGGCCGTTACAACACCGTATCTGGTGAACTGGACGGCGGAATGGACGTAAGTGTAGATCGCATCAACATCGGTGGTGGTTGGTTCATGACCGATAACGTACTGGCCAAAATTGAATATGTCACCCAGTCTTACAATGATTACCCCGCTGGCATCTATGATGAAGCCGAATTCAATGGAATCATGATCGAAGCCGTAGTAAGCTTCTAACTGATCCCGACTATAACCCTAAAGCTGCCCCGCCCTTAACCATCGGGGCAGCTTCTTTTTTACCAACGTTCTTTTCATTATTAACCCAACCTATTGCCGATGATCTAATTGTTACTACCTCCTTCAATCGAAGATGAGGTTGCTTTAAACGACCAATCGCATAGGTACGGAATCAACCCCTTGATTCCCCTCTAATCAAAAGGCCTTCGGATGAACCCGGAGGCCTTTTCTTGTAAGGAGTAGGTTGGATGCGGAACCATACTAATAAAAGGGTTCTGAAATATGATGAATCATCAATATAAATATTCAGCACTCACCGGTGATATTATCGGTGCTGCAATGGCCATTCACAGTTCACTGGGCAATGGGTTCCAAGAAGTAATCTATCAACGAGCCTTGGAGATCGAGTTTCGTGATCGGAAACTATTTTACAGTCGCGAGCATGAGATGCCCATATTCTATAAAGATAAGCACATCGGTACACGTAGAGTCGATTTTCTGGTAGAGGATGTCATTGCCTTGGAAATTAAGGCGGTTATCCAGTTGGAAGATGTGCATTTGGCGCAGGCCATCAACTACCTAGAGGCTTATAATTTAGAGGTGGGACTACTGATTAACTTTGGAAGCCGCAGTCTGGACTTTAAGCGAGTGATGAATAAAAAGTTTAAACCATGATTTGTGTGATAGGTTAAAACTATGATTTGTGTGATTATGTGATGGTCTATGATTGAAAGACTAATCATAGCCTATCATGTTAATCACGAAAAATCATAGTTCAGGTCGTTGATGATTACTAATAAGTTACAACTATGATTGGTGTGTTTGTGTGATAGTCTATGATTGAAAGACTAATCATAGCCCATCATGCCCATCACAAAGAATCATAGTTCAGGTTGTTGGTGATTACTAATAAGTTACAACTATGATTGGTGTGTTTGTGTGATGGTCTATGATTAGAGAGACTAATCATAGCCTATCATGTTAATCACGAAAAATCATAGTTCAGGTCGTTGGTGATTACTAATAAGTTACAGCTATGATTGGTATGATTGTGTGATAGTCTATGATTAGAGAGACTAATCATAGCCTATCATGTTAATCACGAAAAATCATAGTTCAGGTTGTTGGAGATGGCTAATAAGTTACAACTATGATTGGTGTGTTTGTGTGATGGTCTATGATTAGAGAGACTAATCATAGCCTATCATGTTAATCACGAAAAATCATAGTTCAGGTCGTTGATGATTACTAATAATTTAAAACTATGATTGGTATGATTGTGTGATGGTCTATGATTGAAAGACTAATCATAGCCCATCATGCCCATCACAAAGAATCATAGTTCAGACTCTTGGTGGGTGCTAATAATTAACCCTCATCCCACAACCGCTCCCCCAACGCACTAGTGCGTTGAATCCGCTGCTCCACCGCTTGCTTAAACAACGCCACTTTGCCCCACACCGTAAATTTCGACCGGGCCCGGGTTAAGGCCGTGTACACCAATTCGCGAGTTAGGATAGGCGAAGGTTGATCGGGTAAGATCAACAGCACTTCATCGAATTCAGAGCCTTGGGATTTGTGCACGGTGAGCGCCCAGGCGGAATCGTAGCTGCTGAGTTGCGCAGGGGCAATGAGGCGAATACCCTCCGGTGTATTAAATGCGATACGCAATTTCTCGGGCTCCTGTGTGTCACGCACGGTGATTCCGATATCGCCATTAAACAAATTGAGCTCGTAATTGTTTTCGGTGATCATGATTGGTCGCCCGGGGTACCAAGTGGATTGCTCCCCCCACTGTTGTCGCGATCGCATCCATTGGTCTAGCAAGTGGTTTACCGTGGACGAACTCAGTGCACCTCGCCGATGGGCGTTGAGTATCTGAAAATCAGTCCACGCCTCAAACAGTTCTTGGGCATGATCGGCGGTATACCTTGCCCGACAGTACGACCACTGCTCACAAAATGTCAATACATCCCGCAGTTGATCGGGGTGTCCCAGACGGGTGACTTCCGACTGCTCAACATGTTGTAGCGCTTCATAGGCATTGCCTCGATTAATAAAATCGGCCAGGTTGCCGATATCCGGGGCATCTTTAAACCGATGACTGTAAGTGAGCTGAATCATACAATCCAGCAGGTCGGTATCAGTAGCTCGATCTACGGGTTCGGGGAGTTTGCTGATGGAAGCTTCCGCCAGCTCATTCAGAAGGGAATCTGAAAATTGGTTTAATCCAGCACTTGATTGAGTGTCGGTAACCAGCGGCGAGCAGATATCACCCAGCACCGATCCGGCTTCCACGGAGGCTAACTGGTCTTTATCACCCAGTAAAATGAGCTGCGCTTCCGGTTTGAGCGCTTCCAACAGTTTGGTCATCAGCGCGATATCTACCATGGAGGCCTCATCCACAATGATCATATCATGAGGCAACGGGTTATCCCGGTTATGTCGAAATTCCGGTTGATTGCGCCGTGTGCCCAATAGTCGGTGGATGGTCTGCGCTTCCTTAGGGAGCTGATTCATGACCACGTCAGGAAGTTCAGCGGTCAACTCCCCCAAACTCTCACCGATCGATTCATCGATGCGGGCTGCGGCCTTACCGGTGGGGGCGGCTAAAGCAATGTTCAATTCGGTTTGATCCTCTTGCGCCAGTAGTAGTCGCAGGGCCATCAAGCGAACCAGGGTATAGGTTTTTCCGGTTCCGGGTCCGCCGGTGAGAATCATCAAGCGACGCCGCAGGGCTACCCACAAGGCAATCCGTGACCAGTTGGGGGCTTCGGGTTGCGGGTTGTCATCCAGCAGTGTGGTGATCCACTCAGCGGCCTGTTCCGTATCGAATTCGGGTAGCGGTTGGCGGGCTTTCTCCACGAGTAGATCAGCAAGGGTACATTCGTACATCCAGTAGCGCTGATAATAGAGGTAGCCGCGATCAAAAATGAGAGGATGCTGTGCATCATTCGGCGTGCCCACCACGTCTGAATCAGCCATGGATTCTGCTATCTGTTCCACCAACTGTTCAAGTTGTTGGCGATGTGAGGGATCCAGCGTAGTGCCCCACTGCTCTTCCCCGAACAATGGGATTTCATTGGTCCGGATGGGAATGCGCGTGCCCACATGACCTTGGCGGGTGAGGCTACCCACATGAGCCGCGGCCAATAAGACGGCCGGATCCGTTTCACCCAGTCGCATATATAGCCAGCGAGGGAATTCCACATCTGCTGGTTCTAAGATACGCTCACCACGCAACTGGTCCAGTAAATCAAGTAGCTGTTGCGGCTGCATTTCGGTATCAGGTACCGTATCAAATAGATCAGGCATGTTGAACCTCATGATTAAAGTAGTGATCCAGCGATTGGATGATCTCGTAATCGGGGCGTTCAAAGTAGATGCCGGTGGTTGCCTCGCCGGGTTGGACCCCCCGCAAAAACAGGTAAAAGGCTCCACCGAAGTGCTTATTGTACGAGTAGGAAGACCCCTTGCGCAGCTTCAAATAGCGATGCAGGGCCAGCGTGTATAGGTGATACTGCAAATCGTAGTGGTGCTCGCGAATGGATTCGGCCAGAGCCCCAGTTTGGTAATCATCAAACGTATTGCCCAGGTGATTACTCTTGTAATCCAACAGGTAGATTTTGCCCTGATGCTCAAAGGTTAAATCGATAAATCCCTTCATCAATCCTGGAGGCAAGGGAGCGTCTTCAAAATCAGCTTCATGGGGACGAACCAACTGCATGATTTCCCTCGCATTGGCCTGGGCATATTGGAAATGAAACTCCATTTCGGGCAGTAGGGCCACGGGGGATAAATCACCCAGTCGTAAGTTGGCGATGGGCAAGAGCTCCTTTTGCATGGTGGTTTGTACGTGTTTCAGTAATACCGGTAACCAGCGCCGGGGATCAAACCCGTGCGATTCCAACTCACGCTCAATAACCGGCGTATAGGTGTCCGGATCATCGAAGGTGAACTCCTCGTACATTTTGTGCCAGCAGAGCCCAGTTCGCGCACCTCGGGGAAAGCTGAACATACTGTTGCCGGAGGACACTTGGGCAGACTCATTTTCCGATTCTACCTCATCCATTTTCACATCGAAGGCGGCCAGCTCGTCTTCGGATCCACCATGCAACCCACGACCTAAGGCAGAGTAGCTACGGATACTCCAGGATGGGATCAATTGGTTTTTATGCTCAAATGATCGGTGCTGAAGCGCAAGCTTCTCTTTTTCGGCCGGATCCTCAGCAGAACGCTCCGTCACCTGGCTATCAGCAGACCATGACTCGAAAGTCATCTGTTCATGACTCATGGATTCCTTCACATTCGCTACGGCTTCTGGTACCTCAGAATAGGTGATCCAGTTGGTGTTCTCTGCAGAGATGTACTCTTTATATTTCTTACGAAGTCCCTGTTCAAAACGCTCTCGACCAAACAGGATATAATCCAATGGAGAGTAGGCTGAATCTCCTTTGTCCTGATAGTTATGCTGATAGGGTACGCTAATCACAATATTGTGATGTTCCCCGCGAGTGAGTGCCACATAAGCCACCCGCAGCTTATCCTGCATCTCTTCGCGGAAGAAATGAAATTTACTACCCTCAATCTGCTTTCCATCGATATCCAGCAATTTCTGCTGCGAGTTTTGAGGATTATGATAGATATAGGGTCGTCGCCGCCAGAGTTGAGAGGTATTAATCCCGCTCCACAAAAACGGGGTATATACAATCGGATACTCCAACCCTTTGCTGCGGTGGATGGTCACCACGTTGATTAAATCGCGGTCGTTTTCCAGCCGCAATTCTTCCTCTTCGGATGACGAGTGATCCCCCGCAGTATGACGTCGCTGTTGCAGTTCATGCAGCAGGTAATGCGGTTCTCCGGGACGCTGGCGGGCCATCTCCTGCAGTAAATCGATCAGGTGCCGCATGTTAGTCACCCGACGCTCACCATCGTGATAGGCCAGTAGATGTTGCTCGCATTTTCCCTGTTCTAACCATCGGCGGAGCATGGGTGTAAATCCGCGGTCGGACCACAGCTGATGCCACTCCAGTACACGCATCAGCCACTGTTCCCAAGCCTGCTCGGTATCCGCGTCCGGCTCTTCCTGTTGGCGCAGTTGAAGCAGCAACTCCTGACCATTGAGTATGCGCGTGCCCAAGGCGGCGCGCAACTTATACGCGTTGCCCGGATCCACCACGGCCTCCAAGATTAGTTGCAGCTCACGGGCTTCTTTGGATTCAAATACATTATCCCGACTCAGCTGCACGCTGTTCAGCCCATACTCAAATAAGGTTCGCTTGATCAGCGCGGCTTCTTTGTTGCTGTTACAGAGTACGGCGATATCACTGGGGGAAATCTGACTGCCACCACGCTCCAGCGTTTGTTGAATGTGCTGGGCGGTGATATGGGCGGCGCGTTCCTGGGCGTCACTTTTATTCAGTTCTGCTTCGTCGTTCTCATTCTCATCCACGATCCAATGTAGCGCGCCCATAGTTCCGGCCAACGGACTTTGCTTCGTGCGCTCGGGATTCCATTGCACATCGGAATAGCTGATTTGGTCATCAATAAAAAAGGCGTCCTCGTGCCGATGCCACAGCTGATTCTGTGCTTCGATGAAGGCCTGGTCCGAGCGGTAGTTGGCATCCAGGGTGAAGTGGCGCTCTTCGGGAATCTGATCCCGTGCCGCCAGATAGGAGTAGATATCCGCCCCGCGAAATTTGTAGATAGACTGCTTGGGGTCGCCGATCAGGCAGAGCAGGGAATCATCCCCAACTTCTGTCGGATACAGCGTTTTGAAAATGGACCACTGCAGCGGATCGGTATCCTGAAACTCATCAATAAGACTGATCGGGTAGCGCGTGCGGATCGCTTCTCTTACCTGGGGATGCTGCTGCACCATCTGATCGGCCATGTAGAGCAGGTCGTCGTAGGTGTAATCGTCGCGCTCTTGGAGGGCATGCTGGTAGCCGGTGTGTAGCTGCTGCAGTACGGTTTGCGTTATATCAGCTTGCTCTTCGTACAATCCAGTTGCCAACTGCTGGATCTCCTGCAGTGATTGCATCCAGGTTTTGGTTTCCGAGCTGAGTGGTAGATCCTCTGGTTCCAGCCCCTTGTTGCACTTTTGATCGATCCCATCGGGATAGCCGAAGTAGCCCACATTTTTCCATTCCGATTCGGATAGATCGGTAATAAGTTCAGCTTCAGCTAAGGTGGTGAAATAGCCGTCAAATTCTTCCCATTTTTCCGGTTTGAAGACGGTTTTACTCAGATTGTATTCTTCGCTATAAAAATATGTTCTGAACTCAGCTTTTATTTCATCAGAAAAACCATCGGCTACCGTCCGCATGCGAGCATTCAGATCCCGCCACTCCTCGCGTTTGTGGTCCAGATCCACCGAGGCCCGAAATTCCATCTGCGTATCGGTGATAATGTCCCCGTAGGTCTCAATAAACTTTTCGGGCGTGGTTTGGTCACTGCGGAGCAACTGCAATAGGATTTGTGATCCGATATCCTGATCGGACTCGGCCACCAGTCGTCGCCAGTAATCATAGACCAACTCATTGGTAACCTCCGTGGGATCGGTGATGATCTCACCGGTGTAATCGATGCTGGCTTGGGGACCAAATTCTTGCAAGAGCCGCTGGGCAAAACTGTGGATGGTGAATACGGAAAGCTGATCAATTTGTCCCAAGACTTGGCGCAGATGATTCTGCGCCCGGGAGTTCTCTTGATACTGCTCATGCACTTGCTTCAGGAAGTCATCTGTGGTTTCCTCCGGATCCAGGTTACCAGTGAGTACTTGATGAGAGTCACGCAATCGTTGGGTGATCCGCTGCTTGAGCTCTTTGGTGGCCGCTTTGGTATAGGTGACCACCACAATCCGGGAGACATCCTCAGCGCATCCGAACTGATTTTCGGCCACCAATCGTACGAATAAGCCGGATATGTTGTAGGTCTTTCCGGTCCCCGCGCTGGCTTCAATCAGACTGCGGCCGTTGAGTTCGGGAAGCGAGGTGAAAATGTCAAAAGGTTTACTCATGATCGGTTCCCCCAGAAATCAGTCCAAAATTGTTCGGCCAGCGAGGTACACAGCTCCGGGTTCCACTCATACGGATGGCAATCACCCAGAAAATACTGGTAGTAGGCATCATCACTTTCATTCTCATAGCTGTTGTAGGCGTGCTCATTATGGTAGGATAACTTGGCCGCCTTTAGCGCTTCATTCTGATCCTTATTGTGTTGATCCCCCCAGTAGCTCTCTGCCCAATCCATACTGCTGGCTGGGAAAAAGCCCAAGGGATGAAAGCGACCGATGAGTAATCCTTTGATAAAAAGCGATAATGATTCCTTGGCTTGCTCCGATTCCATTTCGGTCAACACAAACTGGTGCTGAAAATCCTTGTCGCCTTTCTTCCCATAGAGGTGTGTCTTACAGTGAAGTCCTGCCGCATTCGCTCCCAGATGATCCAGCCAGGCGCCCAGATAATCTTTGGCTTTCAGTTTGCCGCCGGTTTTAATAACCAGTTGTTGATCACCGGCCCAGTACCCCGACTCGCTGGAAAGCGTAATCAGATGGTCCTCAATTTCCAGCTCCACTTCATAGGAAGTCGGTTCCGTGATTTCCTGCTGCCCCAGATGCGTGGTGATGGTCTCCGCTTGCCGGTTCAACTCTTTCTGAATGGTGCGCCACTCATGTCTGCCCAGTATGCCGTGAGGTAGGACTCCGCGCTGTTCATAAACCTGAGCCGGAATCTCGCTATCCGGTTGTAGCAGTGTTTCCTTGAGCAGTTGATTATAAATTTGGTACTTGCTCAGCGAATCAATGCGGTAAGGTTCCTCTTCGGTTTCTACCTGATCCTCTTCCCGGAGCCAGACGCCCAGGGCCTGCTCGCAGTAGTATTTCAACGGCTGACGGTAAAACCGTTTCAACTCTCGTCCGGTGAGCGTGATGTTCTGTTCTGCTTCCGAGATCCATCGATCCCAGGGAATGGCCGCATCTAAGCCCACCAGCGGAGTTATCGGTTGTTCTTCCTTACGGTCGTGTTCAAAAGCTTGCTGATTTTGATCAGCCAGGGAGGATAGATAGGTTTCTGACTTGGATGTCGAACCTTCAAATCCGTGCAAAGGATGCTTGCTGATCCAATCCTCCTGTTTCTCATCCGAGATCATATTAAGCAGATCCAGTAATTCCGTAATCAACGAAGAAGGGGGAATCTCCTCGTCATTTCGCTGATCGCGTCCGGTGTAAGTGATCAGCAATTGATCTTGAGCGGAAAGGAGGGCATCGGCAAACAACTGGCGGTCTTCCAGGCGCCGGGACCGATCTCCCGGACGCGGATCGTCCTGCATAGCGTCAAAGGGATTGGTGGGATCGCTGCCCGGGAAGGTGCCTTCGTTGAGTCCCACCAGGGCCACTACTTTAGCGGGAATCCCACGCATAGGGACCATAGAAGAGATCAGCGCCCGCCCGGCCATGCGGGTCACCGGGTGTCGCTTGGAGAGCACTTGTTGGCTCAACAACTCAATCAAAATATCCACACCGATTGCCTCAAATTTCTCGTCCGACTGTTCTGTCAGGCTGGTGATTTCATCCAGCGAGCTAACCTGCTCCTGCAGCCACTGCAACGCGGGTTCTTGGTCTCGCTCCACGCTAAACCAGTCGCGAATCCAGGCCTGCAATTCTTGTTTCCACTGGGCCAGCGAAAGGTTCTGTTGCATGCGCTGATGCAACTGCCACAGCCGCTGAATCAGTTGCTGCAAGACGCCCAAGCGGTGACTGTCGCCGGTACCTTCCACCCCGTCGTAAGACAGGCGTTGGTGATATAGCTGCTGGTCGGCGTCGCGGGTGGTGATGCCCAGCCAGAGCCGATCCAGCGCTTGCTGCCAGCTGTTTTGCTCGCTGATCGGGTGTTCTTCATCCAAAACCTCCTGGCGATGAGCGCTATCGTAGCCCCAGCGAACATTCAAGTCCAGCATCCACTGCTCCATGCGATCCAGGTCGTGGATAGAAAGGTCGACCGACCGCCGGATCACCGGATGAGCCAGCAAGTCCATGATCTCGGTGACCTTAAATCGTCCTTTGGCCGTTCGCAATACCTGAATCAATAACTCGGCAAGGCGGTACGAGGGCTGCTCGGTGGGATCCGACAGGTGAAACGGAATGCGCAGATTTTCGTCCCCCGGAGAACCAAAAACGGCTTTCAGATGAGGTGCGTAGGTTTCTAAATCAGGGGTGACAATCAATAGGTCATCGGGACGCAACGTTGGATCTTTCTCAAAACATGCTAGCAGCTGTTCGTAGAGCACTTCCACTTCACGCAGTGGACTGTGCGTGGCGTGAATTTGCAGGCTGGATCGATCATCGCTGGACACCTGTATCACCGGATCCGCCCCCTCGGGATTGATAAGCAGTTTCTGCAGTACGTGAAGTGGGTCATCGTCTTTGGTCGGTTCCTGTTGATCTTCGGAAATAGCTTGCCGATAGCTGAGCTCCGGCCATAGTCGTTCGACCAGATGAAAGAAGTCCTTGTTCTGTTTGATCCAGTTGTTTCGAATGGTGTGGATGCGTTGAGGCAATTCGAACTGGTCGGATGGCTTCTCTTCCTCAAACAGATGTCCGGTCACCGCTTCCTGCGAAATGGGGATATAGGGCTGCCACTCCAAGACATTAAACTGCGTTGTGTTCACTTGGTGCAGTGATTTCATCCAATGCATCAAGGATTCGGACATGCTCCCCAATCCAACGGCCCAGATGCGTTTGGGTAGCAGATTGGTGGTTTGGTCAGATGACAACTGTTTGCGGGCCCGGCTCATGCGCTGAGCACGATCTGTAATGTGAGGATAGGTCTGGGTGACTCGATGCCACAACTGAGCTTGCCACTGTAATTTTGGAGTGGCTGCTTTTTCCGGTTGTGTGCGCCAGGTGTTCAGCCAATCCGGCCGGTAGATCATGTATTGATCATACACATCGGCCAGATGCCCGGCTAGTCGGAACCACTTGAGCGATTGACGCGTGGCGTTAGTGGCAACCACGGGCAAGTCATCTATGGAATCTTCCTCGGCTAACTCGGGCAACAGCTGAAACAATGCCCACTGCAGATTTCCTTTATTCCACTCCTCCTCAGAGGAGTCATCCAGCAGTTCCATAGACCAGGTGTCCACAAATCCGGCCGGTTGATAAAACCGGTAATTGGCGGCTATTTGAGCGGATGTTTTTCGAGCTAGATTGATGGTCAACCAGTTCCCCAAATCCTGCGAGGGCACAATAATATGTTCCTGTTCCAGCAGCGGTCGGTCGGGCACCGGTTCTTCGATCAGCTCCACCAGTCGGTCGAGCAGGGCATGCATAGTGCGAAAACGGTAACGTTGAATCACGTCTCTTCTCGTAGTTTGAAATCAGAATTAATCAAATAAAGTGCGTTCGGCCGGTTGCCGGTTTTCCAGTCGCATGATAATCCGCTGCACGTGCGCGGCGTCGGCTTCCGGGTGCAGGGCCAGATATTCTTTGAGTCGGGTTTCGCGTTCGGCAGCGGTCAAGAGTTCGCGGTTGGGCAGGTAGCCCTGCTGCTCCAAATACAGCTCCAGTTCTTCCCGTTTGGCTGACTGAAAGCGCGAGACCTCCCCATTTTCTAGCGCCTGTAGTAACGCTTGCGGATCGTGGTCCACTTCTTCCAGCTTTTCAACTACCGCATCCCAGAACGTTTCGGTGATCGCACCCGAATCAGAGAGCACCAAAGCATCAACCGGTTTGGGTTGACCCATCTGCCGGAGCTTCAAATATTCTTCAATAGCACCGGCATCGGCATGGAGCTGCTCAGGATCTATCGTTTCAGATAAGCTCGCCGGATCGCGTTCCAGCAAGTGCTTCAGCGGTCCCCAGCGATCCACGTTGCGTTTCAGGAGTTCCGCCAGGATCTTCGGATCCTCAATGAAATACCAGATGTGCAATTGATCCACCGAAGCGGTTTTGAGGTTGGAGGAAGGTTCGCCGAGTTCTTCCCCATATTCCCGGTGGGATTTTCCGGTTGGATCTGGCACTTCGGTCACCAGATTGGGAATAGTTGCCTCGCCATCGCTGGTCACCGCTTCCGATTCGATCTGTATGGATTCACCGGTGGCTGATCGGTTCAGGGCGTGTTCGGTAATGTCCACCTCATGTGTATCGGCCAGGCGGCGCCATTTGCTCACCTCATCCGATTGGGCGGTGAAGTAGAACACCTGTCGTCCGCTTTTGGCGATGGTGATCAAGGCATCGATGATCTGCTGTGCGCGGGTATCGTCGCTGTTGGCCAGCAGTTCATCCACCAGCAACGGAAACTGCACGTCGGTTTCGTGCTCCTCAACAAAGGCCAAACGCACGGCCAGCAACAACTGAATACGAGAACCGCTGGAGAGCGCTTCCAACGCATACTGCTGACCGTTCACCGTATCCAAAGCGGTAAACTCCGAACGGGCCTCACGGGTGGACATCTTCAATTGATAGCGATCATTGGTGATTTTCTGGAACCACTCATTGGCCCGCCGCATCACCGCAGGGGCTTGATCGGTTTGGGCGCACTCTTGCAAAAGATTCAATAATTCGTGTCCGGCCACCGAATCCAAGTTGTCATCGCGCACTTTTTTGAGATCAAACCACGCATCGTGCACGGTGCCGTGGGCGTCTTCCAGATCATTGCGATTGCGGGCAGCGTGGATCTCGCCGCTCAGTTCATTGTAACGTTTCTGGTCGGCCTGCTTCTGATTCAATTGTCGCTCAATGTCGGATAGTTCCTCTCGAATCTCGGCGGAGTTGGCATCCCAATCCACCTCTTGCAAGGCAGGCTCTTCCTCGGCCTGATTACGAGCATTCTGTACTACAGCCTGCTGATTACTCACCTGTTCTTTAGTTCGCTGATACGTCGGAACCTGCTTACACCACACCTGCATCTGCGCTTCATCGGTCTGATCCGGAAAGACGCTGCGAAGCGCTTCCAGCTGCTGGTCCACCTCCCGTAACTGCTTCTGGTTGTGCTTCAGATCCAGCGAAAGGTTTTCGCGTTTGTTTTCCAGATCCTTCCAGTGATTCCAGTCCCGATCCAGTCGGGCGATGATCTGCTGCAGAGAAGATAAATCGGTGCTATTGATGACCTCACCATTAACCGATTGTAGCGAATTCACCAGTTCTTTCCGGTGCGCATTTACTCTTTTCTGTAAGGTTTCTTCACCGTTTAGTGCACCAGCCAGATTGCCACGAATGGCATTCAACTCAGCCACCTGCTTGACGAACTGATAGAGGGCGGCATCGGAGTCAAACGAAGGTAACACGCCAAATGCGGATTTCAGTTCGTCCAGTTGCTCAGACAGTTGGCCGGCTTGCTCTTGTAGTCGCTCGCGACGCACGTTGAGCTGACTCAGTCGCTCATCCAGCCGGGCTTGTTGTTCACTACGCTCTTTCAGGGTGATCAATTGATTTACGTAGTCGGTCAGCGCGTTGTCATCCCATCCGGTTGGATCCAGCAAACGTAGATTTTTAAAATCCTGCTGAAGTTGAGCTTGCTGTCGCGCATGGGCTTGTTGATCTAAATCGGTTGACTCAGTGTCATGCATGCCCCACCAGAGGAGTCCGGCCGAGAGAAGGAGTCCACCCAATAATATCCAAGGGGAAAGCCAGATCGCACCGGCTCCCGAAAGCGCGAGAATCAGCAAGGCCAACCAGCCCCAGATTGGTTTGATGCCCGCGGATGGGGTTGATTCTTCGTCGGTTTCCGGTATTCGAAAGAGCTGTCGGAGTAGTTGTAAACCCTGCTCGATGGTTCCGGCTGGGGGAAGCTGTTCAAATTGCTCCAATTGTTGATGGGTCGCCTGAATCCGCTCTTCCAGTTCCTCCCGGGCGGCGGACACTTCCAGGCGTTTGCGGATCAGTGATTCCAGCTGGGTCCAGTCGCCGGGCTGGGGATTGCGCCATTCCTCGGGCCACTCCAAATCGCGAATGGCCGCCTGCTGATGGCGCAATTCAGCCTGCAATTCGGTAATGCGCTGCTGCTGATCGTCCAGTTTTTCGTGGTCGTTTTTGAGCGTTTCCAGTTGGCGCTTCCAACCACTGAGTACTTCATAATTCAGTCGCTCCTCAGGTATGGATAGTGCTTGCTGATCTTCCTTCAGCTTTTGCACCTTGGACTGCAATTCATCCACATGATGACGCAAGTCATGTTGTTTTTCCTTCAGCTTTTGCAGACGGTTGTATTCGTTGCCGGTCAGTTCTCCGACAATCGAATCAAACTGCGCGAGCTTGCTCTCCAGTTCACGCAGTTCGTTCAGCTGGTTTCGGTAACGCAAAAGCTGTTGCAGAGCATCTTGACGCTGTTCCAGCGATTGATACGATTTCAGGTTCTCTTCCAGCTGAAGCAGCTCATTTTCGGCTTTGCTCAGTTCTCGCAAATGCGCGCGAGCTTCTTCTTCCTTGCGCCGCGCTTCCTCAAACGCTTTAAATTCCTTGATGCTTTTATTGCGGATGGTATCGCTGTAACCGAGCTGCTTGCGGGCCTCGTCCAGATCATAACCGCCCAACATCTCCTGATAGATTTTGTCGGCCAGTTTATGATCATCGGCCACCAACAATTCATGCAATGCCAGTTGATACCGGTCGGAGGGCAGTTCGGTATTCCACCCCGGTTGATCGACAGTCTGGCCGTTGCGGCGCGACTCGCCCCGCCCATAATTCCACTCCAGTGACCATGTATCCTCTTTCAATTGACTTTCCAGTCGTAACTGGGTGCGATCCAGGTATGCCAATTTTGGATCATTGCTTTCTTTCCACAACAACTTGCGGATCGCCCTCGACGTGGTGGTTTTGCCGGAGGCGTTGGGTCCTTTGACCAGGTTGATACCGCCACCAAAATCGGTAAAATCCAGTTCCTGTTGATCGCCGGTGGGTCCCCATCGCAGGAAAAGTCGGTTGATGTGCAGGGGTGATTTTTGCTTCATCTTATCCATGTGCGACCTCCCCCTTTTGTTGATGCAGCTCATAGAGTACACTCCACAATTGATCGGCCAATACTTCCGCCAGCTCACGCTCCGCAGATTCGGAATCGGCCTGCTCCAGCGTTTCCTCCAAGACCACTTGATCCAGCGGGCTATAGGTTTTGCTGCTATCCATTTCCAGGCGGCGTTCTTCCACTTTGGTGCGATAAGCCTCCAGAAAATCGTTGGGTTGATCCCTTTCCAGATCGATTAAGGCCTGAGCCACCATACCCAGCGGATCATCAAAGCGGGCCAGTGTCTCCAAATCCTGTACGGCCGGGCGGATATTCATAGCCACATTGGAAACCACCAAACTGTACTGCGCCACATGTCCTTCCAGGTCGCGGCTCAACTCTTCCAGCGCTTCCATATGGGTAGATCGCCCGGTTAACTCCAAATCGAGCAGGGTCAGATCCGCATCATAAGTCAACTCGGATAGATAATTGAGGCAGTGACTCCGCAATTGCTTTAGTTCCAACTCCGGGTTGATTTCTAGCCGAGCCTCTTCATAGCGCAAGGGAGAAATCTCAAGTCGTTCCTGCTGGATGGCGCCATCGGATTCAATCTGCAATAGCATAACGCCATGCTCGCCGGTCTCTTTGGGGCTCAGCGGTTGCGGGGAGCCGGGATAAGTCACCAGAGGGGAGGTGTTTAGTACCTGTGGTTTATGAATGTGCCCCACAATCCACCCATCCACATCATGACCAGTCAGATGCTCCACACGCAGCGGGGCATAGCGACTTTGGTCATCCGAAAAATCGCCGTGCAAAACGCCCAGCGTGGGTTTTGATGGATGAATCAGATCAGCTTCCAACAGGCGAGTCGGATCATCCTGAAAATGCAGGCTGTCAAATGACCACCCGATACATTGCAGCAATTCCCCGGCGCTATTCTGTAGCTCACAGCTGCTCCATTGTCCGTTTTGGCCAAGAAAATGGAGGCGTTCCTTGGGAAAGCGGTCGTCCAAATGATTCACAAACTCCGCCAACGCGTCATAGTCGTGGTTCCCAGCAGTTAGCACCACATCGATATCTTGCTCAATCAGATTTCGCAGCGTTTGGTAGAGATCGTTATATACCTCGATAAAATGGTTGCTGGCATCAATCACATCACCGGCCATCACCACCGCATCTACTTGGTGCGAGAGGGCCGCTTTTCGTATTGCTTTTAAAATGTGAGTTGTCGGACCGTACTCCGCCCGTTTATCCCTCGGCAACCGAGACGACTTCCGCCCCAAATGCAAATCCGCCGTAGCCAGTATTTTAAATGCCATGTATCAAAACCCGTCTAAAATTAATCCGCTTGATGAACAGTGTAACCAAGCCCCGCCTTTTGGTAAAGTTGAATTTCAGATTATCGGGATCGGTCACGCTTCAAGTATACAAAACGGGAGTGTCAGATGGTGTCACTGCATCAGGGAATTGATGGGCTCATCCCAATGCTTTTCGCAGAGCCGGATGGACCCATGTGTGGGGCCAATTCATCCAATGCTCTGCCAAGTATGCTTTAACGGGATTTTCCGTGATGTAACGGGCGATGTTGATGAAGGAAGTACGGTTGGTTACTACCTCATCAAAATATTCCCTGCCCCAAAAAGCACCTTCCCTGCCTAGAATCTTATTGCCATTTCTCGCTACATACCACTTATATGACCTGATGATTTCAGCTAGCGGATATTTTTCATCTTCTGATTTTGCCAAATGGCGGAACAAAATATGAATGTGATTGGGCATGATGGAATAAGCATACAATCGATAAACTTTACGATCACGATAATGTAGTGCCTCCTTGGCAAGTTCAGCGATATCAGGATTCTTAAGCCATTGAGGACCATACCCCAAATTAGGCGCTTGTCTCATCAAGTGTTGATAATAATCCTTGGTAAACAGTTCACGTCCCCACCATCCTTGGAAGGTTTTCTCAGAGAGATCAAACTCACCTGCATTGATTGAGTCAACCAGAAATCTGGGCAATGAGTGAGCTAATCGAATCACAACATGGAAAACGGCACCCGGAGGTTGATAGTGCCACATATTGCGTCTATGAACATGTTGTTGGTCTCGCATAATAAATAGAATTGGTCCCACCTCTACTCCGGGAGCCTCCCGGAGTACCGTTTTCAGGGTTGTGCATTTATATACGAGAGCCAAATCGCATCAATTCCTTACAAAAATAGTTGGAGCCGTTCATCGGACAGGCCGTCCGATGAACAAAAAGCCGACCCCGAATGAACGGGGCCGGCTTTCAAACTCATCGCTGAAATTCAGCTATGCAACGGTCTTAGTCCTAGCGCGGATCCACCTGCGTTTTCTCGATAAACATCTGGTTATCCACGACGGGAGGTTCTGCTGTATTGGCCAGCATTATCACACTACCGTAGATGGTACGGACCCGATTGGTGTACGGAGCCCAAGTGATTTTTTCAACCTCATCGCCCGGGCGATGATAATCCTCGTGGGTGCCATTAAAGAAGAAGATGAACGGCACACCCAGACGACCAAAATTCCAGTGATCACTGCGGCGGTAAAACTGGTTAGGATCATTCAGATCATTGTAGAAATCATCTAGCGTAACGTTGGCCGTCATCTGATTGCCAGCCATGACTAAGCTATCCAGCTGCGAGGAGATAATTTTGCCACCGATGGTATACACATAATCATGCTCGGTGGAATCCTTCTCCTGATAACGGTCATCCACACGGCCAATCATATCCACGTTAATGTTGGCAATGGTCTCTTCCATCGGCCAAGTGGGGTGATCGCTGTAATAACGGGATCCCAATAACCCTTTTTCCTCAGCAGAAACGCTCAAGAACATTACACTTCGGCGGGGACCATGTCCATCCTCTTTGGCTTTCTGCAAAGCATGAGCCACACTCAACAAACCAATGGTACCACTGCCGTCATCATCAGCACCGTTGTAGATGGCGTCGCCCGTACTATCCGGAGCGCCAATACCTACGTGATCGTAATGAGCAGATAAAACCACTACTTCATTCTTCAGGTTCGGATCGGTGCCTTCAATCACACCAACAATATTGGAGCTCTCCACCGTCTGCGTTTGGGTGTACGGGGTATTGGAGAGCAAGTACTCCGTGGCCATGGGTTCAAAGGAAGTCAGGTGATCCTTGGTAGCCAGCGAATCGCGCATGGCGTTCAGTTGATCCACTGAATCCAGGCCTAACATAGTGCTTGCCCATTCCGGATTGATATAGTAATAACCACCTTGGAAACCGCCATCGTCTTCTTTATCAAGATAGGCCAAACGTAAGTTGGTCGGACCGTCAAAACGTCCCAGGCGTCCTTCCGCTGATTCCAGATACTGCGAAACCGAATCGTGGGCCACCACCAATACGCCGGCGGCACCACTACGGAAAGCCAGCGAACTGAATCGAGAGCGCACCGTTTGGCTGGGATCGATCAACGTATCCCCGGTGGCTTCATCAATGTGGGGAATCTCGTTGAATACCAATACAAATTTACCGGTCAAATCTAATCCTTTCAGATGGTCCACCATACGAGTGGTATCGGTAACCCCAAACCCAGCAAAAACCACACGCCCGGTTTGAGCAACATTGCCCCCATACATTGGACTCAACACACCGACGTGCCCTTTTTTCGCGGTAGACTGCGCCACTACGGTGCTGTCCAGGTTATGGAGCTTGAACGTCAAACTATCATATAGTGTGGCATTCAGATCATAATATTGCTGATACTGATCCTGTCCGGCTCCGGGTAGAACGCCTATCTGTTTGTACTGGTCAACCAAATAGTCAGCCGCTTTGCGTTCGTATTCGGTGCCTGATTCTCGTCCGCCCATCGAATCGGCGGCATAGACCGTCAGGTGATCCTTCAAAAATTCGGTGGTGATTTCAGATTGATACTGCAGCATCCGCTCATTGAGCGTCATTTTTTCTTTGACCGCAGCTTCTTCGTCCATGGTTTTCTGTTCGCTGGAGCAACCATAGCCCAATAGGCCGGTTAGCATCAGCAACAAAAGTCCCATTCGTGATATCCGTGTAAGCATAGAGTGAATTAAATTATTCGTTAGTTGTGATATGAAAGGTTAGCAAAAAACGTATCAACTGTACATTCTATTCAGCATCATCACTGGCTGGATCCGGGGAGACCTCAGTACTTTGTTCGGCCGACTCCTCGGGCTCATAATCTTCAGGAAAAGCGCGCTCCGGGGGAGATTCAGCCGTTTCCAACAGTTCATCCACCGGTTTTAGATCCAGATAAAAATCTTCGGGTTCGTTGTCTTCAATAAACAGGTCGATCTGGTGCTCTTTGACCATTTCCAACATGGCCAAAAACGTCACCACAACGAGCGTACGATTGCGCAGCTCCATGCAGATGGCTTTGAAAGAGGTGCGCCCACGCTTGTGCAAAGTATCAAAAATATATTCGGTCTGTTCTTCCACCGTGGTATTTACCTTTTCCACCCGGTGAACCACATTTTGGCGTTTGATATCCGCCAACACCTTTTTATAGGCGGCCATCAGGTCAAACATGGTCACATCTTTGAGCGCTTCACCGGTGGGTTGTGGATCCACCTCATCATTATCCAGGTAGCCCCGATAATAACTTTTGCGAGACTCTTCGTCGATGTCTTCCATCTTGCCGGCCATCTCTTTGTAGCGCTTGTACTCCAGGAGACGTTGTACCAGTTCATAACGAGGATCCTCCTCGGAGATGAAATCATCCTCATCATCGTCTTCCAAGCGGGGAAGCATCATCTTGGCTTTGATAGACATCAGCATACTGGCCATGTGAATAAACTCGCTGGCCAGATCCAGGTCCAGCTCCTCCATCAGATGCATAAACTCCAGAAATTGCTCAGTGATATAGGCGATAGGAATGTCGTAGATCTCCAGCTCATCCCGCTTGATAAAAAACAGCAGGAGATCCAAGGGACCTTCGAAATTTTGGAGTTCTACGCGGTACATACGGTGATGCTATAAGCCGGAACCTAAAAAGCCGACGTTAAGGACAACGCTATGACGAAGCTTGTGCTTCCATCTTCTGTTTAAACCATTCTACGGTTTTTTCCAAACCCTCTTCCAGATCGTAATGCTGCTCCCAACCCAGTTCTTTTTTAATCTTCTCCGTGCCGACCACACTGCGCTGCTGCTCGCCGGGCTTGCCTTCGGCATGTTTCAGCTCGATGGAGGTTCCGGTTAGCTTCTGGAGGATTTGAAACAGCTCAATAACGTTGGTTTCTACTTCCGTGCCTACGTTAAAAATGCCGTTTTGGTCGTATTCCAGCGCCTTCATGTTGGCTTGTACCACATCTTCCACAAACACGTAATCGCGGGTCTGCTGGCCATCGCCATTGATATAAGCTTGTTGATCGCGCAGCATGCGTTCGGTGAAAATAGCGACCACTCCCGCTTCGCCGTGGGCGTTTTGACGGGGTCCGTACACATTGGCGTAGCGCAGGGCCACCCAATCGATGCCGTGGGTTTGTTCATAAAAGTAGAGGTACCGTTCGGTGACCAGTTTGGTAATGCCGTAGGGCGATAGCGGTTGCTCCACATGATCTTCATCTTGTGGCGTATATTCCGGTTCGCCGTAAATAGCTCCGCCGGTAGAAGAGAACACTACTTTCTTCAATCCATTATCCCGACCAGCTTCCATTAAGTTGATAAACCCCAGCACATTGATATCCGCATCGTACTTGGGATCCCTAACCGAGGTGCGCACATCCATCTGGGCGGCTAAGTGGTAGAGTACTTCAAACTGGTGCTTTTCCCACAGGTGACGAATATCCTCATCCCGGATATCCATCTCGTGGAAATAGGCATCCGCGGGAACATTGGTGGTGAAACCGCCACTTAGATTATCAATAATGTGAACTTCATGGCCGGCGGCTATCAAAGCGTCGGCTACGTGTGATCCAATGAATCCGGCTCCCCCGGTGACTAATACTTTCATGTGATTGGTATGAAACTGCTGTTGCGGTTAACGATGATGAATGATCGGAATGGGCGGTTACATATTGATCTTGTACTGCCCGCTGTACTTGCGTTCGATTTCGCGCTGGGCATCCCGCTCTTTGATATCCTGACGTTTGTCGTACTTCTTCTTACCCTTGGCTACCCCGATCAGTACTTTGGCATAGCCCTTCTTAAAATAGAGCTTTAACGGTACGATGGTATACCCTTCTTGCTCAATATGCTTCTGGATTTTACGGATCTCACTTTTGTGAAGCAGCAATTTGCGCGGGCGCCGAGGATCGGTATTGAAATAGGATCCCTGCTCGTACGGCTTGATATACATCTCCCGCAGCCAAACCTCGCCATTTTCAACCATGGCAAAAGCTTCGTTCAGACTGGCTTTGCCCGCACGCAGCGACTTCACTTCGGTTCCTTTGAGTACGATACCCGCCTCGTAGGTTTCTTCAACCGAATATTCGTGTCGCGCTTTGCGATTCTTAATCGTAGGTGGAGGTGACTTCTCGCTCAATACGGTAGGGTTTTCAAATGCGAAATTTTGATGATTCGAGGATAACTAGTTGCTGTAGTTGTAACCCAGCTCCTGCAGGTTGGTAATAATGTCTTCCGGGATCGATTTATTGGGCATGGTTTGGTAAATGCTCATAATCTGCTCGATCTCGGCCCGGGCTTTGTCGTTACCCTCGTTAATCTGCAAGGTTTTAATAAACTGACGCAGCGCACCGGTCATGCGATCACGCATATCCTTATCTCCACCACGGTATTCCAGGTAGAGACCATAATTCAGATGAACCTTCTCTTTCAGTAACGCAAGGTTGGCTACTTCGGCCGGATCCGCGTTATTCAGCAGTTCAATGGCCTCCGCGTAGTTATCATTTTCAATATACTGATTGATGGTAGTGGCCATATCTTCGGGAGCCGGAGTGGAATCCGAACCACCGCACGCGGAGAAGGTGAAAAATAATCCAAGTAACGCTATAGAGAGAACTGAAAGTCGGTTCATGGTAAAATTAACGAGTCAGAGTTGTTAGTGAGTAGTAAATAAGTTTTGTGTATCAGCCGATGTTCAGCAAATAAACAGGGTTCGGGCTGAAACAAAGCACAAAAATAACCATACTGGTCCAGCCCCAAAAACGGCGCACCGGATCCAGCCGACGTTCATACAGAGCGGGGGGATGTTCAACGCCCACAGCATAATTGATAAACAGCAGCCAGATCAGCCACATAAAATAGCTTTGTGGCGAAACATCCCCAATTATAAAGTAGATAAGGATACCTGAGATAATCAGCGATCCGGCTAATGAGGGCGCGATCCACCGATGATTATTGTGGAAAGCTCGTCGCATCATCGCAAATAGAACACCAGCCCACAGGATCCAGGAGAATAGCTGTAACGAGGGGGAATAACCAGCCAGCCAATCGCCGACCAGCGGCACAAATCCCACCCCTGCCAGGGCGCTAACCGCCGTATAAAAGATGCGGGCCAGTTTTTGGTGATTGCGAAAGCCCACCAACGAGTACAAAATGTGTCCCCCATCCAGCTGCCCGATGGGCATCAGGTTGAGCGCGGTAAAAAACAGCCCCAACCAGCCGGCAAACAGAAACGGGTAGTGATACATCTCGAACATGGGGGGCACGTTTTCAAAGAACTGAGCCAAAAATCCATATAATAGGGTATTGCCCATCACCATAACCTGCCCGGCCAGGGGACCTTCTTCCATGCTGGGTTCATGCAGGGGCGCGTCGGGATAGGTGCCATGTTGAGCTACATATTCTTGCACCGCCTCATGACCGGAAAAATTATTGATGAAACTGGGATCGGGGAGGGTGAAAAAGCCGATCAGCAAGACCACCAGGGAAACCACAAAGCCAGCCAGCGGTCCGGAAATCCCTAGATCGAATAGCTTCTTGGTATCGTTGATCTTCTCCTTGATCCGGATCACCGCCCCCATGGTGCCGATGGCAAATGGAACGGGAATAAAGTAGGGCAGGGTCACCCGGATGTTGTGGTGAATCGCGGCAAAATAGTGACCGAATTCATGTACCCCCAAAAAACTAAGTAACAATGCCGCAAATAGAGCGCCATCACCCATAAGTACCCATAAGTCGGTGGAGTGCGCCGTTTGTCCCACAAACTGCATCCCCATAAACGAAACGGTGCCGAACGTAAGTACCAACAAGGCTACATGTTTGGTAATGGTCCAGGCGTCCAGCTGATTCTTTGGCGGACGTGGGCGTATTACTCGGCCATCACTGGAATGCACAGATTGTGGGGATGTTTGGTACGATGTTGTATCAGAGTAATCGTCGGGCAATGTGTGTGGGTAACTTAAGATTTACGGGAAATAGGCATGGTCATACAGCGTGCGCCCCCGCGACCGCGACAGAGTTCGTGGCCCCGGAAACTAACCGCCACCTTATCCTGACCCGGGGTAAACGCCTTGTCGGAATATTCCTCAATGAACGCTTCCTGCTTCATCACGCTGAAACCATGATCCTGCAACGTGCGGAAGGTGTTGGTGTTGCGTTCGTACCCTACAATCAATCCGGGGGCTAGGGCAAACACGTTGGCGCCGTCGGTCCATTGCTCCCGGAACTGGTCATTTCGGTTATCGCCGCCGCAGTTGATAAAGGTCATCTCACGTCCTAGGTATTCTTCCATGGCTGATTTGAGCGACGATTTCCCTTCGGTGATGATCTTGCCGTTCTCACGACTTAAGGCCACTACATTATCTTTGCGCTCCATGATGGCCGGCGGGAAGGCGATACACTCATTCGGGCTGGCAAAGGTGAAAATGGTATCCAGATGCATGGAGGAGCGCTGCTTGGGAATATCCACGGCCAGCACCGTTTGTACGCCGTGATCCAGCAAGCCTTCGGTGGCGTTCATGATGCCTGAAAAAGAGGTGCGTTCACTCATCCCGATCATCACCAGATCTTCGGAGGCCACCAACACATCGCCGCCTTCAATGGTTTCCTGCTCGTTGATGCGAATGGCGTTGTCGCGCACGGTTTCAAACAGCGGATGATATTGTACGATGATCTCCATGAGCAGCGATTCGCGCACCCGCGCTTTGCGGGCGGCATTGGATAAAATAATGCTATCGTTGACCACCACAGCCAGATCGCGCGTAAACAATAAATTGGGAGAGGGATGTAAGTTAAACCCTTTAATGGCATCGGTGGTCCCGGTAACCACAAATTCCAACAGCTCCTTGGGATCCAGCTTAAGCAGCTCTTTGCGGATGGTCTTGATATTATCTTCCCGGAAACGCTCGATCATCCGCTCAATATACTGCTCGCGGGCTTCCACGCTTTTGAAGGACTCCAAAGCCAGGTCCATGATCTCCAACACCTGACCGTCTTCCGGCATAGCCGTTTTGAAAACCTTGAGCATATCCAGGTGTTCGCGGCGAGCATCATTTTCAAAAATTATGTCATCAAACAGAAGCTCGTGCATGCTTTGCGGGTTGACCAAAGAGACTTCCCGTCCCGGCGTGTGCACAACAACGCCCTGCAGTTGATCGGTTTCGGAGCTGATATGAATCTTCATAAGCGCGGTATAATCACGGTGAATGTTTCAAAAAGACTCCAATATAACGGATATACCCCATTATGTTGAAGTAAGATTTCAGAGCCAACACAAACGTAGGTCGGGCTGCCAGCCCGACGTGTATTTAAGGCAACGGTTTAGGCAAATGGCAATAAATAAGCGTCAAAATTACCAATAGTACTGTTCCGACATCTCCCCTCACCGCCGATGAGTAAGAATGATAGGACTTGTAAGTTAAATCGGCAGCACCAAGGGGTTCATTTATCTCAGCAGCAAATTCCCACAGCCTCGCACCCAATGCACTAAAGGCCCAATCATAAACTCAGCGAGTAACATGATGAGTTGATGCCAACTTCCGCGCTCGTGGAAAGAACTTAATATCATAGTGCGGTCCCGACCCCATGTTAACTTTAAGCCGCAATCCCCCAAAGATAACTAACTCTAACCTGACTGAAAGGGTCAGAACGCTTATTATGTAGGTAGAGAAACTCATTAATAGAGAGCTTTACAAAACTACCTGTCATTGCGAACGTAGTGCGGCAATCCCCTGATTAGATTGTGTAAACGATGATTATTAATTACAACATCTTGCCATGACCGAATAAATTTCGGAAGCTTTTGCAAAGCCCTCTAATATTTATTGAGATAATATTTCAATCGCACGATTATCAGCTGAACTGTGTTGTACGAATGAAATTGAGCACAGCAGGTCACCAAATTTTTTAGAAACTCCATGATTAACAAGTCCGAAATAACATCACTGTTATATCTGCTGGATGATCCCGATCCGTATGTGCAGGAGCAGGTGCGAGAGCGGTTGATGAAACTGGGCGATCAAGCCGTACCCCTACTCGATCAGCACAAGAGTGAGGTGAAGAACACCGAAGAGCGTGAAAAGATCAACGAGATCATCCACTCCATTACCTACGGAAATCTGGAACAAGACTTCGTGGATTTTCTGGACAACGGCCTGAAAACCCTGGAGCGACTAGAAGACGGGATGCTACTGCTGGCCCGATTTGGCAATCCCACGCTCCGCGCCTCAGAGTATAAAAAGAAGCTGGATCACTTTGCCGATATGGTAGCAGGTGATATCCGGTACACCCTGGACGAGCGCAAGCAGATGCGTCGCTTGCTGCGCTTTGTATTCGATGATCTGAACTTCCGCGGGGACACCGAAGAGTATCACGATCCCTCCAACTCCTATATGAACGAGGTGATCGATCAGCGCAAAGGCTTGCCCATTTCGCTATCCCTGGTGGTACTATTCTTAGCCCGACGGCTGGATCTGCCCTTTTACGGCATCAACATGCCTATTCACTTTATGATCAAATTTGATGGGGAGCAGCAATCGGCCTTTATCGATCCCTTTGACGGCGGCAAGATTGTCAACTACGAGCAGCTCTATTACTTCCTGAAGAAAAACGGCATCGAACCCAAAGCCGACCACTTCAAACCCGCTCGTCCCATCGATATACTGGCCCGCGCTCTCCGCAACCTGATCCACGGCTACGCCAAACGCGAGGAGATGGAGCGAGTGAGTCAACTCAAGGACTTGCTGGCCACCGTAGAGACGTACAGCGGAATTTAGGTTTCGTTAATTGTTAATGGTTATTCGTTATTAGGATCACGAATTAGTCGCTACAGTTTCCACTCACGCACACATAATATCCGGGGGGGCTTGTGTTCTATGCTGCCTCAAAACCCCTAATAACCAATAACGAATAACCACTTCAAGCTAGTAAAACAAAATTGGCAAGAAATAGCCCACAACCCTAATAACAATTAACGATTAACGAACTCCCCTAAACCACGTAATCATTCTGCACCCGCTCGGCCTTGGGGCGCAAGCTATTCGGATAGACCTGCTGGGACAGATCGTAGAACTCGGCGGCTTGTTCCGTGTTGCCTTTAAAGTGGTGGATCTCTCCAGCCAGCTCCAACAGTTCGGGATGCACCGGAGCTTCATCCATCAGGGCAGATAGCAGCTCAATGGCGTGACTCATTTCCCGTTCTTTAACCGCTATTTTCAATTCGGAGATATATAGGTTCAGTGGGCGTTCTTCACGGGGAACCAAGTCCAGATACAACTTGCAACGGCTGTAAATGTGGCGATCAAAATAGTAATCTACCAGTCGTTGGATCAAGCCGATAGGCAACGCTTCCTGATCCACGATATCCTCCAACTCGCGCAGGGTATCCCGCTGATCCACCGAAATCATCAGCTGCATCAAGGCCACCTGTTCATCAACAGATCGTTCGGGCTTTAGCATCTGAGTCTTGGCTTCGGAGGTAAACCACTGATCAAACAGATCCAGATACTCCGGTTCTGGTGCGTAAGGATTCATCAGTTCGCCCAGAATGCACAGTTTTTCCCACTCCTTGGTGGAAGGCTCCACATTGGGGAATTCCGTATGGATCTCCCACTTGGCATTAAACCGGGCCGCGTTTTCCCAGTACAATCGGCCGTTGGGCGAAAGCCCCAGCTCCTTGGTAATGGTTCGCTCGTAGTGATCCACCCAAAGTCCGGGCGCTACCGCAATACGCATGCCATGCTGCTGCACCTGCAATCCAAAATCCACGTCCTCGAAATAGGCCGCGCCAAACTGTTCGTCAAAGGTCAGCCCCATATCCGCGCGCCACATCATCATAAAGCTGTCCACAAAATCCACTTCCACCAGCTCGTCATCCTCCGCCGGACCCTCGGCTTCCTGCTGAGGGTTCAGCGCGTTGGCGGCCAGTGGCGCAATCAAGCCCACCACATGATCCTCATCCCGATCCAGCAAATCAGCCAGCTGGCCGGGCACATCATCATCCAGCATTACATCGGTGTGCATGGCGCAAAGGTATCGTCCTTGCGCGCGAGCAATACCTTCGTTAATGGATCGGGCAAAACCCACATTCTTGGAATGGGTGAGCACTTGCACATGAAAGAAATGCTGCTCTTTCAATTGCTCAAGGTATTCGAAGGTATCATCCAGCGAGGCGTTGTCCACAATGATCAATTCAGTGGTGGCTGGATCCGCATGCTTACTCAGATGCACCAGGCAGGCCTCCAGCAGGGGTTTGCTGTCCGCAGTGGTGGGGATAATGATACTGGTTCGGATCTCCGCCTCATCCTCTGTCTCTTCTGGCTCAGGGGATGGAGCTGGTTCCTCCACGGATTCCGACGTAGGAGAATCCTCGGGTTCGGAGGCCTCCGGTTCCGGGGTGATGGAGGTCAGTTCCGGTTCTTCCGGATCCGGCGTAACCGGTGGTCGCTGTTCTCGTTGTTGATGCTTCAATTCCGAGGCTTCCACATAGCGGCGTTGCCGCTCCAGCAGTTGAATTTTTAGCTGCCGCGCGGGTTCGTGCGAATCATTTTCGTTTAGTATGAGGGTCAGGATTTCCAAAGCCACCGAAATCTGCCCGTTCTGATGATACTCTTGGGCTTCGGCAAACAGGGCGTCCAGATCCAGTGGTTGATCGGAGTCCACATCCAAATCCAACTCAGAAAGCTGATCGCTGATTACCTCGCTGTCTTCGTGGAAGGCATGCAGCACGCCCAGCAATTGCTGCTGCTCATCGGCGGTAAGGTGGGGACGCCGCAGCATACTATACACAAATTCAGAAACCAATACCCGATCCGGCTGCGGCAGCGGGGCTTCCTGACTCAGCGTAAAAAACGGATCCGCTTGATTCAGCTCCCGTTGATGCTGCAGGCGCAAGGCCAATTCCGCACCATGGTGGGCAGCCAGGTATGGATTGAAAAACAGTTGATGCATGGGCACCTGGGGCAGCTGCCAGAGGAACAGGTCATCGGTGGGTAGTACATCCGCTTCCAGCATGCCCAGCCACTGCTCCACCGATTTAGGTAGAGGGTCAAAACCCAGGTAAGCACCGGTAGCCGGTTGTTTACTCAGCCCGTCCAGGGCTTCCAATAACGCGGATTCCTGGATCTCTTCCACATCACCGGGGATCCAGAAATAGGGAGCGGAAATTTGTTGCAGGGCTTCGTTTAAAGTATTGCCACGGCCCCAATGTTGTGCGTGCTCAAAAAAGAAGGTCCGCTCATGCTGATAGTAGTCCAGCACCGAATGAATCACCTCTTGCGAATCATCGGTGGAAGCGTCGTCAATCAAAATGACCTCCATAGGCACCTGCGAACATTCATACAGGGCGGTCAACGTCGATTCAATCTGATCGTGTTGGTTGTAAACGGGTAGCGCGACAGAAAGTAGCGGTTGCTGCATCTATATGGCGGAATATTTGGCCAGTGGTATTCTCCAGTGATGCGCCAATATACAAAGAAAGAGGCGAGATCACGTGCTCAGAATTAAATTTAACCCTAGTTATCAGATCACTAAGCTCCGCTAGAGGGGTTTTGTTATTCGTGTATTCGTTAATCGTTATTAGTTATTAGGAATACGAAGTGGTATTTCGAGGGCTTGCTCTCGTACAGATATTTGTGCGGTGGTCTTGTAATGTCCCCCATCTCAAAATCCCTAATAACTATTAACTAATAACCAATTCAAGCTAGCAAATATCACCTACCCAGCCACTTGCCACACCCCCAATAACGAATAACGATTAACAAAACCCCTTCACGTTAGAAAGTATTAAACATTGATCTATGTCAATGTTTTTCAAATTTACAAATCATAATAAGACATTTGGGTCTTAAATAAAGTGTATGTGAAAGAATCCGAATGGATTTTCATGTATCCGTGATATAGAAAACTATTTGAGTGGGACAACAAATCAGGGGATCTATGACATTCATGACCAATCTCAATCGGTTAAAGCTGAGCCACAAGTTGTGGGGCGTATTGATCACGTTGGGCATCATATTGGTGCTTATTATTGCACTGTCCTATCGAAGTTTGATGCATTTCAGCAGTTTACAATTGAATCCTAACCAGATCAACCTTGCGGGTGCCCAGCGCATGCTCACCCAGAAAATCACCAAAAATGTAGAAGGGGTAAATGCTGGAAAAAAAGAAGTGATCCCTGAATTAGAATCAAATATTCAACGATTCGATGAAGTCTTAGACGGTTTGATTAACGGAAGCGAAAAGCTGAATTTGGTCCCACCGCCCAACGATCGAATAGCTGCGCAACTGAATATAGCGGAGCAAGAGTGGAGCATGTTCAAGGAGCAGTTAGTGACATTTATTGCTGTGCAACAAGAACTGATTGTTGCGCTGCAATATGTCGGAGAACACAATGTCAGATTATTTGATCTGGCCAATGAGGCAGTTACCACCATGGGTGACAATGGCGTTGATCCCCAAATTATTGCGGTAGCTGGTCGGCTGCGCGCGCTCTCTCAACGAACCACCAAGGCTACGTTTCAGGTCAATGCCGGAAATATTGAAGCGCTGGAAGAATTGAAGGAATTCAGTACGCTTTATGATAACCTGCTTCAAGGGCTACTGGATGGCAATCAGGGATTCCGGCGGGTTAATGATCCGGAGAGTCGAAATTTATTGGCTGAACTGCGTTCTCAACAAGTGTCCTTTTTGGAAGCTGTCCAAACCATCATAGAAGGAATACAGCAAAAAAACAGATCGCTTTTGTATATCCGTAACAATAATATTTCCCTGCTAAATCGGATGGATGCGGTGACCAAAGTTTGGGATGATTACTCCACCAATGGTCTAAACCAAGTGTTAGCCAATATGCAATGGACCATACGCGTGCAAATTGGGTTCGGATTAATAATAGGTGGACTGGTTATGCTGCTGGCCTATCTGGTGATCAGTCAGATTATTGCGGCACTCACTCAAATCATCAGTCAGCTAAAAGAAGGGGCAGATCAGTTGGCAACATCGTCCCAGCAGGTATCCAGTGCCAGTCAAGAACTGGCCGAGGGCGCAACCGAACAGGCCGCATCCTTAGAAGAAACAAGCTCTAGCCTGGAAGAAATGGCATCCATGACCCGGCAAAATGCTCAGGGAGCTCAAGAGGCAAGTAATCTGGCCGAACAGACCAAACAAACCGCAGAGGTTGGGGAGAATCGGATGGAGGAGATGGATCAAGCTATTCAAAATATGGATTCGGCCTCTCAGAAATCCTCTAACATTATCAACACCATCGATGAAATCGCCTTTCAAACCAACCTTCTGGCGTTAAACGCGGCAGTTGAAGCAGCCCGAGCCGGAGAAGCAGGGCAAGGATTTGCTGTAGTGGCAGAAGAAGTGCGCAATTTGGCCTTGCGATCAGCCCAGGCGGCCAAAGAGACCTCCGATATCATCGAATCTTCACGTGATACCTCCCAGCAAGGAGTATCCATAACCGAGCAGGTGTCGGAATTCTTCAAACAGATGAACAACCAGCTGGAAAAAGTCACCAATCTGGTGAATGAAATTAACGCCGCTTCACAGGAGCAAAACAAAGGCATCGAGCAGATCACCACAGCGGTCAACCAGATTGATCAGGTAACCCAAAATAACGCGGCCGGAGCCGAAGAATCCGCCTCCGCAGCCGAGGAATTAAACTCCATGGCCGAGACCCTGCGCGATTCCGTACTGGAGCTAAACGCAATGGTTAATGGACAACGCGAAGAATTTGAAGACCACTAACCGGGGTATCGTTATTCGTTAATCGTTATTAGGAATACGAAATGGTATTCACGGGACTTGCCCACAGGCACATTATTGATCGGTGGACTCGTAATGTGCACAGCCTCAAAACCCCTAATAACTACTAACCAATAACCAATTCAAGCTAGCAACTAACACCCACCCAGCCACTAGCCACGCCCCCCATTACCGAATAACGATTAACGAACCCCCTCCACAAACTTTCATCTTGAGCAAAAAATAGTACCTTAGCATATAGCCCTGAAAACGAATAACCAATACCCAAACTGTCGCGAGCGTCCGCTCGTGACCCATTTGGTTCCCCTAATAACTAATAACCAACACCCTAATCCATGAAACGCGGACTCCTCCTACTGCTCCTCAGCTTGGTCTCCACGGCCCTCATCGCCCAAACCAACCAATACCAGGTCAGCTTCCCCAACGCCGAACACCACGAAGCGCGCATCAGCTACACGCTCGATGAGCTAGGCAACCAGCCGGTGACCCTCTGGATGAGCCGCACCTCCCCCGGACGCTACGCACTCCACGAATTTGCCAAAAATGTGTACGAAGTGACCATCACCGACGCCCAGGGCGACACACTCGATTTCACCCGACCCAATCCCTATAGCTGGAACGTGGCCAACCACGGCGGCAATCTGACCTTCAACTACACCCTGTTCGGGGATCACGCCGACGGCACCTACACCGGCATTGACGAAACCCACGCCCACATGAACATGCCGGCCACCTTTGTCTGGGCCGAAGGAGACAAGCTGGAGCAGCGTCCTATTGAAATCAAATTTGAGGTCCCCGAAGGATCCGACTGGAAAGTAGCCACCCAGCTCAAACCCACTGACGATCCCTACACCTACACCGCACCTAACCGCGACTACTTTTTGGATAGTCCCACCGAACTTAGCAATTATTGGATGAGCACCTGGACCGTCCCCGGTCCCGAAGGCGCCGGTGAGCAAATCATCCGCATGGCGCTGCACCACCAAGGCACCGAACAGCAAGCCCAAGATTATGTAGAGATGGGCAAAAAAGTGGTGGACGAACTGATTGCCGTATTCGGGGAAGCGCCCAAGTTCGATTACGGGACCTACACCTTCTTGACCGACTACCTCCCCTGGGTATACGGCGACGGCATGGAGCACCGCAACTCCACCATCCTGACCAGCACGCGTCCGCTAGAAACCCACGCGCTGGGCAACCTGGGCACCTTCGCACACGAATTCATCCACGCCTGGAACATCGAGCGGATCCGGCCGGATGATCTGGAACCCTTCGACTTCACCCATGTGAACATGACCGACGCCCTCTGGTACGGCGAAGGCTTCACCAGCTACTACGACGATCTGTCCATTCGCCGGGCCGGCCTGATTGACGATGCTGAATACGCCCAGCGCCTCAGTGGCACGCTCAACTACGTTCTCAACTACCCGGGCAGTCAGTTCTTCAGCGCCGCAGAGATGAGCATGCAAGCCCCCTTCGTGGATGCCGCCCGCTCCGTGGACGCCCAGAACAAATCCAACACCTTCATCTCCTACTACTCCTGGGGCGCCATGCTGGGTCTGGGACTGGATCTCAAACTCCGCACCGACTTCGACACCACCCTCGACGCCCTGATGCAAGCCATGTGGCAGCAATACGGCACCACCGAAACACCCTACACCCTGGATGACCTCCAAGCCCAGCTGGCCCAACTCACCGGCGACGCCGATTTCGCTCAACAGTGGTTTGATCGCTTCGTCTACGGCCACCAGATGATGGACTACAAAGCGCTCTTGGCCAACGCCGGATTCATCCTCCGCAAAGCCAACCCCGATAAGGCCATCTTACTGGCTAATACCCGCCTGCTCCAAGAAACCGAAGACGGCCTCTACCTGGACGGCAACGTCTTCGAAACCGATCCCCTTTACACCGCAGACCTCAACCGCCGGGATACCATCACCCAGATCGACGGGCAGAGCATCACCACCATAGAAGCCTTGAACAACCGGTTAGCCGACCAACAACCCGGCGACACGATCGCACTCACCTACACCTCTCGCGGCCAGACCTACACCGAAAACGTTACCCTGGGAGCCGATCCCAGCTTGGAGCTAGTACCTGTGGAAGAGACCGACGAGCGGTTACGAAGAAAGGAAAGGAAGTTTCGGGAGGGGTGGTTGGGTTCTAAATTTAATAAATAATATTTTATATAATATGTACAATAAGGTTGAACAAGTTCATATTTAAGCGCTTTCAGAGGCTATTAGTAAAACAGATTTAAATATCAGCTTATCGAATATTTTCAGTAACTCACACTTTAAAAAAGTGTTGGGGAATCCAGACTATTCTCTATTGGATAAAAAGGTTAGAAAGTACCAGAAATTATTAGGTAAGAACTTTGAGAATAGAAGGGATGTTCTTGAGTCGATGTATTCTTACATGCTTAAAAACTATCGTTGTGAGTATGTGTACAAAAATTTTATTGCAAATAAGATTTTATTAGGGATTCATAGCCTGAATACTAGCACATTACTAGATGAGTTTAAGATAGGTTCATCATTTGCAGATTTGGTGTTCGTAAATGGTTCTTCTACTGTATATGAAATTAAGACAGAGTTAGATTCTCCTGATAGATTGTCAGATCAGCTTAGTGATTATAAAAAAGCTTTTGGAAAAGTATATGTAGTAACACATATCAATGAGGTTGATAAGTATCGTGAAATCGTAAGTGGCAGTTCAATTGGGCTTATTGCACTTAGCAGAAGAAATCATTTGTCTAGAGTCAAAGAGGCGAGCAATGATTTTACTGATCTAGATATTGAAACAATGTTTAAATGTTTGCGAAAAAATGAATACTCAAATATTTTAAATAAATATTTTGGATATACACCCGATGTTGGGAACATGAGTTATTTCCGTGAAAGTTTAAAAATGGCTCAAAAAATAGACACCATTGACTTTCATAAATTGATGAATGTGGAACTCAAAAAAAGAAAACCAAGAGAGGTTAGCGTATATGATAATACGGAATTACCTAACTCGTTAGTGAAAATATGTTTGTCTATAGATCCATCCCAAGAACAGTATAATAAACTATTCCAGTATTTAGGAAGAGGGATTCAGTAAATGTACTTTCCATACATCAGGGGTAAGCAATTCGATTTGATAGCAATTAGGGAGCTTGCTGAGAGAATTCATGATTCAGGAGTAATTCATCCTGTAATTGAGGCCGTTCGAGATTCTTCAACTTTGAGGATTACTCTCAATGAATTGGTCACAAATGAAGTTGCCTTTACAATAATTGCAAATCCCAGCTTGGGGGATTTTCAGGAAGATCATCAATCCTTAATTCAAAATATAAATTCTGAGATTGGGGGATGTGAGAATTGCAATATTGGTATCCTATTAGATCGTCAAACAGATTTAGATCATGTAGAAGACCTAATTAGTGAAATTGACCATGAATATGGGTTCGTATTGATACATCTTCATAGATATAATAATCTGGAAGATCTAGAAAACTTTGCCAGTAATAAAAATGTAATTTATAACCTCTATAAGGAAGCTGTTCCCATCAGGAGGTACCGGAGAATAGTTGATAATGATTCTAAGGTAATATTAGCTGATAAATTTAACACTCAACGAGTTAATGCAGACTATGCTGAAATCGATGAAGAATTCTTTACAGAAGAGCATTTATATTTCGAAGAAGATGGGTTTGCAGGCTTCTCAGACTATCTTACAATTGGAGATGACTATTCAGAATCAGGCTTTGCACCATATGCTGTAGCTATTCATTTAACTTATCAAAATGATGATGAGCAGATAATGATTCGTCATTTTGTATCAGATTCAAATGAAGACTATTCTGATGTTGCAGGTAAATATGGTGAGGCCCTTAGGAAACTAATTGATTTTATTAATGATGAGGGTATCTCTACTGAGGCTGCTAATGAGTTTAGAGAGCATCTTAGGGAGGATCACTATCCCGGTTTGGGTAGTGTTAAAAAACTATCAATACAGCATCATTTAGAGCTAATGATTTCAATATTGGCATAATGTATGAAGTGTTGTTTAAGCTGTTTCGATGATTTAGAACTTCAGGGATTTATAAGGTCTAATTCAACTATACGTGGGGAATGTGATTATTGCCAGTCTTCTGATAATCCATTAATTGATCCAAGAGAACTTGAAGAGCTTTTTAGTCAATTAGTTGAGATTTATCAGTCAATCAATTTAAATGATTTTGAGGGGACTCAGTTAAAGTTACATGACAAAATTCAAAATGAATGGCGTGTTTTTTCGGAATTATTGAACTCCAGCGAAAGAGAAAGTTTGTTGAATCACATACTAACTGACGCAACAGAAGAAGTTAGATATCTGCTTACAGAGTATGTGGAAAGAAAGGTCCTTTTAAATGGCCAGATTAACGAACAGCATTTAGAGCGTTGGAATGATTTCAATAATGAAATAAAATACAACAATAGGTTTTTTGTTGAGAAAGAGATTGATCTCGAATTGCTGGAAGATCTTTTTAATTTTCACACAAAAATCTATCGGAAAGGCAAAATATTTTATAGAGCTAGAGTATCGAAGCGTGAGGGACATCCACCTAAAGAGATGGGGAAGCCACCTGCTAGTAAGGCAACCTCTGGACGTGCCAACCCCACAGGAATTCCATATCTTTATGTTTCAACAGATATTGATACAGTAGTCAATGAATGTCGAGCTACTCACTTGGATTATGTAACAATTGCTGAGTATAAACTTCAGGATAAATTAAAAGTAGTTAGCTTGAGGCAAATTGATAATATTAGCCCTTTTCTTATCGGAGCCGAGCTGGATGAGTATTTAAAAAATCAAAAGTATTTAAAAACACTTGAGAACGAACTCTCCAAACCATTAAGAAGGCATGATGATAAATTGGATTATTTGCCAACACAATATTTATGTGAGTACGCAAAATCTTTGAATAATGATGCAATTGAATATGGAAGTTCTCTTAACAATGATGGAATAAATCTAGCAATATTTAATGATGAAAAATTGAAGATTAATAGCACAGTTGTGCATGAAGTGATTGATTTAGATTTAAAAACGTCTCCCATTAATTGAATTTTAGAAATCAATAGCCCACGACAAACGATACACTCAAAAAACTTCCTCCCCACAACTTCTACCAGCCACAGCACACCACCCAGGCCGAGTGAGGGCACTCGGCAGAGCGTTTAGTTGCTAAGTAACAAAGTGTAAACTCAAACGCTGGTTGCAGTGCCTCACTGCAACCATTTAGGGCAGCCAAAGTGAACAATCAATGGTAAGGCCCCACATAGCTGTGGTAATATACCATAGAAAGCAAACTCCTTGAGACACCACCTACACAATCCTGAGTGGCGCAAATGTCAAATCCCAATAGTAACTAATGTTCTTGTTCGACTATAGGTATGAATGATCATGTTAGTATCGACCTAAGCAACCCATTTCGGACGTCACTTGTGCCCACGACAAACGATACACTCAAAAAACTTCCTTCCCATAACTTCTACCAGCAACAACCCACCACCCACGCCGAGTGAGGGCACTCGGCTGAGCGTTTAGTTTCTAAGTAGCACAGCGAAAACCACAACGCTGGTTGCAGTGCCCCACAGCAACCCCTCAGGGTAACCAAAGCTAATAATTTGTAAGGGATTCCATAGCTATGGCTCTATACCATAAAAAGCCAAATCCATGGGACACCGCCTCTCCACCACCGAAAACGCCTTCTTCATCACCTGCGTAATCACCCAGCATCTTCCCCTCCTCAAGCACACCACCTGCCGAAAATACCTGCTCGATTCCCTGCGCTATGCTAACTAAGAATAACCGACCTTGAGTTTTTGGCGGATTAAGAGAGAGCTGTAAGAGCGTGAAGCACTCCGAACCTTCGGGGCAGTCTTGATCATTGCCTGTTCCGAGCCTTCGGAAGTCACTTTTGTTTCAAGACAAAAGTGACAGTGTTGCACCAGCAAGAAACGCTATGGAAAGACCGGATATGAAAGAGGGAAAGGTGGCTGTCATCCCACCTACCTGGAGTCAAAACAGGTGTGGATCCAGAAACGAAACTATATCCACATGAACCCCGTGAACGCCGGACTATGAGATCAAGCAGATCAGTATCCCTATTCCAGCGCTTGCCCAAATAATCCACTTCAAAAAGTCTTATGGTGGTAACACAAAAACTGCCCCCAAGCGGCGAGTGAGGGCACTCGCCTGAGCGTTGGAGACAAACATTTTCCACAACGACAACGCTGGTTACAGTGCCTCACTGCAACCTTTAAGGGCATCCAATGTGAATAATTTGTAAGGCCCCACTATGGTGAGCACCCACTCATGACTCCACCGAATATCTGTATATATTTCAGGAAGGATCTGCCACCCAAGTTGATAAATATTTTGTATCGTGTTTCTTACTATCTGTTGCGAGCCTCTGCACCTTGGAAATCAGTAAAAAGAAGGAACCGATATGGAATACGATAAGGACAAAGTTGACGAAATGGTCTTGGCACTGCTAACTCTGACCATGTTTGATGACAATTATGCCGTACGAGCCTGGAAAGGCCACAGCTGGGAACATCTGGATCGGCTTCACGAGAAAGGATTTATATCCAACCCCAAGAACAAAAATAAATCCGTAGTAATGAGCGAAGAAGGTCAACGAAAAGCCGAAGAACTTTTTCAGCAATTTTTCGCCAAAAAAAACGACTAGCTCCAATACCAGATGCAGAACCCACCACAAATTACATACTCAAAAAAACTTCCTAACTGTCGCGAGCGTCCACTCGTAACTGCATTGCAATTCAATTCGGCCGCCACTTGTATCCACTACCAATGCTACATTCGAAAACCCCTACCAGCCCAAATACACTACACACGTCGAGTGAGGGTACTCGGCTAAGCGGTACATTCCCACGCTAGTCGCTGTGCCCCACGGAAATCCTTCAGGGTAACTCCACCGACCTGAAAGGGTCGCCAGACCTTTCAGGGTCAATAAAGGAAAGACGCACTGAGGTGATGCTCCAATGAATCGGAGATCACACTGTGAGGTCCTGAATAAGAAAGTCCCTCTTTGCGGAGTGAAGCGACGTAGGGAGGGATTCAGGGTGGGTCAAAGTGTGAAGTAAAAAGTCTCAAATTGTTGCAAGCACCCGATAGAGATCACTCAAGTGTATTCGAGACTTATTATTTAGGCGAATCAAGCTGGCGCTAGTATTAAGTCCGAATAGCAACTGATATTTTCAATTGGCCTGTAGGTGTGATTAGGCATGTTGGTGTCATCTAAGCACCCCGTTTCAGACGTCACTAGTGCCCACCACCCACCGCAATCACCTAATCGACTCCCACCGCTGCTATGCCAGCCAACTCATCCGCTGTTATCCAGAGGTCTATTTGCAGCCGAAACAGGCATGCGCTACATTTAATTCACAGTATTGAAACCTCAAAGTACCACCCGCTAACCATCGCGCTACAGTAATCACCAGTACAACTATCCATGAGTGAGCTAACACCCGAAGAATCAGAGTTCTTGTTTTACACCACGGATGAAGGGGATACCAAGATTGAGGTATTTCTTCAGGAAGAAACCGTATGGCTTACATTAAATCGAATGGCTGAGCTTTTCGGGACTTCAAAGCAGAATGTCAGTTATCATATTAAAAATATATTTGAAGAGGGAGAGCTGGAGCGAGAGGCAACTGTCAAAGAAATTTTGACAGTTCAAACAGAGGGTGAAAGAGAGGTAAAGCGAAAGCTGGAATACTATAATTTAGATGTGATTATTTCTGTAGGATATCGGATCAATTCCTATCAAGCCACCCAGTTTCGGAAGTGGGCAACCCGTACCCTCAAAGAGTATTTGACCAAAGGGTTTGCGTTAGATGATCAGCGGCTCAAGCAGGGTAAGAATCTGTTCAACAAAGACTACTTCGATGAACTCCTCGAGCGGGTCCGGGAAATTCGAGCATCGGAGCGACGGTTCTATCAAAAAATTACTGATATATACGCTGAATGTAGCATCGACTATGATTCCGATTCTCCAACTACTCGGCAATTTTATGCCACCGTTCAAAATAAATTGCACTGGGCCATAACCGGTCAAACCGCAGCAGAGATCATCAAGAACAGGGTAGATTCAGCGAAACCCAATATGGGGTTAAAAACATGGAAAAAAGCACCCAAAGGAAAAATTCTTAAGTCGGATGTCACCATTGCTAAAAACTATTTAGCTCCCCAGGAGATTAAGGAGCTGAATCGCATCGTGACTATGTATCTAGACTTTGCCGAGCTACAAGCTGAGCGGCAAATTCCCATGACCATGAAAGATTGGATTAAAAAGTTGGATGCCTTTCTAGCATTCAATGATTATCAGATCCTCACAAATCCAGGAAAGGTTCGGGCTTCGGTAGCGAAATCATTAGCCGAGGAAGAGTATGACAAATTTCGCGTGGAACAGGATAGAAATTATGAGTCGGACTTTGATGAGGCCGTAAAAAAGCTGAAAAACAAAGATAGTGACTCTGAATGATAAACCTCCATAGTCGCTTTTAGCTACAAACTATGGTAACATGCTTTGCATAAAAGCTGGTTGCAGTGCCCTCACTGCAACCCTTTTGGCAATATCCCGACCTGAAAGGGTCGCCAGACCTTTTAGGGTCAAAAATATTAAGCTAGACCCCAACTGGCGCAAGTGTTAAGTCCGAATAGCAACTAATATTATCAATTGGTCTGTAGGTGTGATTAGGCATGTTGTTATCATCTAAGCAACATATTTCGGACGTCACTTGTGCCCACCACAAACGATACACTCGAATACCCCATTCCTCGCTGTAACTCCTACCCGCGCCGAGTGAGGGCACTCGGCAGAGCGTTTAGTTGCTAAGTTGCACAGTGTAAACCCAAACGCTGGTTGCAGTGCCTTACTGCATTATATCAACCGAGGATAACCGACCTTGAGTTTTTGGCGGAATAAGGGAGATCTGTAAGAGCGTGAAGCAACCATTCGTACCGGTGAGTAAGTGAAACTTGGTATGAGTGCGAAGGACCATCGAATGGTTGTAGCTCTGGAAGGTTGACCGCCGCCAACAAACTCTCAGTCTTGAATTTTTGGTCACTTTTGTTTCAAGACAAAAGTGACAGTGTTGCACTAGCTTGGAATAGGAACAAGAGGATATAGCCTTATCATATAGGTGTTCCGGTTCAACGTATAAGGGTGTAGGTAAGCACTACTTTCAACTCTCACCGCAATCCTTCCACCAATCACTCTTCCACAGATTCAAAAATCCTGGCTCCCCATTCCCGCTCCTTCCTAACCAGGTAAGATCCCGTCCCGCGCTGTCGTACAAACCGGCACATTCGCGCGCAAAAATAGAAAGTTAGAAAGGCAAGGGCGGTAGCCAAAAGAGTGCCCAAGGGCTGTTGGGTCAGATTTTGCCCGACCATCTGAGCATAGGTGACCGCCTCGTTCAGATAGTCCATCAGTCCATCCAGTGCTTGCCCACCGTATTGCTGATGAAACCGGGAAGCAGTAAGCGTATGGTAGTCGTTAATGACAGCCCCGAAATACTCCAGCCGCTCCGGCCAGTCCAACAGTTTGTAAATGACGTTGCCCAGTGAGCCAAAACCGGTACCCAGCTTGTCGAAAAAAGATCCTCGCGCTCCCAGTACGATAGCCGCTACCACCCCTGAACAGATCTTGAATAGATATTCCAGCACAAAGAGTAGGGGAAACGTAATGAATCGGGACAGCTTGGATGTATTCATAAAACGTATGATTAGAACCATTCAGCATAAGCGCAAACAAAAACCAAAACGGCAATATACGCATGGTCAATGTTAGATTAACCAAGGTACCCAATATCAGCGTAGAGTGAGGGCACTCGACTGAGCGTTATAGCTCCATGCCGGGTGCAGTGCCCCACTACACCCATTTAGGGCAGCCCTTCGACCTGAAAGGGTCGCCAGACCTTTCAGGGTCAAGAATTCACAAAGCCAGACGCCCTGAGGCGACGGAGCTCTGCCAGACTCGTCATGCTGTGAGATCCACAAGTACCAAAGTCCCTCCCTGCGGAGTGAACACGACGCAGGGAGGGATTTAGGGTGGGTCAACACTAGTCTAACGATCTAATAATGTCGCGAGCGGACGTTCGTAACAACAACATTGGTCCAATCTAAGGATCTAACCTCCATCACTAACACCACCCCCACGGCCAGAAAACCCAATCCTAAGCTCCCCAAAACAACTGCTCCAATGAGTAACTAAAATGACAGAGCCCTGTATTTTATACTCAAAAATACCTTAGGTATAAAAACAAGTCATGGTAAGATATGCTTTTTTGAAAAATCCATTAGATCTATTAAAATAGATGCAATTTATTAACACAGATTTACAAATTGATATTCCGGGGATATAATGGATATAGATTTTAGAGATTCAGCAGGGAAGTTATCATCTACAAAACAATTGTTAACTATTTTGATAGTGGCCTTTGTAGTTTCCTCCTGTGCGGGTAGCTACAACTCGATGAATCCAACAATGATGCATTATGAGGCGAAAACCAATGGTAATCAGATAGAAACGTCCTATCGATACAATATCCTGCAGGAAAATGAAAACAAGAAATACGCCAAAAAGGAGTTTAAGGGTAGTGCTAAAATGGTGGCGGTTAAAATCACCAATAATACCAATGAAAGTTTTGTGATAGGAAAGGATAAGCATATTTACTCAGGGAATACGATGATCAGTGATACGAATTCAGAGCATGTTATATCATCGTTAGATCAAACGGCTGCTGGCTATTTGCTATTTTTGTTGTTAACTCCAATGAAATTAACCGTGCAAAAAGGTGGCCAAAAGCCTGAGGTTACCTCTATTGGATATGTGATTGGTCCCGGACTGACACTGATAAATATGATTCGAGCCAGCTCTGCAAATACATCTTTTGAGCAGGATCTGAAAAAGTACAATTTGGTTGGTAAAAGAGTTGAGCCGGGTCAAACAGTATATGGATTGGTCGTAAAAAATGGTCCCATGGATCCAATTTCGGTGAAATAAATTGAGGCACTGGGCAGAGCATTGACCCAGATGCTGGTTGAAGTGCCCCCACTTCAACCATTTGAGGCAACTAGCTTGAGTTTTCGACCTGAAAGGGTCGCCAGACCTTTCAGGGTCAAAAAAGCAAAGGCAGACGCTCTGAGGTGACGGAGTCCTGCCGGACTCGTCACGCTTTGAGGTCCTGAATAAAAAAGTCCCTCCCTGCGGAGTGAAACGACGTAGGGAGGGATTTAGAGTGGGTCAATACTAGGCTAAAACTATCGCGAGCGTCCGCTCGTGATAGCATAATCAATCCAACGACCGCACCACCCTCACCAACAACACCACCGAAAGCCCCACTGCCAGTAAGCCCAATCCGAGGCTTCCAAAAAACAACTGACCCATCCCCCACAAGGTCGCATTGATGGCCACCGCACTGGCCACAATCGAAGCCAACGCTTTTTTCATGCCGATGGCTCCGGCCGTTGGCTCCACCGCGCGCCAGCCGGGTCCGCCCGGACGCACCCGCTCGTAGAAAGCTACCAACGTCTGGCGTTCTACCGGTCGAGTGAGGTAGGTGACCACTAGCCAAGTCACCGTGGCAAACAAGGTGGTGGCCATCATGGACGGACCAAAACCATCGAAGCCCAAGGCCGGAAAGGCAAAACTACCCACCGCCGCCGCAGCCATCGCCGCAATCTCACTCCACGCGTTGATCCGCCACCAGTACCAGCGCAGCATGTACACCAGTCCGGTGCCCGCGCCGATGGAGAGAATGGCTTCCCATCCGCTTTTCACGGTATCAAAGAAATAGGATATGATCACCGCTACCACCATCATCAGCAGCGTGGCCCAGCGGGAGATCCACACGTAGTGCTGCTCGGCCTGGGCTTCGGATTTAAATTCCTCGGGCGGCTTTACAAATCGCTTGTACACATCATTGACCACATACGAAGCACCCCAGTTCAAGTGGGTAGAAACGGTAGATACGAAAGCCGACAAAAAGGCCACGGCCAGCAGTCCCAACAGACCCACGGGCAGTAGCTCCATCATCAGCATGGGATAGCCCAGTTCTTTATCGCTCAAATTGGGGTACATGATCAGCGAGGCCAGGGCCACCAAAATCCACGGCCAGGGACGCACGGCAAAATGCATCACGTTAAACAACAGGGTTCCGCCCACCGCGTGCTGCTCATCTTTGGCCGAAAACATCCGCTGCGCGATATAGCCGCCCCCGCCCGGTTCGGATCCGGGATACCAGGACGCCCACCACATCATACCCACCCAGACCAGAGCGGTGGTAAGGGCGATCTCGGGATTGTTAAAGGGGGAGAAATCCAGCAGATGATGACCGGCCCCGAACTGCTCGGTGAGTTTCAGCTGCAGCTCGGACAATCCGCCCACATGATCCACCGCGTAATAGGCCAGCAGGATAGATCCGCCCAGCGCGATGCCAAATTGAATGAAGTCGGTAACCACCACACCCCAAAGCCCGGAGAGGGCGATATATAGTCCGGTCAGTCCGTAGATGATAATGATGATGGTCCACTGGTCGGCGCCGGTGACCACGGTGAGCAGCTTGGCCATTCCCACGGTCACCCACCCCAGAATAATGCAGTTGATGGGAAAGGCCAGGTAGAGGGCCCGGAACACCCGCAGAACCTTGGCCGGGGTGCCGCTGTAGCGCAGCTCAATAAATTCCACATCGGTAATCACATCCGCGCGGCGCCACAGTTTGGCGTACAGAAACACGGTAAACAGTCCGGAAAACATGAAATTCCACCAGATCCAGTTGCCGCCCAAGCCCTGCGAGGCCACAATGCCGGTCACCGCCAGGGGCGTATCCGCGGCAAAGGTGGTGGCCACCATGGAGATCCCGATCAGCCACCAAGGTAGGTTCTTTCCACCCGTAAAATAATCCTCCAGCGATTCCTGTCCCCGACGCTTCGCCCAGATGGCCACCGCCACCATCATGGCCACGTAGGCCGCCATCACCACATAATCCCAGAATGCAAATCCCATGTGTTTGTTTGATTAAATCCCAATTCCGTGAGCTCAATCAGTATAGAAGGTGCGCACCCGTTCTGCAAGGGGTTTGGGGGATTAGTGAATTGGTTATTAGTTATTAGGGACTCTAGCCTATTAGGAATGATTTTGCCAGACTAGCACATTTCTATGTTTTAGTTAGATTATTAGTTGGGAGTAGGGGCCCAAAAGCAATGGGGCAACCGTAAGTCAGTAGGTGTAATAAAGGCTCACTGTTGATGCCTAATAACTAATAACCAATAACCTAAACCCCGCGTCTCGCACGAGCTAGGATTATTCACCAACCACAGTAATCTCTAAGTATCCACATAAGTGAATCACAAATCCCTAAAACCCAAATTCCATCGCTACCACCTCGGTCTGCCGGTCTGGAAGCACAAACCATGGATTGGACACTTGTATCGGTCGGATGCCAAGGGGAAGGAGTTGCTGTCCCAGTATACGCGCGTGTTTAACGCGGTGGAGGGGAATTCCACATTTTACGGACTGCCGTCGGAAGAGACTATCCAATCATGGAAACAGGACACGCCGGATACCTTTAAGTTTTGCTTTAAAATGCCCCGGTCGGTGACACACGTGAAGAAACTGCGTCAATGTGAACATGACGTGAATACCTTTCTGGATCGCATTGAGCCGCTGCAGCCACGCTTGGGTCCCATTATGATTCAGTTGCCACCTTCGTTTGGCGCGACGGAGTTACCGCACTTGGAGCGCTTTCTGCTGGCCCTGCCCACTACCTTTTCCTATGCGGTAGAAGTACGCCATCACGATTTTTACGATCACGGCCGCCATGAGCATCACCTGGATCGGGTGCTACACATGGATCATGTGGATCGGGTACTCTTTGACACTCGACGTCTGCACGCCATCAAACATCCATCGGCCCAACTGCGAGAAGTACAGCGCAAGAAACCCAAGCTGCCCATCCGCTTTGAGGCTACCGGATCGCGCCCCGTGGTGCGCTTTGTGGGGCATAACGCCGTAGATGAAAACGAAGCCTACTTAAAAGAGTGGGCGATTGTAGTGGCCGAGTGGATCAAGGAAGGACTGCATCCCTATGTGTTCATTCACGCTCCCGATGAGCTCTACGCCCCGGACAATGCTCGCTTTTTCCACAACGAACTGGCCCGATTGATGGACCTGCCCAAACTCCCCCGCTGGCCCGCCGAACAAGAACTCCCCAACGCCGGCCAACTGGGACTCTTCGAGGGGTGAAATGGCAGAGGGCAGACGGCAAACGTAATTTCGTAGCTTAATTCACAGGGCTTGCCTTTCTATCATAATTACGAGTAGGTCTGATAATTATCTATAGCAAGAAATGCACGTCTGCCCTTTGCCCTCTGCCCTTTGCCGTCTGTCCACTCATTCCGTATCTTTGGCAACTTTCCCCATGGGGCGTTCGTTGTGTAGGCGCCTCTGGAAAAGGAAGTACCGATTTTCAATTCATTTAGTACCTCGAATTCATGCCCGAAGCGCAACTAGACAGCAAGGAAAAAGAAGAAATCCGTAAAGAAGCCGAACGGCGGCGCACCTTCGCTATTATTTCTCACCCCGATGCCGGTAAGACCACGCTCACCGAGAAGCTATTGCTTTATGGGGGCGCCATTCACGAAGCCGGATCCATCCGCCAGCGGAAAGCTTCTCGTTATGCGGCCTCCGACTGGATGGCCATTGAGAAGGATCGCGGGATTTCGGTGACTTCCTCCGTGCTGCGGTTCGAGAAAGACGACATCAAGTACAACCTGCTGGATACGCCGGGTCACAAGGACTTCTCCGAGGATACCCTGCGTACACTGGTGGCCGCCGATACCGGTTTGATGGTTATTGACGTGGCCAAAGGCGTGGAGGAACAGACCGAAAAGCTGTTCGAGGTGTGTAAGATGCGGGAGATTCCCATCATCACCTTTGTAAATAAGTGCGACCGTCCGGGTATGGATCCGCTAGAAGTGCTTAGCAATGTAGAAAACCAACTGGGCATTACCGCCGTGCCCGCTAGTTGGCCAGTGGGCTATGGAAAAGACTTTCAGGGCATTTACGATCTGATTGGCAAAAAGCTGCACCTGTATATCAAATCCAAGCACGGGGCCGAGAAGGCGGAAACCAAGATCGTGGATCTGGAAGAAGGCTTGGATGACCTTAGTTTGAATGAGGTCTATAAAGAGGAGCTACGCGAGAATGTCATGTTGATCGAAGATGAGTTCGCCAACATGGATCGTGATCAGTTCAAGGTGGGAGAAGTAACCCCCGTCTTTTTCGGATCCGCCCTGAACAACTTCGGATTGGATGTATTTCTGAATTACTTCTCCGAGCTGGCCCAGAAACCCCAGCCCTATGCAACCAATGAGGAAACGCTGCGATCGGTGGATGAAGACTTTTCCGGTTTTGTATTCAAACTGCAGGCCAATATGAATCCCGATCACCGGGACACCGCCGCGTTTGTGCGGATTACCTCTGGGAAGTTTAAGCGAGGCATGCAGGTGATCCACGAGGGCACCGGCAAAAAAGTGAAGCTATCTACTCCACATACCCTGATGGGCGATGAGCGTAATATTTTGGAAGAGGCTTATCCGGGAGATATTGTATCGCTATTTAGTCCGGGCTTTTTCCGTATCGGATCCACGCTATATGAGAACGATCCGGTGAAGTTTGATGTGATCCCGCTGTTTACACCGGAGCATTTTATGAAGGCCACCACGGTCGATCCGTTTAAGCGCAAGCAGTTGCGCGAAGGGCTCAAACAGCTCTCCGAAGAAGGGGTGGTGCATGTATTTGAGGTACCCAACGGGGTTGGGAATGAGCTGCTATTAGGTACGGTGGGAGCCCTGCAGTTCGAGGTGGTAGAACACCGCATGGAAACCGAGTATAATTGCGAGCTAAATATGACACCGGTCTCTTATCACGCTGCGCGCTGGTTGCCGGATGATCAGGAGGTCGCCGATAAATTATCCAGTAGCTACTCCACCTATATTACCAAAGACTTAGAAGAGCACCCTATCGTACTCTTCGAGAGTAATTACGCACTGCAGCAAGCGATGGATAAAGTGGGCGAGGAGAACCTGTTCAAATTTAAGCAGAACTAAGTAGCGCCCAATAAAAAAGGACGAGGGTCAGAGGATTGGCTCAAACTACTCGTCCTTCTAGGTGGCCTATAGTGGAGTGTCTTACTTTCCACCATTCGCGGCTAAATCATGTAAACAGTTCTGATTGAGTGCGGGCACATTTCCACCCGTTAAATTGCCAATATAATCCGTGGTTTCTACGGCATAGTACATCAGGCAGGAATCATCGGTGCAGTGCTTTCCGTTGGCGTCATCCTGGTGATCAGTCTGCATTGGGGATCCATTATTGACCAATCCCATATTGTGTCCCATCTCATGTCGGAAGACGGTGGTTTCCAATACCGATCTATTTGGTTCGCCAATTCCCCCACTGTTGTTATGGATGGTAGGCCCGAAAAAGGCCATGGAGGTGTTAAGGTAAGCGACCCCCAACACGTTGGCTTGATTAAATTCTCCATCCACAAAAACCGCATACAAATTCAGCGTGTGACCTTGATGCGTGGAGTGGTAATCGCGTTCGCTTTCTTCAATAGCGACGATATCTTCCCCACGGTAGGTATGTTGGTTTTCAGAGGGAATAGGTTCCGCGGATACGGTAATTTCTACGCCGCCGGATTTATTCAGTCGCTTCTCTAAGAAATTATCTAACTGGGTTATTGCTTCATCCGTGGGACGGTAGCCGGGCATGTAGTCGACCTCCACTTGAACCGCGGTAAACGCAGAGTCGGAAAGTAAATCATGCGCACTGCTTCCCGGAGCCTTTTGATGATTATAGGCTACCGGTTCTTGTTGTTCATCATCATTATTGATCAAGTTATCGCACTGCGGTAATACCAATATCAGCAGCAGGCCAATCAGAGGTGGCAAAAAGTGATTTAATTTGGTATCTGTATGCATGTGAAATAGGTTTCGAGAGGTTAGGCAAATTGTATTTACATCTCGATATGTGTTATAACCTATCCATGAGCAAAGTATTCTGTAAATAACATGTTTGTATGAGCGAGACCCAAGCGTTTATCCCATTTGCACGGCATCATATCACACCAGAGGATCAGCAGGCGGTGCAGGAAGCGTTGAAAAGCTCCTATCTAACCCGGGGCCCCGAGCGTGATGCTTTTGAGCTAGAGCTTTGCGACTATACGGGGGCGGATTATGCGGTTTCGGTATCTAGTGGTACCGCCGCGCTTCATCTATGTTATATGGCTATGAATGTTGGAGCCGGGGATCAGCTTTGGACCACGCCCCTCACCTTTACGGGCACGGTCAATCCAGCTGTTCTTATGGGGGCTGAGGTTTCTTTTGTGGATGTTGAAACTAGCCATTGGCAACTGGATGTGGATCAGTTGAAGGAACGGTTGGAAAAGTCAGAAGAAGAGGTCCCTAAAATAGTAGTTCCTGTTTCTTTGGGTGGTACGCCCTATGATCTTCACCGATTAACTCAGCTCAAAGAGCAATATGAATTTAAGATCGTGGTCGATCAGTGTCATGCTTTGGGCGGAAAGTATGATGGCCAAAAGGTGGGGAATGCCCGCTGGGCGGAGGCCGAGATAGTAAGTTTTCACGCCCTCAAGCATCTGACCACCGGTGAAGGCGGAGCCATTTTAACCAATGATAAAGCACTCTATGAGCGGTTGTTACTACTTCGCAACAACGGGATCCGGTCGTCTACAGATGATCCCTGGTACGACGTAGAAGCGAGTGGCTTAAACTACCAAATGACGGACTTCCAGGCCGCGCTGGGGCGCTCTCAATTAAAGCGGTTGGATCAGCATGTTGAGCGACGAAGATCATTATCCAGGCGCTATGCTACGTTGCTTACTGAGCTCGGCTCCGATGCTGTGGAACTTTGGATAGCAGGAACCGAAGCCGGACACGCCGCCCATCTGCTGGTGGTCGGAGTTCCGCAACGGGATCAGGTGCATCGCTTGATGAAGCAGCGGGGAGTGAGGACGAATTTTCATTACCGTCCCTTGCATCAGCATGCGGCCTTTCGGGGGGCGGTTCAGAACCATTCCTACCCGAATAGTGATCACTATGGCCTCCGCGCGTTGTCCCTGCCTCTTTATCCCGATCTGAAAGAGCCGGATGTGCGTCGCGTCGTTGAAACGTTAGGACAGGTGTTGAATCAATTAGATTAACCCATGACTATACATTCCCATTCTAGAATCGAACAACTCAAGCGGCTGTTATCTTTGGAGCCACATCCCGAGGGCGGATATTACCGCGAGATGGTTCGCAGTGAACAGAGCGTTCAGCAAGGCAAACGACAGCGATCGGCGGGTACCGCTATCTATTTTTTGGTGGAACAACAGCAGCTAACAACTTGGCATAGGGTAGCATCTGATGAAGTATGGCATTTTTATGAAGGGGCTCCATTGATGCTCGAGTGGATTTCTGGAGACGGACAATTTAATCAACAATGGTTGAGCAGCAATATTGATCAGGGGCATCGTCCGCAACGTTGCATTCCTGCCGGTTGCTGGCAGCGAGCCTATTCTATGAATAGCTATACCTTAACCGGCTGCACGGTTTCCCCTGGCTTTGAGTTCGAAGATTTTGAGATGTTGAAACCGGAGCAATTAGCCGAGCAATATCCCACGCTTTCCAAACAAATTTGCAACCATCCATTGGAAACTATTCAACCATAAGGTCGATATGTCTAACTCCACCGTCGATATTCAACTTGCCGATTATGATAACCCCCGGGATGCCCAAGCTGTGTTAAACGTTTTGGATACCTACGCACAGGATCCTATGGGGCTGCAACATCCATTACCGGATCGTATTAGTGAGCAATTGATCTCCCAATTGAAAGCCTTTCCCACCGCCTTTTCGGTCTTGGCTTGGAAAGAGGATCGGCCGGTGGGATTAGCCAACTGCGTGCTGGGATTTTCTACGTTTAGTGCGTGTCGGTTGATCAATATTCATGATCTGGCCGTAGTTCCCAATATGCGTGGACACGGTATCGGTCAGTTACTATTGGATTTTATATTGGAGGAAGCAATACGACGCGATTGCTGCAAGATCACCTTGGAGGTACGGGTGGATAATCCGGCACAAAGATTATACAAGAGAAATGGCTTTAAAGCGGATGATCCACCGTTTGAGTACTGGACCAAAGAACTCTAGTGAAGCGAGTTAGCAAGGGTTAGTGATGAGAGTGGTACACACGCGAGGGTTCAGCATCAGGATGAGCCTTTTGCTGTTTTTTGCGGTCGGTCATCAGGTATTCCCGAGAGCATCCCACGCATCGAAAGCGTTTCACCGGAATAATCCGTGAAATCATTCGATCAATGGGTTGCCGGCGTTCGCGAATGAGTTTGTGCCCACAGTGCCGACAAGCGCGTTCGCTGGTAAATCGAAATGACATAATCCAGCGCGTAATCAGGATAATATCATAACTGAGAATGGCGGAACTGAACATGGCACCCAATAAGAGGGGTTTCTCCAGCGAGAGTACTTGATGCACCATTAAATAAATAGATTTCCATAATGAATCTACCGTTCCGGTGATTTGTCCGTATGCTGAAATTGCCCACTCGTAGGCCGTGTGATAGCCCGCGAATAACACGCCAAACACCAAAAGGTTGGCTATCAGCAGGGCTATATTCTTAACTTTTTTTGAATTCATTGTCTACTCCTCATGCACATGGTCGATCAATTCACACCCTAAGCCTACAGGTAACATCACCAAGTACGAAATTCGCTTCAGTCTGGTTTTCGACATATTGTTGTATTCCTTAACCCACTGAAGTGGTAATCGCTCAAATTACCATGGTTTATGGTCAAATTCATATTTATTGGCAATTTCTGTAAAACTGCTTACCCGTATCCAGATAACAACAAATTTAATACCAAAACATGTGGAATTAGTGAAGGGGTCGAATTGTTAACCTGATTTTATAAGTCTACGCTAAAATCCTTAAATTCCCGCGACTGAATGACCAGCCGGTTCGAAAGCCGGAGCAAGGATTTAAACACTTTATTTTAACCTGATCAAGATCACTAAATCTATACGGTATTAATATGGCTAATGAATTTGATGTATGTGTAATCGGTTCCGGACCGGGCGGTTACGTTGCTGCGATCCGAGCGTCTCAACTAGGATTTAAAACAGCAATTATTGAAAAACGTCACCTTGGTGGGGTTTGTCTGAACATTGGATGTATACCCACCAAAGCATTGTTGCGTTCCGCGGAAGTGTTTGAGTCTATCCAGCATGCTGAAGACTATGGCGTAAAAGTTGGAGACTATGAGGCAGATTTTTCCGGTATAGTCAAACGCAGCCGAAAGGTGGCCAATAAAATGAGCAAGGGCGTACAGTTCCTGATGAAGGCCAGTAAAATTAAAGTCTTCGAAGGAAAAGGCGTTCTCAAGAGCAGCAGTGAAGTCAATGTCTTGGATGACAGTGACAACGTGAAAGATACTATCCAGGCCTCCAAGATTATCCTGGCTACCGGAGCTCGTCCACGTGAGCTGCCGAATATTCCTATTGATGGCGAGATGGTCATCGATTCGGAGCGTGCCATGCAGATGGATGAGCAACCCGAGAAAATGGTCATTATCGGTGCCGGTGCTATCGGAGTTGAATTTGCGTACTTCTACAACACCATCGGTACGGAAGTAACCATCGTTGAACTACAGGACACGCTGGTACCTGTGGAAGATAAAGATGTAGGTAAAGAGCTCGGCAAAATGTATAAAAAAGCCGGAATAAACATCCACACCGGAAGCTCTGTCGAAAAAGTGGAGAAAAAAGGCGATGGTGTGAAAGTGACCATCAAAACCAAGAAGGGCACCGAAGAGGTCGAAGCGGATGTGGTGCTTTCTGCCGTAGGTGTTCAGGGCAATATCGAAGGTATTGGGCTGGAAGAGGTCGGTGTTAAAACCGAACGAGGCTCCATTGTCGTAGATAAAGAAAATTACATGACCGATGTGGAGGGTATTTACGCTATTGGTGATGTGATTGGAGCACCTTGGTTAGCACACAAAGCATCTCATGAAGGCATCGTTTGTGTTGAGAAGATGGCCGGTGAGAATCCGCAGCCGATCAATTACGAGAACATACCCGGCTGTACGTACTGTGAGCCGCAAGTGGCTTCTGTAGGATATACCGAAGAGCAGGCCAAAGAAGAGGGGTACGATATCAAAGTGGGTAAATTCCCCTTCTCGGCCAATGGTAAGGCTTCGGGCGTGGGCCACGAAGAAGGTTTCGTGAAGGTGATCTTCGATGCCAAGTACGGCGAATGGCTGGGTTGCCACATGATCGGACATAATGTGACCGAAATGATTTCTGAAGCCGTAGTGGCTCGTGATCTGGAGACCACCGGTCATGAAATTATTCATGCCGTGCATCCCCACCCCACCATGAGTGAAGCGGTAATGGAAGCGGTTGCCGAAGCCTACAAAGTAGGTGTTCACTTGGGAACCAAAGTAAACTAATCCTTATGGGATCTCGTTACAGCTCCTGGAGGAAACTTCAGGAGCTTTTTTTATCTCCCTGATTAAGCATAACGCAGAGTAAAGCGCAAAGCGATGAAACACGCATTGGAAATTTATAACCTGGGTGATGCCCCATATAAACCAACCTGGGATCTGCAAGCGGCCATTCAGCAACGGTTGATCGAAGAAAAGCGCGCGGCACAGAAAAGCAGGGGCTTGCGTCGGCCCAGAGGGGCTGATGTGCTACTGTTTGTGGAACATCCCCATGTGTATACCCTGGGTAAAAGTGGCGATGCCGCTCATCTTTTGAAAGGTCTGCAGGAACTCAATCAGCTGGATGCTCAATATGTGGAGATCGATCGCGGCGGTGATATCACCTATCACGGACCCGGGCAGATTGTGGGCTATCCAATTATGGATCTGGACCGACATTTTACCGATATCCATAAGTATTTGCGTTATCTGGAAGAAGTGATTATTCGAACCTGCGCCGAATATGATATCGAGGCCGGGCGCATTGATGGGTTGACCGGGGTGTGGGTAGGTGATGCCAAAATTTGTGCCATGGGAATCAAATGCTCGCGATGGGTTACCATGCACGGTTTTGCTCTAAATGTGAATACCCAGCTGGAGTACTTCAATCATATCGTTCCTTGTGGAATATCCGATAAACAGGTTACCAGTTTAGAGGCTTTATTGGGTGAACCGGTTGATATGCAAGAGGTTCGGGATCACATCGTAAATCACTTTGCGGAGGTATTCCATGTAGCCCCCACTAACCAAGGGACACTGCCTGAACTTCAAGGGGAATTTTCCTATTTTAACGACTATTGATGACGGTGGCGATTTGTTCGCGCCCATTCGCAATGCACGCATGATCGAACTTATATTATGATTAAAGAGCTTACGGTATTAGATAAAACGCAACAGAATGGTAAAACGCAGCGTCGTCCCGACTGGCTGCGGGTGAAATTACCCTCCGGTGAACGCTTTAAAAGTGTATCGGATACCATTGAAAAGCATTCTCTGAATACGGTCTGTTCAGAAGCCCGATGCCCGAATATGGGGGAATGTTGGGGTAACGGAACGGCTACGTTTATGATCTTGGGGGATGTTTGTACCCGATCATGCTCCTTTTGCGCGGTAAAAACCGGGCGACCCGTGGCCGGGCTGGATTGGGATGAACCCCGCCGCGTTGCGGATGCCGCAAAAAAAATGGATCTGAAGCACGTAGTACTAACTTCGGTCAATCGCGATGAGCGCGAAGATGGTGGCGCGCCTATTTTTGCGGAGTGTCACAAAGTATTGCGCGAGACAATTGACGGGGTGACCATAGAGTCACTCATTCCTGATTTCCGGGGCGTATGGGATGCGCTACAAATTGTAATTGATACCCCACCCGATGTGCTTAGTCACAATCTGGAAACGGTGCCTCGCCTCTATCGCCAAGTGCGTCCTCAGGCCAAATACAAACGGTCGCTGGAGTTGCTGCAACGTACCAAAAACGCCGGGGTGCGCACCAAAACCGGTATCATGGTCGGATTGGGCGAAGAGCGCGAAGAAGTTATCGAACTGATGAATGATTGCGTTGAGTATGGAGTGGATGTGTTGACCATCGGTCAATATATGCAGCCTACCAAAATGCACCATCCAGTGGTAGATTGGGTCCACCCCGACCAATTCGCGGAATACAAGGAAATTGGCGAATCCCTGGGACTCGAGCATGTGGAGAGTGGTCCGCTGGTTCGATCATCCTATCACGCGGAAAAACACGTATAGATTCTTTACAAAATATCTACGTAATTAGGAGCACTCGCGCTCCAATTGACGTTGCATACGTGGCTCAGCATCAGGTTGGGTTGTGTTGCAATTAGCTATTAAAAAAATACCAGGGAAAAAGCGAAACCAACGATGCTCGCACTTACTGTAGTTATCCTACTTAGCTATTTACTTGGATCTATCCCCTCATCCATCTGGGTGGGCCGTATCTATAAAGGTATAGATATACGTGAGCACGGGAGTGGAAATCCAGGCACCACCAATACGTTTCGCATGCTGGGCTGGAAAGCCGGCGTGGTGGTTGGATTGATCGATCTGTTCAAAGGGTTTATTTCGGCCTATTATATCAGCCAGCTTGCCTATTCTATCGGTAGTGGGCCGGTAACCATTTCCGCTTGGGATTTAGACAGCTCGCTTCAAATTATTGCCGGGGTGGCTGCCGTGGTTGGTCACATGTTCCCGCTTTATGCTAAATTCAATGGAGGCAAAGGGGTACTGACCGCTGCGGGAATGCTATATGCCATTGAGCCCATCTCCATATCAATATCGCTGCTGATATTCATTGTTATCCTGTTCAGTTCGCGATATGTATCGCTGGCGTCTATTATTTCTTCTGGATCTTACCCCTTGTGGTTAGTAGTGTTACGTTACGGATTTGACACGCCTATCGATGGGAGCATCATTATTTTCGGTACTATTTTGGGATTGGGCATCGTGATTAAGCATCACAGTAATATTAGTCGTTTGATGAAAGGTACCGAGAATCGAGTGCGCTCGTTTAGTCCGGCCAAAGGGCGTTTGAATAAGCAAGAAAATGAATCGGTCTAACTGACCAAGGTAAATCGGAGGGAATAGTGAGAAAAGTAGCCATGATTGGAGCCGGTAGTTTCGGTACGGCACTTTCCATTGTATTGGCTCGCGCCGGAAATGATGTGCAAATGTGGGCACGGGAGTCGGAGGTCGCTTATCGTATCAATAACCATCATATCAACGACGATTACATTCCCGATGTCACACTCCCCGATTCCATAACCTGCCATACCCAATTAGCCGATGCGTTACAGGATCGGGATATTGTAGTATTCGCCACCCCCTCGCACGCGGTTCGCCCGATGGCGGAAAAAGTAAAGCCCTACTTAAATGGTGATGAGCTGATTGTAAATGTGGCCAAAGGGATCGAGAATGAGACCTATCTAACTATGTCTCAAGTGCTTACTGAAGTATTAGAGGGCAAGATCATAGAAGATCATATTGGGGTGCTATATGGGCCCAGTCATGCGGAGGAAGTCAGCCGGTTCAAGCCCACCACGGTGGTAGCGACGGCTTATTCTAAAAGTACCGCCCGTACCATTCAAGATACCTTTATGACCCCCATGTTTAGGGTGTACTTGAATACAGATATCATGGGCGTGGAAATTGGCGGATCGGTGAAGAATATTATGGCTATCGCCGCCGGTATTGTGGATGGCGCGGAGTTGGGCGATAATGCCAAAGCCGCGTTAATTACCCGCGGTCTTCATGAAATGAAACGCTTGGGCATGTCACTGGGCGCTTCCCAGGATACCTTTTCGGGCCTAACCGGTATGGGCGACTTGATCGTGACTTGTACCAGTGAACACTCCCGAAATCGCTTTGTAGGATATAATATCGGCCAGGGGAAGAAACTGGATGATATCATTAACAATATGAATATGGTGGCCGAAGGAGTAAAAACCACCAAATCCGTTAAAGGGTGGGCCAAAGAATTGGGCGTGGAAATGCCCATTACCGATGCTGTTTATAGCGTCCTGTTTGAAGACAAAGACCCCAAAGATGCGTTGTATGAGCTAATGACTCGAATGGCCAAAGAAGAAATTGTCATTTAGCGAAAATCGACTATCCGGTGCAATCAGAAAAAATAGGTTCATAATTATCCGGCCAATTAAAAATAATCTACCTCTGCTGCGTCAGTTGTAGGGGATTTCAATTACCCCTGAAACTTTTCCGAACCACGGAGATTATCAATCTCTAAAGTATCCTTTAAAATTTACTACGTCTTTCTTCGTTAGCTGCCCTAGTAGTTTATTATTGAGCTTGCTATACTGTAAATGCAAGGAATAGTCGCGTTATCCCACACAGGCAAGCGCGCCAATCATTATTGAGGTTGAATTCCATGAAGTACTTTGAGACCGCTGTCCAATCCGAAATGAGCCTGAATGATCTGAAGCATTTGGTGAATACCGGCGAAGGATCATATCTGGAATTCAAACGAACCGTTCCCTCACCCGAAAAAATTGCCCGGGAAATCGCGGCATTCGCGAATACGCGCGGCGGCACGCTGCTGATCGGCGTGGACGATGATAAGACCCTGGTAGGTGTAACCGATTATTTTGAGGAAGAATATCTGCTTCGGAAAGCGGCAGAAAAGCTCTGTAAACCCGCTGCTGATATTCATATCGAGATCGTACCTTTTTCCCTGGATCGCGACATCATGGTGGTTCGGGTGATGAAAGCGGAGGTGAAACCGGTATATGTCTACCAAGATATGACCAATAGAACGGTGTACACCCGGGTCGATGACAAGAGCGTAGTGGCTAGTGATGAGCAGGTGAATGTGCTGAAGAATGAAACCAGTTCTGAAGGAGTTTCTTTTGAGTACGGGCCCAATGAACAAAAACTATTTCGTTATCTGAATGAATACGGGCGGATTACCGTTAACGAATTTTCCAATTTGATTGATGTTACCTCGTATCGAGCCTCCAATATACTGGTCAGCTTAGTGAGTGCCGGGGTGTTGGAGTTGTTCAATACCGGTAAGAATGAGTATTTTTCGTTTTCCAATGAATGTGCGTAATCGTAGGCACGCACGGTTTTGAGATGATATTTATAATGCAGAAGATTTTACCACTATGGTGGATGAAAATTTAGACGATGTCATTGCCGATCTGATCGATGATGAAACCCAAGATGAAACGCTGGCTGAGCCGCCCAAAGGCGGTCCGGGCGAAGCGGGTCGAGGTACCGTAGCACTCACCGAGCGCGCGGCCGATCAGGTACGGTCTATTAAGGAAAAGGAAAACCTGGATGACGACCTGTACCTGCGAGTGGCTGTTGAGGGTGGCGGTTGCTCTGGGTTGAGCTACAAGTTAGGGTTCGATCACAAAACCGAGGACGACTCCATTGTGGAAAGCCAGGGCGTTGAGATCGTCATTGACCATCGCCATAAGATGTATTTGGAAGGTATTCAGATCGATTATCCGGACGGATTGGACGCGCGCGGTTTTACGTTTGATAACCCCAACGCTACCGAGTCGTGCGGATGTGGAACTTCGTTTGCAATCTGATATGATTAGAAAGATCATCTGAATTTTTCAGCCACTTCGTTTTGCGGAGTGGCTGTTTTATTTTAGGTAGCGAAACGTCGAGTTGATAATCTTAGCGTAAATCATGAATCCTCCATTAAGTATTAAAATTCTAAAGTTTGGCGGTACCTCCATGGCCGACGAACAAAGCTGGAGTCGGGTACTGGATTTAATTCAAAGCGCTGGCCCTAGCGTAGTAGTGGTATCGGCAACGGCCCGAACCACGCGACGGTTACGGTTAGCGGCAGATCTAGCGTGTCGTGGTGCGCTGGATGAGGCATACAAAATCGCTGATGAGATTGCCGAACGCCATAAAACCATTATTGGAAATTTCACCAAACATCATGGTAGCGATCAAGCCCAGGCAGAAGAAGTAAAGCAGATATGTGATGCCCGAATTGATGAGGAAATAGAACAGTTACGGGGATACCTGAATGCGATCCCTCAAACGGGCAGCATACGCAAACATGAATTGGATCAGATTTCTGCGGTGGGGGAACGCATTTCCAGTTTTTTGTTGGCTCAGTGTGGACCACTGGTGGGATTGGATACGCAGTTCATTGATGCCGCGGATATCATGATCACTGATGCTCGGTTTGGTAAGGCGGAACCGGATCTCAAGACCATTTCCCAACGTGCACGGGTGCTTTCCGATCATATTAAGCTAGACCATACCCCGATTATCGGTGGGTACTACGGGCAAACGCCACAGGGTGATACCACTACGCTGGGTCTGGAAGGATCCGACTATACCGCCAGTATTTTGGGCTATGCTCTAAATGCCACACGAATCGAAATCTGGACCGATGTATCCGGGGTCTATTCCTGTGATCCACGCTATATTGAGGACGCTATTCCCGTGGCCGAACTCACCTATGATCAAGCACGGGAAATGGCTGCACTAGGGGCCAAGGTGCTGCATCCTCAAACATTGGAGCCGGCGCGATCTCGTAATATTCCGGTGTGGGTTAAAAACATGTTCGCCCCTTCGGATCCGGGCACGCGTATTCACCATCAAACGGATGAATCGCGTCCTATAACGGCTATCGCTTACAAGGAAGATAACATGGTGCTCAAGGTACAAACCGAAACGCCCACGGATCGCTCCAAAGTGCTGGCGGTCTTGGATCGATATGATATTGTGCCCGATTTAGCGGTGTGCGAGCAGTATCAGCTGTCCTTGTCTATGGATCTGGATGAATCTGTTCAGCAGGATTTTATCGAGGAGATGAGCGCGGAATTAACCACAGAGGTGAATCTGCATTATGGACAAATCGCGCTTATTGGTTGCTCAGAAAAATTAAATGGATACCTGTGGCAGTATGTGTTTAAGGAGCTCCAGGATATTCCGGTGTATTTGGTAGGGCAAGGCCAGGAACGACAAACGTTGATTTTGACGGTTCCCAGCGAGCACACGTTGGAAGCAGTAGCCCGATTACATCGTCATTTGTGTATCCAAAATAGCGATATGTTGGAATATCGCATCGAAGATCACTCCAATTAATTCTAACGGAAAAGCATACTCATGCAGAATCTTCTGCTTATCGGACATGGAAAAATGGGGCAACGAATTGAAGCCATGGCCTCGGACTATAATTTTGAGGTGCAAACCATCTTGACCAGCGAGAATAACCAGCGGGGGTCGGGCATTGTTCAAACGGCAGAGGCGCCCTATCAGGTAGCTATTGATTTTTCCACGCCCCAAGCCGCTCCCGATCATGTTGAGGCCCTGTTGGATGAAGGCATTCCCACAGTATTTGGAACCACCGGCTGGCTGCATAATGTCCACGATCTGGACTACCGGTGTAAGAAAGCGGGCGTGCCCATGCTGTACGGCTCCAATTTTTCATTAGGGGTCCAGCTGTTTGCAAAACTCATAAAGTTGGCTGGTTCCCTGTTTGGCAAATCGGAATTGTTCGACGCCGCTTTGCACGAAATCCACCACACCGACAAAGCCGATGCCCCCAGCGGCACCGCCTACACCTTGGCCAAACTCTGGAAAGAAGGAGCCGAGCGGCCCGAGCAGGAAATTCAAACCGAAATTCCATCACACGGCAAAGTCAATCCCGACGAGCTGTATGTCACCTCGCAGCGCCTGGGAAGCGTGTTCGGCGAACATCAACTGCGCATCAACTCCCCCTTCGATGACATCGAACTCACCCACCGGGCCCGATCCCGAGACGCCTTTGCCTCTGGCGCCCTCAAAGCCGCCCAGTGGCTGGTCAACCAAGAACCCGGCTTCTACAAAATCGAAGACGTCGTAGAACAAATCACCCAAGCCTAGCCCCTCCATTCGCACGTCGGCCAGCCTGTCAAACAGGACCCATTTACAATAAATCCTACCTTCCTTGTCGCGAAGCTCCGCTTCGTGACTCTCCCAGGTAGCTCCGCTACCAGAAAAAGCTATCCGGTAGCAACCCCAAATAATAAATCCCCAAAAACAAAACTCGAAGTTGTTAAGAAAAACCTCTTGTACCCCTGTCAGCTTATAATTCAAACCCAATGTGAAGGCAAGGATATAATAGTACGATCATTCCTCAAAAGTATAACTGTATAGCCCTTTGGTAGTCGCAAAATAGAGCACCTCTTTGCCGTCCTCCATTACAGATAACATATCATAAACGCCAACATTAGTTGGGCCGTCTTCCCACTCTATAAATTCCCACGCGTTGCCAAAATCATTAGTGAAGGCAAACATCAAGGGTGATTTCATGCTCAGTCTCGAACCACTAACGTAAATAGTTTTTGGATCCCGCACACTGTGCTCAAAAGTTCTCGGATATAATTCGGCCTCGGAAACGACTTCCCAATTTTCTCCGCCATCGGTAGATCGTATAATTCTGTGCGAAATGTCAACAGGCCCGCTCAGGCCGGCAAGTACTTTATCAGAATCATCGGGATGAAGAATGACATCATGCATATCAGCGTCTCCAGAAGGGATTTCTTTATGAAGATAAGTCCAGTTGGCTCCTGAATCACTAGATTTGGCTAACCAAGGAGTAAAAATATGAGTACTACCTCCGGTCCAAATTTGATTCGGATGATATGGGTCAATGGACAAAAAGTAAGGTTGGATTCCACCATCATATACTAAATTCCAAGTGTTACCACCATCAACAGACTTAATAATGTACCCTCTATAAGTATATATCTCATCGGGATTATTAGGGTTCTTTTCTATATAGTAGATACCGTAATCTTTGACTGCTGAAATTGCAGTGGATGTATCTTCTTTCCATGTATTTCCTTCATTGGAGGTTCTGTAAATTTTATTGGGATTTTTCAGGGGATTATTAGCATAGCCTAATGCTAAGTATTGACTATCATCTAGAATTACAATGTCAGATATCTTGGCTGAATCTATACTTAAGCCAATAAAATGCCAGTCTTCATTTTTATTTATTGATTTTTTGAAAACGCCGTCATCAGTCCCTGCTAGGATAATATCTTTATGATTCTTGATAGTATGGGTTGGGGTGTCCCCGTTAGACTCTTTTTTAAATAAGTCATTAACATTTGTTTCTGGATCGACTGAGTTATCCTTGCAGCTAAGAATAAAAAGTAGTAGTAGACTGAAAATGAATGTCTGCGCTCTCATGAAATTAGTCTTGTAATTTTGGATAATTATTAATTAGAGGGCTTTGCAAAACTACCTGTCATTGCGAACGTAGTGCGGCAATCCCCTGATTAGATTGTGTAAACGGTGATTATTACTGCATCTTGTCATGACCGAATAAATTTCGGAAGGTTTTGCAAAGCCCTCAATTAAATGGTGTCATCGTCAACATCAAGACGAGTTAATAAATCTATAAATTCAAAAAGAGGAATAGCATGACGCGTTTAATCTTTTATTCTTTAATTTCTTTTTCAATTCTTGTATCCGTCACTTCCTGTAGTGATGACTCCATTTTAGAATCTAATGATAGCCCCCCCTAGTCAAGTAGAAACTGCAGGTGACAACGTTCATAACAAGAGCATAAATAATTCTTCGAATCGGTACATGGTGCTGTTTAAAAATCAGCCGAGAGGGTTATCAGATTTCTTGTAGTTGTTTCAACGTCTCAAACGCTGCGGCCAGTGCCTTAAACACATCCGCATCGCCTTTTTGGTCGGGGTGCAACTTTTTGACTTTAGCTCGGAACGCTTTACGGATACTCGTCAAATCATCGTCTGCATCTACTCCCAATAAAACACGAGCCAGATCGGCACGGGATGTGGTTCCCTTTCGCTTGCGAAGCAGTTGTTTAAGTTGGTCGTTTTCCTTCTTTAGATCGCCCGCTTTGCGCAGCAGGGAGGTCATTTTACGTTTGATGGAACTCAACTCTGCTTTGGCATCCTGGAGCTCTTGCTGGTGGCGATGCTCATTAACTACAGCGTTGGTGTTTAGGCTACGCAGGATCCGGCCGGTACGCTCAATCACCTGTTCATAAAATCCCAGCATCTGCTCGGTGTTGGCGTGGTCTTCATCCGGGCGAGACGCCTCATGCGAAATCATCTCCTGCAGCTTGCTTAGCTCATCAGCCACGGAAAAGGAGCTGGTATTATTCCGGTTGAATACCCGAGCATACGACTGCAGGCATTCCGTAGAACAGAAACGCTTACGTTTGTTGTTCGGATCCACCGGCGCCCCGCAGTAGGCGCATTTGCTGCGGTCGGATTGAAAATTATTGCTATCTGTAGTAGTAAAATTCATTGAGCTTTGAAAAGACTATTCCGGTGCCTCGGAAGTCTGGTTTTGCGGATCATGCAAAATTGCTGGGGGCGTTCGCCGGGTGATCAATCGAACGCCTCGCTTGAAGGTGAAATAATACCAGATCCACTCGGCCATCACCCGAAACCGATTGCGGAACCCAATTAGAAAGAAAATATGCACGAAAGACCAGATCAACCACGCGAATAATCCAGTAAAGGTAAATCCACCAATGGAAGCCACGGCTTTGGCGCGACCTATGGTTGACATAGTTCCTTTGTCGATATAACGAAAGGGCTTGTATTGCGAACGTTGCCTGGAATCAGGATATTGGCGAATCATCCGACCCACATACCGTCCCTGTTGAAGAGCAACGGGGGCCAAGGCGGGCAAGGGCTTTTGCTGTTCATCTAGAGCATGAGCGGCATCTCCCAGTACGAAAATTTCCGGGTGATCCGGTAAACGTAAATGATCATCAACATGAATTCGACCACCCCGATCACGTTCGCCGGGTAGTTGTTCCAAAAGGGGTGAAGCGACCACGCCGGCTGCCCAGATAATATTATCGGCCTCAATGGTTTTATCTGCCGCTACAATTTTCTGTTCGCCCATTTCTTTAACCGGATGATTAACCCACACGTCAACCCCCATTGATTCAAGTGTATGGTGGGCGTAATCTGATAAATGTTCGGGGTAGCCATTTAAAATTCGATCGGCCGCTTCAATCAAGTAGATGGAAACATCCTCAGAATTTAATGATCGAAAATCCTTCATCAGGGTGCGGCTGGAAATCTCTGCAATGGCTCCTGCCATTTCTACACCGGTTGGGCCTCCGCCTATCACGGCAAAAGTTGTGTATGGTTTGCGTTCTTGGGGATCATCAATTTGCTCGGCATGTTCAAAGGAGGTCAATATTTGCTCGCGCAAATCCAAGGCGTCGGGAAGGGTTTTTAGCGTATCGGAGTGGTCTTTCCACTCATCATTTCCGAAGTAGGAATATTGGGCTCCGACGGCAACAATTAGGTCGTCATAGGATAAGGTTCGGCCATCTTCTAGGGTTACATTTTTACGGGCCGGGCTAATCCCGATGACATTCCCCATGAGCACCTTAACCGAGGGAGTAGACGAAAAAATCGATCGAATGGGAATAGCAATATCACCCGGCGACAAGGCCGCGGTTGCTACTTGATAAAGTAGGGGCTGGAAAAGATGATGATTAGTTTTATCTACTAATGTTACCTCGGTATGGGAAGCCTTGCTTAAAGCTTTGGCCGCGGAAATTCCCGCAAACCCGCCACCCAGAATTACGACTCGGCGTTTGGTATCCATAATGAAACGCTGCCTGAGAATCCAAAACTCCAGTTAACCCGGATTATTCACCAAGAAATTTAGTTGTGAACAAGGCGAAGTTAAAATGGTGACGGAAGGCTACTGGAGTATCCTGAGTAAGCCATTTTTAATTCAACGCAGTGCACAGCTAAATATCGTAGCTAATACTCGCCCCCCTAATTGGGCTATGTTGTACCATTGGTTACGTAACTATATAATAATGATTTAAGTGTCTTGTTAGTACCTCCTCGTGAATAATTCGGGTTAATCTAATCATAGCAGATTCCCAAGTCAGTTCCAATATGGATCTAAGCGTGCTTTAGTTCATCTTCGCCTGAACATGTTGCGCTATTTCCTCAAGCTCGTCGCTGCTCACGTGATATTTTTCTCCACAGAAGTGACACACCAGCTCTTGGCCTTCATCTTTCATCTCTTGCAGTTCATCGTAATTGAGCATGGCTAACGCATCGATAAAACGCTCGCGACTGCAGCGACAAAAGAAATGAACCGGAGTGCGATCCAGCTCTTTAACCGGATAGGGCGCTACGGCTTGTTCCATAATTTCATCGATATAGACCCCATTGCTCAGCAGCTCATCGATGCGCGGAAACTCTTTCAAATGTTCTTGCAGTTGATCGATGCGCTCTTGGGGAGCGTCGGGCATTTTTTGAACCAGCACGCCACCCGCTTCGGTAATTTGTCCATCCTCATCCAGCCCCACATGCAGTAAGATAGCAGAGGGAATTTGTTCGGATTGAACCATGTAATAGGCCAAGTCATCAGTCACATTGCTTTTGCGTAGCTCAATAACGGAGGTGCGGGGATCGGCTTCATTATAGAGTGTTTTGCGCACGGTGAGCATGCCTACACCCAATCCTTCACTCAGCGAAGGCTCCCCTTCGCTGTAGTCCAGTTGGGCTTGCGGGCGAGCCACATAGCCTCGAATCTCGCCAACACGGTTGGCTTCCGCGATGACCAATTTTACCGGGCCTTTTCCTTCCAAACGAAGCTGAATTCGTTCTTCGCCTTTGAGTTCCGAAGCCATCAACATGGTTCCAGTCAAAGCGCGGCCCAACAAAACCGTATTCAACAAGGATAGATTATGCCGGGATCGGGCGGATTTTACCACATCGGTGGTTTTAACTACAGAAACCCGAAAATGGCCATCTTCGGTAATCCCTTTAATCATGCGATCTTTGAACTTAAAGTCTTCTTTTGTAATCATAACCTGTTTAGAATTCCCAAATGAGGAGTTCGCGTAGTGAATTTGCGCAAATCTAGAGTACCGTGATCGGGCGGACAAGATAATGAAAATGTTACTCTCCGCCGAGAAAGCTAACTACAACGAAAGCGATTGGTAAAATTGTATAGCTATTGATAAGCTACCTCCGCCCCCACGCTTTTACTGTGCACCCACTTGCGTTTTGAGGGCAAATAATGGGTATATCATCCCGGAAATTTAGTACTTCAGATTTTATTTGCAGATTCCAGTCAACTTTGTAAGTTGAGGCGTTTTTCGGGGAACGGCCCCTGAGTGGATGACAATTTCGCTAGTCTGGACTTAAAGAAGTAGGCCCGGTATGGGTTGGAATTTTTTAAGTCAGTAATAAAGAGGCAGCGGTTCAGTTTATGTCCTCCGCTTAAACATGAACCAATATATTTTATATGATTGCGCAATTAGCGGTAGGAATCGGTTTTCTCATTACTTTCGCGGTAGTGATTAAAAGCGTAGCTACCCCGGGCAGTAACACTTCTGATCATTCTTCTTACGTGCATGGCCACGGCAGAACGAATCCACCTCGTCCGGAATAAATCATACTAACATTCTCGGCTCAAGATGAACGGAGAGTAGCCTAACCAATTTTAGAATAGTATTAAAAAAAGCCCGATTCCTTCGCGGAATCGGGCTTTTTCTATTGGTTGAAGGCTGTAAAAGGTTAGCTGCGGTCACGCATATACATTTCACCAAGTCGACCGGAAAACTTTGACTTGGAGCTGTACAATTGCTTGATGCGTCCAATCTGCTCAATGCGCTTTTCAGCTAATTCATTGGAAGCTTGATTGGTGGGGATATTGTTGTCCTCGGAGTGATTTAAAATATCCAGGATCACATCATAAATACGAGATGCTTGTTCGTGGGCGCGATCGGCATTATAGCCTTCCAGTTCGTTGGCCACATTGATTAACCCACCAGCGTTAATGACGTAATCCGGTGCGTAAATAATACCGCTGTCCAGAATCATTTTGCCATGGCGCTCTTCATTATCCAGTACATTGTTTGCGGCACCGGCAATGATATCCACATCTAAAATATCCAGGGTTTCATCATTGATGATTCCTCCCAGGGCACAAGGACTGAAGATGTCTACATTCAAACCGTAAATGTCGTCAGGGTCAACAACTTGAGCGCCGGTTTCTTTGGCTACAGCGTTTACCTTGTCTTCGAAAATATCGCTGATGTAGAGCTCTGCGCCTTCTTTGCTGAGCAGTTTCGCGAGATTGGAACTTACATGACCGGCTCCCTGAATAGCAATTTTCTTGCCTTCCAGTGAATCGGATCCATAGGCCTTTTTAGCAGAGGCTTTCATTCCCATGTATACCCCATAAGCAGTTACCGGGGAGGGATCGCCGCTGCCGCCTACTGCTTCGGGAATACCGGTTACGTACTTGGTTTCCGTCCGAACCCATTCCATGTTGATGACATCGATACCCACATCTTCCGCGGTGATATAGCGCCCACCTAAACCATCCACAAAGCGTCCAAATGCGCGGAATAAAGCTTCCGATTTATCTTTCTGGGGGTCGCCAATGATCACCGCTTTTCCGCCACCCAGATTGAGCCCGGAAATAGCCGCCTTGTAGGTCATGCCGCGTGAGAGTCGAAGCACATCGCGTAATGCGTCTTGCTCGGTCTCGTAATTCCACATGCGCGTTCCACCCAAAGCTGGGCCTAACGTTGTATCATGAATTGCTATAATGGCTCGCAATCCAACACTGGGCTCAGAGCAAACTACGATCTGTTCATGCTCACGAGATTCCAGTGCTTCGAAAACCGGAAAGTTGGTCTCGGTTTCGGTAATAGTTTGGGTGTTGCTCATAATTCAAAAATACCTTGGTTAGAAAAATTTATATCCGGATTCAGCAAACCATGGGGCGCGTCAACCGCACCGGCAATGTGCTCACCAGTTGTGCCAAAATCAGCACGTAATGAGCCTTAATAAGACTGAATCACTACCAGATAAACGACATTTGATATTCAGAGCGTCGTTCTCCATACCCTTGATGAGGGCGCTTAAAAGGTAGAGAATTGAGTCCAGATCTGAAAATGTTGGCCGTTTAAAAAATGCAATCTACGCTAGAAGCCCATTGAATTGAAAAGGTGCCGCCGGATGAGAGGTAATCCTGATGACTTGCGTAAGAGAATATGTTTAGTTTGGTGTTTAGGATACGTTACTTTATAAGAGATACATTTATTGCTTGGCGGTTAGCTTTGGTAAGACATAATGTTAAAATTAGAAATCCGTTACTACCTTGTAGTTATGTATCTTGCTAGTGAATTAGCTGATTATTATAAATTTAAACGCTGGTTGGTGGGTTTGATCGCCCCCTACCTCTTCATGAAAAGAAAACAAAGAAATATAATGTTATGCCATTTCAATGGGTTTATGCGAAACCTGAGAGGGAGAAGTCCGTCCATGCGTTACAAGATCAGTTAAATGTACCGCCGGTGATAGCCCGTTTGCTGGCTATACGCGGTATTAACAGTTTCAATACCGCCAAAACTTTTTTCCGTCCTGAACTTTCTATGCTTCATGATCCTTATATGATGAAGGATATGGAGTTGGGGGCTACCCGGTTGGCGGAAGCGGTCCGAAATCGCGAGAAAATTTTAGTGTATGGCGATTACGATGTAGATGGCACCACGTCTACAGCTATGCTCTATACTTTTTTGAAGGATTTTGGTGTGGATGTGGATTACTACATTCCCCATCGCTTTAAAGAAGGATATGGAATCAATCCCGAGGGCATTGAATATGCGATTCAGGAAGATGCTGATCTGATCGTATCTATCGATTGTGGAATTACCGCGGTCGAAGAAGCCAAATACGCCCGCCAAAAAGGCATTGACCTGATCATTTGCGATCACCATACGGTGGGCGAGCAAATTCCGGAGTGTGTCGCTGTGCTGGATCCCAAACGTCCGGATTGTGATTACCCATTTGATGGTTTATCGGGCGCTGGAGTCGGGTTTAAATTGATCCAGGCTACATGTGACAAATTGGGATTGCCCCAGAATGTCGCATTTAAGTTTCTGGATTTGGTAGCCATTTCTATTGCTTCCGACATTGTACCTATTGTGAACGAGAACCGGGTACTGATGCGCGAAGGGCTACACCTGATCAATAATGAGCCTAGAACCGGGTTAAAAGGGTTGCTGGATCTCATTAAGCTGAAGCCAGGTCATATATCCACGTCTAATATCGTGTTTTCCATAGGGCCTCGGATCAACGCGGCTGGCCGAATGGGGGATGCCAAGAAAGCGGTACAATTGCTTATTGCGGAATCTAGAGCGGAAGCGATGGGGTATGCTCAGCAGCTGGAATCCATCAACATCAAGCGCCGCGATAAGGATTCTAGCACCATGGAAGAAGCCGTGGATCAGGTTGAGCGTTTGTATGATATTGAATCTACGGCTACGGTGGTCTTACACAATCCCGAATGGCACTTGGGGGTAATTGGTATCGTGGCCTCCCGTTTGGTGGATCAGTTTTATCGCCCGGCGATCATGCTGAGTACGGTGGATGGTAAAATTAAAGGATCCGCGCGCAGCATTAAGGGATTCAATATTTATAATGCTTTAAAAGAGTGTGAGGATCTCCTGGAGCAGTTCGGCGGCCATCAATACGCGGCGGGTATGACCTTGCCACCTGAAAACCTGGAGGAGTTTCGGGAACGGTTGAATGCTATCGTGCAACGTCGGATGAATGATCTGGATGCGGAATTTGAGCCCGAGCTGACTATCGATGCCCAATTGGATTTGAGTGAGGTGGATTTACGCTTCTGGAAACTGCTCAGTCAGTTTGAGCCTTTTGGTCCGCAGAATATGCGTCCGGTTTTTGTCAGCAAGGGTGTTGAGATTGTGGGTATTCCCACCATTGTAGGCAGCGGCCACCTCAAAATGAAAGTAAAACATAACGGATCTGGGGTATTTGACGTGATCGGCTTTAACATGCACGAATATCTGCCCGCGCTGCGGAATTGCCCGAAGGGTTCCATCGACTTGGCCTATGTATTGGAAGAAAATCATTGGAATGGAAAACGATCCTTGCAAATACGATTAAAGGATATTCACGTAAACAAAGATCGCTGTATTGAACACTTTGATTAGTGGATCAGGTGGGATATAGATTTTCTTTGGAAGTAGAAATCCAACCTCTTATATTTGCCTTCTCTTAACAGAGGGTCTGGGACTGTAGCTCAGTTGGTAGAGCATACGACTGAAAATCGTAGTGTCGGCGGTTCGATTCCGCCCGGTCCCACGCACTTAAAGGTCAACATGTTGCACCGCAACGTGTTGGCCTTTTGTATTTTGAATGCTACAAACATATTGGCTATTTAACCATAGATAGAAATTAACGGGTGATTAATGGATACGGCGAAAACCCCCAATCACTAGATACCGGTTTCAAGGTATATAATTTAGCGAAGTCCAATTTCCCCCGTGTAGACTTTATTCCCGACCCGGAGCAATCACAAGAAGAGAATGTGACCGCCCTCAAACAGTACATCGCTGAAAAAGAGTCTAACATGCAAACCATGTTCAATGAACAGGACATACTGGATGAAGTATTGCTCAAAAATGGCTTTATGCTAAATTATACTATCCAAGAGCAAGATCAGTTTGAGAAGAACAAAATCTATTTGGCTCAAGACCCCAATCGAAAAGCGTTGGTTTGCTTAGATGGCGAACTCCAAGAGCAAACCGTATAGCACTTTAAAGGAATTGATGAGCTCAAATTTATATGCCTAGAGCGGGCTTTGGATACGTCCAAGAAGTGGAATTTGAAGAACTATCTGGGTGAGAAATTGAACGCCATGTAATAATGTATAAAATACTAGAAATTACAGATGATCAAGTTCTCGAAACTGAGCAATTAGGGTCCAAATCAAAGTTTTGGGTAACCATTGGTGAAGATGAGGATGAGCAAGATTGGTTATTCAAAATTCCACGCAAAAATACCGGTGAACATTGGGCAGAGAAAGTTGCTGCTGAGATAGCCAGATTATTAGAGATTCATCATGCTCAGGTAGAATTAGCACGTTTTGGTGAGGTCAATGGCTCATGCTCAAAGTCCTTTATTAATAGAGGAAAAAGGCCCGAACTTATCCACGGAAATGAAATTCTAGCTGGTCGAGTATTAGGGTATAAGAAGGAGAAAAGATATGGCCAAAGCGATCACACGTATGATAATATTAAGGAAGCAATCAATAAAGTTGGCAATGAGTCAGAAAGTCAAAGGGCTTTAAAACAGTTTGCTGGTTACATAGTATTGGATGGACTTATTGGAAATACTGACCGACATCATGAAAATTGGGCTTTTTTGAAATGGTCTGATGAAAAAAAGCAAACACATCATGTCATCGCGCCAACTTTTGATCATGCATCATCTTTAGGGCGTGAACTATTGGATGAAAAAAGAGAGTTACTAATGAAGGAAAACCGAGTTGATAACTACATTAAAAAGGGTCTAGGTGCGATTTATAATAGCTCGGATGATAGAAAGGGATTAAATCCTTTTGAATTAGTGAAATATGCACATTCTAATGAGCCTGAGAGATATTCCCCATGGTTGGAAAGAGTGGGTTGTTTAGATATCAATCAATTTGAAACTATATTAGAAGAGATACCGGAGCCGTTTATATCAGAAACAGAAAAAAAATTTGCACTTAAAATTCTTGAGATTAATCAAAAAAAACTAACCGACCTGTTAAAATGAAGACTCTCTATTTAGCTTGGCAAGATAAAGGTAAAACCAGAAGATGGTTTCCAATTGGTAGGTTAGATGCAGATATAAAAGAACCAATTTTTAAGTTCGGTTATATCAAAGGTGCAGAGCGAGCAAAAAAAGAGGCTGGTTTCCAACCATTAGATGCATTTCCCGATTTTGAGAAACGATATATTTCGTCAGAATTATTTCCGCTTTTCAAGAATCGGGTCATAAACCAAGGGCGAGATGAATTTAGATCGTACTTAGAGCAACTTGATTTGGATGAATCAAATGCTGATCCGATTTCAATTCTAGAAGTATCTGGTGGAACCAGACGTACTGACAATCTGGAAGTATTTCCTAAAATCTCAAAAAATGACAAAGGAGAATTTTGCACTCGTTTCTTTTTGAGAGGATGGAGATATGTCAATAAACACTCAAAGAAAAGAGTTCAGGTTCTTGAAAAAGGAGAGAAACTTGGAGTGTCGATTGAACTGAATAATCCAGCAACAGGTGTAGCTGTACAATTGTTGACTGATGATTATTGTATGGTTGGATGGACACCAAGGTTTTTGGTGAATGATATTTTGGATTGTATTTCAGAAGATCCAATGAAAATTAATGCGAAAGTGGTGAAAGTGAATCCAGCACCAGCACCTTCTCAAGAGAGGGTGTTAATTCAGGTTGAAGGTGAATGGCCTAAAAATTATGAACCAATGAGTGGCCCGGATTTTAAAGCTTTGTGGAAGAAAAGCTTCAATTGGTTTAAATAAAAATAATCGCTGAAAGCGTAAGCTGAATTCTGTCCGGCTTGATTAGTTTTAGAGTTTCAGGTTAACTCCATCCAGTTCCACACTTTAATTAAGCCAGCTTCTTCTTCAAGGGGCTGGCTTTTTTATTTTATGGAGTGCCTTGCGCTTACCCAATGGCCATTTCATGACTCGGAAGGCTGAAAGCCGTCTAGGAAAGGAAAATTCTCAAAGAAAAAGCCTAATCCGAAAGGTTTCAGACCAGGCTTGGAGGTAGAAATCCAGTTCCGGAAAACTACACGCCCTCGGTGGCCGAAGGTTGCAATAGGTCCGCAATAAAAGATTCTAATAATCGCCGTTTGGTGGAATCGGACACTTTCATATCCTGTAAAAAACGTACAAATTGACCGATTTCGTCCCATTGCTCTTCAGATAGCTCCCGCCTAACCTCTTCCCCAATCAGCGAACTCATATACTGGGTTTCACTTTCTGAAATGCTATTCGCTAATTCCTTGATTCCATTACTTGAGGTAGGAATATCTTTAATTAACATGGGTGGGATGTCACACAAAAACCAATTGACATTGACACCAATAGACAGAAGTCTCTTGAGCAGTTTCCAACCGGGATGGGTCCTTCCCGAGGTATATTTTGAGAAGGATTCCGGTTTCATATCCAGTGCCCGTGCTAAATCCCCGATAACTCCATCGAATAACTCATCAGCTACGCGACGAAATTTTTCACCTGTTTTATACTTCAATTTGCCGTACTAGGTTAATTTTTTAAGATCAATCCTTATATTGTTAAATAAAGGACTAGGTTTGAATCTCAAAGTTAACAAATAAAAGCTATTCTCTAAATGGCAGATGAATCCAATAAATTTAAGGATTTACAAATTGCCTGTGCTATTTTGGGCACCAACATAAGCGCGCTTTCAAGAGCATGGGGGGTATCCGATACCTGGATAAAATCGGTAGCAGAGGGACGTGGTAAGTCGAATAAAATCAGTAACCGTATTGATGAGACAATTCAGAAAGCGGCCAAACAGTTGCCCTCTTCTTTTTTGACCTATGCCTCAAAGGCTGTAGCAGATAGCTCGGCTGATGGCCCGGTAGATGATGTGTTGATGGATGTATTGAAAGAGACGCATCATCGAATAAAAAATCAGCTGGCCCAATTGAGCAGTATTGTAACGCTGGAGCTGGAAAGTTCAGATGGGTCGGATGAAAAAGTAATTCGGGTTCTTCGAGACATTCATCAGCGCATAAAAATCATTGCCAAAATCCATGAGCAACTATCTGCTTTCGAAAATGATAAAGAGGTACTTCCGCTGGATGATTTAATATTGTCATTAATCCAGCAGATGCAGTCGCTATACAGTGAAATGTTGAACGACAAAAACATTTCATTCGATGTGCAATGTGATCGCGTGGAATTACCCATCCACAAAGCGACTCATTGTGCCTTGTTGATACATGAACTGATGAGCAATGCTTTGAATCACGGCTTTGAGGATCGAGAATCGGGAGTGGTTCGCTTAGAATTACTCCACAATGGCGACTCACAAATAAAAGGCAAGGTTAGTGATAATGGAATTGGCTTTGATCATGAGCGTCCACCCGAAAACGATCAACTGGGATTAACGCTGATACATCATTTCCTGAACCACCTAGACGCTGATTACAGTATTGATGGAAGCCAGGGTACCCATGTTGAATTCCAGTTTGAATATTAAACTGGGAGAGGGTAATTGGCAATAAAATGAACCCGCTGGGGCTAACTAGTTGCTTCTAAAAAAAGCTCCCTCTTAAGGGGGCTTTTTTTATATGGGTAAAAAAGGTCCTAATATAGATTCGCTTGATTCGTTACCTTGTCATGTCAAATATGGATCTGAAACAGTTTTCATTATGAATACTTTTTATAAGTCAGTAACAGCGTTGTTTTTGGGGATTATTTTAGTTGGTGCCAGCTTTGGTGCTCAGCAACAAGTATGGGCACAAAATGAAACTGAGTCTGCCATCCTCATCGAAGAATTTGCGGACTTGCAGTGTCCCTCTTGTAGATTTCATCACTTCACGTTGAAACGCCTACAAGAAGAATTCGGTGATCAAATAGAGGTGAAGTATTATCATTTTCCGCTGAGAAGCCACCAGCAAGCTATTCCCGCGGCCCGGGCAACTGAAGCGGCCGGCAATCAAGGGAAATTCAAGGAGATGAAGGATTTGCTGTTTACCCATCAGAATGAGTGGACAAACGGAAATGCCTCCCGCTACTTTATGAGGTATGCCCAAGAGTTGAAGTTGAATATGGATCAGTTTGAGAAAGATCTGAATAGCCAGGAAACACAAAATAAAGTGATGGAAGATCGACGTCTGGGGGAACAACGTGGTGTTCGGGCAACTCCTACCTTCTTTGTCAATGGAACAGAAATTGAGTATCCCCGCAGCTATGAAGATTTTAAAGCAACCATTGAACAGTACTTGGGCGAAGAATAATTCGGCGTAATTCTACGATTCTAAACAGATTCAACGTATGATTTATGAATTTCTGGATCGTTCTCCGCAATATGGAGAATCGGTCTTTGTGGCCCCCAGTGCGGATATCATTGGGGATGTGACTATTGGTGAGCAAAGCAGTATTTGGTTTAATACGACCATTCGTGGCGATGTAAACTGGATTGACATCGGTGCGCGAACCAATATTCAGGATAACACCTGCATTCATGTGATGAACCAGACCGGGCCGACTTCCATAGGTAATGATGTAACAGTGGGACATTCGGCGATGCTTCATGGATGCACGATTCATGATCGTGCTTTGATAGGAATCCAGGCCACCATTTTGGATAAAGCGGTGATTGAATCGGATTGTATAGTGGCCGCGGGTAGTTTGGTTGCGCCGGGTAAAACTATGCCTTCCGGCTATTTATGTATGGGTGCTCCCGCCAAACCGGTTCGAAAGCTTACCGACGAAGAAATAGCTTCCATCCAGGAGCACGCGGATAATTATATCAAATATGCCCGGGCCTATCAGCAGCGGGATACGTATGAGGAAAATCCGTTTTACACGCCTCGGTCTTAACCGCCTCTTCAGGCCAATCTGCGAATCTTATTATGGCAGGCATTTATATTCATGTACCCTTCTGTAAGCAAGCCTGCTCGTACTGCGATTTTTATTTTGTTACCAGGCAGCAGTTGATTCCTGCGTATGTGGAGCGACTGATTGGTGAAATCCACAGTTACGCCGATACTCATTGGACGAAGCGGAATATTCGCACCCTGTATATAGGGGGCGGGACCCCATCGCTGCTTTCTGCTCAGCAGCTCCAACATATAGTAGCGGAGTTAGCGCAAACTTTTCATTTGCAGTTGCAAGAATTTACCGTAGAGCTTAATCCTGATGATGTCACCCAAACGTATGTAGAGAATTTGCGCGCGGTGGGTGTTGATCGTTTAAGCATGGGGATTCAGTCCTTTCACCCTCAACTGTTACAGTTTATGCATCGGGCGCATACCGCTGATCAAGCGCTGCAATCCTTGGAGATATTGTCCGAAAGTCCTATCCAGCGATACACTGTTGATTTGATCTATGGCAATCCGGGTCAGACCCTAGAAATGCTAGATGCGGATTTGGATCGGTTACTGGCTTTTGATCCACCCCATATATCGGCCTATAGCTTGACTATTGAGCCGCAGACTCGGTTGGGTAAAATGAACGAGCTGGGACGATTGCGTCCAGCCCCGGAACAACACGTCGCGGAACAGCAGCGACTTATTAGAGAACGTTTGGCGGAGCGAGGGATCCGGCAATATGAGGTCAGCAATTACAGCCGGCCGGGCCGCGAAGCCGTTCATAACTCGCAGTATTGGCGCCATCAGCCCTACTTGGGTTTGGGACCCGGTGCACATAGTTTGGATACGCAAGAATCCGGTGATCAGCTTGTCTCCGCCGTTCGTATAGCCAATGCCGCTGATATTAGATCTTATTTGAATAACGATGGTCCGGCCCCCGTAGAAGAGCGTGAATCATTGAATCAGCATGATCTGGCAGAAGAGCGCATTATGTTAGCCCTGCGTACCCGGAGAGGAATTAGTGAGCAAGAATTGTCATCCAGATATCATTACACCTGGAGTGAAGCGCAATGTCAATGGATGGAATATCAAAAAGAACAGGGTTATGTGGAAGGGCTAGATCCGCTTCGTCTTACACCCAGGGGATTGGTTATTGCGGATACGCTTACCCTGGATCTGCTTACCATTAACGACCAAAGGAACGGATAAGCCATTGATTGCTTTTTACTTGGCAAACGAACAACTTCCCATGCTGAATTAGCATTGTATTACAGAGAATTAGCAGGACAATAACAGAGGAGCTATGGAATCGAGTTTACGTGCGTTTATGTCGGGGTTGATTGATTATGCCGGTTTGTTTCCCCCTGCCAAATTGTCGTTGGATGAATCGATCAGAAATTTTGCGAAGTATCGATCAGAGGAAGACGCCTGGATGCTCTCTCGGTTTATCATTCCAGCCGGGAAGCTCAATGAATTGCGGGCTTATGGCGAACTGTTGAATACCTCAACTCCGTTCGACTTTTCGGTGATCAGTCAAGCCGCTGATACGTTGCAATCTTTTCGGGAAGCGGTGGCAACATCCGCTGAACAAATACTAAGCTTGCATGATCAACTGGAACCGAACGTGCTTACCGGGGCTTTGGAAGTCAAATTGCCAATTGAAGCTATTATTGAGGGAAAAGAAACGAGCAGTCAAGCGCTACAAACGTTGGTCGACCAGATGGCAGAACATCAGGCATTGCCCAAGCAGGTCTATTGCGAGCCGAAATTTACCGAAAATTGGCGATCAGAGATTCCGGCCGTTATGGCGGCAATCTCAGAAGTCAATGATCGTACCGATCAAGTAGCGTTGGCATTTAAACTACGATGCGGAGGCGTGGAAGCGCACCTGTTTCCCACCGTAGAACAAGTGGCCGCGGTGTTGTATCAAGCCAGGGAGAAAAATGTGGCTATGAAATGTACGGCCGGCTTGCATCATCCCATCCGGCACTACTCGGATTCGGTGGGTACCAAAATGCACGGGTTTTTCAATGTGTTTGGAGCCGGTTTGCTAGGGTACGCTCATGATCTCGCCGAAGAGGAGGTGGCTCATATCATTCGAGATGAAGATCCCTCTCAATTTAAGTTTACGGGTAGCATGTTTAGCTGGGCGGATATGGATATCTCGGAAGATGAAATTGCCGAACTGCGTAAAACCGCCTTGCACTCCTATGGATCCTGCAGCTTTGATGAGCCCCGTGAGGATTTAGATGAATTACATTTGCGCTAATAGAGTATACGATTGAATCATAAAACCAATCTGAACAACGAAATCTGATATGCATCCAACCAACGATCCATCGTTAACATCATTTATCGAGGTAGAAGAGACCTCTCATTTTCCCATCCAGAATTTGCCTTATGGGGTTTGCAAACCCAAGGATGGTGGGGAAGCCTACATTTGTAGTCGTATTGGCGATCAAATTGTGAACCTGAAGGAATTGGAAGAAGCTGGAGTCTTTGATGGGCCGGAATTAGACGGCAAGTCGGCTTTTCAATCCATCACGCTCAATGATTTTATGGCCCTGGGTAAAAAAGCCTGGGCGGAAGCACGTCAGACCTTGAGCACGCTGCTGAGTGCGGAGGAACCAACATTGCGTGATAATGAGTCGTTGCGGGAAGCCGTACTTACGCCTGCTGATAAAGTGGAAATGATGCTTCCCGTGGCTATCGGAGACTACACCGACTTTTACAGCTCCGAGGAGCACGCCACCAATGTGGGAACCATGTTTCGTGGACCAGAAAATGCACTAAAGCCTAACTGGAAGCATCTACCGGTGGGATACCACGGGCGAGCTAGTTCCGTGGTAGTCAGCGGTACCGAATTGCATCGACCCAAAGGCCAAACCATACCTGCTGATGCGGATCAGCCGGTGTTTGGACCCAGCAAGCGCGTAGATTTTGAATTGGAGATGGGCTTCCTGACCGGACCGGGTAATCCATTGGGCGATTCCATCGATGTAACATCTGCCGAAGATCATATCTTCGGGTTGGCCCTGGTCAATGACTGGAGTGCCCGGGACATCCAGAAGTGGGAATATGTTCCTTTAGGTCCGTTCCTGGCCAAAAACTGGGCCACTACCATGTCGCCATGGATCGTGCCTCTGATGGCCTTCGAACCGTTCCGTGTGGAAGGGCCGGATCAAGAACCGGAGCCTCTTCCCTATTTACAAGTAGATGGCAAAACCGCTGTCGATATTAATCTGGAAGTGTACATTAAGACCGAGGGTCTGGATGTGCCGGAAATGATCTGTAACTCCAACTACAAGTATCTGTACTGGAATATGGCTCAGCAATTGGCTCATCAAACGGTTACCGGCTGCAATGTGCGTCCCGGTGATTTATATGCCTCGGGAACCATCAGTGGTAAAACCGAAGATTCCTACGGTAGCTTGCTGGAATTAACCTGGAATGGTGAGAATCCCATTGACCTGCCCAGCGGCGAACAGCGCGTATTTTGCGAAGACGGTGATGAAATTATCATGACCGGATACGCACAGGGGGATGGTTACCGCGTAGGATTTGGGGAATGCTCAGGTAAAATACTTCCGGCTAAATAACAGTTGGCCAAAAAGCTTAGGCACTTACTTCAAAAGTAAGCTCAAAATAGAAAAGGCCGCTCAATCGAGCGGCCTTTTTTTTGTTGGTGTAGGAATCGAGCTGATTACTTGATCAACAACATCTTGCGACGTTGACTGAACTGCGTGTCACCAGCTTTTACATCCAATTGGTAGAAGTAGATTCCACTGGATAAGTTGCCTGCTCGCCAGGTAATATTATGAGCACCGGCTCGCTGCTGTTGGTTAACCAGCGTAGCAACGTGTTGTCCTGCAGAGTTGTAGATGGTCAATTTCACATCGCCACCTTTGGCCAACTTGTAGGAGATTTGAGTAGAGGGGTTGAATGGATTTGGATAGTTGGCGTTCAACGCGAACTCTTCCACTTTCTCAGCATTGGGGTCAACCTGATCACTAGGCGTACCTGTGATTTCTCCTTCTACAGGAGTTCCGGTCTGGCCGGCAATCAGTTGTTGATCAGAATAGTAGGCAACCTGATCAATTTTGTATCCCCATTCGGTTACTGAATAATCGGAATCCAGGTTGACTTCAATCTCGTCGCCATCAACAACCGCCCAGAATTCCGACTTGGTACCGTTATAGGATGCCTGTTCCGTGCCATTCTTATCGTAAATGTAAACGAAGTCGTAGTTGGCTTCGGTTTCGAAACGCGAGAAGTGAACCGCTACTTTTTGCGCGCCCGCCTTAGAGTAGAAATGGGACTCGTCATAGTAGTTCGGGTATGGATGTGGCGTTTCTTTAGTAACGGTTTCATAGTACCATTGTGGGTCGCCGCCACCTCCGCCACCGGATCCTTCAGGATAGGTTACGGTCAGTTCGTAGTCATCGCTGGTGCTGGAAGCGCCGTTATATCCATCAACTCGGATATAAAAGGTTCCTGCCGATGATGCGGAGTAACTGATGGTTTCCGGATCGTTTGTGGTATACCCTTTATCTAACTCGCTTTGTGAGGAGTCATAAAGATACACATCGTAATCACCGGGGAAATTAGCCAGTGATACATCAATGGTGCCGGATCCACCGGTTTCGATGACGTAATAATCGTCGTCACTGCTGCTGGCGATATAAGAAGCGTAAGTAGTTCCGGATTCGAGCGGACCGTAAGCCTCAGCGAAGGAATCGTTAGGCTCATAAGTATCAGTGGAGCCGCCTCCACCTCCGCCACCACCGCCGCCGGTGGAACCGATTCCTACCGCAGCCCAGGCATCTTCAACGGTAGCATATTCGCTACTGCTGGAGCCATAAATATCAGAAGCCGCTTGCAGCGTAGCATTACGAGCATCGGCGAAATCAGACTGAGAAGTGAAATAGCTGGTCAGCGCGCGATACCAGATCTGCTCAACTTTACTATGGCCAATTCCGGTAACCGATACGTTATAGTGCGTACCACCGGCGATCATCAAGTGAGCAGCCTTATTAGGAATACCACTATTGATGTGAACACCGCCGTTGTCTTGGGTTCCGGTGTAGCGATCATCATAGTGATCGGGTTGGTCACCTTGTGTGGGATCGTCCATATAGCGCAGTGCGTCACCGGAAGTGCCGGGCGTATAGGATTCTTCGCCAACCATCCAGTCGTCGCGATCCACCATGATGGCAAAAATGTCGGACACAGACTCGTTAAGTGCTCCGGGCTCATCCTGATAAACCATATCACCGGAATACTGCGTTACCGCGTGGGTCAGCTCGTGAGCTACAATATCCAGACAAACCAGCGCGGTAAAGGTAGATCCGTCGCCGTCACCATACACCATCTGAGATCCGTCCCAGAACGCATTGTTGTAGTCATTCTGATAATGAACGGTAGAGGTGATGGATGAACCACTGTTATCGAAACTGTTTCGATTGTGGGTATCGTAGTAGTAGTCGTATACCACACCGGCGTTGTAATGCGCGTCGTTAGCCGCGTCAGTCGCAAAATTGTTGTCAGTGTCCGTGATATAATCACCGGGCTTGGATGTACCATTGTTGGCATCCATGGTGCGGATATACGCACTGGAACCCATGCCGCCACCGTTACGACCACCGGAACGACGAGAAACATCATACAGATAATAAGTACTGTTGGTGTAATAGGTATCCAGGTTCAAGGAACCACCAAAAATGGATCCGCCGGAACCCTGAGAATCCTGGTGCGGTAGGGCGTTGTATTTATGCAGAATTTGACCGGTTTGGGCATCTACGTAATACTTCCAGTTGCCCGGTTTAGGTTGTTCTACGAATACTTCCACTTCATAGGCCAGTCGGTGTGACTTCTGATACGGATAAATCAACAATTGAGCGGTAGGTGACCAATCCGGTGTTTCTTCATTGCCTGGCATTTGTTCCAGCTGTTGCATTCGTTCCGATTCCGATCGATAAATCACATCGCCAAGATCGTTCTTCGCAATGTCAATTGAACGTGCTTCGGATATGGAAGCAGAGGTGGCGTTCAGATCAATGTCTACAGCATAGTCGCCATTGAAGGCATATACCGTTCCCGATTGATCCAAATGAACACGCATTTCAGCACCGTAAACGGGAATTCCGCTGTACGCCTGATTTACTTTTACGTGCGTACTGTTCAGATCATCAGCATTGATACCCGCTACATTCAACTCAAAATTGGGTTGGTTGAGTCGAAACAGCGCGTCGTTTTCACGAAGGAATTCCAATGCGATGTTTTCAGCAGAACCGAATTTACCCTTTTGATCGTTGAGTTGACCAGAAATGAAAGTAGGTATGTTAGCCTCTTCATTCCATTCCACTCGTTGAACGTTAGGTAATTGCTTTAACCGCTGTTTGCGGTTTTGGTCGGTAGGTATATCCTGCGTAAATGCAGTGGATAATCCCATCCCCAACGACACCAGTATTAAAAGAAAGGATTTGGTTAATAGACGTGTTAAAGAGAAATCGGACCTTCCAATTTCTCTACAGAGAAATGAGCACATATACATGTGATTAAGTTGTGATTTGTTAATTGTGCAGCCGTTAACACAATATCCATCGTCCCCCTAATTAGTTCGGACTTATAGATAGGTGTATCATTTTTAGTGACTTAGCGCCACAGCACGTCTACCAATAAATAAATTTAGATTAGAGAATTCAAATACTTTAAAAAAAGTGTTAACAAGGCGGGGATAGCAGGGGCTATTTAAGGCGTGGGAAGGGCGATACCTAACTATTTTAGGTACAACATTTTTTGGGTGCGGATGGTGGAAGGCGTGGAAAGACGATAGATGTAGACCCCGGTAGCCAGAGCAGAAGCTTCGAAAGGCTCGGTATGCTCACCGGCTGATTTGGTCTCGTTTACAAGTGTGGCTATACGACGACCAAGGGTATCGAACACTTCCAATTTAACTCGCATGTTTTCGGGAAGTTGGTAGGTAATATTGGTAGTCGGATTGAATGGGTTGGGATAATTGGCCAACAGGTTCACGTTCTCCGGAATCGTGCTGGGCAGTTTGTCGGGTTGCGTAATTTCAGAAGCAGTCGCCGGTTGTTCATTGATGGTTGCTTGGGAGAGTTCTAAGTTGATTTCTCCACTTTGAGTCTGGCGAAATTCAAAAGTCCCCAAAGTGCCATTGGGTATGGGTTCGGATGATGCCAACGAAACGATCACCGTATCCTGGCGTACTTCGGTTTTAAATAGCCGAGTCTGCTGAAAAGCCTCATCCACGGAAAAGCCGGTAAAATCCAAGCTATCTGCCGGAAAGCTCATTTTTAGATCTACGCTATAGATGGCTGAGCCGGTTTGGTTTTGAAACTCAACCCGCGATTGGATGGCGTTATTTGCATTTTCCGTAACCGGCGCAAAGTAAGCACTGCCTTCCAGTTCCGGGCGTGAATATGGATAGCCATCCTCCCCGCTGGTGGTAAATCGATCAACATCAGGCACGCGACCGTTTCCATTTCCATCGGTAGGAAGGTCCGAATTTGAGTTGTGTAATCTTCGCAATAGTAATGCCGCATCGTAACTGGATATGGTACTATTACCAGACACATCCAGAAAAAGTAGTTCCGCCGGGGTGAATGAGGATGCCGAATTGGTCACTAACTGTTCCTGTAACAAGTCAATGTCTGCTGATTCCAGCTCGCCGTTTCCATCTATATCGCCGGCTACAAACTGTTCTATGGTCTCATCATTACCGGTTCCCAGTTGATAGCTGATGTAGTGAGAGCTATTGGGATTTATGTACGTGGGATTGGTGACCACCAGCCCCAAGCGTTCAATTTCATTCCAATTGCTGTTGTCCAGTTTTAATAATTGAAGACCGGAGGAATTAGGCGAAAGAATCCGCTGGCTGGTCGAACCGCCGGTTGCGTAGGATAAAATACCCAGGTGTAGAGGTTCTTCATAGGCGAACCAGACATAAACAGAGCCGGATGCGTCGGATTGCGGGCGAACATCATAATATCCCGCTGCTAATTTGTTTATGGACTCCTTGATAAATGGTTGACTGGGCACTTTTTGGGCCTCATCGGTGGCATTGGCGTGAGGATACTGCTCGCGTTCTTCAAACCCGCGATTACTTGGCGAACGATTAGGACCGCTGGCATAGTGCCAAAGGTGGTTTTCGGTATAAGCTTCTTCAAAGGTACGGCCGGATTGCTCCAGTTCTTGCTGCATGGCAGGTAGAAGGGGCGTATTATTATGTTTGATATCTCGCCAAACGTTCACCCAGTATTGCATATCAGCTGTTTCCACAAAGTACAGAGCCCAGGCGGCATGCTCGTAAGAACCGGGATAAAAGCTAGTGGTGGGATTCGAGAAAATCGAGGTTGAACTACGGTTATAGTTGTAGTAGTCATTCACATTATCAAAGGTGATGTCTTCCATCAAAGTGGCGTCCATCTCTGCCCATTCATCGCTCTCGCCGGCCCAGCGGTTCTCTACATACTGGATGGCGTGCTTGAACTCATGAGCGATGGTAACTTTAAGCGCGCCAATCTGATCACCTTGGGGATCGTCATTGGATGGAAAGTTTTCGAAATTATTGTGAACGACAATGTAGGTGGTTGATTGCCCGGAGGGAGCGGAGGTTATGGAGGTGTAGCCATAGTAGCCACCGGTAGACTGCAGCCTAATTTCATACGGTTGACTATCCAGAATGGGATCAGAAAATCCAATGCGATCTACCTGATGGTAGTAGGAGGAATCGGCATACTGGGCGGCTCGCTCCACATAATCGGGAACCCCAGAGTTATCCGCATCCTCAGTGGGTACGGAATCATCCGGATTTGAGGTAGTGTATTTAATTTCAAATTTCCCGGAAGGGGAGATATACGACTCATCGAGGGTGGCTAACGTGTAGTTTCGGGTATCTTCTTGCGTCGCTTTGGCTAAGCGATGCTCAAAATCATGATATAAATCCAGGGTAGAGGTCATGCACCGCAACTGATATGAGCGCGGATTCGTTTTTTGACCAGATTTACCTTGTTTCCATTGGTCAGGCAGTCGCTGAGGATCAAATCCGGCATATAAAGCGAATTGAATGCGTTGATCTACCGATAACTGCTGCTGCTGAAAAGCGCGCTCCAATCGCTGTTCCCACCGCATAGCTTCCTTGTTTGTTTGATATGCGCGTATTTGCTGAGCTTGCATGGTGGTGCCTCCCAGCAAACCAAACAGGGCGACGACAAGCAGGGAGCGGAACACCGAATTATACATTTGTAATGTGCTGGCGATGATATTTTGCTTTGATACTGTCAACTATACAGAATAACCCCTAATTTCCATCGTTTCCCAAGCTTAACGATTTTATCGCTCATCATCATATTATTCAGTTAATAAAGGTCTAGAAAGCAAACGGTTATGTACGAAGTAATCTTGTACTACAATTTTCATCCTATCTCGGATCCCGCAGCATTTAAAAAAGAGCACAAAGCCCATTGCAAAGAGTTGGGAATCAAAGGGCGTATTTACGTTGGTGATGAAGGTTTAAACGGTACCGTGGGTGGTACCCCGGAGCAAATCAAATCATATAAGGAATACGTTTGGGGCCTAGAAGGTTTTGAAGACACCGAATTTAAAACGGATACCGCCGATTTTGTTCCGTTTGCCAAGCTGAAGTGTAAAACCAGAGACGAAATCGTTTCTCTACATGTGGATGATCCCATTGATTTTGATAAAGGCGGAACCTACTTGGAGCCCGAAGAGTGGCGAAAAGTGATGGAAGAGGAAGAGGATTATGTAATTATCGATGTCCGTAATAACTATGAATCCAAAGTGGGGCATTTTGAGGGTGCGCTCAAACCCGATTTGGATAATTTTTATGAATTCCCGGATTGGCTCAACGGATTGGAAGTGCCCAAAGACAAAAAAGTCTTGATGTACTGCACCGGTGGAATTCGATGCGAGAAATTTTCCGTATTAATGAAGGAAAAAGGCTGGCAGGACGTTAACCAGCTCCATGGCGGAATCCTGCGGTATGGCCACGAGGAAGGTGGAAAGCACTTTAAGGGGAAGTGTTTTGTGTTTGATGATCGTTTGGTGGTTCCGGTTAATGAAGAAGAAGATGAGCCTGTTGCAGAGTGTGAGATCACCGGAAAACCTGCAGACAATTACATGAACTGTGCGAACATGGAGTGTAATAAACTCTTTATAGTTTCCGTGGAAGGAGCCAGAAAATATAATGGCTGCTGCAGCGAAGAGTGCATGAATAGTGAGTACACACGCCCATTCGATCCCGAGCATCCCTTCCGCCCTTTTCGCAAATGGTACAACTATTTTGACGAGGATTTCAAAGAACGAAAATCAGCCTGCGAAGTGTAAGTCGGTTAGCTATTCAAGCTTGAACCAAGAAGACTTACTTCACTGATGAGGCTTGCTGTTTGTCGGCTTCTTTAAAGAAGGCGCGTGCGATCCGAACAAATCGGTCGGGTTGATCCAGAAATGCATAATGGCCGGCATGTGGGATGGTTACCAACGCGGCATTGGGCAAGCCTTGTTCCATGCGCTCTGCTTGGTATACTGGGGTGGCCGAATCCTCCTCGCCCCACAGCAGTAAAACCTCTTGGTCGATCTTGGGGAGAGTGGACTCTAAGTGCTCGGTAACGGTTTTAACAAAGGTCTCCCGCATAACACCGCTTAGTTGTTGATAATCGCTGGATCCAAGAGTTTTCCACAGACGCGTGGACCGTAACCAGTTAAGTGAAGATTCCTTAATATTGCCGGGAAGCAGCAGAAAAGGCGCTTTCAGCGCTTTTGCGGTATATTTTCGGTAATAATAACGTAATGTGCGTTTGGGTCTCATGCCCGCCCCACCAGTTATCAACAGGTTATCCACATACTGTGTGATATGTGTGCGGGAAAACAGTTTCAAGGCAATGCGCCCACCAAAGGAATGAACCAGAAAGTCTGAGGGGGTAGAAACGACCTCCCGTAAAAAAGCTTCGATCAAATCGGCGTAATCATCAATCGTCCATGCCTGCGGTGGTGGAGGGGAATCGCCAAACCCAGGAAGATCGATTACATAACAAGTACGAATGTCGCTAAGTTGTTGTGCCAGAGGCATCATGACCTGGGCAGAACTTCCCCAGCCGTGCAGAATAACCAAAGGCTTACCCTGACCAAGCGTTAGGTAATGAGTATTCGCGTTCTGATAGGAAAACGTATGTTCTGCTGGCTTTTGCAAATTAATAGACTGATAAAGGGCTAAAGCTTAGAATTCTGCAGGACAATGTAAGGAATGTGCACCTTATGCATCTAGTATATATAAATGGTGGGTCGTAATTAATATTGATTGAATATTTATGCGTGAGTTTTGGAACCGGTTGTCCCGAAAATTGTATTTGTGGCAAAATCAGCTGAATATTTTACCGGCTGAGCGAACGGTCATCACTATACTGTTGGCCATTTTGATAATTATGACCACTTTTTGGGTGGTATTGCCTCCACAGAAAACCTTGTACGATCAGGAAGACTATGCGCAGCTACATCAACTGTTTAAAGAAAAAAGCGCTGAACAGAAAAAAGAGTACCAGCGCATAGCCCAGCGCTATAATCCCGCTGATGAAAACAAAAGGGTTACTGAGCTCGCAAAGTCTGAGCGAGAGGAAGCTCAAAATAAGAATGTCGATGGAATGCGTCCACCGGTGGCTCAACAGCCCGACATAACGCCGGAATCCAAATCTCCCCCTAAAAAATCAGCGATAGACGAGCGACAAGAAGCGGTGGAAAACTCATCAACCACCTCGAAATCTGAGTCCCAAAGCCAGACACTTAGCAAAAAGTCATCCTCAAGGCTACATCTGAATACAGCGACACATGAACAGCTCACTCAGCTTCCCGGCATTGGCCCGGTCATTGCTGAACGCATTGTGGAATATCGAAGAAACAACGGCTACTTTATCCAGCTATCACAATTAAAAGAGATAAAAGGCATCGGTCCGGCACGATTTAGTAAAATTCGTTCGTTAGTTACGATTACTGATAAAAATTAATTAGCTAGTATCAGCACTATACAACTGTTACAGATGACCCAATATAATTTATGAACGCACGCATTTTATGGGCCGACGACGAAATTGATCAACTGAAAGCCCACATTATTTTTCTGGAAGATAGAGGCTTTGAGGTGGTACCGGTAACCAATGGAAATGATGCTCTCACGCTCATCAATGAAGAGATGTTTGATATTATATTTCTGGATGAGCAGATGCCGGGTATGGATGGATTAACCACATTGAACCGAATTAAGGCCATTCAACCGTCTCTTCCGGTAATCATGATTACCAAAAGTGAGGAAGAGTCGTTAATGGATGAGGCCATCGGCGGCAAAATTTCCGATTACTTAATCAAGCCGGTCAATCCCAACCAAATACTGTTGACCATCAAGCGGGTACTGGATCGCCGACGGATCCGCAATGAGGTTTCCGCTCAGAGTTACCTGAAGCAGTTCAATGCCATTACCGCGGATATCAACGATCGGACCAGTTGGCAAGACTGGATTGAGATTTACCGAAAACTCACCCGTTGGGAGCTGGATCTGGAACAGGGCGAGGAAACCTTGATACAGGTGCTGAACGATCAGATTAATGAGGCCAATCAGGTTTTCGGGCGCTTTATAGAGCAGGAATATCCGTTTTGGGTACAACAAGCGTTGAGCGGCGGACGCATCTGGGATACATCGGATGAACGTCCGCCGTTATCGGTAGATGTGTTTTCCTCATTTGTAAAACCTCACTTAGACGAAGGAAAAACCACCTTTTTCTTTGTGATTGATTGTATGCGTTACGATCAGTGGTTGATGTTCGAGCGGGTATTAACCGATTACTTTTCGGTGGAAACCTCTTTTTACTACTCCATCCTGCCCACCGCCACTCCGTATTCGAGAAACGCGATTTTTTCGGGGCTGTTTCCTCTGGAAATTCAGCAGCGTTACAACGATATGTGGATGACACCCAATCAGGATGAAACTTCGCTTAATCGGTATGAGTCGGAACTGCTTAACTCGCAGGTCTCCTATCACAACTTTAACCTGAATGCGAAGTATGAAAAAATCCTACATTCCGACGAAGGACATCGCGTATTGGATAAAATTGTGAACTATACGCAATCGCCATTCAGCGCCTTTGTTTACAACTTTGTGGATACGCTGGTACACTCGCGTTCCGATTCAGATGTGCTCAAGGAGATTGCCCCGGATGTACCCGCCTTCCGGGCATTGGCGAAAACTTGGTTTGAACACTCCTCGCTGTTACAAATTTTCCAACAGCTTGCCGAGCATGATGTACGTGTGGTGGTTACCACCGACCATGGTTCCATTCGCGCGATGAAAGATGTAAAAGTGTTGGGAGATCGAGATACGGCTACCGGCTTACGATATAAATTCGGTCGCAATCTGAAAGTGGATGATGACGCGGCAATAATTGTAGACGATCCCGAGTCGTATATGCTGCCGCACAGCAACCAGGTGAATAATTATATATTTGCCAAAGAGGATTATTATTTTGTGTATCCGACTAACTACCACCGCTATCAGAATAAGTATAAAGATACCTTTCAGCATGGCGGTGTATCCATGGAAGAGATGATATTACCGGTCTCTACCCTTCGGCCTCGTTAGGGAATCTATATTATTAAAATATTTGAAGCAGTTGGCTAATCATGCGGTGTATGGAAATGGCAGCACAATTACATGGTGCGGTAACGCACTCTGAGGACGAAACCAGAACGCTCGCTCGATCATGGGCTGATGAGGTATTGAAACCGGGTATGATCGTTGCCTTGAAAGGTGATCTGGGGGCAGGTAAAACCCACTTTGTAAAAGGTGCGGCGGAGGCCTTGGGTATTGATCCACATAGCGTAAGCTCTCCCACCTATACGCTAATCAATGAATATATGAGCAGCATGCCGGTATATCATTTTGATTTGTATCGCTTAGAGCATGAAGAGGAAGTATGGGAAATCGGCGCTCAAGAATATTTTAATGCAGAGGGCGTTTGCTTTGTCGAATGGCCGGACCGAATCCCCGGTTTGTTGCCGGAACATACGCTATGGATCACTATTGAAAAAGGATCGGGTACAACACGCCGATTTATCGTTGAAGATCCCCATAGTGGAAAAGATAAGTAGAGACCACGATATTGGATCCCCATGTCACGAAAAAATAAACGATTATCATATCGATTGGATCTTCTCCCGGTGATTTTACCCTATCACCGGCGGGCATCGAACCGTCTGAATATCGGTGATCTGGTTTATTATGGTCCCTGCCCTAAATTCTATGGCATTGGCGAGGTGGTTAAGCAAATGGATAGCTACTGTATCGTCGACTTTCGGGGAACCGGACTACTGGGAATAGAAAAAGATGCCTTTGCCAATAAATACCTGATTCCCATTCACAAGCTTAATTTGAGTCATATCCTCAAATCCACCTGATTACTAATTCATTGTTATCTGTTTAGTCCACTTCCAGAGGGCTTTGCAAAACTACCTGTCATTGCGAACGTAGTGCGGCAATCCCCTGATTAGATTGTGTAAATGGTGATTGTTTCTACATCTTGCCATGACCGAATAAATTTCGGAAGATTTTGCAAAGCCCGCTTCTACTCTGTCCACCGGCTAAATCCCCACCAGCCCATACTTAGAAATAAGCCGGGATAAAAAGGCTCTAACCCCAAAAAAGCCTGTGAATATCCATCACTGGGATACAAGGCCCCCAAAATTAGCCATAACAGTGAAAGGCCGATAGAGCTTAGCATGGTGGGTATCACATGAGCCGCCTGGAGCCGAAATCGGGGCAGATAGATACCTAGAAAGGGAATCAATAAGCCCGGAATCATCACCGATCCGATCACATACCAGAGATCAATCACACTGGGATAAATAATGATCAATAAAATTCCCAGCAGAGCAGCCGCCAATATGCTAATTCGGGTTAATTGGTTGCGTTCGACATGGGGAAATAATGGGGCTAAAAGATCTCGCCCTAAAGTCTGTCCGGATAAAAACAGGTAGCTGTCCAGCGTAGACATGATGGTAGCCAACAAAGTGACAAAGAAAAACCCTTTAATTCCCAACGGTAGTAATTCGTTGGCCAGATACGGATAGGTCATCACCGGCTGTTGAATGTCCGGACCGAGAATCGCCCAGGCATACATACCGCTGAACATGGTCAAAAAGTCGAAGAGGATCCAAAACAGTACGGAAATCATAATACCTCGCCGAGCTACTTGAGGGGATTTGGCCGCCGCTGCTCGTTGGTGAAAACTGGGATCCACAAAGGTCCACAAGGCGATGAAGAACCAGACCAGTAAATACCCCATATCCTGCCCGCCGGTGGGATCTCGATAGGAATCGGGAACCGAATGCCATAGCGTAGTCAAGGTCCCAAAGTCGCCCATGGCCAGGCCCAACAGCACCATAAATCCAGAAAACATCAGTATTACCTGAAGCACATCGGTGCGGACGACCGCGTGAAATCCCCCATAGCTGATATACACCACCGAAAACAGCGCTACCCCACTGGCATACCATAAATAGTTGCCGGTGCCGCCGGTTAAATACTGAAAGATGAGTCCTAACATCAGAATATAGGGCGCGGGACTCACCAAAATAAAGATGGGGATAGCGGAAAGTTTGCCAGCCGTTTCCCCGTATTTGTCGGCCAGTGCCTCGGGCATGGAGAGCGCTTTGTTCATGCGGATTTTACCGGCCAGAAAAACCGCGAACAGCAACGAAAAAATATAAAAAGGAACCCCCAGTACCAGCCAAGTGGAAATGCCACTTTGGTAGCTGTATTCGCCAATACCTAGTATGCCGCCATACCAGGTGGAGACCAAAGTGGCCACAAATGCCCCCAGGGTCATTTTGCGCCCGGAAAGCAAAAACGATTCTTCGTCCTCGTGTTCCTTGTCCTTGTGGTAGTAGCCAAGGAAAAGTAGCAAGGCGAAATAGAGTACGAGCGCTACCCAATCAATCCACGAAAAACTGAGCTCCAGTGATTCAGCCATATTTGGGGTATGAAAACAAAAGTTGGGTTAAAAAGAATGTGCCTCAAATAGTAACAGATCACCCTGCTCGTACCAAATTTTAATGGGGGAGCGAGTCACTTCATTACTGCTGCCGTCTTGTTCACCGTTGATTAAATCTTCATTCCAAAGCGCGTATTTGAGCCCTTCCGTTTTAACCTGGGTGACCGTCCCGGAGAGGGGAAATAAGGAGATCTGCGTACCCAACGGATAAGCGGCGGTAAATCCCGATTTAATTAAACGGGTGATTCCATAATTGTCGTGGTAAAATAGCTCGTCAAATCGGGGATGAAATTGCTTGAGTACAGAAAGGTTTTTCAGAGTGTGATCCAGCCGTTTTCCCGTAGCTCCTAAAACCACAATCTTGCGTGTGCCTTGGTCCAGGGCCAACTTCAGGGCTTTTTCTAGGTCATTGGTGTCTTGATCGGCATCGTGGTGAACGGCAAAAGGTTCTTTCCCGGTTGGATGGTAGGAGTCAAAATCACCAATCAGGTGATCGGGCTGAATGCCCATTTCGTCGGTCACAGTTATGGCACCGTCGGTGACAATCAGTCGATCCGCGTGCTCAATATAATGCCGGAATAGGGCTTCGCGGGGGGCTTCCCCATCGCAAAGTATAACCGTTTCTGTCATATTATTACGATCAGACATAACTGGAGTATTGGATGTAGCAGGATTATCTGATACCGATGGGAAGCTAGACAGAGCGGTTTAAAGCTTCAAAAAATAATTGCGTAGATAATATTTTTGTGACATTTTGATAAGCTTAAATTTTAAAATCTTGGGCTTCTAGCCCAGGGATCCATCAAACAAAATCAGAACATGGTTTCTGATCTGATTCAACAGTTATTAAGCTTCGACACCGTGGGCGTGTATTCGCACATCCGCCCGGATGGGGATTGTATTGGCGCCCAAGTGGCTATGTGCCGTTGGTTGGAGGCCAATGGCGTGAAAGCCTATGCCTTTAACGATGATGCTGTTCCGGTGAATTTGCAGTGGTTAACCCAATATTATCCCATTCATCCTCCCAAAGATTCCGCGGTAGAGGAGTGTGAAGCCTTTTTGGTATTGGATGGCAATACGCCGCATCGTTTCGGCTCTTACGAAGAGGTGATGCAAGATAATCCACGCCCGACTTTTATGGTTGATCACCATCCCATGCCGAAAGATCATTTCGACCTTTCTATTTCTGTTGAAGACGCTTCCTCAACGTGCGAACTGATTTTTCATGTATTTCTCCAACATGATATTACGCAGTTGGATAAGCAGTCAGCTAAGTCTTTATATACCGGATTGCTCACCGATACGGGATCGCTGCAGTACGATAGCGTAACCCCGGAAACCTTAACGGTGGCTTCTGAGCTGCTTCGGCGTGGAAAGTTCCGTCCCAACGAGGTGGCGGAAAAAGTGTTCTCCAACAAGCGGCTCAATACACTTCATCTCTTAGGCCAGGCGCTTAAGACGATCGAGTTGCACGAAGACAACGAGATTGCCACCATGTATGTCACCAGTCAGATGTTGGAGGATACAGATACCACCAATGATGATTGTGAAGGCTTTGTGGCCTATCCATTGAGTGTCCGAGGCATAAAAGCAGCCATATTATTTAAGGATCTGGGTGAAGGTATCAAGATGAGCCTGCGCTCTAAAAGCGATGTGGACGTGAATGTATGGGCACGCGAACTGGGCGGTGGCGGCCATAAGAAAGCATCCGGTGCCTGGGATCCTGGACCACTGCAAGAGACCATCAGAAAAGTGGTCAAAATTGGAGCCAAGCAGTTAAAGCGAAGTGAAGCCAAACAACAGGATTGACTTGGTTACGTTTAGCTTGATACACGAAATGAGTTAAACGAAACAGATACCATGAGCTGGAGACGTTTTGCCACTAAGGGATGGGTTTGGCTAGTCGGTTTTACCATAGTCGCGAGCATCTCTTTTTTGATTGGATATTCATTCTCCGATTCCCCTCTATTTAAGTTTGATGTTGCCAAAGCAGTGCAGGCGGGGTTTTCCTCCGCTCCAGTAATGGAGGATACATCGGATATAATTGCCTCCAGAGAGGCAGAGGAGATTGCTCAATCCAAGCCTGCTTCCCAAACCAATCAGCAGCAACTTCATACCTCTCGCCAAACGGCCATTACCAATGCGGTTAAAGAGGTAAGTGGAGCAGTAGTCAGTATTACCGTAACGGAAGTCATCAGCCAAGGGAAGCGTCTTCGGTTCGACCCATTCTATGGATTTTTTATGGAGCCGGGACGCGAGCGACAATTCGAAAGCATGGGGTCGGGTTTTATTATCAGTGAAGATGGCAAAGTGGTAACCAACGAGCATGTATGCGGTACAGATGCCCGAAAGGTTATGATAACCATTAACGAAGGGGATACCACCAAAAACTATCCGGCAGAGGTCATTGGGGCCGATGAATTTTCAGATATCGCTTTGCTTCAAATCCAGGCCGATCGAACCTTCCCGTATGTGACTTTCGGGGACTCCAAAGATGTGATGGTGGGCGAGTGGAGTATAGCCATCGGTAACCCATTTGGATTGTTCGAGGACGGAAAGTCTACGGTAACGGTTGGGGTAGTCAGTGCTATCAGTAGAGATTTTCGGCCGGATCCGGATGAACCCCGTGTTTATCTGGATATGATACAAACTGACGCGGCCATTAACCGTGGAAATTCGGGCGGACCGTTGGTGAATAGCGCTGGTAATGTGATTGGAGTAAACACATTTATCTATACCGGGGGAACCAGCTCGGGCTTCGTGGGGTTGGGATTTGCCATCCCCAGCCATCGAGTGAAGCAGATAATTAGTCAGCTGGATAGTTCGGGCAAGGTCTCCCTGGATTTTGATCCCGGATTCGATTTTGCCTCCATTACCCGAAATATTGCTTATCGCTACCAATTGCCTACTACCCAGGGCTTATTGATAACCAGTGTGAATCGCAACGGTCCCGCCTATGAAGCGGGCATTCTGCCGGGAGATATCATTCTAAGTATTGAGGATACCCGCATACACAGTAAAACCCACGCGCTGGCCCTCTTTCGGGAATATCATCATGGAGATAAAATTAAAATTGAGTTGCTGCGCAATGGACAGCGGTATCAAGCTACTATGGTGCTCAGACGCAAGAAAGGGGAGTAATCCTTATCCCCGCTTTCGATTCAGGAAGTTTTCCACGCGCTGCTGGTGACGCTCATCTTCCCAGAATTCTGCAAAGGGTGCAATTTCCAAACGCATAGCTTCATCACGATGAGGAAAGGTATCTTTGGATCGTCGTTTTAAATTGTCAATGAAGGTACGGTCATTGTGACTCAGTTTGCGAGCCCACCCCCACGTTGCGGACTCCAACTGTCCGGTATCTACAGTGCGGTTGACTAATCCTGCATTATGAGCTTCCAGCGCATCAATGATAGCGGCTTCCGCTAGCCACTCCAAGGCCTTGGCACGTCCAACGGTTTCAACCAAGCGGGTGAGCCCTCCCCAGCCTGGTGGGAGATAAAATCGAGCTTGCGTGAAGCCAAACCGTACCGACCGACTGGCAATACGAAAGTCAAAGGCCAACGCAATTTCACAGCCGCCTCCAAATGCCTGCCCGTTGATACAGGCGATGTTCCAGCAGGGTAAATCTTCGATACGTTTTAACAGTTTGTGCATCCTCCGAGCCATATCCGCGGCATCTTTGTCGGTATCTATCTGATGAAATTTGCGCAGATCTCCGCCGGATATAAAACTTTCATTGCCGGCTCCACTAATGACAAATACTCGAATCTGGTCGTTTTGTTCGACCTGCTCCACAACCGATTCCAGTTCTTGCATTACGTCAAAATCAACGGCATTATGAGCTTCGGGTCGGTTCACTCGTGCCCATAGGGTATGATCACGGACCTCAGTTTCTAGTGTGCGCATATCAGGGATTACCAATTAAGATTAATTTGTCTTAAAATAGCACTGGTTGTTTAAAAACTAGTAAGCATCCTAAATATAAACATCATTGGCGGTCATGTTAGATATAGATCTGTTAAATAAATCGATGAGTGGAAAAATCGTGGAAGCCCGAATGGCTCATGTGTTTAATTCTTATCAAGGGGTTTTGATTACCTCTTCATTCGGTACCACTTCGGCGATCATGTTGCATATAGTGAGCCGCTTAAAGCCCGATCATCCCATCTACATGATTGATACCGGTTATTTATTTGCAGATACATTATCGTATATGCAAGAACTTCGTGATCTGCTCTCTCTGAACATCGTTCGTTTAAAGCCAGAGCCTTGGAAGCACGCCTTTACGCGGAAAGATCAAACTTGGAATAAAGATCCTGATTACTGTTGCCAAATCAACAAAGTTGAGCCGTTGGGTGAGGTTATTTCCAATCATCAAATCTGGGTTTCCGGGTTAATTGGATATCAAAATAAATACCGTAGCGGATTGGATATGGTAGATAAGAAAGACCGTATCTATAAAATTTATCCGCTGATTGATTGGACCCCGAATATGGTCAGCGATTATTTTGAAATGCATGGTTTACCCAGACACCCCATGGAAAAAGATGGCTATCAATCTATTGGATGCGAGCAATGTACAACACCTGGAGAAGGTCGGGATGGGCGCTGGGGAGCAACCGGTAAAACGGAATGTGGTTTACATACCTAGTTTATTGGGGCTTTCGGTAATGTTTAGGTAACGGTTTGGCTAGCAGATCAGAAAAACCGATTTCACAGCATAGTTTGCCTGCGGCTAGTTCATAAGATCTCGTATCCAGCCATTGTTGGGCTGCATTAAATTCATCTCCTTGGGCCACGGATTCTGCCGCTAATCGATAGCATTGAAGGATACTTCGCAGAAGGGAATCCTGTTGAGGAGAAATATTCCAGAAGGTGTCGCTTTCATGGACCAAATATCGCTGATTGGCCAGTAGTTGCTGAAGGCGAACGGGGGCTTCATCGCCCATAGCACTCACGCTTTCATCCCTGTTAACCTCGTTCGGGAGAGGGTGCTGATCCGTTGTGTCAACGGTTTGGTCTTTCATGGATCGATGTAAGATATCTAGCATTTGGGCATCTTTTGAGTCGCCGGGTTTCCACTGAATATGACTGTTGTAGATCATGCTACTCAACCAGGTTACCCCTTCCTCAGCTGCTTGAGAAATCATCTGCATGGCAAGATAGGGAGTTACGTTTCCCCAACCGTCCGTACTTACCAGGGCATGAATGTTAGATAAATCGAGAGCTGGCCAATCATACGGCTCTTCCAGAGAAACCAATTGATATTGGGCTTGGTGATCGCCAAAAAATACGGTGCCCTCCGCATCACTATGATCCCAATTATACGCATGTTCATCTGCCCAACTTTGAAATCGCTTCTGAATCTCCTGTGGAGCTAAATCCACCGAATGGTACAACGTCCAATGTTGGTCTACGCTCAAATGCGGGCTTAGATCACGGAAATAGGCGCCTGTTCCGGCGAGCAAATCTATGATATTTATGTGCTCGCGAAGTCGCCAAAGGTGTGAAAATTGTTGTTTGATAAATGGTGAGCGTGCTTGAGAATCCAGTGGTTCTCGGGCATCCAGCCAGGCAGGGGTAAGAGCAATTGGGGTAATCATAGAAGAGGTGTCATTTCTGATTTAAAAATGTTTTCGGCCCGATCATTCATGATTTGACCTCATTTCTGAGCCAAAGCAAATACTCGGGATTACCCTCTTTCGATTCCAAAGAAACCGAAATTACACAAGGACAAGCGTAATCGTGAAGCTCCTTCACGCGTTTGGTCAAATCTGAAACATTAGAGGCGGTTGTTTTGGCCAGTAATATGCACTCCTCCGCGGATTCGATCTCGTCATTCCACCAATACATGGATTCCATACCATCTATAATATTAATACAGGCAGCCAAACGTTCTTCCAGCAATGCAGTGCCTATATAGCGAGCATCATCGGCTGTTTCGGTGGTTATATAGATTAAACGTAATGGTTCAGGCATAACAACATACTTTTTAATGTAATATGGACTACCTAACAAGGGTTGCGAAAATTTGGAATTACTACAAGTATATAAATTTGTTGATTGTCAGCTATTGATAAGAAAAAAATAAAGTCTTACTTTTCGTGGCTTCTGAATTACCGGAAGTAATTGTACTGCGAGAGTGGCGGAATTGGTAGACGCGCTAGATTTAGGATCTAGTGTCCTTGCGACGTGGGGGTTCGAGTCCCCCCTCTCGTACTTGGTAACTTGTAAAAATGAACCGGTGCATATGTTCGCTGGCACCCTGATGAAATGTGAATTTTAGCCATCAGGCTCGTCTCGCCTGCCTCAGCAATACGCTCAGGACGAGCTCAGCAAGGCTGGCGAATGAGAGATCATGCTGACGCGAACGTGCGACCAACCCGACGACTTCTGTATGAAGTCTGCAATTATATCATATCCATAAGAAAAGATAACTGGAGTCAGTTTCGTGGACATTTCCGTTGAAGAGCTTAGTTCTGTAGATAAAGCCATCACTATAACCGCCGATCGTGAAGACCTTAAGCCTCAAATTGATAAGGCCTTAAAGAAGTACCGTAAGCAGATTAATATGCCGGGCTTCCGCCCAGGTAAAGTGCCTCTGTCTATCGTGCGCAAACGTTTTGGTGATGAAATCGAAGCCGAAGAGGTCAACAAGTACATCCAGAATGTGTTTGAAAAAGAGATTGTGCCCGAATATGATCCGGTTGGCGAAACCCAGATGATGGACTTTAGCTGGGAAGACGGCGAACTGGAAGCCAAATTCAAAATTGGTACCAAGCCCGAGTTCGAACTGGCCGATTTATCTTCCGTAACGGTGGATAAGATGGTCCACGATGTAGCTGACGATGAAGTAGATGAGGAAATCGAGCGTATCCTGGAAAATCAGGGCGAATGGGAAGAGTCTGAGGGTGACGTTTCCGAGACTTCCAAAGTTGTGATTGATGCCGTTGCGCTAGATGAAGAGGGCAACGAGATTGAAGATGATAAAGAAGAAGGCCAGGAGCTGGATCTGCGCGAAGAAGAAAACAAGGCTTTCTTGGAAGCGTTAAAGGGATCTAAGGCTGGCGATACGGTAGAAGTGGATCTCGGTGAAGGGGATGAAGAGGAAAAATATTCCATTTCCATTAACAAGGTGCTTGAGCTGAATGAAGCCGAGCTCACCGATGAGTTTGCCCAGCAACAAACTGATGGCGAAGCGGAGACGGTGGATGAATATCGCAGCTTAGTTAAGAGTCGCATTCAGGATTATTTTGATCAGGTATCCGATGATATTGTGAAAAATGAGTTGGTGGATGCCTTGGTTGGCGCTCATGACTTTGAAGTGCCCGAAGTATTCATCGAGCAAATTCTAAATCAGTACGTAGAGCAGGCGAAACAGCAAGCCGGTGGATCTTTGCCCGAAGGCTTCCATGAGCAGAGTTACAAACACTCCATGAAGGACCGGGCTATGACCGATGCCAAATGGATGTTTATTAACAATAAGCTCCAGGAAAAGTTTGATGATATCGAGATTAAGCCTGAGGATGTGGATGAGCATCTGGCTACCGAAGCGGCGCGTTATGGTATGACGGCCGATCAGCTGAAGAACATCTACGCTCAAAATGCAGACCAACTGGAGCGCTTGCGCAGTAGCATCCGAGAAAATAAAGTCTTCGATCGCCTGATGGAGGAGGTAAGCTTCAATGAGATTTCTCGAGAGGAATACCAAGAGAAGCAGCAAGCGCAACAGGAAGAAGAGGAAGCCAAAGTTTCTGACCAGGAAGAATAATTCGCACTTCGGATTTCCGTTAGGTATAATCCATTAGAGAAACCGAACTTAAATTTCATCAGATTATAGCGACCATGTCCAAGCAGCCATTATTTTCTCTACCCAATATGATGAGTGCGGATCAGTCAACCGGAGGATCCGCCAACCAAATTCAGAATAATTTGGTACCCATGGTTATAGAAACAACAAACCGTGGTGAGCGTGCCTATGATATCTATTCACGTCTACTTAAAGATCGCATTATTGTATTGGGAACCCCGATCAATGATGCCGTAGCTAGTTCTATTGTAGCCCAGCTATTGTACTTGGAGTCTGAAGACGCGGAAAAGGATATCAATTTATATATCAATAGTCCTGGCGGTGTTGTTTCCGCGGGCTTGGCCATTTATGATACCATGCAGCATGTACGCTGCGACGTGGCGACCACATGTATGGGAATGGCGGCGTCTATGGGCGCGGTTCTGTTAGCCGGCGGTGCCGATGGGAAACGAAACTTACTGAGTCACGCGCGGGTAATGATTCACCAACCGTTGGGTGGTGTGCAAGGTCAGGCTAGTGATATTGAGATTGAAGCTCAGGAAATTATCCGTATCAAGCATCAACTTAGTGAGATTCTCGCCCGTCACAGTGGCAAAGACATTGAGCAGGTGATGGATGATTCCGACCGCAATAAATGGATGTCTGCCCAAGAGGCTCTGGACTATGGCTTGGTGGATAAGATCTTAAAACGTCAAGGTAACAAAGAGAACGGCTCCGATTGAACAATTTGAGCACAGAATAACGAACACTAGTTTATAGACGTTACATTTTGGTATATGAGTGATAAAGGTGACGATAAAAGTAGAATTCATTGTTCGTTTTGTGGCCGTTCCAGCCATGAAGCGAATAGCATGGTAGCCGGTCCGGATGTTTATATCTGTGATCGCTGTGTGGCGGATGCCTCCGGTATTGTGAAAAATGACTTGGCATCCATGGCCAAAAAACGCAATACTAATTACAAGCCCTTGTTAAAACCCATCGAGATCAAGGGACGGTTGGATGAATATGTGATTGGACAAGAAGAAGCCAAGAAAACGCTGTCTGTAGCCGTTTATAATCATTATAAACGGATTGGCAGTGACTTGGATGAGCTGGATGACACGGTAATCGAGAAAAGTAATATTGTGTTGCTGGGGCCCACCGGCTCCGGAAAGACCTTGCTGGCTCGAACCTTGGCCAACATCATCGATGTACCCTTTACTATTGCCGATGCCACGGTATTGACGGAGGCCGGCTATGTGGGCGAAGATGTGGAAAGTATTCTCTCCAATCTTCTACAAGCCGCCGATTATGATGTGGAGCAAGCACAGCGGGGTATCGTCTACATCGACGAGGTGGATAAGGTGGCTCGCAAGAGTGACAACCCATCCATCACCCGCGATGTCTCTGGTGAAGGAGTTCAGCAAGCCTTGCTGAAAATTTTGGAAGGAACGACGGCCAATATACCTCCCAAAGGGGGGCGCAAACATCCAGAGCAGAGTTTCATTAAAGTAGATACCAGTAACATCCTGTTTATCTGTGGTGGTGCTTTTTCAGGACTGGAAGAAATTATCGCCAAGCGGCTGTCTACCAGTTCTATGGGCTTTCAGTCGGATGAACAAGAGAAATTCGACAAGGATGACCCCAATATTTTTACGCATGTAGAACCGGAAGATCTGCAGCGTTACGGGTTGATTCCAGAACTTATTGGCCGATTGCCTGTAATTTGTGGATTGCACGAACTGTCCGAAGAGGCCATGGTTGAAATTCTGCAAGAACCCAAAAATGCCATTACCAAACAGTATAAAAAGCTGTTTAAGATGGAGGGCGTTGATTTAGAATTTGAGGAAGAAGCCTTGCATGCGGTAGTAAAACGGGCCATGAAACGGAAAACCGGTGCTCGCGGTCTGCGTTCTATTATGGAAGCATCCATGCTGGAAATTATGTTTACCTTGCCTACCATGAAAAATATAGAACGTTGTGTGGTAACCAAGGAAACTATAGAAAGTAGTGCGCCGCCAATTTACGAGAAGCGAAAAGCTTCGGCGTAACAACCCAAGGTATGATTTTAAAGGCATCTCCGTTATTCTGGGGATGCCTTTTTTATTTGTAAGAACATCGCCACATTGATGGATAGATTTGAGTTAACATTAGTTAGAAGGTGGAGATACGAATCGTGGATGTGATTCGATCAATTCGGTCTGATAGCCTGAAAGTAATTTTAATTGTGTTACTAATTGTACTGGGTATTGGTTCTTATGCCTACAATCAGTACTTGGTAAGCAGTATGCTGGAAAAAGAACGATCCAGTGTAGAGTTATGGGCCAAAGCCATTGAGTATAATGGAAAGCCCTTGCACGCAGAGACGCGGGATTTATTAATAGAAGCCATTCAAGAAATTAGGCGATCTGGGAATATCAGCGCATCGCAAAAAAGCAACTGGGTAGATGCCATGCGACGGGCGGAATCGGAGTTGTCTAACGCACAGTTAGATTTTGTCGCGAATGAGCTGATAATCAAAAATCGGTTTCAGATTCCATCTATCGTAACCGATGGAAATGGCAATATTCTACACAGCCGAAACTTAAATGGAGCGAAACCAACCCAAAAGTTGATCCAGCAGTTTAATGAGGCTAACGCACCCATCGAAATTGTGGTGGGAGATGAAGATTTCTATCAGCGGCAGATGGTGTTTTATGGGGAAAGTCCTACCGTTCGATGGTTGCGATATTATCCCTATTTCCAGTTTACCTTGTTGGCTCTGTTGATAGGTTTGGGTTACATGAGTTATAGCTCCATCCGGCGAACGGAGCAGTCTAATCTGTGGGTTGGAATGGCTAAGGAGGCGGCGCATCAGCTGGGAACTCCGGTATCCAGTTTATATGGTTGGATTGAGCTGCTAAAGAGTAAACACGGTGATGAAGAGACGCTGCAAATCGTACATGAACTTCAGAATGATGTGAAACGCCTTCAATCGGTGGCCGATCGATTTAATAAAATAGGTTCGGAACCTGAATTATCCCTGAAACGAATTGGCCCCATATTAAAACATGTGGTTGACTATATGGAGCGCAGAATGCCGCAGTTGGGGAAAGCCGTTGAATTCAAAAAAGATATCGATATCAATGTACAGATTCGCTTAAATCAGGAGCTGTTTCAATGGGCTATTGAAAACCTTATTAAAAATGCGCTGGATGCGATCAAGGATGTCACGCATAAGGCATGGATTTCCATTCACGCTCATCAGCTGGAAGACCAGTTGATTATCGATATCGAAGATTCGGGTATGGGCATCAACAAAAAAGACCTGAAGGAAATTTTTAAGCCGGGGTTTAGTACCAAAAAACGTGGCTGGGGGTTAGGTCTTAGTTTAACGCGCCGTATAATTGAAGAGTACCATCAGGGTGAGTTATTTGTATTGGAAACAGAGCCCAATCATGGTACAACCATGCGCATTGTTATGCCGTTGCCTAAGGAATCGATGAACCCAGGAGCGTGACGTTCCGAAGGGTGAAATGTATGACCTATTTTTCCACGTCGAATCCGCGCTTTTCGGCGTAATCCATTAATTGTGTACGCAAGAGGTTTCTACCACGATGCAGGCGGGATCGAATGGTGCCAATGGGGACATCCAGCATATTGGCGATTTCCTCGTAGGTGAAACCTTCTACATCGCAAAGTAATACCACCGTACGAAAATCTTCAGGAAGACTTTCTAAAGCTCCGCTGATATCGTCATCAATAAGTTCTCGATACATGCGATCTTCCATATCCGATGTATCGGTTCGCTCATCCCGAATGGTTTCGTAAAAAGAGGCAACTTCATCATAATCAACTTGGTTGGGTTGCTTAGACTTCTTACGATAGTTATTGATATAGGAATTTTTGAGGATGCGGAACAACCACGCTTTAGCATTGGTTCCCTTCTCGTAGCTGTTAAAGAATCGATAGGCTTTAACTATGGTATCTTGAACCAAGTCTTCCGCATCATTTGGGTCTGTGGTAAGTCGTAACGCAAAATTGTATAGGGCGTCCAGATGAGGAACAATCTCTTCATTGAAGTCTTCTTGCTTCTGTACTTCTTCTTTAGTCAAATCTGCCATCCCGAAATATCCCGTAGCTTGCTAATTCGTAGCAGTTGATGAACCCGTTGTGTATGTATAACTAATTGAAAAACATAAAATTGCAAAACATCTACAGCTCTTTCATTAAGTTTATGTGGATGCTTCTCAATCGTAATATTCAAGGTATCAAAGGATGTCTGCAATAGTAAATAGATAATTCTGATACTTATATTAGGTTACATCTAATAGTGAACGTCATTCTATTAATGATACCTTGTAATAAGAAACCTTGATAATTATTAAGATGATGTCGTAAAAAAATAATGGCCAGATCAAGTAAAATACTTCTAACACTGACGGTAGCTCTGTGGTTCATTGGAATCAGAAGTACCCAGTGCTATGCCCAAGTGGATTCTTCGGCGGTGGAAAATTCTGAGGAAATGACCGTACAGGATAGTTCCAGGACAGATTCTATTGATGTTCAAGCCTCCATGGATAGCACAAGGGTAGATTCTCTGAATCAGCCGGAAATGGATACGGATAGCTTAAATAATGTAAAAGTATATTATCCCTTCTATAAACGCCTGAAAAATAACATTGGTCAACAGCCCATCCCCAAACCTGAAGACTGGTCAATAACAGACACTTCCGATTTGGGGGCGCAATATTTGAATTCAATAGAAAAAAGATTTTCTGAAGTAGCCCAAGCAGTAGATAGCACGGATTCTTCTCATTTATTTATGGTAATGAAGAGGCAAGATTCGGTCTATACCGAGGCTTTCATAGAAGGCTATCCCTTTTACCGTAGTTATGTAAATTACCTGCAGGCTATTAACGAGCTAGATAAAAAAGAGCTGGTTGAACTCAAGGATTCCATTGATTATAACTTTCGGCGGAAAATTAATATTCAACTTACCCTGCGTTCATATAATACTAGAGCGGTAGCGATGGATACAACACTTTGGGAAATTTATCTGAAGGCTGGAGACATAGAATTATCTCCCCAGAAAATGATCCGGTTACCCATCCAAACTAAGGTATGGGGAAAATTGGCATGGTACGAGCGGAAAATTTTACTTGAGTTCCCCCGATATGTAGGTGCAAACGACTTGATGTTTGATCCACGATTAACATTAAGGCTGGATATGAGGAAACAAAGCGGTGATAGGTCAGTTTATAAGGCGTACTATGCATTTCGGTTTACTGAAATAATTGAGGGTGGCGCCCAATATCAACAGCAATAGGTATCAGTTCTCAAAATCTGGTACAATGTTTGAAGTTGCTAATAGCCGAATGCAGTCGTTTTGTTTTTAAAGCAAATGCATTAATTTGGCACATTATTAATGCAGGAATCTGAAACGGCCGTAAAATTTCGTTTAAACTATCTAGCCGTTGTGTATTTGTCTGTCTCATTAAATTCTACAATGCATTATATTTTGGCCCGAATGCCCGCAACGACATCAACTTACATGAAACGTATGCGTACTGTTTTTTGCAGCTTGCTCGTGCTGCTAACCTTGTCTGTATCACATGTCTACAGCCAGTCTAGGCCAGAGACGTTTTGGGATGATGTTAGGATAAATGCTGCTTTAGGCATTAATAACTTTCATGGAGATTTTGATCGATTGAATGGGACCACCGGTGATTTGCAGGGATTGTTCTTTCCCATAGAGGGGATGAACGCATCGCTAACATTTTCCAAACCCATGCCTTTCTTGGAAAATCCTTCCTATGATCTAAATATTTACGCCGGTGCGGATATCGTGACATTTCGATCCAAATCAGTTGGTACTACGTTTTTGCCAACTAATGCTCGGGTAGGGTTAACACCTATTAATATTATTAATCGGGGCTACGGTCCAAAGTTTGGTCTTAGCTTTGAATATCGGTTCAATGATAAATTTTCCATTGAACCATTTGTAGAGGGATCGTATCGCTTGCATAATCCGCAAACAGACGGTCTGTTGAGCGGTACCGAAATTGTAGCTCCTTCTTCGGTAATCGGTAGCGGGGGAAATCCGCCTTATGATCTTGCGGATATTCCCGAGACTCGAGTTACGCCCAATGAAGATGATGCGATCAAATCGGGTATTCTTGGTGGTATGGGCGGTGTCCGAATCAATAAACAGTTTTTGGGTCACTACAAATGGTTTGCGCAATATTCCTTCCTCTATTTTTTGGATGATTATTTCGATAATACCAGTGAAGGAGCCGGAAGCGGTAACGGGACGGATCAAAATGATTCTATGACACTCTTTTCGGTAGGTGTCAGCTATCCTATCGTTAAGGAGAAGCGTCGAACCGAAGAGGTTACCCAGAAGCGGGTACGATTGGATAAAGACCGGATCGCAAAAATCGAGCGCATACAAAATATTGCCAATCTGGTTACTACCGACGAAGACCTGCGTGAATTGCAGCGAATTATGAGTGACAAAATTCTGCTGTATGATACACCCGGTGTGCGCTTTAATGAGTTGGCTGCGGAGGCTGAGGATCGTCAGGTCCAGTTAGCGGATAGTGATATCATGACCGATATGGTGGAGGTCCCTGGCGGAAGCTACATCATGGGTTTGACAGCTGTTGATGAATTGAATATACAGGTGCAGGGGCGTAAGCGAATCACTATTAATCCATTCCGTATTGATAAATATGAAGTGTCCAACAAACAATATCGAGCTTTCCTGGTCGCTATGGGCGCAATCAACGCCCCGTCAGGCAATATTTCGCTAATTGATACCTCGGCCAGTTCCATGAATTATGGTTCTGCGATGGATTGGAATGAGTTGCTTACGCGGGCCAATCTTGATAATTATCGTGAGCATACTCCCACTCCAGAGCTTAATGGCCCAGAAGATCTCATGCCGGATAGTACGCAGTGGAAGCAGATGGGGCTTGATGATGTTATCCCTTGGAGTACCTACTTCTATAATGACTACTACGATAATTTCCCCGTTGTTTGTGTCAATTGGTATCAAGCAAAATTATTTGCCGCTTGGGCCGGTAAGCGATTGCCTACAGAATCGGAATGGGAATATGTTGCTCGAAGTGGTATAAGTGGACGAGTTTATCCGTGGGATGGTCTTGAAGTTCAGACCAAAACCGGTAAATATCGCGCCAACTTTAAGCAAGATCGCGGAGTCTATCAGGCTGATGGATATGCAATTATGGCTCCAGTAGAAAGTTTTGTGCCCAATGACTTTGGACTGTATAACGTAGCCGGAAATGTCTCGGAATGGGTGTTAGATTCCTATAATCCGAGCTATGTTGTACTGCAAAATGTTGGAACATCTAATTTTGTTTCGCCATCTTATGTTAATGCTAGTGAGCCCCGCAAGATCCATCGCGGTGGCTCGTGGCAATCAACCAAATTCTTTATCGGTGTAGGGGTTCGTAACTTTCAGGTTAAATCGCAGGGTACCCCATTCATCGGTTTTCGATGCGCTCAAAGTGTATCACGTAGATATCGATAAGGAATGTAAATCCTTTTGGATTTGACTTTATTATTAATCCTGTGATCTCTACAATGTAATTGTTCTAGCGTCACGTATTTTCAACAGCAACTATAGGGAGCTATTAACATGGCTGATTCAATTAACCAAAGGTATCGACAGAAATATGATCTGCCGATATACTTGCAGGTACGCAAATTTAAATGGGACCAGTTTTTTGTTGGTGTTTTTGGAGCCAGCGCTGTATTTGGTGTACTCATGAAATTATGGAAAGAGCCATTCTGGGGAATGATTTCGCCGGAACTGGGTAAGGCTCTTTATGATATTATGATGCCCGTAGGATTTTTGGGCGAGTGTATCGTCTTTATCATTATGGGTTTTATGAAGGGAGACGATTATTACGAAGTTTTCCCTGAAGAGATCGAAGAAGATGAAGCTACGGGCTCTGATGGAGCACACACGGATGGTGTTGTGGTAAACATGGAACTTCCCGAGTCTCTGCGCGGTCTGATTGAGGAGAAAGTATCTCAACAGTTAGATGATAAAGTATCCGAACTGACTAATCTGTTGGTTGAGGATGTTGAGCGCACTCGAGGTTTATTGGCCGAAACCAATGAGGTGAATACTCAAATTCAATCGGTATCCCAATCACTTTCGGATTTTTCAAATCGTATCCAGCAAGTCGGCGAAAGCTTGGGAGAGTTTGAAAAAGTTAATGCTGGTAATATTTCGCAAAACGCTCAGTCTGTTTCTGAACGATTGGAGAATACTGGAAACGAATTAAAAAGCTTTGAAGACGAAATGAAGAAGCTGGCTAATCGTTTCAAAAGCTTCAATACCGTTGAAAACTAATTCTTTTTGAATCTTTGATAAGCCGGAATTGCTCTACTTATAGAAACTGATCCGGCTTTCAACGCAATTTTTAATAAAACAGGAGACTACTTATGGGTGGTGGCGGAGGCGGTGCCGTAGGTTTACGCCTAAATATTATGACAGCTTTGTATCTTCCCATTTTGGGATATGCAATGGCTACGTTTGACCTGGACGCTGACGCACTTGTTTTAAATAGTAACAACTTGAAACCCAATGTTGTTGCTGAAAATCAACGAGTAGCGGTAGGCGATCAGTACGAAGCATCAATCATGTTTACGCTCGAGAATCCAGAGCATACATCTGGTGATGGGCATGGCAGTGCGATTTTTGTCCCTAAAATTGAACTGGATTATTCGGAAACTCCTGAGTCAATGCAGTGGGATGAAGCCGAAGAACGTTTGGTGATGAACACCAATCAACTCTTTGAGAATGAGGGTTCGGATGTCTATACCAAGGAGGTAGCGTTTGCCGGTACGATTACTGGTAAGACGGCAAAGGATATCCAGCAAGATCGCCCTCCCAGCTATGTTGAGGAGATCAGTGGTAAGTTCACGGTCTTTCGTCCAACTATTCAGGTTCAAAGTAATGCCGTTCCCAAACTGTATTCTAACAGTAGGAACTCGCTCGCCTTTACGGTTCCCGGAGTTGATGCCTCTACCCTTTCTCTTCGTGAGAAATTCAGTGGTCAATCATTCAGCGGAAATAGTTTGACGTTCGCGCCGGATGGCGATACTACGGCGATCGAGGTGTTTCGTAGCACTGGAGATGGGGAAAACAGTAAGTTGGGTGAAAAGGGTTTTAAGATTACCACACCCCCCACACCTACGGTTGGTTTGCGTCAGAAAGGTGACCAAGAGTTCTTCAACGCCGAAAGTCGGGTAGATCTTTTCAGTCCGTTTGAGATAGTTGTTCGCGCTGATCAAACATTTGCCAGCGAATATCCCGATGATGCTAAGTACCGTGTAGATGAAATGAAGGTTGAAGTGACACGTACAGGGTTAGCGCCTTTGAGCGAAACCTTTAGTCAAAGCCAATTGCGTGATCGCTTGGATCTTAAAAATGCTGGTGAAGGAGAATTTATCTACGAGGTTGATTTGTTCGACGTCAGTAATAATCCAACCGGTTCTGGTATTAGCGTATTCATCACCGGCTTGTCTCGAATGAATTATCAGAATCAACGAATTCCCATAAACTTGGAAAACGTACCTAGTCAGTTCACCTATAAATCTCAATAGCGAGATTAATCCAATCCTTATTTAATGATGCGAAGTAAATACAATCATAGTTGGCAACGGTTAGTTGTCTTTGCGCTAGTTGGTGTTATAGCATCAGCTATTAGTTACGACTATGGTTATGCCCAGTTATCTGGATTGGAAGAAGGCACGAATTGGCAAAAAACGCTGCGATTGAGAGGGATCATGAATAAGTATGATCCCTTTAATGATAGTAAGTTGTATCAGGTAACCGCAGAAAATAAGGGTACACTTGGGGCAGAGCGGCAGTATGTGCAGTTTGAGATGCTGGCATCCGACTTTTGGGTGATCATGCGTGATTCGCTGGAACGAGCAATCCAAGATGATGAGGTAGATGCCTACACCCTGTCTCGTATAGGTGGTACTAATGATGCGCCTATCATGGGTAAGGGTACCAAAGTCACATACAGTGATTTATTGGATACACTATCCACAAACCTCCAGGAGATGGAGGCCCAAGGGCGGTTTATGCTTAATTTTCAAATATCCCAAGGCAAGAATGGGGTTGCTCAACCACAAGATCGGGTAACTCAGCTGATGCTGAACAATTCTACCGATAATCGGCTGGTTTCTGATTTATCCCAAATTTCTATGTATGAATTGGAAGTCATCATCAGGGTAGACGAGACCGGTTTTAGCCTCAAACCTAAACGGATATTTTTTAGTACTACCCACTGGGGAAGCGCCAATGAGTTAGATATGGATAATTTGATGTCTGGATTTACTTCAGGGATGGATTATAATAGTGTTGGCTTCATGATTGATTTGACTGATGAGAAGACACTTTCATATCTGGTGGAAAATGGATTGCAGTTTACTGGTGAAGAGAACATTGTTCCTTATTACGATTTAATTGCCTTATTCCATTATGGTTATAAAGTGCATGCCGAGAGTAACAATGTAGTTGCGTTAGGAGCGAATAGTTTTGGATACGATTTAGAAGAATTAGAGCAAACATTGTTGAATCGTTATAATGATCTGACCTACACCTACTTATATGGCGAGCCGCCACGTTGGTGGGAAGAAGGAGCTAAGGGATCATTCACCAATGGCATGTATGAGATTCCCGATACTGTGGATGAGCAGGAGAATCAAAATCAACAGCAGTAAACGCCAAAAATAAATTAGTTGATAAAGCCGAAGCTCAATAGTGAGCTTCGGCTTTTTTATTTATTGCAAGATGAAGATTACGAGGAGATCATATATCGCGTGGGCCCAAGCCGTGATAGCGAATCCGCGTGTAATAAATAATGCGTTTAGCGCTAATCCGAATAAAAAGCGGTACAGAAAAGCTACAAGCGTAAACCCTTCTCCCATGGATCCGGTGAAATGTGCTGTGCTAAATAGAAAAGCAGAAATCAACGCAGCGGCCAGATAAGCCATCCATGGTAAATCAAAAAAGCGTTTAAAAATCTGATATCCCACCCAAATTAAAATGAGGCGAAAAAATAGCTCCTCATATATTCCCGCTCCTAAAGAGAGGGCAAATTGTTGTAAAGCAGATAATTGAGTGGTGGAATCAGCTATTGTGGCTTGAATATCAAATATTGCACCAGTAAGCGTTGATATGAACCAACCCAATACCAATGCCCATGCACCGGCCTCTAGCAGCATGAGCGTCAAATGTTGGGCGTTTAATCGAGTACCACGTTGTCTTTGGTTGATAAAAAGAAAAATACCAAAGAGGGCGACCACCAAAAGAGTCACTGAAAGCGTATTGTACCCGAGATAAACGTACAATGATTTAATCCAGACATCAGCGCTAATTCGTACAGCTGATCCTGATTCTGGTTGGGTCAAGTAGATTAGTAACTCGTAAATGAGAAGCAAAGGAAGCGCCAAAACATAATTGAATAATGGATTTCGGCTATTCTCCCAATAGCGAGGAAAAAATCCCTGGGGAGAACTCGATGAATTCAATTCTGTACGGGCACTGGGATCAGGTGCTTGATGGGAGCTTGACGTGGAAGCTGTGTCCATATAACATACTTAGTTAGTTGAGTTCTTTATAGATATTAACTAATTGTTTGTTGGAATCGTTGGATTTATTGAAACCTAACATTTTATATGCTAGATGGGATAATTTGAGCCCCTTATTGGAACCGCGATCATTGATCAAGACAATTAAACCACGTTTAGTTACGGGATTTTGAACATAGATAACGCTTCCTAGTGCGATGGAAGCATGTGCTGCGGTCAACGCTTCAGGGTTGTATAGCTCGCCGGAGGTAGTGGGCGTGCCAATATCTGTGTCAGTATAGGTTGAAATGCTGGTGTTGCCGAGCGTATTAAGACGAGAGTTGGTACGATAGGGATTAGTCGTAGTTTTTTTGGCCGGCAACAATACGGTTACTTTATCACCTTCAATTAATGTAGATTCCCAAGAAATATCGGGGTTGAGCATAGCGAATTCGGTAGAATCCATTTCATATTTGGGGTAAATCTCTTTGGGGCGGGCAGCTGCTGACAAGGTGATGATTTTGAAATTACCCTGAACCGCGGCGATCGATTCTTCGGATTCTATAACATTTAAATCTTCTCGTGTCTTTCGTACGGTCAACTGTTGTCCAACTCGTATGGTGTTTCCTTTTAGATCATTCAACTGCTTGAGCTGGTCTACAGACATATTGTAGTCGCGAGCGATATTGTACAAATTATCTCCTGACTTAACAGTATAATACGTGGTGGGAATGTTACTGCTCTCTTGAGTAATAAGACTATTTGTAGTATCGCTATCCTGTTTGATTTGTTTTTCTTGGGACTCGGTCAAAGACAGCTGTTCTGGTGGGTATATAGTGAGGACCTGGCCAACGGTAAGGGCATCATTGTTCAATGAATTCCAATTACGAATTGAGCTGATGCTGACCCCGTACTCTTTTGATATTCCATACAGGGTTTCCCCTTTTTGAACCGTATGCCTGATGGTCTTTTCCTCATCATCGGGATGAGCAACGATTAACTCCTGTCCGACGTTTAAAGAAGATGTTTGAAGGTTATTCCATACTTTAATGTCTTGAACAGTGATATCATAAGCTCGCGCGATTGAGAAAAGTGTCTCGCCTTTTTGTACTACGTGCACTTTGGGGCTGGTTTGTTGCGCGTGCGCAGGATTCGTAGTCAGCAATCCAAATAGAAACCATAGTCCAATTAGGGCCATGCCAGAATTTGAAAAATAATGAGTCTTGGATTGGCAAAGATATCGTGAGGGTTGTATGTAAAGCTTAATCAATTTCATCTTTCAATTGGGTTAAAGCTTCCTGTAATTCACGTTCAGCGTGGGTGTCATTCTGTTGCTGAGCTTGTGAGATTCCTTCAAGAAAAAGCCGCTGGGCGTCATCGGTACGGTTCAACTGTTGATATAATTTCCCCAGATGGTAATAAACCCCCAAATATTGGGGATCAGAATGATAGATAGATTCAAATAATTGCTGTGTTTTTTCTACCTGATCCCTTTTTAATAATTCCAATGCCAATGCAAACTTGGAAAAAGAATCATCGGGATTTTTCTGAATATTTTGGGCCAATCGAGATATTTTTGAAGTACTCACAACACGGTCTGATTTTTATTGAGTTGGTTTATTCAAGCGAGGTACTTCTTGTCGAAGTGTGGCTAGTCTCCAACTTAATTCAAGGACATATTCGGTAGCATAATATAATTGGACATAGTTGAGTTTATCCGGGGAGTCCAAAATTCGTCCACTCAGTGAATAGGGGCCTCCGGATATAGCCAGTGATGGAATATCTCGTTGATTAAAGGGAAGAACATTAATCACAGAAGTGAGGGGGGTAGTTTGTTCTCTGTTTTGGATTAAGGTAATATCTAATTCTGCGGCTGTTTTTTGTGCCAATTGCGATAGAGAGTGGTCTTGTGAAATACCCTCTATATACACATTTGAGGAGTCGCTGATGGTGCCTCCCGCCAAGGCGCGAAGGTTCAAATCGCTGACCACTTTATTAGGGTCACGAATCCCATGCTTCGCGAAATATCGTGCACCGACGAAATCTCGTTGAGTGCCGTTGAGCCCGGCAAAGACAATGGGATACGTTGGTTTGGGGTGCCGGGGATGAGCAAAAATACTGGCTATTTCCATCATAACCGCAATGCCCGACGCATTATCGTTGGACCCAAAAAACGGTGTCCCGGCAATAGGGTGCTGACCTTCTTGATCAAAGGAGCTGGTAATTAAAATATAACCAGCTTCAAGTGGTCGTTGTCCCTCAATGTAACCAGCTATGTTGACTGCCTCGGTAGTCAAATTTTTATCGACTGAAACAGAGAGATTCATTTGTTGATTACTGCTTCGAATATCAACTGCGTTGGTTAGTACGGTTCTCGGCTGTTGCTCAGGATAAAGTTGTTGAATTAAAAAAGAAGAGGTCGCCGGACGCGCAAATAGAACAGGTATATCCAGCTGTTCCGGACCTAAAAATGGTGAAGGAGTGTTTTCGGTGGTTTTTTGGGCTTGAACGGGCAGATCAATGAAGTCTTCAAAACGATAACTCTCATTGCTGTGAGGTGTAGTGGGGGCATCCAACGTTGAGAAGATAACCGCCTTGGCTCCCAGTGAATCAAGCCTGTTTATGGTAGATTTGAAGAAGGGGCGATAGGGAATTGATTTGACAGGCAGTGGGGTCAGAATAATATGGCCATCTATCTGGGCAGTATCTACTTCATTGATATTCGATGGAAGATAGGTATAGTGGGCACTCAAGCTATCCGTACTAGAATAGTAAGCGGGCACCCAATGCTGGGGAGCTGAAAAAGTAGAGTCTGCATAATCGAGCCTGTTAGAATCCCCCAGCTCCCATTGGCTAATCGGAAAGCTTTGACGAAAGGAATTTCCGAAAAATGGAGTGAGTCCTAAATCCCGAAATTTGAACTCAACCCAATTGGCTGCTTTTTCATTACCGTAGGTTCCTAGTTCTCGACCTTCAAAAGCTGGGGACGATAAATCACGTACATTCATGATTAACCGATCGGGCTCAATCAATTTAATGGAAATCCCGGGCAGCTCCTGATATTGGTACAGGCTATCTGATTGCGCATGGAGCGAATAAGGTACAATCGCCAGGCCCATCGTTAATAGGGAAAGTAATAATTTGCTTAAAATATGTTGGTTGGAGCTCATAGGTTATTAAACCGTTCTATGATTTCATTCATGGAGTCGCCACCAGTCTTTTGTAAGATGGCATTAGCCAATACCGGAGCAATGATATTTTCTACTACGACCACTGCGCGCGGTAGAGCGCAAACATCGGAACGCTCATAACGAGTTTCGGTAGCCGATTTGGTCTCGGTATCCACCGTGCCTAGTGGTTTAAGCATGGTTGGAATAGGTTTCATGACTCCCCGGATGATCAGAGGCATACCAGTGGTCATCCCCCCTTCCAATCCACCCAGACGATTGGTTCGTCGTCGGTAGGTGTCATTTTCGTAGATGATCTCATCGTGGACTTGTTGTCCGTGGCGCTGCCCACTTTCAAATCCCAGGCCGATTTCGACGCCTTTCATGGCTTGGGTACCCATAATAGCTGAGGATAGTTGCGCATCTAATTTGCGATCCCAGTGTACATAGCTGCCTAATCCAGCGGGCAGTCCGGTCACAACTATCTCATAGTGGCCGCCCAAGGAGCTGCCCTCTTTCCGCCGTTTTTTGATTTCTTCACGCATCAGTTCTGAGAGCTGTTCGTCAATACAACGAACCGGTGATTGATCAGCACGATGATCTAATGATTCGGCTCCATCTGCTATTAAGGGATCCACACGTTCCCGTAGTTGTTCCCAAGAATCAAACCCAATGGGACCAATACGGGTAACGTGAGCTCCGATCTGAATGCCCAATTCAGCAAGAAATTTTCGGGAAACAGTGGCACAGGCTACCCGCATGGCGGTTTCTCGGGCACTGGAACGTTCAATAACCGGGCGAATATCATCAAAATTATACTTTTGGATGCCTACCAAGTCCGCATGTCCCGGACGGGGTAGCGTAATTTTCTCAATATCGTCCGGAACCGGGGTTTTACTCATGGCAACCGGCCAATTAGCCTCATCCTTTTCGTATGCTCTATTGGGCATTTGAAGGGCAATGGGGCTTCCCATGGTTTTGCCAAATCGCACCCCTGAAGTGATGGTGGCCCGATCTTTCTCGAAGGCCATACGTCCGCCTCTACCGTAACCTTTTTGGCGGCGCGCCAGTTGAAGCGCGATATAATCTTCATCCAAAGGCAAACCGGCAGGAATCCCTTCCACAATACCGGTAAGCGACGGACCATGCGATTCACCAGCCGTCAAATAACGAATCATACAAATTAGTGATTGGTAGTTTGGGATTTATGCGGCGGCTTTAATCGATCAAACCCTTGCGAAGCTAACCATTTGTGATGTTGCGCACGTTCGGAAAGGCTTCGGTGATCGTCGCATCCATGAACGCGCATATGTTCAATGCGTTCCACATCACCAAGGACAATTAACGTGTCTTTGGGCTGTATGGTATAGGATCCGGCCGGATTAAAGACAATATCTTTACCATCATTGGGGATAACCGCGATAATCACCACAAAATATTTCGGACGTATTTCCGCTTCGGCAATGGTCTTTTGTGCTAACTCTGAACCCTCGAAAACTTTGATTTCATCAAAAATATGATCGTTCATAGTTCCGCCCAGAATACGATCTACAAAATGATCAACATGGGGCCGTAATATGACATTGGCCATGCGATCGGCCCCGATCTCATAGGGGGAGATTACTTTATCGGCTCCTGCCCGAAGTATTTTGCGGGTGTTTTTATGTTGGTTGGTTCGAACCAAGATAAACAGATCATTTTTCAGCTCCCGGGCGATTAAGGTCACAAATACATTATCTTGATCTCGTGACAAGGTGCAAACCAGCCCTTTGGCCCGTTTGATGCCTGCTTCTTGCAGTACCTCTTCTTCTTGGGCATTGCCTTCAATGTATAGGTGATCATCGTTATTTATCCGTTTGATTGCCTCGGGACGGTTTTCAACGATCACCAAAGGCATATTGGCATTTGCCAATACCGTAGCGATGCGGTGGCCAATTCTACCGTAACCACAGATTATGTAATGATCTTCGATCTTTTCTAGCTGCTTTTGAATGGCACGCCTCCTGAATATTTCGCTTTCAAAAAGGATTTGCGTGGTTTGTGATGCAATGTACGCAATTACACCGATGCCAAACAACGATAACACGATGGTGAGAATTCGCCCTTCATTAGAAAGCCTGCTTACTTCCGAAAATCCAATCGTGGTAATGGTAATAAAGGTCATATAGAAGCCGTCGAAGAAACTCATCCCCTCAATAAGGTGATAACCAATAGTCCCGGCCGTAAAGATCAGCATCATGAACAGGGTTGCTATTCCTATGCGGATTGCGGCTATATTCTCTATAAAGTCGTTGAAGAAACGTGTCAAGAATGTGAACGGTTTGAATTGGGCAAAGTTAAAGCTCGGTCCAATTGGTGCGGAGGGTCAACATGGTAACTCCTCCCAAAGAGCTAAATGAATGATAGCCAACATCCAGCTGAAAGGCACGTATGTTCAGGCCGATTCCGGCACGTAGTCCGGATGGGTCTACGCGGCGATCTAAATTCAGAGATGAAGCGGTGGCTGATTGGTATCCCAGACGTGCTTGTAGGTGATCTCCCAGGTCAAATTCCGCGCTTAGCATAATTTTTTGTAACAGTAATTTCCCCGTGGAAATTTCCCGTCCATTATCTAATTGGGAATCCCAATGATGTAGCTGTTCGATCCCTATATGAAGGCGCAGGGGCAGATATTTTAGTTGTTGCGCGTAACCTACCGTTAAATTTAATGGGATCGGTTCCCTAGCCCCATTGAAGGTGGATAGCTGACCGCCCACCGATTGAAGGGTGACTCCAATCTGTGCTTGTTGATCAATGAGATGGTAGGTAACTCCGAAATCGGCCAATAAACCCGTAGAGCGAAATTGATCATAGCGCTGATGGATCAGGCTTAATTGAACTCCCCCTCTGAAGCGGGGAAGTAGCTCACGACTTCCGTGTAGTTGAAGGGCGACATCTTGGGGAGTAAAACTTCCTAAGTCGGTTCCATTAACATCGGTTCGAGTGATGGAACCATAATTCATATATCGTAACTGTGTTCCAAATGTGCCCCAATGTGGTTGGTGATAAGCCGCAGAAATTACCCCCATATTGATTCCAGCCAGGTAGTTCAGATATGTAGCGCTAATTTGTTGGTGGTGGGTGGAATCCAGCAAGGCCGGATTAGCTGAGATGGTCGAAATATCGCTATGCAATATGCTGGGTTGATCCGGTCCCAGAGCGGCTAGGCGTGCGGATCCGGGAAGAGTTATAAACTCATATACACTGTTGGATTGAGCATGCGCTATAGGCCCAAGCCCCAAAGTTAATCCAACTAATAATATGAATGCGGCGATTCTCGGCAATAAGGTGGAATTTGATAGAAATTTAGTATACAGAATATAGAATGTGTTTTGCCCTCATGAAATTCATTACAAAGCCGTATATTGCCAAACTAATTTTTGACTGATGGAGACGCCCAACAGGCATGGATATTTTAAAACAACTGGGTCAGTACAGCATGTTGCTGTACAAAGCCATTCGTTCAGCGACAGAATTTAGTACGTACCGAAAAAACTTGCTCAATGAACTGGTCAAGATCGGGTATGAATCATTGCCCATTATTCTGCTTACCGGTTTTTTCACCGGGGCGGTAATGACTATTCAGACGGCTTACCAGCTGGAATCCTCATTAATTCCCAAATCGACGATCGGAGCTATTGTTTCGGAATCACTGTTGATTGAGTTGGCCGCGGTGATCAGTAGTCTGGTTTTGGCTGGACGAGTCGGAGCTCGAATTGCCACGGAATTGGGGAATATGAGAGTTAGTGAACAGATTGATGCTTTAGAGTCTATGGGATTCAACTCGGTATCCTTCTTGGTGGTTCCTCGGGTGATCGCCGGTATCTTAATGTTTCCGGTTCTTTACTTCGCTGCCTCCGCGATGGGCATTTTCGGTGGGGTACTGGCAGGATTTATAACTGGCGCACTTCCCATTGCAGATTTTTTGAAGGGAGCACGGGAGTATTTTTATCCATGGGATGTTTCTTTTGGGTTAATTAAATCTTTTGTGTTTGGCTATCTGATTACGTCGATCGCATCTTACAAAGGATATTTTGCCACCGGAGGGGCCGAGGGAGTTGGTAAGAGTACCACCCAAGCCACAGTATTAAGCTGTATTTATGTATTGTTGGCTGACTTTGTGTTGGCCTCCATCCTGCTATAATCAAATTTGAATACTGTTTTTAGTTGTTTTTAATCCATGATTGAAATTCAACAACTGACCAAATCATTTGGCGACAACCTGGTATGGGATAATGTATCCCTTACTATTGAGGACGGGGAAACCTTAGCCATTATTGGCCGATCAGGGTGTGGTAAATCGGTGTTAATGAAGCATATGAACGCTTTGTTGATTCCCGATTCGGGTAAGGTTTTAATTGACGGTCGCAATATATTTGAACTCTCCTATGTAGAATTGCGAAAAATTCGCCAGCAATTTGGGGTATTATTTCAGGGATCTGCCCTTTTCGATTCTATTAATACCTTCGAAAATGTCGCTTTTCCACTACGGTATTTTACCGATATGAATGAGGAGCAGATTCGTCAGGAGGTTCATGATGCCTTGGAGATGGTTAATCTCCATGATATTGGTGAGAAAGCCACCGCTGAACTATCCGGAGGGATGCGCAAACGTGTAGCCCTGGCTCGTGCAGTCATTTTGAAACCCAAATATTTACTGTATGATGAACCCACGTCCGGGTTGGATCCGCAAACGTCAGATGAAATTAACGAGTTGATCATGCACATGGCCGAAAGTTTGGATATCACTTCGGTTGTGGTGACCCATGATATGCATAGTGTGTTAAAAATTGCTGAAAATGTGGCGTTCTTAAACGAAGAACAATTGAGCTGGTATGGAACACGCGAGGAAATGCGTACTTCTAATCACCAGGATCTACTGGATTTTATCAGGGCTAGTGAGTACCAGATTTAACGTATTTAATTAATATCTTTTCATTTAATCATAGTTTTGACCCGTGGCACGATTTAGTAATGAAGTAAAAGTAGGATTAACCGTAATTGGGGCACTATTGGTCGCCTTCTTTGGGTTCCGGTTTATGCGGGATGTCCCCTTATTCCGACAGAGTAATGAAATATATGCCAAGTTTATCCGTGTGGATGGCTTAAATGCCGGAAGTCAAGTGTTGGTGAACGGGGTAAAGATTGGATCGGTGAAGGAGGTTAGTTTGGCCCCGGATGATAGTGTGCGGGTACACATGACTATTAATATGGGAAATCGTATTCCTAAAGGATCGATAGCTTATTTGCGTCCCATTGATATGCTGGGGTCCAAAGCCATTGTTATCCAACGAGGGCAAAGTACAGAGGTGGTTCCCTTCGGTGGACGTATTGATGGGCGTTATGTGGAGAGCATGGTGGAAACGTTAAAAGACAAGGGAGAAGATATTGGCGATGATCTGACCGGGACATTCAAGCAGTTAAATACGCTACTGGAGCAGATGAACGAAGTCACCGGTAAAGGTAATCAGCAAGAGCTTAAAGCAGTTTTAGAAAATGTTCGATCAACTTCGGAACAACTTAATCAACTGGTTGAAGATAAACGCGGTGATATTGATAAAAGCGTGACTACCGTAAATCGCATATTAGGTGAAGTTGATACGTTGAGTTCCAGCAGTCGCCCCAAAGTAGAGCGAATATTGTCTCAACTGGATCAGACCACCCAAGAATTACAGGGGGTATCTGTAGATCTGAAAAGCTCGATGAAACGGTTGGATGGAATATTAGGTCAAATGGAATCCGGCGAAGGCACCATGGGTAAGCTGCTGCAAGATTCTTCGTTATATAACAATGTGGATAGCCTATCCTTTGAGCTACATAAGCTTACCAAGAAGTTGAATGAAGATCCAAAGTCTTATCTGAAGCATTTAAAGCTGTTTTCCATATTCTAAGGTTAGATAAGTGGCTTTAATTGCTCTTAGCAACGGCTTCTTTTATATTTACAGGCTTTCAATTCCACCTGGACACTATGCACGGGCTACAGCCCGGTTCAGAGATTTCGAATTTATTATCACATACCATTTAGCAAAGATTTAGACTGGGGTTTTCTACATGGGAGTAATGGAAAAAATGCGGGCCAGCACAAAGTATATATTGTGGGTCCTCATAATCGCATTTGGATTGTTATGGGGTTTGGCCGATACACGCGTATTCGATGCCATGATGGCTGGACCACGTTCGCTGGGAGAAGTGAATGGAGAATCCATTTCATACGAAGAGTATAACCAACGTATAAGTAACTACATTGAGCAGTACAGCCAGCGTACCGGGGAATCGGTTACGCCGGAAATGCGTGCTTATTACGAAGAGCAAGCGTGGAACGAGTTGGTGGCCAGCAAGTTGATCCAGCAAAAAATGGATGAGCTGGGTATCACGGTAACCGATCAAGAGTTGCTGGATATGATTACCGGACCCAATCCGGATCAATTCATTAAACAGCAGTTCCAGCGTGAAGACGGCACGATCAACCGGGAAGCTCTGCAACAAGCCATAGAGGCACCGGAGAATACGGATGTTTGGTTGATGATTGAACAGCAGTTGCGTCAAAAGCGCCGCCAGGAAAAGATGAATACCTATGTAGAAAGCGCGCTACAGGTTTCCGATGAAGCGGTAGAACGCGAGTTCGTAAGTAACAACAGTTTCGCGGATATTGAGTTTGTTCGATTCCCTTATGCCGATGTAAACCCGGACTCCATTCCGGTGACGGAAAGCGACCTGCGCGAATACTACGACGCTCACCAAGAAGAATATGAGCGTAATGAGCAGTATCGTTTTCAGTATGTAGGCTTCTCCAAAGCGCCGACTGCACAAGATACCGCTCGCACCTTAAAAGAGATGCGTGAATTACGCGATGATTTCCAAAATGCAGAGAATGACTCCTTATTCTTGGCTCGTTATCAGTCCGCTTCTGAGTATAGCGATTCCTATGTGGCGGTAGATGAGATGCGGGATATCTTGCGTCCGGTACTAGATGTACAAGAAGGGCAGGTTACCGATGTGATTCGTGACAACGGCACCTTGCACTTGGTTAAATTAATCAATCGCCGCGGAGATGAAGTCAAATTTGTCGACTTCAGTTTGGAGATTAAAGCCGATCCGATTTCTACCGTTGACGCTCGTGCTGAGGAAGCCGATGATTTCAGCTTTTTCGCGGAGGAAAGTAACTTTGAGGAAGAAGCCGAACGCCGTAACCTGGAAGTAAAAACGGCAATGGCTACCAAGGGTACCCCATTTATTTCTGGTTTGGGGCAAAGCCGTCAGGTGATCAACTATCTGGAAAGCGCTACCGAAGAACAGATATCCGAACCCATCGAGCTGGATCAACAGTTTGTGGTACTTAAGGTTTCTGAAGTTACACCTGAAGGGGTACGCCCTTTTGAAGAAGTGCGTGGGCAAATTGAAAATGCCGTTCGTAGCCAAAAACAGCGTGAATTCGTACTTCAGCAGGCCGCTCAATATTCTGCCAATGCTACCGACTTGCAAACCATCGCCAATGCCAGTGGAAAAGAAGTGATGAGTCAGGAAAGCATACGTATGAATGCCAATGTTATTTCCGGTGCGGGACGAGAACCCCAGGTAATCGGAGCCGTTTTTGGCTTAGAAGAAGGTATGATCTCCGAACCGTTGAAAGGCAACAATGCGGTATTTGTGATCAAGGTAAACGCCTTTAACCGCGCGGATCCTTCCCAAATTACAGCGGATGAGAGTACGCGTTTGCGTGAACAGTTGAAACGTACCAAGCAGTCGACATACTTGCGCGTTTGGATGGATCGCTTAAAAGAAGAAGCTGAGATCGAAGATTATCGCGATCAAGTTCTGCAGTAAGGCTAATTAGTCATCAATAGTATATTAAGTATCAAGGGCGAGTCGCTATGACTCGCCCTTGTTATTTCGTCTTGTTTGGTTGTCAGATTCGGTATCTTTAACACCTCATTATTGGAAACTGAATTATCTGAAAAACTGTGACCTCAACTTCTTTTTCTACTACCGACCGACAATGGATGCGGCGGGCTTTGGATCTGGCTCGACGAGGCGCCGGACATGTATCGCCCAATCCCATGGTGGGGTGTGTTATTGTATCTAGTGATGGGCGGAAAATTGGCGAAGGATATCATGAGCGGTATGGAGAAGCTCACGCTGAAATCAATGCGCTCGATGCCGTCAAAGATCGTACTATGCTGGTTGATGCCAAGGTGTATGTTACGCTGGAGCCTTGTTCTCATACGGGCAAAACTCCACCTTGTGCCCAAGCCTTGGGCAATTTGCCATTAGAAAGAATCGTGGTGGCCATGCGCGATCCTAATCCCCAGGTGGATGGAGATGGTATTCAGCATTTACGGGACCAAGGCATACAGGTGGATGTCGGGCTTATGAAAGAAGAAGCCGAACGCCTCAATGAGGCATTCATTCATGTACAGACGCACAATCGTCCCATGGTAATTTTGAAAATGGCGCAAACCGCCGATGGATATATTGCCGCTCCGGATGGACATTCCGAATGGATCAGCAGTAAAGATTCGCGCAAACGGGTTCACCAATGGCGGAGTGTCTATGACGCGGTAATGGTGGGGCGAACAACCGCAAAATTGGATAATCCCCGTTTGACAGTGCGGCATGTCGATGGCCGGCAACCCCGCCGCATCGTCTTGGATGGGCCGTATGAACTGGATCGCGAATTGCAGCTATTTTCCGATCAGTATGAAGAAAAGACCATTGTGATTACCCACAATAAAGCAAAAGCCGCAGACGCCAGCGACCCGATGCTCAACATGCTGCAGCCTAACTATTTCCGGGGTCAAACGTTGTTGGTTCCTAAGATAGATGGACATGTTGATCTGGAAGAGGCCATCCGGCAATTGGGGGAGGAAGATATTCAATCCATCCTGGTAGAGGCGGGAAGTCAGTTGGCCTCGGCTCTGCTGCGCAAACGATTGGTGGATAAATTGCATTTATTCATCGCGCCCAAATTACTAGGGGGAGGCACCCGATCCGTTTTAGGTCTCAATATTCAGCATATTAATGAAATTTGGGAACTGCATGAGCCGGTTTGGGAGCAAGTCGGCCCCGATATGTTGTTAACCGCGTACCTTTAATTATCAAATGGTATTGTAATGTTTACAGGAATCATTCAAGAAGTTGGAACCGTGGCCGCTATCCGATCACTGGGCGGTGGAATAGAGTTGGATATTGCCTGCACCTTTGCGGGGGATACGCATGAAGATGAGAGTATTGCCGTGGACGGAGTGTGCCAAACGGTAACTAAGGTGCAATCCGATATATTTACCGTGCAAAGTGTTGAAGAAACCTTGCGGAAAACCACTTTAGGTAGTCTTAAACAGAATGATCCGGTGAATTTGGAGCGGTCGTTAACCATGCAGCAGGGCATTGAAGGTCACTTGGTGCAGGGGCATGTGGATACTACCGGAGTTATTAAACAAATCGAGCAGGAAGGCACCAACTGGCTTTATACCATTGAATACGATGAGGAGTGGCTGCCCTACATCGTGGGGCGAGGCAGCATTGCCATTGACGGCATTAGCCTGACCGTAGCTCGCCAGCAAGATAATCAATTTACGGTGGCCATTATCCCATATACCCGGGATCACACCAATCTAAACGCAAAATCGGCCGGTGATTCGGTAAACCTGGAGTTTGATATGTTGGGCAAATATGTGGTTCGATTCCTGGAAACCAGAGGGTTGCCGGAAAATACCAGCAATATCACCGAATCGTGGTTGAAAGAACAGGGGTTTGGTACCAGCCCATAAGAAACGTTTAGCGGCGTCGGTTAATGGGGCTGGAACTACGCTCGAGATTTTTCAAGATGGGTAACTTCTGGAATAGACTCTGAAGCTGCCCATCGTTGACGGATAGGGTGAACAGGTAGTATTGAAATTCGCCAAAGGGATTCATCTGGAAAGAAAGATTCCAGCAGTGCAAGTTACGGCTTAGGTTAAACTGCGAAGGCGTTAACTCCTTTCCAATGAAGTCGTACCCTAAAGATGTGCTGGCCCGCCATTTTGGGGTTAGATTGAAGGAGATGTTGCGAGCGTTAAGGGTAGCACGTCTATTCACATTCCCGCCTCCTGCTTTATTCCAGGAATAGGAAAAGCTGAGTGAAAATGACCAAGGGACATTTACCGGTTGAATGGGATTGCGGTTAAAATGAGGTGAGATGGGGCGGAAAATGCTTTGGTCCAACGGATCGTAATGAGCGGGATACTTGGGTTCGCTCGTCCGAATACCTCCCCCCTGTCCCCCACTGAATTGTGTGCTTGCCGATAGATTGAAGGAGGTTAAACGCGCTAGTTTATCCCGGGTATTCCACAAATATTCATCAATGCGTTGCCCCTCATCATTGGTGTCGTAGAAACTGTAACTGGCCCGAGCATTGAAATTGATATCCGGGATGACCGAAGAAGAGAAGTTGACCTGTAAATCGGAAAGTTTAAACGATTCAGCTGCGAAATTGTAACTGGAACTCAGGTTAAAGTTGTCAATTAGCCGCAGCGTCTCTTCGGAACGTTCGCCGGTGGAATCGCGCCGGACCAATTTTGTTTCAAATACATTAGAGAGTTGAAACCCCAACGATTGCTGGCGGCCGGCTCTAGGAGCTCCCAACACTCCTCGCTCATAAATCGAATAGGTGCGGTTTTCCGGATCATTTTCAATCGCGCGGTAAACGCCCCAATGCGGATCACTGAAATCCGGTTTGTAAGAAAAATTGATAGAGGGGCGCAAGGTGTGACGGAATCCTTCCAGTTTTCCAATTTTACGATTCATAATCCCGTAAAGCGTAGTGGATAAGTTAAGCCCCGTGCTAAACGAACGTGTGGCCGCGAAACCCCGCTCTATGTTAGTTTGAACCGACTGGGTGGAATCAACATACGTTTTCCGGATGGTGGAGGGGTACCAGTATTCATCATACTGTACGGATCCGGTCAAGTTGATATAGCGACTGGGCAGTAGTCGGGCGTTCATGCTCAGATCATGACTGAAACCGGCTCGAATATAATCTTCATTACCAGTGGCTTCTTCGTACAATTGAGGATCTAGCAGGGCATCATACCAAGAGATCGTGGCTGAATCAGCGGCAATGGGGGTGAACTCATAGCGCGATTGAAACTGGTTACTGTAGTTAATGCTGATTGATTCCAATATGGATGTTTGATCCTGCCCACCGCGTTGATTCCCCTGCTGAAAGGGAGTAAGGGTTTTCAGGCTGAACCGCATATTGGGCCCGGTTAATGTGGTTTGATTATTGGTAAAAGTCTGACTTTGCTGAGCAGAAATATTGAAGTTGAATAGCTGATCCGGATGTCGGTAAGAGTAATTTACCTTGGAACTAGTACTGCGTTTGGCCCGATCATCGATGTCGTAGGAGTTCTGGCGGTAGAAATTGCGGGTTATGTAATTGATATCCGCGTTGACCTTTGCGTAGGGTGAAATGGTTTGTTGATGATTAAACTGGAACCGTTTCTGTATACTTTTACTGGCTAAGAAATCCGGGTCGGTCGGTTCCATACCTTGATCTCGAGAATAGGAAATGGTCAAACTTCCTTGCAGGTCGTCCCGGTATTTATAGTTGCCGCGAGCATTGATGTAGTAGGTTCCCGAGGTAAAAATATCAAAAGAGGCCTGTCCAGTGATATAATCATTGAAGTATTGGAACCAACCCAGGTTTTGCAAACCCAATCCACGGTTTTGTTTGTTCTGAAATGCGTAAGTGGGCTCCATGATGCCCGATTGCTTACGGTCAAATTTGGCGGGAACATAGCCAAAGGGAAAGATCATTGGGTAGGGAATATCCAGAATAAACAATTTGGCGTTCGTAAAGAAGATCTCTTCTTCATCCACCACCTTCATCCGATCAGCCTGGATATAATAATGAGGGTGATCCAGTGGGCAGGTAGAGTATTTGCCCTCTTCGACAAACACCACACGATCATCCGTTTTTTTAACCTTGTCACCAATTAAATTGCCTTGCTGTACCTTTACCCTGGCTACATCAAATTTGCCTTTTTCAGTTTCGTAATTGAACAAAATACGTTGACTACGCACGCGATTGTCTTCTCGTTGTAATACCGGTTGGGACAGGGTATCGCCGGGTGTGCGGGTTGCAGCCCGGACCAAGCTGCTATCGATATTCATGGATATTTTTCCGGCCGAAAGCTCACCGGTCGGATGGGTCACTTTAGCGGATCCAAACAGCATTCCGCTGCGGGTGCCCTCAAAAGAAAAGGTCAAGGAATCAGAGGCCTGAAATTGAACCGCTTGTTGACCTTCCCCGGATGGAGAAGAGGCCGGTTGTGGGGTCCCCGGTTGTAGTTGCCGAGCTGGAACGGTGGTATCAGCGCGGGTGGTATCCGGCCGAACACGAAGTGAGTCTGTGGGACGTGTCGTATCAGCGCGGGTGGTATCTGGTTGCAGTGGGATGACATGAATCTCAGTTGAGATAGCCCTTGTATCGTTAGGTAGATACAGGGTACCCAAAAATAACAGCCCAGCAGGCAATAAAGCCCAATATTTCGGTTGGACTACCCGCAGTATGATATGTTGCCAGAGAGTTCGCATGAAGCCCACAATTTACACGGATTATTGGCCAGCTTCTAGCTGATTCAAAATCAGAGCTGCGGCCCCATGGATACCCAGTTGTTCCGCGGGTGTTTCGGTCAATAGATGGAGGTTTGAGCGAAAGGGTAGCATCAGTTGCCGGTCCATAGTCTGCCGGGCCGGTTGCAGAAGCAAATCACCCGCGTTGGCAATGCCACCGGCAAAAATGAAGGTGCGTATATCTAACAGATGAACCAGATTGGTGAGCCCCAAGCCCAACCAGCGGCCGGCTTCCGACCAGAGTTGTATGGCCAGGGAATTTCCACTTTGCGCAGCAGCAGTTAAGGTTGATAATTCAAAAGAATCAGATTGCTTCTGTACTAAGTCATATAACGAATTATCGGGATGTTTTTTTATTTGCTCCATGGCCCATCGGGTAAGAAACCGCTGCCCCAAAAAAGCTTCCAGCGTTCCGCGTGTAGGGGCATGGGAGGCTGGGCCATCAGCTTGAATAATCATGTGTCCCATTTCCCCAGCCATACCCGTAGGACCGCGATATAGCTTGCCATCCATAATTATGGCACCGCCCACACCGGTTCCTAATGTGATCAGGATAAATGAATCATGTTGTTTCCCCAAGCCAAAGCGCAATGATCCTAAAGCAGCGGCATTGGCATCATTCTCCAAAGCGATGGGTATGGTTAGAGAAAGCTCTTTTTTCAACTGCTGAACTAGGTTTATTTGTTTCCATCCCGGAAAATTGGGCGGGTTTGAAACCACGGATCGCTCCAGATTAATCATGCCGGGCATCGCTATGCCTATGCCGGCAATTTCAAATTTATCATGTGACTGTAGCTCCCCCAGTTTCCCGGCAATCTGATGAATTAGCGCAGTTGGGGAACTCGTATTGGTTGGCTCTTGGGTAGAGTAACTGAGCTGCCCTTGCGAATCAACGATGGCTGCTTTCAGGTTGGTGCCACCAACATCAAGGGCAATAACATACATAGGCAGGGATCAATTATAGATAAGATGAAAAAGAAAAGGGTTTATTCTTTCTTCCCTTTTATACGATAAATGGTTTCACCTTTACGCTTCATGCCGTATTCTTCACGAGCGATGCGTTCAATGAGGGAGGAATCGGTCTGAAGCTGATGGACCTTTTGTTGCAGAAGCTGGGTTTCTTTGTTGAGTTGTTCGGTTTTGGCCTTCAACTCATCTTTGCGTTCGGCCAACTGATAGCGGGTCCAAATGCTATAGGTGTCCAAAAATCCAAACCAAACCAATAAGAATATCGCCAGAATAATTGCGAGAAATGATTTTCTCCAGCGAAGTGGGTTAAATAATTGTTTATTCATAATCGGTGGATCATAAACAGGTTCGATCGATCAGGCGCAAGTTACAAGTTTTAGCGGGTGATTTACAACGGAAATAACAGCAGGGTATTCATGCGTAACGGGATAATGAATTGCGTGGTGGGCAGGTTATTCCTGGCAGGTATGATATTGGTTCTGTTGGGCCCCTTGCCCAGTCAAGCTCAGCGAGGAATATTTGGATCCAAAGAGCCCGCAGATACGTCTTCGGTAGAGTGGTTAAAAGTCTATTTCAATCAACCCGCGGACCACTCCGTAGCGCTACCCGGTAATCGTAGTCGTAGCCGCTGGGATCTGATAGGTACGCTGACCAATCGTATCGATTCAGCAAAGTATAGTGTGGATTTATGCGTCTATGATTTGGAACATCCACGGGTGGCCCGTGCTTTGGCTAAGGCGGGCCGGCGTGGAGTGGCCGTGCGTGTCATTACCGACGACCACAATCGCAATGACTCAGAGCGGTTAGATCAGGCCATGTGGGATTCTCTGCGGCAAGCGGGTATTATCTCCATTGATGACGATGGGGATGTGTATTTGCCCAATGGAGAAATCCGAGATCATGACCTGGTAAACTCGGGTGCCGATATGCATCATAAATTTGCGGTCATCGACGCAGCTTCGGAATCGCCGGATGATGATTATGTATGGACCGGTTCCACCAATCTCACCTTAACCGGGGCGTATAATACCAATAACACTATCGTGATAAAGGATAATGAGGTGGCCGCTACCTATTTGCAGGAATTTAATCAAATGTGGGGTGGCGAAGGCCCCCAGCCAAGGCCCAATCGGTCGGTATTCCATAAGGATAAACAAGATGTAGATGAGCATACATTTTGGGTAGGGAACACAAAAGTGGAAGTGTATTTTGCCCCGGTTAACCGATGGGGCACAAAACCTAGCATATCGGATCGACTGGTGGAGCTAATGCGCGAGGAGGCTCAGCATGATGTCAATTTTCAGGCTTTTGCCATTACCCCAACGATTCCGGTTAGTGAAACTATGTGGGAGCTATCGGCCCGTGGACAGGTTCAATTGAATGGCGTAATTGACCGGCAATTCTACTACCGGTACAAAAACAGTGGAGATATATGGGCATCGGCGGAAGCGCAGTTGGCCAATCGCTCTATTTCCCCTTCCGATGAAATGAGAAAATTACACGATAAAGTATTAATCCTGGATGCCGCGCATCCCGATCCGGCCGACCAGGGGATAGTGATTGCCGGGTCCTATAACTTTTCAAATAATGCCGAATTCAATAATGATGAAAATCTGCTGATCATCTATTCGGATCGGATTGCCAACCAGTACTACCAAAACTTCAAGGGGGTACAAGGGCGTGCTGCGGGCAATCTTCCTATTCCAGCACCTAAAATTGATCACCATACGAGTTATCCGGTACATGAAGTTCGCGATGGGGGCCAATTTGAGATCGAAGTGGTGGAAGGTTTTGGGTATCCGGTTACCTGGCTGGGCGTGGATGTTCCCAGTTTTTATGCCGCTCCCGATTCCGCTGATTATTTTGCCGGAACCGCCGATCAATATGTGCATCGCATGCTCAACGGTAAACGAGTAAAAATTTCCGGGCCGTATGGCAGCTACCCAGATGCTAAGTATGGACGTTTTATTGCTTACGTGACCCTGATCAGCCCGGATGGTGATACCACCCACGCCAATCGACAACTTCTGAAAGCAGGGGTGGGCACATACAGTAAGTATTACAGTCAGCACCCGGATTCAGTGCGGGAATTTCGAGATCTGGAAATTCGAGCTCGAGCCGATCAAAATGGGATGTGGAAGCAACCCCAAAATATGGGTAGCCTGATACCTCGATCTGTGGCACTGGGAGAACCGGGTGGAGGCGGTGGAGCAGCGGAGTCGGCCTTTCCTATAAACGTAAATACCGCGGATATGGATATGCTGCAACTATTGCCCGGTGTGGGGCCGGCGTACGCTAAACGGATCGTCAGTCATAGAGAGCGATTTGGAGCGTTCGCGACTGCAGACGAGCTACAGAAAATCAAAGGAATAGGGCCGAAAACAGTGGCTAAGCTTCGGCCCTTAATTACCTTTTAGTAGAGTTAAGTGGGGTCATGTATAATACCGCAGATGGACAAGCCTTCTAGGTGTTAGAAGTTGATACTTCAGCTTCCCGTCGGGCGATTTCTTCATCAATTATAGTACAGAGATTTTCCTTGAGTTCGAGTAGGTGTTCTGTACGTCCACTTATGATCACATTGGAGTCGAGTTTATTATTTCCCATAATATCCCAGACGCCAAACATACCCACATATCCAACGGTGTGATGATCAAGGCCATACGTTTGGTGCAGCCATTTTCGAATCACTCGGCTCATTTTTTCCTGAACTTCGTTATGGTCTGTGCGTGGCATACCAACCTCCTTGCCTGATATTAATAATGGACTATCTGTAATTTGCTAAAAATCAGGCAATTATCAATAACTAGAACTGGAAAGCGTCTTCGAAATGGGTGATTTCTGGTGCACTTTTCCCATCGTATAGAATGGCAATTACATCAAAACGAACCGGATAGCCGTCCATTTTTCGCTCGTAAACCCAAGCTTCTGCTGCTTTACGAACACTGTTAATTTTGGCCTCGGTAATGGCATCTTCCGGCGCGCCAAAGGCCTTGCTGGAACGGAGTTTAACTTCCACAAATACAATTTCCCGATCATCATGAGCCACCAGATCTACTTCGGCTTGTTCAAAAAAGTAGTTGCGGTCCATGACGATATAGTCCTTGGCTTCCAGGTAGGATACCGCTATATCTTCTCCCTCTTCGCCTTTTTGGCGTTTGTTGGATGAACTCATGAGGAGCGAGAGTCTTCTGAAGATTGCGATTGATCCATATTCAGACCTAATTTGGGTCGATTTTCCGCGAGTTTAACCAAGGTTTTAAGGTACTTCAGATGTTTCTTGGATATATAGGGAAGCATGGCTTCGGTAAACCGTTCAAACATTTCCAGGAATTGTTTGAAGTTTTCTATGCGCTCGCGGAATTCCTGCTCATGTTGATGGTCAACATTTTGCTCATCCAGTATATTCAGGCATTGTTCCAGGTTTTCCATCACCGGAGTGATTTCTCGCTGTTGCCGTTCCCGGATCAGCGTAGAGACAATAATCCAGACATCTTTTTCAGCAGTGTAATGATCCTTGCGGCTGCCCTTGAAATGAACCTTGTGGATGAGCCCCCACTCCATCAGACTACGCAAGTTCATGTTGGCGTTGCCCCGGCTGATCCCCAATCGCTCCATGATGGAGTCGGTATCCAGCGGTTGGGTTTCGCCATAAAGCAGGGCATGAATTTGAGCCATGGTCCGATTAATACCCCAGGCTGAGGCCATTTCGCCCCAAGACAGAACAAACTGTTCCATCGCCTGTTCATACGCATCGTTATCGTTATGTGAATCGGATGATTGGCTCATCGCATGGAGAGTAAAGTGTCAGCTGGGGAAACCCAAATGTTGAGCTGAAATTGGTTGCCTAGTTGGCAGAGCTGGATTCGGCGGCCGAACTGGTTTCGGAAGAGGTGCCGTTTCCATTAACATTACCATTGCCGTTATTTTTATAATCGGTAACGTAAAAACCATCACCTTTATATACTACACCGCCGCCACCGGTAATCACACGCTTGACCGCTTGTCCGGTTTCTGGGCACTTTTCCAGCGCATCATCATTAATGCTTTGCTGAATCTCGAACGTGGTACCATCTTCGCGCTTGTAAATATATGTAGGCATAATTAACAGTAGTTAGGTTAGTAGCTTAATCCGTTTTGCCAAGACAATAACAGAAAACGTGCCACAATTATTTTTATGTAATTCTGTCAGTTTGATTAGGAAAGATTTAACAACCCTTCCTCAAGTTTTGAGATCGCGGTTTTCAATTCTTCCATCGAAGCTGCGTAGCTAAGACGAATGCCATTGGGTTCGCCAAAGGCATCGCCGGGTACCGTAGCTATCCCACAAGATTCAAGAAGGTATAAACACAATTCTGTCGAAGTGTTGATGGTGTCTCCGCCGGGCGTTTCACGTCCATAGTAGGCGCTCACATCGGGAAAGACATAAAAGGCGCCGCCCGGCTTAAATACTTCCACACCTTCAATGGATCGCAAGGCCTCGACAATGAAATCACGCCGCTGCTTAAAAGCATCACGCATGGCAAAAATTTGATCCAGGGGATTGCTATACGCCGCTTCCCCCGCTTTTTGGGAAATAGCGCAGGGAGCCGAAGTTTCCTGACTCTGTATTTTAGCCACCGCTTGGGCCACTTCCGGGGGACCGGCCAGGTAACCCAATCGCCATCCGGTCATGGCAAAACCTTTGGAAAACCCATTGATTACGATGGTGCGATCTTTTAGGTCCGGAGCTACATTTAAAATGCCGGTATGCTCACCCTCGAAAACGATATATTCATAAATTTCATCCGAGATGATGTACACATCCGGATAAGAGCGCAGTACATCGGCCAATGCTTCCAGCTCTTCGCTAGAATAACAGGCACCGGTTGGGTTAGACGGACTACATAGCATAACCACTTTGGTCCGCACGCTGATGGCATCATCCAACTGCTGGGGCGTGATTTTGTAGTTGTTGGAAATATCCGTGCGAACCGGTACCGGGATGCCATCAGCCAGTTTCACCATTTCCGGGTAGGAAACCCAATAGGGCGCGGGAATGACGGTTTCATCGTCCGGATCCAACAACGCCAGAAGCGTAAAGCCCAGCGATTGTTTGGCTCCATTGGAAGCTACAATGTGATCAGGGGAATATTCTAATCCGTTATCGCGCTTCAGCTTTTGGGAGATGGCTTCTCGCAATTCTGGTGTTCCGGTATTAACGGTATAGCCGTGATGTCCGTCTTTGATTGCCTGAATGGCAGCTTCACAAATATAATCGGGGGTCCGGAAATCAGGTTCGCCGGTACTCAGAGAGATCACTTCTCGTCCTTCACGCTTAAGCGCTTTGGCCCGAGCGGAAATTTTCAGTGTTGCGGATGGAGCTACGGATTGAGCGCGACGTGATACCGTCATTATTCATCCTCTTGATTTGATTGAGGGATTCAGTTAGGTGAAAATGGCGTGCTAAAAATAGAAAAAAGCGGGATGCTATTCTATCTCAGCTATCGGTTTCTGCTTCCTTGGCACGACGCTGCTTCATTTTAACACGAAGCGCTTCTGCCACATGCTGCGGGACAAAAGAGCTGAGATCACCATCCCAGTAGGCTACTTCTTTAACCAAGGTGGCTGATACAAAGGTTAGCTGCTCTTGTGGCATTAGAAAGATAGTATCTACCTCGGGGGCCAACCGCCGGTTCATAAGGGCCATGCGAAACTCATATTCAAAATCGGATACTTGGCGTACACCGCGAACCAATGTTTGCGCGTTGGTTTTACGAGCGAAGTTGACCAACAAGCCGGTAAACTGTACCACTTCCACACGGTCGGTCCAAGGTTTGTCCTCCAGGCATTCTTCAATCAACGCTTGCCGCTCATCACCGGTGAATACCGTTTTTTTCTTGTTGTTAACCGCAATGGTCACGATAACTTTGTCGAACATTTCTATTGCTCGTTCCAGAATATCGATATGACCGTAGGTAAAAGGATCAAAAGAGCCGGGATAGAGTGCCGTGGTTTTCATGTGATATAATCTGGGTTTACGATATTTGAGAATACATTGGTATTAGTTGGCCTGATTTTCTTCCTCGGAGAAGTTGGAATCTTCCGGACGTTCAAAAATGACGACAATGGTGCGACCATACGGTTTGGAATAGATGCTGTGTGGATGATGTTCAAAATGATGACGCCGATCATGTTCCAATACCAACCAACCGTCCGGAGCCAACCATCCTTTTTCCAGAATTTGTTCCACCATATCGTGCATCAGTGGGTATTCATACGGAGGATCGCAAAAAATTAAATCAAAGGGAATGGGTGGGCCTTCCAGGAACTGTGCGACATCCGCCCGACGGGTACGAATCTGATCCGAGACCCCGAATTTATCAGCCAACTCTTGGATATACTCCAGATTTTCCCCCTGGCTGTCTACACATAAGGCGGATTCCGCTCCACGGGAAATGGCTTCGAAAGTTAAGTTTCCGGTTCCCGCAAACAGATCCAGCACGCGCAACCCCCTAATATGGCGCCGGGCAACAATAGCATTGAACATGCCCTCTTTGGTACGATCTGTAGTGGGACGTACATTTTGGGTTTGAGGATGGGGGATTTTTCGACCTTTTAGTGAACCGGTGATGATACGCATAGCACGCAGTCAAAATTTAATTGATATCACCCGAAGGTGATGATTCGAAAATCTGTTGTGGCCTAATATAAGAAGGACGGCGGAGAGGAGAGAATATAGGATTTTCATCCCGTGAAAATTTCTACTTGCTACACCGCTTAACTATTAAGCGAGAGCAGGATGGCTGGCCAAGCAGATTCCAGAGGAAAGCCATAGGTTTGCTCCTCTGCGGTAACCTTCATCTCATCCAGCGTATTCATTTTATGGATATGAGCCGCATCATCCCAAAAAGGTTTTAGGATGTTGATGATTTGATAGGCTTCGTATCCATACACATAAATTTGATCATGAATGCCACGCATCCATTTCAAATTATCGGAAAATTGTAGCCAGAGGTAGGGAAGGTCTTCGGCATCATCAAAATTGATGTAGGTGGCGCCGCGAAGCTTACCCAACACATACGAAGCGACCGCCAAACTGTGTTGATAACAGGATACGGTCAGAAAGGAACCTTTGGTACCGGTTTGGACAGTCCAGCGGCTTCCCAATTCAAAATCACTGACGTATTCCGCGCCGGATACCGCTGAGGCGAGTTGCTCAAAGCCGTTCATGACCCGCTTGTTGCGAACCAGTAAAAATTTAAAATCCTGGTTGCTTAACGGAAACCATGTTGGCTCCTGATCTTCCCGGTGCATTCCTTTCATTAAGATGGACAGATGGGCCTCTCGCTCATCCGATTTATCGTAGACAAGTTTGGGGAAACTGGTCCAGCATTCGGCATGCGGGGAAGTAAGTATTCGCAGTTGATCAACCTCATATTGCTCATACAGGTTGCTCAGAAAAGTCTTAACCCCCGGAAAGTGATCGTTGTGTTGGGTTTGAATAGCCCGACTAACATCAAAGTTGAAGTCGACCGAGCCAATATGTTGGATATGTCCGGGCCTGTCGGGTGCGTTCACCGCGTAATAGAGCTGGTTTGCCGAATAGCAAACCCCAAGATTGTGAGTGGTCCCGGACATCTAACAGTTATTCCCAACTAGCTGCGTTAAGCATGGTGGTCTTGAGGCTATCCCCGATGAAGTTGTCTGGATTATCGGGATCCTGCAAGAAATACATTTTTGGTCGAAGCGTATCATTCAACATATAGTTGAAACGCTTATGCGGCGGGCGCGGGGAGTAAATGGCCGAATCAGGATTGTAGGTGCTGATCAGGCGGTCTGTAAACATAGAATCCGCGATCTGAGTCATCATTGAGTCGGTTTTCAAAAAGGTGGTCACGCTGTCTAGCGATGCAGGAAAATCACCATTGCGAGATTTGTACTGAATCAATACATCTCGCAGGTCAGACATGCGCTCCTGAACCGTTTCGTTTATGAGTTTTCTTTCTTCCACTTCTTGATAGGGAGTTACGATAGAATCATACAATATGTAACCCAATGCAATTATGATAACGCCTAATACTAGACTGATAATGGTATTCCGAGTCTCAATGTTCATGTTGAAATTGCCCTGTAAAGTGTGTTTAAGGGGATTATTGGATTAAAAAGACATTCGAAAATACACGCAGGTGGGTTGATATGCAACCCGACTCTGCTCAAGTGCTGGAATAAGGTTTAGATGGCGGCATGGGAACGTAGTAAGAGCACATATTCATCTAATCGGGTGTGTAGCCCGCGCCGTTTGAATTTTTCGAGATCATCCAGCCGATTACGTTTCTCTAATGTTTGTATGGAATAGCACTCGCCAAGCCCAGATTGAATTTCATTAATGGGTACCGAAAAAGGTGGGCCGGGCATCTCCTGCTGCGGGTAATCAAAGGTTTGGATAAGCATCGGCGGGTTTTCGGGGCAGAGGGTTTTAATTTGCTGGATATAGCCTGTTCGCTGATCCGGGCGCAGAGCAACAATGGCCGCTTTGTCGTAGACCGCATGGATTGTAGGTAGCCAGTTGGGCTGTAGTTTATGTATATCTCCAACCCACCACTGCGAATCATGAACTCGATAGATGGTAAAAGATCCTTTTTGAGATTCAATCACTTGGTCTTCTAGTTTAAACTGGCGAAAAAAAGAAAAAAGCGCCTTTTCGGAAACTTCCACTCCTACCACATTGATCTCCTGTTGCATCATCCAGTGCATGTCTAAAGATTTACCGCACAGTGGTACGAGTACATAATCTCCTATTTGAAGCTGGAGGTGACGCCAGTGTTTTTTTAGTGGAGCGTAAACTTGGTCGAGGTGAAATCCAGTTTTGTCCTTATTCCAGCGACTTTGCCAGTAACTGATCTCCATGACACCTGCTTGGGTTCATATTTCCTGTCAGTAATTTAATATACTGTGTGAAACATACCTGCCGTAAAAAAAATACGCATACACATGGAGTATCAAATCATCGGGAAAGTGACTCTTGCCTTTTTGTTGGGAGGTTTAATTGGAATAGAAAGGGAGTTTGCCGATAAGCCGGCCGGATTGCGTACTCACATGCTGGTCTCGGGAGCCTCCGCGTTGTTTGTGATTTTGGGGCAAGTTGTGGTTCTGCATTATAGCGATTCGTTTTTCTCGGAATACATCCGAACGGATCCCATTCGTGTTATTGAGGCGATAGTGACGGGGATCAGTTTTTTGGGTGCAGGTACCATAATTTTTCGCCGGGAAGGATCACAGGTTGAGGGCCTCACTACTGCGGCGTCTATTTTAATGGTGGCCGCCTTGGGTATCTGTGTGGGGCTGGGTCAATTATTGCTCGGTGTCGGCTTAACGGTGCTAACCCTTGTGGTATTGACAGGATTAGGGTATTTAGAGCGCTGGATCAAACGAAAAAGAAAATAGCGTACATAGCGTCCGATTCGTACCGAAGATATGACTGAAACCTCACCCCATTCTTTGGCTAATCCCCAGTTGCATAAATCCATTTTGCGGCTGGCCATCCCTAATATCATCAGTAATCTTTCGGTTCCGCTACTTGGTGCTGTAGATACCGCTCTGGTTGGTCATTTGGATAATGTGGCTTATTTGGGAGCCATTGCCATCGGGACCATGATATTCAATTTCCTGTTTTGGGGATTTGGTTTTTTGCGCATGGGAACCACCGGAATCACCGCGCAAGCATTTGGACGTGATGATGCCCAAGGATCTATTATGACGTTGGGGCGGGCGTTGGTAGTGGCGGTTGTAGGGAGTTTGCTACTCATTTTGTTGCAGTACCCCATTGAACAGCTCAGTTTCTGGTTGGTAGAGGGAACCGCGGAAGTAGAGGCTTTTGCCCGCACCTATTTTTATATACGCATCTACTCGGCTCCGGCCACCCTCGCCGTATATGCCCTGAACGGATGGTTTTTGGGGATGCAAAATGCACGTTATCCGATGGTAGTTACCATTACTATTAACCTGCTGAATATTATTCTGGATGTACTATTCATCTACGGCTTCGGGATGCATGTAGACGGGGTGGCCTGGGGAACCTTGATTTCGCGGTATGTGGGGTTGATCCTAGCCGTGGGATTAATGGTCTATTCGTATAAATCGTACTACCAACGCTTCCAAAAGAAGCTACTTGGGGATATCACAGCGGTGCGAGAATTTTTTGATGTCAACAGGGATATCTTCATACGTACTCTCTGCCTCATCTTTACTTTTTCTTTCTTTACGGCGCAATCAGCTACTTATGGAGAGTTGGTGCTGGCCGCGAACTCTATTCTGCTTCAACTTTGGATGATTGTGTCTTACGGTACCGATGGATTTGCTTTCGCGGCGGAAAGTTTGGTGGGGCGGTACATAGGCCGAGATAATCCACCGGCTTTAAAAGCGGCGGTCAAAGGAGTCATGGCATGGGGGTTGGGTATTGGAGCAGTAGCGTCGTTGGTATATGCATGGTTGGATGTACCCATTCTAACCTTGTTTACAAATCAGTCTGAGGTCATAGATACCGCACTTATGGTCTATGGTTGGACCATCGCGGGCCCCTCGGTCAGTGCGTTCAGTTATATCTGGGACGGAGTATTTATCGGGGCGACTGCTACCACAGCTATGCGTAATACCATGCTCATTGCTACGGTGGTTATTTTCTTACCGGTGTACTATGGCACTTTCCCCTGGCTGGGCGTGCATGCGCTTTGGTTGGCCATGACCTTATTTATGTTCTCACGTGGCGTGGTACTAAGTATATACGCGCCGGGGCGAATTTGGGGGCAAGTACAATAAGGAAAAAGTTAACGAGCCGTATCGCTCAATTTATTGAACTCTTTTAGTTTTTCTTCGTGCTCCTCATCTTTTTCATTCTCTTTTTTCTCTTCCAAAATAGCACGTACTGCTTCATGAGGAGTTCGGTAGAAGTGATGCGGCCCCAGAAAATCTTTGAGTCCCGAGCGCATTACAATATCCCGAATGGGGCCTTTTAACCCGGCGAAATAGAGTTGGATATTCCATTTGTCTAAGGTCCGGGCGATTGATTTGAGCGCGTCGATGGCGGTTATATCAAGGTCGTTGATCGCGCTGCCATCCAAAACAACATGATGGGTTTCGGTATTCCGCTCTTTGGTTTTTCTGAGAATGTACTCTTTGAAGTAATCGGCATTGACAAACGAGAAAGAAGCATCAACCCGCAATACCATAATGCCTTCGATGCGCTTGGCTTCAGGTTTCCGTTCCAGATCCTGAAACGCTTGTGTATCGGGAATGAGTCCAACTTCTGCCACATTGGGTCTGCTGATTTTATACAAAATGGCAATCATAGATGTCGCTACGCCAAGTAAAATTCCTTCTTGGATCCCAATTAGCAGGGTGGACAGGAAGGTGATCATAGCCACCATCCCCTCGCTGCGTTTGGTTTTGTACAGGAATATAAATTCGTTGATGTCGATAAGGCTAAATACCGAAACCACAATAACCGCTGCTAAAATGGGTTCGGGCAGATAGTAAAAAACGGGCGTCAGAAAGGAGAGCGTTAGTATGATCGTCAAAGCTGTAATGACATTTGCCATTGGCGTTTGGGCACCAGCTTGTTCTGAGGCCGCGGTGCGTGAAAAACTGCCCGAAACCGGAATGGCATGGAAAAAGCTGCCCGCCACATTAGACGCGCCAATAGCAATCAGCTCATGGTTGGGATCAACCACGTAATTATGCCGCTTGGCAAATACTTTGGATAAAGAGGCAACCCCCATAAACTGAACCAGGGACAAGGTGATGGCTGTGGTCGTTAAATCCTGAATCCGTTCGATAGTTAATTGGGGGAATTCGAAACCGGGCAATCCACTGGGGATGGATCCGGTCAGAGCAATACCTATAGATTCAGCATCATAGTAGTAGGCGATGGCAATAGATATTGCTACAATGACCACAGAGCCGGGAAACTTCGGTTTAAAATAGCTCAATAACGTTAATATAAGGATGGCGCTCATACCCATGATGAAAGTGGGCCAATGGAGCATGTCTATATGCGTGATAATATCGGTTAAATAGGCAAGGATGAACTCATCACGCGAAACATTAAGGCCCAATAAGGAACCGATTTGACTGTTCATGATAATGATGGGAGCGGCGATGGTAAAACCGGAGATTACCGGGCGAGAAAAGAAATTAAAGATAAATCCAAGGTGAAGAACACCCATCAACATCTGCAACAGGCCGGTGAGCAGTGTGAGAATAACGGCAAGTAGCACAAACTCCGAAGCATTTTGCGATGCCAATGCACCTACCCCGGCAGAAACAATAAGCATATCCAGTGCTACCGGTCCCACAGATAAGTGGCGCGAGGTACCCAGCAGTGGGTATACCAATAGCGGAATGGTGGCTGCATATAATCCATAGATAGGGGGGACACCAGCAATGACCGCATAGGCCATTCCCTGTGGGATAAGCATTATTCCGGTAGTCAGCCCGGCAGATAAATCACCGTTTAGCTGTCTAGTGTTGTACTTAGGGAGCCAGTTAATGATGCGGAAGGTTTTCCTAAGCCAATCTGTCATGAAGTATGTACCCTAAAATGGCCAGAAGTATGGTATTAAAAATGACGCCAGCACCCATAATATAAGGTTTAATGGGGTTCCAATCTTGGTGAAATCGATAAATTTATATTGACCCGGACCATAGATCAAGGTATTGGTTTGATAGCCTACAGGAGTCATGAAGCTAAGTGATGCGGCAAGAGTTACCGCGATTAAAAACGGACGGGCATTGACATCCACAGCAGAGGCCGCTTCAATTGCAATGGGAGCCAGTAACGCAGCAGTAGCTTGATTGGAAATGATATTGGTTAATAACATGGATAAAAAGAAAAATCCGGAGAGTAACACGGTAGGGCCAAATTGCCCCAGAAACTCAACCGTTACATTGGAGATGAGTGCGGCCGCGCCGGTTTTTTCCATGGCGATGCCAAATGGCAATACTCCTCCCAGCAGCACAATGACTTTCCAGTTAATAGCATTGTAGGCTTCTTCGGTAGTCACACAACCGGTTAGCATCATCAAAACCACACCCGCTGTGGCCGTGGCTACAATAGGAGCCAAACCAAAAGTGGCCAAACCAACCACCCCAACTAATATCGCAAGTGCTACAGGTATTTTGGATGTGCGAAATCGTGTTAGGCCCACCTCAGAGGCGAGGACAAATGAGCTGGCTTGCTCCAACTCTGGAATCCGTTCTCGATTTATGGAAAGTAGCAGCGTATCTCCCGCAGAGAGCTGTATATCTTTCATGTGTTCTTGCTGGAGTTGCCCCTGTTGGCGAATAGCTAACAAGATTGCGCCGAACCGTTCATACAGATTGACTTCCGAAATCTTCTTGTTTTGCAACGGAGAATCGGGCGCTATGATTGCCTCTACCAACGCAGATTGACCGCGTTCTAAATCTATATCATACCAGCGTTTGGTGGGTTTCAGTGATACATCTTCACGGCGGACCAACTTATCAATCTCTTCCACGCTACCTCGGATGCGCACCACATCTCCGGGATCTAGCGTGATTTCAGACTGTTGCCCGCCAGAATCCCCTTTCTTTTTGAATACGCGCAATACATCCAAATCCAGATTATAAGTTAAGCGAGCTTGCTCAATAGTTTTACCGACGGCTGGCGAATCAGGTTCAATAATCACATCAGTCAGATAAGCATTCATGTTAAAACTCTTGGTAAGCTCTTCGCTGGACCCCCGACGATTGGGGATTTTATGAATACCAAAGCCGAATAGATATACAAACCCCACTATCGTCAGGATGAGACCCAGGGGAGTAAATTCAAACATCCCAAAAGGAGCCATTCCATTCTCTTGAGCGATGGTACTAACCAATATATTGGTGGATGTACCAATGAGCGTGCAAGCGCCTCCAAACATAGATGCAAAGGAGAGTGGCATAAGCAGCTTGGAAGCGCTGACTTTCATATCCTCGGCCACACCAATAAAAACAGGAATGAACAAAGCCACAGCCGCGGTATTATTGATGAATGCCGAGATGGTTCCTATTGCTGCCATCATCACGAAAGTGGCAACCCAAAAATTGCGTCTGCCCAATTTGGTGAAATAAAATCCGATGGTATTCAGAATGCCGCTCCGCCGCAATCCCTCACTTAGGATAAACATGCAGGCAATAGTAATGGTCGCAGAATTACTGAAGCCCGAAAACGCTTCTTTTGGTGTTAGTATCCCACTAAATAGTAAGGAACTGAGTAATATGAGGGCAGTAACATCAAAGGAGATCTGCTCGTTGGCAAATAAGACAATAGCCAAAAGTAGCAGGAAGAAGATGAATAGTACATCGGGGGCTAATAATCCCGTCATGGTTACTGTTTGTATTTAGCGTGACGAAATTAGGTAATCAATTGCGTTATGAATGGTTTAACAAGAGTAGTAGATACGGCATTCAGTTACAATTCACACATATATCTCATTTGCCGTAAGTGATACGTTAACAATTCCACGATTTTTATTATGTTAACGACCATTGGACTAGACTGTATAATCGCACATTCAGCTAAATCTAACTAACTCTATGCTGTATAAAGAAAAGTTTTTTTATCTCTGCCGTATCCCACTTAGTGCTAAAGGGCCTGAGGATGTGGAAATCGTTACCAAAGCTGAAAATAATGATGATTTCCCCCGGGTGTTTAAGCAGTATGAGGAATTGCGATCGCCGGCTTTTAATGATGAAGAACTGTATAGTATTGTTCGCGCCGACGATATTATCGTATTGATCCGCAATACCACTCCGGATGCGGTTAAAGAGCAAGCTTGGGAAGAGGCCGAAGCCAATTTAATTACTAATCTTCAGCATAAGGTGATGCATGAAGATGATCAGGAAGCAGCGGCCATTCTTAAAGAAGTTCACGATATCGAACTTGAGGAAGCATAACACGGTTTTGCTCTTCATACGGAAAAACGGTCCATTGAGAGGCACTTCGATGGGCCGTTTATTTTTATTTGTTCGAATGTAAAGGCGTTATTGGAATTCGGCACACCGCTTGTGGGCTATAGTATTGCACTCTGGAACCACCTTTCTATTTAATTTGACTCGATTGAATTATTCATATCGAACGGCACTCCGCTGGGGAGGCCTGTTAAGTCTGTTTGTGATTTTATTTAGTGTTGAACCCGTTATGGGTCAGCAGGCACGGGGTATATTCTTTAATGTATTTGGCCAGGACGCGCCCAAGGGAGCTGGGGATTTCGACAACACGCAAGCATTCTATTTTGAAATTCCCGCTGATGATCCGAAGCCCATATACCTGCGCATCTTTGATGCTGATGTAGGCGGAAGGTATGAGGAGCGCCACGGCCCTTTTGATACCCAAACCAGATTTACCCTCATCGGCGGGGAAAGCGCGTCAAAACGCTTCGGTGGTAATACCGATGACTTGGAGAAACTACCCAACTTCGAAAATCGTCATGTGTTGTATGATCGCACCTATGGGGTGGATAGTAATCTGGATGGGCGCTATGTATCTCTAGGCGAGTTAGATAAAGAAATGGGCTACCGAACGGAAGATGGCTATTTGCGCTACGTGTTGCTGGTTCGTGGGGTAACTGGAAACGATGGTAACTTTTTTGATCTGGTGCTTTCCTACGATCCCGAGGCCAAAGATTTTCCATCCAATACCCGTACGTATGCGTATGATTTATCCATCCGCATTCCCGATTGGCCGGACTTTAAGGGACAAGTGAAACTCCACACGCGGGGCAATAAACAGGTGAATATTCTCACCTATGATATGGATGGTGTACCTATTGCTATTGAACGCCCATTTGGTCCGGATGAGTCTTTGGAAACTTCTGGGGATGCCTTGTGGCAAGGCAACATTTATGATGTAAGCAATCACGATCAGGTGGAATATCTGGGCCTAAATATTGAGGGGCGTGATTTCAACAATACGTTCGTGTTGATGGTCAAGGACTCTTCGGGGGTTCCTTTGCCTATACAACTGCCCATTCGAGATTACCAACCCCCTAAAAAACCAAAATTTGCTTACCACCATCAGTATGCGTCGGAGAGTTGTAACGAATTCCAATTGAACACCGATTTATCTAAGCAGGGGAGTTTTCAACTGGAAGAGATGACTTGGGCGTTTGAAGATGATACCCTGCGTGGCGCGTCTGTTACTAAGCAGTTCAAGCAATCCGGTTATCATCCCTATAAACTGACTATTTCGGGAATCTTAAGTGGGGCATATCAAGCGGTCACCTTCGAAGACAGTCTGCTGGTTAATCAGCCTCCATCAGCTTGGGCGGGGGGGAATCGGATTCATGTTCCGAATGAGCCGATGGCTTTTGATGGGACCGTATCTGAAGATCGTGATGGGTTTATCACATCATATTTATGGCGCTTTGGGGATGGTACCAGTCGTAGAGGGGCTCGGGTGGATCATGTTTATGAACAGCCCGGATTATATACAGTGGAGTTGACCGTTAGGGATAATTCCAATACCCCATGTAAAGAAGCCAGCGCCCAAGCTCAGGTTAAGATTAACGAGCGTCCGATTCCTCACATCATCGCTCCTGAACTGGTGCAAGTGGGAGAGATATTTACGCTCAATGGATCGGGCTCACGAGATCCGGATGGCAATATTGTTGACTATATATGGAATATCGGCGGAGATACCACGCTTACGGGTAAAATGGTGCAATATGCTTTTAATACGCCGGTGGATCGCCAAGTTACCTTAACGGTTCGGGATGATTCGGACGTAAAAAATTCCGTGGCGCGCGATAAAGTGAAAATTCGCATAAATGAAGCTCCCATTGCTTTCGCGGGTGATGACAAACTGGTATCGCCCAATCGACCGGCTACATTTGATGCGTCCGGTTCCCGAGACCCGGATGGGGAGATTATCCAATATAAATGGTTCTTCCAGGATACGGTGTTAGAAGGGTCGCAAGTGGAATACGCTTTTCCTGAACCCGGCGATTATCCGGTGCGCTTGCGGGTAACCGACAATAGCGGAACGGCTTTCGGTGAAGACACTATGTATGTGCATGTCAACTTTCCTCCGCAACCGGTTATTAGTGGTGATCGGATTTATGCCCGCGGACGGGTCAACCTGGATGGGGAGCAAACCACGGACCAAGATGGTGAGATTATTAAATATCAATGGGATATGGGCGATGGTACCGTTTTGGAGGGGAATCGTATTCGACACCGCTATCAAAACCCCGGCAAATATCCGGTACAGTTAACGGTAGTGGATAATTCGGGCACCTATTCTTCTGTGCAGCGTACAACTACAGAAATTGTTATTAACCAGCAACCACAAGCGCGCATTAGTGCACCGAAGGTGGTGGCGCCGGGCGAAGAAGTTACCTTCGATGGGAGCCAGTCTCGCGATCCAGATGGAACTATTGCTTCCCATGAATGGGATTTCGGTGAAGGTACGACTCTACGTGGCCCTCGCGTGAAACATAAGTTTGATAAGCCCGGACGTTATCAGGTGCAGCTTAAAGTGCAAGATGATACCCAGCTGCAGGAAGGGATCCACTACACCTATCAGGAAATTCAGGTCAATCAACCACCGGTTATTAATGTTGATTATAACCAAGAGGTGGTTCCGGGCCAAGAACTTGTGGTTGATGCATCGGACAGTCGGGATCCAGATGGAGAAATCAAACAATATTACTGGTTCGAAAATGGATCCTGGGTGAAGGGGAGCGCCTCCAAGACAATCACGGCTCAAAAAGATATGCCTTCGTTACGTGTAGCAGTGGAAGATGATGCCGGAGTAACTAATAGTCGGGTGGAAAAAACGATTTCGTTTAGCTTCAATACACGCCCGGTTGCCGTTGCTAATGATGATGTACGTACGCATCGCCATACGATCGTATTTGATGGCTCGCAATCCTATGACCCGGATGACGACGATCTGCGCTACTATTGGGATTTTGGGGATGGCGGTTCCGCCGAGGGGCCGATCGTTTCTCATACCTATCGTCATGGGGGGACCTACCAAGCGGTACTCACCGTGGATGATCAGCGCAGCCTGAATAATAGTTTCGCTTATGATACGGTGAATGTATTTATCAACCGTCCGCCCGATGTGTTTTTTGAGCTGCCTTCGGTGGTTTGTCAGGCGGATACTTTTACCTACGATGCCAGTAAATCCTTCGACATTGACGGGAACGACCAGTTGCGATACGAATGGACCTTTGGCGATGGCAACAGCGCTCAATCCATGACCGGAACTCATGCGTACCAACGTAAGGGAACCTATCAGGTGCAACTAACCGTGGATGATACCGAGGGCATGCCCAATTCCATGGCTAGTTTTACACAACAAGTACGTGCCGTGGGAGCACCGGAAGCCGATGCCGGAGAAGATCGTCGAACATGCGCGGGTGCTCCTATTCAGTTTGACGGCTCCAGCTCTTCGGCTGCTGATGGACGTATTAATCGCTATGAGTGGGATTTTGGCGACGGAAATGTGGGCAGCGGCATAGATCCGATCCATAGATATCGGGAGCCGGGGGTCTATACCGTGACTTTGCGGGTTACCGGTAACGATTACGGATCATGCAACAGCGAAGCTGTAGATCAAATTACGGTTGAGGTGGTTCCACCGCCGGTGGCTGCTTTTGATCTTCCCCGGGATGTGATGGAAGATGAACCGATCACCTTCGATCCTAGTCCCTCTCTGGATAGCACGCAATCCACGATCAATGAAATTATCTGGGAGATACCCAATGTGGATACCTTGCGATGGAGCAAACGAACCGAATACGATTCTGCCGGTGTGGTCTCCAGCCGAAACTGGGTGTTGTCTTCCACAGAGGGCATCGAGCAGCAAGGTGGGACGACCCAATCTGCTACCGGAACGCTACCCACCTTTACACGGGATCTTCCCCCGGGCACTCATAATGTGAAACTTCGAATTCAAACCAGTGAGCGGGAAGTATGTAATACCGCTGTAGTCAGCCGAACCATTACCGTGAAAGAGCGGCCATCATTATCATTGGAGGACATCCCCGTACTGGTACCGGGAACCGAACATGAGTTTCGTTTAGACGAGCTGGTAGACAACGCGGATGCGTATAGTGTGGCCCAGTGGAATTTTGGCGATGGGGCCGAAGCAGATGGTTTTGTGGTTAGCCATGCGTATGATCAACCGGGTGTCTATACCGTAGAATTTACCGCCGATGACGGGCGTGGATCCCAGTACAGTGTAACGGAGCTGGAGCAAAAGGTGCGCGTGAATGCCGCACCTGAACCTCGAATCCAGGGGCCAAGACGTATTACGCCGGGTACAGAAGTGGAGTTTTCTGCAGGGCAGAGTTCGGATCCCGATGGTGAAATTGCCGAATATCGCTGGTTCTTTTCAGATGGCACGCGTAAACAGGGGGAAACGGTGACCCATACGTTTAAAAGAAAGGGACAGTTCGCGGTTTCCCTTACCGTAGAAGATGATGCCGGTGTGGCCAATTCCGTACAGAGTACCAATCGAAATTTAATCGTAGATGAGGTGCCCGATCTGACTTTGCGCCTTCCTACGGTAACCTGTCCTGATGTGCCTATAAATATTATTGAAGGGCTATCCGTACGTGAACAGGATTCAACATTGGTGGACATCTATATAGGTGACAACGAAATCAGCTATGCCCAAGCGCAACAACACAAGTTCCGTTTCCCGGGGGTATACACAATGCGTGTAGTGGTTAATGATGGATCGGGTAAACCCGAAGGAGATGAAACTGTCCGTCAGACTCTTAAGGTTAACGGCCCACCGGAAATCTATGCTGAGGTTCCCCAGAAAATTACCATTGGAGCGGCCAACGATTTCGCTCGATTTGATGCCAGCAATACGTTTGATCCCAACGGCGATATCATCAGCTACTACTGGAACTTTGGGGATGGATCCCAACAGGCAGGTAAAATTGTTCAGCATGAGTATACCGAACCGGGAACCTATACGGTCACCATCCGAGCTGTGGATAGCGCCAATCTGCGATGCAGTGTTGCCGAGAAGGAGTTTACGGTGGAAGTGGTACGTGAATAACCCAAGTATCAGAGAAGAAGTCAGTGTATGAGTAGACGTTCGCGGTCGAGCCGTAACATCCACATTTTATATGAGGATGAAGAAGTTATCGGGGTAAATAAACCGCCGGGGTTATTGGCTGTACCTATCCCTAAAAGCAATGCTGATAATCTGGAGGATCGAGTCAAAGCATATTTGATTCATCAGCGATTTGTCCCTCAAGCCGTGCATCGCATCGATCGTTATACCAGCGGCGTGATGGTATTTGCCAAAACCAGGCAAGCTTATGAGGATTTAAAGGAGCAATTCCAGAACCTGGAGCCCGACCGAAGATATATTGCCATCGTGCGAGGGCAACCCAAGGAGGAAGGAACATTCACGCATCATCTGAAGCGTATAAAGAGGGGCTTTCGAAACGTGGTGGTTTCACCGGAAGATCCCAAGGGAACATTGGCTCGATTGCACTACCTGACCTTGGAGCGGTACCCCAACGACGATGTGGCCATTGTAGAAGTAGAGCTAGAGACCGGCTTGAAAAATCAAATTCGTGTACAATTTGCTGAACAGGGACATCCCTTGATGGGCGATCGCCATTATCACCTGGAAGAGAAGAAAGAAGCACGCATAAACAGACAAGCGTTACACGCGCTGGAAGTTACGATTCGGCATCCTCGTACCAATAGAGATGTTACGATCCGAGCCCCCTTCCCCAAAGATTTAAAACAACTGATGAGCCAGCTCTCCTGATCATCTTTACTTATGGCTCAGATCGATTCTTTATAAGTCGTTTCAGGGAATGATTTTAGCCTCATGTTTGTATTGTTGGTGTATCCGAAAAAAGGAAATTGCCAATCACCAACAGGAGAGCAAAAATGGAAGTACACATCGGAATTAATGAAAAGGATCGGCAAAAAATTGCTGAAGGGTTATCCAGGGTACTGGCTGATACGTATATGCTGTATTTAAAAACCCATAACTATCACTGGAATGTTACCGGTAAACTGTTTCATTCTCTGCACGAACAATTTGAAGAGCAGTATACGGAATTAGCGGGGGCCGTCGATGAGATTGCCGAACGCATTCGCGTATTAGGGTTCCATGCGCCGGGTACCTTTCAGGAATTTCAAGAGTTGACATCTATAGAGGAGGATGATAAAGAGGATCGGCTAGATGCATTGGAAATGGTACGTCGACTGGTTCAAGCCCATGAGCAAGTACTGCGTACGTGTCGGGAGGCGCTTAAACCGTGTGACATTGACGGGGGCGATAATGATGAAGCCACCATCGATTTGATTACCCAACGACTGGATACGCATTCTAAGGCAGCTTGGATGTTGCGTAGTCATTTAGAATAACACTATAAACAAGTTGTGTGATCCTCACTCACGTAGTCACACAATGGTTATAATCTCAATTTAACAGGAGGGTCTTTTTATATGGCTGTCAAAGAAGAATACATCGAAAAGTTAGAGAAACAGATAAAAGAGTGGAATAATCAGCTGAAAAAGCTAGAGCAAAAAGCGAAAAATCAGCAAGATTCCATCAGTAAAGAAACCCAGAAACAGCTAAAGCGGCTTCGGGAACAGAGGGACGAACTGAGTCAGAAACTCACTCAATTGCGCGATAGTGGGCAAGTGACATTTGACAAGGTTAAAAAAGATGCCGACGCGATATGGTCGGATCTGAAATCAGGATTTAAAGAAGCGCAGTCAATCTTTCGCGATTAAGTAAGAATTTAAGCAGGCAGGTTATTTTTAACCTGTCTGCTTTTTATAACGCTAACTTGATGTAGAATTAAGGAATTAGAATGGACGATATGGAAAGTTACATCTCCGATTTACTGCCTATGATCATTGATTATGGGTTAAATATTTTGGGGGCAGTACTAATATTAATATTAGGTTGGGGCGCTGCGAAATGGTTTAGCAGTCGGGTTCACAAATCCATGGAACGCTCGCATCGCATGGATGACACCTTAACACCGATTATGGCCAAAATAACCAAAATCGCTATTTTGGTTATAACCATATTGGCCGTATTAAATCAGTTCGGGGTCCAAACGGCTTCCATTATAGCCATATTAGGTGCCGCCGGATTGGCCATTGGCTTTGCCTTGCAAGGTACGCTTAGTAACATCGCATCGGGTATGATGTTATTGATCTTGCGTCCGTTTAATGTCGGGGAAGTGGTTGAAATTGGTGGTACCATGGGGGTGGTCGATGAGATAGGCTTATTCATCACTGAAATGCACACCTTTGATAACATTTTCATATCCACACCTAATTCGCAAGTTTGGGGTAACGAAATTAAAAACTATTCGCGCAATGAAATTCGTCGTGTAGATATGGTGATGGGGATTGGCTATGATGATGATATGAACCAGGCTATGGCCATCATTCGCGAGGAGATGAATAACGATGATCGAATATTGAGTGATCCGGAACCCTTACTGGAAGTGGGAGAATTAGCAGATAGCTCTGTGAATATCTACGTTCGGCCATGGGTCAAAACACCGGATGTATGGCCGGTACGGTACGCCTTGACGAAGAAGCTCAAGGAGCGTTTTGATGAAGAAGGAATCAGTATTCCATATCCACAACGAGATATTCACCTACATCAAAACAGCGCGGAGATGGCCTAAATATTGAAATGCTACCGGTTATGGATATGAAAAAAGCCGATCCATCGGGGATCGGCTTTTTAAATTTTGAAAAATCACTGCGTTACTTATCAGAGCCGGTTCGAACGATCTCGTCAATAAGATTATCTTGGGAGGGATCGCGTTCTAATAATTCTTCAACATTCAGTTTATCATAATGCTCCCGTTTTTCAGCCGGCAAGGTGGGGGAAAGCTCATCAATTTGGTAGATTTCGGATTGTCCCAAATTATGTAACTCTTGTACACCGCGAGATTGGCTGATGAACTCGCCATTTAGCTTGTGAGAATCGGCTTCGGCAATGGTAACACCGTGTAGCAAAGCCAGGTTTTCGAGACGACTGGCCATATTTACAGTGTCCCCCCAAACATCAAAAGCTATTTTTTGAACTCCTACGATGCCTGCCATTAAGGGCCCGGAATGGATGCCGATTCGGACTTGCCAGTCGAAATCTTCACGGGCATCATATAGCGCGATAAACTCCTGCATTTTTAATCCGGCCATGATGCTATCCAGCAGAGGAGTTTCGGTGGCATTAATGACTCCCGAAACAGCCATAAAAGCATCCCCAATGGTCTTCACTCGTTCCAAGCCAAAATGCTGGGCAATGGAATCAAATCCGAAAAAGATGCGGTTCAGGTTTTCAATACTACGTCCCGGTCCCAGTTCTTTGGTTAGACGCGCAAAACCTGAAAAATCAGTAAATAATACTGCCGCGTCATCAATAAACTCTGGCTCAGGCGTTTGCCCATCTTTTAATTTATCGACAATGGTGGGAGGCAGCATGTTATTCAGGATGAGTGATATTTTATCCCGCTCGGCTGTAATTTGCGCTTGTAAGTGTTTAATGGATAAATGAGTTTGAACTCGAGCCAATAACTCTTCCTTCTTAAAGGGCTTGCTAATGTAATCTACTCCACCCGCGTTAAAGCACTTAACTACATTCTCGGGATCGTTTAAAGCAGACAAAAAGAGTACGGGAACATGCTTTAAATCGGGTCGCTTTTTTAATTCCCGAGTGGTTTCGTAGCCATCCATTCCCGGCATTTGGATGTCCATCAATACAAGGTCGGGCGTCACTTTGGAGGCCACTTTCAAGGCCCGCTCGCCTGAAGTGGCGGCTAATAAGCGGTAGTTTTGCTCGCTTAACGTAACCAGCATCAGGTCTAGATTGTTCTTGTTGTCATCGACCACAAGAATAGTGTCACGATGTTCCGTATCGTGTTCGCTCATACCCTTTTGGATGTAATCGCATGATAATTCCTATTTACAATACATGCTTTTCGTCAATAGTACCAAATTTTCAACATTAAAATACCAGATTAAGCCTTCTTGGATCAATTGCTTAGATAGGATATGTTCACTAAACTTTTGGAACGTACCATTTATGGGGTAAAACAGTAAAAATTACTGTTTTCGAAGAGTAATAAGGAATCATTAAAAGGAAATTGTCTTGTCAAACGAGACCAATAATACCCAGGAGCAAGCAACTAGCAAGGTTCAATTTGAAAACGATGTAGCCTACGTCGATGCCGATGGAAACCTGTATCAAAAGGATAATCAGCTGTTTTCCGGCAAGCAGATCGGCGCATTGGAAGGGCCTGATTACGAACAGCAGCTGGAGCCGTATAAACAGAAATTTGAAGAGTTGCGCCAGCTGTTCTCCGAGCTCAAAGAAACGATAGCCGAGAGTGATTCTGCTCAAGCTCAACGAAAAGCCATCCAGCAGTTCGAAGAAGCCGCTTCAGAAATGAAGGCCGTTGGTCCATTTGATGAAATCGCATCGGAGCTTGAAACCTTGCGTTCTGAAATTGTGGAAGAAGTCACCCAAGATAGCGACCCCGAAACTCAGTCAGCCGCCCCGGTGGTAGATGATCAGGACAGTGATGAAGCCGCTGAAGATGACCAAGAGACGATTGAATACTACCAGGAAATCGTAGAAAAAGCCGAAGAGGTTGCCAAAGAAACCGATTGGTCCTATGTAGCCATGGAGTTGGGGAATCTTCGCCAAAAATGGGACGAAGGTCCGGAGTACCATAGTGATACCGTTAAACAACTTTGGGAGCGACTGGAACAAGCCCAAGAAGATTTTGAGCAGCGAAGGGAGCAGCATTATGAAGAGCTCAACCGACGTAAGGAAGAAAACCTGGAAAAGAAAAAAGAGCTGTTGAACCAGTTGCAGTCGATTGTGGACAACGAAAACTGGAAAGCTCGTGATAAGGTGAAATCAATTGAGGGGAAATGGAATAGCATCAATCTGCTCCCCGCCGATCGAGGCGCGGAACTCGACGAGAAATTCCAGGCTTTGATCAAGGAATTTAAAGATCACAAGGTTGATTATCTGGTACAAAAAAAGCAGCAAGAGGAGGATAACCTCGCCGGAAAGTTGCTTGTGCTGGATAAAATGGAGCAGCTGGTCGCATCCATAGATGAAAATACCAGTAACTGGAAAGAATTAGAAGACGAGCTGGACAAGCTCAAAAAGCAATGGCGCAAAATTGGTCACGTCCCCCAGGATAAAAACCAGGAAGTTTGGGATCGCTATAAAAATGCGTTGGATGGCTACGATGATGCCAAGTTCAAGTACAATAAAGATTACCGAAAACGAATAGAAAAATTCACCAAGAAAAAGAAGCAGCTTTGTGAGGAAGCGGAAGCCTTGTTAGAGGCCGATGATCTTGCCAAGGCTGCTCGCAAGATTAATAAATTGCATCGTCGTTGGAAGAAGACGGGAAATCTTCCGCAAAAAGATGAAAACGAGCTGTGGAACCGATTTAAAGCGGCAACGGATGCCTTTAATGATCGCAAGTCAGACAATATGGAACTGCTCCGCGAGCAGGAGGAGAAGCATTATCAGCAGAAATTAGATCTGATTGAAGAAGCCAATGAGCTAAAATCTACCGACGATTGGGATGCGGGCCATAAGGGGATGCAACGCTTGATGGATCGATGGAAAAAAATTGGTCCGGTGCCTCGGAAGAAATCCAACAAGATTTGGAAACAGTTTAAAGGGGCCATGGACGAATTTTATGATCGTCGACGAGCCCATTTCCGATCTCAGCGCAAAGAGCAGAAAAAGAATCTGAAGCGCAAAGAGGAAATTCTGGATAAGCTGAATGAGTTGACCCAATACGAAGATCCGGATCAGGCCGTGGAGGAAGCCAAGCCGCTTCAAGAAAAGTTCAAGGATGTGGGATATGTTCCCATCAAACAGAAGAACAAGATCTGGAAGAAGTATCGCGAAACGCTAGATGTGATTTATGGGCGCTATCGAGCGGCGAACTCTACTTTCGCGGATCCTTCTGATTTGGCCGCCGAAGGCATTGACAAAGAAACCCGACAAGAGATCAAGAAAAAGCAGGATGAACTGGCCGAGCTCAAAAAGAGTACCCGTAAATTAGAAGAAGAGGTGCTACAGTATAAAGATTCCAAAACCTTCTTTACCTCAACAAGCGATGATAATCCATTGATGAAGGAGATTGAGGATAAAATTGCCAAAGCCGAAGCAAAATTAAATAAGAGTGAAAACCGGATGGCTGCCCTTGAGCAAGAGATCGAAGACTTGAAAGAAATGGGAAGTCAATCGACACCGGATGATGAGGAAGAGTAACGCAACCTGCGTACCGCCCTGCGCTATGGCCTGTTAAAACGAGTGGCTGAAGTAGGGTGGTTGGTACACTAATGACTTTTTAATACACATTTTTGCATTCAGTCAATATATATAAGTAATTAAACCTAAGATTGTTAACCTTCGGGTGGTAAAACAATGTGTTACAGGGTAATGGGGAACCTAAGCATCCACATCCTATAGGTAACTTCTGATACGATTAATTAAAAGAGTAGAGAATGAATCCTACCAGTGGGGTAAAGAGTGTTTACATGGTTGACGACGATGTATCCATGTGTGATTTCGTCGGTCAAATTGTAAATAATCGAGGGTTTGAATTCAGTTGCCAAAATCGAGCCGAGGGAGCCGTAGCAGCGATTAGTGAAGCAAAGCCGGATCTGGTTTTGCTAGACCTCCATCTGCCCGATGGTAATGGTCTTCATTTATGTAAAGAGATCTCCTCGCATGAGAATCTGAAAGATATACCGGTCTTTATTCTCACTACCCGAGAATTTACCATTGAACGGGATATCGCATTCCAGGCCGGCGCGGCTGCGTTTATTCAAAAACCATTTACCCATAAAGAAATAGGGGATAAGGTAGAGGAGTTTCTGGCTTCAAATGTGGAAGTCAAATTCTGGGGCGTACGGGGATCAACCCCCTGCGCCAATAAGGAAAATATGATATATGGTGGGAATACCACCTGTGTTCAAATTGTTTTACCGGATGCGGACGAGTATTTGATCCTGGATAGTGGATCGGGCATTCGTAATTTGGGCAATCATATTGCCTCCACCACACAAAATTCCAAAGGGCATATTTTTATAACGCATCCCCATTGGGATCATATCCAGGGCTTTCCCTTTTTCAAGCCGATATATGCTCCAGAGAATAAATATACGATTCACTTGCCCCAACAACTGACCGGGGGATGTAAAGAGGTCTTATCCGGGCAGATGACCTATACTTACTTTCCGGTAACCCCGGAAATGTTGATGGCGGATATTGAATACGTCACCCAGACCCACCATCTCCAAGAATACAATGGATATAAAATTGAATATATGCTGGCCAATCATCCGGTGACCACAGCCATATACAAAATCCATGTGGGTGACAAGCGTATTGTATTTTGTCCGGATAACGAATTGGTGCCCCTAAAGGACAATCAAAAATTTTCCTTTTATGAGCACTTGGAAGAATATTTTAAAGATGTGGACCTGCTGATTCATGACGGGCAATATGATCGTGACATTTATCCCAAACGAAGAAATTGGGGCCATTCGGCTTGGGAAGAAGCCGTGGAGCTGGCTGTTCGTACCAATGTAAAACATCTGTTTTTAACCCATCATGATCCCGACTCCGACGATGAGTATTTGGCCTCATTGGATAAGAAAGTGACTCGCGAGTACGGAGAGCATTTTGAATCTGTGCAGTTTGCCCGCGAGGGACAGGTTATGCGACTTCGAATGGATAAAAAGAAGACGGCGAGTCAATCATAAATCCGCATTGGTTGAGAAAAAAAGAAAGCCCGACTGCTCACTCAGCCGGGCTTTTTTATTTTTTAAGCTTGGGTTACGTCAATTTCTGGAGAAAAAGTAGCGAACGCCCAAGCCGCCACTGACATCAAAGGTAACATCCGGAATTAAGTCCAACGTCGGAGCCACTTCAAAAAATACATCGATGGGAGCTCCCTCGACCCAATAATTGAGCCCCACGGGAATACGAGCACCAATGTTGGGGTCATTGGCAAGTTGTATGCGCCCACCGATTCCGTAGTACCAAGGCAATCGGCCCTTTTCAACTTCTATGGCTCCAAAATTATGAAGCAAATAATCAGCATGAATGTGAACAGCGGGGTCACCGGTAAAAGACCAAGTGGCACCAGCATCTAATGCAGTGGATTCGTTTAACCAGGATTTCAAACTGATTCCAGTTGGTTCGCCCACCATGATACCAGCACCAAAACCACTATCCTGTGCCATAACGAGCGGTGCAATGGCCAATATTACCATTAACGTACTTAGTGAAAGAAGATATTTCGCTTTTTTCATGATTGAAGGGACTTAATAAAGGTTAATTTGGGTTGAGGGTTATTTGTTAACGTATTCTGAAATAATGGTACACTATAAAACCAGCTCTTATGGATTTATTGTCTTTATCCAGACAATCCTAAATATTGATTGTTCTGTATATAGAAGTACAACCTAAATGAAATCTAGCTGTAGTGAACATGGATAAGACCTATTACGATCCGAAGGATTTAAAAAAGTTCGAAAATATTACGGAATTTCAGGAAGAACTGGGGGAAAAATTTTTTGAATGGTATGGCGCGACCTTTGAGGAAGGAGCATTGACCAAGCGAGAAAAATCGTTGATTGCTTTGGCGGTGGCGCATGCCATTCAATGTCCCTATTGTATTGATGCCTACACCACTGATTCGTTGGAGAAAGGCGCGACCGAAGAAATGATGATGGAAGCCGTGCATGTGGCTGCTGCTATTCGTGGTGGTGCCTCATTGGTTCACGGGGTGCAAATGATGAATAAAGTGGATGATTTAAGCATGTAGCAGATTGGTTGGCACGCGCTCATTTTCTTCTACAAAAACTAAATATTGCAATATGCCCAAGACGCTTACCGCCCAAGCGGATCGCCTATCTAATCCGCAGACTCAATTGGATATCATCAATAACCATTCAGATGAGATACAAGCCCTAACTGCTTTTGAGGAGAAGTTAGAGGAGGTCGGTTTAAATCCCTTAACACCTACCGGTATCGATATTCTGCAAATTAACGTGGGCTACCTGTGCAATATGACCTGCAAGCATTGTCATGTGGATGCGGGGCCTGATCGAACCGAGGTGATGGATAAAGATACATTGGCCCTTTGCCTGGACGCGCTGCGTCAAACCAACATAGAAACCGTAGATTTGACGGGCGGAGCCCCGGAAATGAATCCCCACTTCCGCTGGTTTGTGGAAGAGGCGGCAAAGATGAGCCGCCATATCATCGTGCGTTCCAACTTGACCATTTTGGAAACCAATAAATTCGGAGATCTTCCTGATTTTTTTGCCAGACACGGGGTTGAAGTGACCTGCTCGTTGCCATTTTATTCTAAGAGACGTACCGATAATCAGCGGGGTAAAGGAACCTATGATAAATCCATAAATGCCTTGCATAGACTCAACCAATTGGGGTATGGTCACCCGGGAACGGGCTTAGAGTTAAATCTGGTTTACAATCCCGTAGGGGCTTTTTTGCCTGGCGATCAAGAAAGCCTGGAAGCAGATTTCCGGCGTGCGCTGCGACGTAAACACGATATCGAATTCAATAATCTATTTACCATTACCAATCTGCCCATTAGTCGTTTTCTGAACTTTTTGTTGATGACTGATAATTTGGCGTCCTATATGGACCGGTTAGTCTCGGCCTTCAACCCCGCGGCCGCTGAAAGCGTAATGTGCCGTAATACGCTATCGGTACGCTGGGATGGTGCGCTGTACGATTGCGATTTTAATCAGATGTTAGATATTCCTATCGCTACCCACGCGCCACAACATATCCGGGATTTCGACGAAGCCCTACTCAATAACCGAGAGATACAAGTTAATCAGCATTGTTATGGTTGCACAGCAGGGGCTGGAAGTAGTTGTGGCGGAGCAACAGCCTAGATAGCGACCGGATGGCGAGATAGATTCTTCTTAATTTTCGTTTACTTGTAGATATGAATTCAGATAACTTCAGCGACTGCGGACTTCTGGTTTTTGTGAAAGACCCACGGCCGGGCGAGGTGAAAACGCGACTGGCTGATCACATGGGGGATGAAAAGGCCCTTCAGGTATACCGAAAATTATTAGAGTATACCGAAGCGATTATAGCTCAGCTTCCGGTTGAAACGTATGTGTACTACGGGAACACCAAGCCCGATCAGGATATCTGGTCCCAATCGTCGGGTGTTCAACACCGGAGTACCCAACAAGGGAAGGATTTGGGAGCACGGATGCGGGCCGCGTTCAGAGATCTGTTCCAAGCGGGGAAGCAGCGGGTAGTTATCATCGGGAGTGATTGCGCGGAACTGCAACTTACACATCTGGAAGAAGCCTTTCGATCGCTAAACGATAATGACGCAGTAATCGGACCTGCCAATGATGGCGGTTATTATTTGTTGGGCCTCAACCGCATGATTCCAGAGTTATTTCAGGATATGGATTGGAGTACGGAGCATGTGTATAAAACCACGATCCAGCGCTTGAAGGAACGGAATTTACGCTGGTATACGCTGCAGGTGTTGACCGATATTGATAACTACGAGGATTGGAAGAAAACGGGATACCGCTTGTTATGATGGAGCTAAGCATCATCATTCCCACCCTCAACGAAGAGCAGTATATCGGCAACTTGCTTAGGCATTTACAACAATATGATCCTACCGGGGATGTAAAGGAGATTATTGTTGTGGATGGGCAGAGTACTGACCAGACCGTATCCATAGCAAGAAAGTACGGAGTTCAAGTACTGGAAAACGTGCGGCGGGGGCGATCCCATCAGATGAATACCGGTGCCCATCAAGCACAAAGCAACTATTTATTGTTTTTACATGCCGATAGCATCCCGCCCAAACGGTTTATTTATCATCTGAAACAGCTGGTCAATGATGGAGCCCGGGCAGGGAGTTTTCGGTTGCGGTTCGATCAGGATCATTCGTTGCTCAACTTCTATAGCTGGTGCACGCGATGCAACGGACTGCCATTTCGGTTCGGGGATCAGGGTTTGTTTGTAGAACAGCAGATTTTCTGGGAACTGGGAGGGTTCGACGAGTCGCTGATGGTAATGGAAGACAATAAAATGGTGGATCAATTAACCCGCAGCGTGGGGTTTCACATCAGTCAGGCGGAGATGCTTACCTCGGCTCGCAAATATCGAGAGAATGGACTAGTGCGCCTGCAGATTATCTTTGTATTAATATTCCTTGGCTATTATGCCGGGATGACTCAAGAACGGCTTTTAAACATTTATCACCGATTGGTGGATGGTGTTAAGGGGTAGTAAAGTTTATTATAGTATCTAAAAGTGTTATCTTCCTCAGTGTCAAAATCGCTCTTAAATAAGGTCCAGGGTGATTTTTAGCCGAGATTGCCGCTAGGGTTAAAAAAGTTAGGCGGCGAAACTTTTCTGGCTAAAATAAGCAGAGTCAGCACTTGTGTGAAAATGTTGTTGATAACTGTTTGGTAACATTTGTTGCCTTAGTTTTCTCAAGCATTGATTCAGAAGTGCAGATGATTAATAAATTTCAAATACAAACTCATACCAATGTATAAGAAGATAGCTACAATTTTAATGATGGCATTGATGCCCGCTTTTGCGATGGCTCAGGTCAGTATTAAAGGGCAGGTTACTGCTCAAGACAATGGAGAGCCGATTATTGGCGCCAGTGTTATGATTATTGGGTCCGCTAAAGGGGCAGCAGCCGATCTGAAAGGCAACTATGAAATTAAGAACGTATCACCTGGTACTTACGAAGTGCGAGCTTCGAGTGTAGGGTTCGAGACTGTGATTGAAACAGTAGAGGTGGGAACCCGTGATGTTGAGCTTAATTTTGCCCTTGAGTCAACAAGCGCTTCGCTAGAGGCTTTAGAGGTGTTTGCGTCTCGATCTGATCAAACAACACCAGTTGCTTATGCCACGATTGATGAAGAGCAGATCCAGCAACAACTGGGATCTCGTGATCTGCCGATTGTTTTAAATACCACACCGTCCGTTTATTCTACCGCGCAAGGTGGCGGTTCTGGAGATGCCCGACTAAATGTTCGTGGTTTTTCCCAGCGAAATGTTGCTGTTATGATTAACGGTGTCCCGGTTAATGACATGGAAAACGGTTGGGTTTATTGGTCTAACTGGGATGGTATTGGTGATGTTGCGCAATCTATGCAGGTTCAGCGTGGTATGAGTAATGTAAACCTTGCCGTACCTTCTGTTGGCGGAACGATGAACATTTTGACCAGCCCGGCTAAAAATGCTGCCGGTGGAAAATTTAAACAAGAGATCGGTAACGCCGGTTTCCGTAAGTCTACGTTAGTACTTAATTCTGGTTTGATAAACGACAAATTTGCCTTTAGCGCAGTTGGGGTTCGTAAAACCGGTGAAGGAATGGTTGACGGAACCTGGACGGATGCATGGGCTTATTACTTCGGAGCCTCTTACCAAGTTAACGACAAAAATCGGTTGGATTTATTTGCATTAGGTGCTCCACAACGACATGGCCAACGGCTCTATGCCCAGAACATCGGGACCTTTAGCCATGATTTCGCAAGTGATTTAGATTCTTACGATCCAGCAGCTTTGCAGGATTTTCAAGAGCGCGGTTTCTTCTTTAATCAGAATGTGGCTGGAGTAAATAGTGGATATAATGGTAATCAATATGTGGGTGATGGTTGGATTGGTAAATCCATTCGTAGCCGCTACTCCGCAGATATGATTAGTGAGCGGGAAAATTTCTTTCATAAACCGCAAGTTAACTTGAACTGGTACTCAGAGTTATCAGACAATGTTAGCTTGACCAACGTCGCTTACTACTCTGGCGGTCGTGGTGGCGGTTCCGGTATGTTGGGACAAACTTTCCGAATGGATGCCAATGGCGTCAGCTCAACTGATCAGCCGTTCTTTTTCGGTCCCAGCCCTTATGAGTTGGATTGGAATACAGCTATAGAGATTAATAGCTCAGCTGCTCGAAGCTGGAATAACGATTTTAATTCCGGTACCAAAGATGATTACGAATCGATCAGTATTCTTCGTAACAGTCGTAACGATCAGTGGACTATTGGTGATATTCTGAAAGTCAGCGCTGAGATGAACGACCTCAAATTACAAGGTGGTATTGACTGGCGAATTGCTGAAATCGATCACTATCGGGAAGTACGCGATCTGTTAGGTGGGCGATATTATATTGACAACGGTGACGACTTTAATCCCAATAAGCGTGTTGGCTTGGGAGACAAGGTTAATTACAACTTTACCAATAATGTGAACTGGCTTGGTGGATATCTACAAGCAGAGCTTAAAAAGGATCTATATAGCGTTTATGCTACTGTTGGTGGAACCAACATCAAGTACAAGCACACCAATTACTTTACCGAAGATCCTGAGAGTCCGGGCAATCGATTGGAGCGAGAATCTCCAAACATCCAGGGCTATCAAGCCAAAATGGGTGGATTATACTCTATTAATAATGAGATTGATGTGTATGCCAATTTTGGATACATATCCAAGGTACCCATTTTTGATAATGTGATTGATGATCGTTCCGGTGCTATCAATGATGATCCAGTTAATGAGAAATACTTGTTCTACGAAGGTGGTGTACGTTACTCTACCAATAAATTCGCTGTACGAGCAAACTATTATCTGACTGATCGTATGGATCGTTCCTATACTACTGGAGTAACTCTTCAGGACGGAACCGAAGGTTTGTTGAACGTATCAGGTGTTGATCAGCGACATAGTGGTATAGAGTTGGAGACCTCTTTCCAGCCTGCGCGCTATATCCGTTTGGATATCAATGGTGCGTATAATATCTGGGAATATCGTGATGACGTAAGTGCACGTTACCTCGAAGATTATCAGCAAGACCAATATCAGACATTAAATCTCTCAATTGATGGTCTGAAAGTGGGTAATGCTCCACAAAAGCAGCTTGCTTACACACTGACATTGACCCCTTCTAATGATGTCAATGTTCAAATAGTAGGTAAGTCTTTCTTCGATCACTATTCGGATTTCAATCCGTTCGATCGTACTTACGATCCTAACGATCCTGCAACTGCAGATCGTGAGCAACCATGGAAAGCACCTAACTATACGGTATTAGATGCTCATATCCAGTATGATTTAAGCAATGTTTTCGAAGGGGCTCGTCTATTTGTAAATCTGTATAACATTACGGATGCAACCTATATTCAGGATGCTACTGATAATAGTCAGTATAATGCCTTCGATACTGATCACGATGCAGATGATGCTGAAGTGTTCTTCGGTCTGCCTCGTCGATTTAATGCTGGAGTATCGATCAATTTCTAAATTGATCGAATTTCAAGTATTACAGCATATTCAAAGCGGCGTCGACTTTTCGGCGCCGCTTTTTTTATTTTGTTCTGCTAATCAATCAAGCTTAATGCTGTTATGAAGAACGTATCACCGCGATTAATACTGATTATTCTACTGGGGTTAGTCCCTTTATTAGCGTGTCAGAAGCAACAAAAGGATAATGAGCTGGTAATTTCCCAGAATCTGAATACCACGAAAGCGTTGACTCGCATTGCTTTCGGATCCTGTAACCGTCAAAACCTGAAGCAACCACTGTGGGATGACATTCTCGCTTTCGATCCGCAACTTTGGATCTGGATGGGGGATAATATTTACGCGGATACAAAGAATCCGGCCCAATTCAGGGCAAAGTACAACCAGCAGCTCGGAATTGAAGCCTATCGCAAGCTTGCCTCTTCCGCGGATGTTATCGGGATCTGGGATGATCACGATTATGGGTTAAATGATTCCGGACGTGAATATTCCCTCAAAAAGGAGAGTAAAACAGAGATGTATCGATTCCTGGGTGTGCCCGATGATGATCCGCGACGCGATCATGAGGGAGCATACGGCTCTTATACCTATGGTGCTGATGATCAACAAGTAAAAATCATTCTGTTGGATGCCCGTTATTTTCGAAGTCCCCTAAAAGCAGATAAGCAAACCGATCAACGCTACCTGCCCAACACTTCTGGTACGATCTTGGGCGAAGCGCAATGGCAATGGCTGGAAAGCGAACTCACCAATAGCGAAGCGGAAGTCCACCTGATCGCTTCTGGGATCCAAATGATACCCACGGAACACTGGTTTGAAAAGTGGGGCAATTTTCCGAAGGAACGCGAGCGATTGTTTGAACTCATCAAGCAGACCAGTCCATCCATGCCCATTTTGTTAAGTGGAGATCGCCACATTGCCGAAATTTCCAAGTATCAACCGCAAGGTATGCAGCAGTCGATCTATGAAATTACCTCTAGTGGTATGACCCATGTCTATGAAGGAATCGAAGAGCAAGGTGAGCCCAATCAATATCGCGTTGCGGGTCCGATCGGTCGACTTAATTATGGCCAACTGATAATTGATTGGGATTCGGATCCGATTCGGGTTACCGCAAGAATTTGTGGAGATAGCAGCAAAGTTTATTTAGAACAGGTTGTAGAATAGGGGTGGATTAATATTCGTTATTAGGAGCGAGTTGTCGGTTTCGATTTCAGGGGCATGGTATATCGTTAATTGTTAATCGGTTATATGGGGAGATGCAACTGAATCCTAGAATGATGGAAAACGATAGTTCGAGGTTGGAGAAGCGATGCTATGCGTTACTTATCCAACAGGGTGCGGAATATGATCTTTTAGTACCGAGATGAAAATATATGGCAAACATTTCCTATTAACGATTACACGATTAACACTTTAAGTAAAATCGATCGAAGCAATAAGTTGTGAAGAAGCTTGAAAATTCCTAATAACTATTAACTAATACCCGCCTTGCTTTTATACATCTCAGCGTAGATATTTAATGATCTGAATTTTGAATCCCTTAACATCAAATTGTAACAATGGCCTACATTGTAGCTGAACCCTGCATTAATTGTAAATACACGAACTGTGCCGCGGTATGTCCGGTAGACGCTTTTCGTGAAGGACCCAACTTTCTAACTATTGATCCGCTGGAGTGCATCGACTGTGATGCGTGCGTTTCCGAATGTCCCGTAGAAGCAATTTATCCTGATGATGAGTTGCCCGAAAAGTGGGAGCACTATATTGAATGGAATGAGCAACTGGCTGAGAAATGGGCGGATCGCATTATTAATGAAACCACTGATCCGATGCCGGATGCCGATGAGTGGGCTGAAAAAGAAGATAAAGATGAATATCTACAGGAAGAGTGGGATTAATATCATTCGACAAACTGTAGACTGATGAGCTAAATAAAATCTATGGGTGAGTTTACCTTAGGAACGTCATCAGGTCCGACGGATATGAACCAGCACCTGCATCTTCGTGATCAGGTGCTGGATTTGTTTTGGCCACAGGTGATGGGCATACTCAACGCTACTCCGGATTCGTTTTCCGATGGGGGACGATTTAATGACCAAGAAGCAGCCTTGGCTCGGATAGAGGAAATGATACTAGCCGGAGCGAGTATCATCGATATCGGTGGAGAGTCTACCCGGCCGGGAGCAAAAGAAGTAGACATTCAGGAAGAGATAGATCGAACCGCACCTATCATCGAAGCGGGTATCGCTCAATTTCCAGACACCATATTTTCTATTGATACCCGAAAATACGAAGTTGCACAGGCCGCGTTGAAAGCCGGTGCTCAGCTGGTCAACGACGTCAGCGGACTGCAATATGATGACCGACTCGCCGACTTGTGTGCCCAGCAAAAAGCCGGATTGGTGATCATGCATTCTCAGGGTTCGCCCGAAAATATGCAAAATGATCCCAGTTATACTGATGTTATCCAAGATATTACTTCATTTTTGCGTGCACAGGTCGATAAAGCTATAACAGCGGGTGTTCAACGGACTTCCCTGGTGATCGATCCCGGCTTCGGCTTTGGGAAGACTCAGGAGCATAATTTGCGCATATTGGCAGAATTGGATCGTTTTAATGCACTGGGCATCCCGGTACTGGCGGGTATCTCCAGAAAATCTATGCTGGGACGCATCTTAGGGGACGGCCGACCGGCTGATCAGCGAGTCAGTGCTACCGTGGCGGCTCACTATCACGCCATGCTGAATGGGGCTCGTATTTTACGCGTTCATGATGTTCAGGAAGCCGTAGATTCGGTGAAGGTGTTTCAGGCGGTCATGCCATATGAAGCAAAAAAAGGTTAATCGATTAAGAGGATCATTAGGTGACCCTGTTTAAAATCGCATTTTTAGAATTTGGCATTATCGACTTGGTGGAGTCGATGATTATTGCCTTTGCCTTGTACTTTATGTACCGGTGGGTGCGGGGTACATTCGCGATTTACGCGGGGTTGGGTTTGTTGCTGGTAGTGGCCATCAATGTAGTGATGAACTCTATTGGTTTCACCACTATCAACCGGCTACTCAGCGGGGTATTGGATGTCGGGGTTTTGGCCATATTTATCCTCTTTCAGCCTGAGATACGGAAGATTCTCTATAACCTGGGCCAGAACACTAATCTAGAATCTTGGTTCGGAAGTGTGAGTAATTCCGCGGAGGTCATTGACGAGGTGGTCAAAGCGGTAAAGAATATGGCCCGAACCAAAACCGGCGCGTTGATTGTGTTTGCTCGTACGAGTTCCCTGCAGGATATGGTAGATGTAGGTGCCCGCTTAGATGCGAAAGTAAAAGCAGAACTTCTGGAAACGATATTTAACAAGCATACCCCCCTGCACGATGGCGCGGTGGTCATTCGGGATAACCGGATTGTGGCCGCCAGTTGCTATTTGCCTATCTCCCAAAATCCCAATATTTCTTCGGTATTTGGAACCCGACACCGGGCGGCGGTAGGGATCAGTGAGAATAATAATGTGTTTGTGATCGTGGTCTCTGAAGAAACCGGCCGGATCTCCATAGCTCGCGATGGGTCTCTGACCAGCGGTTTGACTATTCAAAAACTACGCGCCGAAATGGTAGAGTTATTGGAAGAGAAAGAGATCAAGACCGAAGAGGTGGGCGGCTTCAAATCAGCAACCGCCGAAAAGGAAACTGAGCTGAAAATGAACTGAACAGTGTGACAGTGTCTCAGTGTGTCAGTGCTTCAGAAACTTGCTGTTGTCTTGCTAATTGCCTTTCCATTAAATCTGGAATCATCCCCTAACTTACAATGTAAGAAACCAGGTATCGGTGATCTAACTCAGCAAGAATTCTGACACACTGAAACACTGAATTCTGACACACTGAATTCTGTCACACTGATTGCCTGTAAATGTGGAGGAGTTTTTCGGCGGCGGCAAAAGAGCTGAGCGTTCCCTCTTGGACTTGTTGCTCTAGGGATTCCAGCTGTTCTTGTACCCCCTGATGGTGGTAGAAATCATCTTTCAAACGCTGTTCAATAGTTTCGTGCATCCAGTGCTTAGCTTGGTTGCGGCGGCGATTGTAGAAATAGCCGTTCTTTTGGGTCAGGGTCAGATACTCCTCAATCATCGACCAGATTTTATCCATTCCCTTATCCTTGAGCGCTGAACAGGTAGTTACTTGGGGAGTCCATTCCGATTTGTGAGCGGGAAATAGATGTAAGGCATTTTGATATTCCACCGCGGCCCGCTGCGCGGCTCGTTCGTTGCCGCTGTCCGCTTTGTTGATGGCGATCACATCGGCCATCTCCATAATCCCACGTTTGATTCCCTGAAGCTCATCACCGGCTCCAGCTAACATGAGCAGCAGAAAGAAATCCACCATGGAGTGCACCGCGGTTTCGGATTGGCCTACACCTACCGTCTCAATAAAAATGGTATCGTATCCGGCCGCTTCACACAGTAAGATGGTTTCCCGGGTTTTACGGGCTACGCCACCTAGGGATCCGGCCGTAGGCGAGGGGCGTACGAAGGCACGCTCGTGATTGGCCAAGGTGCCCATGCGGGTTTTGTCGCCCAAAATACTCCCCTTGGAGCGACTGCTACTGGGGTCGATGGCTAGCACTGCCAATGAGCGATCTTGTTCGAGGATATGATTACCCATGGCCTCAATAAACGTGCTCTTACCCACGCCGGGCACTCCCGTAATACCGATGCGTATAGAATCGCCCGCTGGGGAGACACAGGCATTCAATATCTGCTGCGCTATTTCCTTATGCTCCGGCTTAGAGCTTTCCACTAGGGTAATGGCCCGACTCAAGACAGTCCGATCACCTTGGGTAATGCCTTTCACATAATCATCCACGGAGAGCTTTTGTCGACGGGAAGAAATATTACGCAAGCGTTTGGGATTGATGGACGAGGGTTGATCCACCCCCTTATTCACCGATAGCGATGATTTGTGGGAGTCACCAGCGGATGAGTTCGAGTCCGTTTGTTCCTGAGAATCAGCCATTACTGTGCGGGAGCATCTTCGGTTCGATCTTCAATGAGCACCTTCAGTATCTCTTGGGCAGCTTCGGGAATTTTGGTACCCGGACCAAATACGGCGGCTACCCCCTTATCATAGAGGAACTCATAATCCTGATGGGGAATGACGCCGCCACAAATGACCAGAATATCTTCGCGTCCCTGCTTGTGGAGCTCTTCAATCACTTGGGGTACCAGCGTTTTGTGTCCGCCAGCCAAACTGGACACGCCCAAAATATGCACATCATTTTCAGCGGCTTGACGAGCAGCCTCTTCCGGGGTTTGGAACAGCGGACCGATATCCACATCGAAGCCTAGATCGGCGAAGCTGGTGGAGATCACCTTGGCGCCGCGGTCGTGGCCATCTTGTCCCATTTTGGCCACCATGATGCGTGGGCGGCGGCCTTCCAGCTCTTCAAACTGATCGGCCAATTGCTGTGCTTTGCGAAATTCGGGATCGTCGGATAGTTCTGAAGAATACACGCCGGTAATGGATTTAATGGTTGCGGTGTAACGTCCGTATTCGGCCTCCAGGGCATCGGAAATCTCACCCAGTGTAGCTCGTTTGCGGGCGGCTTCCACGGCTTTTTCCAAGAGGTTGCCGATGCCGGTATCCGCACATTCGGTGATGGCTTTCAAGGCCTGCTGAACTTCTTCTTCGTTGCGCTCGGCTTTCAACTTTTTCAACCGTTTGAGCTGCGCTTCTCGCACCGAAGCATTATCGACCTCCAGGATATCGATGGGATCTTCCTGCTCGCGGCGGTATTTGTTTACGCCTACGATCACATCCTTGCCGGAATCAATACGGGCCTGCTTTCGAGCAGCGGCTTCTTCAATGCGCATTTTGGGCACGCCGGTTTCGATGGCCTTGGCCATTCCGCCCAGCTCTTCGATTTCCTCGATATGCGTCCAGGCCCGACGGGCCAACCGGTCGGTCAACCACTCCACGTAGTAGGATCCGGCCCAGGGATCGACGGCTTTGGTGATATCGGTTTCTTCCTGCAGATAAATCTGTGTATTTCGGGCGATGCGTGCCGAGAAGTCGGTGGGCAGGGCGATGGCCTCATCCAGGGCATTGGTGTGCAGTGATTGGGTATGACCCAAAGCGGCGGCCATAGCCTCCACAGTAGTTCGGGCCACATTGTTAAACGGATCTTGCTCGGTCAGGCTCCAGCCGGAGGTCTGTGAGTGCGTGCGCAGGGACATCGATTTGGGATTGTTCGGTTCAAACTGCTTGACCAGCTTGGCCCAAAGCATTCGGCCGGCACGCATTTTGGCAATCTCCATAAAGTGATTCATTCCAATAGCCCAGAAGAAAGAGATGCGGGGTGCAAACTGATCCACATTCAGTCCGGCGTCGATGCCCGTGCGTATGTATTCCAGTCCGTCGGCCAACGTATATGCCAGCTCAATATCTGCGGTGGCTCCGGCCTCCTGCATGTGGTAGCCACTCACGCTGATAGAGTTGAACTTGGGCATATACTTGGAGGTGTACTCAAAGATATCCGCGATGATGCGCATGGACGGCTTGGGCGGATAGATGTAGGTGTTGCGCACCATGAACTCCTTCAGAATGTCGTTCTGAATGGTTCCGGCCAGCTTTTCCGGGGATACCCCTTGTTCTTCGGCGGTTACGATATAGAAGGCCATAATGGGCAGCACAGCGCCATTCATGGTCATGGACACCGACATCTCATCCAGGGGAATCTGATCGAACAGAATTTTCATATCCAGAATGGAGTCGATGGCCACTCCGGCTTTGCCCACATCGCCGGAAACGCGCGGGTGATCGGAATCGTAGCCGCGGTGGGTGGCCAGGTCAAAGGCTACGGATAGTCCTTTTTGTCCGGCTGCCAAATTCCGTCGGTAAAAAGCATTGGATTCTTCCGCTGTGGAAAAACCAGCATATTGGCGGACGGTCCATGGGCGAACCGCATACATGGTGGAATACGGTCCTCGTAAATAGGGTGGTAGACCAGCGGCGTAATCCAGATGTTCTAAATCCTCAATATCACTTTGATCAAACAGCGATTGCACATCCAGCTGTTCGGGCGTTTTCCAGGATTGACGTTCCAGTTCTTCCGGACTGGTTTCCGATCCGTGAACCAGTTGATCAAACGAGGTGGATGAAAAGTCAGGTCGTTTCATAATGGGTGAATTCTGTCCGAGCGATTAAAAAGTCTGTGGCTAATACTTAGGATTTGGTGATGCCTAACGCCGTATGGAAATCTTGCAGCGTGCTGAGCACATTCATGCCGCGGTGAATAAACTGGGTAATACCGGCGTCGCGCCATGCTTCTTCGTGTTCGCCGGGGGCACCGGCCAGTACGGCGATCGGTTGGGTATCCGGATCCAACTTTCGCAAGGCTTTGGTAAATTTCGGAACCAGAGATTCATACTCTTGGTCCGAACTACATAACACTACGACTTCCGGTTCCCCCTGTTTGATTTCATGGAGAGCGTCCTCAACGGAATCATATCCAATAGGTTCTTCAATATCATAACCGGCACAGCCAAAGATATTGCTGGAAAAAGTAGCGCGGGCTTTGCGCATTTTTTTGTGACCGATAGGAATCATATGAACCGTGGGACGTTCATTCCCGGATTGTTCATATTGTTCGGTCTGCAATCGGAGACGTTCAAACGGTTGTGCTCCGCGATATGGTTGGATGGGTTGGTTGATATGAGTGCCAATCATGAATAGTTCGGAAATAAGATCCCCAAGCATCGCTCCCTCCGAAAAGGCGCCGGAAAGAGATTCGAAATAGGTTTCCTCATCTACATCAGTCTCTACGCCGCTAGCTTTTAAGGTTGTGCCGGCCGCTTGGTCATCACATGAATTCAGCATGTGCTGTTCGGCATTGGGATATTGGTTGGTGCCCACAAAAACCTTTTTTCGAGTAGCAATGGCCAGATCTTTCTCATTGCGAGATTGGGAAATGTATTTATGAATTAATCCTGTGGAGAGAGCATCCATAAATCCGCCCACCTCGTCAATTTCTTGTACGTAGCTCCACGCTTTTTGCGCCATTTTCTGAGTCAGTTCTTCGATATAATAGGAGCCGCCGGCCGGGTCAGCCACTTTATCCAGATAAGCTTCTGCTTTCAGGATAATTTGACTGTTGCGGGCGATGCGTTGAGAAAAGTCATCCGGCATGCAGAAGACCGTATCGTATGGATCCACGGTAATGGCATCGCACCCGCCAATGGCCGCCGACATCGCTTCTGTCGTGGTGCGCAGCATATTATTATGCGCATCGTACATGGTTTTATTCCAGCTGGCAGTTTGCGCATGGATGAAGGCACACGTTTGTTCATCGTCGATACCCGGATAGCTGGCACTCATACGCGACCAAAGGAGTCGCAGGGCACGGAATTTGGCAATTTCTATAAAGTAGCTGGAACCGATCCCCATGGAGAACTGCATAGAGTTGAGGATATCCACCGGGTTCATGTCCAGCTCCGCCAAATGGGCCAAATAGTCATTCCCGAGACTAACTGCAAAAGCTAATTCCTGTGCGGCGGTGGCGCCGGCATTATGATAGAGTCGCGTATTAATCTGTAGCGACCGCTCATGGTCAGAGCGTGTCTTAGAATTTTCAATAATGGCTTTCAGTTCTTTAAGCCATTTGCGTTGCGCCTTATGGGGATAACCGGTGTATGCTTGATAAGCGACCGGATCATACAAAAAGCTGATGTTGACCTGATCCGAATCCCCGGTATAAGATTTGAGAAAGTTGGTCCACATAGCAGCCAGTGCAGGTGTAGCGACGCTGGCATCAAAATGTATGGTGGATTGAGTCAGATCTAAATCTTTTAAAAGAGCATTGAAATCCTCCTGACTGTGAATGGGAATACCATGCATGCGTGGATCTTGCCCTTTAGCCCCTTGACGAATACGCAAATGAAAGGTTAGGCCATCGGTCCCACTATTTTGGGCCTGTTTGGCTTGGCGATTGGCCTCTTCAATACTATCTGCGAAAATATCCTGGCGTATTTCCCAGTCGTTATCCGACCTGCGCTTACCGCGCACAAATGGAAACTGACCCGCCGGGCTGGGAAGATGGCGAATCTCTTCCAGGTTATCGTTTCGATAGAAGGGCAATACATCAAAGGATGAATCCGTGTGCCAAGCCAACTTCTCTTTGTAGTCGGCTCCTTTGAGATCTTGAGCAATTTTCTCTTCCCACGCTTCGCGGCTAACCGGCGGAAACTCATTGAACAATGGTTTCTCGGGAGGATAGATGGAATCGTTCGATGAATGATCGGCCATAATAGTAGCTTGTCGAAAATCCTAATTGGTTGTGATACCTCTAAAAATAGTATGCAGCAGGCTCTAAAACTAATAGGAGCTACCCCTACAAATGTTGTCTACCCCAAAATCGATCCTTGAACCTGTTTTTACTCCAAAAAACGCAGCTGATTTACTATATTGGCGGCGAAGCACATAACGCATATTTAACCTAACCAGCAGATTTATGGAACAGGATCTACAAACCATGCCACCGCTGACCAAACTGACCGAAGATGAGCAGATGCTCAAAGACGCGGTAGGCGACTTTGCGAACAGCATATTAAAGCCTAAAGTGGAAGAAATGGACGAAGCGGCCAAGCTGGACAAAGATATTGTTCAGGCCTTTTTTGACCAGGGCTTAATGGGAATTGAGATTCCCGAAAAGTACCAAGGCGGCGGCGGATCCTTTATGATGTCCATCGTGGCTATTGAAGAAGTGGGTAAGGTTGATGCTTCCGCTTCTGTATTTATGGATGTGCAGAATACGTTGGTGAATAACGCATTTTTGAATTTCGCGTCCGATGACCTGAAAGAGCGTTATCTCCCCAAGTTGGCTACCGAGCAAGTTGGTGCCTACTGCTTGTCTGAAGCCGGTTCCGGATCCGATGCTTTCGCGTTGAAAGCCCGCGCAGAAGAAAAGGATGACCATTATGTACTGAACGGTGCCAAATTGTGGATCACCAATGCTAATGAAGCGGATATTTTCTTGGTATTTGCCACCGTTGATCCCGATGCCGGATACAAAGGAATTACCGCTTTCGTGGTAGAGCGTGATTTCGAAGGATTCTCGGTATCTAAGAAAGAGAACAAATTGGGTATTCGCGCTAGCTCAACTTGCGAGATTCTGTTGGAAGACTGCAAGGTTCCCAAAGAAAACGTATTGGGTGAAGTTGGCAAAGGCTATAAAGTTGCTATCGAAACCTTGAATGAAGGTCGAATCGGTATCGGCGCGCAAATGATTGGTATTGCTCAAGGGGCGTTTGAAGCAGCTTTGGCCTATACTCAGGAACGGAAGCAATTCGGTAAAGCGATTGCCGATAACCAGGGTGTGCAGTTTCAGCTGGCCAAAATGGCTACGGATATTGAAACCGCCAAGCTGCTGGTTTATAACGCAGCCCGCATGAAAGAAGATGGGCAAAACTTTCTGAAGGAAGCGGCTATGGCCAAGTATTACGCTTCGGAAGTTGCGGAACGGGTCAGTTCTATGGCTGTAGATCTGTACGGTGGATACGGATATGTTAAAGAGTATCCCGTGGAGAAGTTCTTCCGTGACTCTAAGATTGGTAAAATCTACGAAGGAACCAGCAACATGCAGCTACAGACCATTGCCAAGCTCTTGCTGAAGTAAGACATATTATTTAAATAGGGTTACTAGATAAGATTTAGTAACCCTATTTAATACACTCGATTTCAAGAGATGACTACAACAGCAAGTTTTGTTACAAGAGATTGTGTTGTGATGGGATGTGATTCGCTAGCAACTACTTCAAAGCCAATGCTAGATCCTCATGTGCTTCTTCAGCATTATTTCAATATAGAAAAAGATGGGAGCTTAACGCTTAAGAAGAATGATGAAGGGGATAGAAGGTTAAATAATATTGCTAATATTAGCAGTATTTTGGAAAAAATCCCTTACAATCAACAAAGTAATGTAACAAAAATTTATCATTTGGCTCCCGCTAATATTGGGGTATTATTTGCTGGTATTGCATCGATAGGTGATATGAGTATCAAAAATATTATGGAAAGCTTTTTAGATGATGATGATGTTAAAGACTATCTAAAAAAATCTAGCTATACAATTAGTGGTACTGCTAGCAGGTTAATGGATTTTATTTCAAATATATATAGCAAAGAGTTTTCGGGAGAAGACTATTATCCAAGTATGGAAATAATCGTCTCGGGATATTCGAAGCAATATCATCGAGCTGAAGTCGCTAAGATAATTTTTGGTGGCTCAGATAAAGAGCCTGAAATCGAGCAAAGTTGTAAAAGGGGTGAGAGTGAAATAGTATTCGGTGGGCAATATGATATTATTCAACGAATTGTATATGGCATAGATTTTGATAGTTATTATACCTACAGGAAACATATTGATGAACTATTTAATAGGTATCATAGTTTATTAGAAAGAAAGCTGAATGAGGCAGATATTGCATTATCCCTGCCTAAGCTAGAGGAAATAGAGGAGCTAAATAAACTTAAAAAAGATAGGTTTTGGAATGGAATAGGTTTTTCATTAGCGAACTTTTCCGAACAAGCTGCTATTGACTTTATAGAATTTCTAATACAAGTAATGATAAAATCCCAGCAATTTAGTGCTAAATTACCAACTGTGGGTGGAGATATTCATATGGCAATTGTAACTAAGTCAGGTGGCTTTAGGTGGTTGTCGAAGGAAGAGTACAAATTTCAAGGGAATACAGTAAAAAAATTCTAGCTTCACAAACTTAAAGACTATGAGTACAAAGAAGAAAAAAGCAAATCAGAATAAATCAGAAGAGAAGTCGGAATTGATAAAAGATTTTAGGGAGCTGAACAGCCTAAGGTTTAAACAGAAAAAACTTTATGAAAGAAGAATATACAAGAAGGAATATATGCATGAATATTCAAATTATAAGTAAATGTGAATTTGCTTAAGTAAAGCTTTTTTGTCTCATGTTTTTATAATATTTGTACATTATAAACGACAAGAATTAAAGCCGCTCAGATTCATCCTGAGCGGCTTTTCTTATTATATGCATTTTAGCTGACGCAATTAATGTGAATTCAGTTACTTAATCTACAGAATATAGTCTTCGAGGTTTTCTCGATGGATGGTTTGATAAGAAGCATTACTGTAGGTAGACAACCATTCTTTGGGTGGTTTTGAATTATTAGGGGCGTATTTCATTTCGTACCCGTAAAGTTGGCCATCCCGCTCCTCAACCAGATCAATTTCTTTCTGATCATAGGTTCTCCAAAAGTAGTAGTTGGCGTGTATCCGGTGATAGGCACGTTTCTTAAGCCGCTCTACGAAGACAAAGTTTTCCCAAAGTTGGCTGACGTCATTTCGAGTGTCCAGATCATTAAAGTTGTTGATCAGAGCATTGCGTACTCCCAAATCATAGAAATAGTACCGGGAGGTTTTGCTAATCTCTTTACGAAGATTCCGCGAAAATCCTCGCACATTGATTAACACAAAAGCTTTCTCCAGTAAATCCAGATAGCGAGCCACGGTATTTTTGCTCATGCCCAACTGTTTACCCAACTCTTGATGAGATACCTCATGGCCAATCTGAAAGGCCAGTAATTTGAGCAGATCCTGTAATTTGTTGGCGTTGCGTATATTCTCGAGCACCAAGATATCTTTATACAGATAACTGTTTTTTAATTGGTGGAGGTAATTAATTTTATCCACTCGATTCGTTTGGGTTAGGACTTCCGGGTAAAGACCATAAATCAAATATTGATCGAGTTTATTCTTGGTATCATACCAACCCCAATGGGTTTTTAACTCGAGCAAAGACATAGGAAAAAGTTGATAGACTTCCTGCCGTCCTACTAATGGCTCTCCAACACGGTTCGATAATTCAAATGACGAAGAGCCAGTGACAATCAGGCGTAACCCGGGTATTTGATCGGTAATTACTTTAAGTCCCACTCCCACATCAGGAATCATTTGAGCTTCATCAATAAAGAGTAGGTCATAATCTTCGAAATAAGTTTTTAATCGATCTACCGAAGGGCTGCTAATTAACTTCTGAAGCTGCTCGTCTTCTCCTGTTCCTCGAAAGACTTTTCCACTGAATTGATCACAGTAGGTATTAACCAAGGTTGTTTTACCCACTTGTCGAGGCCCATATAAAACAATGACTTTATCAGCTTGACTCCAATGATCAAACTGCTGTTGGTAGTAACGAGTAAACATTATAATTGACCGAATTTATATTAATTGCGTCAATTCGCTGACGCAATTTAATCTAATTCCGTCAATTATTCTATTAAAGCTCTTCTACGCATCGGAAGCCAAGATCATCTACTTGTTCTTCCTGAATAGTGGCCACCCGCCAAAAGGTGTACATGGGGCTGGCTCCACTTTGGAAACTGCCTCCCCGGATCACCCGCATGCCCCGGTTTTCTAAATCGTACCATTCACCATTATCCAGGTAACGCTCATAGATAGGATAATAAGCTCCGATCCATTCATAAACGTTGCCAGCCATGTCATAAAGTCCGAGGGCATTGGGTTCTTTAGTGCCCACTTTATATGACCAAGGGGAACTGTGATTGTTCATGCGAGCGTAATGCCGAAGGGAATCTTTGTGGTTGGTACCGGGAAAATTTACCGCTTGCCCTGCGCTTCTTGCTGCGTATTCCCACTCCTGTTCGGTGGGTAACCGATATCCATACCACTCACAAAATTGCTGGGCTTGATCCCAGGATACATAAACCACGGCACGGTTTTCCCGACCATGACCATCGTCAGGAGGGAGAGGAAGTTCATGGTTTTGGGCAAAAGCATCATACTGGGCATAGGTTACTTCGTAGGTCCCAATGCGATAGGCAGGAAGGGTAACCTCGTGCACTGGCTGGGCATCATCATTACCCCAGTCAAAAATATCGCCCATTCGGTAAGTGCCTCCGGGAACCTCAGTCATAGATAAAGGCGGGCGCTGGGGGGCAAAAATCTTATCGACTATGGAGCAGCCCGACAGGAACAAAAAACCAATAATCACGATATACAGCGTTTTTGCGGATCTGTTGGGCATCACAAGTTACTTTAGTGATAGATAATACTATTTTGATAGTATAGTTGGGGCCTCCCATTGTCAAGCATTAAATGTCTTTATGGCACAGAATTTGAATTTATTATTAAATGGATGAATTGTATGTTCTTCTATTCCAAACCTTATGAATAATTCGTACATGCACAGAAAGGTTTATATCATTCTGCTTTTGATGGCATTGCTTTTAGGGGCTGCCCCTTATGCGATGGGTCAACAAGCAAGCTCAGATACTACGGCTACCCAAGAGCAGTCGGAGCAAGTTGATGAGGCTCCCAAGTCTTTTTTCGAGAAGTTGTTCCCTTTCTTATTCAATAAGAATAATGAAAAGAAGGCTGATAAAGATAGTAGTTCGCAGCAACTGGATAAGCGTGATCGCTTTGATGAATTAACACAAGACGAACTGAACTACTACTTTTTGCGCTCGGTAAAATTGAATAAGCATGATCTGATGGTTCGTCTGTTAGAGGAGGGGGCACTTATCAATGCTCGCGATGAGCATGGGCGTACCGCGTTAATTGAGGCCGCCCGGACGGGCAAATATCGTATATGTGAGACGTTAATAGACTTCGGCGCAAGTGTAAACGCGGATGATCGCTATGATGGTACAGCCTTGGATTACGCATCTCGTGCAGGCTATGTGGATATTGTCAATTTGTTGCTTAAAAATGGCGCCAAGCAATAATTTTGGATTTATTGGAATGCCAGTGCTCACCTTGGTGTTCTTAGGACGGTAAATGAACGCAAAATGTGCTCAGAGGCATCTGGATGCGTATTCTGTGTATGTTTTGCTGAAAGTAATAGGGAAATATTTGTCACATGGATTCAAGGATTCTGAAAAAGCTAAAAGCTTGCAGCAAAGATGAAGAATCTTTTGAGGAACTTAAATCTCTGTACAAAGATGTGGATCAGCAGAGAGAACAAGCTCAAAATCATCTTAATTTATTAGAATCGGCCATTCGGAACGATTATGATTCCATCGTTATTACCGAGTTGGAGCTGGAAAAGCCGGGCCCCAAAATTGTTTATGTAAACGAAGGTTTCTGCAAGATGACCGGGTATACCCGAGATGAAGTGATCGGTAAAACACCCAGGATTTTACAGGGGCCAAAGACTGATCGTGCGGTGTTGGACCGTTTGAAAAAACGTTTGATTGAAGGCAAATCATTTTTCGGTCAAGCTGTTAACTATCGAAAAGACGGTTCCGAATTTATCATTCAGTGGGATATTCATCCGCTGACCAACGAAGAGGGTGAGATTACGCACTGGGTATCCTTTCAGCATGATATAACCGAACGCCGTAGAGCCGAACAGCGATTGGTTGATACCGATGTGGAATTTGATGATCTCGAAGAAGAGGCGCATTGCATTTTGGTTGATGTTGATGAACAGGGTAATGTGGTAATGGCCAGCAAAGCTTTTCGTGAACTGGTTGGATACGACAACGAAGAACTAAAAGAGATTAAAGTTTGGGATCTATTGCCGGGTAAGTTTAAACGATCCTTGCATGGTCGGTTCAGTGAGGTTTTTAAGCCCGAGGAGTTCGACGGCAAAACCTACCGCGCTCTGATTGAACATCGAACGGGTGTACCCATTCAAATTGAGGTAAGTTCTCGAATTCTGAAAACCAAAGATCAAACCATCGTACGTGCGGATGTGAAAAATATTTCCATGCAAAAACGGGTGCTGCGCACGCTCCAGAAGCGAAATAATAGCTTTAAGAAGGTGTTTAGTCAGCGATCGGATTTTCGCTATACACTAGCACTAGATGATGATCATACCCCGATCTTTCAGAGTGTTTCTGATAATATTACCGACGTTACCGGTTGGAATGAGAATGAGGTTTTAGCCAAAGGACAGTGGTCGAAACTTATCCACCCTGATGACAAAGAAGCCGTGTTGACTCATTACAACAAGGCACTAAAAGGCCATTCCAATACGCAAGAGTATCGTCTGAAGCGAAAAGATGGAACCTTCATAAAGGTGGTAGATTACGCGCGTCCGGTGTGGGATGAGCAGCAAGAAAAGATTGTTCGGTTGAAAGGCGCGGTAACCGTTCAAAACCAGAATGCACTAGCGGAAGCGTAAGATATCATCGCCATTTATATAGTCTAGTAGGCTCCTTGCTGATCGGGCAAGGAGCCTTTTTCAATTCGGGGAATTCTAAGCTAGTTTAAATCGGTAGTATCTGCTTTCAATAGGCCGTTCAGTAACTCACAATTATAATGAGATTGGATCCTCGAAGTACATACTCAGATTTCGTATTTTTAACATTGAATTATAGAAGATCACAAATTGAATGACGTGCCTCCAATTATGCCTAAATCAGTGGATGACATACAAGATCGAATCGTTAGGGAATTTGAATTACTAAGTGATTGGACCGAGCGATATAAATACATCATTAAATTAGGCGATAAGCTGGATCCACTGGATGAAAAACACAAAATTGAGGAAAACTTGGTACGTGGATGTCAATCGCAGGTTTGGTTAGTAGCCGATCAAAATGATGATGGCACTATCACATTCAAGGCAGACAGCGACGCGGCCATTGTGAAGGGGCTGGTTTCACTGATGGTTCGGTTATATTCGGGGCAAAAGCCGGATACCATTTTAAACACAAATCCAGAATTTATTGGTCGTATCGGCATGGAGAAGCATTTGTCGCCAACGCGTTCCAATGGTCTGGCTTCCATGGTCAAACAGATGAAAATTTATGCCATGGCCTATAAGTCCAAGCAGGAGCAAGCGGAAGCCTAACTGTTACTTTCAGTGAATAATATCCACTAATCCTTCTGATCGCGAGTCACCGTCAGATCCAATCGAAGCGTGTCCGGTTGGATATCATCGCTGGGTGCTATCAATAAACGTAATACCCAATTTCCGGCCATCGAATAGCTAATTTGTCCCTGATAGTGTCCAGGGAGAAGTTGCTCTGACGGAGTGGCGTCTTCATTAAATTGGGAACCGTGCCCTTTCCCCTCACCCATAAACATCCAAGGCTGCAAACCGACTTTAGCAATGGTAGCCGGTTGAAATCCCTGTTCTTGGCGTTTGAATAAAGCAATTTCGGCTTCCTGGATTCCGTATTGGTGGTTCATAGGCTGTAACACACCAGCTAGCCAATCGCCCTGATGCGCAACCCGAGATTGATATTCGGATGGCCAATCTACCGGAAAAGAAAAAGTAATGGGAGAGTTATCTTTAGGTCGGATGGTTAATTCCCAATCACCTTGACTAGGGAGATAGGTGCGAATCATATATTCAGGGGCCTCAGAATTAATAACCTCGGCCGCTCCCCACATGTTTTCCGATTGCGCGCCGGATGATGTCAAATATAGGTCTGAGGTCGTTAACGGTTCCGGTGATTGAACCCAAAGGGAATCTATGGATTTGTGAATTGTATCTGCAGTAGCCATCAATCTCCAGCTGCGCCCCACACTATCGGTCACTTGATCCAAGGTGATTTTGGGAGGTGGCGTGGGAGTGCAATAAGTGAGGAATGCCGTAAAAAAGATCAGTACGAAAAATTTAAAACGATAAAAATTGGAGGTCATGAATTGTTGATAAGTGGAATTAATCAAAATGTAGTGCGCATGTATCGTCCACAAATAATATAATTGTCGTAGTCACGATATTCTATGACCAACTGCATTATTATTTATCGTACAAGCAGGGCATGGAGGAATTATAATCCAAAATTTATAATGCGACGAATTTTTAAAATGTGCTTCACCACCGCTTTCAAGGTATCTGCAGTGGTCGGGGTGACGTTAAGTTTGATCAATCAGGGTGATAAAATTTTCAATCTGGATTTTTCTAGCGAGCTCTATATTCGATTATTCTTGAATTTCTTGGTGCCCTTCCTGGTGGCCAGTTATTCGCGATATACAATGATGAGAGAGTTGGATTTGAATGAGGATCCGGCCTAACGTTGAATTAAAGATGGGGACAAAATCATGCAAAACATTATACTACTAGCCAGACCAAATTTCTTTATCGTAAACGATATGCAAGCGTTTATGAAGGAAAGTAACTATTCGGCCAAACCGGTGAAGAGTTTGAACGAGATACAGGAAGTTCCTTCTGTTACCGTCAAAGGGAGCGTTATTTCAACTGCCGTACGATCAGACGTACCGGAATCCTATCCTGAAGTATTAACGCAAATTAGAAATGAACACCCGCGTGTACCGGTGATGTTTGCTACCTTGGTTGATTTTGGGACCATTTCTAAAACCATTCGCCTAAAGCTGGAAGAGCAAGGTCTGGATCCGAATGTTGTACCTATTAGCAGGGAAACGCTGAGATCTGAACCACTGGGGCAGCCAAATACCTATATTGTGATTCATAAAGATGATATTACTGATCCAGAGAGAAAGCGATTGGCTACACAAATTCTAAATCGCCATTTCGGATAACCCGATGGGAACTAGCGCTGCAGGTTAAATGATTGGATACGAATGCTTTTAGCCAGATAGATGAGTTTTTCGCGGTTCTGTTTACGCCATTCGGATGGCGCATCGATGGTGAGCAGTAATCTCATTTTGGATCCTAGTCGCGCGTATACTTCTGATCGCTTTCCAGGTTGCTCAAAATGATACCCTTGGCTTTCATCATGAAAAGTGAAGGGTTCATAATCCCCATATTGATACTGTAGCATGCGAAGAAAGCCTTTCTTATTACCTACAGAGGGGGCTCTGGCAATCGCAATAACTACGCTATCTGAGCTGGCAATATTATTGGGTACAATATAATATCCGTCGGTTTTAGCTCCATTATGGGTAGCATCCCAAGCTTCTGGTATTTCAAAAGCAAAGCTTCCGCCGGTATTGATAACCAATTTATAGCCTTGATTGCTACTGGGGCGAATTACCGGTTCTTTAGAAGGCAGGTCTTCCGGATTTGGGGCTCGTTGCTGGGCGAATAATAACGTCGGTAACATCAAGAGAAATGCACTTGAACAGGCGACAATGAAGCTATGTCGGTTTATTGCTACCAAGTAAGTTTATTCTAATTGTTTGGAATTCAACACGTTAATATAACGAAGTTTTTCTACCTGTTTGAGGTTTGTCGATTAAGCAGAGGACTTCGCCATTAGTGTCTGATATTTTGTATTATTGGACGCAATAGAACGCTTATTCACTGATTTAATGCTCTCGAAAAAAGCCAAATACGCGGTTCACGCCCTTATCCACTTAGCCAAGGAATATGATCAAGGTCCAGTAGTGATAAGTGTTATATCGGACGAAGAACACATACCTAAAAAATTCTTGGAAACTATTTTGCTGGAATTGAAAAATGCCGGCATCGTCAACAGTAAAAAAGGGCGTAATGGTGGGTACTATTTGATCAAGGATCCCGAAGAGGTGAATATGGCGGATGTGCATCGTTTATTCGATGGAGCCATTGCCTTGCTACCTTGTGTGACCTATCAATATTACGAACGCTGCGAGGAGTGCCAGGATGAGGAAACCTGTGCAATACGAAAGGCTATTAAAGAGGTGCGTGATCAGACGGTGGAGATTATGAAACGCTACAGTTTGGCCGAGTTGATGAAGCAGGAAGATAAGCTGGAAGCGCTCACCAACTAAATCTGCTTGTAAAAGAAAAGGCCTCAACTTTCGCTGAGGCCTTTTGAGTGTCGACTATTGCTCGCGCGTTTCGTATTCAATTTCTGTGGGTGGTTTGTCTCCGCCCTCGCCCATCAGATAATGATTAAACCAGCGAAGCGAACGTAAGTTGTAATCATAACGCGCGGTTGCATTTCGGTTGCCGTGTCCCTCCCCGGGATAGAGTACTAAGCGTACCGGTGCGTTTCCACGCAACTTCAAGTGGCGGTACATTTCATGTGATTGTCCCACGTTTACTCGAGGATCTTCTTCGCCATGCATGATCAGCAGTGGCGTATTGCTATTTTCCGCGTGATAAATGGGACTACGCTCCAGGAAGAACTGCCAGTTGTTCCAAGGGCGTTTACGGGCATGCACATAGTATTCTTCATCGGGTATATCCGTAGTTCCTACCTTGGATACTTTGTTGCTGATACCTACAAACATCACCCCGGCGGCGAATTGGTCGGAGTATTTGGTGGTTAGCCAGCCGGTTGCGTACCCGCCATACGAGCCACCAGTTACACCAACTTTATCTTCATCGGCTATACCGGTTTCTACCAGGTGTTTTACCCCATCTACAATGTCATCAAATTCTTTGCCGGCTGGATCTGCCTGGCTTGATTTGGCAAATTCCAACCCATATCCGGTGGATCCGCGATAATTGGGATAAAACACCGCGTATCCATAAGCAGCGGCTACTTGACCCAAAGTAGAATATCCCGTCTTCCAGCCATTGTTTTCATGCGCTTCTGGCCCACCGTGAATGTCGGTAATCAGGGGATAACGTTGGCCTTCTTGGTAGTTTAGAGGCTTAATCAATACCCCTTCCAGCTCCATGCCGTCGCGGGCTTCCCAGGTGACCACCTCCTGATCGGCGAGTTTAACATTTACCAGCCAGTCATTGCTGTTAGTCATACGTTTGGGCTCATTGTCCCGTCGTCCCATATAAAATACCTCGCGGGGATGCTGAGGCGAATCACCCACAAACGCGGTATGGCGTCCATCTTCAGACAGGGCGAAGTTATACATCACCGGACCGCCCGGTTCCACAATAACTTTTTGGCGACTCCCATCGGGCCGCATTTCGCCATATTCGCTCCATACTCCTTTAGAAGCCAGGTAACGCAAGGTTTTATCATCTTCCCAAGCGATATCATCAAACTGTCCTTCATACCCCTCGGTGATCAGCGTGGGGGCACCGCCAGAGGCCGGCGCGGTCATGATTCTACCCGCAATGGGATCGTTGATATCCGCGGCGGAGATAAACGCTAATTGACTATCGTCCGGGCTCCAGGTAATCTCTCCGATTTTGCCCGGGTTGTTGATTTCTGCGACCACACCCCAATCGTGAAATTTCACAATCTTTATCCGTTGGTGCATGTAGTAATCATCGGTCAGTGGGGTGGGAGCCGCGGTAACCGCGATGTGTTGCCCATCATGACTCCACTTGGCTTGATAGACCGAACCTTCCACGTCGAGCATGTGCGGTTCGTGCATTTGCCCCCACGCCTCGGATACATACGCTCGGCGATGCACCAGGTTTTCTTCATAAATCTTTGGTTCATACGGAACCGTGGAGTCGTTATCATCGTGCGGTTCACTAGCTGTAAATACGATATGCTGGCCGTCCGGCGCCCAGTCGTAATCATAAATGGATGTTTTGAAGCTTAGTGCTTTCCGAGCTTCGCCTCCATCCAATGGAATAACATATAAGCTCTGGGTTTGATCTCCTTCGCGTCGGGTTAGAAACGATATCCCTTTGCCATCCGGTGTAAACTGGATGTCGGAAACACTGCCATTGTACAAGACAAAAGGCGTGCTGTTGCCCGAATCGGTATCCAACAGGTAGAGGTGATAAGCTGCCGGGGCGTTCTCTTTCAGGGGATTTTTCTGCTCGCTAAGTGTGTAAGCGATATGAGATCCATCAGGAGCAATCGCTACATCTCCTACCGATTGCATTTTAGTGACCTGCCAGGCGGTCATTCCGTTGGGATCGGGCTGTTGCCCAACAAGGGTTTCCGTAAAGCCGCTAAAGCTGAAGATGGCAAAAGTGGCCAGTAACGCCCACCATCGAACGGACTTCGTGGAATGGTTATGATGTATTCTACGCATGTTCTAACTCCGATTACTGATTTTTTGTACTTTGTTTGCAAACAAGTGAGATAGATACAAAAAAAGAACATTGTGCGTAAATTACGGGCGTAGGGGATTCCTGTAAATTTTAACGTAGTTCACAGCACGAAACCGGGATAAGATAGAGACGAGGATATGAAACCACGGTTACATAGATATGGCAATACCACAGCAATGTTGCTGGTTACTTTTCTGTTAGCGGTTACTGCTTGGCATTGGGGCGGTCAAGATAGTCGAGCCCAAGATCCTATTGATCCCCTGCAGGCCGTTTGGTGGGGCGATTTGCTGACCATTCCATCGGTGGATTCTGCACAAGTTGAGTGGCTAGAGCGGAATGCGAATTGGCAAAGTGCCATGACTGTGTTTGAGTTGGTAGATAAGTTATCCAATCCCAGTGCGTTTCAGCTTTTGCCCAGTTATTACCTCTCCGATGCGAGCTACTACTATCTGATGGCAGAACCTCAGACCTTTAAAGAGTTGCAAAAACTGGTCGGAGGTGCAATGAGCGAACGGCCGCCCATCAATGAAGCAGCGTACGTACATGCCGCTTATTGTGTGTTGCGATCCCGACAGATTGTGGAGGATTTTTACCAATCCCGACCGGAGTACCAGATGATGTTTAGGGGCCAATCGTTTCCCGCGGAGGAGCTGAACAGTGGAGATCAAACCCCCATCGAGAATATCAATATCGGGTTACGGTTTGATTACGCGCGGAATCAGCTAAATTATCTAACCACCAGTGGTGGGAACCTGGAAGGATCCGAACAGCTGATGCGAACACCGGTTATGCATGCCTTGGTGAATCATCGCCAGCAATCGTTTTACCCGATCGGGGCATCGCATGAGATGTTGGTTGATCTGTTATCGCGCGCAGCCAGCGATGCGGAATTGAGTCAACTTTATGCCTTGGCTAATCCCTTTGGGAATTTCCACTATACGGAAATCCGTAATTACGCGGATGAATATCTGCAAGTCTTAGTCACACTCAGCCAGCACCGTCCGGCCATTGAATCACATCTGGAAATAACCCTATCCCCATATATCATTCAGGGGGCTTCGGTGAACCGGGTTATAGATTTCACCTTTGGAGATGGTGCCGACGGTTGGGGTAGTGAGCAAATTTCGGCCATCGATCTGGAATATTTTAAAGATGACTATTTACGCTTGTTGGCTACGCTAACACATGAATCAGTACATGCCATACATTCTCAGTTTCAAAAAGAGTCTAACGCGTTGGATATCACACACGAACTCCAGCGTGCTAAAGCCAATCCGCTAATGCTGGAGTTTGCCCGATCCTTAATTGCGGTATACCGAGAAGGAATAGCTACGCACATCCAGCCACCGGAACAGCTTACCGAGGCCGAGCAGATCAATCGGGCTTCCATTGGGGCTTCCCAATTGGACTCATTGGCCGCTATCTACTTCGAAGCATCCCAAGGAGGGGCTTTGCTGGGGCCGGAAAGTGCTGACCGTTTACGTGATATGCGAACCATCCGTAATCGAGGAACTCGTGGCGCTGGCCCCTATTATTGGTTAGGGAAAGAGATTGCGCAGTCCATTGAAGAGGGCGGTGGAAAAGTGGCCTTGGCCCAATTGCTGCGAGAAGATGCCATGGTCTTTTTTGATGCATATCGTCAGGCGGTTTCGGATCATCAAGGGGTGATTACGTCTCGCGCTTGGCAGTTAATGGTAGATACGAATAATAAGATTGGGGGAACTCGTTAAGGGGCGTATCCTTTCTGGCCCTCCCGCAACCAGATTCCCCCAAACTCGATTATAGGCATGTACCCGTTGGGTAGGTTCTCCATGGAGTTGACCACCGAATGATGTTGATTGACCCATTCAAAGAGCCCCCCATACAGATTTTGAGCATGATATCCCATTTGGCGTAGCTGTTTCGTTATTTTTTCGCTGCGGTAGCCAATCACGCAATAAACCACTACCGGTGCGCTGATGGGGATCGACTTTAACCGGGATGGCGAAAAATCTTCATAGCCAATTCAGAGGGCACCCGGAATATGACTAACCTCAAACTCCTCTCGCTCTCTGCTGTCCAGTAGTAGGGGCTTCGGTTCCATGTGGGCTAGTTGGGAGACGGTGATATGAGGAACGTGCTCATTCAGCAAAGTGCGAAGTAAGGTGCGGTCTGTGGGTTGCGTCACTTTTTGAGCCAGACTCGGAGGTGCAATCTGTACGACAGTTATCAAGAAGGCGATAGCAGATAGTATGATTCGCGTGTCGATATTCGCAAAAGTGGGAATTGCATAATTATGGCAGTTTAATCAGAGCCTGCAATTAACTATCCTATGTATATTTACACTACTAGTACCAAAGCAGAAAAGACGCAATTACTATTCTGAAAGCAATGTCCATAATATCATGAAAGGGCTTTGCAAAACCTTCCGAAATTTATTCGGTCATGGCAAGATGTAATAATAATCACCGTTTACACAATCTAATCAGGGGATTGCCGCACTACGTTCGCAATGACAGGTAGTTTTGCAAAGCCCTCTCAAGAGTTGGTTATGAAAAAATTACTGACAGAATTCAAGGAGTTCGCTACCCGGGGCAATGTTGTGGATATGGCTGTGGGTATTATCTTGGGAACCGCTTTTGGCGCTATTTCCCAATCACTTGTATCGGATGTATTGATGCCCCCCATCGGATATATGTTGGGGAATGTGGATTTTAGCGATCTCTTTGTGGTCATTAAACAGGGAGATCCTTTGGGGCCATATACCACCTTGGCTGCCGCTCAACAAGCGGGCGCGGTGACCCTCAATTATGGATTATTTATCAATAACATATTGAGCTTTTTAATTGTCGCTGCCGCCATGTTTTTATTAGTGCGCGGGATGAACAATATGCGGCGTAAAGAAGAACATGTACCGGCCGAGGAGCCCATCACCAAAACCTGTCCGCATTGCCTTTCCACTATACCATTGAAAGCGACCCGATGCCCGATGTGCACCTCGGATTTAGATCCGGAAAATACCCAAAACTAAAGGTATGTTGTCTGGTTCAAGACGGGTTTGTTGAATAATAGATGGTTAATTGCGAGTAGCACACTAAAAAATAATCCTTCTATGGAAATTGAGGCCGTTCATCAGTGGCTGATGAGTCTTTCCGATCAGTATAACGTCAATCCCTATATATTCGCGGGGATTTATGTGGGGGCTATCCCATTCTTCACCGTATCACTGGGCTGGGTCATTAAAAACCTGAAGCAGCAAAAACCGATCACCGTACCGGCTTTGTTCACCGGGTTTTTCTTTTGTTCTGCCTACCTGTATTTAATGGTGGCTGGAGAAAATGTGCCTTGGTGGATCTATGCTCTACTAGCTGCCATGGTTATATATGGGATTTGGTCAACGTACCAGAAAGTGCGATCTGAAGTTGACGATGAAGAGTTACCCATATAAAGCGCTATTGGAAATAACGCTGCACCCAGCTGGCTATCACATTACCTACATAGGTAGAATCCTGTGAATCGGCTAATAAATGATCCGCATCATCCAGAGAGATAAAGCTTTTTGGGTGTTTAGCCTGCTTGAAAATCTCAGCAGCATTATTAATGCCCACCGTCTGATCGATTGGAGAGTGAAAAACAAGAAGGGCGCGATCCAGTGTTCGAATGCAATGGTTCATAGAGCTCACTTCCAAATCATCCAGAAATTGTTTTTTAATGGTGAACGGACGGCCCGCTAATGTGACCGTAGCGCTTCCCTTTTGTACAATCTCCTCATGCTTTTCGGTAATCAGTTTAGTGACATGATCGGGGCTGCTGGGGGCGCCGATGGTAGCAACGGCTTTACACTCTGGTATGTGTTGGGCGGCTTGCAATACCGCGGCTCCACCGAGGGAATGTCCAATCAGCAAGCTGGGAGCCTCGTAGTGTTCCCGCATGTGTGAAGCCGCCGCTAATAAATCCTGGATATTGGATGAAAAATTGGTATCCGCAAAATCGCCTTCACTTTCTCCCAATCCGGTAAAATCGAAACGCAATACCGCTCCATCATGATCGGTAAGGGTTCGGGTAATATTGCCAACCGCGTTCAGATTTTTATTACAGGTAAAGCAGTGAGCGAATAGGGCGCAAAAGGTAGGTTCTCCCTGATCGGGCATATCCATTCGTGCATGAAGTTGATCGCCTAAACTGCCTGTAAATGTGATTTGTTGCTTATTCATAGAGTGCCATAAATTTGAATGGTCCGAGCCGTCCACTGCTCGGACCAGATAATATTGATTAGTAACCAATTAGCTCTAAAAGGTAACCACTTGGTATCCATCCATGATTAATCCTCGAAGGCTGGGATGCTGATCGTAATCATCCAAAAGGTCAATTTCGGAGTTCTTGACTTCTTTGAACACGCCAAAAGCCTTGGAGCAATAACGGCAAGCCCCATCAATGTGCTCTTTTACGGCTTCGAACAGAGGGTGGGCATCATGGTCTTCATCAAGAAGTTCCGGGATCCACCGGGTGCCCGCCCCATCAAAAATGATTCGAATTTGGTCGCCATATTCGCTGAGCTCCTTAGCAAATTCCATAGCGTTAACTACGCGTCCTAGTGATTCGTGTGTTTCGATGTCTGTTAATACTACAATACCTACCTTATTCATAACAATAGTAATTAGGTTCTTAATAATTCATTCCCAAACTAGTATGATTGGTGATGAAAAAATGTAAGCCAGATTACAATTGGGTGAGCGATCAATTTGAAAACTAATGGGGTTGTCGGCTCTATTACAGATCAGTGGAAATCAATTCCATAAGATAGGTCAACAATTGATAAAGTAGCTATGTCAGCTGAAGGCTCCTTCAGAGTCGGAGGCTAAAAAGGCAGTAGTCGACCCCATCAGACTACTGCCTTTTTAAATGTTAGAGGGCTTTTAAAACCTTCCGAAATGTATTTGGCCATGGTTAGATGTCGTAACAATCACCATTTGGGCAATCTAATCAAGGGATTGCCGCACTGCGTTCGTAGTGACAGACAGTTTTGCCTGCCTCTCTATTAATAATGGTACCCACTAACTTCTTCTTCGCTGGGTTCAACGCCCAATCCCATAACAATGCGATTTACAAAATTGAAGTACGCCGTAATCAGATTGGCATCCAGAATAGCTCGTTCCGACCACCCAGCTTCTTTTAGCAGTTGCACGCACTTTTCATGTAACGGTTGATTCGCTGGATCTACCGTAAGGTTATGGGCATATTGGCAAAGCAGTTGATCCGATGGTTTTAAATTGGCTTGCGTGTAATCTTTTCTTAGTTGCTGAACGCGATCCTCATCTTTCCAATAAGCCAGCAGGGCCTCTCCATGGTGTATCTGGCAATATTCACATTGATTGGCAGCGGATACGACGACAGCAATCATTTCACGCTGGGCTCTGCGGAGTGGAGATTTGCCAAACATCAACTCCATATATAGGTCCATGTGCGCGGTTATGGATTGGGGATACTGGCTCTGGATGGTATGGATACGCGCCAATTTGCCTCTTTTTTTAACCAGGTCCTCATAAATAGATTTCAATTCGCCTTCTGCCGATTCCGGATTGATGATGTCTATAAATGCCATAAAACGGGTCCTGATGGGTTCATTGTAATGTGGATGGATCAGGTTACGGATTGTGCATCCATATTACTGTCGGCTGCAGGACGATATAAAATAAGATACCCGACAATTCCACTGAGTAGCGAACCAAGTAGAATGCCCACTTTCGCGTATTCAATCCATAAGGCGTTGGTAAAGGCCAGCCCGGTTATGAACAGTGACATTGTAAATCCAATACCACTCAAGCAACCCAATCCATAGAGGATACGATATACGCCTTTTTGTTTATGGATGGCCGTTAAGTTAAACTTGTACAGCAGGGCAGTGGCCCCAAAAATACCTACTTGTTTACCCACAAACAGTCCCAGGATGATGCCCCAAGTTAACGTGGAATTAAAGGCATTCGATAAGGCATCGGCATTGAGCTCTACGCCGGCATTGGCAAAGGCGAAAATAGGAATGATGAAGAAGGCTGCCCAGGGATGTAAGCGGTGTTCAAGCTTATGCAGGGGCGATTCCAGGGATTCGATAATCTCTTCCAGATGATGGTATACCGCTTCCCGATATTCGCTGGCTTGCCCTTGTATGGCAGTTTTTAGATCATCCGCTTCTTCAGCAGCCATATTGAGTACTTCCGGATCCGGCTGCTTTCTTATGGCGGGAATAGTGAAGCCCATAAGTACACCGGCAACGGTAGCGTGTACACCTGATTTCAGAATAGCCACCCACATAATGATCCCCACTACCACATAGGGTGCCAGGCGCAATACGCCAAACCGGTTCATAAGTATTAGGATGGCAAAGCAGGCTAACCCCACACCTAAAGCGACCATGCTTAATTCAGCCGTATAAAAAATTGCGATTACAGCCACTGCGATCAGATCGTCCACAACGGCTGTGGCGGTCAGCAATACCTTTGCCCAAATGGGTACACGACTTCCCAGTAAAGCTAAAATCCCTACGGCAAAGGCAATATCGGTAGCAATAGCGATAGCCCAGCCATCCATAAATTCGGTTCCCATGTTGATGAAATAAAAAATCATCCCGGGTATAAGGGCACCTCCGATAGCCGCGGCAAGGGGCAGTATCGCGTTCTTTCTGGTGGATAATTCGCCATAGAGGAGCTCTCGCTTAATTTCCAGGCCGATCATCAAAAAGAAAATGGCCATCAAACCATCGTTGATCCACAAGATGAGGGGTTTGCTGATTTCAAAGGTACCCGCTCCTACGGTTATATAGGTGGCAAACAATGCTTGATAGGAATCAGCCAGTGGAGAGTTGGCTATCAGTAAGGCTAAAATGGTAGACGCGATCAGTACAACACCCGACGATGATTCGGTCTCCATAAAATCCTGGATCGGAGAAAGAATAGGATTAGTGGATCGCAGACGTTTCTTCATAATCTCAATGCTCGGTGGTTGAGTATGCTAAGGTTAGGCTGGATCCGGGATGATACGGATCCAGCTGCGAGGTTTTATTGATTGGAATTGCGCAGTATTAGTTCAGTAAACTGCGTAATTGTTTAATATCAGGGGGTTGCCCAATAATGGTAAGCACATCGCCTTCCAGGATTTCGGTATGACCATGGGGGATCAACCAGTCTGAATTACGTTGGATGGTGGTCACCAATGTTTCTTTAGGCAAATTAAGTCCCATCAGCTGTTGGTGAATCCATTGATTAGTTAATGGATGGTCGGAGGAGACCTCTACGGTCAGGTAATGTTCATCTCGCAATAACAGCTCACGTAGGGTGCGTTCGTCTTGGGCGCCCAACCAGCGATCCAGAAAATCTTCTTGATCCAAAAAGGTGGCCAGATGACCCAGCATACGCAGATGGGTGCCATGATCGGACTCTGGGAAGAGCATCAGGAACAACGCCTGTACATCCTGAGTCTGGCCATGGGCTTGCTGGATCGGTAACCCCTCTTTGCACCGTATAATGAGTAGCTCCGGAGTATCTATAAATTTTACCCCCCAATGAGCCAGAACGATATGAGGAGCCAGGGGAACCCAATGATCCAGCTGTGTATCTTGGAGTACCTCGAACATTTCCTGCGAACTGCAGGGAAGTCTCTGTGACCAAAGTTCAGAAGCTTGCTTGAGCACTTGTTTGGGATATTCAGGCTTTTCAGACTGCCGCCGAATATCCATGACCAAAGATTGGGATATCATCTGTTCATATTGATCCTCTGATCGCAAGTTCTGCTCTTTGATAATCAGACGAAGCTCCTCTTCGATGTGCTCACTTTTCTGACGTCCGAGGCGTTCGTGCAAGTGAAAAATGGCGCCACGACGGTTTACTTTCCCCGCGGCATAAAAGAAATACCAGAGCACGGCCAGAACGGCCAGTGTGCCAGTGAAGATAACCGCTTCAATGCCCATTTCGGCAATCAACCATATTGGAATCAGCATTCCCAAGATCTGTATCCAGGGGTAAAACGGCGATTTAAAGCCGGGATCATACGTTTTAATCTGGCTTTCTCGCATGATGACTACGGCTAGGTTCAGTAATCCAAACAGTAGCAATTGAAAGGCACTAGCCAACTTAGCAATCTGTTGAATATCAATACTGACTAGAATCAAAATCATGAATAACACGGTAAAACCAATGGCCCAGTAGGGCGTTCCGCGTCCGCTGATTTTGCTGAATAGTGGGGTGACCAACTGATCGCGTGCCATAGCCAATAGGTAGCGACTTGCGGCCATGATCCCCGCATTACCCGTTGAGGCAAACGCAGATAACGCGGCAATTACCACCAAACCAAGTGCGAGCCAGGCCGGAAGAATATTATTGGTCAAAGATACCGCGGTAGCCACCGGGGTAAGATCAGAAAAAAGATCTTCCGGGCGAATCAGCAGGACCATAAGTAACACTCCAGCGACATAGATAATCGTGGTAGTCACCAACGCCAGGATCATACCCAACGGGATGTTTTTGGAAGGATCTTTAACTTCTTCGGCCACACTGGCTACTTTGGTCAGGCCAGCGTAAGAAACAAAGACCAATCCAATAGTAGAGAGCAGCCCATGTAATCCATCCGTAAACCAGGGGGTGCCAAAAGGAGCCGACCAGTTGACTGGATTACGATTCATGAAGGACGAAAAGCCGTCGGCCAGGAAATAAATCAGGATAAGTACCAAGGCGGCTACCAGGATCCGTTGCAGCCCGGCCGTCTCTTTGGCTCCAATGAGATTTATCAAGCCAAACACGATGGTGAGGCCGACCGCTAATGGAATCAGTGGAATATCAATGAGAAAAGCCAGATAGGCACCCATACCAATCAGAGCAAAGGCACTTTTAAAGACCAAGGCTATCCAAGATCCCAATCCGCCCACGGTTCCGGCAATGGGGCCTAAACTTCTATCCAGAAAAAAATAGGCACCACCCGCACGGGGCATGGCTGTGGATAGCTCCGCCATGGAAAGCAAGGCGGGGATCATTAAAATAGAGGCAATTAGGTAGGCAATAACTACCGATGGACCAGTGATGGCCGCGGCAATACCGGGTAAAAGGAAAAAACCAGAGCTGAACATCGCTCCAGTGGATATAGCATAAACGTCGAATAACCCTAACGATTTAGGGAGCTTCTGGTGAGATGGTGCAGGCATGGGATAGTCTCCAGTAGATCATCTATCGGTTGATTGCGTTATTTAGAACAGATTTAAATAGAAATTGCGTCCAAATGATACAAGATCAAAAGGACAGTTTAACATTTATTTAAATAAGCACAGAAATAAAGTTCAACGTTCCCGGTAATTGATTGGCTCTCAATATAAAAAGCGGATACCCATTCCGAGTATCCGCTTTTGTCGGTCGTGGCTACAGCGATTTATTTAGCTGTAGCGCTTCTATGTCTAAATGGTCTATTGATTTAAGTCATGAAAATTCAGCACCTGACACATGTTGAACTATAATAAGCCGAATCATTTGCAATAAGTACAAGTGATATATTTTATGTGCCGTATAGATTTGGTCTATTAGGAGGGCTGGCTTACGTGGATAGTTCGTCAAATAATATCTTTTCCTTGCATTCCATACCCCATCGAAATCCGCCTAATTGGCCATCGCTACGCACCACGCGGTGACAAGGGATCAGCCAAGCCAAGGGATTATGTCCTATCGCCTGGCCTACGGCACGAGCAGCATTGGGGGTCCCCAACGTATCGGCAATGGCTTGATAGGTGGTCAGCTGTCCGCATTTAATAGCGAGCAACTGGTTCCATACGTTCAACTGAAAGGGAGTTGCGGACAGATATACTTGCAGCGTTTGTTTTGCCGTAGGTTTATTAATCAATCGTTGTGCTATTTGATGGGATGGGCGTTCGGCACGAAGAAATTGTGCCTGTGGCCAGTGATTCACCAGTAACCGAGGTACCTTATGGGTGCCAGGCTGATTCATAAATGCTGCCATCAAGATGGTATTATCAGCAGAGGCGACCAGAAGTTCACCATACTTTGTTTGGTGGATACTGAAATTGATACATAGCTCGGAACCATCCGTAGGGGATAAAGGAACGATATCAATAAATTCCTGATGAGCTAATCCGTAGTTGTGCTGGTGCTCATTAAACGGCAAGCGGGTTTGGAGAGACGTTGCCCGCGAATTAAGTCTCGCTCGGATAAGCTTCTGTAAATGACGATCGGTATGTGTGGGTGTGGATGAAATAAGAGATATTTGCCGCGCGGGTTCCGGTTACCATGTGAAGACATATTAGTGATGTAGAAACCTCCTTCAAAAATTTTTGTAGCGTTTTGGGGAGTAGTTGCATCAATACGGGTAAGAGGGGAAACCAAAAGAATTTATTAGATGAACGACAACGATGATACGTACTGGATACAACAAGCCAAAGCGGGGCACCGAGAAGGATACCGCTCACTATATGAGAGGCATGTGGATGGGTTATTCCAGTTTTTGATGCAGTTCTCGGATGATCGTCCGCGGGTGGAAGACTGGGTGCAGCAAGCATTTTCCAAAGCCTTTCAAAAACTCGACCAGTTTGACGGGCAATCCCGTTTTAAAACCTGGCTTTGGAAGATCGGGATTAATGAGATGCGCATGGAACTTCGGCTGAAAAAAAACCAGGTAGAAAAAACGCCCTTTGCCGAGGAGGAGCATAATCGCGAGCGACTTCCCCCGGCCACGTTAATCACCCTGCACAACCAGATCAATCAGTTGGATCCCCGGAAACGGTTGGTATTGCTACTCTATGAAGTGGAGGGCTACAGCCACCGGGAAATTGCGGACCTTTTGGAGATTGGAGAAAGCAGTTCTCGGACGCTGCTCAGTCGAACCAAAGCAGAATTACGCAAACAGATAGGAGAATTCTCATGACATCATATTACGACCCGAAGGATCGCCCCACCGGCTCCGAAAAGCAGCGAATGTGGGATCAGATCCAAGCGAAAATTTCTGCGTCATCATCCTCGTCATCGGGGACGAATATCATCCGATTAGATTGGAAAAGTTTTTGGTTAGGCAATGCCGCGGCCATATTGCTTATTCTGGCCGGGATTGGCGGCTACAGCGTATGGAACAGCTGGCCGGTAAACTCCGCCGATCAATCACTGGATGACCGCCTTAAGCAGGCTTATACCGTATCCCTGGAAGATATGCAGCGTATTTCGCCCACCCTGCGCACGCAGACCGATCCCCAATTACCGTCCGATGAGGCACTACGTATTCGATTGGAAGGCTTGCAGGAGATCGACGCGGTTATTGAAGAGATTCGCGACGATATGATCATGCATGGAAAAACGGCGGCTAAGCAGCGTCAGTTGAAACGACTGTACGCCACCAAACTGGATTTTGTTCAAGCCATTATAATGAATGAAGAGGTAGAGCTATGAAACGGTTATGGATTTCAGCACTAGCAGTTTGTCTGATTGCTCCATTAGCCTTTGGACAAGTATTAAATGGGCATCGAACTGATGCAATTTCCGCGAACGGGGTAAAACAGTTGTTAATAGAAATTGAACATGGGTTCACTATAGAAATCGAGGGGGCTGATACCGATTCAATCTCATATTCCTATACCTTTAGAGGTAATGGATTAACTTATAATCAGCAGTTTAAGGATGCGGAAATACAGCTGGAGAGATCAGGACCGAAGGCAAGATTCTCAATCACCTTTCCATCACTCAAAAATTACAATGGGAATGGCAACTTCTTAGAACGCTTCTTTCATCGGCTGTTTGGAGGAGAAACGTATAAGCTGGAAATAGAAGAGCAACTTTTAACGATTAGAGTGCCTAAAGAGCTCTCCATAGAGTCACATACTCAGTTTTCAGACCTGAGTATAATAAACCTTGAGGGGGATCATCAAATTAACAATCGATCCGGCGCTATCAACATAGAGAATAGCCAAGGTAATCTATATGTCGAAAACGCATTTGGTAATACTGCGATCAGCAATTTTAAGGGAGATGTTACTGTCTCTGGCCCTTCCGCTGATATTAAGCTACACAACATAGAGGGTAATGTAGATAGTGATGGTGCTTTTAGTGAGCAAAATATACGATCGATAAGTGGGGATTTAGCAGTTCAAAATCGATCTGGAAGAATAGATGTATATGAGGTGCAAGGACACGCACGTATCAATTCCAGTTTTTGCGATTTGAATCTGAAAAACATAAAAGGCTGGGTATCAGTAACAAATCGCTCAGGAAATCTGTCTATTACAGATATCCATGATCATGTTACCATAGATGGTGCATTTGTGGATGTCGAAATCAATAATGTAGAGGGCGATTTACAAGCAGAAAACAGATCGGGTAGTTTTAAGGCTGCAAATGTAAATGGGGCCGTTTTATTTAAAGGATCGTACGCAGATTTTGATTTAGTGGGGTATCAGGGGGATAAGTTGATGCTTATAAATCGATCGGGCCATATTCGCGTACAGGCTATGAAACCATTGAGCCATGTCAATATTGAGAACCAATTTGACGATGTGGATCTAGTAATGGCTGAAAAATTTGAGGGTCAGGTTCACTTGGAAAGCACATTCGGGTCTATTCAGACCAATTTGCCTATCCAAATGAAGGGGTATAATTCAGAAACAAAAGAATTGCAGAATGGGGATCTGGTAAAAGGTCTGGTAGGTTCCACTGATAAGGGCAATATGCAAGTTGTTGTAGAGAATGGATCCTTAAATATTCAGTCGGAAGGAATTGAATTGTAAATTGTATTTTGCTGTGATTTCCAAAAGAAATTGAACAATCTGATAAGAGCTTGAAACAACGCTCCCCGTATGCGATTATATAGTCAAACAACGCTGATCTATATAATGTAGAGTGAAGTTATTATGAGACGACCAGGTTTTATCCTACTACTGAGCCTCACACTGTTTGGATTGATGTCAATTCCTGCGAACGGCCAGCAAACGTTTGAGGATTTTGTTGATGATTATCAGTCGGAGTATCAGGAATTCAAGAATATCTACGAAACGGGTTTGGCTAATTCCAGGGAGGAATATGACAAATTCAAAAAGGCCTGGGAAGAGGAGTACGATGCCTACAAGAAAAAGATGGAGCAGCAGTGGGGCTCCTTCGAAGAGCGCACCAAAAAGAAATGGGTGGAGTACAAAGACGGCGGAAAAACCAAAGTCAGTGTGGATTTCGAAACCGGTAAAGGGCAAGTGGCTGTCCTGGTGGATGATGAAGAAGACGTTGATAACGCCAAGAAAGAGATGAAGGGCAAAATGGAATCGGCGGTCAACCAGAAAGGTTCGGCCATGGGGATCGAGCCGGAAAATATTCCCAATCCGCCGGTGACCGAAGAGCCTGTACTGGAAGGTCAGGTGGATAAGCAGTCCAACGAAACCGATAAAGAATACGCTGACCGCGTAGCTGATGAAAAAAATGTGAAGACCAAGAAGGTGAAAGGCCAGGATGGGGAGGATCGTACTATGGTCTTCCTGAATTTTGAATTAGCCCCGGATCATATCCAGACCCGGGCATCCAAAGTATCCAAGCATGTCAATAAGTTCGCCCAGGAATATGGGCTGGATCCGACCTTCGTATATGCGTTGATCCATACCGAATCGTACTTTAATCCCACCGCTGCTTCTCATGCCAATGCTTACGGGCTTATGCAGTTGGTTCCCACCAGTGGCGGTCGCGATGCCTACAATGCGGTACACAAAGAGGATAAGATTCCTACCCAGCAGTTTTTGTTTGATCCCTCTAATAACGTGGAGCTGGGATGTGCTTATGTGGATATTTTAACCAGCCGATATTTACGTGGAGTGGAAAATGAACTCACCCGCATGTATCTGGCCATTTCGGCGTACAACACCGGTGCCGGGAACGTAGCCAAATCCTATACGGGCAACACCAGTGTAAGTGGCGCTCTCCCGGAAATTAACAAACGATCCGCCCAGCAAAACTTCGATTATCTGGTTAAAAATCTCCCCTACAAAGAAACCCGTGATTACCTGCGCAAAGTCACCGACCGAACGCGACTCTATGAGAAATGGAGTAACGACGAAGGCGGAGGAGAGTAAAGTTTCATAACCCTACCATGACTCGTCATCCCGGACAAGATCGCTGGAGCGAAGCGAAGGCGTATCGCCGTTCCGGGATCCCAGGAGCCTTGGAAGGAGTTTGCTGGTGATTAGTTGATGAAGCTCATAGATGGGTGACTGGCTTACATATTTTTGATGTAGAAATAAAATGCTACTGTTCTGCCGGACTCGCCTAGATAGGCTGGTCATGATTAACATTCTGCCCATACTTTCGTAAGGTACGCTCGAACTAGCTTTTGAATTAATCCATAGCAACCAAATGCAGGATTCATTCTCCTCTCGTCTATTACAATCTTTCTCTTATCTAAGTCTTGTTGTTTTCATACTAGGCTTTTTGATCACAACCCAGCAAAGTTTTGCGCAGCCCAAGGATATTTACCACAAAGACGATATCCCCAAAATAGAGATCATGGTGGTGGGCACCTACCATTTTGCCAATCCCAACCAAGATGAGTTCAATATCGACGCGGTGGATGTGTTGACCCCGCAGAAGCAGAAGGAGATCCGCTCGGTGACGGAGTCATTGTTGAAATTTCAGCCGGATAAAGTGACGGTGGAATATCCGCGGAAATACCAGCACCGGTTGGATAGTCTGTATACTGCTTATTTGAACGGTGAGCATGAACTAAGCCGATCCGAGCGGGAGCAGTTGGGGTTACGTTTGGCTCATGAAATGGGTCACCAAAAAATCTACGCCGTAGACTACAAGTATAAATTCGATCTGGACCCCCTGAAAGCCTATGCCCAAGAACACGGCACCAATTTCCAGGAGTATCTGCAGAACTGGGGGCAAACCCTGATGAAAAAGGCCAACGCCATCCAGCAAAACGGAACCGTTGGGGAGGCGTTACGCAACAGCAACTCTCCGCTATTCGAAGACGCTCAGCGTCAGATGTATTCCAAAGCAGCCACCGTGGGAGATGATGCTACCTATCCCGGCGTGGAGCTAGTCACCAACTGGCACCACCGCAACCTGCGCATTTTCGCCAATATCGAGCATGTGGCCGAGCCGGGCGACAAAATCATCGTCTTCTTCGGATCCGGCCACTCCGCCATCCTGCGCGATCTGATTGAAGCAAATCCTGAAATGACCTTGGTAGATCCGCTGGATTATTTATAAAAAAGTAAATGTTTATTTGGCTGGGTATCTGTTCAACAGTCAGCCTGACTGTTGAATGAATACCCTGCCTTTAACTAATTTGAATTTCCAGCTGCGACAGCTGCAAAGGATTGCAACACTCCTTCGATCTTCTCTAACGCAAGGTCACACCCGGATAGTTGATGCCGCTCTTTCAGATATTCCGTAGAGTTATAGCCAACCCATACCTGCCCGTCCGCATCTTCCCAAATCAACATTTTCTGAGGAAGATCAATGGCCACACTTTGCGTGCACTGCATCAGCGGCGTGCCCAGTTTCGGGTTACCAAAAATGACTACCGTTGTAGGACGTAATTCCAGATCCACCGACTGCGCTCCAGCCTGGTGATCCACAATTTTAAACACCGTGGCCCCTTTGGCCTCTAGGGTTTCAGTGAGCCGTTGGGTGGTTTGATTAACTGTGGTGTTGCTTTGCTGTTTAACCATCCCAGACTGCGCAAAAATGCTGACTGGAACAACGGTGCAAAGGACAATCAGTAGAATGGAGGCAAATGATTTCATCGTCTTGCTATTTAGTGGGAGAACTGATGAAGCGGTTATTAGAAGTCTTGGCAAAACTGCGAAAGGAGCGTAGCGGAGTGCGGCAATCCCCCGCTTATATTGTGTAAATGAAGAGTGCAAATATGAGTACTCCTGTAAGTTTACATAAAGGGTGTTTTGGCAAAGTCTTCCATTAAATAAGCTGTTTGTCAGCTATGAAAATGTCAATGAGATGACGAATAGTTCCCGAAAAGGACCACATGAATGGCTGATAACGAGGGACTTGCAAAAGTCAATGGGTCTCCCGACAGTGAGATTGGATTTACTGGTGTAGTCATAAAGGGGTATATATTGGTGTGGTTGGCTTCGTGTTCAATAGTCAGCCTGACTATTAAACAAACCCAAGCCAACGCCTAATAATGGCACGAATGCCACGCCCGTCCTCGAAAATTCGGGGGAACACCCAACCACCTGATTCGTAGTTAAGCGTTCGGGGGAGTAGAAACAAAAAAGGCTACTCCCCAAAAGTGAAGTAGCCTTCAGCAGTACGCCCGGGAAGATTCGAACTCCCAACCTCCTGATCCGTAGTCAAGCGCTCTATCCAGTTGAGCTACGGGCGCATCTTGTTTCTGCGTGGTGACTGGGTTTGCCCAACCTCCTGATCCGTAGTCAAGCGCTTCCCGAAGTTTCGGGATTGAGCTACGGGCGCAGAAAAATCAATAAAGAAAGAGCCAGCTATGCTGTGCTCGAAAGAGACCAATGATACGGCTTTTTGAAAAACCGATCAACTAGAAAAGTCAAATTAATGATGCCTCTTGAAAATCAGGTAAGGAGAGGAATGAACAATCTCTCCTTACTATGCATCGATGAATCCACTACTCATCCAGCACTTCATTAAAGCGCTCAATAGAATCCGAAGCTTTTTCCAGCACGGCATCAGCATCGCCACCAATTTCGATGGACTCGATGGTGTCGCCCTGCTCAATGCTGTTCACCACATCCATATCATCATCGTCAATGACCTCGCCAAACACCGAGTGCTTGCCATCCAGCCAGGGGGTAGCCACATGAGTGATGAAAAACTGGCTGCCGTTGGTATTGGGTCCAGCATTAGCCATGGACAATTTGCCCGGAGCATCGTGCTTTAACTCCGGATCAAACTCATCTTCGAAACGATAGCCCGGTCCGCCGCGGCCGGTACCTTCCGGGCATCCACCCTGGATCATAAAATCAGGGATGACGCGGTGAAAATTCAGATTGTCATAGAATCCGCGCTGACTCAGATTTACAAAGTTAGCTACGGTTACGGGTGTTTTTTCAGGGAACAACTTTAACTTGATGTCTCCCTTGGAGGTCTTGATCGTCGCAGTAAGCAAAACAGTAGAATTAAATTGATAAGGTTAGTTTGTTGCTGACCAAAGTATACGAAACGAACAGTTTTTTAATTGCCCAAATTTGTGTGCAGAGCAATCATTGACCAAAGTGAACTAATTAACCGTATGTTTGCGTTGCTGGAAAGCGAAATTTTTAAACATAATTGAGAGTAGCAGGGTGGATTCCATAACTCAGATTACATTGGGCGCGGCGGTTGGTGAAGCTGCGTTGGGTCACAGAATTGGCAACAAAGCGGCCGCCTGGGGTGCGTTTTTTGGCGTATTACCTGATCTGGATGTGTTGGCCAATCCCTTTGTATCGCAAGTACAAGAGATTGCTATCCACCGGGGGATCAGTCATTCTATCTTTTTCAGTCTGGTGGGACCCATTGCCTTTGGCTGGCTGCTGCATCGGTGGTATCAGCGGTCTAAAATGGCTGGAACCGAACGATCCAAGATTAGCTGGATCCAGTGGGCGGGGTTGATTTTTGGAGCCATCAGTACGCATATCTTTATTGACTCCCTCACTAATTACGGCACACAAATCTTTCAACCGTTCAGCAACTATGCCGTAAGCCTGAACACCATCTTTATCATCGACCCGCTCTACACTATTCCGTTGATGGTGGGGATCGTGTCAGCGCTCTTCATGAACCGTTCTAATCGGCATCGCCGCTGGGCCAATTACTTAGGGCTGGGACTCAGTTCACTTTATCTACTGTGGGGATTTGGGGTCAAGCTGCATGTGGATTCAGTAGTGGAAGAGAACTTTGAAGCTCAGCAGATTCAAGCGGATCAGTATATGACCAATCCCATGCCGTTTAACTCTCTGCTTTGGGTAACCTACGCGCGATCCGGGGATCAGATTTACGCTGGTTTGTATTCCATCCTGGATGACGAACAGTTTATCGATTTTGTATCGGTGCCCATGCGCAAAGATCTATTGGAAAAATATAGAGATGATCTAGCCGTGCAGCGGGTGCTGTGGTTTTCGCAAGGGTACTACTCCGTTCATCAAGAAGAGGACCAATTAATATTCACAGACCTGCGCTTTGGCCGTTCCGATCTATGGCTGACCGATGATGCATCCTTCGCCTGGCAATACGAACTGGTACGAAACCCTTCGGAAACCAGGGTAACCGCACTTCGGCATCGCCCGCCCACCTTTGCGTTTAATGAGGGAATAATGCATCAATTATGGTCACGCATTATGGGAGAGCACCTTCCGTAGCAGGATCGGGCAGGGTTTATAGGTATAACTACCTATAAATATGACTAATTGTACCTATTTACTGTTGGTTTAATAATAGGGATGTTTAATTAAGTCAAAATGAACGTAGCGTTACAGAATCAAACGAAAATTATCTATAACTAAGAAATATTGGGTAGGTTCTGCTGTAAAAAGTGTGATTGTACTGCAATGGTATTTATATCTAAGTGCCATAAGTTGTATTATCACACTGTAACCTTCCTTGTGATTCAGATTGATAGATACGGAGACGATCTACATTGAGGGGTATAGATCAATCTCGTTATAAGGGGATCAACAGCAATCCGCAGTATTAAGCGGCTTTATTAGAAGGCGGATTTCAAGTTTAAAGAAAACAGAGTCGGGGGCAGGGAATATTCTACCCAAGGCGCAGTCTGGACCGTATTAATTCAAAATTAAAGGCAAGAAGATGAGAAAAGCTATACAACATGTAGTAATGGTATGCCTGCTGTTTGCGGGCATGAGCACCGCCGCTTGGGCGCAGCAAGTGCCCACCACGGACGAAGGAAACCAAGGCTTTAGCATTGCCATTGGCGTCAACGGGGGAACCACCGGCATCGGGGGCGAGGTGACTACCAGCATCTCCTCGAAATTTAATGCGCGCGTAGGATTTAACACCCTCTCCTACAATTACAGCGGGTCCTATGACGATGGCGAACCAGGGTTGGATTACAACGCCGATCTGAGCAATAGCAACTTTTCGGCCATTGCGGACTTTTATCCGGCCAACCGGGGCTTTAAGCTCTCCGTGGGGGTCTACTACTACGATTTTGAAGTCAGCGGTACCGCCGTAGCCAACGAGAGTTATACGGTCAACGAAGGCCAGTCTAGTGAGAAAACGTTCTCAGCCGACCGGTTGGGCGATATCGGGCTGAACCTGACCTACCCCAACAAATTCATGCCCTATGCGGGACTCGGGTTTGGAAATCCGGTGGCCGCCAAAGGCAAGCTCAAGCTCAACTTCCAGGTGGGCGTGCTGTACAGCGGCGCTCCGGAATTGGCCATGGAGGGCGACGGGCTGATCTCCGGCACTGTCAACCACGCCGCGGCGATGCAGGAAGGACTCAATGAGTTCGCCTGGCACCCGGTACTCAACCTGGGCCTATCCTTTAAACTGCGCTAAGCAACGTCACTTCATACGATATTACTTCAATACAAAAGACGATTACCATTATGAAATCATTGAAACTACTTACGTTAGGGCTACTGAGTGCGATGCTGGTGCTGACCGCTTGCGAGACCGGCCCACTGCAAGATGCGATCGACGACTTCGGGCCGATCATCAAAATCGAAGAAATTAACACCCTGGGGGTGGTCACCCTCAAAGACATGGCCACCGGCGGGCTGATTACCGGTCCGGTGACCATCTCCTTCTCCGGTCCCGATGCGGGTGCCATGGTGGATATGTACAGCGACCCCATCAGCGAGGTGACCGTGGAAAACGGCTTTATGAACTACTACATCTCCAATGATGTGGTACCTACCCCCGATGATCCGGTGGAGGTGACGCTGAATATCACCAAGGAGGGCTACATTCCGGTCACCAAGACCATTGAGATTGTCGAAGAAGGTTCTGCGGGCTTCCGGGCGCGTATGGCGGACCGCAGCAATTTGCCGGCGGGTATTACCTCGGAAACGAAGACTGAGACCACAGCCGACCCCAGCACTGGGGAAACTGCCGAACCAATTAATATTGTGGCCACCAACCCGGGAGCGGAAGCCGGCAGCACAGACAGTTCCACCGTACAGATCGCCGCGGGCAGCATCCTGACCGACGCCGACGGCAATCGCTTGTCCGGGCAGTTGACCTCCTCGTTTACCCACTATAGCCCGTCGGATCCGGATGCGCAGGCTCAGCTGCAAAGCATTAATGATGAGCTCTCTAACGAAGACTCAACAGCTAACGTCATTGGGCTAACTGAAGTGGAGATTACCGACGAATCGGGCCGCCGGGCCACGGGTCTGCAAGCGGGCAGTAGTTCCAAGCAGTGGACCACCGTTGGCGGTGCGCAACTGCAGTCGTTGCAGTGCGATCCTGGGGAAACATTGCTTACAAAAGATGTATTTTACAATGAAAGTGTTAATTATTTTTATGTAGTCATAAATGGAGAGAAAAGCATAAGAAGTTATGACTCTTTTGAGCCCCATGGACTATATAAGACCAGGTATTCCCTATGCGTAGAAGGCATTGTAAAAGAATATGCCCTTGTGGATATGCAGGACCCCGTACTTATAACTTTTAACATCACTCATAATGGTAATGCATTAGGAAACCTAAATTGGAATTTAGCAAAATATGGTTACAGTGAGGATCACGAGTCTATAAAACTTTTAGATTCTAGCAATGGTGTTGCTAAAAGTATACCTTATAAAGTGCACTCTGGTGGCGCTGACCACCCTGTGACCTATGACTTGACCTTCACCTTGCCGCATGCAAACGTTGAGGAAACCATTGAAGTTGGAACCCACGCAGAGTTTGACATTACATTGCCCGCGCCGCCGGCTTATGCCCCGGAGGTGAAGGTTAATCTGCAGTGTGAAGGCGGTGGAGGCATCCCGGTCACCGGGCTGCCCAGTACGGTGATGTACGCAAAAGCAGGCACTGACTTTGCCAATGAGCAGATTGCTTCCGAAATCACCAAGGAGTTTAACGCGGATAATACCGAGTTAATTAGTGGTACCTTTACGGCTACCGGTGTCGAGGAAGGCCAGACCTACGATGTGGGGGTGACTTACGATAACGACATCGAGTCTATCGAGGTCCTGATGCAAGGCGACCAAGTAGAAAAGACGGTTACTATCTCCGGTGGTCCGTGCGACAACTAGGATTCGGTGGGCAATTTCAAAGTCCCAATAACGCTAAATTCCAAAAAAGCCCTGCTGATTCAGTTCAGCGGGGCTTTTTGCTATTAGAGAATTGAGCTCCCCGCCAACCAACGTGACCTCGCGAAGACGATAAACCCGCCGCGAGCTCTAGGTGGGTGCCACGGTACCATTTCCAATGGAGACTGCCGCGTTCCACTTGGTTACGCTCACAGTAACATTGGCGGACTAGAAATTCGGTTAATCATATTGCCACGAGTGGAATTAACAAGATCCCATTTTATGGAAAATGTCGGTCAGGCTGACCGACGTAGGTGGTAATGCCCCATTGTTAGCCCAACACGACTCAATTCATACATCCACCCCAACGCTGGGATCAGTGCCCGCACTGATCCCTTTCCAAGCAGGAAATATGTCTATATTCTCTGCCTTTATCGGGAAGCGGAGCTCCCCCTTGGCATTACCGATCAGAGCTCGGTAATGAGATGGCAAGTAATTGAGGCGGGCAGCTGTGCTGCCCGCCTCAATTACTACCTCACTGTTGACGTAGCTCCGCTGCGTCAACCTGTGGGGAAGCTCTGCTTCCCGAAACAAAGTAGCGGTGCTCCACGCTCGACAAAAGGCAATTCAGCAGAATCTTATTTGCATGGAACATGTCGGTCAAGCTGACCGGCGTACGCGGTATCGCTCCATTGCCTGGCAAATACGACTGAGTTCAAACATCCAACAGGCAAACCCCCACAGTCGTGCTCCCTCGAGGGAGCTGTCAAATCGGGTAAGAACTTAAAAATGGGCACAGAGTGCGAATCCGATTTGACTGAGGGTGGGACGCTTGTGCTACATGGCAAATAGCGTCCACCTTCAGACCAATCGGTCGACCTTTTAACCAATATCGGGACATGAGCCATAGTGACCGATTGCCCAGCTTCCTCGAGGAAGCATGAACTTTATGGCAAATGATCTCGATGAATTTTGAGAAATGCTGTAAGGATAGCTCTTTTGCTGGATCATATACCCTCATGAAATGGAAACGCTACCCATATCGTCGCGACCTACAACAGCTAGCCCGGAAACTGCGCAAGAATATGACCTATGCTGAGATCCTACTCTGGCAGGAAATAAGGCGCTCAAAATTTGGTGTTCGATTCCACAGGCAAATACCCATTAAAAATTTCATCGTTGATTTTCTATGCCGGGAATTAGAGCTAGTCATAGAAGTTGATGGTAGCAGCCATAATGATCCCACGGTCTTAGAGAGAGATCAAATGAAGCAGCAAGAATTGGAATCGTTGAGTATAACCGTCATTCGATTTAAAAACGAAGACGTCCTCTACCACCGCCCAAGGGTGCTTTCTGAACTTGATGAAGTCATAGAATACTTGCGAGGCTAAGTTATTGTGCTACCCCCCCTAAGTCGTGCTCCCTTGAGGGAGCTGTCAAATCGGTAAGTAAATTGAAATGGGGTAAAAAGTGTAATTCCGATTTGACTGAGGGTGGGACGCTCTTACCGCCTGGCAAATAGCGTCCACCTTCAGACCAATCGGTCAACTATGGAACCGCTGTGTAGGTGCTGCCTGTAATGACCGATTGCCCAGCTTCCTCAAGGAAGCACGAACATGAGGTTGAATTTATGTCCGTATGGTGAAATCATCGGTGGTAAGTATTGGGTAGGATCACATTTTGATAAGACTGTGCGAGAAAGTAATCTCTTAGATCACATGCCTTAATGAAATCGAAAGGTTACCTCTATCAACCAGATAAAAATTATTAGTTAGGACATTGTGCCCAAAAATCATTTTACATCTTGACCTCTGCAAAAGTTCTGCCCGAGGATTTTAAAATAACCCAAAGTCGTGCTCCCTGGAGGGAGCTGTCAAATCGGTAAAAAATTAGAAATAGGGCGAATAGTGTAATTCCGATTTGACTGAGGGTGGGACGCTTGTGCCGCCTGGCAAATAGCGTCCACCTTCAGACCAATCGGTCAGCTATGCAATCGCTGTGTATGTGCTGCCTGTAATGACCGATTGCCCAGCTTCCTCAAGGAAGCACGACTTGGAGGAGTCTCTTACCCTAATTGGAAAATAATCTACCCCTTTAAATCCAATCATTTTGAAAATCTGTAAGGGTATCTCTTCTGTTGAATCATGCACCCTTATGAGATGGAAATGTTACCCATATCAACCAGTTGCAAAATCATTAGTTAGGATAGTGCGCACATAGAATCTTTATACATCTAGACCTCTGTTGAGGTTCTGCACTGAGTTTTAAAAATAATACCCTAAAGTCGTGCTCCCTTGAGGGAGCTGTCAAATCGGATAGGGATATAGAAAGGGCATAGTGTTCGATTCCGATTTGACTGAGGGTGGGACGCTTGTGCCGCCTGGCAAATAGCGTCCACCTTCAGATCAATCGGTCAGCTATGCAATCGAATGCAAGGTACTGCTCATAACGACCGATTGCCCAGCTTCCTCGAGGAAGCACGACTAGGTGGTTAACCTTATGACCAAATGGAAAATCAGTCGCGGTAAATACTACTATTAACGCAGATTGGAAAAATCTGTAAGCGTAGCTCTTCTGTTGGATCATATACCTTATGAGGTGGAAATGTTACCCATATCAACCAGATGAAAAATAATTAGTCAGGACATTGCGCACATAGAATCTTTATACATCTAGACCTCTGTTGAGGTTCTGCACTGAGTTTTAAAAATAATACCCTAAAGTCGTGCTCCCTTGAGGGAGCTGTCAAATCGGTAAAAAATTAGAAATAGGGCGAATAGTGTAATTCCGATTTGACTGAGGGTGGGACGCTTGTGCCGCCTGGCAAATAGCGTCCACCTTCAGATCAATCGGTCAACTATGCAATTGCTGTATAGATGTTGCCTGTAATGACCGATTGGCTAGCTTCCTTCCCGCATTCCCGGGACAGGCGAAGGAAGCACGACTTGGTGGTTAACCTTTCACATTTGTATGGAACATCTCGATCAAGCCAATCTACGTACGTGGTAGCGGCAAAGAAGCATGGCCACCGTACTCCGGAAGCAGAGCTTCCCAATAGCATCACGGGGCAGAGCCCCGTAATGAGAGGGTAGCGTTTGTTAGGACGGACTGAATATCAGTCCGTCCCAACAAACTAAATTCCTCTTGACGTAGCTCCGCTGCGTCACGCTCTGCTTCACGAAAAAGATATAAAAAAAAGCCCCGCTGAACTGAATCAACAGGGCTTTTGAATGTCTCAGTACGCGCTAGTGATTAATAGCGGTAATGATCCGGCTTGTACGGACCGTGCTGTGGAATGCCGAGATACTCGGCTTGCTCTTCGGTCAACTCTTCAAGCTCCACTCCGATTTTCTCCAAGTGTAGCTCAGCAACCTTTTCATCCAGTTTCTTTGGCAGTACGTGGACGCCCAATTCGAAATCTTCTGGACGATTCCACAGCGCGATCTGAGCAAGTACCTGGTTGGTAAAGGAGTTGGACATCACAAAGCTGGGGTGACCAGTCGCGTTACCAAGGTTCACCAGACGACCTTCAGACAGAATGATTACATCGTTGCCGTTGGGTAGCGTAAACTTGTCTACCTGCGGCTTGATGTTTTCACGCTCTGCGTTGGCGACCAACCAAGCGAACTCAATTTCAGAATCAAAGTGTCCGATGTTACAGCAGATCGCTTGATCTTGCATCATCTCGAAGTGCTCGGCACGGATCACATCTTTACAACCGGTAGCCGTAACAAAGATGTTACCTTCTTTAGCCGCGTCGTTCATTTTCTTCACTTCGAAGCCTTCCATAGCCGCTTGCAGCGCGCAAATGGGATCGATTTCAGTTACGATTACGCGAGCACCGTAGGAGCGCAAGCTCTGGGCACATCCTTTACCCACATCGCCGTATCCAGCTACCACACAAGTTTTACCGGCGATCATTACGTCAGTCGCACGCTTGATCCCGTCTACCAGTGATTCGCGGCAGCCATACAAGTTGTCAAACTTAGACTTGGTCACCGAGTCGTTCACATTGATGGCCGGCGCACCCAAGGTGCCATTTTTGGCCATCTGGTACAGTCGGTGAACACCGGTAGTCGTCTCTTCCGAAATACCTTTGATCTCATCCAACAATTCCGGATGCTCTTCGTGGATAACCTGGGTCAGATCACCGCCGTCATCCAGAATCATGTTCAGTGGACCATCTTCAAACTGCAGGGTCTGCTCGATGCACCACCAGTATTCTTCCTCAGTTTCACCCTTCCACGCAAATACCGGTACGCCGGAATCCGCGATGGCCGCAGCGGCGTGATCCTGGGTAGAGAAAATATTACAGGAAGACCAGCGCACGTCGGCTCCCAGCTCTACCAAGGTTTCAATCAATACAGCGGTTTGCACGGTCATGTGCAAGCAGCCGGCAATACGAGCGCCTTTCAACGGTTTTTGATCTCCGTACTCTTCACGAAGAGCCATCAAACCGGGCATTTCTTTTTCTGCGATAGCAATCTCTTTGCGGCCAAATTCAGCCAGCTCAATATCTTTGACTTTATAAGGCAGCAATTCTTGTGTTTGTTCAGCCATGTAGCTCAGTGTTCAGTTGTGTAGTTGTTAAAAATGAATTGATATAAATCATCGGCAGTATAGAAAACCAATTGGACGAGCGGAAGGTTCGCGTTGTTTCCGCTAAACCGCTAAAAATACGAGCTTTCGCGTACTCCCCCAAACCGCTTAATTGAAGATCATCTACTTGCGATGTTCTTCAATAATGTTCTTGATCTCTTCGTAATCGCGTTGGGGACCGTAACTACCAATTTTGGTGGACAGATAATTTCCCTCGGCATCCACGAATACTTTATAGGGAATAGATTGGATGGATAACTTACTAGCTAACCCTGTATCCATCGCATAAGTAAACTGGTAGTCATGATTACCGGCAAATTCCTGGGCATCGGATTTATCATTCATAAAACCCGGGGTAACCGCAAGTATCGCAAAGTCATCAGGATAATCCTGAACCAGTTTATCTAGGGTGGGAAAGCTGTTAATACATGGTTTACACCAGGTTTCCCAGAAATCCAGCATAATTACTTTGCCTTTATAATCCTCCACCGCGACAAGTTGGCCATCCAAGCCCTCAAAAACGGCCTGTTCAACGGCCTCTTCGTTGCTCATCGATTCATAATTGGGAATACCTTCGGATTGAGATTGCTGAGCTTCCCCATTACAGGCCGATAAGGTGAAGGAGATCATTACAGTTGCCAACAGCAATAGAGTTGATTGAATGCGCACGTACATGTGGGTATAGTTATGTGTTGATATTAAATGTTTTATAACGACCTGAACTGAGTTTAGTATGCAATCAATTCAGAAATGATCGCCAAAAGTATGTGTCCGATCTTACTTTAAGAGCGTAATTTTTTGCGTGTAATTCTGTCTACCATCAGACAATCGAACGTAATAAATACCACTGGCATATTGTTGGGCGTTCCAACGCACGATATGTTCACCGGCTGATTTTCGACCACTAAACAAAGTAGCCACATGACGCCCATATAGATTGAAAACGTCGATCGTCACATATTGCTCGGTAGGCAGCTGAAAAGGAATTGTGGTGCGAGCATTGAAAGGATTAGGAAAGTTATTGAGCAATTTGGTCTGCTTCGGTTTTTCTGCTCCCCACACCCCGCTATCCATCTGTTCTACAGTCAGAAAACCGCGTAGAATATCACCACGGGGATCAAATTCTATTTTGGAGGGAACAAATGGAAGCTGTAACGTCCACTCTTGCACCTGTTCTGTATGCCTCAGCTGAATGGTGGTGTCCTGGGTGATCCGGCCGGCATCTGATTGAGTATAAAAGCGAATAGGTACAGGCATTTCAAAATGATCCACCGATGGATGAGAGGGCTGATCCGAAAGCTCCACCCGGATCTGTGCTTCTTCACGTTGTGCCAATATGTTGTAGCGTAGCGTATAATTAGGATAACCTTCGCTGTACACCCATTGATCAAAAAATACTTGCAGCGACTCGCCGTGATAAGATTCTAAAAGTGATTGCAGATCGTCGGTTTTAGCAGTGGAATACGCATACTGGTTACCCACATAATCTTTCAGGGCATTATAAAAGGCTTCGTCTCCCATTACAAATCGCAGCATGTGTACAACCGAAGCCCCCTTGAGATAGGTAAGACGATAGTTGAAAATACGATCCACGGTGCTGGCTGCGTTGGGATCAATTTCACCGGCCGGAATGTACACCTGGCCATCGTCGGTGACTGCTACTTGCTGGTAAACATCGTGCAGCCAATCGTAAAATGCTTCCTGGCCTTCTAGGTGTTCTATAGCTAATCCTTCGGAATAGCTGGCGAACCCCTCATTGAGCCAAATGTCCTGCCAGGTTTCGCAGGTCACCGCATCACCAAACCATTGATGGGCCAGCTCATGACTGACCAGCTGTAATGAAAAACTGCCCATAGAGCTGAGCGTCTGATGCTCCATACCTCCGCCCCATCCAAACTGGGCGTGACCATATTTTTCCTCCAAAAACGGATAGGGCCCAAAACGATCCGAATAGAGGGCTAAAAGATCCCGGGTAATGGAAGTTTGATTGCGAATAGAGTTTAGGTTGGCGTCCGGGAAGATGTAATTAACAACAGGCATGGTGGTGCCATCAGCAGCGGTAAAGGTCTCCTCGTAATATTGGTAGTTGGCAATGGCCAGGGAAATCAAATACTGGGCAATCGGATACTGGGTTTTCCATTCGTAGCGAGTGCGATCATTGGGTAAGTCCACCTGATCGGTCAGTAACCCGGTGGATGCAGCAATAAGCGGTTTGGGAACCGTAACAAATACCCAGGCGGAATCTGCTTTGTCGGCAGGTGTGTCCTTAACCGGAAACCAGTTTTTGGCTCCCAGTGGTTCACTGAGTGTCCAAATGGCAGGGCTGCCCCCGGATTCAGAAAAGGTGAAGCTGCCAAAACCGGTGGAGCGGGGCGCTCCTTGATAATATATGGTCAGATCCGTGACCTCCCCTTGATTGTAGATCCGGGGAAGATGAATGGTAAGTATCCAGTCGGGTTCTTTATTAAACCGATCAAAGTTTAATCGCTGCCCACTGGCGCTGACCACCGAGTCAACGGTTAAGTCAGATACCAGATCCAGTTCCAGGCTATCGGTGGCTTGAACGACCCGAGTACGAATGCGAGTAGAGCCAGCAATGCGCTCTGATTGGGGAAATACTTCCAGGTTGAGGCCATAAAAAGCAATGTCGTGGTTATCATCTTTATCCGGATAGGCGCCCAACAAGCTGTAGCGATCTACGCCATTAGCTTTGTGTGCTTCGGGGCCGGCCAGCTGAGCCAGACTTGGCAAAGGTCGCCCCACAAGAGCAATAGTCAATCCCCCCAGTACCCAATAAATAAGTTTTGGAAATAGTCGCATTATCATTTCTGAATGTGAAATCGCAGCTGTAAATGAGTATATTGGCCTCAATTTTCAGCACGTGCAATCTTCGATCAAACCTCAGGCATTATATTGGCAAGTGGGATCAATTGCAATCGGATAGCTGAGAGAGCCTGTCAGTAGAGCAGAAGTACATACAATAGGATTAAGCTAATATTATGGATCAAGATATCATTGTTGTTGGAGCGGGAATTGTTGGACTTTCTACCGCGTATAAACTCTCACTGGCTTATCCGGACGCGCAAATTACCGTTTTGGAAAAAGAAGATCGGGTGGCTCCACATCAAACCGGGCACAATTCGGGAGTGATTCACTCGGGGATTTACTATGTACCGGGGAGTTACAAAGCCCGCAATTGTGTGGATGGCCGTCATCAACTGGTGGAGTTTTGCCAGAAGCACGATATCGCTCATGATGTGTGCGGAAAAGTGATTGTGGCTACCGAAGAAGAGGAGTTGCCCCGCCTGGATGCAATTTATGAGCGCGGACTGAAGAACGAAATCGAAGGCATCCAGAAAATCGGGCCTGAACGGCTAAAAGAAATTGAGCCGCATTGCGCCGGGATCGCGGCTATCGAAGTGCCCTGCACGGGTATTGTGGATTTTGTGGGCGTTTGTGAGAAATTGAAGGAACTACTGGAAGCCCGCAATGGCGAGGTGAAGTTTGGTCAAAAGGTAACCCGCGTACTGCATGATGGGGATGATCTCATCGTGCGTACTGATACTGACGAGCACCGCTCACACTATTTGATCAACTGTGGTGGATTACACTGCGATCACATCGCCCGGGATTCTGGGGTAAAGTCGCCGATCAAAATTGTGCCATTTCGAGGTGAGTACTATGAATTGAAGCCCGAGGTGGAGGATTGGGTCAAAGGGTTAATCTATCCATTGCCTCATAAAGATTTCCCGTTCTTAGGGGTGCATTTTACGCGCATGGCCTTGGGCGGGGTGGAGTGTGGTCCTAACGCAGTGCCGTCGTTTAAGCGAGAAGGCTACAATAAGCTGGCCTTTGACCTGGCCGATACCATTGAGACGGTCAACTTTCCCGGCTTCTGGAAACTGGCCTTCAAGCATTGGCGCATGGGACTGGATGAGTGGTATCGTTCCTTCTCCAAGCCCGCCTTTGTAAAAGGATTACAACGATTGATTCCCGCAATACAAGAAGAGCATTTAGAGGTTTCTCCATCCGGTGTGCGCGCCATGGCCTTAACGCCGGAAGGCGAAATTATGGATGATTTCTACTTTGCCACCGATCAAAACGAGATCCACGTGCTCAACGCCCCCAGCCCCGCCGCCACCGCCGGATTAGCCATCGGCGATGAGATTGTCCGCAAAGCCGAACAGCATTTTGAACTCGGCAGTAGGCAATAGACAGTAAGCAATTAGCAGTTATGTGAGGTAAATAGAAGTTAAATGCCGGTATTATGAAATATGAAACACAGCAAAATGAATGGGCTGCAGTTGAAGAACCCAAAGGGGAGGGTTATGAGGGATTGACCATTTACCAAAGAGCTTTTAAAGCTGCTATGTCTATATTTCAGTTAAGTAAATCTTTCCCCAAAGAAGAGACATATTCTCTCACAGATCAGATTAGAAGGTCATCGAGATCTGTAACTGTAAATTTAGTTGAAGCCTATCGAAAGCGCAGATATCCTAAACACTTTATCGCTAAGTTGACAGATGCAGATATGGAATGTAGCGAGACAAAGGTTTGGTTACGTTTTGCTAGTAAATGTCAATATTTGAACGATGTTGACTACAAAAACTTGCAACAAGAGTACTCTGAAATAGGGAGGCTGTTGGGGTATATGATCAAACATCCCGAAAAGTTTGGAGCTTCAAAGTAGAGCAAAAGCTTGCCAACTGCCAACTGCCAACTGCCAACTGCCAACTGCCAACTGCCAACTACCCAACTTAAAAACTGACACACTGAAAAAAAGCCCACGCAGCTGATCGCTACGCAGGCTTCTTAGTAAAAAATTATGCTCAAAGCTTATTCCGCGGGAGCGGGTTCTGTTGCCTTTTCGCCGCTGGTTTCCAGTTCACCCAGATAACGCTCGGCATCCAAGGCTGCTTTACAACCGGATCCGGCCGCGGTTACGGCTTGTCGATAAATCGGATCGATTACATCGCCGCAGGCAAATAAACCGGGCACTTTGGTTTTGGTTGTATCGCCTTCAGTTTTCAAGTAGCCAACATCATCCATTTCCGCTACACCTTCAAACAGTTCGGTGTTGGGTTTGTGGCCAATAGCGATAAAGACACCGGTGACATCATCCAGGGTGGTTTTCTCGCCGGTGTTATTATTTTTGATAACCACACCATCTACTACATCATCGCCCAAGACTTCATGCAGTTCAGAATCCCACATGAACTTGATCTTTTCATTGTTAAAGGCGCGATGTTGCATGGCTTTAGACGCACGCAGTTCGTCGCGACGGTGGATTACCGTTACCTTACTGGCAAACTTGGTCAAGAAAGTGGCTTCTTCCATAGCGGTATCGCCACCACCCACAATAATCACATGTTCATCGCGGAAAAATGCGCCATCACATGTTGCGCAAGCAGAAACGCCTTTCCCACGCAGTCGTTGTTCACTCTCCAGCCCTAACCATTTTGCTGTAGCACCGGTGCTGGCAATAATAGCGTGTGCAAAGAGGGTGTGCTCTTCATCAACTTCCAGCTTGTAGGGACGCTGATCAAAATCAATATCGGTGACCATTCCGTAGCGAGTATCCGCGCCAAAGCGCTGGGCCTGTTTGCGGAAATCGTCCATCATTTGTGGACCCATTACGCCCTCGGGGTAACCGGGGAAATTGTCCACATCGGTGGTTTGCATGAGTTGGCCGCCCGGTTCGGGCCCCTCTAAAATTAATGGGTTCAGGTCGGCTCGAGCCGCGTACAGTGCTGCGGTTAATCCGGCCGGTCCACTTCCCACGATAATCACATCAAAAGTTTTACCTGCAATGTCTTCCATAAGAATCTCGTATTGCGTGTTTAGTTGTTTTGCTCAAAACTACGAATTATCCCAAACGAACGCAGATTAATGAGCAGCAATATTTCAGTTTTATTCTATCGCCTCAACAACGTATTCAGTTATTCTTTATTATACTATATAACTATTCATTCATGCAATGTCGCCGGGTTTACAATATTGGGTGATATTCAGGTATTTATGATTGAGGGCATGTTTGAGAAGAACGTCGGTTTCCATGATAGTAATTTCCCGAGGTAACTCTTCGATCAGCGGATGGTTTTTGTCGTTTAGCTCTACGATAATCTTGGCGGTCTTATTGCGATCCATAATTCGGCTCACCGTATGCAGGGTTTTGTCATCGGGCTCGGAAAAGCGAGTATTGGAAAAAACAAAGATGACCGAGGCTTGGGGAATGGCGGCACGATCCTGCACCTGGGGGCTAATGGGAACTCCATAAATAAAATCATATTCTGGGTAGGGTGCTCGCTCTACCAGTGAACCAACTACCACTAATTTATGATTGGCGCACCAGTTATTGGCTCGAATTTCTTGAATAAGCTCATCGGCAAAAGCCGTGTATTCGCAAATAACAATATGATCTTGATAATCAACTGATCCGCGACCACGCTCCTTTTCCGAAAACTTGTACTCCACATACTGCAGAATCAAGGAGATGGAGTGGGTGTAGCCAAAAATGCCAATCAGGATAGCAATGACACCGGCCACTCGTCCCATCGTGGTGATAGGAACCAAATCACCATATCCTACAGTAGAAGAGGTGACCACCCACCACCACAAAATGTCATCAAAGGTTTGTAAGGCACCATGCGGAGGTTCAAAAATGGCTATGAGACTGGTAGTGATTACCAGGCTGAACAGAAATAGTACGAGTATGAATTTAATTTGCCGATAAAAGGATTTTCCAGACAGTGACATCTTTTATGATACGTTGATAAATGTAATTGAATAGCTTACATCAGTATAGTGAAATCCTGATAGGGAATGTAAAGCCAGTTAAGGACTTGTAATTCAGCTTATTACATCTAAATTACATACAGTCTATTAACCTAACATTTGCAATCGGGGATTGTAGCCATGATTATTGCCATTCCAAGTGAGGCATCGGCGCAAGACAAACGAGTAGCCATGGTGCCGGAAACTATCCAGAAACTGATTGAAAATACGGGCGAGGACAGTAAGCCGATCGCCATTCGTGTGGAGTCGGAAGCAGGGCAACAGGCCCATTATGCCGACGATATCTACGCTGCCGCCGGAGCTGAGATCGTCACCGATCGTGAGGCTTTGTACAAGGAAGTTGATTTGGTGATTCGCTTGAACCGCCCGACCCAACAAGAGTTGGAGGTCATTCCTGAAGGAGCAGCGGTATTAAGCTTTATGGGGGCTGATGATGGGGTCAAACCCGCGTTGCAAACAATGCGTGAACGATCCATCAGCTATTTGGGAATGGAGCTGATCCCTCGAATATCACGGGCTCAAAGTATGGACGCTCTCTCCTCGATGAGTTCGTTAGCCGGTTATAAATCAGCCATACTAGCCGCTGATCATCTGCAAAAATATCTTCCCATGATGATGACCGCGGCGGGGACTATTCCACCCGCCAAAGTATTAGTGCTGGGTGCTGGTGTCGCTGGTCTGCAAGCCATCGCTACAGCCAAACGGTTGGGCGCGGTGGTGGAAGCCTTTGATGTGCGCCCGGCGGTGAAAGAACAGGTGGAGAGTTTGGGTGCCACCTTTGTGGAGGTCCCCTTAGAGGAAGAAGAGACAGAGACCAAAGGCGGTTACGCTAAAGAGCTTTCCGAGAAAGCCAAACAAAAACAGCGGGAAGTGATCCACGAGCATGTGAAAAAATCAGATATTGTGATCACTACCGCCTTGATACCCGGACGCCCGGCACCTACGCTAATTACCGATCAGATGGTCGAGGATATGAAAGCCGGCTCGGTAATTGTGGATTTGGCCGCAGCAAATGGCGGTAACTGTACTCTCTCGGAAGCCGATAAAGAAGTGCTTTCTCATGATGTTACCATCTTAGGGCCAACCAATTTACCCGGTGAAATGGCTCAACATGCCAGCCTGCTTTATTCACGCAATGTGATGTCCTTATTGAAATTGTTTGTGGATGAGGGGCAGCTGGTCTGGAATTTTGAAGATGAAATTGTCAAAGAAACAGTAGCTACACATCAAGGCGAATGGGTCAGCCCCACCGCTCAGGAACGTTATCAGCTTTCTTGATGAGTAATGAGTAGTTGCACCGATTTTTAATCAATAAGCTACGGATAGGAGAAGGGAGTTTATGTCAGGACTCATATTCAACTTATTCATTTTTGTACTGGCGATCTTCGTCGGTTTCGAAATTATCAGTAAGGTGCCACCCACCTTGCATACCCCGCTCATGTCTGGGGCTAATGCCATTTCAGGTATTACCTTGATTGGTGCCTTGGTTATTGCGGGAAGTGCAAGTGGGACACTGGCTACCTGGCTGGGGTTTGCGGCCATCATCATGGCTACCATCAATGTGGTGGGTGGATTTATGGTGACCGATCGTATGCTGGAGATGTTCAAAAAGAAACCGGGAGGAAACGATGAGTAATTGGTTACCTGTAGCATGGCAGGCCTGGATACCGGATGCTATGCAATTGATCTATCTCGTAGCAGTAACGCTATTTATTTATGGGCTAAAACGATTGGGCTCACCGTCTACGGCTCGCAGTGGAAATCAGCTGGCTAGCTTGGGTATGTTCATTGGGGTGATCGTTACTTTGCTGGATAAAAATATCGTCGGCTTTGAATTGATCTTGGCCGGGGTGGTTATTGGTAGTGCCATCGGTATATTTGCCGCTAAAAAGGTAGAAATGACCGCCATGCCCGAATTGGTGGCTCTGTTTAATGGATTTGGTGGTGGAGCCTCCGCGGTGGTTGCGTTGGGCGAATTTTATCGACTGGGGGATCCGGCGGGAATATCCACGGTAGATATCAGCACCATGGGTCTGAGTATTTTTATTGGTGCGTTAACCTTCACCGGTAGTTTAATCGCCTTTGGAAAGCTTCAGGGGATGGTCACCGGTCAGCCGGTGGGTTTCAAAGGTCAGCAAGTAATTCACGCCTTAATGGCCGCTGCTTCCCTAGTTTTAACAGCACTTTGGGCTATTAATGATGGCCAAGCTGATTATATGTGGTGGATCCTGGGAATCTCCTTCGTCTTGGGTTTAATGTTCGTGATGCCCATTGGGGGTGCCGATATGCCGGTGGTCATTTCACTGCTTAACTCCTTATCCGGTGTGGCCGCTTCGATGACTGGTTTTGTTTTGAACAACAGTTTGTTGATTGTAGCTGGTACTTTGGTGGGGGCTTCCGGATTGATCCTCACCAACATCATGTGTAAAGCCATGAACCGTTCGTTACCCAATGTGCTGTTTAGCGGATTCGGTGGCGGTGACGGCGCTGGTGCCGCGGCGGAAGGAACCGGTGATAAATCGGTACAGCAGACCAACGGACAGGATGTAGCCATTCAAACCGCGTATGCAAAGAAGGTAATCATCGTGCCTGGTTATGGATTGGCAGTCGCGCAAGCGCAGCATGTGCTTAAAGAAACCGCGGATTTATTGGAGGAAAAAGGAGTGGATGTCAAATACGGTATCCATCCCGTGGCCGGTCGGATGCCCGGACATATGAATGTGTTGCTGGCCGAGGCCGATGTGCCCTACGATCAACTTTATGATATGGAGGACATTAATTCGGAGTTCAGCTCGGCCGATGTGGTATTAATAATTGGCGCTAATGATGTGGTAAATCCAGCGGCAAAAACCAATCCGGGTAGTCCCATTTACGGAATGCCCATTCTTAATGTGGACGAAGCCAAGCGAACCATCATCTTTAAACGTAGCTTGAGTCCGGGGTTTGCCGGAATCGATAATGAGCTATTCTACAGCGATAAAAACCAGATGTTCTTCGGAGACGCTAAAGATTCATTACAAGAATTAGTTTCAGCCCTGAAATCGTTAGAATGATTTATTAATATATTTGACACGTAAAAATCGAGAAATAAAAGATGGGATATAATGAAGTTTAGAGTGTTATTTGTAGCTGCAATCGCCGCTATATTAGCCGGCTGTGGTTCTGCGTTGTATAAAGCTGAGTCAGGCAAACCATGCGCGATTGAAATGCAGCTTATTAAGGGAGGAGAATATCAAGGGACCTGTAAGGATGGGCTCGCCCACGGAGAAGGGATAGTCAAGGCCGGAAGCGTTACCTATGAAGGTGATTTTGCGGAAGGGTATCCCCATGGCGAAGGTACCATGACCTGGAATAATGGAACTACCTATAAAGGGGAATTCAGTTATGGAAAATATTATGGGTTCGGTGTTTATAAAAGTGATGAAGAAACCAAAAAAGGGTTTTGGCAGGATGATGAACTGATCGTCGCTACGGAAGATGATTCCCCTTACGACGTTATTCGCAATCGTCGAATAAAAAGATATCGGATCCGTAAATTAAACAATGCCGAAAATACGGTTGATATACGCTTTAAGCGAGGTGGTAGCAGTATTTACTCCTCAATCCGAAACATGCAATTGCAACAAAGTAGTGGGCAACAGCGCAATGACAATGATAAAATCCGGATTGCAGACATCAGTCTTCCCTTTGAAGGACAACTAAAATATAATCCACCCAATCCCAATGGAATGTCCACAATTGAGAGCGAGTTTGTATTCGAAATTATCGCTCCCGGTCATTGGGAAATTGAATTGATGCACTAGTCAAGCCAAACCGATCCGGCAGAAGTAATAGTTACAGGGCATCATTGGTATAGTGTCTCATGGCCATAGTCATGCTGACACTGCTGATGATGCCCATTAATATATAAAGCGATAATAGTACCTGGGTAGTACTAGTCGGTCCGGAGAACGAGTGATCAATCAGCCAGCCGGTAACCGGCGGACCAATCCCGAAGCCCACAATACTGATCACAAACAGATAGATAGACCCGGCAAATGCTCGCATACCGTCCGGAACCAGGTATTGCACCAGGGCCGCGGCGACACCGTTGTAGCAGGAAGAAATTACGTTTCCCAAGCCAATGAGCCAGAAAGCCGTTCCAATATTATCACTGAGAAATCCCAGCGCGTAAAACGGGAGTCCGCCCAATCCGGCGATGATACCGATAAGGAAACGTGTGCGCGGACCAAATTTGGCAGCCAGATAATCGGCCAGGCGTCCGGCTATGTTTACGCTTACACCAGTGGCTAGCATGAACCATCCGTAATAGGGAATATAGTCAGGCGACTGATGGACATCAGCAAACACATTGCCGATAAAAGCCAAGATGGTATAACCCCAAAAGGCCAGCGCAGAGAATCCGATTAAATAGTACCAAAAGGTTGGTTTTGCGGCTAGATAACCTAAGGTGTCTCTTAGAGAAAGCGGCTGATTTTTAGATGCATCTTTGGAAGTGCTTTGGCTTTGTTTTCCCAAGGCATTGCGAATCGGTTCTCGTAGCACCAAAGCGGCGATAACGGCCAATCCAATTCCCGGCCAACCAACTGATTGTAGCGCGGTTCGCCAGTCATACTGTTGGGCGATGCTTCCCCCAATCAAAAAGGACGCTCCGACTCCAATGAAAATACCCGAAGCGTAAATGGAATAAACGGTACCTCGTTTAGAGGCTGGGAAATAGTCAGCCAATAGGGAATACACCGCAGGACTCAGCGCTGCCTGACTCACCCCGACCATGAACCGGGCGGCCAGCAAAAACCAGATGGAGGTTGCCAACCCACTTAACGCAGTCATCAGGCTCCAAATAGTTAGTCCCGCAATAATTAACCGGGTACGATGAACACGATCAGCCAGGCGCCCCATAAATAGCCCAAATAGGGCATAAATGAACGAGAAGGCGGGGCCGTAGAGAATCCCGATTTGGAAATTATTCAGAGCCAACGCATCACGAATCTGAGTACCCAACACAGCCACAATTTGGCGATCTAGAAAACTGCTGATATAGATCAGGGTTAAAATGCCCAGTGAGATATAGGCAAATAGTCTGGCGGAACCGGGCCACCAACGGGGCAGTGTCGAGTGATCGGGATAGGCCATAGAACGATAGTTAAAACTTGGTTAAAGCATATATAAAAAAGGCAGCCCGCATTCAGACTGCCTTAATGTAATTAACCCTGATTGCAGAATCAGCTAATTTTCAAGTAGGCTTTGTCGTCCCACTAACACAGTATTATCCCAGCTACTTTTACTGACCGTAAATACATAGGGATACTGATTAGCAACTGCGCGATATTGATTATCATTCTCTGGATCTGGTTGTACCCGTACCGTACGCTGCATGCCATTACTGAGTTGGACCTGTATGGCGTAGATCTCTTGGCCAAATTTTTCAGGGGTAGAATCATCAATAAAGCCGTTTGCCCGCAGGTCAGTCAGGCGACTCACCATATTATCCACGGATCGCGTGTTGAGGGTGTCACCACCGGAGATCCAGCTGTCGGATCCGGCCCGCTCGACGCTATACGAGCTATCTGCGGGGAAAAGAAAATCCACTCGCTGCACATCTTGGGCGTTTAGATCCCAGATCTGCTTATCCCGCCAGTTAGGAATATCTTTGTTGAAACTGGCACTCAGAAAGCCCTCAACCGAATAGACATCATTCTCGTCGGACAGGCGCATATAGGTGTTGAATTGCGAGCGGCTGATGATTTGGGGTTTGCCCAAAATGACATGAGCCAGCTGGCTATCCCCATTAAAAAGCTTGACATCGGTGCCGGTGCTGTCTACTTGGTAGCGAGCATGCTTTTGGGCATCGCGGGTAACCAGAGCTTTGATATTCAGCGCAGTCAACTCATCTAGTGCAGATTCAACCGCCTGTTGATTAGCTGGATAGCTTGTGGTTCCTTCACGGCTCTGCACCATCCACTGTTCGTCCTCTTTTTGGAGCGTGATGGGATAGCCCCGACCTTCATTTTCTATCAGGATGCGATTGACGTTCTCCGGTTCCACAGTAACCAGTTCGGCGCGTAATCCTTCACTGGATCCGGACTTGCCCATCCAGCTGTACAAGCCGGTAACAGCAGCCAGAACCACAAAAATGATACTGAGTGTTTTGGTCGCGTTGGTCATAATCAGCTATACGTTTGAATTTCGATTAAACCCCTTCAGTGATCCATTTGCGTCGGCGAGCTTGGCGACGTCGATAGCGATATCCGCCGTAGCCGAGCACAATCAGGATGGGGGCCAACAGATTCAAATATTTAAGCAGAGTTTTGGTGCCGTCTTCAATTTGCTCCAGCGGACGACTAGTCACTCCTTTGGTGCGCAGGGCAATCAAACCGGTATCATCGGCCAGAAAGTCCACACTGTTGACCATAAGGTTAATATTATCCTCAGGTAAGCCCTGCTGCTGTTGCCCTTCTCCGTTGATGATGAAATCGCCGTCGCCGAATACAATCAGCGATGTTTCCTGACTGCGATCCAGCGGAACATCCACCGAATCCACATCGGCAAAGGCCGATCGGAAGGTACCGGTGATGGCGGCACCCAGAGGCTGACTACCCGCGTTAAAATCATTTTGGGTCCAATCTTTCATCGGATTCAAATCAAAGCGTCCACGAGCCAGACCGGATTGGTTGGAGCTTTCCGCCAAAATGGTGATCTGCTGTGTGGTGTCCGCCATGGTTACATCCAGCGAGGAGACAAACTGCATGATCACCGCTTCCAAGCCTTGGGTAGCTGGGTGGTCGGCAAATGTGGTTACTTGTGGGATGTAGGGATAGCGCACGCTATTCACCATGCGGAATCCCCCTTGCTGTTGCTGCACTTGAATGGTGGTTGCGTTCACATCGCGCACCAGATCGGCATTGACCGGAATACGGTAGGAGGCCAGTAGCTTTTCGATGCCGGTATCCAGCACATTGGCTTGCCCACGTTGAACGTCGGTTTCCACGCGGTTGAGGGCAAATACCACTTTGCCGCCCCGCATGATGTACTGATCAATGGCAGACAGTTCGGTGCCGCTCAGTTGCTGTTGGGGAGCTACCACCATCAGCACTTCCACATCGGCGGGAACCGCGGCGGTATCCAAACCGGATACTTCTTCAATGCGATACAGCTGATTCAGCTCCTGGGTTACCTGCGTCATGGCCTGACGACTGGGTTCGCCGTGTCCCTGCAGCAAACCAATCTTCGGTTTCTGGTCGATGGTCAACTTTTTGACGGTACTGGCGATGGAATACTCCATGGCCGCGCCGGGACGGATAATGGGGAGCACTTCGCTTTTCTCCCCATATTGAAATTTGGCCCCGAGATAGGCACGACGCTGGGAGATCTGGTCCCGCTCGCGAACATCAATACTCACTGGCCGAATCCCCGCCTGCTGAGCTTGCTGTTCCATCTCTTCACTTTCATTGGGATTGACAAACTCGTACTCCAGGTTGTTACCCGAGTAGGCGCGAAACTCCTCCAGAAAGTTGCGGAACTCCTCTTCGGTTTGAGCCAGTTGCGGGGGGAGATCGGCTGAGAAGTAGGCGGTGACTGTGATAGGGTCATTCACCTGTTCAGCTATTTGTTCGCTGGCCTCGGAAAGTGTGTAGCGATTGTCCTCCGTCAAGTCGAAGCGGACAATCAGCTGATCAGCCAGATAGTTCAACATTACCAGACTGCCCACAATGAGCAGGATCTGGATAACACTTTCCTTGCGATTGGCTAGAAATCCTTCAAATGCGTTACTCATGCCCAAGACCTCCGTTTTAGTGATACGGTTGCCAACAGAAATCCAATCAGAGTAAGTGAAATCAGATACACCAGATTAGAGAGCCCGATCACACCCCGAGAAATAGTTTGAAAATGCTGATTAAGACTGAGGAACTCAGCCACGTTGGCCAGCATATCGGGGAGAACAGGCGCCATCTGCGAAAACAGCAGTTGAAAGAAAAAGGCGATAAACAAACTAAGAATGAAGGCGACAATTTGGTTGCCGGTCAGGCTGGAAGCGAAAATACCGATGCTGGTATACACCCCGCTAATGAGCAACAACGCTATGTAACCGCTGATGGTCGCTCCGTGATCAATGGGGCCCAGGTTGGCTACCGTGATGTAGTAGGGCAGGGTGAGTATCAGGCTGAATACAATCAGCAGCCAAGCCCCCAGCCATTTGCCGGCTACAATCTGAAAATGGGAGATCGGTTTGGTAGCCAGCAGTTCTAACGTGCCGCTTTTCTCCTCCTCGGCCAGCATCCGCATGGTTACCGCCGGAATGAAGAAAAAGAGCGTCCAGTAGGCTATACCGAAAAAGGTGTTCAACGATGCCTGACCCACAAAAAAGATGTCGCCGGATCCGAACAGCCACGTAAAAAAGCCGCTCAGCCCCAGGAACACCACCATGATAATGTAGGCCATCAGCGAATCGAAAAACGCGTTCACTTCGCGCTTACAGATCGTCCAAATGTAATGCATGGCGTTTCCGTGTTACGATTCAGAAATGAGTTTCAGTTAAAGTCCTTAGTTGACCGTCAGTTCGCGGAAGATATCTTCCAGACTGGATTCCACCGGGGTCATTTGGGTGATGATCCAACCTTGGTCCACGCAGAGGCGGAAGATTGCCTCGCGGGCATCCATGTCCGGCTTGGAGTCCACCAGCCATTGACCGTTCTGGTCGGCGGGCTTGACGTGCGCCACTTCAGCTAACTGCATCAGTGCATCGCCGGGAGCCGCGTCGGCTTGATCGGTGCGAATTTCCACCCGAACCTGATGCCCTCCCGCTGCTTGTTGACGCAGCTCTTGGGTAGATCCGTCGGCAACCAGTTGCCCGCGATTGATAATCAGGATGCGATCGCAGGTGGCTTCCACCTCTTTGAGGATGTGCGAACTGAGCATCACCGTCTTCTGCTTGCCGATCTCTTTGATCAGCGAGCGGATCTCCACAATCTGGTTGGGATCCAGCCCGGTGGTGGGCTCATCCAAAATCAACACTTCCGGATCATGAATCAGCGCCTGAGCCAAACCCACGCGCTGGCGATAGCCTTTGGAGAGCTCGCCTATATACTTATGGCGCTCCGGGCCCAGCCCACAGACATCGATCATCTCCCGGATCCGTCCGTCAATTTGGTGGGAAGGCACATCCTGCAATTCAGCCGACAGTCGCAGATAATTCACGATGCTCATGTCGGTGTACAAGGGGGTATGCTCGGGAAGATAGCCAATGCTCTGGCGAACCTGCTGAGAATGCCGGTGGATATCATAATCGCCCACCTGCACATCACCCGAGGTGGGTTCCATAAAGCAGGTGATGATCTTCATAGTGGTACTTTTTCCGGCGCCATTGGGCCCCAAAAAGCCCAAAATTTCGCCTGTCTTCACCTGGAAAGAGATATCATCTACGGCCTTTTGTGGACCGTACTCCTTCACCAGGTTGCTAACCGTTATATCCATAGTATCATCTTCGATTAATTCATGGATGTCGTCAGCATGCCGTAGGAACGGCACTTACAAAGCATCCAATATTAAAGGACTCCAATAGTTTTTCGCAAGTACAAATTTACAACTAGTAAAAAACGCTTGATATAAGATTGCAGGTGAATCTGCGTTTACCCATTTTTGTTGACGATGCAGGTGAGCTAGAAAATAAATTCCAAGTCAAATTCATGGCCAAGACCAAGAAACAGAAGAATAAACTGCCCAATATTCCCGAGAAAACCGAAGAGCAAAAAGCTTACGCCGAACAGTTACTGGCTGAGCTCTACGAGCATTATCCCAATCCCCATTGTGAACTGAACTACAGCAACCCGTTCGAATTACTGATTGCCACTATTTTAAGTGCCCAATGTACCGATGTTCGGGTGAACAAGGTAACCGAGCAGCTGTTCAAAGATTACCCCTCGCCCCACGCCTTTGCCGAAGCGCCCATTGAAGATTTGGAAGAAGCGGTGCGATCGACGGGGTTTTACCGAAACAAGGCCAAAGCGATTAAAACCAGTTCTACGATCATCGTCGAGGAACACAATGGAGAGGTTCCCGAGAATATGGAGGATTTGTTGGAATTGCGCGGCGTGGCTCGTAAAACGGCCAATGTGGTGCTGGGTAACGCCTTTGATACCAATGTAGGCGTAGTGGTGGATACGCACGTGCGGCGTTTGTCCAACCGGTTCGGGTTGACCAAAGAGGAGAAAAACACCAAGAAAATTGAACGCGATCTGATGGCGCTATTCCCGCGAGAAGAATGGACCAATCTCTCTCATTTGATGATTCTGCACGGTCGTAATGCCTGTAAAGCACGTTTGTCCTCAGCGCCGGATCATCCCATTTGCAAGAAATATGGCTCACGCTGCGAATGCCAGACTATGCGTCAAGAAGAAAACTAAACACCTAGATGATTCATGAACAGTAACGGCAAACAGCTTTTTGATTCTTTGACCCAGCCGGTGCCCCCACTGCGCCGCGATGTGCAGATGGTTCCGGTGAGCCATAAAGGGCAACGTTTTGTGGTAGCTCATGATAGTATGGGTTATGTACCGCACGGGTTTGCCTTGCCTGCCGAGGCGGTCCAGTTACTTCATGTATTTGATGGGCGGACCACCCTGCAACAGCTCATGAATCAGATAGAGCAACAGGCGCAAGACGAGCAGGTGGGCGAAGAGCAGCTGCGTACGTTTGTGCGTCAGTTAGATGAGTACCGGTTGCTGTATTCCGACCATTTTAAACATTACGCGGAAAAGATGGAGCGAGCCTTCGAGGAGGCCGATGTACGCAAGCCGACCAGCGCGGGCATCTCCTATCCCGATGAGAAATCAGACCTGATCGCTCAACTGGATGATGCTTTTGCACAGTGGGCAGCTCTGGAAAAGCATGCGGAGGAGGCCACTCCTAAAGCCTTATACGCTCCCCATATTGATCCCAGAGTAGGGATGGAAAGCTATGTGAAAGCGTTTAAGTCAATCCGGAATCTACAGCCCAAGCGGGTGGTGATCATTGCAACTTCTCACTACAGTGGAACTTATCCGGAAGTCTATCAGGATACGCCCTTTATCGCTTCGCGCAAGACCTTTGAGTTGCCGCACGGATCGATTGCCGCGGACCAGCAGGCGTTGGATCAATTGGAGCAAAAGGCGGAGCGTTTGGGCGTCAGTTTTCAGGATCGGGCTCATCGAACGGAGCACTCCATCGAACTGCACTTGTTATTTTTGCGCTATATCTGGTCGCATGATTTCGAAATCGTACCCCTGTTGGTGGGAGATTTTCAAGATCTGTTTTACATGCGCGACGGACATACCGGCGATAAGTTGGATCAGATGGCCCAATGGCTGCGTAATCAATACGCAGATGATCCGGATACGTTTTTCTTAATCAGCGGTGACTTAGCCCATATCGGACCAAAATTTGGCGACCAGCAATCAGCCAGAGAGATGCTGGAGCCGGTAAAGTCTTTTGATGAGCAGTTTTTGGAATTGGCCCAGCGGAATGATTCCCAAGGATTAATTGAGCACATGAAGGCGGAGTTTGATCCCTACCGTATTTGTGGGTTCCCACCGTTATTAACGTTCTTGGAAACCTTGCCTGAGGTGCGGGGTAAGCAACTTAGTTACCAGGTATGGGATGAATCCGAGCGGGATAGCGCGGTTACTTTTGGTTCACTACTTTTTCGCTAAACTAATTGGAAGTTACGTAACCGGCTGCTTCGAACAAGTCTTGGTGATGTTTTCCAATAGGTCTTGTTTTTTGATGGGCTTAAACAGGCAGCCACTGATTTGCTCGTCATCCAAATTGGCCAATTGGCTTTTATTGGAATGGGCGGTCAATATTAAAATGGGCGTACTTTTATAGCCGGGCAGCTCCCGAATTTGATTTAACAGATGGGAGCCAGATGGTTCGCCGGGTAAATTCCAGTCGACGATCAATAGATCATAAATAGTGTCGCCGTTTAATGCCTGGAGTGCTTTTTCACCATTATTGACTGCTTCAAGATGAATGCCCTCATTTTTGGTATAAAAAGAAAGCAGCATCTGGTTATCCAGATCATCTTCTATATATAATATGTTACAGCTTTCTTTAGCCATAATGCGTATTGGGCCCCTTTAAATTAATAACCTGTAAGTACTAAAACTGTCTCCCTTTAAGCAATAGTATTATCGGTTGGATTTTACAAAAGTTAACAGCGGGCAGTGATTCAGTGTGACAGTGCTTCAGTGTGTCAGAGGGGGCTTGCCTGGATTTTATTTTCGTATCCTTAGCAATGAATAGCTAAAAATGATTTTATAGATAATCTAAAAGTGTTACAGAGTTGAGAGGTGAAAAATTGAGCAGGTCATGTGCAGGACTTCAGTTAAAAACCAACTGCTCATTTCCAATCGATTCCGTAATTTTATACCTGCAAGCCCCTTCTGACACACTGAAGCACTGACCCACTGAAACACTGATCAATCAGTAGTAATTTCCATGCGTTCGGCGAAGTAGGCACAAAAATCGCGCATGTCGCCGCTGATCCGCTCGTCGTTGATGGCGCGTTCCAAGGAATCGGCCATGGTGACCAACGTTTGATGGAAGAAGATCTTCATCTCATCCACCGTCATATCCTTGGTCCACAGATCCAGCCGCAGGGTGTCTTTTTTGTCCGGATCCCACAACGATAATATCATCGCCCGGCAATCGGTCGCCGAATCGTCCTCCGCATCCGTCGCCTTCCAAGCGATATTCTCCGGTACATTCTTCTCATCCAGTTCTACTTTTATGCTAAGGTCTTTCGTCCTGTTTGCCATGATTGAGTGCTAATTTGATTTTTCGAGATTCTTAGAAAAGTTGTTGCATATTATAAACCACTTGGCTAGGCAAGCCGTTATTGGTTAATCGTTATTCGTGATTCATCACTGCAAATTAAATCAATGCCTTTTTTATATGATTACTTAATTCAATTTGGGCTATGAACTTGGTCAGGCTACTAGACACAAATAACGATTAACTAATAACGAATAAAGGAACCAAGAAATAACTTCCGATATAGATTCAAGTGTATGAGTAAAAATACTGCTTCTAATTACCTATATGCAGTTATTTGCAGTTGTCGCGGAGCATATCCAGCACGTGTTGGAAATCTTCGGGGAGTTCGGAGTCGAAGCGGACCATCTCGCCGGTGACCGGATGCTCGAAACCCAGCGTTTTGGCGTGCAGGGCCTGGCGATCCAGCTTGTTAAACAGGTTCTTAAACATCTGCTTGCGGCTGCCCGTGTTAGATCCGTAGCGTACGGAAGTCCCGCCATAGGTCGGATCCCCAAACACCGGATGATTGATGTGCTTAAAGTGCACGCGAATCTGATGAGTGCGACCGGTTTCCAGCGTAACTTCCACCAAGGTCAGATGATCAAACCGTTCAATCACTTTGTAGTGGGTGGTTGCTGACTTGCCCCGTTCCTCGGGTACCACAGTCATTTTCTTGCGATTCCGTTTGGAGCGCCCGATGGCTCCTTCAATAGTGCCTTTGTCGTCATCCAGCTGTCCCCAGACAATGGCCCAGTAGGTGCGTTCGATATCGTGGGTCTGGAAATAGCGACTCAAATCACTATGCACGTGATCTTTCTTGGCCACTACCAAAATACCGCTGGTATCCTTATCCAGCCGATGCACAATACCCGGGCGAATAGTGTCTTCCTCGGGCTCCGATAGATTTTCCACATGATACATCAGGCCGTTGACCAAGGTGCCGGTCCAGTTGCCGTAGGCGGGGTGCACTACCATGCCGGCTTCCTTGTTCACAATCAATAGATCATCATCTTCATAGACGATGTTAACCGGAATATCCTCGGGTTTGGCTTCCGGCGGAGGAGGCTTGGGCAGTTCAATATCAATCACATCGCCGGGTTGCATGCGATAGGAGGATTTTTCCCGCTTGCCGTTTACCACCACATGACCGGCCTCAATGGCTTCCTGTACTTTGGTGCGCGAGGCATTCTGTACAAAACCGGTGATGTATTTATCCAACCGCTCATTGACGGTATGGCCTTCGGGCACCTCAAAATGATAAGTGGTCACCTGGGGTTGATCGCGTTTTTCTTGGGAACTTTTGGCCTGATTCATGGATATGAGAAATCGCGAAATAGATTAAAAGGAATTAATGATGCGCCTAAGATTCTGACTAGCAGGGACTTATGGTTGCATCAAAATCGAGAAAATTAATTTAAAAAAAATTGTAAGGAATCGGTCTCTAATGGCTCTATACACTGACTATTGATTAAGGGGGACCTTGGAGCTAGAGAAAGGACCCGGCGGGTAACAGCGCCGGGTATTTTTTTTATCCCTGCATTAACGAAAGTCGGTCCCAAAGATTTCCTTCAGTGCTTCATCCAGGTGACCTACGGATTTGATGGTCAGCCCTTCCTTAATTTTATCCTGAATATCATCCAGATTTCGTTCATTCTCCTCAGGAATCAATACACGCTTGATGCCTTGACGCTGTGCGGCCAGCAGTTTCTCATTCAAACCGCCAATTGCATAGACTTCGCCACGTAAGGTGATCTCACCGGTCATAGCCAGATCATGGGGCACCGGAGTGTCGGTAAGCAGGGAAATCATAGCCACGGTCATGGCCATACCCGCACTAGGCCCGTCCTTGGGAATGGCGCCTTCCGGAATGTGGATATGCAGCTCGTTATTCTCGAAAAAGTCATCTTCCAGCTGGAACCGCTCGCCGTGAGATCGGATGTAAGTTAGCGCCGCCTGGGCGGATTCCTTCATCACATCACCCATTTGTCCGGTCAGGATAAACTTGCGCTTGCCGGGCATCTGGGCCACATCGATCTGCAGGATGGTTCCACCCGTTGAAGTCCAAGCCAAGCCGTTGACACTGCCCACTTTGTCCTGTTGCTCCACCTTGCGATCACGAAATTTAGGCACACCCAGAAACTCTTTCACCTTCGATTTATTAATGGTGATCTGAGTCATATTCTTGCCCGCATTCTTCCGTTTGACCAACTCGCGGGCCACTTTGCGGGCCACCGCGGCGATCTGTTGCTCCAGCTTACGCACGCCGGCCTCCCGGGTATATTCGCGGATCATCAGATGTAGGGCCTCATCCTTGAAAATCACGTTTATGCCTTCCAAACCATGAGCCTTGATCTGCTTGGGAATGAGGTGACGCTTGGCGATTTCTACTTTGTCGTGATCCAGGTAGCCGGGCAGATTAATGATCTCCATACGATCGCGCAGGGCGGGCTGGATCTGGCTGGCCACATTGGCGGTAGTGATAAACATCACCTTGGAGAGATCAAAATCGATATCCAGGTAGTGATCGTTGAATGCGTTATTCTGCTCGGGATCCAGCACTTCCAAAATGGCTGAGGAGGGATCCGACCGCTGATCGCGGCCCAGTTTGTCGATCTCATCCAGCACGATTAACGGATTCATGGTGCCCGCCCGTTTGATGGACTGAATGATGCGTCCGGGCATGGAGCCGATATAAGTCTTGCGATGCCCGCGAATCTCGGCCTCGTCATGAATACCGCCCAAGGCGATGCGCACCATCTCACGTCCCATGGCGTCAGCGATGGATTTGGCCAGTGAGGTCTTGCCGGTGCCCGGAGGCCCCACGAAGCATAAAATTTGGCCTTTCATCTCTTCCACGAGGTTAAGCACGGCAATGTGCTCCAAAATGCGATCCTTCGGCTTTTCTAGTCCGTAATGATCGTTGTTGAGGGCCTCTTCCACTTCGCTGATTTCCAGGCGGTCGTCGCTGTATTTGCCCCAAGGCATGCTGGTCATCCAATCCAGGTAGTTGCGGGCCACGCTGTACTCGGGCGACATAGACGGCGTTTTCTTGAGCCGATCCAGCTCCTCGATAGCTTTCTCCCGCGCCTGTTCGGGCATAGGCAGCTCGTCGATCTTCTGCTTGATCTTATCCAGCTCGGGGTCGCCGTACACATCCTCATCCAGCTCTTCCTGCAGGGCTTTGATCTGCTCTTGGATATAGAAACGTCGTTGGTTCTGCTGGATCTCCTCCTGTACTTTCTCGTTGATCTCATTGGAGACCGATTGCAGCTCCAGCTCGCCGGTTAGTGACTTAAGCAGCACCTTGTAGCGATTCAACAGGCTGGATTCCTCCAGCAGCTCTTGTTTCTCATCCAGCTCCAGATCCATGTAGGAGGCCATGAAAAACAACAGATGCTCGGGATCTTCGGCTTGCTCGTAGCTGAGTAGAATCTCCTCGGGCAGATCCTTGTTGAGCATCACGAACTTCTCAAACTTTTGTCGGGCCTGACGGATCAAGGCTTTCAGTTTATCATCATCTTCATAGCGCTGCGAAACGATAGGCGCGTAATCGGCTTGCATGTAACCCTCGCTGCTGTCGATCTCGGCGATCTCCGCAGGCTCCAGCCCGTTGACCAGCACTTTCATCAGGTTGTTGGGCAGGCGCAGCACTTGTACAATCTTGCCTAATGTGCCCACCGTGTAAAGATCCTCGGGTTGGGGATCTTCCACTTCGGCATTTTTCTGAGCCACTAGCAGCAGATATCCACTCTCTTCTATGGCTTCATTGACCGCGTTCAGGGAAGAATCGCGGCCCACCAAAATGGGAAACATGGTGTTGGGGTAGACCACCGTATCACGCATAGCCACAATGGGTAGCGTAGGGGGAATTACTTCTTCAAACTCATCCAGATCCAAATCAAAATCGTCGATCATTTCAGACAAAACTCACTCGTCGTTCATTTATAGCTTGGTTCGTAGCATCGCTTAGATCACAGCAAGGTACGGATAAAGGGGGAGAGGTGAAATGTTGGGTATGTTAATCGTTGTTGGTTATTCGATATTTGTGGCTTTGTGGTGGTTATTATACTTCTAGCTTACGTTTCGAGATCGGAACGGTTTTTCAGGAGATAATGATTGGTTGCTTATTTATACATTCAAAACGTGGGCTGGAAGTGTCCGCCTAACTCGAAACCACGAATAACCATTAACAATAAACTAAATTTCTAAAATTGATCTATTAACCACAGTGGCCGAGGTGCGATAGGGTAGATTCTAGTACGGGGCTGTCACTTTTGAGTGAGCAAAAGTGACCAAAACTCATCGGCAGGATGATAAAATGGCTAAATCCAGCTGCGTTTTGCTAAAAAGATCCGATGCTCCTTCACGCTTCTAGCTAATTCCGAATTTCTCAGCGGTACGGATCTTTTCTTTACGCTCCACCTCGCTGGATTCTTCACGCCATTTTATCAAAGGCCGAGCAGTTCTTCCCCCTAACGTAGATCCTGAATTACTTTGCCAATCATGCTAAGTGATATTTGATTGGGGCTCTCAGTGGGCTCATTGGAATCGTAAATTGATATTGGTTATGCGTTATTTGTGGTTTTGAAGTGGCTTTTAAATTTACCACCCACGTTTCGAAATGGGGGACGGTATTTCAGTAGATTATCGACGGTTCCATCTTAATAACGGTTCCATCTTAATATGTATAAAAACGTGGGCTGGAAGTGACCCTCTATCTGGAAGCCACAAATAACGAATAACAATTAACGATTAACCAAAATCCAATAACCTTTATATATTGGACTCCAATAAGCAGCGGATTGATTTTCACTCAAAGACTTCACCCTCGCCGTGATCAAAAAACTCTACATTCGAGATTTTGCGCTGATTGACGAGCTCAGTGTGGCCATGCAGCCCGGACTCAACATACTAACGGGACAGACCGGCGCCGGGAAGTCGATCATCATCGGGGCGTTAAATATGATTCTGGGCGAGCGGGCAGACACCGACGTGATCCGGCACGGAGCCGACAAAGCGATCACCGAAGCAGAGATCCATATTGGGCAGCACGAACCGATCCGCAAGCTGCTGGACGACAACGCCGTAGAGTACCGCGAAGATCTGATACTGCGCCGAGAAATCCGCTCCTCAGGCAGTCGGGGATTCATCAACGACACCCCGGTGACCATCACCGTACTTAAAGCCGTGGGCGATTACTTGGTAGATCTACACGGGCAACACGATCACCAGCTGTTGCTTAAACCAGAGCACCATCGCGTGGTGGTAGACAGCTTCGGTTCGCTGGAATCAGTGACCGCGGAGTACCGAGAAGCCTACCAGGATTTCCGGGATCTGGAACGCGAGCTGCGGGCGCTCAAGCGACGTGAACGCGACCTACGCGATAAGTTGCAGCTCTACGAGTTCCAAGTGCAGGAGCTGGACGAAGCCGAACTGGAAGTGGGCGAAGAAGAAGAGCTCCACGAAGAACTTCGGGTGCTGGATAACGCCGAAGATCTGGATCAGCATGCCGCCCACATTGTAGAGCTGAGCTCTGACGGCGAGGTGAACGCCATGGATCTGCTCCACGAGATCAAAGATCAGTTGCGGGACATTGCCCGAATCGACAGCGATTTTGAGAACTATATCGAAGAGATCGAAGCCGCGCGGATCAGCGTGCAGGAGATGGCCCGGTTCACTGAGCAGTATCGCAATGGGATTGAGTTTAATCCCCAGCGGCTGGAAAAAGTTCGCGGTCGGCTCACCGAGCTCAATCGTCTGCAGAAAAAGTACACCCGCACCATCCCCGAGTTGATCGAATACCACAAAGAGATTCAAAAAGAGGTGGATCTGGCCCAGAACTTCGACCTGGAGATCGAAAAGCTGGAGCAGAAGTTAGACGCTCAACGAGAGACGCTTAAAGAAGCCGCTCTCAATTTGCATGAGGAGCGTATTGCCATCGGCGAGGAGCTGTCCACTGACATTGCCGGGGAGCTGCACCAGCTAGGCATGAAAGACGCTCAGTTTCAAGTACGCGTAGATTGGCTCACCGACGAAGGCAAGGACATCGAGATCGAAGGTCAGGCGGTGAGCTGCACCGAGCACGGCGCCGATGATATCGAATTCTACATTGCCACCAACAAAGGCGAAGGCATGAAAGCGCTGGCCAAGATCGCTTCCGGCGGGGAGATCTCCCGCGTGATGTTAGCCCTGAAAACCATCCTGGCCAAGCAGCAAAGTCTGCCCGTGATGATCTTCGACGAGATCGACAGCGGGATTAGCGGGGAAGTCTCCTCCAAAGTGGGCCAGAAGATGCGCGCGCTAGCCGCCCACTGCCAGATCCTGGCCATCACCCACCAACCCCAGATCGCCAGCCAGGCCCACACCCACTACCAAGTCCAAAAACACGAACGCGACGGCCGCACGGTCACTCGCATCACGCCCCTCAGCGAAGACCAGCACATCCGCGAAGTAGCCAGCCTGATGAGCGGCACGGAAGTGACCGAGGCGTCCTTAGAAAGCGCACGGGAGTTGATTGGTCAGGCGAGTGCGGTGGGCCGTGGGCGGTAGCGGTTGCAGTTGCAGTTGCAGTGAGGCACTGCAACCAGCCTTATAAAACGCTCAGACGAGTGCCCTCACTCGTCGCCTCCACAAGACCTTTCAGGACCGCCGCTGCAACCGGAGGTTCAAGGGAGTTCTGATAGGGTCGGGTTAGATAAATCCGCATTCCTATTGGACGCTCATCCAGGTAGATAGGTAAATCAGTTTAGGGGCTATAGCAATTGATGGCAACTACCCGGTAGTACAAGTGTTTTTCGAGGATGGTGGAATAATTGATGGGTTTCCACTATATAGAATTCGTTAGGTCGAGATAGGTGACGGTTTAAGTAAATCTACATACTTGAGTTAGTGTAATGATTCGGCTGATTTATCTTAGCACAAGCGGACGCTTGCGCTATGGTGGGGTATTTTACCCCAGAGCTGGTTCAAGTGCTAAGCGAAGTGTCTACTTGACCAAGTATTACTATTCCCATGAAAAATCTATCGATATTTATTTTTTTGTTCTGCAATTTTGTAGGTCTACAAAACCAGGGTATTGCTCAAGATCGAATAAATTATATTACTGAAGCACAATATCATGCAGTTACTTTCAATGGTATAACAATTAGTCAGCTCAATGCTACTAATGGACAATCACAAGCTTTACAGCAACTACTTGGTAATACGAGTTCTGTTAAGGATGGTCAATTTACCAAAACATTCATTTGGGGGAGTAACAAGATTCATTTTAGATATGATAAAGAAGATACCAATGGAAAAATTACACGCTTAGAAATCAAAGGATCTTCGTGGCCTGTAACTATTAAGGGGTATTCAGTTAGAGTTGGTGATTCTGAGACTAGCTTACAACAAAAGTTCGGTCAAGATTTAAAAATCCTACATTCAAAAATTGGAGATCCTGTAAAATTTGTCGCATTTAATTACCCAAATCATGATTACAGTGGTATTTCAATTAACATTAGCCCCTTCACAAATGACATTGTTAAGATAATTTACTTCGTATCACCATAAATATATGCAAGTACGGTGTGCCAGCAGGCAGTAGCGGTTGCAGTTGCAGTGAGGCACTGCAACCAGCCTTGCAAAACGCTCAGACGAGTGCCCTCACTCGTCGCCTCCACAAGACCTTCTAGGACCGCCGCTGCAACCGGAGGATCAGGGTATATCTGAAAGGGTCGGGTTAGATAAATCTGCATTGCTATTGGACGCTCATCCAGGTAGATAGGTAAATCAGTTTAGGGGCTATAGCAATTGATGGCAACTACCCGGTAGTACAAGTGTTTTTCGAGGATGGTGGAATAATTGATGGGTTTCCACTATATAGAATTCGTTAGGTAGTGATAGGTAGCGGATTAAGTGAAAATCTACATACTTGAGTTAGTGTAATGACTCGGCTGATTTATCTTAGCACAAGCGGACGCTTGCGCTATGGTGGGAACCTGAGGTTCAGATAGATGTCTGAAAGGGTCGAAAAACTGGATAGTCGGAATCAATATATATGAGATAAATGAGGAGTGGATTAACACAAGTGACGTCCGAATGGGATAGAAATAATTTTCCCATATAGTTGATAGTAGGAGTTAATACGTTCTCGGACATAACACATGTGTTAGATAGGGAAATGCAATCTTGAACTTAACTCTTACACAAGAGAGGCTTAAAATGAAAAGTGATAATCAAAAAAAGAGAGAGAAAATATATGATATATATGCTAATAATTTTGCTCTTATAGAGAATGGTGGGATTATTAATATAAAGAAAGAAATCCCATTTAGGCCCATATGTTTTTGTCCCACTTGTTTTAGGGGGCTTTCAAGAGATTTAGTTCATCCTAGTGAAAAAATCGATCTTCATTTTACGATCGAAGATGTGCCTCCAAGAGTATATGGTGGTAATGGAAAGATTGTTACTTGTAATGAGTGTAATAATTATGCGGGGTATAATCTTGATGTTGAGGTTGGAAATGCAATAAAATCAATAAATGCTACGAATTCAGAGATGGATTTAGAATTTGATACAACCTTTCATTTTTTTGATAGGTATAAAGTAAATGGTATAGTGAATTTGTCCGATGTGAACAATATTGAAATTGAATATCATGAGCATAGGTCAAATCCGAATGATTTAGAAGCAATATTACGAAAATTAAAAGAAAATGAAGGGCTGGAGTTAAAATTTCAATTTGGTGAATGGAATGTAGAGAAGTACCATCGAGCAATGCTTAGAATTGCACATTTGCTGGCCTTTTATCGCTTTGGTCATGCCTATCTTTTTTTAAGGTCAATAAGGACACTTGTTGAAAAGGTCATGGGGATAAAAAATTTTGAATACAAACATTTCGTTTTAAGAAGTGGTACTATCGAAAATTCAGAAGATGGTATCTATTTAGTAATTGAACCTAATAGATTAAGGTCGTTGTTGGTGATTTTTTCACTCGACATCGAAGGCGTAATTTTTAAGAGAGGAGTGTTGTTACCTTTAGCTGAAGATAATACTCTGAAAATATATAGAAATTTGGAAAGGGCTATTGAAGATGAGAGTATTAAAAAATTAAGCTACGTTAAAATGCCTGAAGTTAATTATTTGAGTTCTGAGAAAAATATCAGAGAGTTCTTAAATATAATGAAAGAAAATATAATTGTTCGGAGGGATGATGATCATGGTGTAAAAATTTTTGAGAGGTAAAGAGAATTAAACATTGCTTTGAGACTCTAAAATACAATCTTCCCCAACTGGTTCAAGTGTTAAGCGAAGCGTCACTTGGATCACAGTCCACAAAGGTTGAAGCGAGTACCGCAACCTTCGTAAATACAAAATCACGCTCATATGAATGCCCCCACCCGTCCATATTATTAAGCCCTCCAATGGTTCAAGCGTCCGCTTGGACCATGTCTCATTCACTATGCCTTATTCAGTGTGCTGCTTACAGTGAGGCACTACAACCAGTCTTGCCAAACGCTCGGACGAGTGCCCTCACTCGTCGATAGCTTTTGGAAAAGCGGAAGTGGTACAATTTAGTTTTCCGAAAAGGCACCTTATAAACTGATTTATAACCATGACAACGAGCATGAAACGCTTACTTTCGACTTTTCTACTCATTATCAGTTTTCCCATAGTTGCATTGGCGCAATGGCAGGTTTATGGGGGGCTCAGTCTGGATCATAGTAGGGAAGCGATAGTAACTACCTCAACAAACAGCCTAGGTTTGGAATTGGGGGCGCAATGGGAAGCGGTACAGATTGGGATTCATGATGAGATCTCCATTATTGTCAATCTACAGGGTGGACTTTGGAGCGATAAAATCACGAACAATGAGAACATATCATGCGATGATTGCTTGGTGTTTAATGAGGAAAAAGTCACTTTTCAGGGTTTGGTGGGCATCGATAATCCCATTTGGGATAAATGGAGTGTTCAGTTGTTGATTGGCCCATCATGGAATTGGCTAAATTATGTCTATGAGAGTGGGGGTGATCCACGGGCATATATAACAGGTTTTCAAGAGCGAGTGATTGCTGGAAATACACAGTTTGGTATTACGTATCACGTGCCGTCTGAGCGTTTTAATTTCTACTCCAACTATCGGCTGGCCTTTCCCATCATATCGGAAAATGATATTCCATATTGGCAGCAATTTTCGATGGGGGTTCGTTACAAGTTGTAGATCACCAATACCGAAAGGCTGCGGCGAAGCTCCAATGGTTCAAGCGTCCGCTTGGACCATGTCTCATTCACTATGCCTTATTCGGTGTGCTGCTTACAGTGAGGCACTACAACCAGCCTTGACAAACGCTCGGACGAGTGCCCTCACTCGTCCCCACACCGGAATCAACCAAGAGCAGATAGACCCCAGCACCCATGAAACATCTATCCACCATTCTTTTTCTCCTCCTGCTCACCCCCATTCCCGCTCTGTGCCAATGGAATCTCAGCGCCGGTCTGATGTTGCATGGAAATGACGCGGTGGCAACCAGTACGAACAATGGAATCCAATACAGCCCGGGTATAGAGATCGGTGCCCAGCGGGAGCTGATCCGTTTTGGCCGGGCGGAGGACCTGGCTGTGGTGGTGGATCTGAATGCCGGGTACTGGAATGATTTGGCCCAAGCGGAGGATCCGTTGCCCTGCAGCGATTGCCAGAGGTACAGCGCATCGGCCATTGAATGGGGTGGTTCTATGGGGATTCAAAACCAGATCACCAATCGGGTGGCGGCGAGTGTAACCGTGGGTTCTACGTACAGTCATCGAATATTCCATTATCTAGATGGTCGTGACCTTACCGGTGCGGTGGGGGAGGATTATAGCGAGGGATTGGTTTGGGGTACTGCGAATGTTGCGTTGGCATTTACTCCGGAATCGGGTCGGGTAGCGTGGTATGCAGCTTATGAGTTCGGGGTGCCCCTGTTTGAAGAGGCTGATTATCCCATCGGAAAAGAGTTGCAAATTGGAGTTCGGTTGCCGATGTGAGCGACTCTGTTTGGCTATCGTTATGGTCCGAAGACGCTCGAATGGGGTCAGTTTTCAGTTATTGCACTGTAGCTATTAAATGGTACTAAACGATCGGATGTGACGCGTTCTGGGGAACGGTCACTATCGGATGTCTGGGATTGGGGTTGCAGTGAGGCACTGCAACCAGCGATAATTTAATAGAACGCTCGGACGAGTGCTCTCACTCGTCGCCTCCAAAAGCCTTTTCAGGACCTCACAGCGTGACCTCCGAGGTAACTCCGAGTTCTGAAAGTATGTCGGAGTCGGGTTATGCTGGGGAGGTCCTTATGGCACTAGACGATCGGATGTGACGCGTTCTGGTGAACGGTCACTATCGGATGTCTAGTGAGTAGCCTTTCTCTTACATACTGTGCCCAATAGGCTCCACAGAATCATCCTAATTTTTCAGGCCGGGTTTCATGGGTGTAACTCCTATCTTTCCAATGATCTAGCTCTTTGAAGCCCCCTTATCATTTTCCAACCTGAAAGGTTCGAGTTATGAAAACGTGTCTATTCATCCTCAATGCCCTCCTGCTGTTCGCGACTACAACCATGGCCCAACCCGCCACCTACCGCGCGGAAGATGTGATTCGTATTCCTACGCAAGATACACTGCGTCATAATGTGATGCTCTCCGGGGAAAGTATAGACGTGGCTGGCTATCTGGATAACGATCTGTTTGCGGCCGCTCGCAATTTCACTATGAATGGAAAAGTGACCGATGACGCTTTTGTGGCCTCCCGGGTGGTTTCGGTGTATGGGGATATCGGCGATATGTTGATGACCGCAGGGGAAACGGTGATCATCGAAGGTACGATAAACGGCGATCTGTTTGCGGCTGGTCAAGAGGTGCGGATTAGCGAAAACGCGAGCATCGGTGGCAATGCCTTTATCGGGGCGGAAACGGTGATCCTGGAAGGCGGCCATATCGAAGGGACGCTTCGGCTGGGGGGAGCGGATGTGCAGCTCAATGGCACGGTAAACGGGGCGGTGGAAATATATAGCAATCAGATCGTATTTGGGGAGAAGTATCGGGCCGCCTATGGCACGACCATCACCAGCAGCGAATCGATCCACCGAGAAAACCTGGGTGTGATTCCGCCGGATTTAATTCTAAAGACTGAGGAGAGCGGTTTCTGGGGACTGGTGTTCATGAAAATCTGGTTCTATCTTTCGCTGTTGCTAACCGGACTGATACTTATCTGGATCTTCCAGCAGACCGCTGTGGATATGGCCAAATTTGCCAGTGAACAGTACTGGAAAAGTACCGGCTGGGGATTGCTGTCCTTCTTCGCTATTCCCATCGTTATCATTTTGTTAGCCATTCTGGTGATCACCATTCCCATAGCTCTCTTATTGGCGCTGAGCTATACGATGGTCTTGTTTATCAGCTACTTGCTGGTGGCCATGTCGCTGGGGGTGTGGAGTATCCATTACGTTAAAGGTGAAGTGGATCCGGTCCACTATTATTACGGATTGGCGTTGGGTATTATCTATATCGCTATTTTGACCAATTTACCTTTCATCGGAGGCATTGTGAATGCGGTGCTACTGTTTTTTGGGTTGGGAAGTGTCGTACAGTATATCTGGGCGGTTAGTCAGTCGCCGAATAGAGCTGGGCCGTCGGTTGGGGAGTGAGGTATAAATCACGCCAGCCGATTAGGTATTTATTTTATTTTCTAGACGCTCGAATGTGACGGTCCCTGGGGGACGTCACGATTGGAGGTCGGTGAGTTCTTGATCTCGTTGGGTCGAAGACGTGCGAGGGTCAAAAATAAATATGAGTTCTTCTTAGCGTTATAAATGCATCTCCACCACAGGTAGATATATAAATTCTGACCTTGAAAGGTCTGGCGACCCTTTCAGTTCAGAGTTGTTTGGACATACACACGGCGGAGTCGGGGCAGAGGCCTTGGAATTCCTGGGTTTGGAGGATGGGGTCTGGTACATCTTGACGTGGGAATTCGTGGTAGCCTAAATGTTTCAGGTATTCGTCGATGGTTTGGGTGAGCAGATACACGCGATCCAAGTCTTGATCGGTGGCTTGGGATTCCATGGCATCAATTAGAGCTTGACCCAGACCGCGTCCGCGATAGGCGGGATCCACCACCAGTGAGCGCAACAATCCACCTTCCTCAAAGGACTGCATTCCGATGGATCCGACCACTTTGCCCTCTGGAGTGCGAGCGATTAAAAATGTGGAAAGTAATTCATCATCCAGATCATCGGTGGGCAGTTCCGCGTTGGTCAGTAGGCGAAGGACCGTAGCTCGGTCTTCCGGCTGGTACGATTGGATGGTAATGGGCGTCGTCGAGGTAGTCATAGATGAAAAACTAGGGATTATATTGAAGCCGATAAAAATTGAACTCCTGTTGCACTCCGCGGGGCGTAATGTGCACATCGGCCTGTTGCTGGTTTATATGGAAATCGTCGCCCAACGTTTCCAATAGGATCTCAGTATTGTATTGACGGATGGATAGGCCGCTGCATTTAGTGGGCCCACCCACGGCGAAGGCTCCCAAAATCAGGTGACCGCCGGGTTTTAGCCCTTGTTTCAACACTTGTATGTATTGCTGACGATCAGTCTGTTCGGTCAGAAAATGGAATACGGCGCGATCGTGCCACACACGATAAGTTTGGGGCGGGTGAAAATTGAGCAGGTCGGTGATGTGCCATCGCACTTGATCGGCGTGATCCTCCAATCGCTGTTGGGCATAGCGGATGGCTTGCTTAGAAATATCCAGCACCGACAGGTTGGTATAACCGGCTTCCAGTAGCAGATCTACCAGCTTGGAGGCCCCGCCACCCACATCGATCATGGGGGCATGGGCATCAACGTTGGTTTGCCGGATTAATTCCAGGGAGAGCGTGGGCTGCTCCTGGTACCAGCTGACTTCTGTAGGGTCGTATTTCTGGTAAATAGATTCCCAGTGTTGTGCTGTGTCACTCATAGTGGGCAAATGGCTTGAACCGTTTGACTAGCTGGCAAAATAATGAAAAAATGGATGGTGATTATGAGCAGTAGCAGTAGCAGTGGCAGTACTGTACTGCTGCTGCATACTGATTTGGACGCTCGGAGGTGACGCTCCCTGGCGGGAGGTCACGCTGCGATGTCGGGGTTTATCGTTTTTCGTAGATCACGTTGCGTTCTTCGAGGTAGTCGAGGATATCCAGGAAGCAATCTTCGTGGGCGGCGACGTATTCGGGGGGCGAGATGCCTTTTTGGGTGTATGTGCCATCCAGCACTAGATTGGCGGCGGCGGTGCAGGTGAAGCCGGTGGTTCGGGCCATGGAGGAGATGCCCATTTCAGGATCGTAGCGGTCGTAGAGCTTGTATTGGTGAGTTTCGGTTTGCCCTTTGACTTCACCGGTCACTTTGATGGTCATCACTGTGAACTCATCTTCCTTTTCGCCTAGTTTCCACATAGGGAACAACAACTGAGATGTCAGGTCGATGGGGCGGATTTTGTTGCCCTTGACGTCGATCTCGTCTTTGCGAAAGAAGCCGCTTTCCCGGAAAATTTTCATCAGCTCGATGTGCCCCGGGTAGCGCAGCGTTTTTTCCTTCATGTTGGGTACGTCCATGGTTTTGAGCAGTGAGCGCAACCCGTCAGTATTGAAGGATTCCAACGTCCCTACTGGATCGATATCCACCAGTTCCGGTTCGGAGAGGGCGGGTCGCTCTACTACTTCTCCCTGCTCAACCAATCGGGCCGGACGCGTATACTCTTCCAGAATATCAATGGGAGAAAAAGGCGCTTTGTATTCGTAGGGCCAGCTGCGCTTTATGGGTAGGCCACCGACCATGCATTCAAACTCCCGCACGTCCATCAACTCGTTGTAGTAGCCGAGGAACATGTTGCTCATTCCTGGAGCCACGCCGCAATCGGTGATAGCCACTACACCCTGTTCCTTAGCCAATTCATCCAGTTCAAAGGGATCCTCATTGAAGAAAGAGATGTCCACGACGTTTTTACCGCCTTTCAGGATGGTCTCCAAAGTTTGATATCCCATAAAGCCGGGAACCGCGCTGATCACCAGATCAAACGGTTTGATCAGTTGGGCGATGGTATCTGTATCGGACAGATCGGCTTGCTGGGTTTCCAGGTTTGCTTTTTGTTGAAGGGCAGACAATGCGTCGGCATTGAGATCTACGGCGGTTACGGTGTGGTCGGCACTTAAATCACGGGCGATGGCACTACCTACCATGCCGGCTCCTAAAACGATGATATTACTCATGGGGAAAGTCTGGGTTTTAGAATGAACACTAGAAGTTTGCTGCATGGATAGTGAGATATTCTAGCTACAAACTCAAGTAGGTGAAAGAAATGTAAAGTAGCGGTTGGCTTATGAACAGTTGCAATCGGGCCCACAGGGATCCTGCTGATCATCAGGTGTACGCAACCGCTTGCCAACAAACCGATAAAGGAGATAAGAAAACGCCGAAACGAGTAACAAAATCGCTAGCCACTGTTGCAGATCCATCAATGTGCTCCGTGTTCAGCGTTAACGTTTAAAAGGATGTCCCCAGTTGATAAACTATGAAGGAGGCGATATAGGCTAACGTACTCATGTAGGTAAACATGATGGCCGGCCAGCGCCAGGAGTTGGTTTCGCGCTTCACAATAGCGATAGTGCTCATGCACTGCATGGCCAAGGCGAAGAACACCATCAGGGAGAGTGCGGTCCATACAGAATAGACCGGAGTACCCTGCTCATCCGTTTCCTGAAGCATTTTTTGCTGTAAGGTCAGTGTGTTATCTCCCTGATCCTGCACGCTGTAGATAGTGTTTAGCGTACCCACCATCACTTCGCGAGCGGCAAAAGAGGTGATCAGGCCGATGCCGATTTTCCAATCAAAACCCAAGGGTTCGATCACCGGTTCTATAAGTTGACCGAATTGCCCGGCGTAGCTGTGTTTTAAACGGTAGGCGGCCAACTGTTTTTCCGTCATCTGTGAGGCGGGCGGCTGGCTTTGGGCCAAGGTGGAGACTTCTTGCGCGGGAACAGACGCGGTGGTACCGGTATCCGGTGCATCAACTCTTGGGAATGAAGCCAGGAACCAGAGTACAATGGATATGGCCATAATGATTTTGCCCGCCTCAGTGACAAAAATGCGTCCGCGGTCCACGACATTACGAAAAACCGTGGACCATTTGGGCATTTTGTAGCTGGGCAACTCCATCATAAAAGGCGTCTGCTCTTTGGACTTGAAGAAGGCCTTCATCACTCTGGCTGCGACAATAGCCGTCACGATTCCAAACAAATAGAGTCCGAAGAAGGTCAAGCCTTGCAAAGAAAAGATGCCCAAATAGGTTTCGCTGGGGATAAAGGCGGCAATCATCAGCGCATACACCGGCAGTCGGGCCGAACAAGCCATAAAGGGCAGTACCATAATGGTGATAATCCGATCCCGCCAGTTTTCAATGGTGCGGGTAGCCATAATACCCGGAACCGCGCAGGCAAAGCCCGACATCAAGGGGACCACCGAGCGCCCGTGCAGGCCAATACGAGACATAAAGCCATCCATCACAAAAGCGGCTCGAGCCATGTAGCCGGTGCCTTCCAGTACCGAAATAAAGAAAAACAAAAACAGGATTTGCGGCAGGAAGATAACCACTCCCCCCAGTCCGGCGATCACGCCTTCCACCAACAGATCATTCAACATGCCCGGGGGTAAATGCGTGGCTACCCAGTGCCCACTTTCAATGAAAAACAGATCGATCATATTCATAAACGGCTCTGCCCAGGAGAAGATCGCCTGAAACATAACCAGCAGTACGCCCACGAAAATAAGCGGGCCGAACACTTTGTGGGTGACCACCGAATCAATACGATCGGTCAAAGAGTCGGACGTTTCCTCTTCTCGAGTCACGGACTTGCTGGTACATCGCTCAATAAAATCGTACCTCCGCAACACTTCTTCAGCGGCATAGTTGGCTCCCGCTTCCTCCAGTACATCGCGGGCTTTGCAGACCACATCGCGCAAGGTATGCTGTTTTTGCAGGTCAGGCACCATATCTTGCAGCTGATCATTGCCAATCAGGAACAAAGATTCGATATACCAAGCGCGTTCGGCCAGATCGGTGTGCGGTTTGATCCACTCGTCAATGACGATCTGAATGGCCTCGTTTAGCGCTTCGCTGGGTTGCCAGGCTAACGGTTGGGTGGGTTGTAGATCTTTTCGAACAATATGGGATTTCAATTTATCCACTTCGCCCGACTTCTTGGCCACAACTGGGATAACCGGAATTCCGAGCCGCTTGGAGATCCGATCTACATCGATATCGATGCCGCGTTCATTAGCTACATCCATCATGTTGAGCACCACAATCATGGGGATGCCCAGATCCATCACCTGCGTAGCTAAAAACAGGTTGCGATCCAGGTTGCTGGCGTCTACGACTACAATGGCCAGGCTGGGCGTGGGCTCATGTTCGTACTCCCCGGTAAGTACGTCACAAGCGATGCGTTCGTCAATCGCTTTGGGGTTCAAGCTGTAGGTGCCGGGCAGATCCACCACGCGATAGCGTTCCCCATCAATGGTGGTGTATCCTACTTTTCGTTCTACGGTGACGCCGGGATAGTTGGCAATCTTTTGTTTGAGTCCGGTGAGTGCGTTAAAAATGGTTGACTTCCCCGTATTGGGGTTACCCACCAGTGCAATCGTTGATTCGTCTTGCAAGAAAATCTCCTTATTCGATTTCCACGCACTCTGCTTCCGATTCCCGGAGCGATATGGAATAGCCGCGTACTTTTACCTCGATAGGAAATCCAAGGGGGGCGGCCCGCACCACTTCAATTTTGGATCCGGGAGTCAATCCCATCTCCATCAGGCGCATAGTCTGGGGACCGGTAATATTGGTAATAGTTGTGGATCCCGGTTGGCGTCGTTCTGATAAACGTGTGCTCATGAGCTTATTTCGGATTCACCAGAATACGTCGGGCCAGATTTCCATTGATCGCCAGGCGGGTTTCGCCCACTTGTAAGATAATATCGGACTGGTTAGAAATAATTTTTCCGCTCACGCCCTCCACGCAACCCAATTCGCGCAGCCGGCAGGCTTCATCGCAACTGCAATCGAGAGAGCAGATATCTACTTTCTCACCAGTCTTGGTAATATTTAACGGAAGCATAATGCGTACTCAAAGCTGTTTAAAATAAATCTAAATAAATATAACAGTCTGTCAGCTAAGTGGAAAATAGAACTACGCTGAAAAAAGCAGAATGGGGGATTACCCTACATTGGGAGTAGCTAGTAGTGGGGAGATGAAGTTAGAGATCCACATGCAGTATTTGCAAATACTACGGCTGTAAAATTGTAGACGCTCTGAGGTGACCATCCCTGTCGGGATGTCACGCTGTGAGGTCGAGGGTTTCAATGCATTGTTAATCCGCAGGGAGACCATAGATTGCGTATTGAGAAACTTGTGATATTTTGTGTTTCAATTATTTGGGGATCAATTAGTAGCATTATCAAAATTTGTTTAGAGGGAAAATGAAAAAGGGACTATTTATTCTACTGTGTGGGATTGTATTGGGGTGTAATCCAGACAACGAGATACACACCATTACTTTAGATCAGGTTTATGACCGGAGTAATCGGGGTTTTTTGATTTTGCGGGGGATGGAGGAGTTAGAGGATTCGCTTCGTACTCAAATAAGGTATCCTGATATGGCATCGGTATCCGACACCATGTGGACGTCACTCTATTTTACGGGTAGCAATGAAGACGCTTTTCGGAATAACATTTTGCTGTTGATGGGGAGAAGTGAAAGTAGTTCATATAAAATTTGGGTGGATAAAAACAATGATCTGGATTTTTCTGATGAACAGGCTCCGATTCTATTTTCAGATGAATCAGTGGATGTGTTACTCTCAGATCTGGAAAATTCAGACCTGACATTTGTAACACGTCTGCATAAACCAAATCCAGAGACCAAGAAACAAGACTGGAATGCTGCTGTAAAGTACGTAAACAAAGGAAAGCCCATTAAGGGACTGCTATTTGAGGAAAGGCAGAATCTACGCTATGCGGATGTAATCTTTAGGCAGGATTCATTGCGAATCGGATTGCTGGACGCGAATATCAACGGACGATATGATGACGTTGGCGAAGACCGAATGATAGCTGTTGGATATGGGGCAAGGATCCCAACCAATGTGGGTCGTGCTGATGGAGCCATTGTGTTGGATTCGGTAACCTACTTCCAAAGTCATCGGTTGGCCTACCAGGTGAATGAGGTGGCGGCGGATGGGTCGATTATGAAAATTAAACCGGCCCTTACACCAAATGTGGAAGAAAGTCTGAAGCCCGGGAGGAAAGTAAGAGATTACCGATTTGTCATGGCCAGTGGCTCCGGATCATCGTTATCAGATCATATAATCGATGAGAAACTGCTCTATTTATGTTATTGGGCTAGTTGGTGCAGTGCATGTATTGCGGAATTGGATGACCTAAAGATGATTCATAAGCAGTATGCTGATCGGGTTAACATATTAGGCATGAATTATTTAGAGACGGAATCTAAAATGAATGATTTTATTATGAAGCATAATCCGCCCTGGCCTAATGCCCGATCAACGGAAGAAATGGCCCAGGATTTTATGATTGATCATGGGTTGCCCAGAAACATCCTTATCAATTCGGAGGGGATAATTGTGGAAATGAATATATCTCCATCTTCTTTGGTGAACTATTTGAATACGAAGTAGTGCCACTGCTAGTGCTACAAAACGACGCTCGAATGTGACGGATCCCTTTTGGGATCGTCACGATTGGAGGTCGAGGTGTTGGGCGATCAGTTCAGCGGGATGCTGTGCCGTTAGTCCGGTGCCGTCGTTAATCTGGTGGCGGCAGGAGAAGCCGGGGGCGCAGATTTGGGTGGATTCCTGCTTTTGAGTGAGAGCGGGGAAGAGGCGCTGGTTGCCGATCTGCATGGACAGCTCGTAGTGCTCTTTTTGGTAACCGAAGCTGCCCGCCATGCCGCAGCAACCACTGTCCAGATCTTCTACTTGATAACCGACTGCTTCTAACGCAGCGATGGTGGTCTGGGTGCCCACCAGTGCTTTGGCGTGGCAGTGTCCGTGGAGTTGAACGTGGTGCTTGGTCATCTCTGGCGGCTTGGCCAATTCAGAGAGCGCATCGGTGTGATCCGCTAAAAACTCTTCCAGCAAATAGATTTCGGAGACCGCTTTTTCCAGTCGTGGCAATTGCTCCTCGGTGCATAAATCCAAATACTCATCTCGGAAGGTGAGCAGCTCGGAGGGTTCCAGTCCGATGATTGGAGTCCCCCGCTCCACCGTATCGATGAGCAGGGGAATATTTTGATCGGCTAATTGCTGAACGCCTCCCAGCATACCTTTAGAGAGTTGCGGGCGCCCGCTTTCTCGGATGGGCAACAGTTGCACTTTATACCCCAATTTCCACAGGATCCGACAGGCGGCTTCGGCAATCTGCGGTTGGTGATAGTTGGTAAACAGGTCCACAAACAGGGCAACGCTATCCCGTTCTTGCTGATCGCCCGTGTCATTTCGTTGTTGGCTCGATAATTCAGGCCATTTTTTGTGGAAAGACTGAACCGCAAATATGGGTAGTTGGCGCTCTTTGTGAATGCCCAACACTTGATCCAACAGTTCCTGCACCGGCTTTTGACGCAGCATCCAGTTACTCAAGCGGGGAAATCGGCTGGCCAGCGGGTACAGCGATCCGGCTTCACCGAAAAAGCGTTCCCGCAGCGATATGCCGTTGCGCTGATGCCAGCCATGAGTGAACTCGGCTTTCATCTTGGCCATATCCACATTGGCCGGACACTCGCTTTTGCACGCTTTGCAGCTCAGGCAAAGATCCAGCGCCTCTTTGAGTACCTCGCTGTTGAAGCCCTCGTGTTGTTGGGCTGAAAACACCTGACGGAACACATTAGCGCGTCCACGGGTGACATCCTTTTCCTCCAAGGTGGCCATATAGGAAGGACACATGGTGCCGCCGCTATCTGCTCGTTTCCGGCACACGCCCGCCCCGTTGCAGAGCTCCAGCGCATCGGCAAAACTGCCCGATTCATGCCAGGCAAAAGAGGTGTCCACTTCCGGCCGCTGATACTCCGGGGAAAAGCGCAGATCTTCATCAATGGGTTCCGGATTGATAATCTTACCCGGATTAAAAATATAGTTCGGATCCCACAGCTCTTTGACCTGTCGCAAGACGGGCATCATTTCCGCCCCCAGTACTTTTTCGATGTAGGGAGCGCGCGCTCGACCGTCGCCATGCTCACCGGATAGGGAGCCGCGGAATTCACTCACCAGATCGGCAATATCTGCGGCCATCGCTTTCATTTTGCGCAATCCTTCCGGTTTGCTCAGATCCAGCATGGGACGCAGGTGCAGCTCGCCGACCGAAGCGTGCGCGTAAAACACGCAGTGGGTGTCGTATTTATCCAACAGCTGTTGGAACCGCTGGACATATTCGGGCAGGTCCTGTACGCGGACGGCGGTATCTTCGGTAAAGGTGGGCGAGCGCGAATCTTTACCCAAACCCATGAGCAGTCCCAATCCGGCTTTGCGCAGATTCCAGACGCGAGTCATTTTTTCATCGTCGGTAAGTATGGGATGCGCGTAGCCCAACTGTTTCTCCTGAAGCGTTTGCTGCAGCTGCCGGGCGCGAGCCAAGGTCTCCTCTGGATCCTGCCCTTCAAATTGGATAATCAAAATGTGGGAAGGGTCATCTTCCAGGAAAAAGCGGTTTTGGCGGTGTTCGATGTTGCCTTTGGTGGCATCCAGAATCACATCATCGACCAGTTCCACGGCGGCCGGATCGTACTTCACCGCCTCCACCGTGGCCCGCATGGCCGCATTCAGCGAATGAAACTGGGGAATGTACAGCACTTTGTGTGGATCAATGGGGACGAGGCGTACTTGAGCCGAAGTGGTCATAGCCAGCGTGCCTTCGCTACCGCACAGCAGTTCAGCCAGATTAAATTTGCGGCCCTGCGGATCAAACGGCTGCATCGTGCACAGGCGGTCCAGTGCGTAGCCCGTGTTGCGGCGGATGATCTCCGGGTGCGGATAAGACTCCAAAATCAGATCCCGATGCTTCTGGATGATACGCATCATGCCCCGGTAGATATGGCCTTCCAGGGAGTGCAGTTTCAGTTTTTCATCCAGCTCAGCTTCAGTCAGCGGCTTGAACGTAGCCAAGCTACCGTCGCTGAGCACCACGTCAATTTCTATGATGTGATCTCGCGTGGAGCCGTGTTTGATGGAGAAGGAGCCGGCCGAGTTGTTGCCGATCATCCCGCCCAGCATGCAGCGGTTGGTGGTGGAGGTATCCGGGCCGAACTCCAGATCGTATTGGGCAGCTTTCCGATTAAGCGTGTCACGAATCACCCCCGGCTCCACTCGTGCGGTTTGCGCCTGTGGCTCGATCTCCAGCTGCTGGTTCAAATAGCGGGAGACATCCATAATCCATCCGCCCCCGGTGGCTTGACCGGCCAGGCTGGTTCCGGCCGTACGCGCAGTAATCGAGGTGCCTTCCTGCTGGGCACGCTGGATCAATGCCTGAATATCTTCAGCTGATTTCGGAAAGGCTACGCCTTGAGGCAACTCCTCGTACATGGAGGCATCGTTGGCATAGAGGCGTCGGGTAAGTTCGTCGGTGGCGATCATCAAAAAAATGAGGCTTGATTCATTTTGTGCTTACCGTAAAAGTAGAAGGAGTTGGGATAGAATGAAAGAGTCGGGGAGTGAGGGCTAGTTCATTCTATGGTCGTTGGTGTGATATCCTTTAATCAGCTGAATTAATTCTTTTACGGTTTGTTGCACATCATCGGCCATTTGGTTCATTTGTTTGGCTGCGGTGGCCGACTCCTCCGCGCTGGCGGCGTTAGACTGTGAATCTTGATCCAGTTGATCCATTTCCTTTTGTATATCCTCAATTCCCAAACGTTGGTTATGCGAGGAAGAGGTGAAACTTTCCACCAGATCATTTACCTGGAGCATTTTCTCGTTCATCTCGTGGAGCGAATGTTCCATATTGGCTACAATTTGGTTGCTGTTTTGCATCACCTGCTTAGAGGATTCGATGATCTCTGTGGTTTCCTGTGCGGCGGTTACCACGCGTTGGGCCAATATTCGTACCTCTTCGGCCACCACAGCAAATCCTTGTCCGGCTTCCCCTGCTCTAGCTGCTTCAACTGCTGCATTGAGAGCTAATAAATTAGTTTGAAACGCAATTTCATCTATGGTTTTAATTATAGATCGTGTTTCATCGTAACTGGTATTAACTTCGTCAATAGCTTGGCTCATGTTCTCCATTTGAGTAACGCCCAACTGTGTTGCCTCCTTGGTCTCATGGGCCAGCTTGTTGGCTACTTCCGCACCTTTGGCGGTATTATTGGTCATGTCTGTCATCTCCGTTAGATTACTTTTAATCTGATCTAGAGATGATGCTTGCCGAGAGGAAATCTGCGCAAGAAGTTGGCTGGTATCAGCTACTTGGTTAGAAGCCGTAGCGGTTTGCATGGAGCGGTCGACAAGGATACTCACCACTTGCTCTATTTTGCCTATAACCGATTTTTTAAGCAAAAAGATGAGCAGCGCAATACAGATCACGGTGATAAGCAAGACAATAAAAATAGCTGTACGAATGATCGAGGCAGCCCGAGCATGGTTCGAAGACAAAGAAAAACCAACCACAGCAGTGCCTACTTGGGTATCTCCCGATTTTATAGGCTCGGTTCTTATCAGTACGGGCGTTTGATCAAATTCTATTTGAGAAAATTCCAGATCCTCGGTAAAGAAGGATTCCTGAAATTGTGAGATGTCAAGGCTGGGGTACGCGGCCTGTAAGGTTTGCGAGTCATCATAAAAAGCAATGAGCTCAACGGGATTCTCGGTTTCCTCAATATAATCAGATAACTCATACTGCAACGCTTCCCAATCTCGCATTTGTACTCGAAACAGATTTTTGGATGCAAGGTCTCGGGTATATTGTTTCAGGGTGATCTCTGAATTTCTGAGAATCAGAGCGTTAATATTACTGTTGAGGTAATATATGACCCCCAAAATATTCAGAAATATGATGACAACGACCGCCGATACAATTTTCCATTGTAACGGTAACCTGGCAATGCTTTTAAGCACGGTTGGTTCCCTCCTTTACGATTGCTTGTGAATAGTCGGATGGATTTTAAGGAGCGTCAACATTAAGGAAGAAAGCTCCATCCATATCTTTGGTGCCTTTATAGTGGCAATTGGCACATTCGGTCAAATGATCTTTAACAATACCCTCTTTATCAGGCATCAAAAATCCTTGCCAGCCCCATCCGCCCTCCTGCTCATAGGTCTCATCTTTATGCATTACCAACATCAATGCGGCTTGTTGCTTGGATTGATCTTTGTATAAGGTCAATAATATGATTGAGCCTTCCGGGAAAGGTGCAATTTCCTCCTCCTGACGATGATTGGCATAATTTGATTTAAAATGTTGGTAAGCAGTATCATTTAAACGCGTTTCATAGGGACCATCGGGAATAATGCCAGATAGAATATTACCCTCGTTATTTATGGCCTCTTTGACCACGTGCATATCTTTATAGTCTTCCGGAAATGGCACAGCTGCTTCTTCATAGAAAGCAGCGTTTGGATGGGCAGATTTCGTATTTGTCCAGCCTACCAATACGGTTGAGATTATAATTAATATGGGAAGACTTGGTTTTAGTTTGCCCCAAATATTTTGTGAAATCATAAAATAGATACCCATTAATTATCAATGAACCACTGATGGATTGACGGGCGAATATAGTAAGCCCCTCTTAATCAATGTTCAGGTTAGTGTGGTAGATCTCCGCTCCCCTTTTTGCTTAGAATATCATAATCAGAGATCTAAAACGATAGCTGTAATAACATTAAGCGTATATGATAGTATTAAATCTTAATAGTATTGATGGGGGTCATTCTTTTACAATTTTTAAAATATTTGAAAATCTGGGAAGATGCCTTTGAATCATTTGAATATATATACTTTTGAAGTATTAGAGGGTTTTGCAAAACCTTTCGAAATTTATTCGGTCATGGCAAGATGTAGTAACAATCACCGTTTACGCAATCTAATCAGGGGATTGCCGCTCTACGTTCGCAATGACAGGTAGTTTTGCAAAGACCCCGTGATGGAATGTTGGTTCGGTTCGCCGTAAAAGTTTGAACTATATGGAAATAAAAAAGGAGCAGCCGGGGGAGCTGCTCCTTTTTCTGTGGGATCGACGAGAAATTATTTATTTACGATTCCTTGGAATCATCGGATGTTGAATCTTCCGATTCATCAGACTCTGAAGAATCTTCGTCTTCCTCATCGTCCTCGCCATCTTCAATATCTATGACCTCGCCTTCCACTTCGTATTCATCCCGATTGGCACGGGCTTTTTCCTCTTCATTTTCAGGATACTTCTCGATGATTACATCCATTTCATTTAAGTACATCACAAAAGCGCCCAAAATAGAAGCCACCGGGGCCATGCCACCCAACAGGGCGGATCCAGCCACGCCGGCGGTGAGCGTTAATTCCAAGACCGTTTTTCCTTCCTTGTTCTTGATAATCAGGCGTCGGGCATTCCCTTCTTTTATCAATCTTTTAATCTCGTGAATAATCTGATCCACCGTACCGGTGAGTTCCTCAAATAGGGTGGGTTTGCGTTCTTCTTCGCTCATAATTTTCTCCTAATTCTGTAAGGATGTGTCGGTTTTGGGAACATAGTACGTAAAGAAAAGAAAATTGATTCAGGAGTTAAGCTATGTTAGCACAGGTGAAATGTGCCGCCACCTTCGGGGTGGACGCCAACATTATCAACGTAGAAACCAATAAACGTGGAGGGATGCCCAAATTTCACTTGGTCGGGTTGCCCGATCGGGCGGTGAGTGAATCCTATCAGCGAATTGATGCTGCTATTCGTAATTCTGGTGTGGATATGCCACGGGGAATCATCACCGTTAATCTTGCGCCAGCTGATTTGCCCAAGGAAGGAAGCGCTTTTGATCTGCCTATCGCCATGGCCATGCTGGCCGCCTCCAAAGAATTTAGCCCGGACTCCCTCGATGACACACTGATGCTTGGGGAATTAGCCTTGGATGGGGAATTGCGACCGGTGAAGGGCGTCTTGCCCATCGCCGTTGAGGCGCAGCAGGAAGGGGTCCGGCGATTGGTGCTGCCTGCCGAGAACAGCAAGGAAGCCGCCGTGGTGGATGGATTGGAAGTGTATGGCTTTGAGCATCTGTCTGAGGTCATTCGCTGGATCCGAGATCCGTCTCCGGAACGTCGGATCCAGGTAGATAAGCAGGAGGTGTTTGCCGCAGAAGAATCACTTGAGATCCTGGATTTTTGTGATGTACGAGGCCAAGAGAATGTGAAACGCGCCTTGGAAGTGGCTGCGGCTGGTGGACATAATGTGGTCATGGTTGGCCCGCCCGGATCCGGCAAAACCATGATGGCCCGACGATTGCCCACCATCTTGCCGCCGTTGACGTTGGATGAAGCGTTGGAAACCACCAAGATTCACTCGGTGGCTGGATTACTCCCCAAAAATCGAGCCTTGGTAACCCAGCGTCCCTACCGTAGCCCGCACCATACGGTTTCCGATGTGGCGCTGGTCGGCGGCGGCAGTATCCCCATGCCCGGGGAAATTTCCATGGCGCACAACGGGGTGCTTTTCCTGGATGAGCTGCCCGAGTTCAAGCGCAGTGCCCTGGAAGTGATGCGCCAGCCCTTGGAGGATGGCGAGGTGACCATTTCTCGCGCTCGGATGACGGTCAGTTATCCCAGCCGGATCATGCTGGTGGCCTCTATGAATCCTTCCCCTTCCGGCGACTGGTATGATCCCAATGATCCGGGCGGCCCCACGCCCATGCAGATGCAGCGCTACTTGAATAAGATCAGCGGGCCTCTGCTGGATCGCATTGATCTGCATATCGAGGTGAACAAGGTGAGTTACGAGGAGCTGTCCGCCAAAGCCAAAGGCGAATCCTCTGCGGACATCCGGAAACGTGTGGTAGCCTCGCGGGAGATTCAAGAACAGCGGTTTATGGGCATGAAAGGAGTCTATTGCAATGCTCAGATGAGTACCCGCATGGTACGAAAAGTCTGCAAGCTGGATGATGCCGGCAAGCAGCTGCTCAAAAGTGCCATCTCCAAACTGGGCCTATCCGCCCGCGCCTACGACCGGATCCTGAAAGTTAGCCGCACCATTGCCGACCTGGATCGCTCCCAGCAGATCAAATCCAACCACATCGCCGAAGCCATCCAGTATCGGAGTTTGGACCGCGATGGCTGGTTGGGGTAAGGACTACATCGACCTCACAGCGTGACCTCCCGCCAGGGAGCGTCACCTCAGAGCGTCTATACGCATCCTTACTTCAAGCTGCTAATAGTGAAATAGGAAAATATATAGACGCTCTGAGGTGTCTAGCCTCCCTTTGGTCGGCAAGACACGCTGTGAGGTCCAGTTTTAATTAAATTTTAAAAATGGAGAGAAAATTATGAGTGCATTAGAAGAGAACAGCTACTATCATTTATTCAATCGGGGCAATAATCGCCGAATGATTTTTAGAGACAAAGACGATTATCAACGATTCCTGGAATCGATGGCTTATTATCTATTTCCGGTATTTGAAATCATCAGCTATTGTTTGATGCCTAACCATTTCCATCTGATTGTTCGAGTGCGAAGTGAAGAAGAGCAACGTGATCTATTCGATGAGTGGAAGTCCAATGATAATAGTTGGAAACCTTATGGTCTGCAGTTTGAGACCTTCAAATATTTAGATCCGGGCAGGCAATTTTCGCATTTGAAGAATAGTTATACCCAATATTTTAATGCTAAGTATGATAAATCGGGAAGTTTGCTAGAATCAAAATTCCAGAGAAAAACGATCACCAAGAGTAGTTATTTGAATCATGCTATCTGTTATGTGCATTGTAATCCGGTGCGCCATAATATGATATCCAGTGCATGGGATTATCCATATTCCTCGCTAATCAGGTACGTAGGAAAGAAATCATCGATACTTCCCAGGGAGGAAGTTTTTGAGCGTTTTGCTGGATTCGATGGGTATCGTCGAGCACATGACCAGTATCAGCAAGCGATAATGGATGGTAGGGTGTAGTTTAGTATTAGGTTGGATTATATGGGTAGACGCTCTGAGGTGACGCTCCCTGCGGGGAGGTCACGCTGTGAGGTCGGAAAATCTGTGAGGCCGATTCAGAACTTTTCCTGCTTGCCGTTTAGCAGTTGTTGCTCGTGCCAATGTGCTGAACGATTGGAAGGATAGCATTTTGAATGAGCATGAAAAGAGCTCACCGTATCACTGGAAATTATGTTCAGTATTTCGGCAGATCATAGATTGCCAGAATTCATTTCAGTAAGTTCTAATAATGATAATCGATTGGACCAGAAAAAGAGGGTTGACCGAATGCTGAATCGAAACGGGGAATTGGGGCGCACTCCATGGACGCTGGTAAGCGTATGGGTAATGATGATGATCATGGCACCAAGTGGAATGGCTCAGGATAGAACGGTTCCAGAGTCGCAAGGCCGTTTATTTATCGGGTTCAATGCCCAGCAGTACCAAGATTATCGGTTGAATAATGTGAACCTGGGACAGGCGCGTTTTTATGAAGTGAGTTTCGGTTTTTCGGAACTTCAACATCAAGGATATGAGCTGGATGTGCATCTGGGTTTGGGGTTTGGTAAAGTGCCGTCTTTCAGTCCTGGGTTTTCGTTAGCCTATCTGTTGGAACCTTTTCCCCAACAGTTTTTAAAAGTGGGCTTGAGTCTGGATCGCCTTTTTGAGGTATCCCAATCGGATAGCTATCGCCAAAATGAAAACACCACATTAGATGATGATTTCGAAAGAAAACATGATTCCGTTCGACCCTTTGTAGGATATCAATTTATCGTATTCAAGCATCTATCACTGAATCTGAATGCTAGCTATCGGTTCATGCGGTCCTTTCGGTACAGTGGTAAACAACTCTTCTTTAGTCCCGGTTTTAATGTGGATGCGGGGCTTCGGGTCTATTTTTGAGTAGTGAGGTTTAGCTGGTTTTAAGTTCAGTCAATGAAATGAGGACTGGGTTTAATAAAGTCTGAGTATTTTCAGGTTTTATAAAAAAATGACGCTCGAATGAGACGGTCCCTGGCGGGACGTCACCATTGGAGGTCAATTGTTTTTGCTGCGATAGGTGAATCCCATTACTTTCTGGGCACTGCAAAAAATCATCAATCTTTCGGATAGCAACTTTTCTTGACCAGCTCAACCCCAACATACGTAGATGTAGCCCTTCCGTTGGCCGTACGGCAGGTGTTTACCTATCGGGTGCCTCGTGGGATGCCTGCTTTGCAGCCCGGGATGCGGGTATGGGTGCCCTTGCGATCCAGTCATGCTATAGGGATGGTCGTGCGCGTGCACCAAGAGCGTCCGGATTTCAAGACTAAGCCGGTTTCCAAACGGTTGGATGAGCAGCCACTGCTGACCCCCAATGTGCTTTCCCTCACCCGGTGGCTGCATCAGTTTTACTACTGCTCTTGGGGGGAAGCCATTCAGGCGGCGTTGCCGATGGGACTCAACTTTTCCTCGGTGAGTTACTGGCGATTGAGTGATGAAGGTCGCCAACGACTCTATGAGCAGGCGATTTTGCTGACCAAGGTGCAACGGGAAATCTTGGAAGCCATTGATGAAAAAGATAAATACCCGGTTAAAGAAGCCAACAATCGCTGGAAAGAGGAGCATGAGCAGCAGGCCATCCAGAAGTTGAAAAAGGCCGGGTTGATGGAGACTTGGGAAGAGCCGGAAATGGACCTTAAGCCGCGAACAGAAAAAGTGTGGCGATGGGAAAAATCCGAGCAGGAAGCTGCGAAAGCATTGGCTGAGTTAAAAGCGGACGGGAAATCCTACAAGTGGGTACAGGCAGCGGAGGCACTGTTGGACCACGGATTACCCGCCTTGGATGTAGAATTACGGGAATTCGACTGGGGTACCCGTTATACGCTGAACCGAATCGAAAAGGAAGGCCTGATCGAAAGTCACCAAGAGGAGGTGCAGCAAGTGCTCCCCGAGTTGGAGTTCCAACCCGAGGCTTTGCGTACACTGAACGAAGAGCAAATGGCGGCCTTCGAGCAGATTATGGAGCCTATCTCTGAAGGTAAACACGCTCGCTTCTTGTTACATGGCGTAACCGGAAGTGGCAAGACCGAAGTGTACATTCACGCACTCAAAGAGGTACTAGAACGCGGCAAGGGCGGGCTGATCCTGGTTCCCGAGATTGCGCTAACGCCTCAGACGGTCAAGCGTTTTTATCAAATATTTGGCAATCAAATCGCAGTACTGCACAGCCGGTTGACCCAGCGCGAACGTTATGATGCCTGGTGGTCGCTGCGCAAAGGCGAAAAGAAAATTGCCATTGGCGCGCGCTCAGCGATATTCGCTCCCATTCAGGATCTGGGATTAATTGTGGTGGATGAGGAGCACGACAGCTCCTACAAACAGTTTGACCCGGCTCCGCGCTATCATGGGCGAGATGTGGCGCTGATGCGTGGTTATCAAGAGGAGGCGGTAGTAGTATTGGGTTCGGCCACGCCTAGTATGAATTCGTATCAGGGAGCGAAACGTGGAAAGCACCATTACCTGCAGTTAACGCAACGACATGCTGACGCGGAACTGCCGCCGGTAAAAATTCTGGATCTCAAGGAGTACAAGCCCAGTATGCGGGGACCACTGGCGGGTCCGCTTTATGAGGCTATTACGCAGGCGTTGGAGCGAAATGAGCAAATTATTTTGCTGCATAATCGTCGTGGCTATTCCAATTTTTTGCAATGTGAAGAATGCGGCACCATTCCCGAGTGTCCGCACTGCTCGGTCAGTTTAACCTATCATAAATCCCACCAGCTGCTGCGTTGTCATTATTGCGGTCATGCACGCGCCCTGCGCAAAGGATGCCCCGAATGTCAAGCCTATGCCTTGGAACCCCTGGGAACGGGCACTCAGCAAGTTGAAGAACAGTTGATAAAATTATTTCCTGATGCGCGGATTTTGCGTATGGATCAGGATACTACCCGAAAGCGAAATGCGCACGAGCTGCTGCTAAGCTCCTTTGATCGCCAGGAGGCGGATATTTTACTAGGTACCCAGCTGGTAGCCAAAGGGCTCAATTTTCCCGAGGTTACCGTAGTTGGAGTGATCGATGCGGATACCGAATTGGCGTTTCCCTCTTTTCAATCGGCGGAGCGCATGTTCCAGTTGTTGAGTCAGGTTGCCGGCCGCTCGGGTCGCGATAAGAAGGCCGGCTCGGTATTTATTCAAACTCGTAAATCCGATCATCCGGCCATTCATTTTGCCAAAACCCACAATTACGAAGGTTTTGCGGACTACGAGCTGCAGCAGCGAGAGATGCTCAGCTATCCCCCTTATTCCCGCTTGATCAAGTTTACGTTCAAAGGGCGCGATGTGAATAAAGTGCAGGCGGTGGCCTTGCAGATGGCGGATGATCTGGAACAGACCATCGGCTTCCCATCGGTAACCGGTCCTGCTCCCGCGGCCATAGAGCGCATGAACAGAGAGTATGTGTGGGAGCTGCATTTTCGTATTACCCCAAACAGCAAGGCCTCGGTGGTGGATAAAACACTGCGGAATGTATTCGAGGAGTTCGAGGAACATCGCCCCCGCGGCACCTCCAGCGTGCGAATCACCGTAAATGTGGATGCGATCGAGTGAGTTAGGGTGCAAAGGGCAAACGGCAGACGGCAGAGGGAGAGCGTGGCGGTTTTTACATGTTTTCCCCTAATAAATAGGTATGAATATGGTTTGAAGTATGAAGATAGCACGAGGCCCACGTCTGCCGTCTACCGTCTGCCTTTTGCCCTCTGCCGTCTACCATCTATAAAAAGAAAAGTTTTAACGGTCGAATGCGATTCAGTATAATTAACAGCTAATGTTTGGTGGGCTCATTGCATGGAATAGAGCCGCACTGCTTATCTTGACCCGAATGGTTACTTATGGGCGAATCGAATTTACAAGTACTGGAATACGAGTTTGTTGACGGCACGCGGCTGATCTCCGTGGTGGAGGCGTTGGTGTTTGCCAGTCCGGAACCGGTGTCTTCCAGCAAGATTTGTAAAATCTTGGCTGAGGCCGATGAACACATCGAGGTGGATCCGGAAGAGATTGAGACGCTGATCGACAAACTAAACGACCGTTATGAGGAGAACGGCTTTGCCTTTTACATTCAAAACGTAGCTGGAGGCTATGCCTTTGCCACCAAGAACCGTTTTTACAAGTGGCTGAGTGTGTTCCAGCACGAAAATGCCTACCGCCGTCTCTCGCAATCGGCCATCGAAGCCTTGGCCATTGTGGCCTATAAGCAGCCCATCACCAAACCGGAAGTGGATCACATTCGAGGGGTGGATTCTGGCTACATCTTACGTCAGTTGATGGAGAAGGAGCTGATCCAGGTTTCCGGCCGGGCCGATGCGCCAGGAAAACCGTTGCTCTATAAAACCACCCAGTACTTTTTGAAGCATTTCGGGATTAACTCAGTCAAAGAGTTGCCCAAACCACGAGAAATCGAGGAGATTCTCAGTGATGACGATATGGCCGAGCATCGTCAGTTCTTGATGGAGCGTCAGGCCGAGTTGCTGGAAGACCAGCGGGTGGATGATGAGGACGCCGAAGACTCCACGGATCCAGCTGAAGGCGAAGAGGAATCGGCAGACTCTGAAGAAGAGCAAGAACGCAAGTATGGCGAGTTGGAGCAGGCCGCTCAGCAGTTGCTGCAAAAACAATCTTCTGATGACGAGGACGAGGATAATCAGCACCATCCCTCACAGATCGTATCCTCGCGGCCCAAAAATCTGAATAAAGAAGAAGTGGAAACGACTTCCGATTCCAATTCTACCGAGGATAGCAAAGAAGCAGAAAAACCTGAGGAGCCCGCTAAAGGGGTTGACTCTGGGTCGGGGGACGAAGAAGAATAACCCCCGTCTACATAAGATATTGGCTTCGCTCTCGTTGCTCCTAACTATTAAGCACAGTTCCACCTAAGCCGCCAATTTCATAATTGTAGCGATCACCTGAATTTACATTGACGAAAGACACTTTATGAGCAAACGACGCTCGAAACGAGATAACCGACAGCAACGTCCCAACAAGCGAAAAAAACGGGATCGGAACGCGCCGACCGCCCAGCAAAATTACAATCAGAATGAAAAAATACGGATCAACAAGTTTATTGCTCATGCCGGCTATTGTTCACGCCGCGATGCCGATGAATTAGTGGAACAGGGTCGCGTTGAGGTCAACGGGGAAATAGTTACCGAACACGGCTCAAAAGTAACCCGGCAGGATGAAGTACGGGTCAATGGAGAGCTGTTGTCACTGGAACCGTTTGTGTATATCCTGTTGAATAAGCCCAAGGATACCATTTCCACCACCGACGATGAGAAAAATCGCCATACGGTGATGGATCAGATCGAGGATGCCACCGGTAAGCGGGTTTATCCGGTGGGGCGGTTGGATCGGGACACCATGGGCTTGCTTTTGCTGACCAACGACGGAGATTTGGCCCACCGATTGATGCATCCCAGTTTCAAGGTGCAGAAAGTATATGATGTATGGACGGATCGTCCATTGAGTGACGATGAGTTGGCCAATTTTATTGACGGGATCCAACTGGAAGATGGTATGGCCTCCGCGGAGATGGTGAAACGAGCCAAAGATGATTCGCGGCTCATTCGCATGGTGCTGTTGGAAGGGCGCAATCGACAGATTCGCCGGATGGTAGAAGCGTGTGGAACCACGGTGGATAAGCTCAAACGCGTGATGTACGCCGGGCTGGATCTCAAAAATGTAAAGATGGGTCGCTGGCGATATCTCAAAAAGAACGAAGTGAATCAACTGCGCCGAATGGTCAAATTACAACCATTAAATTTTAAGAAATAGCCATTCATAATTTGTAGTTCATCCTCAGAGCCTACAGATTTAGAGAACAGCGAAACTTACTGATTTTAGATTCAACAGGAGATGGTCATGCACGAATTTGATGTAAGCAGCGAAACAGGCCAGTTGACTTCCAGCGAAGGATTACCCATTCGATATGAACTGTATGAACCGATGGGGCATGGTGCCTTATATGGGGATATCCCGGTGATAATCTTTGTTCACGGGTTTAAGGGCTTCAAAAACTGGGGCGCGTTTCCCGATGCCTGTGCCTGGTTGGCCGGTCAAGGATTTGGCGTATTGGCCATCGATTTATCCCGCAATGGCGTAGGAGCCGACGCAGAAAGTTTTGATGAGCTGGATCTGTTCGCCGACGCTACGTTGAGTCAGGATCTGGATGATGTGATCACCGCGGTGCATGCCATCTCATCCGGTGAGTTATCCGGACGTCATAATGATTTTCGCACCGAGGAAATGGGTGTCATCGGGCACTCCCGGGGTGGGCATACGGCTATTGTGGCAGCGTTAGAAAGTGAATTTATCCACTCCGTGGTAACTTGGGCGGCAGTCAGTGATTATCGCGAACACTGGAGTGAAGAGATGGTGTCCGACTGGAAGGAAAACGGTCAAACCACCATCATGAACGGACGCACCGGCCAAGAAATGCCCCTCAATAAAAAAGTATATGATGATCTGCTTGAGAAAGAAGATCAGTTGGTGGCCATTGAAGCCATTAAAAAATTGAACAAGCCTGTTTGTTTGATACACGGCGAAGAGGATGAATCCGTTCCCTATCAAGCGATGGATGATCTTTTCGAAGCGTGTCCCTCAAAAAATAAAGAGCGCCATCTGATTCCCAATACCGGTCATACATTCGATACCCAGCATCCTTGGGATAGCGAATCTTTCCCCAAGCCGTTTGCCAAAGTTCTGGATTTCACGTACACCTGGATGGCCGAACATCTTGAGTTGGAGTTTTAACCAATGAGATCCACGATTGGTGAGTGGTTATTGATTGGCTGGCTGCTGAGCATCGGTTTGTTGTTTGCCCCCAACGGTTATGCCCAACATCTTTCATTTGAAAACCAGCGCTGGCCGGTGCTCACCTTGGAGCCGGCTTTCCAGGATACCATTACTCAGGCCATCGATCGGCTGTACAACCGGCAGGAAGATGCTGCCGCCGTTTTGTTAAAATCATGGCAAGAGCGTTACCCCCAACACCCTATCTGGCCGTTTTGGAGTGGGTTAGAACATTGGTGGGATATTCTGGAGGATTTGGATAACACTCAGCACGACTCGGCCTTTTTTGCGCAGATGGACGCCACCGTGGATTCCAGTGAAAGGGTGTTAACACAATTCCCCGAACATCGTGATGCTTTAATGGTGAAGGCGGTAGCGTTAGGGTTAGAAGCCCGCTTACACTCCAACCGAAGAAGTTGGTGGAAAGCCATGAAGAAAGGGCGCGCGGCCATGAAAGCCCTGGAGCAACTTCGAGACAGCGATCCAGAGAATCCGGAGCTGTTATTCGCGGATGGATTGTATCACTACTATGTTGCGTATGTACCGGAAGCCTATCCAGCCTTGAAAACAGTAATGTGGATGATGGACGGCGATAAACAGTTGGGATTGGATCAGTTGCGGGAGGCCTCGGAAACCAGTCTGTTTGTCCGGGAAGAAGCCACCTACTTTTTGGCCAATATTTTGCTCAATTATGAGAGCAAACCCAATGAAGCTCTGCATCATGCCTACAATTTGACCCGGCATTTTCCTGACAATCCCTATTACGATCGCTTGTTGGTACGTACCCTTATTGCTGCCCATAAATACGATCTGGCGGGGCAAGAGTTAGATCGTCGGTTGGCGCGTTGGCAAGATACCACCCGGGCCATACCTTCGGGAGTATCGCGTGAAGATATCTGGGCTTTGGAAGAGGAGCTGCTAACTTGGAAAGGTCGTCTCTTGTATAGAAATCATCACTACCAAGCGGCTTTGGATCCGTTAAAACAAGCATTAGAGCGGGGCGCCAACTTAAAGGGCGGATCCGGCCGAACCTTCTATTTACAAGCGGCCTACTTGCGCGGACGTTGTTACTATAATCTGGAAGAATGGAAGTTGTCCGCTCACTGGTTTGCGCAAGTGGCTAATAGTGAAGCGGCTTCGGAATATAAAGAGCCGGCCCGGCGAATGCTCCGTAAAGCGGAGGCCAAATGAAGAAAACGGTAACCGAGGCGAGTGAGTTGGGATTGGAGTTGGTACGGAACCCATCGGTGGAGTTAATCCGCCGAAAACGCCAAAAGCACCTTCGTATTCGGATTAAAGAAGATTGCATTCAAGTGAGTGCGCCCCACCGTGTCCGTTTGGCGGATATGCGAGCGTTTGCCCGGGAAAAGGAATACTGGATCCGCAAACAATGGAACCAAACACAAGCGCGGGAACAGCAATATCGCGAGCAGTTAGACCAGCGACAGAATGAACTATTACTGTTTGGACAATGGCGGGAGATCGAGCTAACTAGCATTACCGATTCCGGAGCACCTACCGCTCTGCTTCGAAAAAAGAAGGAGCGAATCGAATTTGTGCATTCGCCGGGAGAATCTTTGACTCCTGAACTCAAGAAAGCATTCTATCGCAAACAAGCAAAGCGATGGCTGCCCAACCGAGTCAGGAAGCTGGCCGATGAACACGGTTTTACCCTGGATCGGGTGTATGTACGCGATCAGAAAACCAAATGGGGGAGCTGCTCATCCAAGACCAATATCTCCCTCAACTGGCGATTGATCTGCTGTCCGCATTCGGTTATTGATTACTTGATTTTGCATGAATGCTGCCACTTGGTTCATATGAACCACAGTCCGGCGTTTTGGAATCTGGTAGGCAAGGTGTATCCGGAGTACCAGCAAGCCGAACAGTGGCTGCGCGAACACGAAGGGCTGTTGTTTCGGATTGCTTAGCCCCTTATGACAAGCCGGTCGCAAGTTTGCCGCTAGTAGTAGGGAAATAGGTTGAACTTTTCCAAAGTTATCATAACAGCCGCGCAGTTTACGGTGAGCTATTGCTAGGCTTGCTTGCTTCCCCCTGGGGGTAGATAAAGCTTTGCTTTTTTCTCCAAAGCTTCAGGGGAAACCTGAAGTAGCTCTCTGAGCTAATCGCTTCTTCAACAGTACAGAGTCATTTTATGTAAATGGCCTGTTTCTGGTCGCGATCGGTATCCGTTTCTACGCCGATAAAATATGAGCCCGTAGCCAATCCGGTGAAATTCAGTTGAAAGAGATGAGTTCCCATGGAAAGTTGAGATTCGTACCGGTGTAGAACGCGCTGCCCGGTGATGGTGTGAATATCTATTTGTAAAGTGGAGGGTTCAGCTAAATGAACCCAAAGATTGGCCACCGGGTTGAAGGGATTCGGGTAAAGCTTTTTGATCTGAACAGATCGTGGTCGTTCGGTGTCGGTGGGTGGCTCGGTTACGGAAGTCGTCGTCGTGGTCCAGTCAAAAGATTGATCGGAGGGAACCACATAGAGTTGGTAGGAACTAACCGCGGCTGAAATGCGGGGTTTATCGGTTTCCGGAGAGATGTTGAACTGATTGGCCGCAGTATGGTATTGCTTAGCTGCTTTCCAATAGATGGTAGGCACTTGAACGTTACGACTATTTTGAGCTGTCCGGATGGTAATATTAGTGTCATCGATGCGGACCTCCTGTACGCCATTACCGATAATGGCGGCATTGGCTTCATATTCACGCATCAACCAACCTACCGCACTGGCGTGATTGTCTCGACGATCGGGAAAGTAATCGTCCTGCGGGTTTTTATCTTCAGCTCGAAGCGCATCCAGAACCACGACCGTTTCAGGCAGTAGATTCAAGCCGGTTTGGGTTTTCAGTAATCCGTCTTCGGCAATATACCGGCCAGAATTAAGATTGGAAGCATATCCCGAACCAGACTCATCGAAAAACGTAAGGGGCAGTTCCAGAATGGTACCTTTTTTACTAGCTAATCGAACTGGATTGGGATTGTCGTTGTCGTTGGATTCGGATAATAGCGTGCGCAGAACGTTTAACTCATCAATTGCTAAAAAAATGCGCTCCGCTTCCTGTATCGCAGATACCATTTCTGGAGTGGATTGGAGCTCATCGCCCGATGAAATATTCCAAAAAATGGTATTAGAATGAGAAGAGAAAGCAGCGGGTAACTGAGGTTGGGTGTTACTTATTACCACCCACAGGGCCTGTGATCCATCCGTTTCATGGCGATCAGTCACGTAAGAGTCTGCAGTAATATCTGACGCAAAACGTAAGTGATAGATCCACAACGGATCCAATTGCTGGGCACTGACCAAACGAGTTGAAGCGGGAGAAACCGTAATAGATCCGTCGGTAATATTAAACTGAAATCCATCGGTTAGTTGTGCGCAAGGCAGTGATGCTATTCGCAAAGGGGCGCCCAAGGTGGCCTGTATCTCTGTACTAGCCGAGGGGTAGCAAAGCTGTACCGCACCGGCACCATGCACTTCTGCCTGGCCATGGGCATCGACGGTGATTGCGGTGTGCGCGTCAATACCCCAACCGGCAACCGAGCGATTAAATTTTTTCTGAATATACCCCAGATACCCCAACAGGCGTCCGGATCGGGCCCGCTGAAAGTGATGGGTGTCCACGATAATATTTTCCAGGAAGGAGAGAAACCCATCCGTAATTTCATTGTGCTCATTAAAGGGATTGGCCAAGTTTTCTGAAGAAAACGGGCCTCCGTAGGAAATGAATTCGCTCAGTACCATGGCCCCCGCACTGGTGCCGCCTATCGCACCGCCACGGGTAAAGAGTTCAGTTAATGCATCTTCAACTGCAGTATCCTTCCATACATTAAGGTAGATTTCTTGATTTCCACCTCGTAAAAACACAGCCTGAGCTGTTGCAATGAATTGAGCCGTGGTTTGAAGGTCTTGGTCGGTAGTTCTAAGTAGAACGGTCTTCGCTCCCAAGGAGGAAAAGTAAGAATCTATGGAAGTATGACCACTCTGTGATAAAACCACCAAAGTATCATCAGATGCGAAGTCGGCCAACCAGCGATAGGGTTGGTATGACCAGCTGGAAGCATCACCGTTTGCTCCTTCAGTACCACCCCCGGCCAGCATGAGAGAACCTTGAGCCCAAAGAGGATTGGCCGTACACATTAGCGCTGTTAATAAATACCCCACGGCAAATTCGTGGCGTAGATTACATCTTAAACACAAGATAATCCGTTTAATCACGATCAAGAAGTATGAATGGGTTGTATATTATGATTTTTAAATAGTTGGGGGATCGACCTTAAATAGTTTGTGTCTTTGTGCAAAAAAATTAACTATATAAGGCATTCATTTAAAAACGAGAAATAATGTAAATGGAAGCCTTGTGATTGTAATTCTTATAAACTAGACTACAAGCGATTCGGCTTTCAAAAAATCATAACTCAAGTTAATCAGACACCTAAGCGAGTTTTTCTATAAGTGGGCAAGGCCAATACCTTGTCTTTATTTTAAACTTTTATTTAACATCAAAAGATCATCAAATTCACAGGTGATCAAAACCCCAATAAAACCCATTACTATGAAACGATTGTTACTATCTAGCATCGTTTTCTTGTTTGCTTTTACGTCTATGACGTGGGCCCAAACTACGGTTACGGGTACGGTTATCAGCGCAGAAGATGACATGCCCCTCCCCGGAGTAACGGTTCAGCTACAAGGAACTACACGAGGTACTACTACAGATGTCAACGGAAAATATACCATTCAGGCTCCGTCCGATGGAACATTAATGTTTTCTTATGTTGGCTTCTTGCGACAAGAGGTAGAAATCAATGGTAGAACAACCATTGATGTGGCCTTGCAACCTGATATTAAACAGCTCGAAGACGTGGTTGTTGTTGGTTACGGTTCTCAAATTAAAGAGGATGTAACTGGTAATATCGCTGAAGTGAGCGGTGAAGATATTGAACGCGTTCCCGTTAACAGTATTGAAAATGCGATACAGGGTCGTGCGGCCGGTGTATTTGTAAACGCCGGAAACGGTAAGCTTGGTCAGGCGATCAGCGTTCGTATTCGCGGTGCTTCTTCGATTTCAGCAAGTAGCCAACCGCTCTACGTAATTGATGGCGTACCGGTGATTTCCGAGTCGTTATCCTCGGCTGATGATGCCGAAACCAATCCTATGGCTAGTCTCGACTTAAGTGATATTGAGTCGGTAACGGTCCTGAAGGATGCTTCTGCTACTGCTATCTACGGATCTCGTGCGTCTAATGGTGTCGTTCTCATTACCACCAAAAGTGGTGTGGCCGGAGACACGAAGTTCAACGTGACGTATCAGACTGGTATTAGTGAGCCAACCAATAAGCGTGATTGGATGAATGCCGAGCAGTATTTGTCGTTTTTCGAAGAAGCGGCTAAAGGAAGCGCGGCGTATGAAACGCGTCTTGGTTATTGGGGAGATCAAGCCACTGCCGAAGCGTTTTGGATGAATAACTATTACACTCCAATGGTAAGTTATTTGGCCCAAGGCAATGATCTGCAGAATCCCACTAATTATGATTGGCAAGATCAAGCCTTCCAGGATGCTTCTTCCCGTCGATTTACCCTTAATGCCAGTGGCGGTGGTGAAAAAACCAGCTTCTTCATCGGCGGTGGTTACAGCGACGAAGAAGGTATTCTGATCGACAACTCCTACACCAAGTACAATGGTCGTATTAATGTTGATCACAAAGCAACTGATAAACTGGATCTGGGTTTACGCTTGAATGTGAACCGTACGATCAACAATCGACTCGGTAACGATAACCTGTTTGAAACCCCCATGCAGATGGTGGCACAGGCTCCGATTTCACCGTTCTACGCTGATGCGGATCCCAATACGGCCGGTTATCAAAAAAGTGAAGAGTATAATATCAATACCTACTACTATAACGCGCTTGATATTACGGACAACTCTTACTTTGAAACAGCGACCTTCCATACGTTGGGTAATGTGTTCGCCGAATATGATATACTGTCCAACTTGAGTTTCAAGACCGAGTTCGGGATGGATGTCATTAATCAGAATGAGGAGTACTACTATAATACACAGTTGGATTATTATGTAGGGGCCAAAGGTTCAGGGTATAACGCATGGACCGAAGCTCGTAACTATACTAGCAACAGTTACTTCACCTATAAAGACACATTTGCTGAATCGCATGATTTAGAATTGGTATTGGGAACCAGTTACAACTGGGTAAATCAAACCTTTACTGGTGTTCAGGGTGAGAATTTCCCCAATGATAACTTCACCAACATCGCTAACGCAGCGGATATTACGTACGGTAGCTCTACAGACACCGAATACAGCTTCCTCTCCTACTTCTTACGAGCGAACTACAAGCTCAATGATAAGTATTTGATTGGTGGTAGTGTTCGTGTAGATGGTTCTTCCCGATTCGGTGAGAATAATCGCTACGGTACATTCCCATCCGTTTCTGTTGGTTGGATTCTTTCTGAAGAAGAATTCCTGCAAGATATCGATGCTATCAGCTTTATGAAGCTTCGAGCCAGTTACGGAATTACGGGTAACGCCAATATTGATAATTTCCCGGCACTTGGATTGTACAGTGGTATCGCGTATGCCGGCAACTCAGCCTTGGTGCCTTCACAAACTCCAAACCCGGATCTGAAGTGGGAAACTACAAATCAGATAGATGTTGGTTTGGATTGGGGACTATTTGATGATCGCATCAGTGGTGAAATTGATTACTATATCAAGAATACCACCGACTTATTGCTTGGGGTAAACGTTCCGGGAACTACCGGTTTCTCCTCTCAGCTGCGTAACGTAGGTGAGCTGGAAAACAAAGGTTTCGAGTTCGTTGTTAATACCATTAATTCTACCGGAGACTTCTTCTGGTCAAGCAGCTTCAATATTGCCTTTAACCGAAACAAGATTACCAACCTTGACGGACAGGTGATTGAAGGTGGTTATGTGAACCGCGCGGTTGAAGGAGAAGCGATTGGTGTGTTCTACGCCTATGAATTCGCCGGCGCGAATCCCGATAACGGTGACGCTATTTTCTATCTGAATCGCGAACCTACTCAAACGGAACTAAACAGTGGTTCGGTCTTTGAGTTTGACGGACGCTATGTTACCGCTAATCCCAATGTGGCGGAACGTACGGTCATCGGCGATCCTAACCCAGATTTCATTGGTGGTTTCACCAACAAAATGTCTTGGAAAGGGTTCGATTTTGATATGACTTGGCAGTTCGTTTATGGAAACGATATCTATAACGGTGGTGGACAGTATCAGTCCGCTTCTGGATGGTATTTCGATAACCAGACGACCGACCAGCTCGATGCATGGACTACACCGGGTGAACGAACCATGGTGCCGCAAGCCCGTTTGTATTACGGTAATGGTACGCAGGCCTCTTCTCGTTACCTGAGTGATGGTTCTTACCTGCGACTAAAAACCGCTACGTTGGCGTACAATTTACCAGCTGATCTGTTGAATCGATTAAATATGGATAAGGTCCGACTTTTTGTGACCGGAAGTAATTTAATCACTTTCACCGATTATGATGGCTGGGATCCGGAAGTAAGTACCGATTACCTGGGCAGCAATATTGCTTTGGGTAATGACTTTTACGCTGCTCCACAGCCGCGTTCGGTCAGTGTCGGTATCAATATCGGATTTTAATTGCGTCACAATCTCAAAATGAATTTAAATACATCCTATTATGAGACGATTTAAAACAATTGCAGCGATCTTGTCACTGCTGCTGTTTTGGGGCTGTGACAGTTTGCTGGACACAGAACCACAACAGTCAATAAGTGAAGATCAAGCACTTACCACCTCATCGAATGTTCAAGCGGTGCTTTACGGCGCCTATGACAACTTTGGGGGTTCCGATTTGTATGGCGGCCATTTTTATATGTTGCCTGATTTACTGGGAACCTCTGGAGATGCCCAATGGTCAGGTACGTATGAAGGGCCTACCCAAGTCTTCCAGAAAAATATGCTGGTTGATAACGAAAACGCTAGGGCTACCTGGCTGGACGCCTATCAGGCTATTAACGTAGCTAATAATGTACTTTCGGCTCTCGATGTCGTAGATGCAGCTGAACAAGACCGGGTAGAGGGAGAAGCCAAATTTCTCCGTGCCAGTATTTATTTCCAGTTGGTGCGATTATATGCACCGGACTACAATGAAGATCCCAGTGCTCCAGGGGTTCCGGTTTTAACGGAACCAACCCGGGGTATTGATGAATCTTCTAATGTAAGCCGGAATACTGTTCAGCAAGTGTATGACCAAGTCATTGCGGACTTAACCAGTGCTGAAGGTTTATTAACCGGAAGTAATGGTGTTTTCGCCACTAGTTATGCCGCAAAGGCGATGCTGGCTCGTGTTTATCTCCATATGGGAGAGTATGCCGATGCCCGCGATATGGCGCATGATGTAATCACCAATGGTGGATTTAGCCTGGTTGGTAATTATGCAGATGCATTTAATAATAGTAATACCAATACCAGTGAGGATATCTTTGCCACACAAGTTACTTCACAGGATGGTGTTAATAATCTGCATACCTTCTATGCTTCACAGCAGTACGGTGGACGAGGTGACATCGAAATTCAACAGCAACATTTAGATAGATATGAAGCTGGTGATGATCGATTAGCGTTGTTCTATACCGATCCAATTACGGGTGAAACACGCACTGGTAAGTGGCAGAATCAATACGGAAATGTCAATGTTATTCGATTGGCTGAAATGTATTTGATTCGCGCAGAAGCGAACTTCCGCTTGGGAGCACCTTTTACGGGTCAAGCTCCCTATGAGGACTTGAATGAATTGCGATCCCGAGCCAATGCGTCTACGTACACGGCATTGGATAATATTACCCTGCAAGATATTCTTGAAGAGCGAGTGCTAGAGCTTGCTTACGAAGGACACTTCCTATTCGACACTAAAAGAACAGGTGGCAGTGTGGGTAGTATATCTTGGGATGCAGATAACTTAGTATTCCCTATCCCACAACGTGAGATGGATGCTAATCCCAATCTGACGCAAAATGATGGATATGGAAGTTAACTCTTCCCCGCATTTAGCTTAATGCACTAATACACAAGCGCCGAAGTTGATTTCAACTTCGGCGCTTTTTTTATGGAGTGATAGTTAGTCGAGAGGCTCACCTACAGATTGTCAGACAGATATACTTATCCCCTGAAGCATCGTCTACATAAAAAACGGTGTGGGAGTATTTATGAGTTGGGGCTGTTCCCCACTTGTAGGGTAAAACATTGAGCGGGCGGAAGGTTTAACCAGACCAGCTTTTTCTTGGTCTTAAACTTATCCACTACTTCGCGTTCAAAATCACATTTAAATTGATTGAACTGCAAGTACTTATAGTAGCTGATATACGTGCCTTCATCGCAACAAAGATCTAGCTTGTGTTGCCATATAGAGCTACTTATCTGCGTAGGGAGGGATTCGTAGGGAAGACTGCTAAAGATAAAATTGTACTCTTTGCCCGGATCAAACTTCAGAAAATCAATGTGATGAACATCTATGTTGTCAGAGCTGAAACGAGTATCGATGAATTGATAAAAGGCTTCGTTGATTTCTACAATATCCAGATGGTCCTGGGGTCGAATGATATTGGACAAACGTTTGGTGAGCGGGCCTGTACCCGGTCCGATTTCCAGGATATTTAATTTTCGGTCGGGGCTATTTTGTAAGGTATTGTACAGCGGCTCCAGCAGATCTTTGGTTAGAAACTTCGAACTGGGCGCGATGGCACCGGTTTTTTTCAGGTTCTTAAAAAAATGAACCAGATGTACGTAGTGCCGAGATTCTTTTAAGGTAAGTTGTAGACCCATAGAGGGATTTTCGATCCTGTTTAATCACACTTAAGTGTTAAAATAAACGGGAAATTCCAATAGGATTCAATTTCATTATTTGCAGATTCGTCTTAAAAGGGCTAAAAGACGTAAAATATAGTGTTGTATAAAACATTAAAGTTGACGGTTCACAAAATATGCTACTTATTTACATTACGCTGCAAATTAGTATCCAGGGTTTAATTAACAATAGACGGGTAGGCTATGAATAACATTCGAATGCAGGTATTGGGTTTGGCAACCACCATTTTACTAATACTTAGTGGGTATGGGTGCGAGTCCTCTCAAAGCAAGCAACAAGATCCGGGTATTACCTACCCTGAAACCCGAAAGGTGGATTCCACAGATACCTATTTCGGAACGGAAGTCAGTGACCCTTACCGCTGGTTGGAGGACTTGGACTCTGAGGAAACAGCTGATTGGGTGCAGAAGCAAAATGCAGTGACTATGCCCTATTTGCAAAAACTACCCGGCCGAGAGCAGGTAAAAGATAAATTGACCCAGTGGTGGGACTATCCCAAGTATTCCGCTCCGCAACAAGAAGGAGATTATTACTACTATTTCTATAACGATGGACTGCAAGATCAGTCGGTGATGTATCGTACGGATATGCTAGGCGAAAAGGGACAAGTGGTACTGGATCCTAATACATTATCGGATGATGGTACGGTGGCGTTGAGTACCTACAAAGTAAGCCCCAACGGAAGGTATTTAGCTTATGGAATCTCCCGAAGCGGATCTGATTGGCGCGAATTCAGAGTAAAGGACTTGCGAACCGGACGCGACCTGAGAGATGAGCTGCAATGGATTAAGTTTTCGAGCATGACCTGGACTTCTACCAGTAACGGGTTTTACTACGCTCGGTATCCGGAACCGAAAAACGGAGATAAACTGGAGGCCCAAAATCAGCGCATGCAAGTGTACTATCACCGAGTGGGCTCCGCACAGCAATCGGATCAATTGATTTATGAAGATCCGGAGCATCCTGATTGGGGATTTTATCCACAAATGACCGAAGATGGTAACTACCTGACGTTGACCGTTACTCAGGGAACCGATGAGCGCAATCGTTTCTATATCCGGCCTATGTCTGGCCCCAATAAAGGCGAAGTGATCAAGTTGCTCAACGATTTTGATGCCAGGTATCAATACATCACCAATGAGGGAACTCGCTTTTATTTCAAAACCAATTGGCAAGCGCCCAAATACCGGGTGATTGCTGTGGACATTGATAATCCTGGAAAGTCCAACTGGGTGGAAGTGATTCCCGAACGTAACCATGTACTGCAACAAGTAGAGCCGGCTGGCAACCAATTGGCGTTGGAGTATCTGGAGGATGTGAAATCAACGTTATACGTCCATGATTTGGAAACAGGTGAGCAACAAGAGATTATGCTTCCCGGAGTAGGCAGTGTAGAAGCATTAAATGGGAATACGGATAGTAGTCAGCTGTTTTATAGTTACTCGTCCTTTAATCGTCCCAGTACCATCTATTTATATGATTTGGAAACTGGGGAAACGACGCTCCACCGGGAACCGACCGTAGCTTTCGATCCGGAGGAGTATGTAACCGAACAAGTCTTTTATGAAAGTAAGGATGGAACGGAAATCCCTATGTTCATCAGTTACAAGAAGTCGTTGATGAGCGACGATCTATCCTTCAAGGAAAAACTGGATCTGCGCAAGCAAGGCTATTATCCCACGCTGCTATATGGCTATGGAGGGTTTAATATCAGCTTAACACCTCGATTCAGCATCAGTAATCTGGTGTGGATGGATATGGGAGGTATATATGCGGTACCTAATCTTAGGGGAGGCGGTGAGTACGGCGAGTCTTGGCATAAGCAGGGCACCAAGATGCAGAAGCAGAATGTGTTTGATGATTTCATCGCGGCCGCGGAATACCTGATCGATAACCGCTACACCTCCAGCAAGCGTCTGGCCATATCAGGCGGATCCAATGGCGGATTGCTGGTAGGGGCATGTATGACCCAACGGCCCGATCTGTTTAAAGTAGCTTTGCCTGCCGTGGGTGTGCTGGATATGCTGCGATATCACAAATTTACTATCGGGTGGGCCTGGGCCAGTGACTACGGAACCAGCGAAGAGAGCAAGGAGATGTTCGAATACCTCAACAACTACTCGCCTATCCACAATGTAGAAGAGGGCGTTGATTATCCCGCTACCTTAATTACTACCGCGGATCATGACGATCGTGTGGTGCCTTCGCACTCGTTTAAGTTTACGGCTACTCTACAGGAACACGATCGATCTGGAGATCCTATTTTGATTCGTATTGAAGAAAAAGCGGGCCATGGAGCTGGAAAACCCACCGCCAAAATCATCGAGGAGCAAACCGACAAACTCATCTTCACCGGCTTCCATACAAAACTACTTCAGTAATCAGTGTTTCAGTGCTTCAGTGTGTCAGTGCTTCAGTGCTTCAGTGTGTCAGTGCTTCAGTGTGACAGTAGGGGCTTGCTGGGAATATATCACGGAGCCAAATGTTCAATTCGGAGTTTTAATTCAATGATATGTAATTATGGCTCCAATCTTACAAAGGTTTCGAAGCGTTACTTGAGCACGTAATATCTATTACATTGATACACTGAAGCACTGACGCACTGAAGCACTGAAGCACTGACACACTGATACTTTTACATCCTATTAAATGTGTACGCTTGCAATCTATTGCAGGTCGCTTACCTTGGTTCGGTTAAATCAATTTAATAAACGTTTCATTAAACTCAGACCACTATGCATTCTACGATAACACGTTGGGGCATTGGTTTGCTGCTGATCGGTTTGTTGGGCGGCGGTTGTTCGTCCGTGCAAAAGAGCAGCAAAAGCAAACAAGCTCAGGCACAAAAGGCTCGTGGCCAAGAAGAGGGCATCAAGCCATATAGCAAAGTGATTACATCCCAGGCAGAAACCGACGAGGGTCTGTTCGATGTACACAAAATTGACGATTCCTATTTTTACGAAATCTCCAATGATCTGCTGGATCGCGAGATGTTGATGGTCAGTCGTATTGCCAAAACGGCCACCAATCTCGGATATGGCGGTGAAAAATTAAACACTCAAACGGTTCGCTGGCAGCGAAAAGGTGATAAAATTCTATTGCGTCGTGTTTCCTATGAAAATACGGCCAACGATACCCTGCCGGTGTACGAATCGGTTCAAAACTCCAACTTTGAACCCATTATTTACAGTTTCCCAATCAAAGCCTTGAACAAAGATACTTCTGGGGTAGTAATTGAAGTTACTGATTTGTTTACCTCCGACGTACCCGCACTTGGTTTAAGTCAGGGCGCTCGAAAATATTACCAGGTTCGACTTTTGGATGGCGACCGCACGTTTATGGAGCACATCCGTAGTTACCCGGAAAATATCGAAGCACGTGCGGTGCTCACCTATACAGCTGCGAATCCGCCGTCTAATGAATCCACCGGTTCCATATCGCTGGAAATTAATCACAGTATGGTGATACTGCCGGAAGAACCCATGCGCGTTCGGAAATATGATCCACGGGTGGGCTATTTCAGTGTGTCCACCACCGATTTTGGCGCGGAAGCTCAAGAAGCGAAGTCAAAGTCTTTTATTACTCGCTATAAGCTGGTTCCCAAAGATATTGAAGCCTATAAACGGGGCGAGTTGGTGGAACCGGTCAACCCCATTGTGTATTACATCGATCCGGCAACTCCTAAGAAATGGCGCCCATATTTAAAGCAGGGTGTTGAGGATTGGCAAGAAGCGTTTGAAGAAGCTGGGTTCAAGAATGCCATTATTGCCAAGGATCCACCTAGCAAAGAAGAAAATCCCGATTGGAGTCCGGAAGATGTGCGCTATTCGGTAATCCGTTATTTCGCTTCGGATATCCGTAACGCCTATGGTCCGCATGTGCACGATCCTCGATCCGGACAGATTTTGGAAAGTGATATTGGTTGGTACCACAATATTATGAGCTTGCTGCGCGATTGGTATTTCGTCCAGACCGCGGCCGCCAACCCGGAAGCACGTGGACAAAAATTTGAGACCGAAGTGATGGGTGAGTTGATGCGATTTGTGGCCGCTCACGAAGTCGGACACACCATTGGCCTTCCTCACAACTGGGGTTCCAGCTACGCGGTTCCGGTGGATTCTTTGCGTTCGCCCAGTTACACGGCTACACACGGTACCGCACCATCCATTATGGACTACGCTCGATTCAACTACATTGCTCAACCCGGTGATGGCGTAGAGCACTTCTTCCCAAAAATCGGAGAGTATGACAAGTGGGCGATAAAATGGGGCTACTCTTACTTCCCGGATGCTGAGTCGGCCGAAGATGAGGAAGAGACCCTCAATGAATGGACCTTAGAGCGTGCCGGAGATCCGCTGTATTTCTACGGACGTCAAACCGGCAATCAGATAGACCCTCGTTCACAGCGTGAAGACTTAAGTGATGATGCAGTTGAAGCTAGTGAGCTGGGTATTGAAAATCTGAAGCGCATTCTGACCAACTTGGAAGACTGGACCTACGAAGAGAATGAATTCTACGGCGAAATGTCGGAGATCTACAACAGCTTGGTAGGCCAGTACAACTTGTACATCGGTCACGTAGCCCGAAACATCGGCGGTATGTACGAAACGCCGAAGACCTATAATCAGGATGGGCCGGTGTATGAAATGGTGGACGAAGATAAGCAGCGCCGGGCCATGACCTTCCTGGATGAGGAAGTGTTCCAGACTCCGGAATGGATGATCAAACCCGAAATCATTCGCAACTTCGAAGGTGCGGGTATTGCTTATACCATCCGTCAAAGCCAGGCGAATGGGTTGAGTATAGCGCTGGATATGATGCGATTGGCTCGAATGATCGAAGCCGAAGCAATTCATGGCGACGACACCTACACCCCGATTGAGTTCCTGGATGATGTCCGAAACTCAGTATGGACCGAACTCAGCAACGGAGCCACCATCGATACCTATCGTCGTAACCTACAGCGTGCGTATCTGGAGCGCATGGAATACATGATGACCAACGAGCTTCCCGACATTCCCAGTGCCTGGAAGAATTTCTTCGGTTGGACCGATGTAGATGTAAGTCAGTCTGATATTCGCGCTCTGGTTCGGGAGCAATTGACGACATTGGATAACGAAATCGATCGTGGATTACGTCGTACCAATGATCGTGCTAGCAAAGCGCATCTCAATGACGCCAAAGCACGTATCGATAATATCCTGAATCCCGATAATTAATATTTGGGGATCATTAAGTCCCCATTCAGAGTTACATTATCGTAACGAACAAGCGCTCGTCGGCCTCCGGGTTGGCGGGCGTTTTTTGTTAGCTAACAACGCTGTCAGCAATCCTTATCTCATTACCGAGCTATAATTGGTAATATGGGAAAGAGCTCACGCTTCCCGTAGCTGGGCAAAGCTTGGGTACCAAGTGATCGATCGGTCTCCCTTTCGCCGGAGGTTAAAACCCCGCGACTCGTCTAACCTATCCCCTTCGGGAAATAGTTGGTGGTCCGCCTTATAGGTGAAGCTGAGCATAGCTTACCTGGAACTTATTTTCATCCCTACAGAATACCCGGTAGTCTAAAGGATCTCTGAGAGCCCCAACCCTGCGTACGCAGATAGGGTCCAATCAAGTATACTATTATGAGACCTGGGGCCGGCTGGAATCAGTCGGCCCCGGGTCACGTTTTATCTCTCATTACCGAGCTTCGATCGGTAATGACGTGCCCGGAGCTCTGCTCCCGGTAGGGGTTAACCCATACCAATCCATATAGCGCCTTATTTTATAGAAGACTGGTCAGATATTTGATACGACGCTGTCAGGAATCCTTCGGATGCGCTGACAGGTCTTAGTCTCGCCTGATAGCCAGTTTTCAAGCGAAGCGAGAAAACTCTTGACTGCGTGAAAAAAGGATTGAAAAAAGATCTGACTAATCAGTGTACCCAAAAGCCTCCAGCTGCTTCTCTAAACGTGGCAGCATATACTCTTTTTGCTGTTGGTTGAGTCGTTCCTTCCAGGTGCCGATAGAGGAAGTATCCAACTGCTGAGATAATCGCTGATGATGGGAAAGGCCTTCTACCCCTAGCTGATCCACGGCGTGACTAAATTCGAGCATGGCTTCTTCAAAATCGTAGCCCAGAAAGCTGCACAGTCTACTCAATTCATCTTGAGGATTACGGACCAGATCCTCATAGCGCAAAAAATGCAGCTGGGAAGGGGCACCGCGCTCTTTAAGCCATTGATACTTGTCCAAGCTGTGCAGCCATTTCCAGGTGGCAAAGCGAATATCCCGATTGTTATTGGTAACCATCGAACTGACTACATCTCGGCCATCCCGCAGTAAAAAGATGTATGAAGCCTCCGGATAAACGGGATAGATATATTCCAAGTAAACGGTAGTAAGGGGAGATTGATCGCCCCAACGCTCAAAGCTCTTATTTAACTGCCGTCCATGCTCCGAAAAAACTTCGTGGAAAATTCGTTGTAGAGATTGTTCCTGGTCAGGCAGATTCCGCAGGATCCGGCGAACTGATTCAAAGTCCGTTTCCCAGAACGAAGTTTTATTAGGCCGACGGATTACATCCAGCAGTTGATCAGATAATGGTTTCCAGGATCGCCAATTTAAAAATTTATACTTCAGGATCATCTCGTGCATGGCCCACTGTTCGGGCGGGACGTGCAAACGAGAGTGCTGGGTTAACATACCAGCTAGCAGCGTACTACCATTTCGGCCGGATCCGAGAATAAAGAAAGGTGGCTCATAGTTGGAATCGGCGGGAACCTGAATAGAATGGCGCCTGGGTAGTCGGTCAATCGTTTGTACTAGCCACGGTAACAGGCGCTCAAACTTTAGAGAATACTCCAGATTCTTCATGGGCCGATTACGACTGTTTTCTGGAATTGCCAATGAATTGACTCACCGTCCAGCCGACCACCACTACGGTAAACGTACCCACGGGATTCAGCCACAAATATTCAATAGCCTTCTGGGCGTGATCGGGTAAAAGGGTACCCGGCCCAATGAAGGTCAGTTCGGTGCCCAACCAATACAGGCGATCAAAGAGAAATACGGTACCCATTCCAGCCAGCAAACCAGTGAACGCGCCCCAGCCGTTAGCCGATTTGACCCAGAGCATGAGCACAAATACCCCCAGGATGGATCCGTAGAAGTAACTGCCGATCTGATTGACCAACTCAATGATACTGTTGGTCTCGCCCAACGCAACGGCGGCCAGGGTAGCTAGCATCCCCCAAAGCACGGTGGTGGCGCGGGAAGCCCGCAGATAATGACGTTCCGATTTCTCCTCCTGGTGCCATCGGCGATACCAATCCACTATGGTTACGGTGGATAAGGCATTCAGCTCACTGTCGATGCTGGATAAAGCGGCGGCGAAGATGCCGGCCACTAACAATCCCACAATGCCCACTGGAATGTGCGATAGTATGAAATAGGGGAAGATGTAGTTGGTGTCATTCAACCCCTGCTGAAGTACGTGCTCGCGCCGGTCTATCTCTTGCTCACGCAGTTTATTGAGCTGCCGATCCGTCCGTTGAAATGTTTGAGTGGCTTCCGGTGACCGGGAAGTTATCGCCGATAAGGCCGCGGTTCGTCGCTCCTCATGCAACTGCTCATATTGCTGAACCACCTGCTCGGTTTCCGGTCCGCTGGGGGGAGCCGCCGCTCGGAAACTGAGCGGAGCGGGATTAAACACAAAGAATACGTAGAGCATTACCCCGAGCAGCAGAATAAAGAACTGCATGGGCACCTTGGCATATGCAGTCAATAGCAATGATTTTCGCGCGTCTTTGAGCGATTTGGCAGTCAGATAGCGCTGCACCTGGGTCTGGTCGGTGCCGAAATAGGAGAGCATCAAAAACAGCGCGGCGATCACTCCGCTCCACACATTATACTTCTCACTGATATCAAAGGTGGGGTCAAAAGTGGTCAGTTTATCAATGGATCCGGCCAGGTAGAGGGTGTCTCCTAAGCCTACACTATCTGGTAATTGATACATAATCCAGCCGAAACTGAATAGCAGCCCAAAGGCCATCACCGCCATCTGCTTCACATCGGTAAAGATCACCCCGGAAATGCCGCCCACCATGGTGTACAGCGTGGCGATGGTTCCGATGATCAAGATGGTCCAGGTGAGCGGGAAATCCAGTAGAAGGGCTAATACATAGGAGGGTGCGGCAATGACTGTACCCAAAGCCAATCCGCGAGACATCAAAAACAAAAAAGCGGTGAACAATCGGGTAGGCAGCCCAAAACGTTCTTCTAGCACTTCGTAAGCGCTGAAATTTCGCATTTTGATGAAGAAAGGCACTAGCGTTAAACACAAAATGACCATGGCAAAGGGAATGGCCAAGTAGGTCTGTACGAAGCGCATATCCTCCACGTATGCTTGTCCGGTGGTGCCAATAAAGGTGATTGCCGAGGCTTGGGTGGCCATCACGGAAAGCCCCATGGCCCACCACGGCATGGAGCGATTGGCCAAAAAGAATCCATCGATGTTTTCGGTGTCTATATTCCGCCGGGTTCCGTCCCAGATCGTATAGCCAAGGAACAACAGTAGAATAGTCCAATCGATCCAGCTCATGCTAGCCAACTCCCGTTCCTTGATTGAAGAGCCAGGCAAAAAGGGCTAACAGCAAGATATAAAGTATTCCCATCAGTAACGGAAATCGGTACGGATAGATCCGCTTCCAGAGTCGAGACAGTCGGTCGGACATCAGCTTAAGGCTCGTTCAATGATTTCAGTTAAAGCTTCGGCGTCAGCGCTGTCGTTATACACATTCGGGGAAACCCGTACGGAGGAGCCACGCACGGAAACATGGACGTTGGACTCCTTCAACTGTCGTTGCAGTGCTTTGGGCTCTATGTGTTGAGGCAGGTAGATGCCAAATAGGTGGTGCGCCCGGTGGTTGGGTTCTTCCAGACGGCAGCCGACTTCTTGCCAACGCTGGAGATAAGGGGCCATTAACTCACGGGTGTACTGCTGGATCCGGGCAGGTTGCCAGTCCAGGAGCTGCTGGATAGCGGCATTGAGCATAGGTACTAATATAAAATTGCTGCGTTCGCCTACATCGTAGCGAATAGCCCCGGGCTGGTAAGCATCCCGGTAATTGATCAGCTGACTGAAATCCTCGCTATCTTCGCGCAGAATCCAGTTTTCTTCAAGAGGGGTTCCTTCCTGTAACCGGGAACCAAAATAAGCCACTCCCAATCCATAAGAGCCCATCAGCCATTTGTAGCCCGCGCAGATCAGCGCATCCGGCTGGATTTGTTGTACATCGAAGGGTAACGCACCTACCGATTGAGTGCCATCCACTACGAGATAGCCATCCACATCATGAATGCGATTGCTGATAGCCTCTAGATCGAAAAGAGTGCCGTCGGTCCAATGACAGTGCGAGATAGCCACCACCTTAGTGTTGGGCGTGATGGCTGTCCGGATCCGTTCATTCCAGGTTTGCCCGACGTCGGTTGTTTGATCCGGGCGATCGATGGTGGTTAACGTGCAGTTTCGTTCCTGGGCCAGGTTACGCCAGGTATATACATTGCTGGGAAATTGGTCCCCGGCGATGATGATTTCATCTCCGGCCTCCAAGGGAATGTTCTTCGCTGCTGTGGCGATGCCGTAGGAAACCGCGGGAATAATGGCGATGGATTGGGGATGGCTAGCATTTACTAACTGGACGAAGCGCTCGCGGAGGTGATTGCTATCCGTGAAAAAATCCTCCGGTGTCACCGCAATGGGATTTCGTTTGGCACGCATGCCCGCCAACCCGGCTTCCTCCACCGATTTCAAATTGGGCGACATGTAGGCCCCGTTCAGATAATGAATATCCTCAGGTAGTAAAAATTTGGACTTTTGACAGGATAGCGAGCTCATCAAATCGGGTTATATGAATGGATTGTTTGCCGGTCAGCCATGAGTATAACAAGAAAACCACTGAATGTGGAGTCGGAGCTTGAACATAGACCTGAAAGGGTCGCCAGACCTTTCAGGGTCGATATATAAGTAATGAACTGAAAGAAGTATTGATAACTATCGCCCTAATAGATAAGTGTAAACTTCATTGGATCCAGTGTATAACCTGAAAAGTTTTCGGTCCCGTATCTAATACAACATCACAAGACTTGATAGGAGCGTTAGATCTTTCGGTGTCGAATCGATATAAGAACGTGGCATTGAGGATTCCTCTCGACCCTATCAGATATCCACTGAACCTGTCGGTGTCAGTGGATATCCTGAAAGGTCTCGAGTGATTATTCAAATAGTAATTTAGAGTTCAAAATGGACTCACTTTCAATATGAGCCGCAATAAAATTATCTTGATCGCCAAACCATTGAATAGCCTCATCTGTTCGAAGCAGGGGGAATGTTGAGTCCAAGAAGTAACGGTATGACGAATAAGGATAGGTATCGAAATCATCACTTATTCCGTGATGAATGGGGTTGCGGTGAATATAGGTTGCTAACTCAGTGAGATAGTCCAAATTGCTTATTTGTATTCTCTTATAGGATCCCTCGAATAAGTTTCCTGTTCGTTGATAGTTGTCATTGAAATACTTGGTAAAGCTGTTAAATAGATGAGATAATAGGAAGGAAGGCTTTTTTACTTTATACGTATCATATTGATAACCATAGGGTGAAAATTCGATATCTAAAGCTTGATCAGAATAATTGTTTAGCTTGTCAATTTGTTCTTGATCGGTATTTACTTTGACTAGCAAATGATAGTGGTTGCTAAGCAGACAATAAGCGTAAATTTCAAAAGCGGGATATAGATAATAAAACAGAAGCTCTAAAAACTTTTTATAATCTTGAGGTGAACGGCAAATGGATTGGGAATTGTTGCCTCGATTGTAGATGTGATAATAAAATCCTGCCTCCAGCCTATCCATGTCAATACCACTCTTACTTAGTCGTAATTTTAGTACTATCATAGCCAAATCCCCTAAGACCTGAAAGGGTCGCCAAACCTTTCAGGGTCGATAACATGGAAAAGATCGTGACATTGATGGCTCCTTCTCGACCCTATCAGATATCCACTGAACCTATCGGTGTCAGTGGATATCCTGAAAGGTCTCGGTACTACAACCCATCCAACACCCGAAAGCTCTCCGGGCCGTATTGAAACAGCACATCCAATACGCAGCACTCGGGTTCGAAGCCCTCGAAATGCTGGCGGTATTCAGGGTGCTCGGGTAATGCGTCCATGACCGGGGTGGTTACCGGCTGACGTTGATAATGGCGCGCTCCATGCTCCATGATCAAACGATCGGCCCCGAAATGCTGTGCGGTTTGATCGGGGTCCGAGTCGTACCGATCACCTAAATCGCTGGACCATAAGATTTCCGCTACGAGCTCAAACTCCATGTAGCGAAATAACCGACCCCGAAGACGAATGATAAACGGCAAGAGGTAATCAAACTGCTCAGCTTCCCGGAAATCGGCCTCGAATTCCGGCTCATAAAAATCAAAATAGACGCTGTTATTGTAGTTGTAACGCAGAGCGCGAAGAATAGGATCGATCCAATCTTCCGAATGATCAATGCGCACCTCTCCAATAGCCTTTTTCTTATCTTCGGTGCGGATAGGAATGTTGATCCACTGCGTACCTTTGACCTTACGAATCTTGGCCCGATGCACACGGCTTTTTCGCGACCATTGTTCGGAATCCTGAAGGATAACCGTATCCGCCTTCTTAAGTGTGGCGATATCGTATAGATCAGGGGCAAAGGAGGGGAATAGAAGGCCGAGAGTCATAAATTCTGGTTAGTTGTACTATGTGATCAAGAGTAGATAGGAATCTGATCGCTGAGCGTCAATACTAAATTCCATTCTTTGGTAACTCAAAATTAGCACCTGTACCCACAATCCCTTATTTTTGGAGACTTTCGATAAGCAAGAAACGACTGAAAACCAACTGTTTAATCACCTATTATGAGTAACGTTCGCGTTCGATTCGCACCCTCTCCCACTGGATTTCTGCACATCGGGGGACTGCGCACGGCCCTGTATAACTATCTGTTCGCCAAACACCACGACGGCGATTTCATCCTCCGTATCGAGGACACTGATCAGAGTCGCTATGTCGAGGAAGCCGAACAGGATATCATCGACTCTCTGCTATGGTGCGGTATGGAATACGACGAAGGACCGGATCGCGAGGGCGAAGTGGGACCCTATCGCCAGAGCGAGCGCAAGGATCTGTATATGAAGTACGCCAAGCAGTTGGTGGATGAAGGGCATGCCTACTACGCATTTGACACGGTAGAGGAGATCGACCAGATGCGCGAACGACTCAAAAAGTCGGGCAATCCCTCGCCGAAGTACGACGCGGTGACTCGTCAATCGATGAAAAACAGCTTGACGCTCCCTCAAGATGAGGTGGAGAAAAAGCTGGAAGCCGGCGATGAGTTTATCATCCGACTGAAAGTGCCCCGCCGGGAAACCATCCGATTCGAAGATGAGATTCGCGGACACGTTTCCTTCGAAGCCAAAGGGCTGGACGATCAAGTACTGATCAAATCCGACGGCATGCCTACCTATCACATGGCCAATGTGGTGGATGATCATCTGATGGGCATCACGCATGTAATCCGTGGTGAAGAGTGGCTCAGTTCCGCGCCCAAGCACATGCTACTGTACAAATATCTGGGTTGGGAAGCACCCACCATGGCACATTTGCCCCTGATTATGTCACCCAGCGGCGGAAAGTTGTCCAAGCGAAAAGCCGAAAGCCAAGGTATTATGATCAATACCCGGGATTATATCGATGAGCTGTATGAGCCGGAGGCCCTGGTCAACTTCTTGGCCTTTCTCGGCTGGAACCCCGGCGACGATCGCGAGCTGCTGACCATGGATGAACTGATCAGCGACTTCTCCTTGGATCGGGTAAGTAAGGGCGGCGCAGTATTCAACAAGAAAAAGTTGATGTGGTATAACGAAAACTACCTGCGCGAAAAACCAACCACCGAGTTGCTACCCCGCGTCAAAGAAATTGCCGAAGAGCATGGCTATGCTGATGCTAACGATGAGTATCTAGCTCAGGTCATCGATCTAATGAAGGATCGCATTTCTCTGGTTACCGAATTTGTGACGCTGGGTACCTTTTTCTTCGAAGATCCTCAGGAGTACGACGAAAAAGCGCTCAAGAAATGGAAAGACAATAGCTCCACTTATGTGAAAGCATATTTGGATCGCTTGCAGGATATTGATGCCGATGCTTACGAAGCCGGTCACCTGAAGGATACCCTCAAGGAGGTACTGGAGGAACACGATATCGGCTTTGGTAAGTTGATGATGCCCCTACGCATAGCGATAACAGGCATGGGCTTTGGCCCGGATCTGTTCGGCACCATGGAGCTACTGGGTAAAGAAATCATCATCCGACGTTTAGAAACCGCGTTGGAGAAATTGGGGTAATCCCAACATAAGCCTTAGCACAATTAGCTTACTTCCCAAGCCTGTCCGTGATGCAGCGGACAGGCTTTTTTTTGTGGGTATCTCTGGTTCATCTTAATTATGTTAGGCTCCTTTAGTGATTTACCACACATCAATTAGGAAATATCGCTTTTCATTGTACTTTCACTCGCCTAAATGCTATAATGGACTCAAATTTTTAGAATAGAAACTTTGGCCAAGATTATTACAATTGCATGAATAGATCGGTCGTACGATATGCCGGGATGGTTCTATTATTGATTGGACTCGTGTTGCTGGGACAACACATGCCAGCTTTGGCACTAGATGCTGCGTCAGACGCCTCGGGATCAGGAGTTATGGGTACATGGGTTAGTATATTGCCTCCGCTCATCGCCATTTTAATTGCCTTGATTTTTAAACAAGTACTGTTTGCTCTGTTTATAGGGATTTGGTTGGGCGCGTTCTTGCTAACTGATATGAGCATGGCTGGCTTTTTGGGCAGCTTTTTTACCTCTTTGACTGATTACATTGTGCCTGCCACCGCAGATGTGGACCACATGAGTATTATCATTTTCAGCTTGCTCATTGGTGGCATGGTGGGCATTATCACTGATAACGGAGGTACCCGGGGCGTAATTCATGTGCTCACCCGGTATGTGAAAACCAAAGAGCAGGGCCAACTAATGACCTCGCTTATGGGCTTCATCGTATTTTTTGATGATTACGCCAATACCATGGTGGTGGGAAATACCATGCGACCGTTGACGGATAAATTGCGTATTTCCCGGGCAAAGCTGGCCTATTTGGTAGATGCTACCGCCGCTCCCATTGCTACCATCGCACTCGTCAGTACCTGGATCGGAGCTATGGTAGCCTATATTGCTGACGCGGAAGCGGGTATGGCCAATTTCAATGAGTCGGCTTATCTGGTTTTTATTAATTCGCTACCCTATAACTTCTACGCTTTCTTTACCATCTTTTTTGTGCTGCTTATTGCTTGGTCGGGACGTGATTTTGGTCCTATGCTGAAGTCGCGAATTAAGCTGTACAAAGCTAAGCATAACCCCAAGCTGGATAAGTACAATCTGTATAAAGACAAGATTGACAAAGACGAAAAAGAAAAAAAGCGCTCGCACTGGATCAATGCGGTATTACCCATTGTAATGCTGGTAGGTGGTACCATAATTGGATTGTTCATTACAGGGGAGGGTTCCAGCGTACAGGATATTGTTTCCACCGCTGACTCCTACGCCTCACTACTTTGGGGCTCGCTACTAGCTTTGGCGGTAGCCATTACCATGACATTGGCTCAGGGTTTGTTGGATGCCGAAAAAACCATTGAGGGCATGATGAGTGGTATGCACGTCATGTTCGACGGATTGTTGATTCTGGTTTTGGCTTGGGGACTCAGCGATCTAACCGGAGCATTGGGTACGGCCGATTACCTGGTTTCGATTTTCAGCGACACGCTTAATCCATTCTGGATGCCGGCCATCATTTTGGCCTTATCCGCGGTTACTGCTTTTGCCACGGGCTCTAGTTGGGGGACCATGGGGATCTTGATGCCGTTGGTGGTTCCATTGGTCTGGACACTGGGCCAAGAAAGCGGTTTGCCCTATGAAATGACTCACGAGCTTATTTACGCTTCTGTCAGTGCGGTACTGGCCGGATCCGTGTGGGGCGATCATTGTTCTCCAATTTCGGATACCACCATACTCAGCTCATTGGCTACGCAATGTGATCATATTGAACATGTGAACACGCAGTTGCCTTACGCGATGATCTGTGGGGGGCTCGCAGTTACCGCCTCCATTCTGGAATTTGTAGTGGATGTACCGCTCTGGTTGATCTACATCCTGGCATTCGCTTCCATTATCGCCATTATATTCCACTTTGGGAGAATACCTAACCCTGCCGATTACCGACCCGAAGAGTTAGAATCCGAAGCAAGCGCAGCAGCTTAACAGTGTTTCAGTGCTTCAGTGTTCAGTGCTTCAGTGTGACAGAGGGCAGATTCTTGGTATCGATTTTTACTATAAAGATTTTTCTTGAGGCAATAGGAATAGCTCAATTAAGTAAGGTGACGAATTTAAATTTGGTAAGCCTCTAGGTCAGCAAATAGCATAGAGCGTGAATCTTAGCAAGTCAAATTGCTGACACACTGTATTCTGTCACACTGAAGCACTGAACACTGAAGCACTGATTATTGAATTTCGAACTCTTCTTGGGTGATGTGCTCCACCATTAAGCTTCCCGGGATGTAGCTATGCTCCCTCCATTGAACAGTTCCATCATACCCAATCAATAGCACGGTGCTGCAGCGGGTACCATATTCAGGCGTTTGAATGAACATTGCGGATAGCTGACGTTCCAAGTCTTGCGGTACGCCAGTGGAAGGCAATTCTTCATCGGGGGCGATAGAGGTATCCACCAGTTCATTAATTAACTCCTGCGAATCAATTTTCGACTGGTTTTTATACCGATCCAGCCGAACACAGGCGCGCTCCACTTTGGGCCATGGGGTATTTAATTGATCATTGCTAAGCCCATATAAATCACCTAGCAAGGGTTGGGGTTGATGTCTCTTAATGCTGTTAGTCAGATACCACGCTTCTTCCGCGTTACCCAAGATCAAGTTAAACCCATTATAGTTACGCATGTGAGTAGATAGCGTTTTTAGGTAAGCCCGAGGCGCAGGGGATTGTAGCAGGAAATCTTTAACCAGATCCCCTCGACTGGGAGCGTTCTCGTTGTAATTTCCCGGAGCTCGGACGTTAGTAATCGCGGCCCAATCCCCCTGTTTGTTTATTCCCATCCAGGTGCCGCCGGCTTGTTCGTCGCGTCCGGCCAAAATATCGGGATACGTGCCCCACCAATGGGAAGGTTGGGTCGGTCGTTTATAAAATTCATCCCGGTTGGCCACTAAAACCAAATAGTATTTGGGATGACGTCTCAGCGAAAAAGTAATCAAGCACATATTAAAGCTGTTTAATAGGCGGATCTGTTCAGTAAAAAAGGTGCGCAATCCTTATTTTGATTGATTAGCGTACGACAATCATAAGGGTATTGAATTTTCATTTAGATAATTACCACTTCATGGCAGAAAGCCAACTTAAAGAACTCCTTCAACAACGTATTCTGGTTCTCGATGGCGCTATGGGCACTATGATTCAGGCCGAGAAGCCCAACGAGGAGACCTACCGAGGAGATCGTTTCAAAGATATCGATCAGGCTGTTCAAGGCAACAATGAATTACTGAGTTTAACGCAGCCAGAGTTGATTAAGAATATTCACCGCTCCTTTATGGAAGCGGGATCGGATATCATTGAAACCAACACGTTTAGCGCTAATCGCATTTCACAAGCGGATTATCAGATGGAAGGTCTGGCTTATGAAATGAGTAAGGCATCTGCGGAGCTAGCTAAAGAGGCGGCCCGGGAAGTGGCGGCAGAAACCGGTCGTCCCCGATTTGTAGCCGGAGCCATCGGCCCCACTAATAAAACCTTGTCCCTGTCGCCGGATGTGAACAATCCGGGCTATAGGGATGTGGATTTTGATACACTATCTGGCGCTTACTATGAACAGATTCAAGGATTGGTGGATGGGGGATCCGACCTGCTGCTCATCGAAACGGTGTTCGATACGCTGAACTGTAAAGCGGCTATTTACGCGGCTCATCAACACGCTCGTAAAACCGGTAAACAGCTTCCCTTGATGATTTCGGGCACTATTGTGGATAAAAGTGGTCGTACTCTTTCCGGACAGACCGCGGAAGCCTTCTGGATATCCGTTGCTCACGCGCAACCCCTGCTCAGTGTGGGCTTTAACTGTGCGCTGGGATCCAAGGAGATGCGTCCCTACATCGAGGAGATCTCTGAGAAAGCCGATTGCTTTACCAGCCTGTATCCCAATGCCGGTCTGCCTAATGAGTTGGGCGAGTATGATGAAACGCCGAAGTATATGGCGCAGCAGTTCGAGGAGTACGCCAGCGACGGCTTCGTCAATATTGTGGGCGGATGCTGCGGGACCACCCCGGATCATATTCGAGCAATCGCCGAAGTGGCCCACAAACATGAGCCTCGGAAAGTCCCCAAGCAAAAGCCTTTTTTACGATTGAGCGGTTTGGAATCGCTAGTAGTTCGCCCGGAAACCAATTTTGTGAATGTGGGTGAACGTACCAATGTGATGGGATCACGCAAGTTTAAACGTCTGATTAAGGAAGAATCCTATGAGGAGGCGTTGAGCGTGGCCCGCGATCAGGTGGAGAATGGCGCCCAAGTCATCGATGTGAATATGGACGAGGGCATGCTGGAATCCGCCGAGGTGATGCAAGAGTTTCTGCGTTTGGTGGCTGCCGAACCGGATATCGCTCGGGTCCCCATCATGGTTGACTCCTCCAAATGGGAAGTGTTGGAAGCCGGGCTCAAAAACGCGCAGGGTAAGTGCGTAGTCAACTCCATTAGCCTGAAAGAGGGGGAGGAAGCCTTCCTCGAGCAAGCCCGTGAAATTTTGGATTTCGGCGCCGCGGTGATTGTAATGGCCTTTGATGAAGACGGTCAGGCAGCAAGTTACCAGCGTCGTATTGAAATTTGCGAGCGTGCCTATCAGTTATTGGTGGATGAAGTAGGTTTCCCTCCGCAGGATATCATATTCGATCCCAATATTTTGACCATCGCCACGGGTATTGAAGAGCACAACAGCTACGGCATTGATTTTATCCGTGCCACCGAATGGATCAAGGAGAATCTGCCTCTGGCCCAAGTGAGTGGCGGAGTTAGTAATATCTCCTTCTCCTTCCGGGGAAATAACCCGGTTCGGGAAGCCATGCACGCGGCCTTCCTCTATCACGCCATACAAGCAGGCATGGATATGGGGATCGTTAACGCCGCGCAATTAGAAGTGTACGCTGAGATTCCCGATGATCTGCGCGAGTTAGTGGAGGATGTGATTTTCAATCGACGCGAAGACGCCACCGAGCGATTGGTCGAATTCGCCGAACAGATTAAGGATAAGGGTGCCAAAAAGACCGAGAAGAAACTGGAGTGGCGGGAAAAGCCAGTGGCTGAGCGAATCAGTCATGCGTTGGTCAAAGGAATAGTCGACTTTATCGTCGATGATGTGGAAGAAGCCCGCCAACAGTTCGATCATCCCATTGAGGTGATCGAAGGGCCCATGATGGATGGCATGAATGTCGTCGGTGATCTGTTTGGAGCGGGTAAGATGTTCTTGCCACAAGTGGTGAAAAGTGCCCGCGTAATGAAAAAAGGCGTGGCTCATCTGGTTCCTTACATAGAGAAAGAGCAAGAAGCCGCTGGCAATTCGGAACCCAAAGCCAAAGTATTGCTGGCCACGGTTAAGGGTGATGTACACGATATTGGAAAAAATATTGTGGCGGTGGTCTTGCGCTGCAACAATTTTGAAGTCATCGATATGGGGGTGATGGTATCCAGCGGAGATATCCTGGCCAAAGCCAAAGAAGAGAATGTAGATATTATTGGCCTCAGTGGCTTGATCACCCCTTCCCTCGATGAAATGGTACATGTGGCCAAAGAGCTGCAGCGTGAAGGCTTTAAGCAGCCGTTGTTGATTGGTGGGGCCACCACCTCACGGATCCACACAGCCGTTAAAATCGCTCCCCATTACGACCAACCATCCATACATGTGCTGGATGCTTCGCGAAGTGTTCCGGTGGTCTCCCAGTTGATGTCCAAAACCCAGCGGGAAGACTTTTTGGCTGAAAAAAAACGGGAGTATGAAGCTCTGCGAGAGCGACACGCAAAGCGCAGCAATCGCAAGAATTACTTGAGCATTGAAGAAGCTCGTGAGAATAAAGTACAAATCGACTGGAAGCAGGAGGATGTTCCCCGAGCCAAACGATTGGGCATTAAGGAATATCGCAATGTACCCATATCCACACTGCGATCTTATATCGATTGGAGCCCGTTTTTTATGGCTTGGCAGATGAAAGGTAAATTTCCCGATATCCTGGAGGATGAAACCTATGGGGAAGAAGCCACTAAGTTATTTGAAGATGCCAATGCGCTATTGGATACGATTCAAAACCGCCAGTTAATAACAGCCAACGGGGTGGTTGGGCTATTCCCTGCCAATTCGGTGGGCGATGACATCCAACTGTACACCGATGAATCTCGAGAAGAAGTACGTGCCACCTTCCATACCCTTCGCCAACAAGCGGAAAAACGATCGGGAGTGCCTAACAAAGCCTTGGCGGATTACGTAGCGCCCAAATCGACGGGAATCAAGGATTACCTGGGCGTTTTTGCCGTCACCGGTGGAATTGGGGCGGTGGAGCTGGCCGAGCAGTTTAAAGAGGAACACGATGACTACAACAGTATTTTGGTAAAAGCGGTGGCTGATCGTTTGGCTGAGGCGTTCGCGGAATACTTACATCGTGAATTGCGTGTGGATATGTGGGGCTATGCTCCCCAGGAAGAGCTGGACAACACCGCTCTGATTAAGGAAAAATACCAAGGGATCCGTCCGGCTCCGGGCTATCCGGCGCAGCCCGATCATACCGAAAAAGAGACGCTGTTTGATCTGCTCAATGCGCAAGATTTTGGGATGGATTTAACGGAACATTATGCCATGATACCGCCGGCTACAGTGAGTGCGATAGTATTTGCACACCCCAAAGCCAGGTATTTCAATGTGGGAGATCTGGGACGTGATCAGATTGAGGATTATGCCCAACGTAAGGGCAAGACCGTGGGAGAGATGGAGCGTTGGTTAGCGCCGAACCTGAATTATGATCCCGATGAGTTTCAAGCTGGTGATCAGGCGGCGGAATAACCATATTATTGGGGACCTGGAATTCCTACGGCTAGACGGATCAAAGCTGCGTCAAGGGGGCACTTGTTTGTGTTAAATCGTAGAACCAGGCAAACGGGATCATTCCTCCCGCGGTTTCATTTTTGAATGCAAGTTCCCCCCACTACGTTCGGTTGGTCAGCAGTCGGAATTACCTTTGGTTGCGTAATAATCAGGGATGCTTCCATATTTGTATCCTATTCCATCAAGTTAGAAATAACTTTTTCCCAACCATTACGTATGTTCTATCTTGTAAATTAAGGGTAGCGTGTGATTCGTCTTTAGTGGCGTATCTACCCGGAATTCTAAGCTTTTTTCGGTTCAGATCAGGCGCATGATTGATAAAGCCAACCTAAGCGGTAAAGATTACCTCATACTTTTACTGGGGATTTTAGGTTATGTCCTATTCTTCTATTTCTATCCTCAACAACACCCTCTACATCTGGCCGATACCACATTGAGCTCCGATGAGATTCGGCAGCGAGCGACAACCATTCTGGCAGACAACGGCTACAGTACGGACGGCGTAGTGCAAGAGATGAAGTTGACTGCTCAGCAACATGTTTTGGATGCCTATCAAAAAGAATACAATCGCCAAGGTGGTTTACAGAAGTTAGCACAGGATTCTTTAACATTACCCGACTATTTATGGTCGGTGAAAATCGACCCTCAAGCTGGAGTGCTTCCCGCCGATCGCAGTAGCTCCAGACAAGTTATTTTGTCCGGAAATAATGATTATGAACAGCTGAGCTATAGTATCGGTCTGCTCTTTTCGGAATCTGGCCAATGGGTGGGGTTCAATAATCAGCGGGAAATGACACCTAAAGTAACCATTCAGCGAGATGCATTGGGATCGATGCTTAAACAGCGTTGGGCTTCGTCCACCCAGGAAGACCGAGTGGATATTGATCCCTTGCGTGCGATCAACGATTCCTTACTATATCGACTGATTTATTTCGACTTGGAACAGAAAGGCAAGGATACTGATCGTACAGTCGACTTGGGTGAAGGAGTGCAACAGCTGCAGGACCGCCTGTTTTCCGGTATGCCACTGCAATTGAGTCAGAAAGATGCGGCACGCTTGGCCCGCTATCATCTGAATCAATCAATTTGGGGACGATTTGATACTCAGGTGGATACGATGTACATCGAGCGCATTAATAACATCAATGCCGCCCGGGTTTATTTTAGTGTATCGGAAACCCCTACCGATCTGAAACTCAGTTTGCAGGTGGATATCGCGCCCACCGGGGTGTTGTTAGGTCTAAAGCCCATCTACCAAAATTCAACGGAAAGTCAGAACGCTCAACTATACAGTATGATCTGGCAAGTACTACAGGTAGTGCTGCTGGTTAGCGTCGGTATATTGGTGTTGGTGGTATTCTATCGCCGAATGAAAGCGCGGGTTATCGATACCAAGGGCGCTCTCTGGTTGGCTATGGTGGGCGGACTGTTGCTGGCCATGCAAATCTTACTAGCCTTGTTAGGAGAAATGGTTCCCGAGCAAAATTCCATAGGTGAATTTATGCTGGTAATTGGCGCGGCGGTGAGCATTTTCGGCACCTTAGGTATGCTGATTACTTTTGTACTATTTGGTGCGGGAGAATCAATCACTCGGCAATACTGGTCAGAGAAATTGTTGGTCAGTGATTTGATTCGCCGAGGTAGTTGGCTGAACATTCCCTTGGGAACCACCCTGATCCGATCGGTATGTTTGAGTGGTGGGTTTTTGGGGATTTGGGTTCTGCTGCTTAAGGCAATGCCTCAAATTTGGCTGAGTCCCCAGTTTCAAGGGATTCCCACCTTCCTGGATAACATGGTGGCGCTGAGTCCCTTATATGTGATTGCCAAACAAGGGTTTTGGGTTTTTATAATGGTTGGGTTTGGCCTGCTTACCGTTGGCGGACTGGTTCAGTCTAAGTGGAATAACCCCTGGATTACCGGTTTTGCCACGCTATTACTGCTGATGATGATTCCTCAAGATTTCATTGTCATCAAGCCGGTATGGGGAAATATTGTATTCGCGGTGGCTTTTGCGGCATTCATTGTCACTGTTTTTATGCGTTGGGAGATTATCACAGCCGCGGGGACCTACTTTCTGGCCAGTTTTCATCTCGCGGCGGTATCCGGATGGATGGTGCAGGGGCCCTCGGAAGATATCTGGGTGTTTGTCACATTAATCGGTATTACGGGATTATTCCTGGTGATGGGTTTTGTCGGCCTAATCCGGGGAGAAACCGAGCAGAGCTTGCCCCGCTACATTCCTGAGTATGTGGATGAGTTAGCGCAAGAAGAACGTATCAAGCAAGAATTGCAGATTGCTAAACGGGTGCAGACCTCTTTCCTTCCCGTAGAGACTCCCCACATTAATGGATTTGATGTGGCCGGTACGTGTCACCCCGCCAATGAGACCGGAGGCGACTATTACGATTTTATTCAGCTGGATGATCATCGTATGGCGGTGGTTATCGGTGACGTCAGCGGCAAAGGAATTCAAGCGGCTTTCTACATGACGTTCATCAAAGGGGTTTTACACAGCCTTTGCCGGGAAGTGGAAAATCCGGCTGAACTGCTGTGCAAAGCCAACACGCTATTCTATGAGAATGCGCGTAAGGGAACGTTTATATCCATGGTTTATGGCATCCTGGATACCCACAAGAAAACCTTCACCTTCGCTCGTGGTGGCCATAATCCCATTTTGCTAAAACGAGCTGGCCAAGAGAAGGTAGAAGAACTGATTCCTCGTGGGTTGGCACTCGGCATGACGTCTACTCATCAATTTGCAGACAGAGTGGAGTTTGTGGAATTACAACTGCAAACAGATGATATCATCTTGCTGTACACCGATGGTTTGGTAGAGATGATTGATTCCGAAGGAAAATTCTACGGTTTGAACCGGGTTAAGTACATCATGAAAAAGCGGGCTAAAGGAACATCATTGAATATGGTGAACGCCTTAAATAATGATGTATATCGGTTTATGGGAGATCAGCCCCAGCATGATGATTTAACTTTGGTATCCATAAAAGTTGGTTAAAACTAAATTCTGGATTTACGAGAGTGAGTTGTGTGCGTTATATTAGTTGCAATCCCATATTAGCGTAATACGAATACTTAAATAGCATTTCAGAATCATGGCGCTGAGTCAAGCCGTTGAAGATTATTTGAAGACCATTTATAAGCTGGAACAAAACGACGCGGCGTCGACCAAAAATATTGCCGAAGCACTGCAAGTGTCTGCCGCTTCGGTAACCAACATGATCAAGCGGCTGGCCAAGATGGGATTTGTGGAATATACCTCCTATCGCGGCGTCAACCTGACCGATGCCGGGCTGGATATCGCACTGGAAATCATCCGTCACCATCGGCTACTGGAGCTGTACCTGAACAAGGTGATGGGCTATTCCTGGGATGAAGTGCACGATGAGGCGGAACAACTGGAGCATCACATCTCCGAGCAGTTTGAAGACCGCATTGCTGAACTACTGGATGACCCTACGCATGATCCCCACGGCGATCCCATTCCTCGTAAAAACGGCCAGATGCCTAAATACGCGGTTGAGCGATTGGTGGAGATGGATGAAGGCCAGACCTACGTCATCGGTCGGGTGCGTAATCAGGATCCCGAGGTATTGCGTTATTTAGAAGAGTTGGGGCTGATTCCCGGTGTGAAAATAACGATCCAGAAAAAAGCTCCGTTTAACGGACCCATTACGCTCGTGATTGAAAAAAATGAGCAGGTTATTGGATACGAAGTGGCGTCCGCGATATTTGTGACTCCATGGAAAGAGTCAATCAGTGATTAGCATTGGTTTGTGCAGTATAATCCAATAGTAAATCCACTAATAAGCTGGCGGCTACGCTACTGTAATTTCTGATTTCCGAGCGGTCTGCTTCATCGTTCAATTCAAAAGTTACCGCTTCAGTCTCGAAAGTGCGTACAAACCAGTTTTTAGCTATGGGCGCGCTTAAGTCAAACGGTTCGACACTGACTGGCAGATCGGGAAGCTGAGCTTTTATCTGATCTGCCCAGTGATAAGTCAGATTTTGAGGATGAATATCATACTCTTTTAGGATGGGATACAAAATATGCTCATCCGTAGAATGAAAGTCTACCGCATATATCCACTGCGTGCCCCGTTTCTGTTGCTGGATAAGTGCTTGGCGCACCGCTTGGGTTTCTGGCTGGTTAAAAGCTTGCCAATCGCGATTTAAATCAATGCCGTTACCATTATGACGCCAGTGACCTCCATCCACCCCATCGGGGTTGATTAAGGGGATTAGGGTCAACCCATATCGGTTTCGGAAGGAATGATCGGTGGTATCCCGGAGGATGGTTTCGGTGAAATCACGTAGTCCCCAGGCACCGGTGACTTCCGGGGGATGCTGTCTGCCCAGAAACAGCAGAGATGGCACCGAATCTTGGTTGCGAATGGTGGGGTCTGTAGGTGGAAAATACGCGCGTAACAGCGGACGCCCTTGAGAGGAGTGGCCAATGGTATCTATCTTGCCATCGTATTGATGCGCAACCTGTTGCAACCAGCTAAAGGTGTCTTCAAAGGTGATGATAGGTTGCGCGGATATCCAGAGAGGGTCTGAAGATAAGGTCAGCTTCATTTCCGCAATCCCTTTCGCGGTATCCGCTGACCAAGACGCTGAATCCACAGGGGCCCAGTCACTACCGGATTTTTTGATTTTGGGTATATAGCGATGGTTTGCCCCCTCATAATCTAATTGCAGATGGATGATTTGCCCCGCCGGACCTTGAATGCCAAACGCATACCAGGGGCTATTGTTGATGGGTGTATTTTCCGCTTGGATCTGCAGTTGGTACCGAAACGCGGACTTTCGGTGTACTTTGGATAGGCGGGCACCATCAAAATTGGTTAAAAAGGTAACCTGATCTTGCGGGTACGTTATGGTGCGACGCTGAACCGGTGTAATTTTTTTATCGTTAGTTTCAGTTACCCCATCAGGATCATAGGAAAAACCTGTAAATTCTTTACTAGAGGAACAGCTGGAGAGAGCAGTCATACCAAGAATGATCAAAAGAAAAGTGAATTTTGTTGAGAAGGGTACCCACCCGCGATAACTAGCAACTCGTGCGGTAAACATTAGTTTGATATGTTGGATTAACAAAAGCATGAGCTATTTTTGTTCTCATCATCACCAATAACTTTGGCAATTGCGTGAACGGTATTCACAAGAGTAGCGTGCTAAAAGTTGAATATTGCATTGAAAGTAGAAAAAAACAGGCAGAAAAATTACCATCGACTGGCTATTGCTCTTGTCCGTGTACGGATGAGTTCTAGCATCAGTGGTATAATAGCTTTTGTATGCATCCTGGGCATCGTGAATATTGATCCGGTCCTTGCGCAAGCCGTATCCTCACCGGTCCCATTTCTAAATACTCTTTTCCAGTCTGACTCTGAGCCCCAGGAAGAGGTAATTTGGGAGATCGATTTCAAAGGTAATCATACCTTTACGGATATTGTATTGAGCAATATCATCGCCTCCGAGGAACCCAATGTGCTTGAAAAATTACGGTTCTGGAATTTTAAACCCTTTCAGTTCGATCCGGTTGAATTGCAAAAGGATGAGATTCGCATTAAACGCTATTATGAACGCCGGGGTTTTGATCTGGTCAGCGTTAGATCGGAAGTAGAGCTAGCTAAAGAGCGTAAAGAGTGGAAGAAAAAAATCACTTTCTATATCCAGGAAAATGCACCGCTGATCATTGAGAATATCCGATGGGTCTTTGACGGCACTTCGCCAGAGATAGAAGAGATGCGAGCTGACGGACGCTTCGAACGTATGGCCAAACGATATGCATTTAGTCCGCAGGAGCGATTCCGACGAATTCATTTGCCCGAAGCACAAGGAGCGATAGTTAAAAGGCTGAAGAAAAGAGGATTCGCGCACGCAGATATCTCTGTAGATCAGGAGGTAGATACGCTGAGTCGAAGTGTAAATCTCACCTTTAAGGTTGCCCCGGGGCCGGTTTCGTATTTTGATCAGATCAGTGTAGTGGGAGAGAAATCCATATCGAAAACTTTTGTGCTACGGGAAACAGCCTTGCGCAAAGGCGATAAATTTTCGCAGGAAAAACTGCAAGAAGCGCAGCGGCAGATCTTCAACCACCATCTGTTTCAATTTGCCACTATCAATATCCCAGATCAGCCCATCGATTCCACTTTGGATATTAATGTCCGGATACGGGAGCATCCTTTGCGCTCCATACAACTCAGTGCCGGCTTGGGTCGGGAGGAAATTGTTCGAGGCGAAGCTAATTGGATTCATCGAAATGTCGCAAAGCGCGGTCATCAATTTGAGGTGGGAGCTCGGGCTTCTTTTATTGAACAGCGCTTAAGTATGGATTATCTGTTTCCGTATGTGTTCAATACCAAAAGTAGTGTAGTCATCCAACCGTATGGGCAGCATTTACTGGAACCCAGTTTTGAGCTGATTCGAGGGGGGATCAATAATAGTTTTATCTATCGATATAGCCGGGATCTCACTGGATCGATCTCTTATGAGTTTACCACCAACCGTGAGATTTCCGAGCAAAGTGTGATCAGCCTGCCGGATTCTATCAACACCTATGATCGATCCTCTTTTCAAGTCAGCGGTTATTATGGTCGGGGTTTGTTCCAAAACGAGGATGGATGGGTGTTCCAACCGTTTGCCGAAGTATCCGGTTTGATGGGGTCCAATGCATTTACCTACGAAAAACTCTCGCTGGATATCCGTCGCTACATCCCTGTTAACCCGACGTTAACCTTGGCAGGTAGAGTTAACGGAGGGATTATTTTCGCGGCCCGGAAAGATACCCTGCCCAATAGTGTCCGGTTTTATGCGGGTGGGACTAGTTCGGTACGCGGCTGGACTCGTCAACAGTTGGGACCCAAACGTCCACAATTTAAAGATTCGGGTACATTCGACAGTTATATCCCCACGGGGGGGCGCCTGAATGTGAAGTTTAATGTAGAAATGCGTCAGCAGTTGAATGAAATTATCAAGGGATTCGGATTTGCGCTTTTTTTAGATGGGGGGCAGGTGTGGCGGTATGAATCCGCGCGCGAAAAACGCCCCATTCAGTTAGGCGTGGGAGGCGGATTACGTTACAACTCGCCAATTGGTCCTGTACGAATTGATTTGGGGTATAAACTGAATCCAACAGATGAAGATTTGAATATCTATGACAATCAAGATTACGGTGGCTCTTTTGATCGTTATGCTTTACACCTGAGTATTGGCCACGCCTTTTAACCAATAAAAGTATAGACCTTTTTCGATTGAGCGAGCAACAATCACATACCAAGCCTTCAGTTCAACGCACTCCGTTGCGCAAATGGAGCCAATGGTTGGGGTATGGCCTGGTTGCTCTGGGTTTGTTGGTTATGGGGGTGCGATGGTCATTGACCACCAATTGGGTGCGCGATTGGGTCCGGACGTTTGCCGTAGATCAAGTGAATTCCACTTTAAATGGTCGCGTGGATGTGCAAGCTTTGGAGGGAGATCTATGGAAATCCATCCAACTGCGGGACATTTCGGTTCTTGATGCCCAGCAAGATACCGTGGGCAGTATTGATGCCATTTCGATAAGATATGATGTTTGGTCCTTGTTAGGTGACGCCTTTATTATGGATAGCATAGGAGTGACCGGCGCAAATCTTCGGCTCACTCAAGACTCCACTTCCTGGAATCTCCTTCGTTTGGTCAAAGAATCGGATCCGGCAGATACCTTGGCTGAATCGGAGCCCTTTAATTTGGAAGTCGCCCGTTGGACACTTGACCGGAGCAATGTTGAGGTTCAGCTGCTGGATTCATTGAACGTGACCAGCTGGCGGATTGCTAATATCCAAGCGGGTGGATCCGCCGGCTACCTGGGAGGCAAGCCGCGCTTCCGACTGGAAGATCTGGCCATGCAGGTCGACTCACCTAAATTCCCCCGTGATGAAGTAGTAGAAGTGCAGGTTGGCGCTCAATGGGAAAATTCAACGTTTAATTTAGATCAACTGGTACTGGGAGCCGGAGCTACGCTGTTGCAGGCACAGGGAAATTTTAATCTGAACAATGATTCCCTGACCGCGCATCTGGAGTCGTCTTCCTTTGATTGGCAAACCGTTGCCCGACTGGCTACCGATATCCCCGTGATTAAGGAGCAAACCAGCCAATTCGCAATAGAACTAGCCGGACAGTGGCCAGAGTTGAGCTTAGAGCTGGAAGCACAATCCCCAGGCTTAGAATCAGCCTATGTTTTCGTTCACGGTCGATGGGATTCCTCACTTACTATTTATGAGGCCGCTATTGATGTTCAACATTTTAAGGCGGAACAACTATTGGAGCCCGAATACGCCTTTCCCCTGGATATCGATCAAGCCGAATTTAATTGGCGCGGTGATTTTCCGTTGATGCACATCGATCAAGGTGTCGGTCAGCTTCAGGGAAACATTCAGGGCGTTCGATATGGCGATTATCAGTTGGATCAATTGACGCAATCGCTGAAGGTGTCTGGAGACTCATTAATAGCGCAGGGCAGCATACATCGGGAAGGTGAGCGGATAAATTGGCAATGGGATGCCCAAAAAATGTTTGATGTTGAACAGGTTGCCTGGTCCGGCGAAGCTCAGTTCGCAGGATTGGATCCCACGTACTGGTCGCAAGATAATATTCAGGGCGCACCCATCAGCGGATCCCTAAGGGCAAGTGGCGATAGTTATGATTGGGAGTTGATTCCCTTTCATTATGGACTGGAACTGGAAGGGGGCGAAATCGAAGGCCAACCCTATTCCCGATTGGCCTTGAGTGGGAGTATCTTCGGCCCCATTATTCGTACGAATGGCTCTTTGACCCTCGATAAAAGTACAATCGATTTCGAAGCTACAGGGAATTACCGCGAACCCATTCCTGATTACGCATTTGAAGCCCGATCGGACAATTTAAACCTACAAGAGATACAGGGCATGGATAGCCTGGAAACGCAGCTGCGCCCCCATATCTATGGGCGGGGTTCAGGGACCGATCTGGCCAATCTCAGGTTGCAAACCACCATATCGATGGATTCATCCATTGTCAATCGTGAACGTATTGACACGTTCCACGGGCAGCTTGTAGTAGAGGATTCGCTGCTGAAGTTGACCAATGCTCAGATCCGAAGTCCCATAGCGGATGGGACCTTGTCGTTGCGCCAGCATTTGACCCGCCCGACGGACATCAACAATCGTCTGCAACTGGATATTCTCTTGAAGGATTTACAGTCGCTGGCTCCATTGGCAGGTACCGATCTGTTACAAGCGCAGGGTACGGTTAAAGGAAGTATTTTTCCGGAACTAGATGGCCAATTGGGATTTGAGGCGTCCATGGATCTTAAACAGGTTAGTTATGGGGCTACGGTGAAAGCAGAAGGGATTAGCGGGCGCGTAAATGCTACCATTGTAGAGGAACCGACCTATTTTCTTTCTCTGGTTGTACAGGAACCTTCGTATGAACAGCGTGTTCTGCAGGATATGGAAATATCCACCAGCGGTCAGAAGCAAAATGGTATCACTATCGGGGAGGCCGAGGTGCGTTTCCGGAAGGATCCTTCCAATCAGTTACGTCAATCGTTTACCTATCGCGTGACACCGGATACCACCCATTATGTTATTCGGGATATGGAAATTATTGATCCTGATCGAAACTTGGTGTTACAACAACCGGTTAACGGCTGGATTTTTGCGGATGCTTTCCAAATGGATACGCTAAAAGTGATGTCCACGGATAGTGTGAGCTTAACGATGAATGTTCCGCATCTGGGATCCGATCGCCAGCACTTTTATCTAAGTGGCCAGGCTATCGACGTGGGGACGCTTCAAAAAATCGTAATGGATGAAGCAGTGGTCGAGGGGATCATGGATGGCTTTGTGGAACTAGATCGCACCGAGCAACAGATGGACCTGAAAAGTTCCCTGCAATTGAGCCAGCTGACTTATCAAGACGTAGCTTTGGATACGGTCCGCTTGGCCGCTCAGATTGATGAACAGTGGGCTAGTTTGCAACTACACAGCTGGATGGATCAACAGGAGGTGGTGCGCGCGAATTTAGAATGTCCACTACTGTTCAATGGTGCTTCGGATAAAATGTCTGATTCTCTGTCGCAAGCCGAGATTGCCGGTATGTTTCAAATTCACCCCTTGGCATTAGAGAAATTGAAACCTTGGTTGGATCAAGCCGGTTATACCGATACTCGTGGAGAGCTACAGTTCCTGGCTACATTATCGGGTAGTGTAGGGGCACCTGAGCTGGAGGGACAGGGGTCGCTTCGCTCCGGATCCCTTTCCGGGGTTCAAGTAGATTCAGTGGCCTTGAATATGGATTATGACCATGATCAAGCCTTACTTCAATTTGGGTCTTCGATCTACTCCTTAAACCAAAAAGCACTGGATGCCGACGGACACATCCCGTTTCAAATTTCATTACGGGATTTTGATGTGCAACTGCCTACCCAGAATGATCCCATCCATTTTAGCCTGATTACCAATGAATTCAACATGGCGGCGCTGAATGATTTCATGGATCGTGGGATGGTCCGAAATCTCAAGGGCTTCATAAATGGCACCATCAATATAGATGGGACCTACGGCGAACCGGTAGTAGATGGCCAGATGAGTCTTGGCAAGGGTTCAGTAGATGTTGTAGAGGCTGGTATTACCGTGGAAAACATAAAAACGGAATTAAAGTTTCAGAATGATCAATTGCTAGTTGAAGAAGGAGAGTTTTACAGCAGTCGAGGACGCGGAATACTAAATGGGTCGGTTCAGTTGGATGGCTTGGTACCTACTGCTTCTGACCTCACGCTCCAATTAACCAACTTCCAAGCGTTTAATACGCGTGACATTAATGCGACTATTTCCGCTGATGCGTCTTTAACCGGCCCCTTAGTCGCACCTCGTATCTCAGGTGATCTGGAGGTTAATAATGGTTTCATCTACATGCGCAACTTTGGAGAGAAGTCGGTGGAGACAATAGCCTTGGATGAGCTTGATACAGTCTCTAATTATCAGGTGGACCTTTATGATTCACTAAGTATTGATATGGCAATTAGTTTTGATCGGCGTTTTTATGTTCGTAACCGCCAATACCTGGATATGGAAATTGAGCTGGATGGGGAATTAAATGTCCAAAAGCCGATGGGAGAAGATTTGAATCTGTTTGGCACCTTATCTACAGCTGAGGGTTATGCGCGTCCGCTTGGCAAACAGTTCAATATTGAAAATGGTACGATTACCTTTTCTGGAAATCCGTACAATCCCCGATTAAATATTCGCACGCTGTATCGGCCGCCACAACCTGAAGATATGGGTGAGGTCCGTATATGGTACATCATCGAGGGGCTCATGGAGGAACCGGAATTCCGGTATGAATCGGAGCCAGAGATGGAGCTGGAGAACATCATCAGCTATACCTTGTTTGGCAAGCCCTATTACGCACTGCAATCATGGGAGCAGGTGGTCACCAATACCGGAGCCGACCAGTCCAAAGCCAGTGTAGCATTGGATGTACTGCTGGATCAGGTAGAGTCTTTGGCTACGCAGCGTTTGGGCATAGATGTGGTGAAAATTGATAATAATACTACAGCATCCGGGGCGGGTACCACCATTAAAACCGGTTGGTATATCAACGAGAAGGTATTTTTCGCGGTGCTCAATGAAATCAACGGTAGCGCACCCAATACCTCCTTTATCATCGAGTATATGATCACCAAGAACCTGGATCTGATCCTCATGCAGGGTGACAATAACCGCACCGGCATCGACATCCGCTGGAAATACGACTATTAATTCAGACCACGGACGACCGACCACGGACCACCGTCGTCTGTCGTCTGTAGTCGGTCGTTCGTTCTACGATTCGCTCCGGGGCACGTGCGTTAATTCCTGGTAGGCCACTTTCAAATTAAAGTCCAGGGTAAGTCGACCGCCGGGTCCTTCGAAGTCGGCAAATTGTTCAAAGGAATCGGTGTTGTCTTGCAGCTCTTGGAGCGACCAACCTTCATTAATTTTGCCTTGGGTGTACGCTAGCAAATGACTTAGGTAATCCCGCAGATAAAGCAGATCGGCTTCGGTACCCGTGACCCCTGCTTTCGGGTTGCCGTGACCAAAAATGTACACCGTATCACTGGGGTAAGTATCCGATATGCGCTCCAATATCTGGATCCAGTTTTCGATGAGCGCTCCGGCCGGCCGATCGATGACCGGATACCATCGATTGAACATCAAGTCGCCGGTGTGTACCACATTGGCCTTTTCGAAATAAACCACACTGTCGCCGCCGGTATGGGCCGGACCGTGATAGGACAAGTGCACCGTTTCATCACCGACCTGTTGGCTCCAGCTATCTGAGTAGGTCGTATCCGCGTACACCTGTTCGTTGTCGCTATCCCCGTAAAACTGCTTCTGCAATCCGGGCACGTTTTTATGAGCGATGATGTGATCGGTGACCGGACGAAACGCCGGATTCCCACCGGTGTGATCGCCATGGTGGTGCGTGTTGATGAGTAGATCGAATCGTCGGCTGGAATCGCCCGCTTTGTCGCGCAGGGCCGTAATGAATTTCTGGGCGGCTTCCGGGTATTGCGAATCCACTGCCGCCATGGCATCCTTGTTCATCAAAAAACCAATAGTGCCCCCACGTCCGCTAAAGTAGCCCACATTGCGGCGGATCATGGTGAGGGGATTATCTTGAGCCAGCAAGCTTTTCCAGGGGAATAGAAGACCTGCTGCGGCTAGGGAGGAGGTTTTTAAAAACTGACGACGATCCATAGTAACGAATTACTTAATTGAGGTTGATCGTTTCACACGACTGGTTAACCTACAAAAAAGTTTCGTATTAAAGAGTTAGCGTAGACCAAGCTGATAGGGACAAAGCCGCTCGGATTGCTATTCTAAGTCGTCGCGAATCAGCAGCAGGATAGCGCCGTGGGGTACAATGATGTATTTCTCATTCTCAAACTCAATCTCATGCGCACGACTTTTCATATAGATAGCCAGATCCCCCTCATCGGCCTGCATGCCGATGTAGCTGGTGTTGCCGTCGGCTTCTTTCCAGGGCTCGTTGTAGCCGCCATCAGCAGAGGGAATGGGGTAACCGGGACCGGTCTTCAGCACGTAGCCGCTCTGAATCTCTTCTTTCTCCTTCACTGTAGAGGGCAGTACCAATCCGCTAGAGGTGCGGGTTTCCATATCGCGCGGTTTCAGCAACACGCGATCGCCCACGATGACAAACTTTTCGATGACGTTGTGGTAGTTTTGGAGCATGGGGAAGATTTGTTATAGAAAAATGAAGTTGAACTATTTCCATTCGGAATGATCTAGAATATAACGAATAGAAATTCCCCTTGGTTATCAAGCTTCAATAAAAAAAGCTCTCCAAGCTGAACTTGAAGAGCTTTTACATGGTCGGCTCACAGGATTGACCCAGTGAGCCCCAACTCATGTCTTATACACTACCGACTGCGCATTACTTATGTAAAGAGTTGAATCAAGCTGTGGCAAGGTAATTCGATAACCACCACAATGCTTAGAAAGCGATGGAGATACCAAAAACCCATCGGCCATTGCTGTCTTTAATATCCCGGAGTTCGTCCTTGTAATCGGCAACATTTTCCAAACGATATTCCGCAAATGGTTTGATGGCCGGAAGAATCTCTACTTTCGCGCCTACCAATCCATTCCAATAAATGGCGCTGTCTTTGGAATCCCTTTCAAAGGGAGAGTCGGATGGTAAGTCGTCACGAGTTACATCCAAAGTGGAAGAACCCAGCCCCAGTCCTAAATACGGAGTTAAAATGCTGACGGAAACTCCTCCAATAGCAGCAAGTCCATAGTCGTAACTGGTGATCTCCTGAGAAAAGCTGACTCCTTCTCTGGAAATCTGGTTATCGTCATTGAAATAGCTGAAGTGGGCACGGAGACCAAGATTAAACAGGGGAACCTCCTGAAGAAACTCTCTTTCAATTCGTGCTCCAAATCCATTTTTGGGATCTTCTTGGCGGATCTCATAAGAAGCGCCAATACTCCATTGAGCCACACTTTTTGGGGGGGCTATTAGAAACAGCAAGGTGGCCAGGAAGAAAACGAAAGTAATTTTATTGATATGCATAGTAACCTCTCTATAATTATAGTTTATACTATCAATAAAACCCCACCTCCTATGTTATATTTTCTGATACTACATTTTACGAGAAAATATGTAACTCCCGTAGATGTGGGATGCAACCTCTCTTATGTCTCAAAAATAAAAAAGCCTTCTAACAGCTCATTAAGCTATCAGAAGGCTTCATAACAGTCGGGACGACAGGATTTGAACCTGCGACCCCACGACCCCCAGTCGTGTGCGCTACCGGACTGCGCCACGTCCCGATTTAGAACTCAGGCGAAAAAAGTGCCTGTTTCAAGGAAGGCCAAATATACAAGGTTGAGCGTCTATCCACAAGCGAGAAATGTCAGTGGTCAGGACTCAGGACTCAGAACTCAGAATTCTGAGTCCTGAATTCTGAATCCTGAATCCTAATTACTTATCCTGGCAGAGCTCTACCAATACCCCGTTGCAATCTTTGGGATGCACAAAGGCTACCCACTTGTTATCGGCTCCGGTGGAGGGTTCATCGCTGAGCAATGTGAATCCGGCGTCGGTCAATCGCTTCATCTCCGAGCGAATGTCTTCCACCTCAAACGCCACATGATGCATGCCTTGGCCTTTCTTGGCCACATATTTGGCAATCACCGAATCTTCTGAGGTAGGACCCAACAGCTCAATTTTGGATTCACCGGTCTGGAAAAACGCAGTCTCTACCTTTTGTTCCTCAACCACTTCCCGTTTATAGCATTCTACGCCCAACAGCGATTCGTACAATTGAATAGAGGCTTCCAAATCCTGGACGGCAATGCCCAGATGGTCGATATGTTTGTTACTAATAGGAAGATCGGGCGTACTCATAATCTATAGTCAAGTTCAGGTTCAAATTTCTCGATGAAGGGTGGAAAATAAGCGATTTCCAGCCCGCAGAAAACTGTTCAGCCAAGACTCTGTGATCGCTGGTTTTGGCATGCTCAGGCTAGTACATATTGACTCAGCACCTGATACACCTCGTGGATGGAGGCATCTTTATGAAAGTCATACACCAGCGGCTCCTGTTGATCCTGTAGCCAGATGATCAACTTGGCGTCGGCGTCGAACCGACCGCTGTATTCCTTGGAAAAGTGGGTAATTGTGCCGTAGGGTAGGGAGTGGTAGGCGCGTTTCTTGCCGGTCATGCCTTCTTTATCCACCAAGACCAACCGCTTATTGGTAAACACCATCAAATCACGCGAGAGTTGATACGCTCGCTGAATCTGCTCACCATCCACTACGATTTCGGCAAATTCTTCTTCCAATTCCTCCAGATCCATTTCCTGCGCGTGACCGAGTAGTGAGCTGAGTAGTCCCATGGGTGGTTCTTCAATTTGGGGTTGATGTGGGGGGTAATATACTGATTACGGACGACAGACTACGGACGACGGACGACAGACCACGGACTACGGACTACGGACTACGGACGACAGACGACAGACGACAGACGACAGACGACGGGACCCACCGAGTAGGATATTTATGGGCTTGCTCATGGAAGGAGACCATCGCCGATGGACCATGGACGATCGTAGTTATTTGCCTGAAATTTATTACTTAACCTTGTGAATTTTCGTCCAGTGGCTCTGAGCTTGATACCAACTACAAACCACGATGGTCGATGGTCCAGCAGCGATCGTCAATATTCAAGCAGGCCCAGTTAATCTATTCCGTAATAGCTGTGGTCCGTCGTCTGTGGTCCGTCGTCTGTCGTCCGTAGTCCGTAATCAAAAATAAAAAGCCCACTGATGTCACCACCAGCAGGCTTATACGTTCGAAAACCGGTAAGAACTATTTTACTTAATTCCCCACCATAAATACCGCGTTGGCGAAGATCAGTTTACCGTTGTGCCAGAAACCGCGAAACAGTGGATTATCCACGATATACACCACTTCGCCACTGCCTATCGGTTGCACACCGAAGGTTAAGGCATCGCCGACCTTGTTTTTGGCATTATGCCCGATAAATCCACTCATGTGCGATCCTTCTTTGGTCACTCCCACATTCCAGCCGTTCTCCAGATAGGCGTAAGCGTCAGAGTTGAGCTTCAGACTGAAGTAGGTTTGATCCATGCCGTAACCAAGTGGATGCGTAGGATCCAGATCCACGCGGAAAATAGAGCCGGTGTTGAAGTTGGTGATGGCTTCGCGCTCTCGATCACCATACGTACGAAGTTCGGTTTGGCCGTTCTCGTTATTTGCGTTAGCATCAGCCTCTTTTCGTTTCAGACCGAAGCCTTCCTTGCCGGAAAATAGTGAAACCGCGCCATCCAGGGCGATGAGGCGGCCCCCGTTGCTAACCCAATCCTTGAGCTGTTTCAGCTCGCCGTCGCCCAGTGAAGAATACCAGCCATCAGCCATGATCAACACATCATAGTTGTGCCAATCGACACGAGCTACGCGGTCAGTGTCGATCATGTGGATAGGATAATCCACCTGTTGATCAAAAAAGTGCCAGACTTCTCCCACCGAATACTGAGACGTGCCTTCGCCACTGAGTAGGGCAATGCGAGGGGCTTTCATATAGTTAACATCCCCGGATCCGAAATCAGGTCCGCTGGTTACATAACCCGAACTTACCGCATAGGCATTTTGCACATGCTTGGTGGCCGTATTTTGAACAATGGTATCGAACTGTTCGCCCAATTGTTCATTCCCGTTTCGGGTGATAATCAGAGAGCCGCGCGTAAATTGGGTTCCGGCGGTCGTAAAAGGTTCGGAAGCATAACGCACTTTGATGCCTTGGTTCAGAAGATCGGTAAGCAGTGAGATATCCTTGTAGCTATCCCACTTAATCACGTATGCGTATGGATCGCTGTCCTGATCACCCTGTATGGATCCGGAAAAGGTGAAGGTGCCGTTGCCCATACCCAGTTTGTCTTCCACTGCGTATCCCTGCAACCCATAAGAGTAGGGGAGCTCCCAAGCGGTGATGTCGTAAGTTACCGAGTCTTCCAGGGCCGGACGTGGCTCAAACAGCACTCGGGCCAGAACCCCTTTGGGTTGATAGGTGTTAATCACAATATCACTGCCTTCGCGCAGGCGGAAGCGCTCTTCTTTACCGGTGGCGTAATTGTAGCCACGTTCTCGACCGCCATCAGTAGCTAAGCCATATTCAATACCCTGTTTGTCCAGGTAAGTAAGTAGCGACATGATCTTGTCATCGTTATTGTCGCCTTTGATCACAAAGCTTTTGTACTTGCCGGAGCCTTCGTTCAGGGTTTTGCGGAAGTACTCCGAAAACTTATCGATGACCTCCTGACGATTGTTGGCCGTTGCTTCCACCGTGGATAGTCCGGTCATGGTGTGATGAGCGATGCGATCCTGTAGCGTCAAAGTGTCGCCATCCACTGTTTCTACACCCAGGCCGGCACCAATGCCCGCTTGCTCGTATGTCATACCGATGGCACCGTTGAAGGTTGGCCAGGTATCGCCGTAACTGGGATAGAACAGGTCAAACACCTGACGGGTGAAATACAACCAATTATTGTTGTCGAAATATTTGGTGTGGTTTTTCCCGATATCGGTCTGGAATTTCTTCTGCCAGCTAGTGATCGCCTCGTGAAATGGTGAGGCGGCCGGAGCAAAATAGTAGGGACTGTTGTAACCCTGCTCGTGGAAATCAACATGCACCATGGGCATCCATTTTTGGTACTCACGTATGCGGTTCTGCGTCTCCTGCTGCATCATCCAAGCCCAATCGCGGTTCATATCAAAGTAGTAGTGATTGGTACGACCAGCTGGCCAGGGCTCGTGATGTTCGCGGGCTTCCGGATTGGCATTATATTGCTGGCCCACTACCGTATTGTACCAGTTTACATAGCGATCCCGCCCATCCGGGTTCAACATAGGATCCATGATGACCACGGCGTTTTCCAGCCACTGCTTGGTATCTGCTCGATCCGGACGAACCAGCTCGTAAATGGTCTGCATAGCCGATTCGCTACTCACCGCTTCATTGCCATGTACATTATAGCTTAACCACACCAGGGCTGGCCCTTCGTTACTGGCCGACCCGTCCACCATGCCGGTTCGCCTCAGATTGTTGGTGCGAATTTGATCCAGTGAGTTCAAATGATCGGTGCTGCCTACATACGCCAACAATTGCGGACGTCCTTCGTAGGTTGCACCAAACTGTTTTACATTCACCAAATCCGAGGATTCGGCGACATAGTAGAAGTAATCGTAAATTTTGTAGTGAGGGGTAAATTGGGTTCCTAGTTCATATCCCAGAAACTCAGAGGGGGATTGTAGCTCATTTTGAGCTTGTGCCAAGGTGGGTAGAGCAATAAATATCGCCACCAACCAAAGTCCCCATCCACGGAATGTTCGAGGAGTATTCGACCTGTAAGTAGATGTTTGCATACCAGATATCTGTTTTAGTAGCTCGGCGAGCCAATTTATAAATCTGTGTACCCCTTGATTAATGTTTTCGCAGTAAGATGTCAATGTGTTGGGGGCTAAAATTTACATATTGTCACATTTGCACAGAATTCCAATCCCGTTTCTTCGTTAAAGATCCGCATAGCTGGTTTGTAGTACGCCAGGCCGGGTATTGTAAGTGGACAATATTTATATTACCTTTTGGTTATATAGTAAAACCAACTAATCTGATATCAATCTTATGACTGAGCATCTTACTCTAGAGACATTTAAGGAAAAAGTGTTCAACTTTGAACAACACGAAGACTGGGTCTTTGAAGGCGACAAGCCCTGCCTGATCGACTTTTACGCCGATTGGTGTGGACCTTGCAAAATGGTAGCTCCCGTATTGGAGGAACTATCTGAAGAATACGCTGATCAGCTAAATATCTATAAAGTGGATACCGAAGCCGAGCAGCAATTAGCTGCTATGTTTGGCATCCGAAGTATTCCTTCCATGTTGTTCGTTCCCAAAGACGGGCAACCACAGATGGCTCAAGGCGCATTGCCCAAGCCACAGCTGAAAAAAGCGATCGAAGACATTTTACTGTCTGAGAAAGCGGAAGCCTAAATTCCTGTCAGCACAACTCCACACAGTGATCTGAACCTATTAGGTCCCCGGTTCGGATCACTGTTTTTTATTTTCCCACACTTGGATCAACTCTACAAAACTATCTACCAATGGATTCGGAATGGGGATGGATAAATTGTAGTGCGCGATCTTCCACCCTTCTTGCGTATTCACCAACACTCCTGAACCCCGCGAAGGCCCCAGATTCGGAGTATCCAACTGTTCGTCGAACCAAGCGGTTTGCCCGTCGTTGGATAAGTACACGGTTCTGCTTACCGCTTGGAAAGACCACGCCTTGCCCCGATCAAAATAGGGCTTGCTCCACACTCTGAATTCGTCAACAGTCCATCGTTCGGTACGATCGGTACCCATGAAAATGGCGCTATCCGAGGCAAAGTGATTAAAATAGCCTTCCAAATTCGCCTCCGACGCGGCTTGGTGCCAAGCATCCAATACATCATGAATCGGTTTGGCGGCAGACTCGCTGGCCACTTGAAAGGATGATTCTTGGGCAACGCCCAATTGGATAAAGCCGAAGGCCCAAATGATTAGCAGGGCTGATAAAGAGCACGCGATTTTTTTCATGATTGACACATTTTTGAGGTTATTTATTTGAATCAAAGATGAGCGTAGCCTTCATCCCACTGCAGATCCTCCAGGATCTCCATCATCGGTTCGCGGTAGGCTTCACTCAGGGGAACCAGTGGCAAGCGGAAGATATCATCCATGCGTTTCTTCATGGCCAGAGCGCTCTTCACCGGAATGGGGTTGCTTTCCCAGAAATTTGCCTTCATCAAGGGGAGTAACTTGTAATGCGACTCTCGGGCGTGCTCCATGCGGTCTTCCAGGCAGTGCTCCACATAGGCGCTCATGTGAATGGGAACAATGTTAGAGGCGACCGAAACGACTCCGTCCCCACCAGCCGCAATCAGCGGCAGGGTAAGTGCGTCATCACCGGAGAGCACCGCAAAATCCTGGGGAACACTGGCCAGTACTTCCAAAATCTGATTCATATCCCCACTGGCCTCTTTGACGGCGACGATGTTGGGGTGCTCAGCCATGTGGGCAAGGGTGGTCGGTTTGATGTTGACCGCCGTTCGTCCGGGGACATTATAAACTACCAATGGGACCTCCACCGAATCAGCAATTTTTGTATAGTGTCGGATCAAGCCGTCTTGGGTAGGTTTGTTATAATAAGGGCCCACGATCAATAAGCCATCGGCTCCGGCCTGTTCGGCTATTTGAGAACGTTTAATAGACTTGTTGGTGGCGTTGGATCCGGATCCGGCAATGATTTGTACGTTCCCGTCGGCTACTTCCACCGCTGTTTTTACCAAGTATTCAAACTCTTGATCGGAAAACGTGGGACTTTCGCCGGTGGTTCCGCAAACCACAATGCCGTCTACTTCGCCTTTAATTTGAAATTCCAAATGTCGCCGATAGGCATCTTTATCTATACTACGTTCGGCATCATCTTTGAATGGTGTAACTATCGCAGTATATAACCCACGGAAAGTCAAATCAGTCGTATCGCGCATGGCGTTCCTGTTTTTGATGTAAATTGTATTATTTTGTGGGCAATATAATCAATGAAGATGCAAAGGTGACAAAAGATCTGCCCGGCGCGTCTGCATCATTGAGAAGCAGGAACTATTTTTACACGGTACACTACCAAATAGACTCATTCGCTGGATGAACCGGCGATATAATGTTAGTCTGATCAATAATGAGCAAGATGAGTTTACTCGATCGTTTTTCTATACATAGCATCTTTTCAGGATTGGGCGTGTTGGGCCTGATGTTGATTCTTATTCTGGTTTCCCCTTCGTTGTCCATGGCTCAGCAAGCGGAATCGGATACCACGGCAGCGGAACAAACTGCCCCCGAGACTGAAGAAACCACCGAACCGGGCCAGGCTGAAACCGAGAACAAAAAGAATAAGCAGAAACAAGCTGAAGAAGACGACGATGGGGAGAGCTTTTTTCAGAAACTTATGTTTTGGAAGAAAAACAAGGCCCCTTCAGAGGAATCCAGCTGGCATGAGAAGGTGAAATCGTATGTGGCCGCCAAAGAGAGTGAATATTACCGCTTTGGATACGCCCAACTGGATTCCGGTGAGTGGATTCCCGTTTTCTTTATTCGTCGCTTCAAGATGATGGATCGACAATATCAGCATAGATTGGTTGTACAAGGGCAACCGTCTAGGCGACCTAATATTAAGGGGGTTCGGATGTCTAATTATGGGATGGAGGTTGAAAATCAGGGCTTTGATGTGGAAATGCCCAAGTTCGCTTCCGTATCTCGCAAGCAAAAGAGCATTGACGAACAGGAGGCTATTCAGTTGGCCAGTATTCAGTTAGAGCTGTATGGGTTTGAAGAAGTTATCTGGTTGACAGATAAGCGCAAAGACTTGCGTGATCTTTCCGATACCTGGCAGACCAACGGGAACTGATCGCCCCACATTTTACTTATCTTGAAAAGGCATCAGGTGAACCTCTGATGCCTTTTTTATATTTCGGCACCTAGAACTTGTTAACGGTTCCGATTATACTGCATGTGCAATTGAAACTTAATCCGATAAGAAACCCTTTTTATGCCTATCACCAATGCCGATGTAGCAGATAAATTACGAGAGATCTTCATGCTGATGCAGCTAGCCGGAGAGAATCGATTTCGGGCTATTGCGTTTGATCGCGCCGCTCAAACCATCGAGGGATTGGAAAAAGATATCAATACGTATATCGAGGAGGAGCGGCTGACCGATATCAAAGGTATTGGAGACAGTATCGCCAATGACATTTATCACTATGCCCGGGAAGGAACCATACCGGTATTAGAATCACTGAAAGAACGCGTTCCCGCCGGACTGATCGATTGGTTGGATATCCCCGGATTGGGACCCAAGAATATTTTTAAAATTCACAATGAGCTGGGCATCTCGGAAATATCGGAGCTGAAGAAAGCCTGCGAGGATGGATCCGTGGCCGAACTCAAAGGGTTGGGCAAAAAAACAGCGGAAAAAATCGTCAAATCCATCGAATGGATGCAACAGTTTGGTCAGCGATGCCGATTGGATGAAGCCACTGAAATTGCTGAGACTATGGTGGATCGGCTCAACGGACTGGATGGGATCGAGGCGTTGGAAGTGGCCGGTTCTTTGCGTCGATCCAGGGAAACCATCGGCGATATTGATATTCTGATTGGCGCCGAACAGGAATATGCGGAGAGCTTGTTTGATGCCTTCACGGAACACGAGATGGTCACCGATATCCTGGGCAGAGGCGATACCAAGAGCTCCATTCGCACTTCGGAAGGTCGTCAGGTGGATTTGCGTATCGTGAAGCCCGAACAATTTCCCGCCGCGTTGATGTACTTTACGGGAAGCAAGGAGCATAATGTAGTATTGCGCCAACGTGCCCGAGAACGAGGCATGTCGTTGAATGAATATGGGCTCTTTAAGCTGGATGATGCGGGCAATACCAATTTTTCAGCTCCGGTAGACTATAGCTCGGAGGAAGATATTTATCAACAATTGGATCTGAATTGGATTCCTCCGGAGCTGCGTGAAGATCGCGGGGAAGTGGATTGGTTTGAAGAACATGCCCAGATGGAGCTGGTCACCGAGGATGACATTCAGGGAGTGTTACACGCGCACAGCACGTACAGTGATGGGAAATACAGCATTAAAGAGATGGCTCAGGCGTGCATCGATCGTGGATATAAATATCTTGGCTTAACCGACCACTCACAGACTGCCGCCTACGCTGGTGGGCTCTCCCCGGATGAAGTGAAAAAGCAGTGGGCAGAGATCGACGCGCTAAATGAAAAATTTCAGGAGCAGGAGATCGACTTCCGCATTTTTAAAGGAATAGAGAGTGATATCCTATCCGATGGATCCCTGGATTACGATGATCAACTGTTGGAACAGTTCGATTTTGTGATTGCCAGCGTGCATAGCGGGCTCAATATGGATCCGGAGAAGATGACCCAGCGCTTTCTATGCGCCATCGAACATCCGGCCACCCGAATTGTGGGGCACCCGACCGGGCGATTGCTGCTCAAGCGCGAAGAGTCCAAGCTGGATATGAACGCCCTGATTGAGCATGCCGCCCAACATAATACCGCCATTGAGATTAACGCCAATCCCATGCGTTTGGATCTGGATTGGAGACACGGCAACAAGGCCCGAACCGAAGGACTGATGAGCGCGATATGCCCGGATGCCCATACCACGGATAGCATTGATTTTATCAAGTACGGGGTGAAAATTGCCCGAAAGGGGAAATTCGGACCAGATCGTATCCTGAATACCAAATCTGCCGACGAAGTGGCCGCTTGGTTTGCGGAGTAACTAATGCTCGGCCCGATCCGTCCAGCCACAGCTTATTATTGATACCCTCTAATCAATCTCTATTACTATGACGCAACAAAATTGGACCTGTCCCAAGTGTGGCAATCGAACCTATGAAACCGATGAAATGCAAGCGACTGGTGGCATTTTGGCTAAGCTATTTGATGTGCAGAACAAAAAATTTACCGCGGTCACCTGTGAGAAATGTCGATATACCGAACTGTATAAAGAAGAGAGCGGTATGCTGGGCAATATTTTTGACTTTCTGTCTCAATAAACCTGAAATCACACATCAATTATGAGTAACGAAATTTCCTGGAGTGACTTCCAGAAAATTGATATCCGCGTGGGGACCATTATTCGGGCCGAGGAATTTCCGGAGGCACGTAATCCGGCCTATAAAGTATGGGTAGATTTTGGCGAAGAGATCGGAGTTTTGAAATCCAGTGCTCAGATTACTGATCGTTACGATTTAACCCAGCTGAAAGGTAAACAGATTCTGGGGGTGGTAAATTTTCCCCCCAAGCAGATCGGCCCGTTTATGTCGGAATGCCTGATTACCGGGGTGTATGATACGGACGAAACCGTAATCTTGGCTGTGCCCGACGAACCCTTGCCCAATGGCACTCGGTTGGGTTAATAAATTCTATTGTTAATTTGAGCGATGTTAGGGAACATCGCTCGAGCGCTCAGGTATTTCGAGGGGGGGAGTAGAACTTGCTACAATTGATTTGGTGTGCATCCTCTTCCCCTTATTCTTATTCCGAAAATTGCGCCGGCAATCACTAGAAGGCTATAATTGTGAGCTTACCTAAATACCTCGTTTTTTGCGGTTTGCTGTTGGGCTTGATCGCCGGAGGTATGATAGCGGGGGGAGGAAACGAAGCAAGGGCGCAATCGGGGGAGATCTACTCGCACGCGCTGGATCTGCATTTTGATAATGATTCCTTTACCATCCCCCAGATCGACGATTACTACACCAGTGGATTGTCTGTGGCGTTGCGCACCTCGCTGCCGGATAGCAGTGGCCTTTTTCGTTTTTTTCAGACCTCAGAGCATCGTTTGCGAGCCCTGATCAGCCATATTGGAATAGCCCACCGGATCTATACCCCCAGCAGCTATGATGATGCCAATCCCATTGAGTTTGACCGCCCGTACGCGGGCTGGATTTTGTTTGAGGGCGGGTTGGATCTGTTTTATGGGCAACGCCACTGGCTGAGTACCAATTTTGATCTGGGGGTGGTGGGCCCGGCGGCCCGAGCCGAGGAAGTTCAAACCTTTATGCACGATAAACTGCACTACGACTTGCCCCAGGGCTGGAAGTATCAGATTCGAAATACTCCGGCGGTGAACCTGGAGCTTCATTATGCCTTTGCGCTTTGGGATCATCCTAATGCCCAATTGATTGTCGAACCGGTGGCCAAATTTGGCACTATTCGCAATTATGTGCGTCCGGGTGGCACCATACGGCTCGGGCGATTACGTTCGCTTTTTGAGAGTGATTATAGTGGTGCTAATTTGTCCGGCGACGTTTTTTCGGGGCAACCCATGCGGGAGATCTATCTGTTGGCTGGATTACAGTATGAATATGTGATTTATAATTCACTGATTGAGGGTAATTTTATCGGTACCCCCAGCCCGCATACCGAACAGGCCGAGCCGTGGGTGCGGCACGAGCAATACGGTTTTGGATTTAGTCGCGCCCGGATGGATTTCAATATGCTCCTCAATCGATTGAGTCGAGAAGTGGTGGCTGGCCAACCGCATCGGTTTTTGACCCTGCGGCTTACCTACCGGTTCTGATCAGTCTCACCCGGCGCTGCGATTCAGGAAGTGGGTTTTGCCGGGTACATCGTACTTGAGCGAGGTGGGTAGAATGGTATCCAGCCCGTAGTGATTGTTGATTTTGTCGGTGGCGTAGTGCAGGCGGCTTAGTTTTTCGTCTTCACTGAAAAACAGTTCCAGTTGCTTGGTTTCGGTCAGCTCGATGGTGTGCAGGCCCACTCCGCGAATTTTGTGATCCTCCCTGAGGTAGCGTTTAACCAATGGCATAGCTTTAGCCAGACAAGCTTCCAGCACATACTCATCCAGATTGGTAAACCCCTCCGTGCCGAAGGTCACCGACACACCCTTCCACGTCACATCCTGGAACCGGATATGGCAGGAGTACATGCGCGCTTTGCGATCGTAGCCCCGCATACGGTAGCAGAGTTGCCATACGGCCTTGGTGATTTCACCGCGCACGCGCTCGGGATCGTCGGTCCAGTCGGAGAAGGTGTGCATGTAGGAAACCTCCTTGGGTACGTGGTTGGTGTTATCCAGCACTTTGGCCCGATCCTGTCCGCTGACTGTCTCGAAGAGCATCTTGCCGAAGTAGTCGCCAAACAGATCCTGGAAGGCCCCCACGCCCCGATCAATGGCGTCTTGGATGGTGTGCAGGCCGCGCTGGCGTAATTTTTCGTAGCGGCGTTTCCCGATGCCCCACACCTCATCCAGATCTAAGTTGTAGATATGCCGGGCGGCGTCGCCTTCGGTGAGAATCAGGGTGAGCCCGTTGGGTTTGTGCAGGTCGGAGGCCAGCTTGGCGTAGGTTTTGGAGTAGGAGATGCCCACTGAGGCGACCAGCTGGGTTTCCCGATAGAGGGCGTTTTTAAGGCGTCGCCCGATGTCTTCGATCTCGGCGCGGGTGCGGTTCACCGCGAAGGTGATATCCAGGAAATATTCGTCCATGGAGTAGGATTCGATATCCGGACTGAAGTTGTGCAGGATCTCGCTGATTTCCCGGGAGATGGCTTGATATTTTTCATAATGAACCTGCAAGAACAGCACTTGTGGACAAATTTGCTGGGCTTCGTAGGCGCTCATGGCCGTTTTGATGCCCAGCTCGCGCGCTTCGTAACTGCTGGTGGCGCAGATGCCCCGTGGAATGCCATTGGGACGTCGCCAGCCCCCGATAACCAGGGGCATGCCGTGCAGATCGTAGGATTGCTGCTCTACCTGGGCATAGAAGCAGTTCATGTCCAAATGCACATACAGGCGCTTGCGCCGGCTGGTATGCTGCTGATCCGCGGCCACCGTGTTGTACAGGGTGATCCGATGGACATTGCGCTGAAGGTCATATGGATTCAACTGGTGAATCATACGCTAAGTGAAACCGCCTTGATTGGTCTCTCCGAATTTGTTTTCACCGGGAGAGAAGAAATGCTATGATAAAATTTACACATATATCACACATATTAAAAGGCCGGCTGAAGATTTAACCGTGTGGGTTCAACCCCTTCAGGGTTGGGAAACGCCCCAATGGTTTGGGGCTATTCGTGTTGGACCGCTTCACGGTCCAGATTCCCCATGCCAGAAAGTGTGGTAGTCGATAAAACCCGACCTCATTAGGGGTCGAATTTCCGCAAAACAAGATCAGTTCAGGATAATGCTCGACATGTGGATAGGTCAGTTCCTCCTTTGGAGGCGGAAGCAGGGGGAGGACAAAAATGCCCCCAAGAAGCAACCCAATAGCAGAAACGCAGCATCAACTCATGCCCATTATGATTCCCTATTACCATCCGGAGGAAACGATAATATCGTCAACATAAAATACCTGACCGCGCTAGCGGTCACATTACTACAGGCCCGAAAGGGCCGATGAAACCCGACCTCATTAGGGGTGAATTTCCGCAAAACAAGATCAGTTCAGGATAATGCTCGACATGTGGATAGGTCAGTTTCCCCTTTGGAGGCGGAAGCAGGGGGAGGACAAAAATGCCCCCAAGAAGCAACCCAATAGGAAAAGCCAGCAACAAACCATGCCCATTATGATTCCCCATTACCATCCAGAGGAAACAATTATTTGTCCAGCACCAATACCTGACCGCGCTAGCGGTCACATTACTATAGGCCCGAAAGGGCCGAAAAATCCGACCTCGCTAGAGGTCGCACCATTCCGCCAGTCATCCCCAAAAACCAGCAGCCACAGAACCCAACCCCCCCCGATACAATTAAGCGAAAGACAGCCTTAACAGTTTCCAGCTTGCAGCTTGGAACAATAAACTAGCTTTAGCTTAATATCATGCTCAATAAAAAATCGATTGATCATGGTACAACTTCGTCATCTGGAGTCTCCAAACTTAACCGCATAACTATAGGCGCCAAAGCTGAAGGTGTTAATAGGAGGTCTCCCCTTTGGAGGACAAAAATACCCCCAAGAAGCAACCCAATAACAGAACTAGCATAAAACTATGCCCATCTTGAATGCTCATCACCATCCGGAGGAAACGATAATATCGTCAACATAAAATACCTGACCGCGCTAGCGGTCACATTACTATAGGCCCAAAAGGGCCGAAAAATCCGACCTCGCTAGAGGTCGCACCATTCCGCCAGTCACCCTCAAAAACCAGCAGGCACAAAGCCCAATAAAAAAACGATACAATCAAGCGAAACACAGCACCATCCCCGGCAAATATTAAGGATCCCAACCAGAGCTGCGTAGTTGGCATCATACTTGTTATACTAAGGGGTGATATACACGCAGGGAATCCAACCGAAGATGCTGCACAAAACGATATTACAAACAAGGTCACCAATATAGAAAGTAAAAGCCGATTTAAACGGCATCAGGTTACGCTAACAGCATGAGCAGGAGTGGGATACATACATACCGCCTAAAAACGGCGCAAGGGCTCATAGCCTGTGTTCTGCTGGGATTTATGCTCAGCGGGTGCTCCTTTCTGGAACGCATCGGCTTAATCGGTCACCGCGTGAAACCCAAATACAAAGACCGCACCGAAGAACCCGGCAAACTGCCCCCCACCATCTACGACATCGACAACCAATCCGGCATCCAATTCTATCTGGGGCGGGACATGGTGCAGAATTTTCCGCTTCCCAACGGAGATGTTACCCGTATGATCCTGATTCCCGGGGGCGAATTTATTATGGGACTCAACGACGAAGACCCCCTGGGGATTCAACCATCCGGCAGCATTCGAATGACGGTAAACGCCTACTGGATGGATCAAACCGAGGTAACCAACAAACAATATCGAGCCTTCTTAAACAGCTTAGACACCGAACGACGAGATGAAATGCTCCCCGATTCCGTTGCCTGGACTCGGGAAATCGGCGTGCCTTGGAGCGTATACTTTCGAGATGAAGCCTACGAAGATTATCCGGTCACCTGTGTTACCTGGCACCAAGCCAAGGCCTATGCCGAATGGGCGGGCAAACGACTCCCCTCCGAGGTCGAATGGGAATACGCAGCCCGATCCGGGGTCAGTGGACGCATCTATCCGTGGGACGGCATCTATTCACGGGATCCCTATAACGGACTGCACATGGCCAACTTCGCTCCCGATGGCAACCATGCCGTAGACGGCTTTGTAATTACCTCGCCGGCCGGCACATTTCCGCCCAACAATTTTCGACTCTTCGATATGGCCGGCAACGTAGCCGAATGGTGCGAAGACGCGTACTTTCCCTCATACAAAATTCTAAAGCAGGCCGCCCAAAACCTGATCACCCCCAAATATCAGAATCAAAATGAGCCGCGGAAGATCGTGCGAGGCGGATCCTGGGCTTCCGATGCCTTTTTTATTGGGGTGGGGGTGCGCGATTATCGTCCCAGTAAATCAGCCTCGCCGCGCGTAGGATTTCGGTGTGTGAAACCAGTGGAAAACCCATTTAAGCTGGCCCTGGCTCAACGCAGCCGCGAAAAGCGCGCCAATCAGCGCCTGAACCCCAATGCAATGGATGTTTCGCAACTGAGAGATAGTGCGGCCGTGGCCGACTCATTGGCGATGGGCGGCGGAGCGGGGAGCGATCAAGGAGGAGCCTCCTCAGCACAAGGCTCAAACGGCACGTTTATGGATAAAGTGAAGGATTTTGGGCAGAAAATAGTGGAGTTCTTTCAGAAACCCTTCGGTAAAACCGGCGGCTAATGGGTAGCTGCTACTTGGTTACAGCGAAATATCCAGCTGGATTTCTTGCTCCTGGCGCAGAACGGTAACCGAAGTTTGGGTGCCTTGTTTCAAAGTGTTTAACGCCCCCATATAATCGTAGATATCTCGTACTTCCGTTCCACCCAGTTTAACAATCACATCGCCGCCTTGTAATCCAGCCTGTTCCGCGGGACCACCTTCGCTGACTCCGGTAATCCTCATCCCCTCACCTTTGAACCCATAATCAGGCAACACACCCAAGGTAGGACCAGAAAGCTTCATATCCTGCCGCCGCGTTTCTTGGGCTTTGGTATAGTGAAAATCCGAATCAGATAATGGCTCGATCCGCTTAACCACCTCGGTAATATGCTCAAGAATGCGTTCGGTGCCCTCTTCCTCAATATACTCCGCGTCATCGGAGGGGCGGTGATAATCCGCATGGGTGTCGGTAAAATAATGGAGCACAGGAAGCTTGGCTTGATAGAAAGGCGTGTGGTCACTGGCGCCAGTGCCATCGGGGACGCGATCCACGGTGAACGTCCCTTCAAAAGCCTGATCAACAGAATCCAGTACCACGTTCCAGCCATTGGAAGTACCCGTACCGAAGATGATCAGCTCATCGCGGAGACGTCCGATCATATCCATATTGATCATCGCCTTCACCTGATCCAGCGGAACCGTTGGATGCTTAACAAAGTAGTTGGAACCGAGAAGCCCCATCTCCTCACCCGAAAATCCGATGAACAGCACACTCACTTTCGGCGGATATTGGGCATAATACTGGGCCAACTCTAACACTCCAGCGGTTCCGGAAGCGTTGTCATCGGCACCATTATGAATTTTTGGTTTGCTGCTGGAATCCAAAGAGCCGCTGCCGCCCATCCCCAAGTGATCATAGTGCGCGCCGATAATGATATATTTTTCGCTGCGCTGCGTTCCGCGTACCAATCCCAATACGTTGCGCGCGATGCGCTGATCTTCCTGCAGGCTCACCGAAATGGAGACCGCTTCATCCCAGCCCATCGATTGGGGGGCTTGTTGCTCATTGATGGTTTGCTGTAGTTGTTCCAGGTCATGGCCGGAAGATTCGGCAATATAGGAAGCCGCTTTGGCGGTAATCTGAATGACCGGCACCCGCGATTTCGCCTGCATAGCCTGATAGGAGAGGGGGGGCAAGGTATCGGAATCGGCGGTGACATAACGGGGCGCGTTAGCGATGATCACTCCGGCTGCTCCATGCTCAATCGCGGCTTCTACTTTGCGCTCAATCGGCCAGAAGGCCCCAAAGTCATCATGCGGGTTATCGGCTCCGCTAGGACCATGAGTGAGCACCAGCGCTATGCGATCGGTCAGATCCACATTTTCAAAATCATTGTAGCCTTGTTCGGGGGCCGCTATACCATAGCCCGCAAAAACTAAGGACCCATCCACCACGCCGTTGCGGCTTTGCCCCCAGGGACGGGCGTGTTGGCCAGAGCTGGCATAGCGCGAATCCTGAAATAGCAGATAGCTGAATGGCGGGCCTTCCTTGCGCCCCTTGGTGATCTTGAACTCCTGGGTATAGGTTCCCTCATCGCCAGCCGGTTCCAACCCATACTGCTCAAACCAATCGCTGATATAATTAGCGGCCATAGCTTCTTCGGGCGATCCCGCTTCGCGACCCTTCATTCGGTCGGCAGCCAAATAGGATACATGCTGCTGAATCTCTTCACTGCTGATGCGAGCATCCGATTTCCCCGGATTCGGGCCGCAGGAGGTGCATATCATCGCCCCCAAAATAAGAACGACCCAAGCAGATCGAGGCGCGGTGTGTCGGATAAATGGGTGAATGTCTAAGGAGTTGGCAGCTATCATAATGAACCGGCTCATTGATGGTAAATGGAACAAAATCAAAATGATGACTTGGGGGCTTATTTACAAAGCGTTTTTATATGGCGGAAAACTTGGGTTCCAGCTGCCATAACCGTATTTTATGTTCTTACATAATCAACCAATATTAGGTTGGGGGTGCTTGTATTCACGGGCTGAGATCATACCCCAGAACCTGAACCGGGTAATGCCGGCGAAGGGAAACCGGAGATACGGTCGGTTTGGTTGCATCCGGCAAGCACCGACCCAGAAGAGCCCATCTCACAAGTTCACCTCCTCCTGCTACAATCGTACATGGAGGAAGTTGACATGCTTATCAACACATATCTTAGTAGAAACACCACGAGAGGTCGTAGCGCTTTACCGCTTCGGAAAGCCCTGTCGTTCTTCTTGTTATTCCTTATCACCACTACAGCCACACTGCCCGCGCTGGGGCAAACCAGCAACCGGGTAGAAGGGATTATTCGTGACGCGCAAACCGATGAACTGCTCATCGGAGCTAACGTTGTTCAAATGGGCACCACCAATGGCGTGGCTACCAATGAGCAGGGAAAATTTTCGCTCATCTTGGCCGATGAAGGGCGCTCACAAATCAATATTTCCTACCTTGGCTATAAAGAGAAAACCATAGATCTGGATGGCCGTCGTCGAGGGTTGGAAATCTATTTGGTTCCCTCCTCGATCATGGGATCGGAAGTTTTTGTGGAAGCCTTGCGAGTGGATGAGTCCACGCCTATGGCTTACTCCAATCTATCCCAAGAAGAAATCGCCGATGAAAATACCGGCCAGGACGTGCCCTACTTGCTGCGCTCCTTGCCTTCGGTAACCACGACCTCGGATGCCGGCGCGGGCGTGGGTTACACCGGAATTCGCATTCGTGGTGTGGATCCGGCCCGTATTAATGTGACCGTCAACGGGATTCCCTTGAACGACGCCGAGTCACACGGGGTATTCTGGGTGAATCTGCCGGATATCGCCTCCTCGGTGGAGAACATCCAGGTGCAGCGCGGAGTGGGTACCTCCACCAATGGCGCCGGTGCGTTTGGCGGATCGCTGAATTTGCAAACCGGCAAGCTGGAGCCTAATCCCTATGGGACGGTGCGCGCTTCGGTGGGATCCTACAACACTCAAAAATACAATGTCCAGTTCGGATCCGGCCTGATGGACAACGGCTGGCAAATTGACGGTCGCCTGTCCAAGATCACCAGTGACGGATATATCGACCGGGCCTCCTCGGATCTGAAATCGTTTTATTTATCCGCGGCCTATCATGGGGAAAACAGCCTGCTCAAAGCCGATATATTCTCGGGGCAAGAGGAGACCTATCATGCCTGGTGGGGCATTTCGGAGCAGCAGCTCGAGCAGGATCGTACCTTCAATCCAGCGGGAACCGGGAAACCAGGCGAACCATATCAAGATCAGACCGACAACTACCAGCAGGATCACTATCAGCTACATTATAATTATCAATTTTCGCAAAGCTGGGATGCCAATATTTCCCTGCATTTCACCAAGGGGCGTGGCTACTACGAAGAGTATGGAGGAAGTGAGCCACTGGCTGACTATGGGTTTGATCCGGTTGAAGTGAATGATACGCTGCGCACAACCAGTGATCTGATTACCCAGAAATGGTTGGATAATGAATTCTATGGCGGAGTTTTTTCAACAACTTATCAAACCAAAGATCGGTTGAAGGTAATATTGGGGGGTGCCTACAATCAATATTATGGCGATCACTTCGGAAAAGTAATCTGGTCGCAGTTTCCCGCAGACAATTCGATAAATGACCGTTTTTACGATAATGATGCTTATAAGCGAGACATGAACGTCTATACCAAGCTTCAGTATCGGTTTACCGATGAACTAAGCACATTCGTGGACCTGCAGGCACGATCCATTTACTATGAGTTCCAGGGGAAGGATTTCGAGCGGGATACGAACGGTGATAACGTCTTGGTGGACACCGATCAGAATGATGATCTGCTGTTCTTTAATCCCAAGGTGGGACTGGTTTATCAGAACGAATCGCTGGGGCGGATTTTCGCTTCCTTCAGCGTGGGGAATAAAGAGCCCACCCGCGACGAGTATGTAGACAGCACCCCGGAAAGTCGGCCGGATCCGGAAACCATGTACAATGGCGAACTGGGTTGGAAAAAAGACTGGGCGCGGGGCTATGCCGGCGTGAATGGCTACCTGATGTACTATCGCGATCAACTGATCCTGAACGGTGAAATCAACGATGTAGGAGCCTATGTGCGGGAGAATGTGCCGGAAAGCTATCGGGCTGGAATTGAGCTGGAAGGAGCTTATCGGTTGATGAGGGGCTTGGAGCTGGCCGGTAATCTCACCTTAAGCCAAAATAAAATTACCGAATACACCCAGTATTTGGATAATTACGATACCGGCGTTCAGGAACAGCGCGTATATGAGGATACCGATATCGCGTTTTCGCCATCCGTAATTGGGAACGCCATCCTTAGTTATCAGGTTGACAATTGGGAACTGGAATGGACCACGAAGTATGTGGGGCGCCAATACATGGATAACACCCAAACGGAAGGACGCTCGCTGGATCCTTATTCGGTCTCCGATTTTCAGGTGAAATACAGCTGGAACAAGGCACCGGTGGTGAAAACCGTACGATTTAATCTTCAAGCCAATAATGTGTTTGGCGAGGAGTACGAATCCAATGGATACACTTTCGGGTACATCCTGGAGGGGCAAGAGCAGCATTTTAACTACTACTATCCGCAAGCTACCCGAAACTTCATGCTACAGGTGAGTCTGGAGTTCTAACATCCACAGTAGAATTCCAGGCCTGGAGCGCAAGGAGCGTCATCGTCAATGGGCGGTGGCGCTTTTTTTTGTGATGGGCAGATGTGAGACGGCAGAGGGCAGAGGGCAAACGGCAGATGGAGTATTGCTACTGACAAATTATAGAACCTGCATTGAATTTGTTGCTATGGCAAGCCAATAAAAAACCGGTGCGTAATTTGCCCCTGCCCTCTGCCGTCTCCCGTCTGCCCTCTCCCCGTTTGCCGTTAAAGCGCCCGATTTCTAACTTGGATATTCACATCCCAATTAATGACCGAAATATCATGATCAAGAGAATACTGGTAACCCTGGATCCGGACGAAGACACCCCCATTGCTACTGAATACGCCATTGGAATAGCGAAAGAGCACGATTCTGCCCTGACCGGTTTGGCGGTGGTAGATACGCAGCACATCAGCAGTTACGTGAAGGGCGGTGGCATAGGCACGATCTACTATGTAGAGCAACTGCGTAAACATTTACGAAAAGAATCACGAGAAATAGCCTCCGATCTGGTCACCCAGTTCAAAGAGTATGCCGAGGTAGAAGGGGTCCAGCATGTGGAGTCGGTACAAGAAGGTGTTCCGTTTCAGCGGATTATAGAGGATATGAAATATCACGACTTGGTGGTGACCGGTCGGGAACCTCATTTTTTCTACAATCGATCCGACCAGGAAACCGACACTCTGGCGCGTATGGTGAAAAAAGGAATGGCGCCGGTATTGGTCTGTGGTTCCGTGCATAAAGAGATTGACGGGCCCATTCTGCTGGCCTACGATGGCAGTGACCCCTCAGCGCGAACCATCCACTGGTTTGCCCAACAAAAGCCTTTTGGCACCGATCTGCCCGTCTATCTGTGCCACGTGCCCAAAGAGGATACGGAGAAAAAGCGCGACGAAGGCGATCTGCTGCTGCGCTTGATGGGAAAATATTTAAAAGCACATGGATTTGAAGATCGACACTTCCGGATTACCAATGTCGGTGAGCCCTCCAAGCGATTGTTGGATGTGGCTGATGAAATTGGGGCTTCCCTGATTGTAGCCGGGGCGCATTCGGTATCCGCGGTACAACGATTGGCCTTTGGATCTACCACTTATGATCTGCTCACCAAGAGTCCCATTCCATTGTTGCTGCATCACTAACAATGGATCAGAACAAAAATACCGGTGGCCGATCGCCTCGTGAGGTATCGGCCACAACTTTAAATTTTAGCCAGTCGATCTCTAGGTCTTGGGCTTTTTGCTGAAAATGCAGCCCCAGCTTTTCGGCCAGTCTGCGATGATAGGTAAGTTCCGGGTCGGTGCTCAGTGCCCGTGGACTCAGCTCAAAAGTGAGCATCAGAGCGTCATCCAGAAACTCATGGAGTTGCATATACAGCTGGGCATCATCCGGCCAGCTCAACCCGTTGAGATCCAGATAGGGCTCATAAATTTCATGCAGATCTTCTTCCTTGGGCTGAAATCGCTGCAATGCCAATTCTTGTGCGGTCATGGTCTGGTTGTCCGCACCTTCGCCGGTATCTTCCGGGTACTGTTCACCCATAGCCACATCGGGACGGAAGATGTTCAATCGCACGGCCAAGGTTCGCTGCCAGTTTCGCGATTCATAATTGGTGATTTGATCCGGCCGATAGGTGGTATCTAAACCCGCGGTAAAATGTACCCAACTGGTATCTTGCGGGGGAACCTGTTTGCGGAGCTCATCGGCCATCATCGCCGCAATTCGTTTGTGGAGGGCCTTGGATTGCTCAATACGTGCTACGGAGCCGGTAGTATGAAAGAGCATCAAAATGCCATCGGTTGAACGCATATCGCGGATCAATACAACACGGCCATCGTTGGGAATAGAGAACCCCTCAAAGGACAAAAACCGATGGTACAGGCGATTTAACCTGGGCTCCATCGGCTTCAGATGCATCAACAGGATACTTTGATTGGTGAGCGGAATTTTTCTGTCTCCGCCTCGCGCACGGCGCAGCTCCTCCAGCGGTGTGCGATATTGAGCTTGCGTTGGATACGGAAATAAGCTGACCACCAGCAATATAGAGAACAAAACGCCTCCGCCGATGGATCTTATATGAGATTGTATGTTGGGATTTATCTGCATGGATCCGAGAAAACAACCGCCAATTGGATGAAAGGATCTAAGGTAGGAAGGGCAGTTCACTAAAGCCAACGGAACCGCCGGGGGCACACAATTTTGATTACTAGATCGGATTGCGCAACTTCATCGCATGGAGAGCCAACTGATGAGGGAGAGGTTGGATATTTGGCACAGAGTAGGATTTAATTGAGGAGATCATGGGACAAACGCGAACCGGAGTGATCGTACGAGCAGGCACTGCGTTGCTGGTACTCATCGGCTGGGTGATTTTATTACACGGACAATGGGGCAGTCTCCCGCAAATGGGCCCTTTGTTTAATCCTTACACCGGTTTTTGGCAAAACGCGGAATTTGTGGAGCAAGGCCGGGGTGGGGAAACCCTTCAGTTAAGCGATTTGAACGAATCTGTTCAGGTCAGTTTTGATGAACGCGGTGTGCCCCACATACGGGCCGCCCACGAATCCGATCTGTATGTTGTGCAAGGCTATATAACCGCCCGGGATCGACTGTTTCAGATGGAGCTGCAGATTCGAGCTGCCGGGGGACGGCTATCCGAATGGGTGGGACCGGCTGCCCAGCCCAGAGATCGCTACATGCGCCGCATCGGGATGCGCTACGCCGCTGAGCAGGCCTTGGATAGTTTGCGCAATGATCCTGTGTTGTATGAACGAATGCAATCTTATGCTGATGGAGTCAACGCCTGGATCCGGCAACTGGATGAGCGCGATTATCCGTTGGAATACAAATTAATGGGAGTGGAGCCGGAACCCTGGAGCGTGTATAAATCCATGTTGCTCATGAAGCAGCTCACTTATACGCTGGCCGGGCGTCACAATGATCTGCGGCGTACGCTTACCAAGACTTGGATGGGAGAGGATTTCCTGGATCAGTTTTTCGATGGTCCGGTTGCTCAAGCCGATCCGGTGATTCCCAATGAGGATATTCGGGTTGGTAAAGCGGATCTTCCCCGGAAGCCCAATGGTGATTTTGAACCCCAGCTCACCCAGGCCACGGAGGCGTTTCAACCCCATCCGAACAACGGAAGCAACAATTGGGTGGTGGCGGGAAGCAAAACCCAAACCGGCCGACCCATTTTAGCCAACGATCCGCACCTGGGATTGACGCTGCCCTCCATCTGGTACGAGGTGCAGTTGACCACACCGGAATATTCCACCTACGGAGTCTCCTTTCCGGGAGCACCCTCCGTGATTTTGGGCTTCAACGAGCACATCGCCTGGGGATCCACCAATGTGGGCGCCGATGTGATGGATTTCTACCAAGTGCAATTTAAAGACAGCACCAAGCAATCCTATCGCTTTGATGGAGCGTGGGAACCGGTTACCACTCGGATGGAAACATTGCGAGTCCGTGGAGAGCAGCCCGAGATCCTGGAGATCCCCTTCACGCGCCACGGTCCGGTGGTTCGGGTGGATAGCAGTACGCATATCGCTAATGGAAATGTGATTCCGGTAGGGCACGCTCTCCGCTGGCAAGCCCACGACCGATCCAATATTCTGGCCACGTTCTACAAGCTGAACCGGGCCCGCAATTACCAGGATTATACCCAGGCGCTGCGCTATTTCAACACCCCTGCCCAAAATCTGGCCTATGCCGATAAAGATGGCAATATCGCTTTGTGGGTCACCGGGAAATTTCCGCTAAAGTGGGAAGGGCAGGGACGCACCATCGGGGACGGCAGCAGTCCGGATTACTTGTGGCAAGATTGGATCCCGTTTTCCAAAAATCCCCATAGTAAAAATCCTCGGCGCGGGTTTGTGAGCAGTGCCAACCAGGATCCGGCCGGATCCCGCTATCCCTATTACCTGGATGATCGCTTCGGGCCCTATGAGCGCGGCAAACGAATTAATGATCGCCTGGAAGCCATGAATGCCATCACCCCACAACAGATGCAGGAGCTGCAACTGGATGTGCACAGTTTGCATGCCCAATCACTGCTCCCCTTGATGCTCGAAAAGGTGCGTACAGATACTTTAACCGATACTCAACTGCAGATGCTGGATTCGCTGGCCCAGTGGAATTACGCCAAGACCCCGGATTCCCGGTCCGCTACCCTGTTTGATCGCTGGTGGGAAAAGCTCTACTACGCCATCTGGCGCGATGAGTATGACCAAGCTCCGGGCGAAGTCTCCTGGCCGGCCCGCGATGTGGTAGCGGAGATGTTGCGTACCCAACCCGACGCTACTTGGATTGATAACATCACCACCCCGCACCGGGAAACCTTGGCCGATCTGGTTGGTCAAGCGTTTGGCGAGGTCAGCCGGGGAATTAACTCCTGGTCGGATATTCCCACTTGGTCGGAGGAGAAGGCGTTTCGCATTCCCCATTTGGCCAACATCCCCGGACTGGCCAGCGCGCAACACGCGGTGGGCGGAGATGGGGAGACCATCAATGCTATTCGGGGATCGCACGGTCCATCCTGGCGCATGGTGGTTTCCATGGAAGATACCGTGCGCGCTTGGGGCGTTTTCCCGGGCGGGCCCTCCGGCAATCCCGGATCCCCCTATTACAATCTAATGGTGGAGGATTGGGTTCGCGGCGAGCTGCACCCTTTGCCGTTTTATCGCGATGTAGCTGAGTGGAATAACCGTCCCCCAGAGGATCAGTGGAACTTCAATCCCCAAAATTCCGGAGAATAACTTATGATCATGATTTTGGTTGCGGTAGTGGCCGCATTGCTTCATATCTACTTGCCCTGGTGGTCGGCTATCATTCCAGCTGCGTTGTTGGGGGGATGGATGGCCTCGCGGCGTGTGGAAGCCTTGGGCAATGGGGGCTTGGGAATCGGGCTGCTCTGGCTGGGCTATGCCGGCTATATCCATTGGATGAACGAGGGCATCATGGCTGATCGCATCGCGCAGATGCTAGGGGGGAGCGGTGGCTGGATGGTATTGCTGGCCACGTTCGCCATGGGATTGCTTACCGGATCGCTAGGTGCTTGGGCCGGATATGAATGGCATGAATTAAAAGATAGCTGATAAGTGCCAGCCCCAATTATCAGATATAAAAAAACCCGACTACACCGAGTGTAATCGGGTTCACCAAACAAAGTCGACTATCTAGACAAGCCCTTTGTTTTTGCGGTCTTGAATATCCAAGCGGATATCTTGAGCAAGCTTTTTCATCGCTTGTAGCGTCTTACGAGCGCGAGTCCCTGCTGCTTTGTTTCCCTTGTTGTAGAACTTGTTAATATCAGGTTCCAGCTGATCAACGAGTTCTTTCATTTCGTCATGTCGGCTCATAGATGTCCTCCTATGCGTTATAAGTCAGTTTAAAGTTGATTTAAAACTGTAAGGTGAAGCCAAATAATAGAAAAGCAGCCGTGGAATCAAGTAAAAACCCATATTTATTTGATTCCAGTGAGTTTAAAGGCGGGTTAAACACGCTTATCTATTGGGGAGCGGTTATTGAAAACCGATAATCGGATTGCGTGGACTCACCCCAAAGAAATCCACCCAGGCGTACCAGTAGGCGTGATAAGAGCGCGGACGTTCAAGTTGGGCTCCTTTGCGTGGTCCCTGGATGGCGGTTCCGAACAGATCCCATACATTGCCTTCCTGATCTTCCATGATGGCTGGAAGGGAATGCTCGGTTTTAGTGAATTCCAAGAGCGGTCCGTCAGGGAGTTGGCGGAAAAAGGAGATCGCCAGTTTCATGTCGGAACTACCTACGATGACCAGCTCCTCTCCCTGGTGGGTGTAGGTGGTCACATTTAGAGATTCGGGTAGCGCGGGAATGGGAAAAACCAGCGAAGTTGCTGAATGATAGAACAAACCGTGAATCAGGGTTTTGCGATCCAGCCGGTCGTCTTCATAGTTGATAGGAAATAAAATAGCCTCGTCATCGTCGGGGAAATTTTCCCCATAGGGATAACTGTCGTAATTATTCTGTGCCGATTGACGTCCGGCAAGCACCGGGATTTGGGGAAAGGCCGCTTTCATATCCTCCCATTTTAGCTGGACCAACGGGTAAATCGCATCCGGTTGCTCGCCTCGGAGCGGCCCCTGGATACTTTGGGATAACATCTGACTCCATCGACTTCCAGTCTGTCGGTCATAGGCGATCAGGTTATTCTTGTAGATCAAGCCGGAAACCCCAAACGTAGTCACCTGCTCTCCGATCGTTCGGCTCCAGGCCAGCCCGGATCCGGTCAGCGGGCAAAAGGTGACAGCCACTGGCTCCTCGCCCACCACATCGTTTACGATCTCCACATAGTTGAGCACTTTATGCGGATAAGCTTTGATCTGGCCGTTGATGTTGAGCAGCAGTACCAGATCATCCGGATTCATAAAGTCGATCTCCGAAACGGAAGCAAAGCGGGGTTCATCAATAGCCAGGATCTGATCCTGCAAGGCTCCGGTGTAAATCTGGTCTTGGGGAACGGACCAACCAGTGGAATCCGATGCCGGGGGCTGATTACTACTGCTATCTATCACCTGGTTGCAGGAAGGGAAGAGCAGCAGTATCAGTGCCAGGACCAGAACCCCCAAAATCTCGAACTTGCTATCGGTAAGCTTGATGATCATGCAAAATCAGCTCTAGCTGTGAATGGCTAATGAAACCTATAATACATCTCAACAAGCAGCAGGGTTGTCGAGTAACCGACATTTACATAAAAAAAGAGGACACCCGCGAAGATGTCCTCTATTAAAATTTCTCGATGAAAGGAGCGTAAGCCTAGTGCTGCAGTTTAAAAATCACCGGCAGTGTCATTTTTACTTTAACCGGCACGCCGCGCTGAATGCCGGGCGTGAATTGCGCCTGTTTCAGCACGCGCAGCGCTTCCTGATCGCACTGGGCACCGATGCCCCGCAGTACCTTGGCCTGGGTAACCTTGCCCTGCTCATCCACCACAAACTGAATGATCACTTTTCCTTCGATCCCCGCTTTTCGGGCTATATCGGGATATTGAATATTCTTATGCAGTTCCGATAGTCCGCCCTGCAGCTGCGGCATTTTCTCTACGGCCAAAAAAGGCGCCGGTTCCGATTCCTCTGTGGTAGCCGGTGGGTCCTCAGGGAGCTCTAACTGATCCCCCAGATCCAAATCCGAACTAAAGTCATAATCCTCTTCCTCAATAACGTCCAGATCAGGGTCTTCCGCGGGCACCTCGGGTCGGGGCGGCACCGGGGGTTTTTCCTGCTGCTTGGTCTGGACGATATCATCAATATGCACGAGGGTCTGATCTTCCACCATCAGCTGATCCGGCTCCTGCACACGGAGATCCACCTTAAAGGCGGTCAACATCAGCAGCAGCGCCAAGGCCAGCGATGCCTCGAAAAGATGGGTATAGTGATTACGCAGATCGGTACCTGACTTTTTCTCTATCCAGCTCATAGTATCCTCATTGGTCCCTGTTTGTTTACACTATTTAACATTAATCACCAACCGGCCCTTTTGCAAGTGTTGGCGGTAAACTACTGGATTACAATTGGTTAAGGTGGGGGATTATTATTCAACATGTTCGCAAAATGCGAACGATTTAATTACGTTATGAGTGGAAGAATGAAATCAGTAGATAATTCAATGTCTGAGCTTAAATACACCATCATAAAATCCGAAGACCAATACAAGGAATACAGCCAGATCCTTAAAGAACTGGTGTTTTCAGAGAGCCAGCAAGATCTAGAAGAAGAAGTAGAATTGCTTACCCTGCTGATTGAAGATTGGGATCGTCGGCATCCTTTGGGGCCCGAACTAGACCCGGTTGAGCTGGTGAAAGCCTATGCCGAAGAACACGGTATAAACCAGACTGAATTAGCTGAGATCGCCGGAGTGAACCGTTCGTATATGTCCGAAATGCTCAACTACAAAAAACGCTTATCCCGTAACGTGGTCACACGCTTGGCTGAGTATTTCAATATTCAGCAAGAAGCGCTCAATCGTACCTATCCTTTACGTAATGACCGCAACAAAGCTGTTCATGTGTAAAAAGCGATTGTGTATTACCATTCTGTCATTTCAAGCCTAACGCTATCCGCTATTTGCTTTTTACCCCTCCTTTGATAAACTAGAGTAACATCAGAGATCATAAATTTTACTACCTGTGCTTTGGTCTTATTAGTAGGCCGATTTACTGGTAATGAGAAAGGCGCATTGTTAATAAGGAGGAAGAGATCGAAGCCTACCATATCGTAAAGTCCATTGTCCGGGAAGTGGTGGATCCTGATCGTATCCATTTTCGGGATACGATTAGCTATATGGGCGTACTACTGGATGACAACAACCGGCAGCCCATTTGCCGTCTGCATTTCAATACCAGTCAGAAGTATATCGGGGTGTTTGATGAGAACAAAAATGAGGGAAAGCAGGCTATTGATGAGCTGAATGATATATATAAATTCGAAAAGAAGCTTAAGCAAGCAGCTCAATATTATTAATTGATAGTATTTAGAATTTAGTAGATAACTGTTAATGCACTCATTGAATGATTATATCGATCTAGATAGAGAATTTTCTCAAATAGATAATTCAGTTGACAAAGACTCAGCTGCTCTTGCTAGTTATTTGGGTTCAAACAAGAAAGCAGCCAGTTATTCTTGGGATGAGCTATTAGAGTATAGATTGGTCATTATACTAGGGGAGCCAGGCAGTGGAAAAACGTATGAACTGAAAGCTCAGAATCAAAAAAATAAGTCTGCAGGTAAATTTAGTTTTTTCATAAGGCTAGAAAAGTTGATTGATGACCATGATGTACAATCCGTGTTTAGTGATAAAGAGAAAAAGGAGTTCTGTGAATGGCTAGAGAGCGATAGAGAAGCAACATTTTTCCTTGACTCGGTTGATGAATCTAAATTGCAAACCATCAGAGATTTTAAAAAGGCAGTTAATAACTTCCAGATTTTAGTTGGGGGAGGTAATCTAAGGAAAAGTAGATTTGTTATTTCATCTAGAATCAGTGAATGGCGTACTGAAAAGGATGAATCAATTGTAGGACAATTAGTCTCAGATATTCAAAAAGAGTCGGTTGATGAGCGATCAAGATTTAAGTCTAATGGAAGTAACGTATTTAGTGAGGGTGACCAATCATTTGAAAGAAAGAGAAAGAAAGAAACTCAGATAGTTCAAATAGATCCTCTAGATAAAGGAAGAATTAAAAAATTTGTAGAGGGGTTAGGGTTAAACAAGGCTGATAAATTTATTGATGACATAGAGCAAGCATATGCTTGGGAGCTAGTTAGGCGTCCACTAGATGTAGAGGATATAGCTAGGTATTGGCAAAATAGTGGTCAATTAGGTAGCCTGAAAGAAATTTTAGAGAACGATATCAGGATTAAATTATCAGAAACTAGAGAAAGAGATTTAGAAGATGATATAAGCTACCAAAGGTTAAGGAAAGCTGTAGAATGCTTAGGTGCTGCATCAACATTAAGCAATATACTCAGCATCAATATTTTGGGCGATGACCAAGACATCAATTCAATAAATACCATTAATCCTAAAGATGCTTTGCCAAATGATTGGTCGAGTATTGAGATTAGAAAACTATTGGATCGACCAATATTTACATCAGCCACATATGGAAAGTTACGATTCCATCATAGAAGAAAGGCTGAGTATCTAACAGCATGTTGGTTCGAAAATTTATTTAGTGCAAACTGTGATTCTCATGAAATATGTGAGTATCTATTTCAGAGAAAAGGAGAGGCATTATATGTTAGAAATAGAATTAAGCCGATTATTCCTTGGTTGGCAATCGGTGATGCACCGTGGAATAAATTAATTCAAAATAAAGCACTAAAAGCTGCTCCAGAGTTATTTTTGAAGTTTGGTAGTCCGAAATCACTTGATAATGCTTTCAAAACTAGGCTCTTGAAAGCCCTAACTGATAAGTTTAGTGATAGCTCATACATATATGATAGATATGATATCGAGACGATCAGTAGACTCGCTGATGAAGATTTAGCCCCAGATATAATTAAAAGCTTAGAAAATGCAAAAGTATCGATATCATATAAAATTTTGCTGCTAAGAATCTCATTTTTTGGGAGGCTAACAAAAATAGTTCCAACAGCACTAAATTTTATTGACGAGTATAGTCATGATGAAAGAATTATAGATTATTCGATCAGTATTGTAGGGGAACTGGGTACTTTAGATCAAAAGGGTAAGGTCATTAATAAGTTGCTTTATGAGAATTCGATAGCAAATAGTTATGTGGCTACAGTTTTTGAATACTATTTTCCAGAAGTGCTAAAAGTCGATGATTTATTGCAAATTATCAGAAAGGCACCTGGTGTAGATGAGCATACAATTGGAATAGATTATAGTTTAAAAAAAATATTTGGAGAAAAGGCAGCTGCAATTCCGACGGAAATATTGTCAAGAATAGTCGAGGGTTTATCAGAGATAATTCTAGGTATGCCTATTGAAAGTAAATATTGTTCTGTTCCGGAAAGTTATTATTGGTTAGGGGAGACGTTATTAGTTGGCTTTGAGAATTTTGTATATAGAAATGGACATACTAGTTATAGTGAAGTTTGTGCTAAGGCTATCTTAGCAATAGATCAATTAAACAGCATTGGTATGCTGAGAGGTGAAATTTCTAAAAGTGTTTTGAGTAAATTAAATAGTCTTAAAAGTCTCAGAAAATCATATGCAGAAATTTACTCAAATTACAAGATAAGTCGAGGGGAGAAGTCTAGTATATCATATCATTTGATGTTTGGCTTTACTTCTGTGCTGAAAAAGTCAAGGGATGATAAGGATTGGCTGCTCGAATGTTTGAGTAATAAAGATGATGAAAATTTTAGACCAAATGCTTTTAGAATAGCAAAGAGTTATTGGGAGATGTTGGGAAAGCCATTGTTGCTTAAGAGATCTATTGAGAAAAGTGTCGATGATAAACCTAATTGGGTCGATGAGCTTGAAATTAGTTTCGTTAATTGGGTTAAATCAAAATACAATGGCTGGAAGCATAGTAAGGGTATTTACAATTGGGGTTATTGGCGTGATGAAAAGAAGCGTGCAATAGCAAGGTTAATATTCAGTACAATATACTATTTGAGATTATTGATAAATATCAGAGGTATAAGCCAAGGAAAGAGTTTTGGCTACCTGTTTGAACTATCTAGGGTGGCAACAGACAATAATAGTACGCTTAGTAGCTATGACATTTCTCTTATTACTAATAAGTATGGAAAACTTATTTCAGAAGTTGCAGTTAAAGGCTTTATGAATTATTGGCGGAGGTTTAAGCCGGTCTTACCACATGAAATGCAAGATGAGGGAATTCAGAATGGTTTATTCGTAGGGATGAAAGGTATTAGACTAGAGCTTGAGAGAGGAAGTTTGAATTTCAAGACACTGACAGATAGGGATGTTGAGCTATTAATTCATTACGGTCTCAATGAATTAAATGCATTTCCAGAATGGTTTAAAACATTAACTCATCTTCATCCAGAAGAAGTTTCAGAAAAAGTAAAAATTATTATTAATGAATTATCGAAAAATAGTGTTGGTGGAGAGGGGGATTTGGGAAAGTTTTTAAGAAGAATTTCAAGTACTGAGGAGTATTTGATACCTATTGTTAAAGAATATCTATTGCAAAAGTTTGAGGATGATATCTCATTACCTGAACTAGATGCTAGTGAATTATTTAAGATATTTAAAACAGATCAATTAGTACTGTCGAAGATAGTTGAAAAAGCTGAAAAAAAGTTGAAAAAGGTTGATCTGGATACAGATACATATAGTAAGTGGCTTGCTGTATTGATTCGAATTGATGCTGAAAAGGCCTTTAAATATTTGGATCAAGGCTTAAAGGGGCACGATAATAAGTTGCTTATGGAAAAAACTTGCTCAAACCTTGTGGCAAGTTCAAGCTGGTTTGCTGAAGCAAAAGATGAAAACCCAGACTATTTAAAACCTCATAATCTCAAAAGGTTAATTCAGTATGTCTTTAAATACATAAAACCTGAAGATGATATTAAACGTGCAAATAATGGTGCGTATACTCCAAATGAAAGGGATCATGCTCAGAGATTCAGGGGAAGCCTTTTAAGAAATTTGGAAAATATGGAGGGGAGGGGTTATGGAATAATTATTGAAGAGCTCCTGAAGGATGACAAATTAAAGGAATCTCATGAGTGGTTGGCTCACATTTATAAGAGTAAAAATGAGCATTCTGTAGATATTATTGAATGGGAAGCAAGAGATATCCCACAACTACTTAGTACTTGTACTAAAGAGCCAAGAAATAATTATGAGTTATATCTCTTGATCAGTCGGAGGTTAAGAGAGATCAAAAATGAAGTTGATGGTCATGCTACGAGTTCAAGGGATTATGTTCGTGTAGGTGATAATGAAGCACAAGTCAGAAAATTTTTAAAAAGAGAGCTCGAAGATAGGGCTAATGAGCAGTATACGGTACCACAAGAGGAGGAAATAGATCAAAGGGATCAGCCTGATCTAAGAGTGCATAGGCAAGGACTTTGCCCTTTACCTATAGAGGTGAAATTAGCTGATAAACAATCTTATAGTGGTTTGTATACTGGTATTAAAGAACAGTTGCTGGGCAAGTATCTTAGGTCTAAGGATTATAGATATGGTTTTTATGTGGTTGGCTATGTTGGTAAAGATAGTTGGAGAGATTCGAATAGTGTCAGATATTCTTATTCGGAGCTCAAATCTAAGCTAAAATCAGTTGCAAAAGATCTCTTAGAAACTGCTCCCTATGTTGAGGCTTTAGAAGTGGTTTTTATTGATTTTAGTCCAAAGTAACTGATTTGGTATCTTCAGTTTTTTTGAAAGGGAACCTTTAGCCATACCTTTAACAGTAATCAATAAAAAAGCCCCAACCTATTGTATGCCAATAAGTTGGGGCTTTTTCGTGGTGCCCTGGACTGGAGTCGAACCAGCACTCCCAAAAAGGGAACTGACCCCTCAAGCCAGCGCGTCTACCAATTCCGCCACCAGGGCATATTGCAAAATGAAAACTCTGAAAGCCTTCATTTTTGAGGATGCCAAATTTAAAGATTGTTCCAGCAAAAGCGAAATAAAATAATTGCTTAAACACCCACGGCGTGATATCCAAAGGAACAACCAGGCCCCCCACTTGAAACCCAACTTCAGGATGAGACCTTCCAGTCAATGGTCAATGGTCAATGGTCATAACCCAACCACCCCATCTGGCAAGCCCATCTCCTGCCCATCCATAATCTCCCGTACCGCAATCAAACGCAAAGTTCATTTTGAAAGCTGTCAGAATTTAGTCAAAATCAGGCTACGGCTAAGAAGGTGTTACCGGTCGGAGTAGCGATAATGATCAGACGCAAGGGTACAAACGAAAATATGAGCGCAGATTGCAAAGTGGCGGTTGTGGGATGCGGGTACTGGGGACCCAAATTGGTCCGCAATTTTACCAGTATTCTGCACAAGAATATGCACAGCGTGGTGGACATCGATCCCGCGCGGCTGGAATCGGTGAAGGCTACCTATCCCCACTTGCAGAGCTACACCTCCATGGAAGAACTCATCGCCCAGGCACCGATCGACGCGGTGGCCATCGCCACGCCGGTGCACACGCATTTTGAGCTGGCCCGGCAAGCCATAGAACAGGGGCTGCATGTGCTCATCGAAAAGCCGATGACTCACAGTGTGGAAACCAGTCTGCGGTTGATGGAGTTAGCCGCCGAGCACGAGGTCACCCTGATGGTGGATCACACCTTTATCTATAATCCGGCCGTACAAAAAATACGGAGCCTGGTGGAATCGGGCGAACTGGGCGAGTTGTACTATTTCGATTCGGTGCGGGTCAACCTGGGACTGTTTCAGCACGATGTGAATGTGATTTGGGATCTGGCGCCGCACGATATCTCCATCATGAACTATGTGCTGGGACAACTCCCCGAAGCGGTATCCGCCCATGCCGCCGCCCATGTGGATTTCAGTGATCAGCCCATCGAGAATATCGCTTATCTGACCATGTTTTACCCCAACAACTTGATATCGCACATTCACGTGAACTGGCTGGCTCCGGTGAAAGTGCGCAAAACGCTGGTGGGCGGCGATCGCAAAATGGTGGTCTACGATGATAACGAGCCCGACGAAAAAATCCGCGTCTATGATAAAGGAGTAGATATCAAGCCCACCGATAAACCCGAAAAAGTCTACGAAACCCTGATCAACTACCGCACCGGGGATATGTGGGTGCCCAAGCTGAGCGATGTGGAACCGTTGTTTGCCGAAGTGCGGGAGTTCTTGCGCTGCATTCAATCCGGCGAATCCCCCTTGACCGACGGGGAAGATGGGCTGGGCGTAGTGAAAGTTCTGGAAGCCGCGCAGCGATCCATCCAGGCCAACGGACAGAAAACTTCCCTAACCTAATTAGCTACCGCACCGGCATGAAGCCATCCATTTCATTGGAACGCATCCGATATTCATCCAAGTGGGAAACCGCGTGGGAAACATGCGTGGATCGCTCCAGGAACGGGACCATCTTCCACCGACGGCGCTTTTTGCGATACCATCCCGCGGATCGTTTTACTGACGCGTCGCTTTTGTGGCGATATAAGGGGGAGATTATCGCGGTGTTCCCGGCCGCTATTATCGAGTCAGAGGGCCAGCGAATCTATAAATCCCACCCCGGATCCTCCTTCGGGGGACCGGTACTCCAGCCCGGCGTGGATCTGGCCAAAGTGTATGCCATCGTGGAATCCATGGAGGCATTTGCCGCCCAGCAACACTGCGATGCCATCGAGATGCGGATCAGCCCGTCGGTGTTTCACCGGCTACCGTCCGATGATCTCAGTTTTGCCCTGGAAAAAAATGGTTATCAGCGGACGGCTGTAGAGCTATCCAGCGTGATCACCGTGGATCCGGATCCCCAGGTGAACAAACAGCGCATGCGTTATAACACCTGGCAAGCGGCGCGGAAGGCGGATCAGCAGGAAGAGATGTCCGTACGATTGAGCGAAGACTGGTCAGCCTTCTGGGAAATTTTAACACAGAATCTGGCTTATCACGATGCCTCACCGACGCACAGTCTGGAGGAGATTCAGCGATTGGCAAAACTGTTTCCCGGTGATGTCGTGTTGATGGGCTGCTACAAAGAGAGCGAAATGATCGCCGGGACCGTGATCATGAAAGACGTCGCTCCGGCTGTCCATACTTTTTACATCGCCCAAAATTACGACTACCAGCAGTTACGTCCGCTGAATTTACTCCTCGCCGAACTGATCAACTGGGTCCGTGAGGAGGGCTATTCCTACATCAACCTGGGAATCTCCACCGAAGAGAGCGGCCAGGTGATCAACTGGGGGCTCTTTCGCTTCAAAGAAGGATTCGGGGCTACCGGATCCAGCCGAGCCTACTACCGCAAACAGCTATAAGTAACATATTGATCAGAGCTCATACGCACCCCTTACCGGACAAAGCCCAGTATTGAGAGAGGCAGTTTTCTGGGCGGGCGAAGGCAATCGCCCGCCCCAAAACCCCACCTACTCTTGACGTAGCTCAGCTGCGTCAAGCCGTAGGGATGCTCCAGCTTCCCGAGAGAAATGCTGCTTCTCTGATGGATACCTACAGCTGGAAAGCGCGACCAAGATCAGAAGTAAACTTAGTGCACCCTTCACCAACCAAAGATTTTTAGTTACTTTGGCTCATTCCATAGCTACAGTTGAATAGAACAACGTGTTGCCCGGCTGCGAGATCTCGTATGCCAAACAACGATAATGATTCTTTTAGCATGCAGGTCCCCTTTGTCGATTTAACCGCCCAACACCAAGCCCTCCAAGATGAATTGCAGGAGGCTATTCAGCAGGTGATGCAACAGTCCGCCTACAGCTCGGGCCCGTTTGTGGAAACCTTTGAAGAGCAGTTTGCCGGCTATTGCGGTACAGAGTACGCGGTGGGCGTCAACAGCGGAACCTCGGCGCTGCACTTGGCGCTGCGCGCGCTGAATATCGGTCCCGGCGATGAAGTGATTACCGTACCCAACACCTTCATCTCCACGGTCTGGGCCATTATCTACACAGGAGCCAAGCCGGTATTCGTGGACGTGGAGCCCCAATACTACACCATGGATATGGAAGAACTGGAAGAGGTCATCACCCCGCACACCAAAGCGATTATTCCGGTGCACCTGTATGGACATCCGGTCAATATGACCCGCGTGAATATGTTGGCCCGACAACACCAACTCTCCGTGATTGAAGATGCCGCTCAAGCGCATGGAGCCCGGTGGAAAAACAGAAGCTGTGGAACATGGGGTCAGCTGGGATGCTTCAGTTTTTATCCGGCCAAAAATTTGGGAGCCATGGGAGAAGCGGGAGCCGTGATTACCGATGATCCAACGCTTGCCCAGCGCCTGCGCAAACTGCGCGATCACGCCCAGCCGGAAAAATATGTGCATGAGGAAATCGGCTACAATTATCGCATGGATGGGCTGCAGGGCGCGGTGCTGGAGACCAAATTGAAATATGTGGAGCAGTGGACCGAGCGTCGGCGGGCGATAGCTCATCACTATAATCAGCGATTGGGAGATCTGCCCGGAATAACTATTCCCATGGAGCATGACCGGGCGCGTCATGTGTACCATCTGTACGAACTGCAGCTGGAGACCCATCCGCTGCGTGATAAGCTGCGAGCCTATCTGGACGAGCAGCAAATTGCCACCGGCTTACACTACCCGATTCCCGTGCATTTGCAACCCGCGCTAGAACCGTATGGCTACAGCAACGGCGATTTCCCGGTCACCGAATCACTGGCTAAACGATTACTCAGCTTACCCATCTATCCGGAAATGAGCATCGAACAGATCGATTATGTGGCCGATCATATTCGGCGATTTATAACTGGTTGATCTGATCCAATAGTTGTTGCGCTTGGTTGTGTTCCGGTTCCAACCCCAAGACCTTTTTCAAGCCCCACTTGGCCTGTTCCAGTCGGTTGCGCTTAACCTGCAGCACGGCGTACGTCAGCCAGAGTCCGGCGTGATTGGTAATATCATTGAGAAGCTGATTAGTGAACTTTTCGGCTTTGTCCAGTTCACCGGCTTGAATCAGTTGATTTAACTGCTGCACCGTCGTGTCAATTTTGGAGGCTTGCAGTTGCTTGGCCAATTTCTCCACATCGGATTGCGCGCCATACGTATGACGTAAAAACTGGATGAGCAGATTTCGCTGCGGTTGACCGAGTTGCGGAACCTTCTCGCCGATCAAAGAAACCACATCAGTGACCGTCACCAGATGTTGATCGATCAAGTATTGCAGCATGTTGACCGCCTCCAGGGCGAGCCCTTGATGTAAGAATTGGGCGGTGCGTTGCAGTTGCTCCTCAACGGGCAGGGGTTCCGAGCGCGGGGCTACAGCATCTGATTTAAAATGCTCCTGGTAATCCACCTTGGGGAAGATATCCAACTGGCCATCCACGGTGGCGTCTAAAATGCGGCGCCCATCCCGCTCAAAGGCCTGTTTGGCCATGCGGTAATAGCGCTCCGAGTTTTCCAGATCGGGCAAGTGCCACTCCACGCCTTCCCCGAAGTAATCCGGGTGGAAATGATTGGGATCTTCCCCCTCGGAGACCACTTTTTTGTTGGGTTGGCCCTTGGTGGCAAAACTGTGATCCACCCCGATGAGAACCACTTCATCAAAGCCCATATAGTAGGCGATCTGCATAGCCACAAAAGTCACCGTGTAACCCTCGCACATTCCTTTGCTCAGATCAGTCGAGAAAATGGGCGGAAACGCGTTTTTCAAATAAAACAGGTCGTCCCGTCGCTGCTTGATATATTTGGTTCCGGCCGCGCTCAGAAATTTAGGCGCGTCAATATGTTCCAAGATTTCATCGGCGTGTTGTTTGAGTACCAACGGATTGACCGAGGCAAAATAGCTGGGGCGGAAATCCCACTGGTCAAAAATCAGGTAGATCTTATTCAGCCCGAAGCTGTACTCATGCTCCAAAAAGGAGAGGTCCATTTGATTCAAGCTGGGACCATTACCGATAATCACACAGCGCTCGCCCTGGTGTTGGTTCTTAAATTGAGGGATGGCTTTGCTGCTGGCATCTAATTGTTGCTCTGTAGTGAGCCGCATACTGCCCTGCTCGGGTTTGAGGTAGGGCGAATGGGGCTTCTCTTTAAGGGGCTGTTTTTGCCAGATAGCGATGCCGGGAGTGTACCAAGAGACAAATTCGAGATTAATTAAATTGCCACCATAATCACATTTTAGATCATGTAAAAAACCAAAAACCCGCTGATCTTCATGAGGTTCGGCAATTTGGTAGGTATTATCCATAATTACCAGGGCTTGGTCACCTAGAAGCGGAACTACAGCTTCAAATTCTCCTTTAACATCGTCATATAAATGAGAGGCATCAAGGAATGCGATGCGAACATCAGTGTATTCTTTTTTTAGATTAGATAAGAAGTCGTGACTATTACCTAAATTGAGTTCAACATATTCCTCTAACTCAGCTTCTCTAATATTATGTTGAGCTTTTTGAAAATTCTGTTCATCCAACTCAACAGTGAGTACTTTACCGGGATATCCCGAATCCTTCAAAGCTTGTGCTAAAATTATTGTAGTACATCCCTGGTTGGTACCCGTTTCCACAATGACATTATACTCTTCGGGGTGTAAGTGAGAAAGCAGCGTGTAATAAATCATCATCCAACCGGGATAGCCAACGGTCAAGCCGGTGCGCTCTCTTGCCTGTTCCATGTTCTCAACTCCTTCCTCTAATTTGGCTAAATGCTTATTAGGTAGAAGGTTACGATCATAGTCAAATCGTCGATAAAATATTGGATTCCTCATGAAAAGATGATGTTAGTTTATTTTGATGGATCTGATAATTGTTTGCTAATGCCCCCGTCGAGCTCCAGGATCGTCCCGGATAAAAAAGTGTTGTCTGGGTTAGCCAAATAGGCACAGGCCCGGGCTACATCTTCAGGGCTTCCAATCTTCTTGACCGGATGATAAGCCTTGAGCTGTTCCAATTGTTCGGGTTGATCTGCAAATCCATCCCGCAACATCTGGGTGGAAATAGCCGCCGGAGCGACTCCATTTACCCGAACGTCGGGAGCCAGTTCCAGGGCTAGTGAATGGGTCAGGGTACTTAACGCTCCTTTGGAGGTGGCATAGGCCGTAAACTGTTTTTTGGTCAGTTGCCGGTGAATACTGCTGATGTTAACCACCGATCCGCCGGCCGCCCGAAGCTCGGGTTCAAAAAGCTGGGTCAGGAAAAAGGGAGCGGCCACATTCACATTCTGGGTTTGTTGCCAGTCATGAGGGGTGAGCTCCCGCATCGGTTTGACCACTTGGTAGGCGGCATTGTTAATCAGCACATCCAATTTGTCCCCAGGCTCCCAAAGTGCGGTTAGGTTTTCCTTTAGTTGCTTTCGGTCCGCGTCGGAAATGGCTACCAGTTGGGCTAAATCCAGTTGATAGGTTGGCCAGGGAGCGTCGGGCTGCTCTTGTACGTCCAGCCCGATGACCTGGTAATCTCGATCATAAAAATATTGCGCGATACCGTTTCCGATACCCTGCGCGGTTCCAGTAATCAGTGCGGTGCGTTTCATATCGTGCTGGGCCATTGAATGGTTTCGGTTTCCACGCCTAATACGTCCAACGCTTGACGAACCGTCCGCCGGTGGACCCGATCCCAGTGCTCCGGGCTACTGTTCGCGTTGTGGGGCGATAACAGCACCTGATCCATAAAGCGCAGCGGATCGTCTTTGGGGAGCGGTTCGGTTTCAAATACATCTAATGCCGCGCCGGCGATCTGGTTTTGACGTAGGGCCGCCACCAAATCCCGATGCTTTATTAAGGGGCCTCGAGCACAGTTGATAAGCACCGCATGCTTGGGCATTGTTTCGAATTCCGCTTGTTGAATAAGGTGGTGACTGCTGGGGTTGAGATCGCAATTCAGGGAAATGAAATCGGCGTTTTCGAGCAGTGCTTCTTTGGAAACCATGGAGACCTCATACTCATCACAGAAATCAGCATCTATTTCGCGGATATCATGGCCCAAGACTTCCATTTCAAATCCTTGGGCTCGTCTAATCACCGATTGCCCCGTATTGCCTACGCCGATCACCCCTAGTGTTTTGCCCTGCAGCGAAAATCCAGGTAGTTTTTCCCAAGCCCCCGCTGTCATTTTCTGATGGATCCAAGGAATTTGCCGGGCAAAGGCCAAAATGTACCCCCACACCTGATCAGCCACCGGCTCGTTAAAGGCTCCCGGGGTGTTGCAGATCGTGACACCGTGCTTTTGGGCGGCGTCGGCATCGAAGGAATCAATACCGGTACCCCACTTGGAAAGTACTTTCAGCTTTGGGGCCTGTTCAAATACGCGGGCTGTAAATTTATCGTCGCCGGCGATCACCCCGTCAATGTCTTCTATGAACTCCAGGAGCTCCGCTTCGGACAGTCGTTCATGGACCGTGGGAACCACCAGTTCAATACCCAGCTCATCGAATAGCGGGCGATACCGATCCAGAACCAGTTGAAAATAGGGGGCGCTGATTAACAGTTTCATGGGGTTACGATGTTTGAAAGTGAGTTTGGTAAAGGCACTCGGCCAGTTTGAAATCCTCTTCATAATCGATGTCTACAGCCTCTAGCGCGGGGATTTCAAATAAATGGGGATGCTGACCGATTCGGTTGTGATGCTTTTTAAAACTGGTTTTCGTGAAGAAGTAGAATGCCGAATTTTCTTCATATACGGGCGGAAGGTCCTGGGTGCGCAGCAGCTGCTGGGGATCGTGATTGATCGGTTCTCCCTGGTGATCATACAGCCGGGTTTGCAAACGCGTAACTCCGAATAAGGAATCGTAGTGGGCCTCTTGTTGAAGTTGTTGAATCGCCTGTTCATAGGTTTCCCTCCGTAATAGCGGGGATGTGGAATGGGTTTGTACCACCCATTCAGTCTCCGCGTAATTCAGATCATGAGCGATAATGCTATTCATGGATTCCGCGGGGTCTCGTAATGATTCCGGACGATCGAGCAGCATGACTTGTGGATAAGAAGATTTCACCTGCTCTTTGATAATCGGGCTGTCCGTATTGATAATCACCTGATTAATAGCCGGAATCCGCAACAGCGTTTCCAACTGATGCTGATACAATGGTTTCCCCGCAAAAGAGCGATAATTCTTGCCCGGAACCCGTTCGCTGTAGTGGCGCATGGGCAGCAGGGCGGTCATGGCTATGGTGTTGGTGGTAGTCATCAGTAGTCCGCGTTCATGGGTTGTAAGATGGCCCGTGCCGGAGCTCCTTCCACATCTTGGATGCGCAGGGGCAAGCAGATTAGATGGTAGATCCCCGGAGCGATGTTACGGAGATCCAGCGTTTCCAGAATGATGATCTCCGCTCCCAGAAGTAGTTGATGCACTTCCGGTCCGTCATCAAATTTCTGTATCGACAGGTAATCAATACCTACCAGATCAATCTCATGTTCAATCAACCATCGAGCGGCGGAAGTATCCAAGGCGCAATAGTCGGGGTCGAACTTGTGCGTGGGATGGTCCCATTTAGCGGAGTTATCTGTGTGAATTAACAAACGAGTAGTGGCTTCGTGAATGTCTGCATCAGCAAGATGGTATGCACTGATACTCTCACAACCGGTAATTGAAATAATCTCTGCGGGACCCATTAGCCGATCCAACCCGATTGCTTCTATTGTATCTCCATTGGGTATAAAGTGCAATGGAGCATCAAGGTGAGTCCCCAGATGCATATTAAATTGTCGGACTTCACTTTCATGGTGTTGCTGTTTCTCATGATCAGCTAAGGTCCGTATTTCCAGATCCTGTTGCGTGGGCCATTGGGTGATTCCCGGTTGAAGGGGCACGGATATGTCCAGATACGGTTGTTTCATACGTCGGTAAGCTGATCGTATTGGATGCGACGAGAATCGCGTGATTCATTTTTTTTGACCGATCGGGAGGAGGCTTCCGGTGGGTAGTAAAAACGACGTTTTAATTGCTCAGGTAATTGTGTGCTTTGGTTATAGCCGCGCCAAGTACCCCAGAATTGCATGAGTCGAAATTGAGGTATCGACCACAGATTACGCAGAAATCTGTGCTGACGTATAGCTGCCTGGAAATCGTGTAGGGTATTCTGGATCCACAGTCGGAGTAAATCGAGTAAGCTGAATTTTTGATCAGGATACATTTCCGACATGGCCAGCGCCTCACGGTAATATCGCATCATGGTCTGGCGTGCAGTTTCCTCGTGCACGTGGATAATCTCCGCATCGGCGGCATAAGCCAAATAATATTCTTGGTCGATTATTTTACGTGCCCAGTCCAGATCTTCGAGTCCGGTTAGTTGTTCGTCATAGGGTTGCTCTAACCACAACTTTCGACGAATGGCGGCATTTGCATTATTACAAAAGGGTGTTTTCTGATGCAGATTGGCTTCATTGGGGAACCAGCGTTTAAATATCTGATGCTCGGAAAATTTCGTGCTTCCATTACCCCGCTGTTTACCATAGGTCAATGCGACTTTGGGGTCTTCAAAGGGTTGAATCAGTTTTTCCAGCCAATCGTCATAGGTTGGATAGACATGCGCACTGGCAAAAACCAAAAATTGACCATTTGCAGTTTGGCAGCCGATATTTAATGCCCGTCCAAAAGAAAAGTTTTCCGGCTTGATAGTTACAATTTGTACCGGAAATTGCCGCGCGATAGAAAGTGTTGCGTCTGTAGAACCGGAATCAACCAGGATGATTTCTACCTCATCCAGCGTTTGTTGCTGTATTCCAGTCAGTAATTTCCCAATATGCTTCTCTTCATTGAAGCATCGAATAATTACAGACGCTATGGGGGAATTTTTTGACATAGGCTTACCATAAAACAAGATCTATGCCATATGGTTAATGATTGCCCGAACTTATAGTGGATATAACGGAAATATTGAACGTTTTACGAGTCGGTATCAACATCTATATAATTCAGCTTCTTCAATAATTCACCGGCTATATCATAAACGGTATCCAATTCTTCCGGACTTAAATCGTCTTTCCATCGTCCCATGGATGAGGAGAAAATGGGCTGCGTCGCTTCCGGATTTTGCGGCATGCGTTTAATATCACGTGATTTAGCCTTTGAGCGATAAAACTCCAGCATATTACTATCGAAAGGTATGTCTAAGTCTGAGCTTAGTTTCTTGAGTGTGGTCTCGGGTTCTCGCACTAGCTGTTCATATTTTACTTCATGGTAGCGGTCGTCATCGCGATGAGCCAATCCGGCCTCAACATACTTCACCCAGGTATCCGCGCATTGGCTGATGGGATTGGTGACATCGACGGGGACCAGTTCGCCATTTACAATTTTATGTCTGGGGAAGTGGCGCATCGAACTGATGGAGTCACGACCATCTCGAATCATGTGGATGAAATGAGCATTGGGAAAATAGTGAAAGATGAAATTGATATAGTGCACATTGATGGGGGTTTTGTCGGCCCATCGTTTGGTACCACGTTGTTTGCGGTATTTCTTAAAAAAGATATCCATGAACTCAGCGAGAGAGGAGGAGCGAGCCATCATTGCTTGTACTTCACTGTGCTCCATATCAAAATTTTTGGGAAGCCAGGCCAAGGTTACTTCCTGAAATTTGATGGGATCTAAGTAACGCAGCATATTGCTTTCCGGCCCACAGCAAAATTGCTGATGGGAGTCTATAATCACACGCATCAGGGTAGTTCCGCTCCGGGGAGAACCTCCAATAAATATCGGCGCAGCCTGCGATTGGTAGGGGGCCATTAACCATTTTCGCCATCGTCGATGTAACTGTTCCATTTCCGGTGATTGAGGCATACACTAGTGATTTAATTGTCCTGACTTGCTTACCAACTACTTAAAATCGGTCCAGCCTCCCGACTGATCAAACTCTTGTGCAAGTTGTTCAGGATTAAAATTTAATTGTTCAATGTGAGTTTCAAGACTATGCCACACTTTGGGGGCAATATTTGGTCGGTGCTTGGGATTGGTTGTATTTTATGGCTGTGAAATAATGGCGGAAGTTTCATCGGTTAACCAATTCAACTGCTTCAGAAAAGTCTGTGTATACGGTTGGTTGTTCAAAACTTTTTGATCTACTCTATAAAATTTAAAGAGAGGGTGGTCACCAAAACGTAGTTTAAATAGTTCTGCTCGAGCCCATATCTCATAAATATACCAAAGCCGGACTTTTTAGGGTATGAGCGTTTTTTAATTGCTCATAGGAATCAAATAATTAAAGATTACGTGCATACTTCATATCTAAACCTAATCACCGATTTTCATAGGTGGCTAAGTTTGCCCGGTCCACATGACTTTGAATTGTAGGCAGAATGGCCAGTCGTAAATCAATAATGTGAGGTTGTGCTCTTCGGGATCCAAAAGCTTGGCCAGGTTTTCTATAAGACCAGCTTTGAAAAAGCGATGGGAGGTTTCAGCATAGTACTTTGAGTTATTGCTCTCTCCTTTTATTTCATTTACCTGCTCCAGCTTCTATTGCCAGAATGATTGAACCCGAACATTGTTCCCTTCAAAATTATATAGGAGCATAAGTGAAAGATCCACAAGGCGAATGCTCCAATTGAATTATTTAAGTTGTTCATGGTAAATGGGAATATGGTCTTGAAGTGCTGTTCAATGTAGTAGTTGGGCCAAAAATAGCTATTTACAAGTTTGATAATTGAAGTTTGTCTGTTATGATAAGAAAAATAAAAAATGAGTAGAGTCGGTTAGGTGACATGGGTATTAAAGTAAGTGCTATAGTAAGCACCTATAAGGCAGAGCGGTTTATTGCGTCTCGATTACGCAATCTGCTAAAAATGCCCATTTATATTCGGGGAGAACTAGAAATCATTATCATAGATAGCAATTCCCCGGAGAACGAACGCGAAATTGTGGAGCGCTTTCAGCAGTCCTTTCGCAATATCTCCTACATTCGCACCCCCCAACGAGAAAGTGTGTACCAGGCTTGGAATCGAGGGATTGAGTGTGCTCAGGGGGAATATATTATCAATGCGAACACGGATGACTTATTTATAGAGCCTTCTTTGAGCATAATGTCCGACTATTTGGATAATCATTCTGATTATGATGCAGTTTATGGTAATTGGATTATTCAGGAACAGGAATATAAACCCTATCCTACCAGTAGAGGTAGTAAGGAGTTTACCTATGATCACTTTTTCCCACCATTGCTCTTCTACTATCAAGTAACTTCGCATGCTGCTTTAATGCGAAAGAAGACAGTCGAGGTGCTTGGAGGTTATGATACTAAATTGGAAGTGTTCGGAGATAGAAAATTAATGTTCAAATTTGCAGAGCAGGGTTTTCAAGCTAAGCATTTGGATATTGCAGAAGGCGTATATCTAAAAAATAATGAGGGGATAGAGCATGGTACGGATATTAAAACTAAGGAAAAGGAAAGTTATAGTATTTATAACCAGTATAAATCTCCAACCCAATTACTCAGGCTATGGGGAATAAATGAAGAAGTTAAAAATATGCCTTCCAAGCTAATTGCTGATTTATATTCTTTGACGGCTATATTGGGAGTTAGGAAAGTAGGGGCTAATAATTATCACTATATCAATAAAAAGCTGGCTTTAATGGTTGAGCAAGCGCTTGTTTTCTCCCCGAAACACTGGTTAAGCAGTCTTATTTTTGCAACGATATTATCCGCAAAAGGAAAAAAAGAAATTGCGATCCAAGTTCTTAATAATGCCCAACATCCTCCCAAGAAATATTGGTTGCACGGTAATGTAATTGAAACCCTTTTATCATCCATTCGGGGTTCTGAAGATATTAATATTGAGGATGTAGTTTATTCCTTTAACCAGATATATCTGGATGATGTAAAATCTGAACTCGATAATGGTGCTGGGGATCAGCAAGTTTTTCAAAAACGATGGGGGCTATTTCAGGATATACTTGGTAGAAGATATTTGTCCTACCTGGATTTTAATCAAGCCATCGCACTTATGAAGCAAAATAAGTTGCAACGTGCCGAGGATCACCTGATTAGCATACTAGAGACAGGTTGGAACGCTCATGTTGTTATTAGTTTTTTGGTGAAAATTTCGTCATTGAGAGACAACAAAAGAAGAGCCCTCAGTCTGATGCAACGACTGATAAAGGAAAAAAGAGATACTCCTCATAATCATATTACAGTAATACGTCAGCTACAACAATATGAATACTTTGAGGAAGTGGAAAATCAAATCGAGCAAGCCTGCTCTGTAGTTGATGATGATCACATGCTGGCTGTTGAAAGTTGTAGAGCGTTGTTGGGCAAGGGAGATTTTAAATCTTGTATGCTGAAACTACGAGAATTGCGTGGCCAATATCTTAGTTCTAAACATCAACTAAACGTTGATAAATTATGGGATAAGTGTCTTCGTAAAGAAATGGGGGGAGAAGTTGAATCCAATACACGAGTAAAGTTGCCATTTGATAAATTGTCCTATCCAGAGAATCCACTAGTTTCGGTATTGGTATCTACCTACGATGCAGAATCGTATATAGAGAGCTGCCTGCGTGATTTGTTGTCACAAACTATAGCTCCTCGACTTGAGATTATTGTTATAGATTCGGCATCTCCAGGCAATGAAAAAGACATAGTGCAACAATATCAGGAACGATATAAAAATATTGTATACAGACGAACAAACCAGCGCGAATCTCTATACAAAGCTTGGAACAGGGCACTGGCTATAGCACGAGCCCCATTCGTTACTAATGCGAATACCGATGATCGGCATCGTGTTGATGCTCTGGAAAGAATGTCAAATTTCTTATCTCAACATGTAACGATTGGCTTGGTATATGGTAATTATATATCTACACGAAAACCCAACTTAGTATTCAGTAGTAATGTCCAAGGACATAGTAAGCAAATCAATAGTTATAGCCAGGATATATTGATAGATCAATGTTTGCCAGGTCCACAACCAATGTGGCGCCGAGATATCCATGATGAGTTTGGTCATTTTGACCCCTCTTTCAAAACAGCAGGTGATTATGAATTTTGGATTCGAATTTCTGCTCGTGTGACTATGCACCATTTGAATGAATACTTGGGGATATACTTACATAGAGATGATAGCTTGGAACACAAAAACTTGAATTTAAGTCGACAAGAGGGCGAAATGATCCGTGAGAAATATGGCTCGCGTATAGAATCCTTGAGAAAATCAGCACTTCATCATCCATTATTAAGTAATACCTATGTCCAACATTCAGAAATGGCAAAATGATATCTCGGAAATAACCCAGCACCTGCAGCAAGAAAACTGGGAAAAAGCCGAGCAGGCGTTGGATCAACTGGAAACGAAGTATGAAAGCCGGGCAGAGTTACTGTACCTGCGATCTTTAGTATACATGCAAAAAGGCAATCAGAACCTAGCTATTCAGAAATTAGAGGATTGTATCCAACAATTTCCGGATTATAGCCCGGCAATGCATAATCTAAGTGTATTGTATTGGCAATCAGATAAGAGGAAGAGGGCAATCGCATTGGCTCAAGATGCTTACGAAGCGGATCCTGATAATAAACAGACGGCCCAAAATCTGTTGGATATGCTAATAAAGAGTGACCACCAACGCCGATCGGCTAACATAGCATCTCAAATGTTGGTCCGGAATGAAAATCAACCTGACTTGATTCAGCTGGCCGCGACGCTGCATATAGACTTGGACGAACCCATCAAGGCGAAATATTATATTGATCTGGGAAAAAAATATCAGCCTGAAAATATGGTTTGGGACCAATTGGAGGACATTTTGGGCGAAAAATTAGAGGGGGGCAAAAAAAATCAAAAAAATATTTAAAGATCGATTGTTCGGGCACGATAAGTACTCACAGTTGACGGGAAATTATCCACAAAACACAGGTAAATTGTTATGGCTTTTGGAGATTTAAATCGAATTAATACAAATCTGCAGTCGTTAGACGCGCAGTTTTCTCTGAACAAAATCAATAAAAATCTGGCTGAAACCCAGTTGCGACTGTCAACGGGTAAGCGCATTAATAAGGCTGAGGATGATGCGGCTGGTTTCTCAATTGCTGCTAAACTGAGCTCTCGTATTGCCGGTTTGGAACAAGCACTGAAAAATACTGGTGACGCTAAGTCTGTATTGGATATCGCTGAGTCTAGCTTCAACAACATCCTAGACATTCTGAATGAAGTTAAAACCAAAGTAACGCAGGCTGCTAATGATACGTACGGGGATGACGAGCGTTCGTTCATCCAGGATCAAATTACTGCTCTGCGCGGTGAGATCGATGATTTGGTCTCTCAGACATTGTATCAGGGTACGAAATTATTGGATGGTAACTACGATGCTACTTTCCAGGTAGGTGAAACGTCTTCTGATACTATCAGGGTTCAAATCGAGACTGATTCATCAAATGGATTTGATGCTACCGGGTTGAATATTCAAAATTCTGATATAACTGTTGATACAGCGACTAATGCAAATACTTCCTTAGATGCTGTCGATAATGCGATTACTCAGGTAGCTAAGGCTGTCAACGGATTAGGTATCGATCAAACCAAGTTGAGTATCCGCGAGGAAAACTTGACTCAGGCTATCAACAGTAACAGTGCTGCTCGTAGCCGAATTGAAGATGCCGACTTCGCGAAAGAGCAAAGTTCTGCGGTTAAACTTCAGATTCTTCAGCAGACTGCTATTTCTGCACTGGCTCAGGCCAATGCTGCTCCTCAGGCTGTACTTGGATTCGTCCAACAGTAATTTCGAGGGTAGATTAAAGCAGGCGTAGTTCTTGCTGATTATCTAACTGACTTATGACAAGTCTAAGCCTAAAGGGAGCGCTGAAATAGTGCTCCCTTTACGTGCTTAGGTCTAATCCATAATTTAACACTCAATTCTATGAAGTCAGCAGCGAACACTTACCAAGCTCAAGCGGTAAAAAATGCCTCGCCAACTGAATTAATTAGTATCCTCTACGATCTATTAATTCAAGCCTGCCATAAACAAGAGCAGGAGCGGGCAATGGATATTTTATCCACGCTTATTCGTTCTCTGAATTTCGATTACGACCTTTCGGGCGATCTCTTCGGTATCTACGAATATTGCCAACGCCAAATTCGTAAACAGAATTACGAAGAAGTAATCGATTTAATTGATGGAATTCGGGAAACTTGGAATGAAGCAGTGGTAAATAATTCTAAGCCTCAACAAGGTTCCCTGAACATAAAGGGATAGTACTATGGCCTTTTCTTCCAACTCTCTATTTAGTCTAACCGATCCCTATGGGCAGCTTATCGATCGGCTAATTAAGTTAGATAGCCAGCCCAAAGTAAGACTGGAGAACAAGAAGTCCGAACAGACCGAGCGAAAGCAAGCGGTCAGTAAGGTCGGCTCCAAATTGTCTTCGCTTAAAAATACGTTAGACAGCTATTTGGAACCTGGTGCGAGTCAGTTTCAACCGTTTTCTGCGAGCTCTTCCGATGACAGTATTTTTACCGCTTCGGTAACGGGGAAGGTGAGTGCGGGTGGAACGTACTCTATCGATGTTGGGCAGATCGCAAAAAACGATGTTAAGGTATCCCAGGAATTTAGTACCTCGGATCAAATCTCCAATCTTGGGGGTAATGCCCGTTCATTTCGTATTAAAGTTGGCGGAGAGTATGTAGATATTGACGGGGATGGAACCGGCGATGCCAATGATGAAATTACCGTTTCGGGCATTACCAATGGCGACACCTATGAATCTGTTATTAACAAGGTGGCTGAGGCCATTAACAATAGTGCCGCGCGTGAATTTATGACTGCTTCGGTAGTTAAGCAGACGGACAATACGGTTCGACTATCCGTTCGCAGTAAAACCTCGGGCCTGGATAATATGATTGAGTTCGAGAATGATGTGCCAGGTAATCCTACTAAAACTAATATAGCGGAGGCACTAGGCCTTACCTATGCCGGTGGGGCCAATCGAGGACAAGATAATACCACCATTGTGGGGGATACCAGCCAAGGAGGGCGGATATATTCTACCTCTGAGCTGAATTCAAAGTTTACTATTGATGGCTTGGATTACGAACGAGGTAGTAATTCAATTAGCAACGCGATTCAAGGATTAACCCTCGACTTAAAAAATGAATCTGGATCCACACAAACGCTGACTGTGGATACCGATACCCAAGGTGGTAAGGAAGCAGTACAAGGATTTATTGATACCTATAACGCGGTGGTTAGTGAAATTCGCAAAAACTCTTTCTTGAATTCCGAAACAGGTGATCGGGGGCCTCTGCAAAGAGATCGCATTTTTAGGGATTTGATTTTCCAATTGCAGAATAAACTCAGCGAATCGGTTACTAGTGCGGCTAGTACCGATTTGGATACCATTTATGAATTGGGTCTTGGTTTTAACCAGCAAGGCAAGTTGGAGATTCGTAATGAAGAACAACTTGATAATGCCTTGACCACTCAATCTACTGAAGTGCAAAACTTGTTTAGCGCAACTGGTGGATTTGCCGAAGGGCTAAATGGAATAATTGATGGTTTTGTGGGCAGCAAATCGGTTATTAGCTCACTGGAGAGTTCCATTGATAGTAAAATTGATAATCTGGATAATCAGATTCAGCGAGAAGAGCAATTTTTGGAACGGCAGCGTGAACAGTATCGTGAACAGTTTACGCAATTGCAGCAGATTTCCACTCAGGCTCAAAATCAAATGCAGTCTTTACAAGCCATTGGCAGTGGTACTTCGCAATACTATTCGCAGCTACTAGGTAGCTCGGGGGGATGACAATAACTAAATTAGCGAATTATGATACAAGGAGTTGAAGCAAGTAAGGTAGAAAGCTTGATCAAGGGAGAAGACCTGACGATTAAGAAACCCGGTGCTCAGTCAACATCTGGACCGAAGCAATTTTCGGAGGCTCGAACCGAATTGCAAACGGATTCTACGTCTGTATTGGCCGTAGATACCAGTTCGTTAATTGGTCCCAGTCCCATTAAAAAGGAGCTCGAAGAAGCTGAAATTTCGATTGAAAAATTTTTGAGTGAATTTGGCAATAAGTCCATTCAGTTCGAAAAGGATAAATCCACCGGACGAATGGTGATCCAAATTGTAAACAAGGAAACAAATGAGGTAGAGCGCCAAATTCCTCCCAAGGAGTTTTTGGAGCTGGTTGCCAACTTGAACAAAGTATCGGCGGAACTGCTTAAAGATCTGCCTAAATTTATATAAATTACTGGTTTGAGGTACGATCAAGCTCAGAACGTAGTTATTAATCTATGCATCCTTTAGAAAAGGATATCATCACCATATTGCAACAACTTCAGTCTAAAACTGAAGACGTAATAACTGCGTTGACGAATGCTGAGCAAGAGCAAGAAGTTTCTAATGATCAGCTTCAAAAAGCTCAACAACAATTGGATAGCAGGAGCAAGCTGTTGGATCAATTTGAATCCAAAGCGCAACAACTCCAACAAATTGATGAGTCTGAGCATGATCAACTTACGGGTGGACCTGCGATTCAAGAACATTATGACCAATTGATGAAGCGAGATGCAGTAATGCAGAAATCAATTAGTCGATATATGGTGCAGATGGAAAAGCAGGTTCGTACCAATAAAAAAGAGCTGGATGCCAGTGGAAAATACAATGATCAAAAGCATGGCAGCGTAGATAATTCAATGTTTATCACCTCAAAACTTGAGGGCTGATATGAATATTCGATCCATATTTAATAAAGATTCCATCGTCGATCGAAATAAACGGGTCGACAAAACAAACCAGAGTGGTAAAACCCCATCGTCTGGAGAAACCACAAAATCAGCTCAATCGCCCGGTGTTGATGATAATTTGGAGTTAAGTCGCCAGGAGTTTAAAGGGGATATAGCCTACGCCAAACAGGTACTTGACCAACTCAACAATGACAATGGCGCTAAACTTCGCGAGGTTAAGCAAAAAATTAGAGACGGCGGTTACGATACCGCAGAAGTTCACAATAAAATAAGTGATGCGGTGTCTGCGAAAATGACTTATCTGGAAAGCGCTATGCAAGCTAGCCAGCAGCCGCGCGAACAGTTGCCAGAATTGGACGGGGATCTGATCCAAAAGCTTACCGAAAATGATCAGGTATTGAGTTCCATTACCGAGCGGCTTATGGACGATTTAAAACAATTATAGAGGAATAATCCAGCTAACCGTAGAATTAAAGCTCCTCATCACTTACATTGAACCTTGAAGTGAAATAAAAAAGAGGAGTTTCTGCTTTGAAAGGTACGATCCTTGTACTCGATGATGAAGAGTTGATGCGCGATTATTTGGATAAGCATCTCTCTAAACACGGCTATGATGTTCAGACATTTGAATCCCCTAAAGATGCGTTAAAAGCACTGGGGGAGGATGAGTACGACTTGGTAATATCCGATGTTAAGATGCCGGAAATGACCGGAGATGAAGTGCTTACGCATGTAAAAGAACATCACGAAGAGGTCGGAGTTATCCTGATTACGGGCTTTGGAAGTATTAATCACGCCGTTCGAACAGTCCAAAAAGGAGCTTACGATTACATTACCAAACCGTTTAGCGGAGCGGAAATTTTAGCCCGGGTAAATGGTTTTTTTAAATTCCGAGACGAAAAAGGATCTACTACGCACGGCGCTGATGTTGTAGCTGGACCTAAGTCGGCGGAACCGGATCAAAACGGAAAACATAAGAAAGCCGCTGCTGCCGCAACACGAGGTGGGCGTTACGAGGTGAAACTGGTTGGAGAGGATTCGAAAATCCAGCAGTTGGTAGATGCCCTTCCACAAATTGCGCAAAACAATGCTCCGGTCCTAATTCAGGGTGAAAGTGGAACCGGAAAAGAGGTATTCGCTTCTCTCATTCATTACAACAGCCCGCGCGCTGATAAACCTTATGTAAAGATTAATTGCGCAAACCTGCCGCGTGATCTGGTGGAAAGCACGTTGTTTGGTCATGTGAAAGGGGCGTTTACGGGAGCGATTTCCGATAAAAAAGGTGCTTTCGAGGAGGCGGATACGGGAACACTGTTGCTCGATGAAATTACAGAGATTGACATTGCCATTCAGGCCAAGTTGTTGCGGGTGTTGCAGGAACGTGAGTTTTCGAGGGTGGGAAGTCAAAAAACGCAAACTGTGGATGTGCGTGTAATTGCCACATCCAATCGCAACATCGGACAGGCCATCAAGGATGGAGAGTTTAGAGAAGATCTCTATTATCGATTAAATGTCTTCCCGATTTCGATTCCGCCGCTTCGGGAAAGAAAAGATGATATCCCTCTGCTTGCCGAGTATTTTGTTGATAAATACACGGCTGAGAATGGGATGTCGGAAAAAGAGATCTCCAAGGATTTGATGGACTATCTGATGCGCCAGGATTGGAAGGGGAATGTAAGAGAACTCTCCAACCTGATTCAGCGTGGTGTGTTGATGTCTGCCGATGATGAGGTGATCACCATTGAACATGTAAAGAATTTGTTATTTACTAATATAGACGAAGAAATTCGTAAGGAATTAATTAGTGAGCTGCCGTTGTTGACCATCGAGGAGATGGAATTGAAAATGATACAGCTTGCCTTGAATAAAACGAATGGAAATCAAAAAGAAGCCTCAAAATTATTAGGAGTTTCTGATCGTACCATTCGAAACAAGCTGAAGAAAATGGAGCAACGAAGCGAGTCGGAATAAGTTATGCAGACGATTAGCAGGGATAGTGCCGATTTAATTAATAAGATTGCTAGCATGGTTGTCATGCTGGAGCCTGATGATATTCAAGCATTGGGAGAAATTCTTAAATATGTCAATGAAATCGAAGGGGAGGCGATTCAGGAGTACGTTGAACAGGTTGGAAACATTACCGAACGCCTCATCCTGGATGAATACGAAAGTGCGGATGTTGGCATTGAGCAGTTGAACTCCGCTGTAGAACAACTGCAAATTGCGGTTCAGGAGAAGGAGCAGGTAAGCGATCAACAGCTGAAAGAAAAGAGCGAGCAAACAGATACGGAAGATGTGACTATGGACTCGTCTGATACCAATGGTCATATCGTTATGGAAGAGACCCAGAAGGAGGAAGAAAATGGGCAAACCGTATCGCGTGAGGAGGCTGCCCCTACAGAGAAAGATGATGAGTTAAAGACTGAATCCGAGCCTGAGCCTCAAGATAACGATCAAGAGCGTACTGATGAGGAAGAATTGGCCCGGCAGGTGGAAGAAGATCTGGATGAAGAGTTAGATGATTCGGTTCATGATTATTTCGAAGAGCGTGATGATCCGGAATTAATCACCCAAACTTTGAAAGAGGATCCCGAGTTGGTGCAGGGGTTCATTGAAGAATCTGAAGAAAATCTTCAGATGATTGAAAATGGATTGATCGAATTGGAGGCGGCTCCTGAAGATCTGAGTTTGGTGGACACGATATTTCGACCATTTCACACACTTAAGGGTGTGGCGGGATTTTTAAACTTAAGTGATGTCAATGCGTTGGCTCACAGTTATGAAAACCTGCTTGATGATGCGCGTAAAGGGGAGCTGGAGTTTAACGAAGACATTGCGGAAGCAGTATTTGAGGGTATTGATGCCTTGCGAGTGATGGTCGGTTCTTTGGCCGAATCCAAGAAGAAAGAGGAGTATGTTCCGCATGGGCTGGATCTGGAATATTTCGCGGACATGATTGCGGCTGTGCGTAATAACGAATCTTTTGGCTCCGACCGTAAAACAGGTTCATCCACTGATAGCCAATCCAAAGACGGCTCCACTAAAACTAAAGCATCTAAAAAAGAAAAAGGGGGGCAACAACGCTCCTTTGATCCTTCGGATGCGTCTAAAGCGCTGGGTAATATTGAGAGTTCGGTTCGGGTCAGCACCGGAAAAATGGATACGCTGTTGGATCTGGTGGGTGAGTTGGTAGTGACCCAGAACATGGTCATGCAGAATGAGGAAATACAGCGCAGTGGTAACAAGCGCTTGCAACAGGATATTGGACAACTGAAGCGTATCACCACCAATCTGCAGGATTTATCCATGTCGCTCCGCATGGTTCCCATCAAAGACACCTTCCAAAAGATGCACCGCATTGTTCGCGATCTGTCCCGCAAATCGGGGAAAAAGATCGTTTTGGAAATCAATGGTGAGGATACCGAAATCGACCGTAATATGGTGGACGAGTTGTATGAGCCGCTGGTACATATGATTCGGAATAACTGCGATCATGGCTTGGAAACACCCGAAGAACGGCGCATGGCAGGCAAACCCGAAACCGGTAAAATTGCACTCAATGCCTATTACAAAGGAGGCTTGGTTGTCATTGAGGTCTCGGATGACGGTCGTGGCATCGATGCTGAGAAAATAAGGCAGCGAGCAATCAACAAAGGAGTGATCTCGGAAGAAGAAGAACTTTCTGAATCTCAGATACTGAACTTGATCTTTACATCAGGTTTCTCCACTCGGGATGATATTACCGATGTATCCGGACGGGGGGTAGGTATGGATGTGGTGCAGAAAGTGATAGAACGCCTACGTGGTAGCATTGAAATTAAGACCAAGAAAGGTAAAGGAACTACTTTCTCACTACGTCTGCCACTAACCCTGGCAATTATCGATGGGGTTGTGGTACGCATTGGGGACGAGCGATATATTATCCCCACTACCGCTATTAAAGAATCTTTGGTTGCTCCTGAAGGAAGTTATAACAAAATCGCGGGTAAGGGTGAAACTGTATTTTTACGCGACCGAGTAGTGCCGCTCTTACGCGTGGATAAAATATTCGACATCGATAATGCCGTCCAAGATGTAACCGATGGTATTTTATTTGTCGTCGAAAACGACAATCGTGAAGCCGCTCTATTAGTGGATGAGATGATGGACAAGCAGGAAATTGTCATTAAATCACTCGGTGAGGGGTTAAATAAAATCAAAGGTTTGGCCGGTGGTGCAATAATGTCTGATGGAAGTGTGGGATTAATCATTGATGTTCCTACATTATTACCCAAGTCAAAAATGTCATTTAAAAGCGGCAGTGGATAAAAGATTTATCATCTGTTGAATTCATAATCACGGTTCAGAATACTAGCCATTAATTCGTAGCAAGATTTAAGTGTGATGAGTGAAGAAGAAAAAGATGAGATAACTCCGGAGATGAAGGAGCTTTTAGACGAAATTGAAAATGATCCCCAACTGATTGAGTCGGCGGAGGATGACGAGGAAGAAGCCTTGCAGGCATCTACTGAGGAGGCTGATAAAGCCGCGGGCCAGATGACGACCAAAGCCAAACCGGGGAAATATATCACTTTTCGGTTAGCGGGTGAGGATTACGGTTTATATATCCTTAGCGTGAAGGAAATCATCGGTATGATGCAAGTCACCAAGGTACCGCGGACTCCTAACTTCGTACGTGGTGTTATTAATTTGCGGGGAAAAGTACATCCGGTTATTGATTTGCGAAAGCGTTTTGGTTTAGAAAAGAAAGAAGATGATGACCGCACGCCCATCATAATCGTAGAGGTCCACCAAGAAGATGATGTTCAGTTTATTGGTATCGTCGTAGATGCGGTATCAGAAGTGATTAATGTCGGTCAGGAAGATTTAGAAGATACCCCAGCTTTTGGTGTAGACCTGGATACCGATTTCATACTCGGTTTAGCCAAAAAAGATAAAAAAGTCATTACCCTACTAGATATAGATAAGATTTTGACCAGTAAGCAACTTTCTTTGGTGCAAAATCTGGATGAGTAATCATCTGTTACAATTGGCTAATTAGAGTTCCCTTATCTGCCCAAGATAGCAAGCTCTAATTAATTTACGGTCCAACAGGGTCTGTCGTATTATTACTCTATTAAGGAAGGGATTATCGAATTTAGACATTTCGAAATATCAGATGAGGAGTTTGAGTATTTTCAAAAACTCATTTATAAGGAAGCAGGGATCAATCTAACTCCGGCTAAACGCTGTTTGGTGCAGACCCGAATCGGGAAGTTAATGCGCAAGCGAGGGATTAATGGATTCCAGGAGTTATTCGATATTTTGGAAAAGGATCCATCCGGACAAGAGTTGGTAGATGTTGTGGATGCGATTTGCACCAATCATACATTTTTCTTCCGGGAAGAAGAACATTTCAATGCCCTGACCTCCCATATAATTCCCGATATTTTTGAGTCAAATTCCGGTAAACGCCATCTTCGAGTTTGGAGCGCGGGTTGTTCAACGGGTGAGGAGCCCTATACAATGGCCATAACCCTGGCTGAACACTTCAATCAATTACAGAATAAGACGTTTTCTATTTTTGCCTCTGATTTGTCCACCAAGGCTATCTATAAGGCCAGTCGCGGTATTTATGATATCGAAGAGATAGAGACCCTGCCCGAGCACTTAAAGAAGAAATATTTCCAACGAGGACGTGGGAAATATGAAGATTTTGTACGTGTGAAGCCTATTCTGAAGCAATACGTTGAATTCCGACGCCACAATTTATTGAAGCAGTTGGAAAGTGAGGAAAATTTTGATGTTATTTTTTGTAGGAATGTCATGATTTATTTCGATTATGAGACCAAGCAAAAGGTCGTTAAGCGTCTGTCCGAAAAACTAAATAATGGCGGTTATTTTGTCAGTGGGCATTCCGAGAGCCTGAGTATGATTGAACATCCTTTCAAAATGGTGAAGCCCACAATCTACAAGTATGTTTAGTTTGATATTGAGAGTTAGGTATTAATGAGTATAGCTGTGGCAAAACGTAAAGTAGTGGGGATCGCTGATCTGATCGTTAGCGATAACCCTGAAGATCTATTGGTGACCTATTCGCTGGGCTCCTGTCTGGCTGTGGTTTTGTATGACCATAAAGCTCAGATTGGGGGAATGCTTCATGCCATGTTACCCGACTCTAAATTGGAAAAGCTATCCAAAGATTCAATTGCATTTAATCCCTACAAATATATCGATACGGGAGTGCCGGCCCTGTTTAAGAAGTGTTATAAACTGGGAGCCAACCAGAGAAACCTAAGTTTAAGTGTCTTTGGGGGGGCTCAAGTATTCGACCACGAAGATTATTTCAATATTGGAAAGCGAAATTATGTAGCACTTAGAAAGATCATTTGGAAAGAGGGCGTATTGATTAAGCACGAACACGTGGGGGGGCGAGTGCACCGTACGGTTCGACTCAATATTTCCAATGGTGAGATTTTGCTAGATGTAAACAAAGATGAGCTAATTACCTATGATGCCAGCGATTAGCTGCAGGTGAATAGGTAGAAATAACGTTAATTCACATTCAATTTGGCGATTGATAACACGAAGGACGTAAAGTTATGGCGTTCAATATCTTAATAGTAGACGATTCCCCAATCATGCGACAAGTGATTAAAAAAACGGTTCGCATTTCGGGTATTGATATTGGGGAGATTTATGAAGCGGGTAATGGTAAGGAAGGCCTACAGCAAGCTCGCGATAATTGGATTGATCTCATCCTGACAGATATCAATATGCCTGAGATGGATGGGATTACCTATATCAAAGAGCTCAAAGGCGATGAAGTGTTAAGCTCGATACCGGTAATCGTGATTTCCACAGAAGGTCGGGATGAGGTGGTAAAAGAAGCGTTATCACTGGGAGCCAGCGACTACATTACTAAACCCTTTAAACCGGAAGAAATCGGAAACGACGTTTTAAGAGTATTGGGTTACAATGACTAATTACAAAGATGTTTTACTGGAAGTAGTTGATCAAATAATGACCGATATGTTCTTCATTTTTCCCGACATGGGAGATGAGGGCGAGCAACTAACCGAGGGTACGGTCTCAGATGAACATCTGAGCGTACGAATCCATTTCCATACCAATGAGGCGCTGCATTTTGATATGGATAAGGAGTTGTTGCGAGAAATGGCCTCTAACTTCATGGGCTTGGCTCCCGATGCCGTGGATGAGGAGCACATGAAATCGATGGCCCAGGAAGCAGCCAATATTATTGGTGGAAATTTGTTGGTCAAAATTGATCCCGATAACGAGTACAAACTATCCATCCCGGAATTTACGGATAAGTCGGGGGATCAGGAGTCTGTGGCTTGGTGTATGAACTTCATCGCCGATGGAAATGTGATGAGCATTATGCCGGTAGAGCGTGAATAGTAGCGAATATTAATTTGGGCAGATCTAGATCTCAAAAGAAGGAGTTATCGTGATTCGGGTATTTGTTGTAGATGATTCTGCTATTGTTCGTAAAAAACTTACGGACGAACTCAACAAGTATTCGGATATCCAGGTGGTAGGGACCGCTATTGATCCCTATGTAGCCAGGGATAAAATTGTGCGGCTGGATCCGGACGTGATTACATTGGATGTAGAAATGCCACGCATGGATGGCATCACGTTTTTGAAAAAGATCATGCGGTATTTTCCCAAGCCGGTGATTATTGTGAGCTCGCTGACTGAAAAGGGAAGTGAGCTGGCGTTGGAAGCTTTAGATGCAGGCGCCGTAGAAGTTATGTGTAAGCCCGGTGGAGCGTACAGCGTTGGAGAGTTGTCCCTACAGCTGGCCAATGTAATTCGAGCCGCCTCACAAGCAAATATCAAAAAAAAGGAAGTCTATCGATATAAAAGTCGAGATAAGATCGACAGCCCTTCCCAATCAAAGAAGAAAGCCCCAAAAACAAAGAAAACGCGGGTCTCAACGGATAAAATTATCACTATTGGGGCCTCCACAGGCGGAACCGAAGCCATCAAGCAGGTCATGTTGAATATGCCTGCTGATTGTCCGGGAACGCTTATATGCCAGCACATGCCGCCTAAATTTACGACGAGTTTTGCTGACCGTCTGAATTCTCTTTGTCGAATGGAAGTAAAAGAGGCCGAAGATGGAGATCGTGTGATGCTGGGACGAGTGTTGATCGCTCCGGGAAATTATCACATGCTTTTAAAACGGAGTGGGGCCGAATACTATGTTCAAATTAAAGATGGGCCCATGGTGCATCATCAACGTCCTTCGGTGGATGTGCTGTTTAAATCTGTGGCTCGTAGTGCGGGCAAAAACGCAATTGGAGTTATCCTGACCGGTATGGGGAGTGATGGCGCCGATGGAATGTTGGAACTGAAAAAAGCAGGCGCTACCACCTTGGCACAAGATGAAGCCTCATCCGTTGTTTACGGTATGCCCCGAGAAGCTTTGCGACGCGGGGCGGTGGATTTTAACCTGGATATCAATGATATGGCTGATAAACTAATGGAAGTTATTGAAGAACTTCGCGATTAGTCTGCCCCTCTTGGTATAGGTAACAGTAACAGAAAAAAGCCCCATCATTTGATGAGGCTTTTAGGTTTGTAACCAAATAGCGTAGAGTTAGTTAATCAGCCAAACAGATCATCGATATCGCTTTGGTCGAATTTCTGTGAGGTCTCTTCTTCCGCTTCCTTTTCCTGCTCTTTTTTCGTCATCGGCTTATCCCCAGTGAGACGTTCGTCCAACTCAATCTTGGATTGGAGGATGCGTTCAAACTCATCTACATTTACACCCATAGTGGATAGGATGTTCTCGCGAACTTCCTTGTCGATATCCAGATCGTAAACACGAGTGAATAGTTGCAACATCTTTTGCTGGATTTCGCCAAGTACACGACGAACATGTACCAATTTTTGTGATACGATATCATGAAACTGGAGGGCATTCATGATCGAATCGGTTCGATTACGAATATCGCTCAAAGATTCAGAAACTTCCGCATCATCGCCTTCTAATTCTTCCAGCTTATCCAACTCCTTCAAAATGGTTTCTACGCTTTCCATGATTCGATGCGTGGCATCAGAGGTCTCTTCAACAGCTGCATCCAACTCAATGGCCGCATCGGGCATGCGTCCGGTGGTATTCATGATGGAATCAGAGACATCATTTAATAAGGGAGTCACCTCTCGAAGAAACACAAATAGTTCTTCCAGGAATGGCAGGATCCCTTCACCAAAAGCGAACAGACTTTTGATATGTTTGATACGGGATAATATTTCTTCGTAATCGTCTTTTTCTATCATACCGAACAGATTTGGCTAAATTCCAGGATTACAAGTTGACTGAAGTAGCAATTCAGGGTTAAAGCAACTTGCCAATTTTGGCTTCTAATGTTTCGGGAGTAAAGGGTTTAACGATGTAGTTATTCACTCCTGCATGTACGGCTTGAAGCACATCGTCTTTCATCCCTCGTGTTGTAATCATGAGAATGGGGAGCTCCTTGTAATCATCATCGCTGCGGATTTCCGTAACAAATTCCAACCCATTCATAACCGGCATATTCCAATCCGTAATAATGAATTGAATTTCATTCCCTTCCAACTGTTGAAGCGCTTCTTTGCCATTGGCAGCTTCAATGGAGTTTTTATATCCAATTCGTTCCAGGGTATTACTGATTATACGCCGCATGGTAGGGGAATCGTCCACTACGAGAAACAAAAGATCTTCTTTCGCCATGCTATACTGTACTTTTCAAAGTTAGTGTGAATATATGGGATTGTTGTGCCGAATATCCGCCAGACCACAGGCAGATAATCGCGATACGGTCCTATACAAGTAACAAGCTATGAGATAACAGTTTTATACTTATGAATCAATGATTGCGCACGTTCAATTTGCTCATTTTTAATCAGAGCTGCTACCAGTCGTCGAAGTGCTGACGGTCGGTTCTTATTATGTTCAAATAAGCGTTCGTACTGGGCTACAACAAAATCAAACCATTCATTACCCGCGAATAGTTGAATACGTCTATCTATAACATTCCACTGTTCATCGTTCAGTTCGTTGTCCAGCTCTGAATGGTAAAGATGTTGAAAATACATAATTGCTTTCTCTTTCTCATCTAGTTCAATTGAGTAGAGAAGCAGACGTTCCAATACTTCTGGTGAGGGCTCGGTACCCAGTTCGTTTTGTATGCGATAAACTTCCTGATAATGAACAAACGCACGCTCATGTTGACCGCCCTGATACGCGGTATCCGCTAACAGTTTGTGGGTCTGGTCCAGGGGCATGACCACATCATGATTAACCCGACTTCCTTCCGCAAGGACCTGCAAATAGGTATACAGCTGCTGGTAGGCTTCTTCCCAACGCATCTGTTTGCTGGCCAAGTTAAAGCGAATCAAGTGGGGAAGCTGTTGCTGTTCATTTAATTCCAGCGATTGATCAAGTAATGAACGGCATTGGTCCCATTGTTGATTCTGGAATGCTACCTGAGCTAAACCGTTGATTACAGCCGGTTGGTCCCGATGTGAAAAAACATATTGCCCGCGAAGCGTTTTGAAAATTGAAGCAGCTAAGTCTTTACGCTCCTGTTCTAAGGCATAATATCCGATCCATAAAAGATCAGTTGAATCCCAGTTATCTAATTCAAAGTCCTCAAATTCTGGCCAGTTAATCTGAGCACTTATGGGGATAGATCGGCGAATGTTAAAGGCCTCTTTACTTACTGAGCTCCAATCATCCTCTATAAACTGAGGGTAAAGATTCCCGTTAATAAATTTTGATAACTGATCTCGGGCAAGGTCCGTGCGTATTGCTCTGATTTCAAACCGATGATGAACCGGACTTGATTTTTCGGGCTTAATATGAATGATAGCCTCGATAAATTTGGTAGAAGAGGTAATTTCCGCGTCGGTGTTTTCCCATTCATCAATAGAAAAGGATTCCTGTCCGCGAAGCAATAACACCCATTCTCGCTGAGTATCCGAAATGATATCAACATAGGAATCCAAACGATCAGCGGGAACCGAATAGTAACGTTGGGAATGGGTTATACTAGGAAATTCATCTTCGCGATCGGAAGGGATTATCAGTTCAACACGCGCACCCGCATTTTCCAATCTTTCCAGATAGACAGAATCCGGTTGAGTCCAGGTACAATCTATAAGAATAGTAAAGTGATCAAGCGATAAACTCATAAAAAGTATCGGGAATTAACGTATGTGAGACTCAAGCTTTTCTAAAACCTGTTCGCAAACCGGTAACCATTCAGATTTCTCTTCGTCCGTCCCCATCTGCTGCAGTTGAGATTTAAAGGTAGAAAAAGTTTGATAGGCTTTCTCAAAATTTCCCACTTTTAAGTAATTCTCACCTAAATCCGCTTTTAGCTTATAAAAAGTCGGAGAAATATCCGCGGCCTTTTGTAAATACTCAATAACCTGAAGGCTTTGGTTATTATGGGTCGCTTGTGCGGCTAAATTTAAATATGCGTTACGCAAATTATCATTAGACACAATATGTAAGCGCTTATCTTCAGGTAAAGCGTACACTTTTTCTAAAAATTGTTCGTAAAATTGATAGGCTTCTTCCCAATTCTCTTTTCGTTGAGCGAACACACCCCGATAAAATAGGAGCTCAGGAAAATCATGGGCAGAAATGTCAGCGGCGTCTTGCTCGAATTTGGCCTTATCCATTTGCTGAACATTGTAATATAAAAGAAACCGCAAGCAAACAGGGCGCAACGGATAGACATCCAAATCTTCTTTCAAAGCTTTTTTGGCATACTCATAAGCCTTTTCAATTTCCCCGGTTGAGCCATAATGCTGCGCCAAATAGGCAATTTTAATGGGGTTGTCAGGATCTTCCTCGAGATCTTGTAATAACAGTTGGCGATTTCGGTTTTTCCGTTTGTCCTTAGCGGATTCATCCCCATACCCCTTATGAACAATACTAGCTTCAGCACTACCCACATAGGTGGAATTTGAAGGTAAATTGATATTCTCATGAATTCGATTCTCGTAGCGAATGGTAGGGTCATTACGAAAGAATCGAATTAGCTGATGAGACATAAATACTTCGTCAAAATCCTCATGGGCCAGGTTATTAATCGTCATTAAAAACCCTCTGTGTCCCGCCCAAGGGTATGTATCATAAAACCAGTTAGAAGTGCTTTCAATCAGTTCTTCATCCGCGTCTAGCTGCAGGATCCAAGGATTAGTAGCTTGCTCTAATGCATAATTTCGAGCTGCCGCGAAATCATTAATCCATTCAAAGTGATATACATGGGCACCTTTATCTTTTGCAATCTCAATAGTACGATCCGTACTTCCCGTATCCACAATAATCATCTCATTGACCATATCGCGGACACTATCCAGACAAGCACCTAAGTGTTTCTCCTCGTTTTTAACAATCATGCAGAGCGAGATGGGAAGTTTGTGCATGGTAGAGGAGACTGTCAATTTCTGGAAAGGGTGAGTTATCGTATGAACTCACCCTTGAATTTCGGTTTACGAGCTCAGTTGCTTCTTCAGATATTCGTTATCCGGATCCATTTTCTGAGCCTGGGCATAATACGTTTTGGCTTTTTCTTCATGTCCGCCACGCATCATCAGGTCCCCCATCAGAATCCAGTTCTCTACATCTTTGGGGTTGGCTTTGATGCGCTCCAATAGATAATTGATCGCTTCGTTTCCTTTATCCTGAAGAATTTTAAGCAGTATGAGATTGCGATGAGCAGGCTCAAAGTCTTCTAGTTCAATGGCCTTATCGAAGTCTTTCTCCGCCTTGGCATAACGGCTCATACTCATTTCAGCAAAGCCACGAAGGTTAAATAGCCCCGCATCATACGGTGATTTGTCAATAGCTTTATCTAAGGCATAGATGCTATCTTCCCACTCCTGCTGGTGTTGTTTGGCAATGGCTTCCAAATGAAATCCATCAGCGGATTCCGGATCTTTCTTTTGGAGTTTTTTCGCGATTTTTAATGACTCGTCAAACTCTTTTTTCTCAATAAGTTTGGTGGCTTCTTCTAGTAGTTCTTCAAATTCCATGTACTGGAGGTGATCCCATTCAAAATTGTAATTTCAGTTAGTCAAAGGTAAGCAGGATACGGTATAATTGGAACCATCAATATATTGGTACGCTAAAGTAGGTTGACCAGCGAATTTTGCAATATTCGGGAACTGGCATTTAATGCTGCTCGATAAGAAACTTCGTATTTTTGAATGTTAGAGAGTACTTCAGCCATATCAGCATCTACCAATCGACTAATCTGTTTGTCATTGGTGATTTTGCTGCTTTCGTACTGCTCAAATAGAAAATCCAGCCGATTACTGATGGTTCCCAAATCGGCACCGGCACTTCCCACTTCGGTGATGCCGTCTTCTAAGGCATCCAAATCCCCACGTACCGCATCGGTATCATTATTGCGAAAACTTGTTTCCAAACTATCCAGAGCGTTGAACATACCCATAAAGCGATCGCCGGTGATACTGGAGTCAAACCGGGTTTGATCATTAACCGCAATCTGCAAGGCATTTGAATTGCCATTGTAGGTTACGCTGCCACCGGAGAGCTGGAAAGGTTTGTTTTGGGTTGCCGTTCCCCCAAATAGGTATCGCCCGTTATGGGTGATATTAGCTAGGTTGACCAGGGTTTCCTTGGCCGATTGTACCTGGTCGGCCAAGATATTCATTTCTTCATTGCTTAACGTAGATTCATTGGCTCCTCGAATGGCGATCTGCTTAACATCCTGTAACTTATCCAACATCTGATTAATGGTGCCTTGAGCTACATTCAATTGCTCACGGCCATCTTCAATATTGGCTTGGTAGCTGGACAGCCGTTCATTAATCGCTTTCACACTTTTGCTGTTGGCAAAGGCAAAAGGATCATCGGAGGGTTGATCCACCCGTTTACCGGAGGAGGATTTCTGTTGCTCTTCGAATAAACCCTGACGGTTTTTATTAATATTTTCGAGGAGCGTATTAAATATGACGTTGTTGGTAATTCTCATAGTAGCTAATCACAAGCCTTAACGTGGTGGTTAGGCGATGGTAAGTAACGAGTCAAACATCTGGCGCGCGGTACTCAGTACCCGAGCTGATGCCTGATAGGCATTTTGGTATTGAATTAGGTTTGTCAATTCTTCATCGATATTTACACCGGCCACAGATTCTTGCTGATTTTCCAATAGTGTTTGAGCCGAAGAGGTAGTTTCCAGTTGACTGGCCGCCGCATTCAACTCAGATCCGATGGATGTCGACATATTTACAGCAAATTCGGAAAATGTCTGACCGCTAAATACCGTATCGTCATTTCTGAGATCAGCTAAAGCCAGGGCTTTTTCAGCATTGCCGGGTTCATTGGGCTGGCTACTAGCCGCTACATTGTCCGGATCGGAGCTGACTTGCGAATTCACAGAAATGGACTCGGCTGTTGTGTTTCCCGCATCGAACAGATCTAAACCCGTAGTGTTGTTAAGTGTGTAACCAGAACTGTGAATATTATTGACCTCTTCAACAATGGTTTTCGCCAAGTTGTCCAATCGATCGGAATAGGCACCCACATCCTCGGTGAACGACTCGATGGTGGCTCCCAAGCGCCCACCAATATTGTTCAGGACTTTGCTCCCCTCAATGCGAATGCGGTTGATGTCTAATGAGGGGTTGATTTCGGCTTCGAGTGTTCGGGCTTGTCCGTTTTGAACCAGCACCAGCCCACCTACACTTACAGTAGCACTTTTATTTTCATCAATGGTAATGCTGGTGTCTACCAACTCAGAGAGTTCGTTAAGTTTTCGAGTGCGTAGATCCAGTGCTTTATTATTGGAACTTTGGCCTTCCCCCTCACCGGAGGTAATATCCCGGTCCAGAGATGCAATTTCTTTAAGCAGTTGATTAACTTTGGTAACCAGTGTTTCGGTGGTATCACCGATACGTTCTTTAACCTGATTGAGATTGCGATCTAGGCGGTTAAAGGTCTCCGCCAAATTTTGGGAGGATCGAATTACGTTGGAGCGCAGCGATTCGTCTTCCGGGTTGGAGGTCAATCGGGAAAATGAATCGAATAACTCATTCACTTTTATATCCAGATCACCATCGGTATCTGTGGCAAAAATATTTTCCAACTGGGCTAAAATCTGTTTGCGCTGATCCAAATAGCCTATTTCGCTTTCCTTGGATCGAATTTGACGATCCAGCTGATCGCTACGCAGCCGTTCGATATCTTCAATTTCTACGCCCAGCCCAACTTGCAGGTTGCCTTTGCGAAAAGCTTCTGGACTTAGGTTAACACGTTGTCGACTGTAGCCTTCGGTATTGGCGTTGGCCACATTTTGACCAGTGACATCCAATCCCTTTTGGTTGGCGAAGAGTCCACGTTTGGCTATCTGAAAAATCTCACGCATGATAAGTTGGAATAAATTTCAAAATATGAATTAACCCGTCTGGTTGATCATCGATCGATCGGAATGGGAAGTTTGGCCGGCCCGATCGTAGTGGACAGACTGCTGATTTCCCAAAGCGTAGACCGACTTCAATGTCTCATTAACATTTTGCTGGGCAAAAGTCAGTAGGTCATTCAATTGCTTTTGCTGTTGTTGGGCTTCGGTTACCTGGGTGACCAGCTGTTTGCGCAGAGACCGCAATTCCGTTTTCAAACCCTCTTCATCAAGAAGGGTGAGTAATGCGGTAAGGCTAATCGTGGGGTCATTTTCTGCTTGATCAGCAAACGATTGCTCTAGTTGCTGCTTAAACTCTTTTTCGCGCTCTTCCAGTTTGCTGTTAACGGTTAACTGCTGTTCGGCCAATGCGTTAACTTTATCCAAGTCATGATTGATCACGGCTTCCGTTTGTTTCTCCAAGAGAGCACGGATATCCGTGAATGCGTCGATCAAATCACGAAGCGCTTGTTTTAACGTTTGTTCGTTGTCTAATTTCATAAGACGACCTATTTCTTGGAAGTGCTTGAGGCTAATGAAATACCTTTAGAGATATTAAGTTGGGAAGAGTCACTATTTGAGGCCTTATTAATATTCCAGTGATCCATCAGCATATCGGCCATTCCCAACTTACGTTGCTCGGCTAATTCATTGGCCAAGGTTTCGGTAATGTGATGACGGTACATTTTCAAGGTACTTCCCCCGAACTCTATATTATCGTCGGGCATGAAGGATCCTTTAGTCAATTCCTTTACCAGGTGTTGAGCAAAAATACGCTCAAACTCCATGGCGGTATCTTCTTTGGTCTCAATCGCTTTCTCACGTTGTGCCGTTGAGGCAGCAACTTGAGCAGCTTGAATATTAAAGTCAGACATAATAGTTGCTTGTTAATCAGAGATTATTCTGAATGAGCCAGCATTACATGATAATCAGTTCTGCCTGGAGAGCTCCGGCGGCGTCGATGGCCTGAAAAATGGCAATGATATCTCGAGGCGTTAATCCCAATTGATTTAATGAGGCGGCCAGCTGGGTCACATTGGTGTTGGGTTCCAGTACCACCGTTTGGGCAGATTCTTCTCCTACACTCACCGATGGTATGTTGCCGGTTACCGTTTCCCCCTGTACCGATAACGGCGCGGGTTGGGAAACGAACGGCGTTTGTCGGGTTTCAATCTGGACGTTACCGTGGCTAACCAGCACTTCGGCAATTTTTACTTTTCCGCCGGCCACAATGGTACCGGTACGTTCATTAATAACCACGCGGGATGGTATATCCAGCTCAACAGGCGCTTCCATGATTTGAGCCACAAACCGATTGATTTGACCAATGTCTCGCACTTGTGGAGGCCAGGAAACACGTATCAACCCGGCGTTGTACACATTGGCAATTTCCAAAGCCATAGTATCATTGATGGCATTGGCAATGCGCTGGGCATTGGTTGTCGAGGGTGTTTTCATCACCAGATCCAGAGATTTGGATCGGTCAAAACTAAATGTGTAGTTGTTTTTAACCATGCCGCCTCCGGGAATACGTGCAGTCAGCGTTTGGTTACGTTTCACGCTGGCTCCGGGTATTTGTGCGGATATTCCACCAACAATGAGTGGCCCCTGTGCTTGAGCTCTAACTTCTTCATCATTGGGATCAATTAACGGGGTTTGCAGAAGCACGCCACCTACTAAGCTGGTCGCGTCGCCCAATGAGGAAATGGTCACATCGACAGAACTTCCCGGTTGATGATAAGGGCCTAATTTGGCCGTAACCATCACCGCGGCCACATTTCGAGTGCGAAGCTCATCGGGATCTACATTAATACCAAAATTTTGCAGCATGTTGGAAATTGATTGCACGGTAAAAGCGGCACCCTGACTACGAATGGTACGATCGCCGGTTCGGTCCAAACCGGTAACCAAGCCGTATCCGATCAGTGTACGTTCTTGGGCATTGCGAATATTGACCAGATCCTCAACGGTACTTTGCGCGAATCCCAAAGTAGGTAACCCCACCAATGTGGTTATCAAGGTTATACCTACCAACAGTTTGCCCAGGATAGCTCGCGTCAATATGTGGGTATCCATGTTCATCATTCTATCCTATAGCGATTTAAGTACAATTGCGGTGGTTAATCCGAGTCCTAATACCACCCAAGCTGCTCGTTTCCAGAATCCCGGTCGTTTTCGTTCCTGCTTTAAGCCACCTTCCTTCTCATATACAATTTCGGCATTGGCAATACGAAAAGAAGGAACTTGATTATCGGCGTTAATATCTCCGGGTCGGACGTATCCTTTCACTTCTATACTGTGAAATTCTCCATTGATATGGGTGCTGCGGGATCCCACGATGAGAAGATCGCCACTAGGCGTTACTTGCTCCACGCGGGCACTGAGGGTTCCCCGTAATAACTGGCTCTGGGCCGACTTGTTGCGGTCATCGGTTTGATAATCAACCGAAGCATTGGCTCCGAACAATGGCAGGAATGGAGTAAGGTTGCCGGAAACGCCGCCTTGGGCTTCGCCTGCAGTGGAGGATTGATTGGAATAATCGGTATTGGAAGAACCGGAAATGTTTTCTTGCAGTACAATGGTAATCACATCACCAATGCGGCGGGCTTTGTAATCCTCATACAAAGATTGTTGTGCAGTTACCTGTGTAGGAAGGACTAACCAAACACTCAGCAGAAAAAATGCTGCGGAGGTGCACCAGTAAGAGCTGGGGACAGTTGATATTATAGAGTTTTTACCCATTGTACTTGCTTGTTGTTGACAACTTTAACTTGGTAGGTGCGTCGGGTTTGTTCGCTGAATACTCGAATTTCCTCCCCTTTAGCCGCCGCCTGGCGTGCTACACAGCGCAGGCTGATCTGTAGTCCACCATCGGAGAATTGCATGTTCACCATGTCACCGGCTTCAACTACAGAGGGTTTGGCCAGATCCGTTTCGCGTAGTGGGCGATCGGGGGGGAGCATGTGATCGGCAATATGACCGTCAACACGGGATATTTCAGTGAGAAAGGTGCCAGTCATACGAGTTAACTCCACCCATTTATAGGTTAATTGGTTGCTACTGAGATCTTCACCGGCAAGAATGCGCTTTTGGGGAACGGGTAACTTTTGCCACAAGCGCAGATGTATCTGTAAGTGAGTTTGTCCCATATCTTTTCCTTGTTGATCGACAAGAAAAAGCTGAAAAGTTTCATATCCGCGAGGAGCTCCTCGGCTGGTTTGTTCTGCTTTTACAATCTGCTCTGGAGCGAGACCTTGAACAGTCCGTGGAATACGTTTTAGTTCAATCTCGAACTTGTATTCCTCCTCCGGGTAAACGCTCAGCAGTTGTTGTGTTATGATGTTAGTCAAACGCTGCTCTAGTAAACTATCCGCGGACGAACTGGCTCGTGCTTGCACAAACGCAGGAGCGGCTACTGAGGCCACAATGGTGCCAATCAAGGTAGCTACTTCCCAACGATATGTGAGCTTGCTAAGCATCGGAACAATAAGCAGGGTTGAATGAAAATTATCGTTTGATTGAGTTGGTCATTCGCATCATATCTTCTGCGGTTTGCACCATTTTGGAATTGGTTTCGTAGGCGCGTTGTGCAGAGATCAGATTGACCATTTCATTGACAATATCCACATTGGCTTGTTCTAAGAAGCCTTGTTGGATGGAGCCGAACCCTTCATTTCCTGGTAGTCCTAAAAAAGGTTCGCCAGAAGTCTCGGTAGCTTCAAACAGGTTATCACCGGTAGCGCGCAATCCGGACGGATTCACAAATTTGGCCAATTCTATTTGTCCCAAATCTATGGGACTGCTTTCCCCTTGTAGGCGAGCAGATACCACTCCATCTTGGGTGATTTGAACGCTTAGTGCGTCGGGGGGAATTTCAATTTGACTGGCCAGCGGTAATCCCGAACTGTTTACCAACATGCCTTCGGAATTCATGGAAAAATTTCCGTCACGAGTGTAGGCCATGTTCCCATCCGGTTTCATAACTTGGAAAAACCCACGCCCGTTCAATGCCATATCTAAGGGATTGCCGGTTTCTTTGATGGAACCCTGCATGAAATTTCTCACCGTAGACACCGGACGTGCCCCATGACCGATTTGCAGATCCGCGCTGTCATTACCGGTGGTATTAGCCGCGGCTCCACGTTTGGATGCCGCAATGGTTTGATAAAACAGATCCTGAAAGGCAATGGTACTGCGCTTAAAACCGGTAGTATTTACGTTAGCCAAGTTGTTGGCAATGTTATCTACCGACATCTGTTGGGCGCCCATACCCAGGGCGGCTGTTCTGAGTGCTCGAAACATAGAGACTCCTTATATCTATTGGTATTGTTTTTAAATTCGTCCTAGTGATTGCGTCGCTTTTTTCAGCAGATCATCCGTGCTGGTCATTACTCGCTGTTGCGACTCGAATAAGCGCATGGTGGTTACCATATTGGTCATTTCCTCCAGCGGATTGATATTTCCGGTTTCATAAAATCCTTGAGATACGGTGCTTTGGCTATCCACTTGAGGCTCGGCACCATTGGTTACAGATAAATAGGAGTTAGTCTGGCGTTCTAAATTCTGAATGTTGTCTACTCGCACCATCTTTATTTGATCAACAGCTTCATCGTTGAGTCTAATAGTGCCATCCTTGGCTACTTCAACGGTTACCTCTTCATTACGGGCGTTGTATTCATAAAACTGAGGAATGTAAATTCGACCATTGGCGCCTTGCACAAATGCATCATTAGAATCACGCAGATATCCTTCGCTATCCAGGTGGAACCGTCCATTGCGGGTCATCATCATTTGACCTTGGTGTTCGACCTGAAAAAAGCCATTGCCTTCGATCGCAAAATCAAAGGGATTTCCAGTCTGCTTAAACTCCCCGGCTTGCATATTTAAGGTTTGCTGAGCAACGGGATCTTTAATCTGCTCACCATTGAGTTTGTTTTGCAGGGAATGGAAAAACAGTTTGTCCTTTTTAAATCCGGCTGTGTTCAGGTTAGCCAGATTATTGGACACCACTTCCTGCGTCCGCGATAGCATCTGCAGGGCGCGCATGGAATATTGAAGTCGATCAATCATAGTTGCAGATCATGGTGAATAAGCTAATGTGCACGCTTAGCTGTTCAAATGATATGCCATGTTGGGAATCGGCCTTTCAGCCACTCAGGGATAGCAAAAAGGGGAGGCCTGTAACGGCAATTTTTTCCCCAAGCGGAAAAACTCTGACTATCGGGGCATTTGGATACGAGTAATTAACTGACCGTGGCTGTGATTAAGACCTGAGGGGGTGGAATGCAAGCTATCCAATCGAATTTCCAGACGCCGTGCTTGATTGAACGCGGTATTATTCCATGCGGTATATAAACTATCGGTGTCAATACGATCGATAGATCCGGCGTATTTCCACTGGTTATCTTTGTCGGCTGCCCATACATAAAAGGCCGATTGAGCGGGAAGTTCTGCCTCATCAATCAACCAGCCGGTGCGCAAAGTACTACGATCCCAAACCATTATTGCTTGACTCCAGTTGGGGTGTTCGCTGCTCAGGGAGATATATTCATAGAGCTCGCTGCGAATAATGGTTTTTAGAATTTCAAACTGGCGACTAGCTCGACGATCTTGACGTTCTAACCGCTCTAGTTGGTGGTTTAATTTGGAGAGCTGCTCATCCTGAACATTTGTTCTACGATCCAGGCGTACGTTTTCCCATTGATAGTATACCAACAGCAAGAGTAGAACAATAATCACTCCGCCGGAAATTTGTAACAAGCGATTTCGTGATTTCGAGAAGTCATTTCTTCCCCGCGAAAATGGGTTGACGGGACGTTGCTCAGGTTCTTCCGGTTGGGATGATTGTTGGGGCGATGAATAACTAGGAGTATCCTGCTCATCTTCTTGGTTCATATAAGCACCCAATAAGCTAGGGTCGTCATCTATAATATGCGGGTGCTGTTGCGAACCTTGTTGGGGATGTTGAAAAGAGCGAAGGCGATTTATGGTGCTAATGATCTCCGGATCACCATTGGCTATGCGTTGCTCTACCTGCTTGCGTCGCCGGGCAGGAAGGTTATCAGCTAAGTAGTCTTTACACAGTTGTTCTAAATCCTCGCTCATACCGGAAAGATAAACTAGAGATTGGAATTAGAAACTATGCGATTGTGGAGATAGGCGCAATATCCGCTGTATTAGGAGTGGGATGTAGACTCCTCTTCTTCATCAATAACCTCAAATTCCGCTTCCTCTACACCTGCGAAGCGATCACCTTGGCGAGTTTGCTGCTGTGAAGAGCGAGTATATTGATCACCATCGGAATTACTTTGGTATTGATTCTGGTGCTGTTGCTGCTGGTAAAACTGATAAAAATGCGTAAAGGGAGATTGCCCGGTGCGTTGACGTGATCCGGTTGTTGGCAAGAACAGCCGGGACACGAACTTCACCATGAAATAAAATATGAGTATAAATAGGAGAAATTTAATCATCCGAATCCGGTACGATATGTACGTGGGTGTTACTTCTAATGGGCCGATTAAAAATTTGTTCGTTTATGTATTCGAGATGCTCCGGATTATTTACGAAATCAATCTCTGAAGCATTAATGACCATAAGGGGTGATTTATTGTAATGATGGAAAAAATGGTTGTACGATTCATTCAGTTCTTCCAAGTAAGAACGAGTGATATGCCGTTCATAGTCTCGCCCCCGTTGCTCAATATTTTCCATCAAGCGATCCACGCTGGATTGTAAAAATATTACCAAATCCGGCTTGGGGGCTATACCCGTCATGATATGAAAAATTCGATCATATAAAGCCATTTCATCATCAGTGAGATTCAAGCGCGCAAAGATGCGATCTTTCTCAAAGATGTAATCGGAGATCAGAAAATTAGCAAACAGGTCTTTATGGCGGAGCTTATCTTGCTGTTGAAACCGGCTGGATAAAAAGGCCAATTGTGTTTGAAACGCGTATCGTTCTCGGTCTTCATAAAATTTGGGTAGAAAAGGATTCTCCTCAAATTCTTCGAGCACGATTTGAGCATCATGTCGTTGTGCCAATAATTTGGCCAATGATGTTTTCCCGGCGCCAATAACGCCTTCAATTGCGATAAATTCGAACTGATTCATTAATTAGGACGTCTGCCAGGTTAAAGGTGTTCGTCTGATATGCATTGAGGGAGCCTGTTTAATGTAGGCTTCAATGGAAATGCCGGTTTGGGGATCGGTCCAATGTGGACACAGATCGCGTAACGGCAGTAATACGAACAAGCGATGTCTGTATTCCGAATGGGGAATGATAAGAGTATCCGTTTGAATCACCAAGTCATCATAGGAAATGATATCCAGGTCTAACGGACGGGCCGACCATCGGGGAGCGTTAAAATCTCTACCATGTTGGGCCTCCACGCGTTTTAGATGCTCAAGGGCTTGTTGCGGTTTAAGAGATGTGTTCAGGATACAAATCGCATTCAGGAAATTTTGTTGCGATGGTCCCAGCGGCTCGGATAGATATATGGGAGATTTTTCCATGGGTGCCATTTCCGGCTGAATATCTTCCAAAGCCCGTCTTAAGTGGCCAACACGATCTCCTTGATTGGTTCCCAGCGCTAAGATCAGTTCGGCCACGATAGTTCAATTTCCGCCCAGTCGGCTCCGGGTTGCATAGGGGGGTGAAGTTTTCGCAACCGAAGTTTAATGCGCTGCGCTTGTTCAAATTGGCTCTTTAACGCTTCAATTAGTTGATGAGCAAGGTGTTCAATCAGATCCACCGATTCGCCAGAGATAACTTGCTCTACTACTTGGGCAACCAGGCTGTAATCGATGGTATCATCAAGTTGATCGGAAAGGGCCGCTGCCGAAAAGTCACCATAAAATTCGACATCTACTTCAAAAGTGTTCCCCGAAATTTTTTCTTTCTCAAAAACCCCATGTTTGCCGGACAGACGAATATTTTTAAGTGTTAGTTTGTCCATGAGGAGAGAAAAAGATGACTATAAACTGGCCACTTCAATTTTTTGTTCTAGTTCTTGCAAAGTGCGCTTATGCTTCTCATTGGAACTGACCCTTTCTTCTACAGTGGAAATAGCGTGAATAACCGTAGAGTGATCCCGCCCACCAAAATGCAATCCGATTGTTTTCAGGCTGGATTTCGTAAACTTTTTGGCAAGGAACATGGCCATTTGTCGGGCTTCTACGATCTCCTGCTTACGTGTTTTCTCACGCACTTTGTTCGTATCAATCCCAAAATAGTCGCACACGTAATCCTGTATAGCCTCGATAGAAAGTTGTTTGGTGGTCTCTTTAATCATGTCTTTGAGGACCGACTTGGCCAAACCTATATCGATGTCTTCCACATTCTGCAGCGAAGCCGTGGCCAATAGTTTGATGATGGCTCCTTCCAGATCACGGATGTTGGACTTGAAATTATGAGCGATAAACTCAAGTACATCCGGGTCCAACTCAATGCCGTTATCGTTGGCTTTTCGCTCCAGGATAGCATAACGAGTTTCGAATTCAGGAATTTGCAGGTCGGCGCTGAGTCCCCAAGCAAATCGGGAGATCAGACGTTCCTCAATATCGGGAACATCTTTAGGCGCGCGATCACTGCTGAGAATGATTTGCTTACCATCTTGATGTAGCGAATTAAAAATATGGAAAAATTCTTCCTGAGTTTTCTCCTTACCACTAAAGAATTGGATATCATCTACGATGAGCACATCGATGTTCCGATAAAACATGGAGAATTCGCTGGCCCGGTTGTTCCGAATAGCCTGCACAAACTCATTGGTAAAGCTTTCTGAAGAAATGTAGAGTACCGATAAGCGGTCTCCATGATCTTGCTTAATCTTATTACCAATGCTTTGGACCAAATGCGTTTTCCCTAATCCTGTGGTTCCATATATAAAAAAGGGATTGAAGGAGTTGCTACCTGGGTTCTCCGCGATAGCCATGGCCGCGGATCGAGCCAAGCGATTACAGTCGCCCTCGATAAATCGTTCAAAGACGTAGCTTTCGTTCAGGTTAGAATCGATTTTTCGCTTCTGAATACCCGGTATGACGAATGGATTTTCAATCTGTCCGGGTTGATAATCGGAATACCCGTTGGACTCCTGAGGTTTGGTAGGCGGCATCGGTCGTTGCGGTAAACGCACCGATCGAGTATCTAAGTCATTATCTGATTTTTCCACCACTACCGAGTACTCGAGTTTGCCATTATTTCCCAGCACCTTGGCAATGGTCGATCGGAGCATATTATAATAGTGCTCTTCCAGCCATTCATACCAGAACTGAGAGGGTACTTTTATGGTTAATGTATCATTCTCGAGTTTGACAGGTTTTATCGGTTCAAACCAGGACTTAAATTTCTGGTAACTAACATTGTCTTGGATAATTTCAAGACACCTATTCCACGCCGTATCGGCACTCATCGTGTTATTCAATGTTCCCTATGACCCCTTGGGTTGAAAGTAGCTTTACAAAGAAGGAGTTATCCACACGTCGAAAGACACTCCTTGGACATGACTGATCAGAAAATCATAAAAAGGACGGTACATGTCAAAAGCGGGACGGGGAAATGTGGAAAAGTTATCCACATTACGTTACACAACTTAAGTACTTGGCTCGCAATGACTTAAATATTTTTCAACATTTTTTCCATATTGCACTTGACACGTTTCTAGGGCCCGCTGAGCCCGATTAGGATAGGGGGAGGCCCCAGGATTAAATTTTTCAAAAAGTTTTCCACAAGTTATCCACATATATATTGGGCGAAAATTCACTGCGGGATTTAATCATAAAATGCGTTCTGCGAGCAGAAAACGAGGGTTGGAATCGTAATCTTTCTGGAGTTTGGATTTCCAACCATGGTCTGTCAATAACTGTTGGATTTTTTCGCCGTGATTATTGTGGATTTCCAGGTAGAGAAAACCCCCATTGGGGACCCGTTTTTCGGCAAAAGAAATAATCGGTTCGTAGAACTCGGTGGGCGAGTCACAAAATAGTGCTAGTTCCGGCTCATAATTTGCTACCTGCGCCTCTAGATCAGGACGCTCATCTTCCAAGACATACGGTGGGTTGGAGATTAATATATCAATGTCTGGTGGGAGGTTGGCTGATGCCAAGTTACGGATATCATGATCGATCCAATGCACCTTCGTCTCATTCCATTGCGCATTATGTTGAGCAATGGCCAAGGCATCTGTGCTGATATCCAATCCATAGACTTCCCACTGGGGACGTTCTTTTTTTAATGAAATAGGAATACAGCCCGAGCCGGTTCCCAGATCTACAACCGTTCTTTGCGTGTTATCATCGTGTTGATCTAATATAAGCTCAACCATTTGCTCCGTCTCCATTCTGGGAATGAGGACTTCCGGAGTAACTTTGAGCGTTACATTCATGAAATCGGTATGTCCCGTGATGTATTGTAAAGGCTCATGTTGAGCTCGACGCTTCACCAAGGGACGAAGCTCATCGAGTTCTGCAGGGGCCAGCGGACGATCAAACTTCATATATAGTTCTAGTCGTTTGATCTCCAGCACATCAGCCAAGAGCCACTCAATACTCATGCGTGGAGAGGGCACCTTATGTTCTTGAAAGTAATTGGTTGCCCACTCCAGCATGGAAAGGACAGTCCACTCCTGTGGAACCTGTGCCATGTAACGGAAAGCTTAGGTGGTAATTAGTCGAAGTCGGTCGGTTAACTTTCCTCTTCTTCGGTTTCTTCGCCTTCAATCTCTTGGACGGATAGTCCGAAGCGTTTACCGAAGTCAAGAATAAAATCGCCAACTCGTTTATCAATGGTATCGTCTTTTTCTAACGAACTGCCTCGGAAGCCAACACGGCCACCAGTGGTGGTTAGCTCGAATGAAAGCTGTTTGCTGGTGCAGGCGATAACGCAGGTTAACGTAAGACTAGCATTTATCTGTTTATGATATTCCTCATAAACCGCGACATAAATTTCTTCTTTGTCGGTTTCCGATGTATGCTTATATAAATATTTGGGTTTAATTTCTTCTAAAAGTGCAGGCGCCATACGGCGAAGTGTTGAAGAAGGCCCAAATACGTTGTAAGTAGTCGTTAAGCTCATATATGAGTTTATCTATATCTAATTAGTACTCAAGCTTGACTGCCACACAGAGGTTGAGCGACAGTTGTATGAATTAATTCGTGTCTGAAAATACGATCTTAACGGAAATTGGCAAGGCCAATTTCGTAATTATTAGAAATATTGCATACGCTGATCATTAGATTAGCGTTAGAAACGATACCATTCGCAATTTGATTGTAATATGGTGAACATGTTTAGCTCGAAACCCATTTTTATGCAGCATTTAATCCAGATGTCCAACCGTTATTGGTCACGCGTTTTATTAGTGATGTCGATCACTCTGTTGGTAGGTATACCTGGTTACGCTCAGGAAGAAAGCGCACGTCCAGATGATATTGTGAAAAAGGAGCCCAAAACATACATAGGGGAAGGTATAAACAATGCGCTGGGACTGGGGTTATTCATCAATAATTTTGGTTTTGGTATAGGTGGAGAATATCGGCGTTTTATTGAACCGTACTCCGATATTACGATTTCCGTTGATATTACCGGAATCCGGGATGTCAGTGAGCAAACGTTTACGGATCCGTTTTTCGGCCAACAAATTATTCCCAATAAGTACAAGCGTGTATTGGCGTTCCCTATTAGAGTTGGATATCGCCATCGTTTTTTCGCGCAGCGAGTGACGGATGGGTTCCGTATTCATTTAGCTGCCCAGGCAGGACCGGCACTGACGTTCACCTATCCCTACTTTTACGATAAAAATAATAGCGGATTTCGAGAGTCGGATTCTCGCATTTTTAGTGGTTATTATGAGCCCGTTAACGATTTCTTTAAAGGTTGGAAAGAAGGAGATTTAGAGCTTGGGCTTAGTGGAAAAATGATGGTTTCATTCGATTTCGGTTCCACTTTTGAACGACTTACTAGCGTGGAGTTCGGATTTAACTTTTTCTACTACCCCCAGGGAATCCAGATTATGGAGCCTAAGCAAGCAAATATAACTCGGATAGATCCGCCGGAAATTGAGTATGAAATCGTTGACTTTTACGATAAACAGAAATATTTCGGTACTCCCCAGATTACCTTTGTCTTCGGGAAACTTTGGTAGTCTAGGCTAAGCGAGATGTAGTAGTAAGTTGGGCAGTTGTTCTAAGGATTCAATTAGATAGTCGGGTTTGGCGCTGGAGAGCTCATCTTCATTATAAATGCCAGTTGTAACTGCAATAGTTTGCGCACCAGCCAATTTTCCGCATCGAACATCATTGGGCGTGTCTCCAATGATCATAATCTGTGAAGCTTCACTAATCGATGAGGTAGGGTTATTGAGCAACTGTTGACAGGCTCGTTGTACCAGATCCGCTCGATCCAAGTCTGAACAGCCGAATGCTCCGAAGCTGAAATAATGATCGAGTCCCGCCTGCTTTACTTTATGCCAGCCTACCTGCTTGAAATTGCCAGTTAATAATCCCAGCTGATATGGTGAGGATTGGCTCAATATGGCCAGTGCTTTGGGTACCCCGCTAAATACCGTTATGTGGTGTTCTTCTAACCCATCGAGCAACTTACGAATATAGCTATCTCTAAAATGATTAAAGTGATGCGCTCCTTCCCGGGTTAATAATTCACTAAAAATAGCTCGATCCGTGCGTCCTGCGAAGGATATTTGATGAATATCCGGTTGGGGTAGATTTAATTGATTTAAAACCTGCTCAATAATTTTGTGTACAAATGATTGGTTAACAGATAACAGGGTACCGTCAATATCAAAAAAAAGTGCTCTATTCATGAGCTATATCATTTAATAAGTTTCCATGCCTGTCGATAACATCATTCGAAGAACCATAAAATTCAATAATTCCAGCTGTTTTGCGACTAGATTTTGTAAATCCGGCCACACTAATGCCGCTTCAGGAAACGGAAGCAGGTACTGCACTGGGGGTGCAAAATCAGCAACCACTGGAAAACGTACAGCCGAGCTTTAGTTTGCCAGATGATGGGGCACGGCCTGAAGACAAGCAGGAAGAAGAAGCCCCGCAACAACAAGCTGAAGAGCTGCGAGAATCCGATGATGAGCAGGTAAAACCTTTACCGGAGATTTTCCGATTAGTGATCCCCAAGGATTTTCGTGAACTTTTTCTCTTATACTTGGGCAAAGACCAAGACAAGATATTGGACTTACACCGTACGTGGCGTTCTCATTTGGGAAGTAATCGCAAGCAACCCGTATCCGAATGGTATTCCCAAGGGGAGCAAGCGGAAAGTTTACGGTCAGATTCTTATTCGGATACGCTATTTTACCATTACACTAAACCGGGTGAGCGATTCACCGGCGCAATGTAACTATGAACATTAGTTTATCAACATATAATCCAGCAATTACCACCGCTGTAGGTGCTGGGCACAATGAGTTGCCTCCCTTGGAGAGTACCCCCGAATTTTCAGGATCTAAGAAATCTGCTGAGGATTCGAGTCTTCCCTTAAAAAGTTCTGGTTCCAAGTCGCGCGATGGGGCAGAGCTTAGTCCCGAAGAAAAGAGTAAGCTTAAAAAGCTAAAACAGCGCGATCAAGAAGTTCGTCAACATGAGCAGGCCCACTTACGAGCCGGAGGCTCATTGGTTACCAGTGGCCCGCATTATGAGTATGTGCAAGGACCAGATGGCCGGCGATATGTGATTAACGGGCATGTGAACTTGGACGTCTCGCCAGAGAAAGAGCCCAAGGATACTGCCCGTAAAGCAGATCGTATAGTCCGGGCGGCGATGGCCCCCATGAACCCGAGTTCTGATGATTATGCCATCGCTTCTAATGCTCGACGCATGAAGGCCAAAGCCCTTCAGCAAGTACAGCATGATGAACAAACTACTCAGAGAGAGCAACAAGCGGAGAAAGCGTATAAGATAGGCGAATCAATTAAGCCGAAAATGTTTGAGCAGGGTAATAGTATCCCTCAGTTTACCCATTCTCAAACTCAGGGGCAGTTTACGGCCATGGCTTGATTGGGTAAGTCAATGTTCAATCCGGCTTTATCCCCTTCCATAATACTCGTACATTAGCCGCAGCAAAATGCTTCGATCCCACTTTGGCGAGGCAATATTGCGCGCGATTTACCAAGAGATATGAATACGAGCAATAGCAGGTTATTATGGGAATCATAGAAGATATTTTAGGACGTCAAGTCATCGACTCACGGGGAAATCCGACGGTGGAAGTGGATGTTATTTTAGATAATGGAATCATTGGGCGAGCCGCGGTTCCTTCCGGCGCATCTACAGGCGAACATGAAGCGGTGGAGCTTCGGGATGGCGATCAATATTATTTCTTGGGGAAAAGTGTTACCCAGGCGGTTGATAACGTGAATACGGTTATTGCCGATGAACTGGTGGGCATGGAGGCGTTCTCCCAAACAGATATTGATGCCCTGCTCTTGGAGTTAGACGGTACGGAAAATAAGTCGAAGTTGGGCGCCAATGCTATGTTAGGGGTCTCGCTGGCTGTGGCCAAGGCTGCCGCAAGCACATTGAGCTTACCATTATGGCGATATGTCGGTGGAGTGAATGCGAAAGTCCTTCCCACTCCTATGATGAATATTATTAATGGTGGTTCCCATGCAGATAACAGCGTGGATCTTCAGGAATTTATGATTGTGCCTAGTGGTGCTGAAAGTTACTCGGAATCCATACAAATAGGAGCTGAAGTTTTCCACAACCTGAAGAAAGTACTCAGTGAGGCCGGGTATAGTACGGCTGTGGGTGACGAAGGCGGGTTCGCGCCTAACCTTAAGTCCAATGAAGAGGCCGTGGAGGTAATCCTCAAAGCCATCGAAAAAGCGGGTTATACGCCTGAGCAGGATGTGCTTATTGCACTGGATCCAGCCACTTCGGAGTTTTTTAATCCGGATACAGGATTATATGAGTTTAAGTGGAGTGATGGATCCGCCAAGGATACCGATGCCATGATTGAATTTTGGAGTTCCTGGATTGAGAAGTATCCTATCATCTCCATTGAAGACGGTATGGCCGAGGATGACTGGGATGCGTGGGAGAAATTGACTGCGGCCATTGGTGATAAAATTCAATTGGTAGGAGATGATCTGTTCGTAACCAATACGGAGCGGCTGGCCAAAGGTATTCAAAATGGTGTGGCCAACTCCATTCTCATCAAGGTCAACCAGATTGGTACACTGACCGAAACCCTGGATGCCATTGAGATGGCGCATAAAAATGCCTATACAGCGGTTATTTCGCACCGATCCGGCGAAACCGAAGATACGACGATTGCCGATCTGGCTGTGGCTACCAACGCCGGTCAAATCAAAACCGGTTCGATGAGTCGAACAGATCGCATTGCCAAATACAATCAGTTGTTGCGTATTGAAGAACAGTTAGGCGAACAAGCCATTTATCTTGGCGGAGATGCCTTTGGCTTTTAGGCCTTGCCATTCGGTTAATTATTAATAGTAAGACAATGCGAGCTGCCCAGAGATCGGGTGGCTCGTGTCGTTTTATGAAACGGTATACAGTTCACCTATATTTACTAAGCTGTTTTAAGCCGACACTACGGCGTTCAATCTGTTTTGCATGCATATTACCCGGTTACATCTACAATATTTTAGAAATCACATCGCTACGGAGGTGGAATGGGCACCACATCTGAATGTGATAATCGGTTCTAATGGTGCGGGTAAAACTTCCTTGATCGATGCAATCCATTATCTCTGTATGTCGCGGAGTTTTGTAAGTAATAGCGATCGGTATGTCGTTCATCACGATAGTAAATATTTTATGCTGACTGGCCATTTCAAAGGGCAGATCCGATCGGAATTTGAGGTGAGTTGTAACTACGCGAAGGGGAGTGGAAAGAAGATTTTTGTAAATGACAGCCCCTTGGAGCGGCTATCGGATTTGATTGGAATGGTACCGGTGGTTGTCCTGTGTCCCGAAGATCAAAAACTAACTGCTGATGGTCCTAAAGAGCGACGTACATTTATCGATTCGTTCATTAGTCAGATTTCTAAAAAGTATTTGTCCGATCTGATCGATTATCGCAAAATTGTGAAGCAGCGAAACGCTCTCCTGCAGGATTTTCGAGGGCCGGAAGAGCAATTGTTGGTTTATTTGGAACCTTGGGATGAGCAGCTGGTCACCGTTGGAGCGCGGATTATTGCTACCCGAACCAAGGTGTTACGCAAGTTTCAAACTTATATGGAAGAACAGTACGATTCCATTGCCGGTATCAAACACCGCCCCCATCTGGAATACCAGACTATTTGTGACCCGTCGGAGGATGTGGATGAAATCGCCGAGCTATATATGGCCGAGTTAGAGGGGAAAAAAGATCGGGAAATTGACCGAGAACAGACCATCGTTGGCCCTCATCGAGATGAGATTGTGTTTTACCTGGATGATTTCGAATTGCGAAAGTATGGATCGCAAGGTCAGCACCGGTTATTTGCCCTGGCGCTGAAGTTGGCACAGTTATTCTATTTTTCAGATGAGTTGGATGATTTGCCCATTTTTTTACTCGATGATGTATTTGGAGATCTGGATGAGCACAAAATTGAAGTATTGTTAAAGGCTTTGGCCAAGCACGAGGGCCAAACATTTATTACCTCGGCCCATCCGGTCGCTTTTGATAAGTTTGTAGATTTTGACGGCCGCCAAAATCGTATGTATCAAGTAGAAGATGGTTCACTAACATTAGCCACCCATCAAATTTAGGAATAACTATGAGTTCTTATCGCTTTGATCGGCCTCAACCCATAAGTAAGGTGTTGAAAGATTTTATTGATGATTATCCGCATCGTCGACGCTTAAAGCGGGGGATGATTCTATCGTTATGGCCTCGTGTAGTGGGTGCGAAAATTGCTGAGCAGACCAGTAATCTCTATTTCAAGGAAGATACCTTATTTGTGCATATACCCAATGATGCCTGGCGGCATGAGATTCATATGAAGCGCTATGCTATTACCAAACGCTTGAATGATAAAGTTGGCGAGAAGATCATTACTGAAATACGGGTTAAAGCGGGATAACCAATAAGTTTTGACAAACTGATCCGCCCCTCTATATTCGAGCATAGGTTAAACACCGGTCAATTATCATCGGCGACTTATGGATAAGAAAAGTGCAGATATCACATTATGGGAACGCCTGAAAACATTGTGGGAACACGATGATTTAGAGGTGGGAACAGATCCCCAATGGACCAGTCAGCGTGAGCGGATAATGGTTCTGGTAATATCTGGCATTGCAGCGTTATTGATCTGGTTTGTCGTTAATATGAATCGTGATTTCACCGTCAATATGGAAGTGCCTATCTATATTGGCGAGGTGCCCCCCAATATGGCATTGGCCGAGCGGTTACCTGAGTACACCTCGATTAGTTTTTATGGACAGGGCTGGAAATTGCTGCCTGTATACTTCAGTCCGCCGGTCATCCGAATCAATGTATCTGAAGATGCCGTGAATCTGGTTGATCAGGTTCGCCAACAGATGAATAGTTTTCCCAGTGTAGATGTAACCGAGGTTCAACCCAGCAGTATTGATGTAAAACTAGAACCACGCTCTACCAAGAAAGTCCCGGTGCGTGCTCGCATTGAAGTCAGTTTTAAAGAACAATATGGGTATTTGGATCAACCGAAATTGGTACCCGACAGCGTGTTTTTGATAGGAGCGGAGTCACGGATCCAGGATATTAATGAATGGCATACGCAACCAGTAACTTTGGGTAGCGTTCGAGAGGATATAAACCAAACGATTCCGTTGGAAGAGCCCGGATCTCTGGTAGAATTATCATCTTCTGAAGTAAGTTATCAGGCGGAAGTTGCTGAATTTACCGAAGGCGAAGTACGTACCTTTATTCGGACTCGTAATTTGCCCGCTGGGGTGAATGTCAACTTTACCCCTTCGGTCATTACTGTGAAATATGATGTGCCTATCGAGGAATATGCCGAGACCCAGGATATCATTCCCTATACCGCTTTTGTAACCTATAGCCAGATCGAATCCGATACTACGGGATACGTAACCCCTAATGTCACATCAACCACCCAGGGATTGCATATTCGGCTTCGAACCTTTCAACCACAGAAAGTGGGATATTTCCGTGTTGTTGATGAATAATCGGGTGTGCCTAAGCAGAAATTTCTTCTACTTCATCTAATCGTACGCCCACGAGTCGACTAACCCCGGTTTCCGGCATGGTAACACCGTACATCATCTCCGCTTTAGCCATGGTCTTTTTGTTGTGGGTGATGATGATAAACTGGGTTTCATCGCTAAACCGCTTAATCATATTGGCAAAACGCTCAATATTGGCGTCATCCAGCGGTGCGTCTACCTCATCTAGTACACAGAAGGGGGAGGGCTTTACCAAGTAGATAGCAAATAGCAACGCGATGGCGGTCAGCGTTTTCTCGCCACCGGATAATTGATTGATATTGGTGGGCTTTTTGCCTTTCGGATTGGCCACAATATTAATTTTAGCCTCTAAAGGATCTTCCACATCCTGTTCGATGAGCAGATCACAATAATCGTCTTCGTGAAATAAGGTTTTGAATACGTCGATGAAATTCGTTCGTATTTTTTCGAAGGTCTCGTTAAACCGTTCGGTGGCAGTCTCGTTGATCTCTTGGATAGTGGTTTCCAATTTTTCTTCGGCTTCCATCAGATCGTTGATCTGCTCTTCGTAAAAATCCAGCCGCTCTTTTTCTTCCTCGTACTCCTGGATAGCCAGGGGATTGACATCTCCGATATTTTTCAGCTTCTGTTTAAGGGAGGTGACGCGCTCTTTTATCCGGTCGGTATCGGCGTCTTCGGGTAATCGTGCTTCGATCTGATCAATCAAAATATTGTACTGTTCCCACACATGATCAGAAATTCCTTTGATACGGAATTCGTAATTGTGTTTGGTCTTCTCCAGACTGTGGATCAGATCAGTATTAACCTCTTTCTTCCGACGAATCTGTTTGAGTTGTTCTTCCAACTCCTTGATTGTGGTGCGCTGTTTGCCAGTGGCTTCTTCGGCATCTTCCAGCTTTTTCTCAGCCAACTCTTGCTGCCCTTCCAGCCGCTCTACCTGATCGCCGAGCACTTCTACCCGATCTTCGAGTTCAACGATATGCTTTTTGCTTTGCTCGTTTTTATCAGCACGGGTTTTTAAGCGGTGTTTAATACTTTGAATGCCATTTTCGGCACGGTCAATTTCTTTCTTATGCTGTGTAACTTTATTGGTTAGATCCTGATGGCTCAGCCGGGCATCATTGTACCGATTCTGAGCGATGGACCGCTCTTCTTCTAAATCGCTGAGGCCCTTTTTAACGGATTTTTGTTGGTCGGCTAAATCACGCAGTTCTTGCTGTAATTCTTTTTGCTTGGGGAAGAGTTGATCTAATTCTCTGCGTGCCTGTTCCTCTTTTTCAATAAGCTCTTTTTTTCTGCTTTGGAGCTCGTTGATGTTTTTTGCGTAAATATCCTCGTGAGAAGCGTGTCGGTTTAGCGCGTGTTCTTTTTCTCGAACCGCCTTTTGTTTTTCCTTGAAGGTTTTGGTGAGCTCCTGGATATCAATGGCAGATTGCTGCTGGATCAGTGATTCCAGTTCTTGCTGGCCTTCCTGGATGGTTCGCCCGATCTTCTCGGCCCGTTGATCCAATTTTTCAATCTTGTCTTCCAGGCCAACTCGAATTCCCGCGTCTTTACGTTGACTGCCACTCTGCAAGAATTTATAGCGGGTTACTACTTGTCCATCCCGGGTAACGGCCGTGCTAAATGAACTGTGGGTAGAAAAGCCATCATCCACCGAGTCGATAACCTGCACATCACCCAGTAGCACATTGCGCAAACTATGTAGCGAACGCTCGCATTCGACCTGTTGGGCCAAAGAGTCTTGAGGCGCATCATGCTGGCCGGTAAGTTGATCTAATGGAATAAACGTGGCTTTGCCTTCATCTGCTTCTTTTAACAGCTGTGCAGCTCGCTTGGCCTCATCCAGCGTATCTACCACCAAATAGTTAAGTGCTTCTCCCAAGACACTCTCCAAGGCCACTGCGTACTCTTCACTGGTAGAGATTACCTCAGAAAGCAAATCCAACCGTTGAAAATCATCGGCGTGATGTTCTTTCAAATAACTTACGCTTCCCGGAAAGGCTTCATTGGATTTGGCCAGATCCAGCAGAAGCTCCTTCTCGGAAATAACGGCCTCTAGCTTACTCTGTTGGGAGCGCAATTGGTCACGCAGTTGTTCCTGCTCATGGCCAAGTGATTCGCGTCGTTCCCGCGCCTGTTCAATATTTTCTTCGGCTTTATCTCGTTCTATCTGCAGCTTTTCCAACTGCTTTTTAAGCAGACCTTGTTCCCCAACGGCGTTTTCCAATTCATCCTGCAGATCTTCCATCTCACGCTCAATACGCTGTAAATCGCCTTCCGTGTTTTCCAGACGGGATTCGTGTTTAACCTGCGTGGTTCGTAACTGGTTCAATTCATTGTTGGTACTGCTAATTTGTTGGTCTAGTTTATCTGCCTGAGAGCGTTGGTTGCTATACTCTTGCTGTATCTCTTGGTATTTTTCCTTGGATTGCTCCAAGTTGCGCTTGGCACGCTGTAATTCTTTCTCATCAGCATCCAATTGTGTACCGGTGCGTTCCAGGATATCCCGCATATCGGCCAGATCCTGTTTGGCCTGTTTGATATCCTGATCATACTGATCAATGACGTTTTGCTCGTTTTTAATCTGATTTTGGGCAATGAGGAGAGAGGATTTGGCTTCTTGGACTTTCTTCCCAATTTGAGCCACCCGTTTTTGAGCATCGGCCTGATTGCGCTCCTTATCCTGCAACGTGGTATGTGCGTTCTCCACTTCGTCTTCTAATTCCTCCAGCGCATCGGAAATCTTATACTTTTCCCGTTTGGCCTCTTTAATCTGATTTATCACCGGATCCAGCTTACTGCGCGCTTCATGATACTGGCGGTAACTTAGCCCTTGGTCTAATTCATGAAGTTCTTCGCTGTACTCTTTGGCCCGGCGAGCTTTACCAGCCTGTACTTGGAGAGAGCGCACATTTTTGCGTACCTCAACAAGGATATCCTCAACCCGCTGTAAATCATGTCGGGTTTCATCCAGTTTGCGAAACGTTTTCTTTCGCTTGTCTTTGTATTTGGTAACACCGGCGGCTTCTTCAAATAGTTTTCGACGGTCGTTATTCTTGTCGTTAAGAATCTCCTCGACCATTTTCAGCTCAATCACCGAGTAGGCGTCGGATCCCATACCGGTATCCATAAACAACTCCATGATATCCTTGAGGCGGCAAACGGAGTTGTTGATCAGGTATTCACTTTCCCCGGATCGATACAAACGTCGGGTGATGGTTACCTCGCTGAATTCTGTGGGTAGGACTCCTTTGTTGTTTTGAAGCGTAAGGCTGACTTCGGCCATTCCCAGCGCTTTCTTCTTGCTGGTTCCATTAAATATCACATTGGACATGGCTGCCGATCGCAGAAGGGTAGGACGTTGCTCCCCCAGAACCCAGCGCAGGGCATCTACTATATTAGATTTACCGCATCCATTAGGACCTACAATGGCAGTAATACCACTGTCAAATTTCACCTCTGTTTTATAGGCAAAACTTTTAAATCCCTGCAATTCAAGTTCAGATATATACATCGATCGGGTAAGATACTATTGATGTTCACACGCGATGACAGCCCTATAAGACAACCCCATATATAGGTAGAATCATGCGAAGAAAAAAGAAACGCGCTGCCCCGATAAAAATGGACAAACAGCGCGTTAAAATCTATTAGATAGGATTTAGAAAATTCAGGCTAGACCGTCATGATCTCTTCTTCTTTCTTATCCAAAATTTCTTCCACCCTCTTAGTGTGTTTGTCGGTAGCCTCCTGAATATTTTCTTCGGCCTCATAGCGAGAATCTTCAGGGAGGGAGTGCTCATTTACGCGTTTCTTGACCTCATCGTTAGCGTCACGGCGAATATTGCGAATACTGATGCGAGTTTCTTCCGCAATTTCTTTGGCGCGTTTCACCAAGTCTTTACGTCGCTCCTCGGAAAGCAGAGGCAGGGGAATACGGATGATATTACCGTCATTGTTGGGGTTTAACCCCAAACCAGCACTCATAATTGCTTTTTCAATATCTTCCAAGCTCCCTTTATCATAGGGTTGAACCGTTAACATGCGTGGTTCCGGAGCCGCTACATTGGCCAATTGGTTCAGGGGAGTTAAGGAACCATAATATTCTACTTTTACTCCATCCAGCAACGATGGTTTTGCGGTTCCGGCACGGATATGCTTCAACTCCTTCTTCAGGTAGTTGATAGATTCATCCATTTCCATGTTGGCTTCTTCAATAACGTCTTCAAGCTCTTGCGGTATCATAATGCCCGTATGTTAACAGTTAATGGATCGGTTAAAGCAAATTCAGCACCGGAAATTAATAAACTCAGTTCTCATCCCAAACAACAGTAGAACCCACCGATTCTTCCGTGCATACCACTTTCTTTAAATTTCCCTCAACATTCATATTGAAAATGATGATTGGGGTTTCGTTTTCCCGACATAGGGTAAAGGCGGTCAAATCCATTACCGATAAACGTCGGTCAAGGATCTCGTCGCCGGTAATGGTATCGAATTTAATCGCATCAGGGTTAATTTCCGGATCTTCGTCAAAAATTCCATCAACGCGGGTGCCCTTAAGAATGACATCGGCTTCAATCTCGATGGCTCGTAAGGAAGCCGCGGTATCGGTAGTGAAATAAGGGTTCCCGGTTCCTGCACCAAAAATAACCACGCGCCCTTTCTCCAAGTGGCGAATGGCACGACGTCGGATGTACGGTTCTGCAATTTCTTCCATCCGAATTGCAGACATCAGCCGAGTATGCACGCCCTTACGTTCTAAGGCATCTTGTAGGGCCATGCTGTTGATCATGGTGGCTAACATTCCCATGTAGTCACCTTGTACACGGTCCATGCCTTCGGTAGCGCCTTTCACTCCGCGAAAAATATTGCCTCCGCCAATGACTACGGCCACTTCGACATTGGCATCATGAACCGATTTAATTTCGTTGGCATATTGGTCGAGCACATCGCCATCAATACCGTGCCCTTGATCGCCCAATAATGCTTCGCCGCTGACTTTAAGTAGAACACGTTTGTAATTTCCTGCCACAGTATTATCCCGTTTACTACATTAATTCGAACAGTTCAGAAAATGGTGATCTTTTACCACCAAAAAAAGTATAGATAAAAAAAAGGCTACCACAATGGGTAGCCTTGGTAACATCAAATGATTAGGAGTCATCACCCAATTGCAAGCGGTGGAACGCTTTAACCATGGGTTCGCCTTCCTGCTCTAGATATTCCTTTACGGAGAGGCTGTTGTCTTTCACGAATTTTTGTTCGAGAAGGACATTTTCTTCGTAAAATCGACGCAGTTTGCCTTGAGCCGCTTTTTCAGCGATATGCTCAGGTTTACCTTCGTTCAGCAGTTGCTCCTTGGCAATTTCCAGTTCTTTCTCAACAATACTGGAGTCGACACCATCGCGATCGACAGCTACCGGATTCATAGCAGCAACCTGCATGGCAACGTCTCGTCCGGTTTCTTCGTCCTTCACAGTACCGTCGAATTCAACCAATACGCCCAGTTGATTTCCAGGGTGAATGTATTTGACGAAAGATCCATCGGTTTCAGCGTAGATCACTTTGTTGATCTTAATCTTCTCGCCAATTTTACCAATCATGTCTTTCAATTGGTCGGCGATGCTTAGATCACCAACCGTTTGAGCCAACAGGTCATCCACATTGTCAATGCCGTTTTCAAAAGCGACATCTAAGAATTCCTCTGCTGATGCTTGGAAATCATCGTTGCGGGCAACAAAATCGGTTTCGCAGTTAACCTCGATAGCGGCTGCTTTGGAACCGTCGTCGCTAACCTTGGATAGGATCAATCCTTGGTTGGCTTCGCGGTCTGCGCGCTTTTCTGAGATTTTCTGGCCTTTTTTGCGCAGGATTTCAACGGCGGCATCCATATCGCCGTCAGCTTCGGTGAGGGCTTTTTTACAGTCCATCATTCCCGCACCGGTTTTCTCACGTAATGCTTTTACGTCTTTAGCCGAAATGCTCATGGTAAATAAACGTAGTTAAATGTTGATGATAAGTAGTATTTCGTAGGGGAAGATCCGAGAAGTTATTCTTCTTCGTCGTTTCCATCGTCGTCGGAATCAGCATCGCCTTTATCCTCGGAGGCTTTAGCATCGTCGCTATCCGCATCCTTGGCCTTAGCTTCGCTTTTCTTTTTATCGTCTTTTTTGTCTTTGTCTTTGTCTTTGTCTTTGTCTTTGTCTTTTGACTTAGACTTACGACGAGAACGACGTTTAGTAGTCTTCTTCTCTTCTTTTTCTTCCTTCTTAGCCTCTTTTTCCGCTTTCTCAGCGTCTTTGGCTGCCTGCTGCAACAATTCTTCTTCGTTCTGGGCTTCACGTTCGGCTGTTCCCTCAATAACGGCATCGGCAATTTTTGAGGTGATCAGTTGAATAGTGCGCGCAGAATCATCGTTACAAGGCACAATGTAATCCGGAATATCAGGATCCGAATTGGTATCGGCCATGGCCACGATAGGAATGTGCAGTTTTACTGCTTCATTAACAGCAATGTTTTCTTTAATCGTATCTACGATAAAGACTGCACCCGGCAATCGGTTCATTCCGGCAATACCACCCAGGGTATTTTCCAGTTTGTCGTGTTCCCGTTCCAGCATCAGGCGTTCCTTCTTGGTCAATTCGTCGAAGGTGCCATCGTTGCGCATCTGTTCAATCTCTTGCATGCGCTTGATGCTACGGCGAACGGTAGAAAAGTTGGTCATCATACCACCTAACCAGCGATGCGTAACATAGGGCATGCCGCAACGGATAGCTTCGGTTTTAACGATGTCCTGAGCTTGTTTCTTCGTACCTACAAATAGGATGGTTTTACCAGCTCGGGCCATTTTACGAACGGCATCGAGTGATTCTTCGAGGTACTTAACAGTTTTTTTTAGATCAATGATGTGAATCCCATTGCGCTCCATGAAGATGAAGTCGCTCATTTTGGGATTCCAACGTCGAGTCAAGTGCCCAAAATGAGCGCCTGACTTCAAGAGTTCTTGAAGGGGGTTGGATTCTGCCATAAATAAAGAGCGTGATTTTGAGTTGAGCCACTACGCAGGTCTACCCTTTCGCTAATCCCATATTACTGGCCTGGCCCGAAAATTGATGGGCCGGCGGTCGTATAGAACACCCGGCGTCCGGTCGCTGCGTATGAGTGATTCAGATTGTTAAAAAACGTGTTCGGAATAATGCAGAAAGGTTCTGCCAGCGAAAATGTATTAACGCTTGGAGAACTGGAATTTCTTACGGGCTTTGGGTTGACCATACTTCTTCCGCTCGACCATACGATCGTCACGGGTTAGTAGGTCACGATCCTTGAAAGTTTTGTGCAGCTCTTCGCTGTCTTCAAGGGCATCCAAAGCACGGGCAAGCGCCAACTGAACTGCATCGGCTTGACCACTGAGGCCACCACCGCGAACAGTTACCTTGATATCAAACTGACCCTCTTTTTCGGCCAGTTGCATAGGTAGTAATACCACATTCCGATGAGCATCGGTGTTGAAGTACTTATCCAGTTCTCGCTTGTTAACGAGAAAATCGCCTTTACCCGGTTGTATGTACAAGCGGGCGGTAGACGTCTTTCTGCGTCCGATGAAATTTTGTTGTGCCATTAATTAAAGCTCTACTTTTTCAGGTTTTTGAGCAGTTAAATTGTGTACAGGGCCTGCAAAGACACGGATATTCGTCAACAGCTTGCGTCCCAATTTGTTTTTGGGCAGCATGCCTTTTACGGCATTTTTAATGATGAAAGTCGGATCTTTCTCCAACATTTCTTCGGCTGTTGTGAAGCGCTCACCACCAGGATATCCAGTGTGACGGAAGTAGGTTTTGTCTCGCCATTTGTTGCCGGTCAATTTTACTTTTTCGGCATTAATGACAACTACATTGTCACCGGTATCCATATGCGGGGTGAAGGTTGGTTTGTTCTTCCCACGCAAAATGGTTGCGATGTTGGAAGCCAAACGTCCCAGCGCGATATCTTCAGCGTCTACAAGCACCCATTTCTTATCTATGTCGCTCGGCTTGGCCGAGTATGTCTTATTGCTAATTGTGTTCACAGTGCGATAAAACAGTTTAGGGTTGCTTTTTCGTGAAGTCCCGCAAAATATGCTTAATAAAATTGAGTTGCAATCTCTTTTTCGCACATAGATTTAAATACTCAAAGCAATGTTTTGAGAATGGCTAGAAAGATGAACCGGGCAGGCTTCAATAATATAAGTAATAATTGTAAAAGCAGGAAGACGGTTAGGCCAAGCTTGATTCTGTCGTCCGCGACAATTATTTGGAACTACTTTAGATAAAATCAGGTTCAGCAATAGTCGTTAAAAACCCCTATTTTTACGCACGAAAAAACGAAGACGTGCGAATCCCGCCCGGCCAAGTGTTTAGCATTCTACCGGTTGGTTATTCATATACTAGAATAGTTGGCTCGCACGTAGAATGGAATAAGTATTAACCTAAACCAATCTACAATATGAGCGATCAGAATCCTCTGTCGTCCACCCGCATGTCGTTTGACACCGGCTCGGGCCAGGCTCATCTCTATAGCCTTAAAAAATTGGAAGAGATGGGATATGGCGACATCAGCCGCCTACCATTTACTATAAAAATTTTATTGGAAGCCGTACTTCGGGAATGTGACAATTATGTAGTCACCGAAGATGACGTTAAAGCACTTGCTTCTTATGATGCCAAAAGCCCATCAGGAGAAATTCCCTACAAGCCTTCACGGGTAGTACTACAGGACTTTACGGGGGTTCCCGCCGTTGTTGATTTGGCCGCGCTTCGTTCTGCGATGGATCGCATGGGCGGAGATCCCGAAAAAATTAATCCTCAAGTACCCGTTGATCTGGTTATTGACCACTCTGTACAGGTGGATGAGTTTGGCCAGGAATACGCCTTCATGCACAATGTGGAGAAGGAGATGGAGCGTAACCGTGAGCGTTACGAATTCCTGAAATGGGGACAGAAAGCGTTTGATAATTTCCGTGTGGTTCCGCCGGGACGTGGTATTATTCACCAGGTGAACTTGGAATACCTGGCTAAAGGCGTATTCACTCGTGAAGAATCCGATGGTTCTATCACTGCTTACCCGGATACATTGGTGGGAACCGACTCCCACACCACCATGATTAATGGTCTGGGTATCCTCGGATGGGGCGTGGGCGGTATTGAAGCCGAAGCGGCCATGCTTGGTCAGCCTATTTATATGTTGATCCCTGAAGTCGTGGGCGTGAAACTGACCGGTCAGCTCCGCGAAGGTATTACTGCGACCGACTTAACCTTGACAGTCACTGAAATGCTGCGCCGCCACGGGGTAGTAAGCAAGTTTGTGGAATTTTACGGTGATGGACTTACTAACATGAGTCTGCCCGACCGTGCCACCATTGCCAACATGTCGCCTGAATATGGCGCCACCATGGGATTCTTCCCCATTGATGATGAGTCGTTGCGCTACATGCGTCGCACCGGTCGATCCGAAGAGCAGGTTGACTTGGTTGAGCGATATACCAAAGAGCAAGGGCTCTTCCGTACCGATGACATGGAAGATCCGATCTACACCGAAACCTTGGAGCTGGATCTTAGCGAAGTAGAAACGTCTCTGGCCGGACCCAAACGTCCGCAGGATCGCATTACGCTTCCCCGCATGAAGGAGACCTTCGAGAACTCGCTGACTAGCGATGATCCAACCATGGGCTTCAATATGGCACAAGAAGAGTTGGCCAATAAAGGCACCTTTAAAAACGGCCAAGAGATCGAAATGAAGCATGGTGATGTGGTCATCGCCGCGATTACTAGCTGTACCAACACCTCCAACCCAAGTGTAATGCTGGGTGCCGGTGTGGTTGCTAAGAAGGCGCTGGAAAAAGGCCTGAAAGTACCTCCGTATGTGAAGACCTCTCTAGCTCCGGGATCACGCGTAGTGACCGAGTATTTGAAAGAAGCCGGCTTGACTGAGTATATGGATGCGCTCGGATTCAACCTGGTAGGTTACGGATGCACTACTTGTATCGGTAACTCCGGTCCATTGCCTATGGCCGTAGAAAACGCGGTTAAAGAAGGCGATCTGATCGTAGCCGGGGTTCTTTCCGGAAACCGTAACTTCGAAGGCCGGATCCACCCTTACGTGAAAGCCAACTACCTGGCTTCCCCACCACTGGTTGTGGCCTACGCATTGGCCGGAACCGTGGATATCGATCTGGCTACCGAGCCGATCGGTAAGGATAACGACGGCAACGATGTGTACTTAAAAGACATCTGGCCAACTTCGGAAGAAATCGCTGAGCACTTGGATGACGCGATTCGTCCGGAACTGTTCGAGCGTATGTACGGCGACATCTTCGAATCCGAAGAGTGGGATAAGATCCCGGTCGGCGGCGGCGAACTGTTTGAGTGGAAAGACGAGTCCACTTATATCCAAGAACCTCCGTTCTTCGTGGGCATGGGCAAAGAGACCGATCCGATTGAATCGATCGAAGGGGCTCGTGCACTGGTGAAAGTCGGACACTCCATTACTACCGATCACATTTCTCCAGCCGGTAACATCAAAAAAGAAAGCCCTGCAGGACAATATCTGATTGATCATGGAGTGAAGGAAGCCGACTTCAACAGTTATGGTTCGCGCCGAGGTAACGACCGGGTGATGACCCGCGGTACTTTTGCCAATGTGCGATTCAAGAACCAGCTGGCTCCGGGTACTGAGGGCGGATGGACTACGCATCATCCCACCGGCGAAGTGACTTCCATCTATGAAGCAGCACAGCGCTACAAAAAGAATGATACTCCTCTGGTAGCTATTGCCGGGAAAGAGTACGGAACCGGATCCTCCCGTGACTGGGCGGCCAAAGGTACCATCCTGTTAGGTGTAGAAGCGGTGATCGCTGAATCTTACGAGCGTATCCACCGTTCCAACCTGGTAGGTATGGGCGTGCTTCCGCTACAGTTCAAAGAAGGCGAAGGCGCTGAGCAACTTGGATTGGACGGAACTGAAACCTATAACATTCACGTGAGCGACGATCTGAAGCCACGTGAAGAAGTGAAGGTTGAGGCGATCAAAGAAGACGGTGAAAAAATCGAATTCACGGTATTGAACCGTATCGATACACCCGTTGAGATCGACTACTTCCGCAATGGCGGTATCTTGCACAAAGTACTACGAGATATGGTCAACGAGGAAGGCTAAGCCTCCATACCATCTAACATTCAAAGCCCGATGCCTAATGAGGTGTCGGGCTTTTTTTAGTTAAATCCAGCTGTGTTCCAATTGACGCATTGTGAACAATCGGGTTAGTAGCGGATGGGTCGGGGTGGATAGACCTAATTTGAGCATAAGGCGATATATTCCCGGATACTGTTGGCGTCGCCCGAGTTTCATATTCATTTCTGCACGTTTTCCCGCTGTTTGGGCACGTCTGCTCTGTATTGAAGAGTATTGTTGTGCTGCTTGGCTGGTAGTGAGATATCCATTGCGGACCTCTTCCAATTTGTCAGCCAACGTGCGTGCCCCCATCCATCCCAGATTCATACCTTGTCCTCCAATAGGACTTACCACATGGGCAGCATCACCAGCTAACCAGAAGAGGCCGTTAGCCATAGGATTTGCGATCTGATGTTGAACCCCAAAACTACTGAGCATGTATGGTTTTGAATCGGGGAGGGCAATTCCAGTACGATGGTGCACGATATGGGCAAGCAGGGAATAGTCAGGTTGCTCCACGTAAGAATCGGTTTTTGCTACCCAACGGCGTCGATCATCAGGTAGGGGAAAGGATTCAATTAACCCTTCTTGATGCAAGAATATGGCCGCGTCTGAATTAAAATCCGTCGTATCATCCGTATCGCCCATCATATAGTTATCCGGATAACGTTGTCCGCGCCATGCAAAGTGGGCTTGTTTACGGATTCGACTATGTAAGCCGTCACACGCGATTACCATTTGTGTGGTTACGTATTGGGCACGACCGGTCTCTGTATTCACCAACTCCAATCGAGCGGAGTCTTCGTTTTGATCTACGGAAGTGGCTTTCCAGCCAAAATGAACGGAGTGGGGGCGGCGGCGTTGCAAGGTCTCCCGAAGGATAGTTTCTGTTTGGTGCTGAGGAAGGGCCAACACAAATTGATAGGGGGCCGGTGCGTGATTAAAATCTATCGTGGTAATCGGTTCCTGATTGTGAAAGGCATGCCCCCGTCGGATAGGTAAACCACGTTCCAAAAACGAGGAGGTTAGATCCAGCGACTCAAATTGTTCCAAAATGGGGGGATGGATCCCGATGGATCGAGAATGAGTATGAGGATGGCGGGAGACTTCAAATAGTTGAAAGGGAATATCCCTATGGGTTAACTCCAGCCCCAAATATAACCCGACTGGACCACCACCAATGATGACAATTTCAGTATCCATGTTCTTATCGGCTAGGTTATGCTTGAGCGGTAGAACAGGTAACGATCAAGCGAAAGGGAAACAGACGCTTTATTGTCCAACTTGGATCCAGTAGCTTCTCCAGTTCCGCGGGAGTGAAACTTCTACGAATGGAGGTCAGCCCGTCTTCTCGAATGAAAGATTGTTTGAATCGTCCCATTGTATAAAGTTGAAAAAGGAGCCAAGCCATATCATGACGAAGGATATCGTTAAAAAGGACCCGCCTTCTGCTCAAGGATCGGGCTTGATTACAGAATCGCGCGAGTTGATCGCCCATTAAATGATGCAGTACATGATTACTGATAACCACATCGTAAGTTAAGTTTTGTAATATCAAGTCGGTGGAGGAAGCTTGTATAAATTTTAAATCCGTAGTGGCGTATTGCTGCTGGGCAAACCGGATGGCTCGTTCATCGGGATCTGCCCCGGTTATACGGGGGGTCAATCCGTCTTCTTGGGAATACTTCATCAATTGAAAGGCGATATCTCCTCCCCCACAACCCAAGTCTAGTATTGATAATTGCGGGTGCGCTTTAAGCAGTGGACGTAGATAGGTGCGGTACAACCGCTTCCACTGGGATAAATCCCGGTTTACTCGTCTAAAATTGGCATAGGTTTTAAGCAAGTGTTGATGATTACACTGCGGATCATCCATCCGTTCCGTTAAGTCGGTGTCACGATTAGACAAAAGTAGATTCATAGGCTCAAATCAGCCGTTTGAGTAACTGCCCGCTTTCTATCGTCAATCCAGGTCCAAAGGCCATGGCTAAAACAGATTCCGGTATTTCCGGATCTTGTAGTGGTATATTCAGAATTTGCCGAAGTACAAACAGTATGGTTACGCTGCTCATGTTGCCAAACTGAGCCAAAATATCTCGAGAATGTTGTAAGTCTGTGGGAGATAACTTGAGCCCTTCTTCAATTTTATCCAAAATAGCACGCCCCCCGGGGTGTACGGCCCAATGGTCAATTTGGCCTATATCTTGTTTCTTATCTAAAATGTCAGAAAGGACCTGCTGTAGATTGCTTTTGATGATATCGGGTACGTAGGTAGAAAGTCGCATTCGAAATCCGGTATCTCCAATGGTCCATGCCATGTCTTGTTCACCTTGGGGAGTAATCTGGGTATGTAACTGTTGAATTTCTAAAACCTGATGTTGATCAACCAATGGTTGGGCACTCACTAAAACAGAAGAGGCGCCGTCGGCAAATACAGAGCCCGCTATGAGATTGTCGGTATCGACAGAATCCTGAAAATGAAGCGTACAGAGCTCCGCTCCCACAATAAGAACCACAGCATCAGGATCAGCTTGACAAAAGGCATTAGCCATGTGCAAAGCCGGGAAGGCCGCAAAGCAGCCCATAAAGCCAACATGAAAGCGATGTACTTTGGGGCTCAAGGGCAATGTTTTCAGTAGATGAAAGTCGGGACCTGGCGCAAAGAAACCGGTACAGGAAACCGTAATCAGATGTGTTACTTGCGCGGGATCAATGTCGGTTTCGTCGATTAAATTCTGGGCAGCTCGTTGAAACAGTAGTTTGGCTTTTTTCTCATAGATTAAATTGCGCTCTCCCGTAGTTGGCATTTGCGGACTGGATTGCCCGTTAAAGAATAAGGCGGACGGCTGATTGGACGAAAAATCATCGACTACGGAATATCGTTGATTAATTCCGGAGCGATTGTAAATGCGATGCAATAGTGCATCGGTTCGGCGATCCCCACCGATATATCGTTTCATTTGGTCCCGAAGCATATCCTGATCATAAGACGATTCGGGAAGGGCAGTTGAAACATGCTGAATAAAGGCACCCATACACGTTAATTACTAAGATGAGAGAAAGTTACCTGTATTGATGCAACCAGAAAAAGTGTGGGAAAGGTTCCACTATCAGGCAACGATATGCTGATGTGTCTTCCAAAAGAATCGAATATTATGAAGAATTGCGGCCACAGTGAGTCCACCGATGAGGCCAATCCATAAACCTTGTGGCCCCCAATTTAGTTGCAGCCCCAACCAGTAACCTAGTGGTAAACCGACAATCCAATAGGCCAAAAGGTTAACAAACATAGGGATCTTGGTGTCTTTCAGGCCTCGAAGTGCACCATAACCGCTAACCTGAAGACCGTCTGAAATTTGAAAGATAGCTGCCATGTACAAAAGTTGAATGGCAATTGAAGCTACCTGCTGATCTGATGTATAAATACCCACAATGTATTCTGGAATCGTGAACATCATGATAGCGGTCAAGGTCATAAAGAAGACGGCTAAGATGATTCCGGTAAAACCACGATAGCGAGCATCTTTCCAATCGCCTCGCCCTATGGAGTGCCCCACTCGAGTGGTTATGGCTGTGCTTAACCCGAAGGGAACCATAAAGGTCATTGCTGAAATGTTAATAGCAATTTGATGACTGGCAATAACCACTTCACCCAGGGAGCCCATTAATAAGCTGACCACCGCGAACATGGTTACTTCCATTGTAGAGCTTATACCGATGGGAATTCCAATACGAAATAGTTCTTTCGCGTATTTCCAACGGGGCAGTCGCCAAGAGGCAAATAAGTGGAAACGATCAAATCCACGGTATCGAATCACAAAGAAAGCCATACTGAAAAACATCACCCAAGAGACGATTGCGGAGGCATAGCCACAACCCACGGCACCAAGAGCCGGAAATCCCCATGCTCCATACATCAGCGCGTAATTGCCCAATATATTCATAATCACCCCGACAATGGCGATATTCATACTAGGTTTGGTGATGGCTAATCCCTCACAGAAAAAACGCATGGCCAGATACATAAAACCAGCTGGAATGCCCCAAGTGTAGGCTTTGACATAATCCACAGCAGTGGGAATAATGACTGGATCCACATTGGCCAACTCCATCACGAACCCTAAATTTCGGAATAAGAGCATAAAGGGAATGGCCAGTAATGCGCTAAGCCACAGTACTTGCCGAAATTCACGGCCGATCTCCCCAAAACGCCGGGACCCAAATAATTGCGCAACAATCGGGTTGATCGCTGTTAAGGTCCCCATAGCTAACACAAAAAAGGGCAATAATGTACTGACCCCTATGGCCACAGCCGCCAAGGCGGAAGCGGATAGGTTGCCAGCCATTACGGTATCTACAAAGCTCATTGACATTTGCAGCAGTTGAGCCGCAATGATCGGGGAGCCAATCTTAAGCGTACGCCGGGCCTCGCCTTGAAATTGCCTGCGATGTGATCGAAAGGTTGATAGCATAATGGAATTTAACTGTAAAGCGGCTCATAGTACGAAATTCCACTATGCTTAGAAAATATTCAAAAGTGATACTAAACCACCATTAATGGAAGCCATTTAATGGGATTTCGATGGTAAATGTGGTACCACTTCCTGGGACAGAGGCAAAGTCAATCTCTCCATGATGCGCCTCGATGATTTTCTTGGAGATGGCTAATCCCAAACCGGTACCACTGGTTTTGGTGGAAAAGTTAGGGACAAATATTTTTGCTTTATGATCTTCAGAGATGCCTTTCCCGTTATCCACCACATCTACAAAAGCTTGATCCTTATGTTTGTAAGAGCGCAGGATTATCACCCCACCGTGTGGCATGGCTTCGCTCGCGTTTTTCACCAAATTGATAAATACCCGCTTTAATTCATCCTCGGCCGCTAAAACGGGGAGTTCTACTTGGGCCAAATCAGCTTCGATGTGGATGCGTTCATCATGTTCGTAAAGCTGGTCAATATCTTTCAATAATTTATTGAGGTCCAACTTCTGCAGATCAGATTTAAAGGGTTTGGCAAACCGAGAAAAATCAGAGGCAATGTTACTCAGCGATTGCATTTGATCGACCAGATTGGAGGTGATTTGATTGGCCTTGGGTTTGAGTTCGTCCAAAGTATATTGCCCGGATCCGATCAGACGCTTGAGGTGTTGAATCTGTAATTTCATGGGAGTTAGCGGATTCTTAATCTCATGCGCAACCTGACGAGCCATTTCGGTCCATGCAGCCTGTCGCTCTGCTTCGGCCAACTCTTTCTGTAGATCTTTTAGTTTGTAAACCATCACGTTATAGGCGTGGGCCAACGATCCGATTTCATCCTGGGTGGTCACCGGAATGGTGGTATCCAACTTGCCTTCCGAAATGCGTTTTAGGCCGGATTGAAAATATAAAAGGGGCCGGGTTAGTTCTCGAGCTATTATGGCTGCGCTGAACATGAAGAGCCCAAAGATGAAAATATAAATTACTAACAAGTAGGTAATGGTTTGGACTATTTCATCGTCGATTCGAGATCGGTCCAATAAAGAGGGAATCGCCAATACCCAATTACTATCATTGCTTAACCGCTGATAGCTGTACAGTAATGAAATATCATTTTGCTCATCGGGGAGTGGCTGTAGATGAACGGTTTGCTTTTGTTGTTCCGTAAATAATTGGTGAAACACATCATAGGGAATCAGTGAGGCAAACAAGCCCTGTTCAACCATTTCAGGATAAGTAGTGTGTTTTAGCTGCGCTTTATGATACAGTAACGCGTCAACTTCGAAGGGACTACTGAGACGTAATAGTTGTTGATCGGAAAGGGTAGATAAATCTGAGTCCAAGGTTTCCGAAAGTTGATCCAATGTTTCTAAAACTTGTTGCTCAACCTGATTGCGTTGCTGACGCTGCATAATCAGGTGGGTGGCTATGGTCAAGATGACCAGGAAAGCCAGTGAAGCGATCATGTAGGAATCAATTATTCGATTTCGGAAACGCTCATTTTTCCGATAGATAGAGGCTTCTAATATGTCCAACCAGCTCAGCAGTTGCAGGATGATGAGTCCACTGATTAATAACACAAAGTAGTAGCGGAAAAAAAGATATAGATGCTGTTGGATGCCCGGTTTTTTGCTATATGAAACTATCGCCTGATTGGTTGATGGGATTGGATAAGTATAGGTCAAGAAATTGCCATGTTCCGTGGATTTCTGATCCCATTGAGGCTCCTGATAATCCTTGGCTAATGTTTGTTGTATCGGAAAGGTGTGGGTATTTCCTCGCGATTCGGTTAGGGCTAATTCCCCATCTTGATAATAGGCAATTAATTGCACGGTAGGTGGTGTGAAAACATCAGAGCGAATACTATCTGACTGCATTGCCGAGTAAAGGGGGAGTTCACGTTCCGAATGCCGCGTTTCTACATAGGTCAGCAGTGTGCCTTGATTAATGTCTCGCTGTGACCATCCAGAGTGGTTGTTTCCGTTTTGAATACCGCCCAGATCCTGTTGCCCGTTTTCATAAACCAAGGTTTGAATTTCATCAAAAGTTAAACTAGATAAACCGGTAGAGGCCGTGGCAAGTACCCGATCATCATCCGCCAAAATAAAGGCTTGAATGATGTAGCGATCTTCAAGCAAACTGGTTTGCTCAGAAAGTTCGCGACGTAACTGAGTTTCCAGTGGGTACGCCGTTCCACCATAGGCGAGACGTTCCGATTCGAGATCTCTCTCCAGTACTTCTCCCACAAAGCTGGCAATAGCTTGTTCGGCACCCACAGGAAGAGCTGCAGCTTGATCTGCTGATAACTTCAAAGCTTGTTTAAGCTTAATGGAAGCGGCGTGACTAAATAGTATATAACTACCCAGCGATACAAAGAAGATGGCCATCGCATAAAAACGAGCACGAGAGATAAATCGCCATCTCAGGGGGTGTTTGTGCAAGGAATAACCAATGATGCTGCAAAAAATCATTCCCCCTGTGGTAACTGTTAGGGCAAGTATGGTATCATGAAGAGGCTGTTGAATTAGCAGATAATAAAGTAGTAGCGTGCTTAAAAATCCCGCGGCTACGAAGGGGGGGACCCAATCTAGTTGATCTTGCTCTGAATTGAATAGAAACCAACTTAAGGTGGTGATCAATGCCAGTAGCGCGCCCCATAATATGCCGGCCCCTAATTGTAACAGCAGATTTTGCAGATTGGGGAGTACATTTAAGCTAAATACTTGTAATCCGAAAGGTTGAACGGATGCGATGGTCAAGTGGATTAGCCCTAGCAAACTGATGGCAGAAAAAGCACCAAATAACAATGAGACTACAATAGTTCTGGGATACCAGGTAAAGCCGTAGAGTCGGCGTATGAAATAGAGTCGGGAAATTATGGTAGTACTAACCCCCGCACTCAATAATGCCAACGTTAAGTAGTGCAATAGTTGCGTCTGGGCCGGTGTGAGGGTGAGGGCGGGCAATGTAATGAGTTGATCCCCAGCTTGGTAATAACTAAAAATAAGAATACTCAGTACTAACCATATACCCAATCGAGCTATCAGGGTAGCCCACTTGCTGAGTGTAAAACTCCAATTCCAACCTGCGGATATTAGAATCAGTATTCCCAACAATAAGAGAGCTAGATTAAACCATCGGAGAAGGGGAGGAATCTGTTGCGGGGGATGGGTTAGTTGATAAGGTGGAACATAAGCCACGCCTATCGAATCTTGTTCGTGCAAGGCTATGGGAGCCGAAAGGAGTAACGAATCTCTAGAAGGGACATAGTTAATGGCCATTCGAATTCGAAAGGTAGGTTGTTGTATACGGGGAACTTCCTGCTTTGGCTTGGGCTCGGTATTCCACGACGGCAAAGGAGATGTTTGAAGCTCGAACTGTGAAGGTAGAATTCGACTGGTTTGAAGGGTATAAGCAACGGAATCATTCGATATATCATCAAGTTCAGTTCGATAGACCAATAATCTGTCGGCCGGATCAATAAAAAGCTGACTGCCTGTTGCTGATGTTAATGAGTTTGAAAAGGATTGATAACGCGTTTGATTATCACCGACCCAAATCCAGGGATGGTCATTTTTGAATACCGTAACAGTATGAAGGGTGGGACGTTTATTCTTGAAAAGTTGATATATTTGATATCTGCTTAAAGAGGTATCTGATATCCAGCTGTTTAGCCCATCGGTAAGTTCGTAGCTGTGATATCGAAGCAGATCCTCTTCTTCTTGTAATGTCTCCAGCGCACTAGTTAGGCTGTTGCGGGCTTGATTAATGGACAGAGCATTAGATTCGGTGTGGGAATAAAAAGAAATACTGATAGATGCCAGAGCTCCGATAAGAATAAGAGCTCCTAGAAGGGCCATGCGAGCATACCATGGCCAAGAATTACGATTCGATTGTTGAGACATTCCCACTTAGATCATCAGGTTTTAGAAGGTCCGCTGCACCTGAACTCATAATATGCCCGTTTATTAAGGGGTAAGCAAGTTATCCACTTCGGAGATAGTAGCGCCCTGCAAGATCTTACTAATAGCATCGGCGGCAAGCATTCCCATTGCTTTTCGGGTGTGATAGGTAGCGCTAACTATATGAGGTTCTAATATGCAGTGAGGAGCAGATAACAGTTTGGGATGAACCTCGGGCTCATGCTCAAACACATCTATGCCCGCTGCCCGTATCGTTTCGCTATGCAAGGCTTCGGCAAGAGCCGCTTCATCAACGATAGGGCCTCTAGCTGTGTTGATCAACACGGACTCAGCGCCTAGTGCGGATAAAATATGCTGATCTACACTATGATGAGTGGCCTCTGTCAACGGGCAATGGATACTTAATATATCCGATTGTTCGGCCAGCGTTTCCAGGGAAGAAACATATTCTGCTGCTAATTCCTTTTCCACATCTGCCCCCACTCTGTTACGATTGAAATAGATAATATTCATGCCGAAAGCCCTCGCCCGCTGAGCCACTGCGGTGCCTATACGACCCATGCCATAGATACCCAGAGTGCAGGTGCGCAGCTCCATTCCTAAAAATCCGAGAGGATGCCAGCCATCAAAGTTGCCGTCTCTCAGAAATTGTTGAGCTTCCGGGATACGCCGAACAGTAGCAAGTAGAAGTGCTAACGTACCGTCAGCACTAGCATCGGTTAACACCCCGGGGGTATTGGCGATAGGAATATTTAAATCTCGAGCTGCTTCAATATCGATATTATCATAGCCCACCGCATGATTGGCAATAATTTGAATCTGAGGGCAGGATTCCAACACCTTGCGGGTTAACGGGTTGGATAACATGGTTAGGGCCGCGTCAAAGTTGGGGAGTTCGGATATCAAGGCTTGTTGGGAATCAAAAACACCGCGTTGGCCAACCGTCACATCTCCAAATTGTCGCAAGTAGGAAATTACATCGTCAACAATAGGCTCAGTAACCAGAATGCGAGGTTCAGACATGGATATATTCCGAATCATTTAAAAGTCGTACCGGCGACCTTCGATCAAATAGGAATCCAGCTTTTGAATTTCTTCAGCAGAAATCTGATCGTAGATATATGAGAAGGGAACCAGAGCTTGCGTACACATGCGATCGGTGGGCTTCCAGCCGGTTAATTCGATACGGAAAGTTCCGGAATCAATAATTTTGTGATTGGCACCTAGCAATTGAGCACAACCATTGGGAAAATTACCCTGAACTAGTAAAACCAACTTTCCATTGTACTTAACTTTGGAAATTTGATTGATGTAAATGACCGATTCGGCATGGTCGGCATCAGGTTCAGTCAGGGATACCAAATTCTGAAGATCACTTGCTTCTACCGCATTATACTTCGATTGCATACCATCCTGACTGTTGGAAGTTGAACTGCATCCCCCAAAACTGAGCGACACAACCATTAAGAGTACCGGGAGGTTTCTAATTTTGCTCTTCATCTTTAATATGTGTGATTTTTGCATCATTCCACATGCGTTCTAGTCCGTAATACTCGCGCTGTTGCTTATTGAAAATATGTACAACAACGTTTACATAATCCAAAATCACCCACCTACGCGTGTCTAAGCCTTCCTTGCGCCATTCATCTTCCCCAAGCTCTTCCTTAACTTTTTCCATCACGCTGTTGGCAATTGCCTTAATTTGCACATCGGCATTGGCATGACAAACCACAAAATAGTCAGTTAAGGTAGTTAAGCCTCGAACATCTAACACCGTTACGTTTTCGGCTTTTTTATCCAGCATGGCTTGAGCAATGGTGTCGATAAGCTCTTGGGAGTCTTGAGCTTCTTCCGTATAAGGATTCGTAAATTGATTGTGGCTAGATTCGGCGTCTTGTGGCATTCAGAATGGATTAATTGAGATTGAGTGATTTGAAGTCGGACCCAATAATGATGGTAGCATCCAGATAAAAATCGGGTGATTCTTCCCGTATAACATGTTTTTCTTCGATCCCCAGGGTGCGTGCCACTCGTTGGGCATTTGCCATGTTGCCAGTTCTGGAAATAACCAGCGTATGATCAATATCAAAATTATCGAAATTTCCCGTTTCTACAACGTCAAACCCATGTCGTCGAAGCTTGTCGGTAAAATCATTTGCTAATCCTGGAACCCCGCATCCGTTGAGAACCTCAATTTGAATAACATTGCCAATTAGATTGGAGGGGGTTTCGGCACGTGTATTTTGGATCCGCGGATAAATTACACGAGTAGCCAAAGCAAATAACAGAACCCCGAGGAGAAGTCCTAAAAATCCAATGACAGCATTCAACGCAAAAGAAGGGGAACGGGATTGTTTTTTAGCCATATTAGATTGAGCCGCTTCTTAACGATAGAATGGATTGCGGTCAAAACGGTTACCATAAAAGGTCGGATCACTGAAGTATGGATTGAATCCAAAGCCTGAGGGAACTTGTCGGAACTGTAAATGAATGCTGGCCTTATCGCTGATCTTATAATTAAGCTCAGCATTGCGAATAAAAAATTGAGCATCCGTACCCTTATCTGGTGTACCATAGATGGTAGATGGTCCGAAGGGGGAGTGGGATACCGACAAATCCAAACGCCCAGTCAGCTTCTCACCCATATCAAATAACATGGTGTTGGTATACATATTGATATTCTGATACTGTCCGCCAACAGAAGCGAAATTCATGCTGTAAGAATGACTCATCGTCATATTCAGCTTGTCGGCCCAACTATTTGGGGAGTAGGAGGATTGGCTAACCACGTTGCCAGTGTAATTGTATTCGTTTTCTACATCTTTGCGGAATTGCCCGAAAGCGGCAGTAACAGATCCAATGAGAATCCAGAAAATGGCTAAAGAAAACAAGCGCTTCATAACACGAGCTTCCATGATTTAGTGATCAATATCAGTGAGAATGCATAACGACACTGTACATAAATAATTACTTATTTGGAGAGGAGACAAGTAAAATAATTTTGACTTGCGGAGGCGGAGGGATTCGAACCCCCGGGACTCCCGAAGAGCCCAACGGTTTTCGAGACCGCCCCATTCGACCGCTCTGGCACGCCTCCTTGTACAATAATAATGGTTGTGCTCAGTTTATAATTGAGCTATATTTAGAAGCTTTGAAAGTACCACAATTAGAGTACGAACGCAATATAAATTCCTGCTTATTCTCCGATGAAACTAACTGATTTTAAATTCGAGATTGACGAATTAAATGTCCCCGAAAAACCAGTGGAACCAAGAGACGCTTCCCGCCTGATGGTGCTGGATCGGGAGAACGAAGAAATAAAACACGAAACATTTTCTGACTTGCCCAAATATCTGAATGAGGGTGATGTCGTTATATATAACAACACCAAAGTGTTTCCGGCTCGCCTGAAAGGGAAAAAAGAAAAGACCGATGCTGATATTGAGGTCTTTCTGCTCCGTGAATTGATGCCGGAAAGCATGCTGTGGGATGTGTTGGTTGAACCAGCGCGAAAAATCCGAATTGGCAACAAGTTGTATTTTGGCGAAGATCTAATGGCTGAGGTAATTGATAATACGACCTCGCGAGGACGTACCATTCGTTTTTTGTTTGAAGGTACCAACGAGGAGTTGTATGAGCGGCTGGATGAACTCGGCGAAATGCCGTTGCCACCTTATGTAGAGCGCGAGCCCGAAGATTATGACAAAGAGCGGTATCAAACCATCTTTGCTAAAGAACGTGGCGCGGTAGCTGCCCCGGCAGCCGGGATGCACTTTACCGAGGAGCTGGTTAAAGAGCTGGAAGATAAAGGCGTTGAGTTTTTGCCAATTACACTGCACATCGGATGGGGAACGTTCCGACCGGTTGAGGTTGAGGACTTAACCAAGCACCGTACGGATTCGGATAACTATTACATCTCTAAAGAGACTTCCGACCGTATTAATGAAGTACTCAATAGCAAGGACAAACGAGTCATTGCTTGTGGTGTGTCGTCTACGCGTACCATCGAGACCAGTATTATGGCCAGTGGGATGTCTAAGCCGGGTACGGGTTGGACGGATAAATTTATATTCCCACCGTATGAATTTAAGATCACTGAAGGCATGCTGACTAATTTCCATCGCCCGGAATCTACCGTGTTGATGGCTGCAGCAGCTTTTGCCGGATATGATTTTCTAATGGAAGCATACGAAGTTGCCAAAGAAGAAGACTATCGCTTCTTCAATTTTGGCGATGCAATGCTGATTGTATAAATCTCCATAATCTTAATGCATAGAACTTTGATATCCAGGTCGTGAAAACGCGATCTGGATATTCTATATTCTGCTCAAAATTGAGAAGGCTTCTTCGTTCATGGAGCAATTTACGCTGGAAATTGTAGAGTTGATCAAGCAATTTCCTCCTTTCATGGTGTACTTGACGTTTTTTGCAATTGCGTATGTGGAAAACATCTTGCCACCCATTCCTGGTGATGTACTAGTAGCTTTTGGCGGCTATCTGGCGGCCGAACAGATCATATCGCTAATCCCCGTTTATCTATTGACAACCGTAGCATCGGTGGTTGGATTTATGAGTATGTACGCGATTGGCGCGCGATGGGGGAGTGGGATAAAATCAGATGGTCAGCAATACTGGATGACCCGATTTATTGATCTAAAGTATATCGAGAAGGTGCGTCACTGGATGCAGCAATGGGGGCAAGGGGTGGTTTTAGCCAATCGTTTTTTGGCGGGAACCCGTTCCGTAATTTCATTGACCGCGGGGATTAGTCACACACCGTTGATTAAAACTGCTATAAGTTCCACGATTAGCTCTATGCTGTGGAATGCGATTTTGCTTGGCTTTGGCTGGGTGGTGCATGAAAACTGGCAAACCATCGGTCATTATTTATCAATTTATAGCAGAATAATTTTAGCAGGTATCGCAGTTTTTATTATTATCCGGCTGCTAATTTACTACTATCCCAAATGGAAGGGGTCTGAGCACTCTGCCGGAGGCCAATAAAAAAGTTTAAATTTCTGTTGACAATGAAATTGGCACTCCTTAGTTTTCCAGTCTTTCAACTCAGGCTGGTGTAGCTCAGTTGGTAGAGCAGCTGTCTTGTAAACAGCCGGTCGTAGGTTCGAGTCCTATCACCAGCTCTGCTTGATGTTGTTTTATTTACTGGGGGGATACCAAAGTGGCCAACTGGGGCAGACTGTAAATCTGTTGGCGCAAGCCTTCGAAGGTTCGAATCCTTCTCCCCCCACGCTTTGCGGGCGTAGCTCAACTGGCAGAGCGTCACCCTTCCAAGGTGAATGTTGCCGGTTCGAATCCGGTCGCCCGCTCTCTTTTCCCAAGCCGTTATAGCTCAGGGGTAGAGCACTTCCATGGTAAGGAAGGGGTCGTCGGTTCAAATCCGACTAACGGCTCAAGAGCTTGGGTTTCAAGACAATCAATTTGTTTTCTGATCGAACATTAATCGTTAAGCATAAGATCCATGGCTAAAGAGACATTTGAACGCAGTAAGCCGCACGTAAACATAGGTACGATTGGTCACGTGGACCACGGCAAGACGACCCTGACGGCCGCTATTACGACCGTAATGGCCAAAGAGTACGGCGGGGTAGCCAAGCAATTTGCCGACATTGACAATGCTCCCGAGGAGCGCGAACGTGGTATTACCATTGCTACCGCGCACGTGGAGTACGAAACTCCAGATCGTCACTACGCTCACGTAGACTGTCCGGGCCACGCCGACTATGTGAAGAACATGGTAACCGGTGCTGCACAGATGGACGGTGCGATTTTGGTAGTAGCGGCCACTGACGGTCCGATGCCTCAGACCCGCGAGCACATTTTGTTGGCCCGCCAGGTAGGTGTGCCTCAGATCGTGGTCTTCATGAACAAGGTTGACTTGGTAGACGACGAAGAACTGCTGGAGCTGGTTGAGCTGGAAGTGCGTGAGCTGCTGAGCTCTTATGAGTTTGATGGCGACGACATTCCGGTTATTCAAGGGTCGGCCCTGGGCGCGCTGAACGGCGAGGAAGAGTATGAGAAGAGCATCATCGAGCTGATGGAAGCCGTTGATGAGTATATTCCGACTCCGGAGCGTGATATCGACAAGCCATTCTTGATGCCTGTTGAGGATATCTTCTCTATTACCGGGCGTGGCACCGTGGCAACGGGTCGTATTGAGCGCGGTGTAGTGAAGCTTAACGACGAGATTGAAATTGTCGGTATCATTGAAGAGCCGATGAAATCAGTAGTAACCGGTATTGAAATGTTCCGCCGCATGCTCGATGAAGGGCAAGCCGGAGACAACGCCGGGATACTGCTGCGCGGAATAAACAAAGAAGACCTGGAGCGCGGTATGGTACTGTGTGAGCCAGGAAGCATTACTCCGCACAAACAGTTTGAATGCGAGGTATACGTACTGAGCAAAGACGAAGGTGGACGTCACACTCCTTTCTTCAAAGGATACCGTCCGCAGTTCTACTTCCGTACCACAGACGTGACCGGCGAATGTATTCTGCCGGACGGAGTAGAGATGGTAATGCCAGGCGATAACGTCTCGCTGAGTGTGCAATTGATTCAGCCGGTGGCCATGGAAGAAGGCCTGCGCTTTGCGATTCGCGAAGGTGGCCGTACGGTCGGTGCCGGTGTGGTAAGTAAAATCTTAGACTAAGTCTTGGATTTAGACTGAAGAGTAACTCTTACTGTTAAAGACAGTTCGGAGCGAAGAGAGCTTAGCAATAATGCTGAAGCTCTCTTCGTATCTACGGGTGTAGCTTCCTCCCGAAGGTTCTGGAGGAGCAGAGCCGTTTCGGTTAAGAAATTTAATCGGTTAGGCTCAATAATTGGATGCTGCACCTTTGACATACGGGTGTAGCTCAATTGGCAGAGCAGCGGTCTCCAAAACCGCAGGTTGGGAGTTCGAGTCTCTCCACCCGTGCAAACAATCGCTTTTTTCAATTACGATATGGATAAGATAAAAGATTTTATTGAAGACGTGCGCAAGGAGCTTGGAAAAGTGTCTTGGCCGTCCCAGCAAGAACTTATAGACAATACAACGGTAGTTGTTGTGTTTTCAATACTACTGTCTGTGTTTATTTTCGTAGTTGATCAAATTTATAGTACGATACTAGAGGCAATTTATTAATGGCATCCGAACCACAACAATACGATTGGTACGTTGTTCGGTGTTTTTCCGGCCACGAAAAGAAAGTAAAAGAATATCTTGAGCGTGAAATAGAGCTCCAGGATCTAGGCGATAAAATTCGTGAGATTCTGATTCCGACCGAAAAGGTCATTGAAATTCGTTCCGGGAAAAAACGCACACGTGAAAAAAACTTTTTCCCTGGCTACATACTGCTGGAGACTGCGTACGATGAAGAGGTGAATAACCTGGTGCAAAGTGCGCCCTCTTGCATTGGCTTCTTGACGCCTGGGAAAAACCAAATACGTCCCAATCCGCTTCGAAAAGCGGAAGTGGAACGCATCATTGGGCGTGTGCGCGATAACGAAGAGCTTGCTGAAAAAGGTGGGCTCGTAGAAATACCTTTCAATGAAGGCGATATTGTCAAGGTTGTCGATGGTCCGTTCAAAGATTTTGACGGAACGGTCCAGGAAGTACAGCCGGATAAGCTGAAATTGAAGGTAATGGTCAGCATTTTCGGGCGTAAAACCCCCGTCGAGGTTGATGTTAATCAGGTGGAACCCGCTACTTGATTATTATTTGTGAGCTATTACGCGGTAAAAAAACCAAATTGAATCCGAAATCAACTAACCTGACATGGCAAAAAAAGTTGATACCGTTATAAAACTCCAGATCCCTGGAGGGCAGGCTAATCCTGCTCCCCCAGTCGGACCCGCATTGGGTCAGGCCGGGATCAATATTATGGAGTTTTGTAAGGCATTCAACGCAAAAACCCAGGAAAAAGCTGGGACCATTATTCCGGTTGAGATCACGGTTTTTGTCGACAAGTCGTTTACGTTTAAGACGAAAACGCCCCCGGCCGCCGTGTTGCTGAAAAAAGCCGCGAAGATTAAATCTGGTTCCGGTGAGCCTAACCGAAATAAAGTAGGTAAGGTCACCTGGCAGCAATGTGTAGAAATTGCCGAGCAAAAGATGGAAGATCTAAATGCCTATGAACCTGAAGCTGCGGCGCATATGATCGCAGGTACGGCTCGTAGTATGGGTCTTCGAGTTATCAAGGACTAATTAAGGACATTCGATATTAGAATGGCGAAACGAGGAAAGAAATACGAAGAAGCTACAAAGCTGATCAATCCTGAGATTGAGTACACGCTTGAAGAAGCTTGCGACCTCGTCAAAAAGACCTCGACCGTTGGATTCGATGCATCCGTTGATTTTGACATCCGTTTGGGTGTTGATCCGCGTCATGCCGACCAAATGGTTAGAGGCACGGTTTCATTACCGCATGGTACTGGTAAGGAAGTACGTGTCTTAGCATTAGTGAGCGAAGCGAAACAGCAAGAAGCTGAAGACGCTGGCGCTGACTTTGTAGGTTTAGACGAGTATATCGAAAAAATTGAAGATGGCTGGGCCGATATTGATGTAGTTATTGCTACCCCCGATGTGATGGGGAAGATCGGCAAGCTGGGACGTTACCTTGGCCCCCGTGGGCTAATGCCTAACCCCAAAAGTGGTACTGTTACCATGGATGTGGCTCAGGCTGTTAAAGAGGTAAAAGCCGGAAAAATTGACTTTAAGGTTGATAAACACGGTATCGTTCACGTTTCCATCGGAAAAGTAAGCTTTGAGCCGAATGAACTGCGTGAAAATGCTATTGCGTTTTTGCAGACGATTAAAAATAAACGTCCTGCTTCCGCAAAAGGCCTTTATTTCCGCAGTGTGTACATGAGTTCGACCATGGGGCCAAGTATCCCATTGAGTCGTTCATCAGTTTTGTCGGTTTAAGTTGAATTAGAAAGTATCACACTATGCCAACCTTAGCTGAGAAGAAGGCAACTGTAGAAGAAATCACAGAAAGACTGCAGAATTCTGGGGCAGTCTATGTGACGAATTATTCTGGCATGTCGGTCGCTCAAATGAGTGATTTGCGCCATGAATTCTACAAAGAGAACATTAAGTATACTGTCTACAAAAACACGCTTATGAAGCGTGCTATGGATGAAGTGGGTGGATATGAAGATTTGGAAACCCACTTGGTAGAACAGAATGCGTTCGCATTTGTAGAAGACGAATTGGCGATGCCGGCCAAAATCCTCAAAAAATTTGTTGAGGATAATGATAAGCCGGTATTCAAAGCGGCCTTGATTGAAGGTGACTATTATGATGGTGACAAATTGGGAGCGTTGGCTTCCATGAAGTCCAAGAGCGAAGTTATTGGCGATATCGTCGGGCTTCTACTTGCACCGGTTAGCAATGTGGTTAGCGGGCTTCAAGCTCAAGGCGAAACCATTGCTGGCGCTGTCAAGCAAATTGCTGAGAAAGAAGATTAATTCGCACATTCTTTTTACCAGAGAATTTCACAAATAAACAACATCAATTCGGAGTTATATAATGGCTGACGTTAAAGAACTCGCAGAACAGTTAGTTAACCTAACCGTAAAAGAGGCCAATGAACTGGCCAACGTACTAGAAGAAGAATATGACATCAAACCTGCCGCCGCAGCTGCTGTAGTAGCTGGACCTGGTGGAGGCGAAGGTGGCGGCGCTGAAGAGCAGACAGAATTCGACGTTATTTTGACTTCTGCTGGCTCTAAGAAAATCGCCGTAATTAAAGAGGTTCGTGCAATTACCGGACTTGGCTTGAAAGAAGCCAAAGGATTGGTAGATGAAGCACCGAACCCAATCAAAGAAGGCGTTGACAAAGACGAAGCAGAAGAGATCAAGTCTAAGATCGAAGACGCCGGCGGCGAAGTTGAACTTAAGTAACAATATCGCCCTTCATACGGTTTAAACGTGGGTAGCCAATATCGTTTTACGGTATTGGCTATTGGCGTCTATTCGTGTGCACAACATTTAGCGCAATTTTCTGTTACGTAATAATGCACATCGCATCACAAAGTTTCGTACGGTGTCAATCGCGCGGACACCAATTTCACATTAAATAAAAGGAGAGGTTCCTTTGGGTACAGCAATGGATAAAGCTCCGTTTACCAACCGCCAATCGTTCGCACGCACCCGTGAAGTGCTCGATTATCCCGACTTTTTAGATATTCAAATTGAATCATTTCGTGCCTTTACACAGCTGGATGTGGCACCGGAAGACCGAGAAAATGTAGGTCTTCAAAAGATTTTCAATGAACATTTCCCCATCCAGGATTCCAGAGAAACACATATACTGGAATTTCTTTACTATTCTGTGGATACGCCGAAGTATTCTATCAAGGAATGCCAGGATCGTGGCTTAACCTATGCCATTCCGCTGAAAGCTAAATTACGACTGTCTGCGGTTGATGATTCTGATGAAACCACCGAAACCATCGAACAAGAGGTATTCCTAGGTGATCTGCCTTGGATGACTAATCGAGGTACCTTTATTGTTAATGGTGCAGAACGTGTGATTGTCAGTCAATTGCATCGTTCACCAGGGGTTTTCTTTGGTCAGAATATTCACCCTAACGGTACCCAGCTATATTCTGCTCGGGTCATTCCGTTCAAAGGGTCGTGGATTGAATTCACTACCGATATTCGGGATGTATTGTGGGCTTATATCGACCGAAAGAAAAAGATTCCCGCATCTACGCTATTACGGGCATTAGGATTCTCTTCGGATGATGAAATATTAGCTCTTTTTGATCTATCGGAAGAGGAAAAGTGTAATACCAAGAAAGCCTTTAAAAAATTGGTCGGTCGTCGATTGGCTACGGATATTGCCGTTGAAGTGACCGAAGAGGTAGTAGACGAGGAGACCGGTGAGGTAACCGAAGCTACGCAACGTAAGATTCTACTCGAGCGTGATCATGAGCTGGAGGAAGAAGACTACGATGTACTTAAAGAGCACGATATCAAGAAGGTGCTGGTACTGAAGGTATCTCCTGAGGAATCGGACCGCTCGGTAATGTTAAATACCATGCGCAAAGATCCTACGCATGATGAAAACTCTGCTCTTGGAGAAGTGTATCGTCAGATCAGAACCGGTGAAATGCCGGATCCTGAGACGGCTCGATCTGTACTAGAGCGTCTGTTTTTCAGTGATAAAAAATATGATCTGGGTGAAGTAGGCCGATATCGTCTGAATAAGCGTCTGAAAATAGACGTGGATATGGACACTCGGTATCTGGTCAATGAAGATGTGATCGCCATAATTAAAGAGGTGATTCGTCTGAAGAATATGAAATCTCAGGTGGATGATATTGACCACTTGAGTAACCGACGTGTTCGTACGGTAGGAGAGCAGCTTGGCCAACAATTTGGAATTGGCCTGGCTCGTATGTCTCGTACGATTAAGGAACGCATGAACTCTCGTGATGCTGAGCAGTTAACACCGCAAGATCTGGTGAACGCGCGCACAATTTCCAGTGTGATCAACACCTTCTTCGGTACCAACCAGTTGTCTCAGTTTATGGATCAAACCAACCCTATTGCGGAATTGACGCACAAGCGTCGTATGTCGGCATTAGGTCCTGGTGGGTTGACCCGCGAACGAGCAGGCTTTGAGGTTCGTGATGTTCACTACACGCACTACGGACGTTTATGCCCGATTGAAACACCGGAGGGTCCCAATATTGGTTTGATTACCTCTTTGTGTGTTCACGCGAAGGTCAATGATTTCGGATTTTTAGAAACTCCCTATCGTAAAGTTGAGGAAGGGGAAGTATCCGATGATATTGAATATTTGTCGGCTGAACAGGAAGATGAAACCATTATCGCTCAGGCAAACGCAGAACTAACGGAAAATTCTACGTTCGTCAGTGATACGGTATTCTCTCGGTTCCGAGATGGTAACTATCAACTGGCTAAGCCGGAACAGGTAGAATACATGGATGTTTCTACCAACCAGATTACGTCTGTTGCCGCCGCATTGATTCCATTTATTGAGCACGATGATGCCAACCGTGCCTTGATGGGTTCTAACATGCAGCGACAGGCTGTTCCTTTGTTGCGACCCGAAGCACCATTGGTTGGTACCGGCCTTGAGCATCGGGCTGCCCGTGATTCGCGCGCGATTATTGTCGCCGAAGGAAAAGGTGAAGTTGTTTATGTTAGCGCAGATGAAATTCGCGTTAAATATGAACGTACTGAACTTGAGCAGCACTGCTTCTTTGATGAAGGAATTAAATCCTATCATCTGAAAAAGTTTGAACGCACCAATCAGGATACGACCATCAACCAGACGCCCATTGTGAATGTTGGCGATGAAGTCGTTGAAGGTCAACCATTGGCTGATGGGTGTGCTACCGATGGTGGTGAATTAGCTCTCGGTCGTAACCTGCTGACCGCATTTATGCCATGGCGTGGCTACAACTTTGAGGATGCCATTGTGGTCAGTGAGCGTATCGTTCAAGACGATGTGTACACTTCCATCCACATTACCGAATTCGAGCAGCAGGTTCGAGACACCAAGCGTGGTGAAGAAGAACTAACTCGCGAGATTCCAAATGTAAGCGAAGAAGCCACTCGCAATCTTGACGAACGCGGTATCATTCGAAACGGTGCCAAGGTAAGTCCGGGCGATATACTGGTGGGTAAGATTACGCCCAAAGGCGAAACCGATCCGACGCCAGAAGAAAAGCTACTGCGTGCGATCTTCGGTGATAAAGCCGGCGATGTTAAAGACGCCAGTTTAAAAACGCCACCGGGTGTACATGGTACGGTAATCGATACTAAATTATTTAGCCGCAAACGTGATGAGCAAGTTTCTCGCAGTGAAGAGAAGAAAGCTGTTGAGCAGGAAAATGAGCGTCACGCGGAAAAAGTTAAAGAACTCAATCTGGAATGGGCTGATAAGATGTATCAGCTGTTGAAGGATAAAACCTCTCCCGGTGTATACGATTACAACGGTGTTGAGCTGCTCCCCAAGAGCGAAAAGTATCGCAAGTCCGATTTTGAGAAACTGGATCCTATTAATATTAATGAGAACATCCAATGGGCGACGGACGATGATCTTGTAGAGCATGTGAAGCTCTTGTTCAAGAATTATCGCGAACTACGTCGTGAGATTGATACCGAGGCCAAGCGTCGTAAGTATCAAATTCAGGTCGGTGATGATCTGCCTCCAGGAATCATCCAGAAAGCTAAAGTTTATGTAGCTAAGAAACGTAAGCTGCAAGTGGGTGATAAGATGGCCGGTCGCCACGGTAACAAAGGTGTTGTGGCCAAGGTCGTACCTGTTGAGGACATGCCATTTATGAAAGATGGTACTCCTGTTGATATCGTATTAAACCCACTGGGTGTACCTTCTCGAATGAACCTTGGTCAGATTTATGAGACCATTTTGGGTTGGGCTGCTAAGAAGCTGGGTGTTACCTTCGCTTCCCCAATTTTCGATGGTGCTACTTATGATCAAGTTCAAGAGCAATTGAATAATGCTGGATTGCCGGATGACGGACGCGTTTATCTTTATGACGGCCGTTCCGGTGAACGCTTTGATCAGAAGACCACGGTGGGTTACATGTACGTGCTGAAGCTGAATCACTTGATTCAGGATAAGATGCACGCCCGATCCATTGGTCCATACTCATTGATTACGCAACAGCCGCTGGGCGGTAAAGCTCAGTTCGGTGGTCAGCGTTTAGGTGAGATGGAGGTTTGGGCTTTGTATGCCTATGGTGCTTCCAACATTCTAAAAGAGATGTTGACTGTGAAAAGTGATGACGTCAAAGGCCGTTCCAAGGTGTACGAAGCCATTGTTAAAGGTGAGAACCTGCCCGATGGTGATGTACCCGAATCGTTCAAGGTACTCTTGCGCGAGCTTCAAGGTCTTGGACTGGAAATCAACATCGACTAAGGCACCTGCTGAACATGTTCGCTAAGCCTACAATTATTTCGCACCTACTGTTAAGTAAATCTATACGGAGGTATTAACCTTGCCGTCTACTAAAACATTATCCGTACCCAAGGAATTTGATACCATTGGGATATCATTGGCCTCGGCTGAGACCATTTTATCTCGTTCACATGGTGAAGTCCTAAATCCGGAGACGATTAACTATCGTACTTTTAAACCGGAAAAAGATGGACTGTTCTGTGAGAAAATCTTTGGGCCTGTAAAAGACTACGAATGTCATTGTGGTAAATACAAGCGCATTCGTTATAAAGGTATTATTTGTGACCGCTGCGGTGTTGAAGTAACCCGCAAAGCGGTACGGCGGGAACGTATGGGGCATATTACCCTGACCGTGCCCGTAGTACATATTTGGTACTTCAAGTCACTGCCCAATAAAATCGCCTATTTACTGGGCTATTCGTCCAAGAATCTGGAAAAGGTTGTTTATTACGAAAACTTCGTAATAATCAATCCGGGTTTGACCCGTGATCTTGGGTACAAAGTAGGTGACTTGATCACCGAAGAGGAGAAATTTGATCTGCTCGACCAATTAGGTGAAGAGCAGTGGGAAATGGAAGACAGTGATCCGGATAAATTCATTGTAAAAGAAGGCGCTGAGGCAATCGAAGCCCTTCTGGATACTATGGATCTGGATGAGCTGGCTTATCGTCTGCGATATGAGGTGCGAAATGAAACATCGCAGATGCGTAAGAAGAAAAAGCTTAAGCGACTGCAGGTCATTGAGTCTTTCCGTTCCGCTAATATGCATACTGAGAATGATCCCAAGTGGATGATTCAAAAGGTAATTCCGGTCATTCCACCGGAATTGCGACCACTGGTGCCGTTGGAAGGTGGGCGTTTTGCAACCTCTGACTTGAATGACCTTTATCGTCGCGTGATTATCCGAAACAATCGCTTGAAGCGTTTGATGGATATCAAGGCACCGGATGTGATTCTTCGCAATGAGAAACGCATGCTGCAAGAAGCGGTTGACTCATTGTATGACAACTCCCGTAAATCCAACGCGGTACGGAACAACAATCGACCTCTGAAATCGCTCAGTGATATGCTGAAGGGTAAGAGTGGTCGGTTCCGTCAGAACCTGTTGGGTAAGCGTGTGGATTATTCCGGCCGTTCCGTAATTGTAGTAGGCCCCGAGCTTAAAATGCATGAGTGCGGGCTTCCTAAAGAGATGGCCGTTGAGCTTTATAAACCATTTATTATCCGCCGATTAATTGAACGTGGATATGTGAAAACGGTGAAAAGCGCCAAGAAGGTAGTAGATCGCCGCGATCAAGTGGTTTGGGAAGTGCTGGAAAATGTAATTGACGGGCATCCGGTAATGTTGAACCGTGCCCCGACCTTGCACCGCTTGGGTATCCAGGCTTATCAGCCGGTACTTATCGAGGAAAAAGCGATTCGATTGCACCCACTGGCCTGTACAGCGTTTAACGCTGACTTTGATGGTGACCAGATGGCTGTGCACGTACCCTTGAGTAACGATGCCATCCTGGAAGCATCGGTACTGATGCTGGGATCACACAATATTTTGAGTCCGGCTAACGGAGGTCCGATTGCCGTTCCATCTCAGGATATGGTATTAGGGATCTATTACTTAACCAAGATGGCTGATAATCAGCGGGGGGAAGGTAAGACCTTCGCTTCTACTGATGAAGTAATCGTTGCGTTTAATCAGAATCGAATAGATCTGCATGCCAAGATTAATGTTCGCGTCATTAAGCGCGAAGGCGACAATATTAGTACGGAGATCGTAAAAACGACGACCGGACGCGTATTGTTTAATCAAATTCTTCCCGACAAGGTAGGGTTCAAAAACGCCACCTTTGGTAAGAAAGAGCTGCGAACTCTGATTAGTGATGTTCACAATGTGGCCGGAACCGCTCAGACGGCACGTTTTCTGGATCGCATGAAAGAGATGGGCTTTGAGATGGCTACCATCGGTGGTCTGTCCTTCAGTCTGGAAGACATTATTGAGCCTGATGAGAAAGTTCAACTCATCAACAAAGCGCAAGAGGATGTCCAAGAGATCCAGCAGCGTTATGAGATGGGTTTCATTACCGACAACGAGCGGTATAACCAGGTGATTGATAAATGGACCAGTACTACGAACCGTGTATCTGAAACACTGTTCAACGGATTGGCTGCTGATCGTGCTGGGTTTAATCCGGTATTCATGATGGCCGATTCCGGTGCTCGTGGATCCAAGGAACAGATTCGTCAGTTGGGCGGTATGCGTGGTCTGATGGCCAAGCCGCAGAAAAGCTCAATGCAGTCTGGTAATGAGGTAATTGAGAATCCCATTCTCTCCTCTTTTCGAGAAGGGCTGACTGTACTGGAGTACTTTATTTCAACTCACGGTGCGCGAAAAGGTCTGGCTGATACGGCGTTGAAAACAGCCGATGCCGGTTATCTGACTCGTCGCTTGGTTGACGTTTCTCAGGATATCATCATTAATGAAAAAGACTGCGGGACGCTCCGCGGTATTAAGATGCAGGCTCTAAAAGATAATGAAGACGTTATCGAGAGCTTGGAAGATCGTATTCTAGGACGTGTTTCCATGCACGATATTTATGATCCGATTTCTGACGAACTGATTTGCGAAGCAAACGATCTTATTGATGAAGAAGTCGCTCAAAAAATAGCCGAGACTTCCATTGAAGAAGTGGAAATTCGATCGGTATTGACTTGTGAATCCGAGCGTGGCGTCTGCGAAAAATGCTACGGTCGCGACTTAGCACGTGGTACCATGGTTCAAGTTGGTGAGGCGGTGGGGGTCATTGCCGCTCAGTCCATTGGTGAACCTGGAACACAGCTTACCCTGCGAACCTTCCACGTGGGTGGTACGGCTTCTCGATTGGAGGCTGAATCCATGCACAAGTCGAAGTTCGAAGGTAAGATTGAGTTTGAAAACGTTCGTATCGTTGAATACGACGACGGTGAAGAAATTCACAATGTAGTTCTTTCTCGTGCCGGTGAAATCAAGATTGTTGATGAGTCCGGTAAGGTACTGACCACTTATAATGTGCCTTACGGTTCAGAGATGCTCGTTGAAGATGGTGAGACCGTGCCTAAGGGAATACCATTGTGTCAGTGGGATCCATACAACGCACTGATTTTCTCTGAAATCGACGGTAAGGTCGAGTATAAGGACATCATCGAAGGAATCACCTATGAAGAAGAGACTGACTCGCAAACCGGTCACAAAGAGAAGGTGGTTACCGACTCGCGTGACAAAACCCAGATTCCAACCATCATCGTAAAAGGTGAAGGCGATCGGGTTCGGGAAAATACGCTACCCGTAGAGACACACATCGTCATTGAAGATGGTGAAGAAGTCTCCGCTGGTCAGGTATTGGCTAAGATTCCACGGGCTACTTCTAAATCGAAAGATATTACCGCTGGTCTGCCCCGTGTGACGGAGCTATTCGAAGCACGTCCGCCTAGCGAACCGGCTGCTGTTTCCGAGATTGACGGTATTGTTCGTATGGGCGGCCGTAAGCGCGGTAAGCAGGAAGTGATCGTAGAAAGTAAGGATGGTACCGACGAGAAAAAGTATTTGATCTCGCTGTCCAAGCACATTCTGGTTCAGGAGAACGATTATGTGAAAGCAGGTCAACCACTCTCTGATGGTACGATACCCGCTCAGGATATCCTGAATATTAGCGGTCCGTATGCGGTTCAATCTTATCTCGTAAATGAGATTCAGGAAGTTTATCGACTGCAGGGGGTACGAATCAATGACAAGCACATTGAGGTCATCGTACGTACCATGATGCAGAAGGTAGAGGTAACCGATTCCGGTGACACGATGTATCTGGAAGGTGACAAAGTTGATCGATTCGAGCTCAACAACACAAATGATGCACTCATTGGTAAATTTGTAGTTACCGAACCCGGTGAAAGTGAACTGAAGCGTGGTGCTATTCTGGATCGACGTCAAGTTCGTGAGATCAACAACGAGTTGATCAAAGAAGACAAACAGGAAATCGAAGTGCGCGAAGCAGAGCCGGCTATTTCCAAGCCGATCTTGCTGGGTATTACCCGTGCCGCGTTATCTACCGAAAGCTGGTTGTCTGCGGCGTCATTCCAGGAAACTACCAAGGTACTGACTCAGGCATCTATCGAAGCCAAGAAAGACCACTTACTCGGATTGAAAGAGAATGTGGTGGTGGGTCACAAAGTGCCGGCTGGTACTGGAATCCGCGGTTACGAAGACATTATTGTGGGCGCCAAATCCGATATGGAAGAAGGCGACGAGGCTACACGCAAAGTATTCGAAGCGTTGGGAGCCGAAGACAAAGAATCAGCTGATGTAGAAGATGAATAATATCGGTTGATTGCCTCACAATAGGCGATACAAATAAAATTAAAGCCTCTCTGACTCTGTCGGAGAGGCTTTATTATTATTGGGCGAAATATTATGGAATAAATTAGCAAGAGAAGAGAATTCTCCAATCAATCAGAGGTGCTCAAATTAATGCCGAAGAAATGGGAGATAGAGTAGCAAAATTGAAGTCTTATTCTTCGGTAACGAAAGACTTTTGCTTGAACATTTTCTTCACATCCATCAACTCTTGGCGACAAATTCCATGACCGGTTTCATAGAGACGTTTTTTAACCGGAGCCCCCAACTTTTGAAGTAAATCTAGAGTCTGATCTATTTTCTTGACTGGAATATAAGGGTCCTTGCGGCCAGCATGAATATAGAGAGGGGAATCACCGGGCAACTCATTTTCAAAATTACGATCAATAGTGAATTCACCCAGTAAGCATCCTCGTAGCGCGATCAATGCTTTTATAGGGCGTGGATTGGTGACAAAGTACTCTAATAATAAATTAGCGCCTTGAGAGTGACCAAAAAGAATGATGTTTTCCTGTTCAATTCCCGCATCAATCATATTGCTAATACATTGATCTACCACTTCAAAAGAATTGGATAATTGACGGAGATTTTCGTCAAGATTCTCATTCCAAAAGTGAGAATACCAAGCATAACGACCCGGCATAATCTCAAATGGTCCCCGGGGCATTAACAAGTGAACATTTTTGAGTCGAAGACTGGGTACCACTGATTTCATATCACTGATATCCGATCCACGACCGTGAAGCATGATCATACCAAGATCGGATTGATCAGGTTCAGAGCCGCCCTGATAAATTTTATGTTCACCTTTCATAAGTAATAGCCACTAATTGGTAAGAAAATGGGGAGTGTCGAATGAACTACGAAGCTTTTTTGGTTTGATTAATGGTTTTAAGTAATTCCTCAGCTTCATTTATTAAATCTTCAGCTCGTTGACGAGCATCTTCCACCACCAAGTCTCCCTTTTGCTTGGCATCAGAAACAATTTCTTTCTCATTTTGTAGACGCTCTACTAATAAAGATAGATCATCCAAGTAAGTCGAGAGTCGATAGGAAATGCGATCTCTAGTGTTACTTCCCTTATCCGGTGCATACAGCAAAGCGAACCCCGCTCCGATTAGGGCACCGGTAATCATTCCTAGACTAAATCCACGGTTATAATTACTCATAGTAGACAATATTTCGATAAGTTTTTTTGCTAGGTTTAATTATCCAACAAATATGGTTCGAATTCAAGCAGATTCAACTCTTAATAGTCTTTATTATTAAGTTTAATTATTAGCTTGTACCTTTAGCCGTTAATTAAACGGAAGTGCAAAGCTAAAATGCTGTTATGAAATTCTTTATCGATACGGCTGACCTTGATGAGATCAAAGAAGCCCATGACTTAGGGGTATTAGACGGGGTAACTACCAATCCCAGCCTGTGTGCGAAAATTGGGGTAGAAGATTTTGAAGGTCACATCGCCAAAATCTGTGATATCGTAGATGGTGATGTGTCCGCGGAGGTGGTGGCCACCGATTATGAAGGAATCATGGAAGAAGCCTATGAATTGGCTGAGATTGCAGAAAATGTGGTGGTGAAAGTACCTTTGATTAAAGAAGGGATTAAAGCCATTAAATCATTAAGTGACGAAGGTATCAAAACCAATTGTACCCTTTGCTTTTCGGCTACCCAGGCATTGATTGCCGCTAAAGCGGGTGCGACCTATATCTCGCCATTTATTGGTCGCTTGGATGATATTTCCAGTGAGGGAATGAATTTGATTGCGGATGTGGTCAACATATATGAAAATTATGGTTTCGAAACGGAAGTCTTAGCGGCTAGTATTCGTCATCCCATGCATGTGATGGAGGCGGCCCGTTTAGGCGCTGATGTGGCCACTATGCCGCTCAAGGTTATTGATAACCTGTTGAAGCATCCACTAACTGATCGTGGACTGGAGCGCTTCTTAGCTGATTGGGAAGAGTTGCAAAATAGCTTGGACTAGCACTAAGGCTGATTTGTGACTATGCCAGACTAGTGGGCTCATTATTCGTTTGGAGTAATGAGCCTTTTTTTATTGCTCAGCTTTTAAATGTTGACGGATAGCTTTTTCGAAATAAGGCCAGGCTAATTCCGCGATTTTTTCATGACCTTCAATATTGGGATGAATGTCATCATTTTGCATGAATTGCTCGGTTCCTCCGACACCTTGTAGTAAAAACGGAATTAAGATGGCGTTATGTTGTTTCGCCACCTCGGGGTATAAAGACTGAAATTGTTCGGTGTACTCGTTACCCAGATTGGGGGGGACTTGCATACCGGCGATGACAATCGTAGCCTCGGGATTTTTTTGTTTTACCTTCTCAATAATCGCATTCAAATTTTTTCGGGTTTGCTCCAGGTTTAAACCGCGGAGTCCATCATTTCCGCCCAGTTCTAACACAAACACATCCACGGGGTTACGCAGCATCCAGTCTATTCGACGTAGGCCCCCCGCTGAGGTTTCTCCGGATAGCCCACCATTGATGAATTCGACGTGGTTGTACCCTTGCGCAGCGGCGATTGAATCTAAAACGGCAGGGAAGGCCTCACTTTTTCCAACACCATAACCGGCTGTGATGCTGTCACCGAATATTAATACGCTGATCAATTCAGGTTCATTCGTAGAAGTAAACCCATTCAATAGCATACTGAGTAAGAGTAATGAGATCAGATGTTTCAATTGTTGCATTGTTTTGATGTAATTGTAGCTGTCTTATGCCTGATACAGATCTATATGGAAACGACTGAATAGATAATTTGTGCACTGGTTTGGTATTTCAAAATTCACTCAAAAAGGTCTCGTATTTTGAAAATTGAATGAAACCACATACAAAATACCAAGATAAGCAACGATATTTATTCGACTAGCGTTTGAGTAAGCCTACTACAATCAAAAACAATGTAGATGCAAGAATCGATACTACAAGTACGCAATGTAAGCAAGACATTTAAAAGCGGCACTAAGTCACTGACGGTGCTGGACGATGTGTCATTTGAATTGGAGATGGGATCCGCTTCGGCCATTGTCGGTCCCAGTGGCAGCGGTAAAACGACTTTGCTGGGGCTTTGCGCGGGTTTGGATTTACCCAGTGAGGGAGAAATAAATTTATTGGGACACGCACTTACCCGAATGGATGAAGACGATCGGGCAGTACTGCGAAGCGAATCAGTGGGATTTATTTTTCAATCATTTCACTTAATACCCACCCTTACGGCGTTAGAAAATGTTTTGGTCCCGTTGGAATTAAAGAGTGGGCATGCGGATCGGGCCCCAGCGGAACAGCTATTAACGCAGGTTGGCTTGGGAGAACGTATGGAACACTATCCGTCCCAACTCTCCGGTGGTGAGCAGCAACGGGTAGCCATCGCACGAGCGTTTATTAACGACCCTCAAATACTTTTTGCTGATGAGCCTACCGGAAATTTGGATACGGACACCGGCGCGGATATTGAACGACTTTTGTTTGAGCTGAATGAAAAGCTGGGAACCACTTTATTGCTCGTTACCCACGATTTAACGCTGGCCGAAAAATCCGACCGCATCTTGTCCATTCAGCGGGGGGCTATTGTAGAGGATCGCGTCACTTCAACTATTAAGTTGACTCGCTAATGAAACAACTCAGATGGTATTTCACTATGGCGTGGCGGGATGCACGCCCACAGTGGAAGCGTATGATACTGTATATATTATCAGTGACCATTGGTATTGGGGCCTTAGTAGCCATTCAAACATTTAATACTACCATTGAGGATTCGGTCAATGCACAATCCAAAACACTGCTGGGCGCCGATCTGGAGATTGAATTTGAAACGGCATTTCCGGATTCCCTGGAGCGTGAACTAGATACCTTAGGTACCCAAAGAGCAACGGAGTTACGTTTTGCTTCCATGGTACTACATCAGAATGGTGGGACCCGGCTGTCGCAAATTCGTGGATTGGAAGGGGCTTTCCCATTTTATGGGGCCTTCACTCTACAGAATAGAATCGGCTCGTTGGATCCGAGCGAGAATGAGATTTATATCGATGAACAGTTGGCCCTGCTTTTTAAGGCCCAGCTGGGTGATTCCCTGAAGGTGGGGGAGCGATGGTATCGACTGACAGGAATCATTCAAAAAATACCGGGTGAGTCTGCGCTATCGTCGTTGGTGGGCCCTCGTGTATATATTGATGGATCCACCTTGCATAATAGTCGGCTTTTGCAACGAGGGAGCCAAGTTGAATATAAATCATACCACAAGCTGGATAATCCCGATTTTATTGAGTCTTATGCGCAACGATTGGATTCGTTGTATGCCAGCTATGATGTGGATATTAAAACCGTGGAATCCCAGCGTCGTGATCTGGGACGAGCTATGGATAATCTGGTCGGGTTTCTGAATTTGGTTGCGTTTGTGGCCCTGTTGTTGGGAGCCATCGGGGTGGGGAGTTCAATCAATGTGTTGGCTAAACAAAAGCAGCAGACTATCGCGTTGTTACGATGTCTGGGGGCGAAAGCTTCTCAAGCGATCAGTATTTTTGTGATCCAAGCATTAGCGTTGGGATTTATTGGAGCCGCAATTGGTGTGCTTATTGGCGTGGGCTTGGTTCCGCTGTTCCCGTTGATTTTGGAAGGATTACTACCATTCGATATTAAGATCACATATAGTGGGATGGCGCTGTTGAATGGATTCGGTATCGGATTTCTGTTTACCCTGCTATTTGTACTGATTCCGCTCATGCCTGTTCGCAAGGCAAGTCCGTTGTCTACATTGCGGGTCACCAATCATGTAAATGCCTGGAAGGATCCGATTAGTATTGGTCTGTTTCTGTTATTTACCGGAGCCATGACGATGTTTGTCTATCTGCAACTGGAAGACTTGTACGAAACGTTGGGGTTCATGGGAGGCTTGGTCATCGCCTTGGGATTGTTGACACTATTAGCTTGGGCGATACGATGGACATTTCAACGATTTTTTCCTCAGTCGGCTTCCTTCACGGTGCGGCAAGGATTGGCTAATTTATATCGGCCCCAAAATCAAACCCTATTGCTGATTATTACAATCGGGCTGGGAACGTTTTTGATTGCTACCATTTTTTTGATGCAAGATCTGTTGCTCAAACAAATTGAGTTTACCGCGGGCAAAGATCAGCCCAATATGGTGTTGTATGACATTCAGCATGATCAGCAGGATACCATAGCCTCATTACTGGATAAATATAATCTGCCTGCCTTGGCGAAAACACCTATTGTCACCATGCGTTTGGCATCGGTAAATGGCCGTTCCGTTGCCGATCTAAAGCGCGATACCACCAATCAACACGACAATTGGGTGCTGGAACGAGAATGGCGTATGACTTATCGGGATAGTCTAACGGATGCTGAAACAGTGACAGAAGGTGAATTTATTGGCCGATCCTCACTGGATGCGGACTTGGTTCCAATTTCCATAGCGCAGGATATTTTGGATGATCTGAGAGTAGGTATTGGGGATACGCTGACTTATGATGTACAAGGCATTCCCATACAAACACGAGTAGCTAGTATTCGAGAAGTCGATTGGAGGCGCTTTTCCACGAATTTCATGGTGGTATTTCCAAGTGGAGTGCTGGAATCGGCCCCACAATTTTTTGTTATGCTCACTCGCTATGACGAGAATGAGGTAGCGGCTGCGTTTATGCGAGATGTTGTTCAGACGGCACCAAATGTATCCGCCGTGGATATGACACTGATTCTGAATACCGTACGCGATATTTTGGATAAGATTGAATTCGCGGTGCAGTTTATGGCCTTGTTGAGCATTTTGACCGGCTTAGTAGTATTAATATCCAGCTTGATCATTAACCGGGATCAGCGGGTAAAAGAAAGTGTATTGCTTCGCACATTAGGGGCCGTCAAAGCAAAAGTAAAACGCATCCAATTTGTGGAATTTACCATGCTTGGGGTGATTGCTTCCCTCACCGGTTCGTTGTTGGCAATGGGGAGCAGTTTCGCTTTATCAAAATTCGTTTTTGAATCTGACTTCTACATTAATTGGCTGATCCTCGGGGGGACATTTTTAGGGGTAACCGCTATTGTGGTAGCCATTGGATTGAGTAATTCACGAGGTATAGCCGATCGTCCTCCACTGGACATACTCCGCCAAGAGATGTGATGATCAGTGGATCAGTGTTTCAGTGTGTCAGTGCTTCAGTGTGACAGTGGCAACAGTGCTTCAGAGGGGGCTGGTTAGATCTCGCAGAATAAAAAGCTTAACTATGGATAGGGGCATTGGCTTTATATACAAACTCTTTAAAACCGAGCTTTTGATCTGAATCTAGCAATAAACACTTACCCACTAATTAAGCCTAATCTCCTACTAACTAAGGTCTGGAAATTTCGAATTAGCGAGAAACCACTGTCACACTGAAGCACTGAAACACTGAAGCACTGAAGCACTGACACACTGATCCACTGATTACATTTCAGATTTTCAAGAATTGATAGTACCATAGTCTAGGAAATCAATAATTGGTGATACTGGGAACCATGGACATTCAACAAGCGGAGAAGACGCTACGTACGACATTTGGATATCAAGAATTTCGCCCTTTACAACAAGAAGCCATACAGCAGGTACTGGATGGAGAAGATTCCCTGCTGATTATGCCCACCGGTGGCGGAAAATCGCTCTGCTATCAGATTCCTGCTTTGTTATTTGAGGGGTTAACCATTGTGGTGTCTCCGTTGATCTCTCTGATGAACGATCAGGTAATGCAACTGCGAGATCTGGGCATCGAGAGTATTGTCATTAATAGTAGCCTGGATCGAACTACCTATACCGAGCACATCCAGTTAGTGAGAACCAACGAAGTTGATCTGGTCTATATGGCTCCGGAAACGCTGCTTAAGCCGGATATGGTAGAGCTGCTACAATCGGTGGATGTGGATCTATTTGCCATTGATGAAGCACACTGTATTTCGGAATGGGGCCATGATTTTAGGCCGGAATATCGCCGACTAGCCGAGCTCCGAAAATCCATTCCCGATGCGGCCTGTATTGCCTTGACTGCTACCGCCACGGAGCAGGTTCGGGAAGATATCCGAAAACAGCTGGATATTGATCCCCAAGCAACATTGTTATCCAGTTTTGATCGGGAAAACTTATATCTGGAGGTCAAGAAAAAGCAAAACGGTAAGCAGCAGTTGTTGGATTTTCTGACCGACCGACAACAAGATTCTGGTATAATCTACTGTTTTTCTCGCAAGCAGGTAGATGAATTGACCGCTGATCTACGAAAACAAGGGTATGACGCGGAAGGCTATCATGCCGGCAAATCCTCAACTGAGCGTGATCGGATACAAGAGGGGTTTGTGAGGGACGATATCCCCATTATTGTTGCTACTATTGCTTTTGGAATGGGAATCAACAAGCCCAACGTGCGATATGTGGTTCATTATGAACTTCCCAAAAATATCGAATCGTATTACCAGCAAATTGGTCGCGCGGGACGAGATGGCATCGATTCTGATTGCCTGATGCTCTATACCTACAGCGACGTATCCAAGCAACGCTACTTCATTGATCAGAAAGAAGAACAGGATCAGGAGCGTGAGCTAAAACTGCTGTACAGTTTGGTTGATTATGCCGAAACCCGCGCTTGTCGACGCGTTGAATTGCTAAAATACTTCGGGGAAAAATACACGCCGCCTTGTGGCAATTGTGATAATTGCCGAAGGGAGGATGCCGATAAAGTGGATGTGACTGTGCAGGCTCAGAAATTACTGTCCTGCGCTGTTAAGACGGATCAGTTATACGGCATTACCCACTTGATACAAGTGCTGCGAGGATCGAAAGCCCAGAAAGTGCTCAAAGCGGATCACGATCAACTATCCACTTACGCGATTGGTAAAGAATGGAACAAGAAGCAGTGGCGGTTGTTGGGGAATCAGCTACTGGGTGAAGAGATTATCTTTAAAGATCGATCCTATGGCTCCATCAAATTGAATAAAGAGGCCTTGAAGGTTCTCCGGGGAGAGCGCAACGTATTTTTGCCCAAAGATGAAGTGGAGCAGGTTAAAAGTACGAAAAAGCGCAGCTCACGACTTTCAGCAAGGGAAGAGCGAGATTTCAACCGTTTGCGAAAGCTACGCAAAAAGTTGGCTGATGAGCAGAATGTGCCTCCGTACATCATCTTCAATGATAAATCCCTGCAGGATCTGGTACGCAAACAGCCCACTACATTAAGCGAGCTGCTTGAGGTTCATGGTGTGGGGGAAAAGAAAGCGGACAAATATGGGAAACTCTTTTTGGAAGAGCTGTATGCCTATGCGCCCAGTCGTATCAACAGCCCGATTGCCCGCAAGCTAGCCAAGAATGCCAAACGCCACGTGCAGTCGGCGGTGTTATTTAATGAAGGCTACTCGCTGGATCGTATTTCCGAGCACATGGATATCAAGCTGAGTACGGTGGTATCTCATCTGCGAAAATATCTGTTGGATGGCGAGTCCCTCAAAGAGCCGGAGCGAATACTCCAGGAGTTGAATCTTACTCATGTTGAGGTGACGGAGATAGAGAATGCTCTTCAAGAGGCTGAAGATGACCGACTTAAGCCCGTGTATGAAGAATTGAATGAAGAGTACTCCTACGAGCAGTTGCGAGCCGTACAGGTCATTCGGATGGCTAAGAGCCGGTCGGAAAAAGATTAGTGGGAGATCGGCTCCGCCGCATCCTCCATAATCAGATCTTCCGCGATTTTCGATGAAGATAACACGCCGGGGAGTCCCGCGCCCGGATGGGTACCAGCTCCCACAAAGTAGAGGTGATCAACATCTTCACTGCGGTTATGCGGGCGGAACCAAGCCGATTGGGTTAGAATGGGTTCCACCGAAAAGGCGGATCCCTTAATACTATTCAGATCTTCTTTGAAGTGGATGGGATCGATATGGTGCTCCGCGATAATGTGCGCTTGCAGATCGGGTAGATAGTGATCTTCCAGAAACTGCATAATGACGTCGCGATAGGGTTTGGCTTGCTGAGTCCAATCTATATTGGCGTCCAGATGTGGAACCGGAGATAATACATAGAACCCTTCGCAACCTTCAGGCGCTAGCGAGGGATCGGTTTTCGTGGGCATGTGCAGATAGAGCGAAAAGTCTTCGGCAAGCACTTTTTTATCGAAAATATCATCCAGTAGCCCTTTGTAACGCGGTCCTAAGATGATGTTGTGGTGCTCCAGATTAGTATCCAGGTAACGCTTATCGGTTCCAAAATAGATCACAAAGAGCGACATGCTGTAGCGCATACTATCTACTTTGCGATCACTGTATTTGCTGCGATGTCGTGGATTAATCAGGTTTTTATAGGTAAATCCGACATCTGCATTCGAAACGATATAATGTGCTTTGTGAACGTTGCCATTCTTCAAACGAATACCGGTCGCGGTTCCCGCTTCCACCAGTATTTCTTCCACTTCGGCCTCTTTGTGGATCACCCCGCCCAGTTCGGTGATCAAACGTTCAAAGGCATGGACAATAGCACCGGTTCCACCCATGGCATAGTGAACACCCCACTCGCGTTCCAGATAATGGATCATCGCGTAAATGGACGTGGTGTCGAAAGGATTGCCGCCTACCAGCAAGGGATGAAAGGAGAAACACTGCCGCAGGAAGTCGTTATCAATAAATTTAGCTACGTAGTTGTATACCGTTTTGTAGGATTGCAGTTTGATCAAGTCGGGCGCGACTTTCAGCATATCCCATACCGATAGAAACGGTTGGTCGGCCAATTCCACGAAACCCTTGTTAAAAATAGCTTCGGTGGTCTCAATAAACGCATTGTAGCCATCTACATCATCCGGATTCCATCGTTCGATTTCAGAGAGAATAAATTCATGATCATTATTGTAATCGAAGTGATTTCCCTCATGGTTAAAAATCCGATAGAAGGGATCGCAGGGAACCAACTCAAAGTAATCTTCCCGCTTCTTTCCGGCTTGCTCCCAAATATCATCGAACATAAAAGGAGCGGTGATAACCGTGGGGCCGCCATCGAATTTGAAACCGTTTTTCTCGTAAACATAAGCCCGGCCGCCCAGCTTATCTCGCTTTTCAAACAGTTCCACTTCAAACCCTTGGGAAAGCAAACGGGCGGCTACACCTAGACCGCCAAAGCCGCTGCCAATAATGATTACTTTGTTACTCATCTGCGCTAGTATATGTGCTGGTATGTGTTAATGGTTATGCAATGCAGAGATGGTAACCGCGAAATACGGGTCTGGCATTCCCCGCATTCAAAAAAAGTCAAATCCCTATAATCTAAATCGAGCTATCCAAGTACCGAATCTATAATAATCCTGATTTTTGGTTTGGTTACATATTACCGAGGATTTTTTGCTGGTTAGATTTCAAACAACAAAAATATAAGGTTCTATATGGTAAAGAGTCACTATGGAAATAATATTGAAGGCTTGTAAAAATAGTTGTATGAAAAATTATTTGTGAGTTCAGCTTTGAAATGAGCTGGTTTGGCTATTTTGTGTTTAGGGTGTTGGTAATTTTCATAATTATAAATGAAGCTTATTTTAGGTCGGAATATTAGCGGCAGATGAATGTTTTGATAAGCATATATTTGAATAGTTGTCTGTAAGGTCCAATAATAATTATCTATAGATACGATGAAGAATTTACTGACCATGCTACTTGGGTGTAGTTTGATTACCTGTATATCATGTGACCAAGGTACTATTGGAAGCGATGCTCAATTCTATGATGTGACGGTATCATTGTCCCCAATGAATGCTGGATCCATACTCCCATCGCCCGATAGTAGCTATGATGCGGATGCGAAAGTTAATTTTGAAGCCGTCCCATCCGATGGCTATAACTTTATAAGCTGGTCCGGTGATGTGAATAGCGGTGATAATCCGATATCGGTGACAGTTGATGAGGACAAATCGCTGACCGCAAATTTTGAAAAGAAAAGTTATGCCTTAGTTATCAAAACTAAAGGAGAGGGTGATGTTACTGAGAAAGTAATACAGAGAAAATCAAAGGATTATGAGCATGGTACTGTAGTGGAGTTAACCGCTAATGCAGTTGATGGCTGGAAATTTATTGAATGGACTGGTGATATCAATGTGAGTGAGAATCCGCTTAAAGTATCAGTGGAAAGTCCTATGGAGATCACGGCTGTATTTAACAATTTTTACTTTGCAGAGAATGAAGTAACTGTAACCTGCGAAGATGCAGAAGTGGGGGAGTCAGGTACTGTTAGTGGAGTCACCTATACCAAACGAACGGCAGATCAAATAACTGTTTATAATGCCGAAAATTCATGTACTAGTGGTATCACAGATATGTCAGGGATGTTTTATAATGCCACCTTATTTAATAAAGATATCAGCAGTTGGGATGTTAGCAGTGTTACCGATATGACTAATATGTTTATTTATGCCGAAGCTTTTAACAGTGACGTTAGTCATTGGGATGTGAGTAATGTGACAAATATGAATGGTATGTTCACTCATGCATCTTCCTTCAATAGTGAGCTGAGTCATTGGGATGTTAGTAATGTAACCAATATGCGAGGTATGTTTAGTAACGCTATTTCCTTCAATGGAGATATTAGCAACTGGGATGTCAGTAGTGTAACTGACATGTATGCCATGTTCTATATAGCCGAGTCTTTCGACGCTGATATTAGCAGCTGGGATGTCAGTAACGTAACAAACATGAGCCTCATGTTTGTTTCTGCGAAGTCTTTTAATGCCGACATAAGCAGCTGGAATGTCGGTAACGTTACTTTTATGAGGGGCATGTTTTCTTCAGCAAGCTCTTTTAATGCTGACATTAGCAGTTGGGACGTCAGTAATGTCAAAAATATTTCATCGATGTTCCACCGTGCTACTTCTTTCAACAGAGATATAAGCAGCTGGGAGGTCAGTAATGTGGAAGAAATGTCAAATTTATTTAGTTATGCGGCATCATTCAATGCAGATATCAGTAGTTGGGACGTCAGTAACGTAACGGATATGTATCGTATGTTTTATAACGCCAGTTCATTTAATCAAAATATCAGCGGATGGTGCGTCTCGAATATTACATCTGAGCCGGAAGAGTTTGCGACTAATAGTCCCTTGCTGGATAACCAGAAACCAGTTTGGGGGACTTGTCCTTCTCAATAAACAGTTTTAGCATTCATTCTCAACATAAAGTCGCAGACTAATATCGACGGTCAGATTATCTTCTGAATTAGTTCCATGGGTAGTCTACTTATTGGAAAGCAGGATTTTGTTTTGTGTTATGCAGAGTTGGGAAGACTTAATCTAACTGCTTAATAAATCCATCCAATCCTCGCCGTTTGAGCTGGGAGAGTTTTTTCTGTGCCGCCTGCTTGGATTTATAAGTACCAAAGTACACGCGATATACTTTCTTTCGGCCTACGTTCACGGTTTCAACACGTGCCCCTCTAATTGCTGAAGCTTTTTGCTTGGCATTAGCCCGATTCTGATAAGAGGCCAACTGTATGGTGAAACGCTCCGCTTGGTGTGATTGAGCAGCTCGCTGCTGTTGTCTTGTAACGTCCCCTTTTATCAGGTACAATTGCACATGAGCCGTACCGGTATCCAGCATATCCAGCTTCCGGGCAGCTCGTTTGGAGAGATCCAGGATCCGACCTTTGGCATAGGGGCCACGATCATTGATGCGCACCACGACAGACTTTCCGTTATCCACATTAACCACCCGTATTTTGGTACCCAATGGTAAGGTCCGATGCGCAGCGGTGTAGCGGTACATATTAAATCGCTCGCCGGATGCCGTTTTCTTGCCATGAAAGTTAGGACCATACCAGCTGGCTTGCCCCTCAGCCAAGAGGTTTCCGCGTCGGGTGGAGGCGCAACCGGTTAATAATAGTGCCATCGTAAAAGTGAGAATTGTCCAATATAGGTGTCGAATCGGGCGAGCGGAGGCAGTTAGTGGCAATCTCATGTGGTGATCTGGGATACTATGTTATATTTATGCATCAGATTAATATATTTCCCAGATAACGAATGTCCAACAGGGAGTAAGCTATGACCTCAATTTGCTTTTTATCACTAAAAGGCGGTACGGGTAAAACAACCACCTCATTCAATGTAGCGGCTAACTTGGCGGCTCAGGGATATAAAGTGCTAGCCGTTGATCTGGATCCGCAGGGTTATTTAACATGCAGCTTTGGGGAGAGTACATCAGCGGGGCGTAAAAATGTGAATGATGTATTTAACGGCTCCACGCCGGTAAACGAAGCTATCAGGGTTACGGATTGTGGCGTGCATCTGCTGGCCGGAGATTTAGGCCTGACCACCGCAGATCTGGAGATGACCGAGAAAGACCGCGAGTTTATCATGCGTGATGCCTTGGAGGATGTCAACTATGATGTGGTTATCTTTGATTGCTGCCCATTTCTAGGCATTCTCAGTTTAAACGCGCTGGTAGCCAGCGACCACCTGATTATTCCCACCGAGCCGGAATTTTTGGCTATGCGGGGCGTGCGGCAACTCTATTTGAAAACGGTGCAATTGGTTCAAAATCGACTCAACCCGGATCTGGAGTTCAGCGGTGTGGTGGTCACTCGTTTTGATACGCGTAAAAATATTCACAAACGTATCAGCGGCAAGATGGGGGATATGTTCGAGGATAAAGTATTCGAAACCCGCATTCGCACCAATGTAGCCTTGGCAGAAGCTACCGCCGAGTCTACCCCCATTCGGGAATACGATGCCCGATCCAATGGAGCGGTAGATTATGAAAATCTGACCAAAGAGATCATCGAACGATATGAGTTATAGCTGGAATTACTGATTCTCAGCTGTTATTACTCGAGCCAAGAGGGAAGTTCATATTCGGTCAATACGAAATTGATCTTCAAAGAGTCAGTATATTTGGTCGGAATAGCCAATGAGCTCACCATCATTCGGCAAGATGAAGACGCGTGATGTTCAACCAAATGAGACAGGAAGGATGGAGCCGAAGAGCGGATTCGAACCGCCGACCTACGCTTTACGAGAGCGTTGCTCTACCAGCTGAGCTACTTCGGCTTGTTAAAAAGAACAGCAGGAGTTGTCCCGCTGTATGAAAGCCTCCAAATATAGCAATTTCCGATTACCCATGACAACCACTTTTTATGTACATTAATGGGCTTCACATATATTTGGATAGAGAAATATTATGATTACGCTGATCATTATTGCCATTACTACCGCGGTGTCTTTGGCAGCACTTTATGTGGTTCCTCAAATTATTGAAGAAGGTATTTTGCGCCCCTATTACACCATTCGGGAACAGCGCTGGTACCAACTGATCACCTCGGGATTATTACATGCCAGTTTGGGTCATCTATTTGTCAATATGTTTACGCTCTATTTCTTCGGTTTAGTGATGGAGCGAACCTTGGGCGGGCCTATGTACGTGCTTCTGTATATATCGGCCCTCATTGTGTCTGGAATCCCATCGCTGATTAAATTTAAGTCGGATCCGGATTACGCTACGCTGGGAGCCTCCGGAGCGGTGGAAAGTGTGTTATTCGCCTTTATTCTGATCTATCCACTGGAATCGCTGTATATCATGTTTATTCCTATTCCCATACCGGCCTTTGTGTTCGGTTTTTTGTATCTGGCTTACAGTATGTACGCCAGCAAACAGGAGCAGGGGAAGATCAATCACGAAGCACACATTGCGGGGGCGGTGTATGGCCTCGTATTTATGGCACTGGCTCAGCCGCAAATGCTGAGCCAGTTATATGGAATGAGTTATTTCGGCGGAAACTAATAGTTAGCCGTTGGCCGCTCGGAAGATCTTCATAAACTCCGCCAGGGCCAGCACCCCATCCATCGACATAGCGTTGTAAATACTGGCTCGAATACCGCCCACGCTGCGATGTCCTTTCAAGGTAACCAGCTCGTTTTCTTCGGCTTCTTTCAAGAACTTGGCTTCAAGCTCTTCACTGGGCAGTCGAAAAGTGATATTCATCAAGCTGCGCGAATCCTCGCGAACAGCGCCTCGGTAATATTCATCCTCATCAATGATATCGTAAATAAGTTGGGCTTTTTGTTGATTAAGCCGCTCAAAATGGGGGATCCCGCCTTGATCTTCTATCCAGCCCAGCACTTTGTTCATCACGTACACCGCGAATACCGGTGGGGTGTTGAAGATCTTCTCGGCATGAGTGCGATAGTTCAAAATGGTGGGAATCTCGTCGGTTTTAGAAGCTTGTAACAGATCATCCCGAATGATCACCACGGTAACTCCGGCCGGACCCGCGTTTTTTTGAGCTCCGGCATAAATCAATCCATATCGACCCACATCAATAGAGCGAGAGAGGAAATCAGAGGAGGCATCGCAAATCAACGGCACACCGTTGGTCTCGGGCTCCGTGGGAAATTGGGTTCCCGCTACCGTATTGTTGGACGTAAAATGCACGAATTGGGCATCGTCGGCGAGTTCGAGTTGGTCCGGCGAAGGCACATGATCATACGAATCATCAGCGCTGGAGTAGGCCACATTGATTTGGCCATAGCGCTCAGCTTCTTTGATGGCCTTGGCCGACCAGCGACCGGTATCGATATAGTCCGCGGTCTGATCCTCCCGCAACAAGTTTAGCGGCACTTGCATAAACTGCGCGCTAGCTCCCCCTTGCAGAAACAGGATGTGAAATCGATCATCCAATCCCACTAGATCCTTGATGCGTTGTTTGGCCTGCTTGTCGATGGCTTCATACTCTTCGCTGCGGTGGCTCATTTCCATAATGGAGCGGCCACGCCCGGCGTAATCCAAGAGTTCTTCTTTGACCTCACGTAACACGGAGGTAGGTAACGTAGCTGGACCTGCGCTAAAATTATACACTCTATTCATGACGAATACGGATTGATGATTGATATTGCTAAAAGGTATGTACTAAAATACCCGATCGTAATTTAGGCTCGAACCAGGTGGACTTGGGAGGCATCAGAAGCCCTTCATCAGACACTTCTACGAGTTCTTCGATACTGGTAGGGTACAATCCGATCGCTAACTGGGCATGTCCCTCGTCTACCAACTCCTCCAAGTGATCACTGCCTCGAATCCCGCCCACAAAATCCACATTCTCATCGGTGCGTTGATCGGTGATATCCAGCATCGGTTCCAGAATATGTTGTTGCAGCAAGGAGACATCCAGTTTCTCAGCCGCGTTGGCGTCATCCTCTGGATCCGGTAAGGTCAAACCATACCAAGTGCCTTGATAGTAGAGGGTCAACTTGCCCTTTTGGGAAGGTTCGGGATCCACATCTTCTTGCACCTCAAAATTAGTGGTCAGATTTTTCCAGAAATGTCCGGGCACCTGTTTGATGATGCGATTATAAGACATGATGTGCATCTGGTTCATGGGGAAGAGCACCGCCGGGAAATATTCATATTCAGGAGTAGTGCCTTCCGGTGCCGGGCCGCGTTCTTCACGCAGTTCGGCCGCCACACGAGAGGCGCTTTTACAACGATGGTGCCCATCAGCGATATACAAATGATCGATATGATCAAAAGCCTCGGTAAACAGCTCATTTTCAGTGGTGCGCCAGACGGTGTGGCGAACGCCATCATCAGAAGTAAAGTCAAACAGGGGATCATTCATATTGGCGATATGAGCGGCTTCCTTTCCCACCCCTTGTGTGTCCTTGAAAGTCATCATCACCGGCTCTGCATGGGCTTCCTGGGTCTTGATATGGCGAGTACGATCGTCTTCTTTGGTGGGACGGGTCAGTTCGTGCTTCAAAATCACTTCATCATCGTAATCTTGCACAGACACACAGGTAAAGATTCCCATTTGGGAACGTTGGCCCATAATCAGACGATAAATATACACTGCTTCTTCATCATCTTGCTGAAGCAATCCTTCTTTCATAAACCGCCGGATCTGCTTTCGGCCTTCACGATAGACCCGGTCATCATAGGCATCCTCTAAATTAGGCAAGTTGATCTCCGGTCGGATGACATTCAGAAAACTGTATGGTTTTCCGTCGGCCAGCTCGCGCGCCTCTTCAGTGGAGATCACATCGTAAGGAGGGCAGGAGATGTTTTGAACGGCCGTTGCTTTAGGGTGCCAGGCTTTAAATGGATGTATGGTGGCCATAAGTCAAACTGATGTTTTAAATTACGTTTGAAATTCTGGTTGAATTAAGACTAAAGCTGAACATAGAATAAGGTGACAAAACTATAAAGGGGAATGCTGAATAATTCTTTATTTTTTATCACGTTAGTGCAAACTCAATTTGATTACCTCTAAAATCCAAAACCACAAACAGTATGTTAGATCCGTCAACACTTAATGGAGATAATCTTAACGAAGAACAACAGCAACAACTGCTCTTTATGATGTTGATTCAGCAACATCAGCAGATTGCTATGATGGGCATGGGTAAAATCAAGAATCCGGCCACCGACAAAATAGAGCGAGATATGAATTCGGCGAAGTATGCGATTGATACCCTGGAGATGCTCCAAACATACACCGAGGGTAATTTGCCGAAGGAAATGAAGAATTTTTTGGCGGAGACGTTGAAAAATCTTCGTCTGAATTACGCCAGTGAGTCTGAAAAAGAAGATGAGGGCGATTCCGACGGAGCTGAGAATACAGCCGGTGAAGAACAAACTTCTTCTCAAAGTGACGACTCCTAATATGTCTGATGAAAAATCACCCGAGGCCATCGAAGAACTAGCCGGCGGTGGGGTTCTTTTTCGGGTTCTGGATAAATCCGGCCCCAAGGGAGAGCCCGAAGTTTTACTTATCCATCGTCGTGGGGTATGGGATTTACCCAAGGGAAAGTTAGAAGACGATGAAACCATCGAGGAATGCGCGCGCCGGGAGGTAGCCGAGGAAGTGGGCTGTAACCTTCCGGTGATCGTTGGCGAGCTAATTAAAACATATCATACCTTTGAACGAGGTGGACAAACGTTTGATAAAACCACCCATTGGTATGCTATGCGGATGCCAAAGCACGAGCAGGACCAGCTAATCCCCCAAGCGGAAGAGCAGATAGATGAAGTAGCTTGGGTTCAGCTTTATAAGGCTAAAGATATGGTAGCCTTTGAAAACCTGAAGATGCTTCTGCTTCATTTTCATCGCTGGTATAATGAGCATTAACTGAAAGCAATGAAAAAAGGCGAATCGAAGTTACTCGATTCGCCTTTTGTATATCGGAATCCGGTGGCTGCTTAGTTCTGCAGCTTAAACATCACGGGGAGACTGTATTTTACTTTAACAGGTCGTCCACGTTGCATACCGGGAGTGAAACTCATTTGCTTTACGGCACGGAGCGCTTCCTCGTCACAACCGCCGCCGATTCCACGGACAACACGAGGATTGGTCACGTTTCCATTTTCGTCAACTATGAATTCCACAAATACACGCCCTTCGATACCGGCTTTTCGAGCTAATTCAGGATATTCGATCTCATCGTAGAGAGCTTGTTGACCTCCTTTGAGTTCAGGCATGCGCTCAACCACAACGAAGACTTCTTCTTCCTCTTCTTCTTCAGCCGGTGGCGGTGGAGGCGGCATCTCTACCGGGCCATCCAGATCCAAATCGGCATCGAGGTCAATAATTTCATCTTCGATCACTTCGTCATTAGGTACCTCAACCGGTACTGGTGGACGCGGTGGCGGTGGTGGTTTCTCCACCTGCTTGGTTCGTTCAACTTCTTCCATTTTGACGGTCTCCTGCTTCTCCACCATCTTAATCTCTTTTTGCTCGGTGCGCAGGTCAACCTTGAAGGCTAATACAAAAATGGCCAGTGCTACGATCAAACCACCCTCTAAAATGAGAGTGTAGTAATTTCGAAGATCCGCTTCTGGCTTTTTTCGCTCTGTACTCATAGCGGTTTATTTAATTTAGACTATTGGGATAATCGATCTCTAAAAAACTGAGAATTCTATTCGGTTGCAAGGAGTATTTGTAATAATTAATGAGTTTTAAATCTAATTGTTAAACGATTTACGTGGGTAATTATTTTTTAATTGGAAGGTAAGGTCATTTGGACGGTTGGGCTTAAAAACAAAAATAGGTATGAGATTGATGGACTTTCTAAAAAAGTTACTTGCTAAATCGCCGGGTCAGGTAATAATGGATAGAGGTACCACCCAAAATACCAATGGCATCCGCAATAAAATCTGCCCAAGATGCGCTGCGAAAAATGGGTAACAGATATTGGAGTAACTCCATTACTCCACCAAAACAAAGAGCTAGCAGGCCCACCAAGAGGTAGGTGAGTTTATCTGGAAGTTGGGACCTCGAATATCCGGGGGTGATCTGAATCAATAACACCGCCCAACTACCAAAAAGAAGCGCGTGGCCCAGTTTGTCATAATCAAAGATAGTTGTGTCCGAAAGCTGATCACTCGGAAGCAACATCAAGGTTAAAATCAGCGCGGTTAATAGAAGAAAAAACGCCCAACTGAATACCCGGTTATATAACAGTGTTAAGAGAACTTTTTTCATAAAACCGAACATAAATCGAGAGGTTGAGGAGAGCGTCCTTGGATATAAATTTGATCGGCACGCTGCCACCCCTCTACTAACGCTTGAGCCACCGCTGCTGTTACACTCGATCCGCGGGACCAGTGCGTTGCGATGGCGCCACTGAGCACATCGCCGAATCCGGCCCGGGCAAATAATCGGGTTTCATAGGAAGTGATCAGGGGTGCTTGATCCGGATAGGCGGATATGGTGGGCTTCCCTTTGGATAAAATTGTGAGTTGATGTTCATCAGCTGCCGATTGGATATACGATAAACGTTGCGCGTCATCAGCAATATCAGGAATGGAGTTGCCGGACCACTGCTGCCCGAGTTGCTTAAGTTCACCGGGATGGGGAGTCAGAATCCATGACGCCCCGGCGGGTTTCTCCACCCATTGTTGGCTCAAGGCCCATAACGCGTCGGCGTCAATGACTACCTGCTGTTGTAATTGCAGAAGTAATGTGGTCACAAAATCCACGGTTTCAGGTGCTCTGCCTAAGCCCGGACCTAGTAGTACGGTGCCCGGACGTTCCTTGATCATATCAGAAACTTCGGATACATGTACGGATTTAAAATTCCGATTGTGGGCTTCTCCAACAGGACATTTGATAATCTGGTCCAAATCGGAAAATTCCACGCTAAGGCCCTGCGGCGTGATTAAGAACACGGCGCCTGCTCCCTGCGCCCAGGCGCTTTGTGCGGCCAAGCGAGCCGCTCCAGTTAGCCCATTGGATCCAGCCACAATCCAGACCACGCCCGTTTCGTATTTATGGGTAGCCCAATTTGTGGTTTTGGCAAACTGTTCGGATCCGGAAAGGATGCGTGCCTTTGGCGAAAGCAATCCATGGGGAGGAAATGGTAATTCAATCAAGTGAACGCCTCTAGCGATTTTCGGACCTTCGTTAAGGTAAAACCCGGGTTTATTAGCCCCGAAAGTCCAAGTATAATCGGCCTGTACGGCATTGCCCAGAATTTCGCCGGTATCCGGATGAAGACCGGTGGGGATATCCACAGCATAGGTGGGGATATCCTGAGCGTTAATCCATTTCACAACCTCCGCATAATGACCACGCAGCTCGCTATTGAGACCCGTGCCCAGCAGTCCATCTACGATCGCATCCGGTGTGGCGGGACGCAGGGAAAGATCGGTTTGACCATCCGGATTTAGAACCGACAGGTTTCCCGGGCAAGATGACGCTATGCGTTCTAAAATCTTGTAATTGGTGTGAGCATCTTCGGAGAGCTCATTGGGGCTACTCATCAAATAGAGTTTGATATGATGACCCTCTCTTAATAAATAACGGGCAATTACCAGCGCGTCTCCGCCATTATTCCCCTTCCCCGCAACTATCAAAACTTCTGAGGCTGGATCCAGCTTGGACAGTACGCCTCTGGCCATGCCCCGCCCGGCTATTTCCATCAACGTAAAACCGGGTATACCCAGCTTCTCAATGGTAGTTTGATCTAATTGGCGAATGGTTTCCGCCGAATATACCAGGTTGGAAAAATAAGGTTGATCAGTCATATCAAGATCTCTTGATTAAGTCAGTAACCAATAGGTTTCTATGATGGTCAATAAAGCGGCGATGATGATGCCGGAAATAATTTGTGCTCTGGTATGAACACGCAGATGCATACGAGCCCAAGCCAAGGCCGGTAATACCATAGTACCAACTACCGCTATCAGGAACAACGCGTTTGAGCTGTCAATGATTCGGAAATAAAGCATTAACCAAGCGAATGTAACCACGGTACTAAGAGAGGCCGTATGAATACTGATTTTCCAACCTAGTGTAATGATGAATCCAACCAGTGAATTGATCAAAAAGCATAGCAGCAGGCTAAGTACAATGGCATGATTGGACAGGTTTAGCAGGTAAATCCCATAAATCCCCACACTGTAACTTAACAGGGCTAATAAATATGGGCGTATGCGTTTACGACGGGTGACCAGATCCAGCGATTGAATATGGCCACGAGATTGAAACCACAGCAAAACTCCCATAGGAATGGCCACAAAGAAAAGAAGAGCGATAAGTGAGGCGCCCAGCTTAGTCCAATTGAATTGGAGCTGCTCCCAAATCAAAATGAGTACCAGATATACCGGTGCGAACAAGGGGTTGAACGTATCGGATATCCACCGGGCCCATTCATCCTTGTCTAACCAGGGGTGAATGGGCCGTGGTGAATTTGTTTTCATAGCCAAGACGATTAATAGGCTTTGGCAAATATTACCCGCTGCTTAGAGGGCTTGCCGGTAACCATACATTTGCCTTCCTCGGCTTCTCCATCCAATGGAATACAGCGGATGGTCGCTTTGGTTTCTTCTTTGATCTGGGCTTCCGTTTCCGCGGTCCCATCCCAGTGCGCGTACACAAAGCCGCCCTCTTCGTCGATGACTTTCTTGAACGTCTCATAATCATCAACCCAGTGGGAATTATCCTCAACCCGTTGTTGCGCTTGCTCAAAGAGGGTGTTCTGAATTTCCTCCAGCAAGTTGACTACGGTATCTTTTAATTCCGATCGATCGATCAGGTTTTTGTCCCCGGTATCCCGGCGGGCCAGTTCGACATTGTCATTTTTAATGTCACGTGGGCCAACTGCCACACGAAGAGGTACGCCTTCCACCTCATGTTGGTTGAATTTCCAGCCGGGTTTGTAGTTGTCGCGATCATCCAGCTTTACGCGCACACCGGCATCTTGCAGTTCTTGCACAATGGGAGCGGCGTATTCGAGTACTTCCGCGCGCTGATCGTCGTTAAAGTAAATCGGTACGATGACCACCTGATTGGGTGCCAGCTTGGGCGGAATGACCAATCCCTGATCATCCGAATGGGTCATAATTAATCCACCGATCAAACGTGTGGATACCCCCCAGCTGGTGGCCCAAACATACTTGTGTTCGCCATCCTGATCCTGGAACTTCACATCAAACGCCTTGGCAAAGTTTTGGCCCAGAAAGTGCGAGGTTCCCGCCTGCAAGGCTTTGTTGTCTTGCATCAGCGCTTCTACACAGTAGGTTTCCACCGCACCGGCAAAGCGTTCAGACTCGGTTTTTAATCCTTTGATTACCGGCATAGCCATGTAATCTTCGGCAAACCGGCGGTAAACTTCCAGCATCTGCTCGGTTTCGGTAACGGCTTCTTCCTTGGTAGCGTGAGCGGTATGCCCCTCTTGCCACAAAAACTCCATGGTCCGTAAGAACAGTCGGGTACGCATCTCCCAGCGAACCACATTGGCCCACTGGTTTACCAGGATAGGCAGATCTCGATACGACTGAATCCAATTACGGTACGAATCCCAGATAATGGTTTCCGAAGTAGGGCGCACAATCAACTCTTCTTCCAACTTAGATTCCGGATCCACTTCCACGCCACCATCCACACTTTTCAATCGGCTATGGGTAACCACGGCACACTCTTTGGCAAAGCCTTCCACATGCTGGGCTTCTTTGGATAGGAAGCTTTTGGGAATAAATAGTGGGAAGTAGGCATTCTGGTGGCCGGTTTCCTTAAACATGCCATCCAGGGCTTGCTTCATATTCTCCCAAAGGGCATATCCATTGGGGCGAATTACCATGCACCCACGCACTGGTGAATGTTCTGCTAATTTCGCTTCTTTAATGACATCGAGATACCATTGTGAATAGTCGTCAGACTGTTCTGTAATTTTTTTTGCCATGGTTTAATTGTGCGGTTTCAAATATTTCGAGTGATGAGTTGCAAAGTTAACATTCTAAATGTTAAGATATAGCGATGAGTCTTGAGGATATAGAATGGTGTAAATCAACAATTTACATGCATTCTTGCCCACTTTTCTGTTACTTAGACGAGGGGATACCAGCAATTTTAGTTGCATTACGTCAATAAATAAGCACGAAGATGCCAGAGTTTAAAGTCTATACCACGATTGAAGCACCCTACGAAATCGTATGGGAAATGGCCAGTATTATCGAGAATGTGGAGCGGTGGTCGCCCGTTCGATTCAAAAATGTAGCTCCGGAAGAAACCATTCGGAACGGGGTTAATCTGATTCAAACCCAAAAACAGTTTGGTGTTTTCGGTGCCAAAGAGTTAACCGTGGTGGATGCCTATAAGGATTCCAGAGTTCGGCGCCAGTTTAGTTTTGCCGATGTGGACGATCCGTATAAGTTCAACCGCATCACCTACATGTTCGATGATAACAGCATCTCCACGATGATCGAGCTCGCTGATGATGAAGAAACCAAAGAAGTGCTTCGCGAGCAAGCCTCCGAGGAAAAAGAATTCCAGGTAGATGTAATGGCCCACGTATTCTACACCTTCGGATCCTCGTTTTGGCGCTCCATGGTAGAAGCATTATTTATCTCCCCCTTCTTCAAATTGCTGTTTCAGCGGAAGGTGGTTAAATCGCTGGAAAAGCTGAAAACATTGTGCGAAGAAAAAGCCAGCCAACCGGAACCCGTATAATTTTTGGAGTTTGCTCTTCACTCTTTGCTGAAAAGCTCTTATATTTAGCGCCTTTCTGAGAATGGCGTGGGATCTTCCCAAAGTTGGAGAGGTGATTGCGTCGAATACCTAACTCAGAGGTCGGCGGTTCGATTACCGTTGATATAAAAAGATGGCGTGGTAGCTCAGTTGGTGAGAGCGTCGGATTCATAACCCGGAGGTCGGCGGTTCGATTCCGCCCCACGCTACAAAGAAATTGCCCTAAAGTGATGTATATGTTCGCTTTAGGGCTTTTTTGTTTTGGGGAGGTAACATGGATAAAGTATCACCCTGCATTTGTCCACGATCTATTTTGATCAGCGCACAAAAAAAGCTTCGCTGATTCTCTCAGTCGAAGCTTTTTCTTTTTGGTGGCTTTTACTATCCGGATGTTTACATCCAGACATGGATCCCCAATATTTGGTAAAAAGAAATAGCAGCCTGCTGTTCAGGCGAGACTGCTATATATCATCTACAGACGGCTATTACCCCATTTGCTCTTATCAATCTATTTAGGAATAGGCGTCTGAACAATAGGCGTTAGGCGGTATTTTGCCATCCGAAATTTTTCGGATACAGGACTAAGTAGAATTACGTAGGGGAGGGGAATTCGCTATACCAGATCGTGAGTAATCGCGTATCGAACCAGGGCGGCTGTGTTTTTAACCTTCAGTTTTTGCATCAGGTTGGATCGGTGCGTATCCACGGTGCGCGGGCTGATATGCAGATGGTCGGCGATTTGTTGACTGGTAAAACCGTCGGCAATTAGTTTGAGAATTTCAGACTCCCGCTTGGTTAGGTCCGGTTGGTCTTCGTTGTTATTACGCTTCAGTCGAGCGTAATTTTTAGCCATCATCGTGGAAACATCACTACTGAAAAACGAATCGCCTTGGGCTATCGTCTCGATCGCTTCCTGCAAGGTATCCCGGTTGGTGTTTTTTAAAACATACCCCAAAGCACCGGCTTGCAATCCTCTATTGATATAGTCTTCATCCGCGTACATGGTAAGGATCAAAATACGCGCATCAGGGTCATACTCCAGAATAGATTGAGTGGTGGAAATGCCATCTTTCTGGGGCATGGAAATATCGATCACCGCCACATCCGGCCGTTCCGCTTGGTAGGCTTCCAAGGCTTCTTGACCACTGGAGGCTTCAGCCACTACGGAAATAGAATCACACTCCCGTAATGACGAACAAATACCGTAACGCACGATTTCATGATCATCCGCCACCAGTACGCGAATTGTGCTGTCACTTGATGACATGGTTATTGCCGTAGCATGGGGGATTTCAATAATTAGCTTATTCATAAGTAACCCCCTGTTGAGGCAAACAGCAAATGATAATTTCAGATTTAATAAGATGAAATTCGGATAGAGCTGAATTTTGGGCGGTAACCGAATGTTAACTGTATTGTAAATTCCGTATTTTCGAGCTCTTTGCATCAAATCTTGAATATTGAATTGAACGAATCGTATGAGTTGGACACGTACGCATACTTGTGGAGCGCTCCGAGCATCTGACAGTGAAAACGAAGTGATTTTAAATGGATGGGTAGCGGCTCGTCGAAATCTGGGTGGACTTATCTTTGTAGATCTCCGGGATCGCTATGGCATTACGCAGGTAGTATTTCCAGAGCAGAATCAGGAATTGCATGATCAAGCGGAAGAGCTACGCTCCGAGTATGTGATCGGTGTGAAAGGGAAGGTGCAACCGCGTGGGGGCAATATCAACGATGAAATGCCTACCGGTGAAATCGAGGTATTGGCCGAAGAACTGACTATCTATTCCCGGGCCGAAACCACTCCGTTCGAGATCAAGGATGATATTACCACCGGCGAAGAACTGCGCATGCGTTTGCGGTATCTGGATCTGCGCCGCCCGGAGATGCAAAAAAACATGATGCTGCGCTCCAAAACGTATCAAAGCGTACGTTCTTTTTTCTACGATGAAGATTTCGCGGAAATTGAAACGCCCTACTTAATGCGCAGTACTCCCGAGGGCGCGCGAGATTATCTGGTACCCAGCCGGGTGAATCCGGGCAAATTCTTTGCTTTGCCGCAAAGTCCGCAGACCTATAAGCAGATCTTGATGGTTTCCGGATATGATCGCTACTTCCAGATTGTCAAATGCTTCCGTGATGAAGATTTGCGAGCCGATCGTCAGCCGGAGTTTACGCAGATCGATGTGGAGCTTTCTTTTCCCTCCGAGGAGCTGATTTACTCTATGATGGAGCGGTTGATGAAGCAACTGTTTAAAGAGACCATCGACGCAGATATTGAAACACCGTTTCAGCGACTGAGCTACGAAGAGGCTATTCACAAATATGGTACGGATAAGCCGGATCTGCGCTATGATATGCAAATCCACAATTATAATGACCTATTAAATAATTCCGGTTTTAAAATCTTTGATAGCACCATCGACAAGGGCGGTGCCGTAGTAGCCATCAATGTGCCCGGTGAAGGTGATATTGGTCGGGGCGCAATTGACCGACTGACCGAACGTGTGAAAGAGAAAACCGGCGCGGCGGGACTCATCTACATTAAAATGGAAGAAGATGGGCCTAACTGCAGTGTGGGTAAGTTTTTAGAAGATGAAACTGTGCAAGCTATGGCCGACCGGGCTGGAGCCGAAAAGGGCGACTTGGTTTTACTGCTGGCCGGACCTGATCCGGATGTTTATCACCAAGCTGGGCAGTTACGACAGATGATGGCCGCAGATCTGGAGCTTACCGACAATGATACCTACGCATTTGCCTGGGTAACCGACTTTCCACTGGTGGAATGGGATGAAGACGCCGATCGTTATGTTGCTTTGCACCATCCATTTACGGCGCCCAAACCGGATGATGTGGATAAAATGGAATCCGATCCGATGGCTGTTAAAGCTCAGGCTTACGACTTGGTGCTCAATGGCTATGAAATTGGTGGGGGCTCTATTCGTATTCACGATCAACAGATGCAAGAACGTATGTTCGAGCTATTGGGAATCGATGAGGAAGAGGCCCGCTCTAAGTTTGGCTTCTTGCTGGATGCTTTCCAATACGGAGCACCGCCCCACGGGGGAATCGCCTTTGGATTGGATCGAATCGTGATGTTGTTGGCGGGTGCCTCCAGTATTCGTGAAGTGATCGCCTTCCCCAAGAATAAGAAAGCGGAAAGTTTGATGGACAACAGCCCGTCTGAGGTAGATCCGGAACAGTTGGAAGAACTGCATATTAAGCTGTTGGAATCGGCTGCGAAAGACGAAGACGCAGATCAATAACACTGCCTGTTTGCTGGGTTCAAGTGGTATTAAAAAGGAGAAAGCTTGAAGTACGTAGGAATTGACGGATGTAAAGCCGGCTGGATTGCCATTGGTGTCGATGAGCAGGGTGCCTTCACATACGAAGTGCTTCGAGAACAGCTCGATTTGGAAACGGTCATTGATACGGCGGATCGGGTGTTTATTGATATTCCTATAGGTTTGGCAAGTGAGCAATATACCCGCGAGTGCGACCGACTATTACGCGAAAATCTCGGATCCGACTACAGCTCTTCCATCTTTGATCCCCCCATTCGTCCTGCTCTGCACGCCCCTACCTATGCAGAAGCGTGTATGCAGAGCTATTCCGTCACGGAGAAAAAGGTGACGTTGCAGGCGTGGAATATCACACCGAAAATCCGTCAGGTGGATCAAATATTGCAGAATGAAACTGAGTGGCGGGAGAAAGTATTCGAATCGCATCCCGAGTTTTTGTTCTTGCGTCTCAATGGCGGTGAACCTCTACAGCAAAAGAAGAAAACTAAAAAAGGTCTACGCCATCGGCTGGATCTTATCGCGCAGCGTCACAAGGATGCCAAGGATAGATTTCGAGAACTCAAGGAGGAGTATCGCCGCAATGAAGTGGATGAAGATGACATTGTGGATGCCATGGTGCTGGCTCATTTTGTCTGGAAAAGCCGGGAAGAAGAACTGAAAACACTGCCTGAGCAACCACCCAAAGATGAGACTGGTATCACTATGGCTATCAACTATTTATAGGGTTACGGGTTATTGGTTTTCGTTCAAGATGTCGTGATATTTCACCCCCGCTTTGAACACGCGATTAACTCCGTTGAAAGCAGCGGTTCGATAGGCATCTGTATAACTGGGGTAGTTGAGTACATGCTGGATAAAATATCGTACATCACCGTTCAGCGACATTACAGCTTGCCCTGTATGGATCAGTTCGGTGGCCTGATCGCCGATAATATGTATGCCTAACAGTTTGAAGGTCTCGGTGTGGAATATCAGTTTGATGAGACCTTCTTCCGTATCCCGGATTTGGGCATTGGTGAGATCTTTGAAATAAGCACACCCTACTGTGTAATCCAGACCTTGCTCCTTGGCTTCCTGTTCTGTAAGGCCAATATAGGCCACTTCGGGAATGGAGTAGATTCCTATGGGCGCTTCATCTGGCACATCCAAGGCGGGGATGCCAAACATATCACAAGCGGCTAACCTTCCTTGAGATAAAGACGCGGAAGTTAACATTGGGAACCCAATAACATCACCGGCAGCGTATATTGAATCTACCGAGGTTTGATACTGCTTGTTCACCTGGATAAAGCCTCGATCATCAGTGGTAACATTCACCGATTCTAAACCCAGGTCAGTTGAATTGGGGGTGCGTCCGCCAAAATACAGAACGTGCTCGGTTTCCAATACGCGCAGTTCCTCATTGTTTACTGAACTGTTATTGGATTCTGTAAATCGAACTTCAGTACAGGTTCGCAATGGGTTGTATTGGATATCATGAATTTCGGTACGGGGATGTAGCGAGATGCGCCGCTTCTGTAAAATTCGTTGTAGCTCGGTCTGTACATCCGCATCCAAATAAGGCAGTAGGTGTTCCCCGGACAACAAGATACGAACCTTGGTTCCCAGCGCGGCAAACATGGTAGCGTATTCCAGAGCGTTCACATCGTCGCCCACTACCACTAATCGACGAGGAATATGAGTAATATCCAATATGGATTGGCTATCCAATATGTGCTCGTGATCAATGGTGATATCTTTGGGGGAGCTCGGATGACTACCCGTGGCTACAAATATGAATTCAGCGGTATAGGTTTGGGTCCTCCCCATCAAGGAATCTACTTCAACGCTATGGGGATCTACTACCCGCCCTCGACCACGCGCGGTGTCCACTTCGTTTTTAATGAGCGCTTCCTTAACGGTACGATTCTCATGTTCCAAGGTCTGATCCTTGAATTGTAGTAGATCCCGCATGCGAAAGCGTTCGTAAGGTTTTCCCTCGTCGGTATCAATATGTCCAAACTGGGAGATGAATTCGAATATGGTATGGGCTTTGGCTCGCAAGGCTTTGCTGGGTACTGTTCCGGTATTAATCCATGTACCCCCTAAATATTTGGGATGGGCTTCCACAACCAAAGTTTTCTTACCGAATTTGGAAGCTTGCATAGCGCAGGCAAAGCCAGCGGGACCGCTGCCTAGAATGATCAGATCGTAGTCGTGTTTCATAGCTGGATTTATCTCGTAACCGTTTATCTAAAGGTAGGATAAATTGAAGCAAAATGACGAATGGAACTCAGTAAATTCAATGGAACGATAGGGCGGGACGAAATCATTTTATAAATGATATACTGCTTTTATATTCCGAGAGTAAATTATTGAAGGCAAAAGCATTACCGCTTTAACGCTTTTTTAAAACAATACCAATTATAACTTAAAGGATAACGATTATGGCTTACACGCTTCCCGATCTTCCCTATGATTATGACGCGCTCGAACCACATATTGACGAGCGGACGATGAAGATTCACCACACTAAACACCACCAAGGGTATACCAACAAGGCAAATGCCGCCTTGGAAGGAACCGATTGGGCCGATAAGCCAATCGAAGAAGTACTCCGCAATGTGCAGGATATTCCCGAAGATATCCGACAGGCTGTTGTGAATAATGGTGGTGGTTTTGCCAATCACAGTTTGTTCTGGACCGTTCTTTCTCCAAATGGCGGTGGAAAGCCCGAAGGTGATCTGGCCGACGCAATTGATGACGCGTTTGGAAGCTTCGAAGATTTCAAAGAGGAATTTTCCTCGGCTGCCAAAGGACGTTTCGGTTCCGGTTGGGGTTGGTTGTGCGTAAAAGAAGATGGTAGCTTAGAGGTGTTATCTACGGCTAACCAAGATAGCCCTTACATGCACGGACTGACTCCGATTTTAGGCCTGGATGTTTGGGAGCACGCTTATTACTTGCACTACCAGAATCGTCGCCCCGATTATGTAAGCGCGTTCTGGAATGTTGTGAACTGGGATCAAGTAGCTGCGTATTACGCCGACGCGACTTCCTAGAAACAACAGTAGCTGCCAATCTATTATTGGAAAGGCGCCTCAGATTGGGGCGCCTTTTTTAATTATGCGGGGAGTTACAATTGAATCCAAACCCAATGCCGATACTCACCCATGCGACGCGACATCGCTTTTTCTAAATCATAACTGGAGGGCTGGCGCCGTTGCCCACTACCATAATAGCTACCCCTTTGGCGGTTACTCATAACCGAATTTTCATTAACCTCATCTCGTAAATCAAATTCCGGCGGTTGGATTTCAAAACCGATATGAACAGGTTGCCCTTCACGAGGATCCGCCGCAAATTGCTCGGTTCGTGAACTTTGGATGGGAATACGCATTTCAAGCTGAATTTTACGACCGTCCTTGTTGCGCGCGATTTTTATGCCTTGGGCATTAATTTGTTTCAAAGGTAAAATTAATCGCTGTGGAGTCTCTCGGGAATTTAGACGCCGGGTCAGCATCACTTTTTCATATACCGAGGATTGCAAGGATTCCCAAAGTTTTTGGTTGGCCGGTTCATTCAGCCATTCAGTGTCATCGGTATATTCCTCCAACACGCCGGGGATTTCCCGCATGGCATTGGTTACCCCCAGAGGATAGGTGATTCCGAATGAACGTTTTAATTCCGGATCGTTATCCACATATACCGTAAAACCCACATTTTCAGCCGCCCGTTGATAAAATTGGCTTTTGAAACTGGTGAATATATATAGATAATGCTGGTCATGGGTGACGTAATAGTCAAAATAGTCGGAGGAGTGTAACAAGGCTTTATCATGAGGCCAGTCAGATAGTTCGCCATCAATAGTGATTGACCCATTTAGCGTATGAGGTTCGACGATCTCCTTGTTGGAACACGCTAATGAGATGAAGATGAAGGATAAAAGTATCAGAATCCGGGAAAAAGGCATCTTAGGCATATAAATGCACGATTGATTTTAAAATATGTGAGAACTACTTGCGTTATTCTTGCTTAGAATAGCTGACCAGCAATTAATATATTTAGATCGCAATAGATAATCGAAATTTAACAGGTACAAATTATGCAGTTCGGTTTTGGAGTTGGCCCAGATACGAGTTGGATGCGAAAAGAATTAACTGAGATCGGGGTTGAAGAATTGACCACGCCGGAAGAGGTAGATCGCGCAATGGATGAATATGGCGAAGGAACCATGCTGATGGTTATCAACTCGGTTTGTGGTTGTGCCGCTGGTAACGCTCGTCCGGGCGTAAAATTGGCTCTCGAAAATAGCGAAGATACCCCTGATCATTTGGTAACCGTATTTGCCGGTCAGGATAAAGAAGCGACAGAAAAAGCACGCGGATATTTTAGTGAATATCCACCCTCGTCACCTTCGTTTGCCTTCTTTGTAGACGGCGAAATAAAAGCCATGATTCCTCGACACCGCATCGAAGGTAGAACCAAAGACCAGGTCGCTGAAGATCTGCAAATGGTATTCGACGCATTTTGTGGCGAAGAAAAAGAAGCGGAGCCGGAAAGTTAAATTTCCTCCTTCTGTGTAGTAATTGATTGTAAAGCAGCCGCTGCTCGTACTTAGCAGCGGCTGTTTCTATTTAACTACCACTTCGCTTTAATGAAGCCGCAAAATCAATGGGTTGCCCATCTTTTTTCAGGATCGGGCCATTGGGGTTACTCAATGCTCCATTCGGCCCAAAGGCGGTGGCCGCTGCTACTAACTCTTCTTCGGTTCGATCCGCTGCCGCCCGGCGTGGTTGATCCCCGAAAAAACTATCCACATGCAGTGTTTGAGTGGGGAAGGCAAACTCCACGCCTACTTGTTGGGCCAACCGCATGATTTCCAGAAAGAAATTGTGCCGCTGTTGTAACTCTTCACTCCAAGTTTCCACATCAAAGAAACAGTATACCAGTACATCCAGCGAGTGCGCGCCATAATTGTAGAAATGTACCTCATAGAAATCCTGACGCATATACTCGTTGGCTGTAATAATGGCCTTGATTCCTTCCACAAAAGCTTCCATCTGCTTGGGTGAGGTATCATACGTTAAGTTTAATACTGTTTTCAGGCGGCGATACTCCCGTAACCCCAGATTATCAACTTCCGCATCGGCCATCTTCGCATTGGGTACACTGATCAACGAATTGTGAAAAGTGCGTATCCGGGTGGACCGAAATCCAACTTCTTCCACCGTACCTTCTACGGTCGGGGTTTTAATCCAATCACCAATTTGAAATGGTTTATCCAGAAAAATGGTAATCGAACCAAACAAGTTGGCCAGTGTATCGCGAGCAGCCAGGGCAAATGCCAACCCTCCCAGCCCCAGACCGGCAATTAGAGATGCCACATTGATGCCATTGTTCTGCAGAATAAACAGAATGCCCAGCACCACAATGAAAACTTTAAGTGACTTCCGAATCAATGGAACCAATTGATCGTCCAACTTACTTTCTGTATCAGCAGTGAGTTCTGTGAGATAATCAGAAAGCACATTGGATAGATTATAGAGTAACCATACTAGTCCCCCGGAAACAGCAATTTCCAGGAAGGTGCTCAGGTAATAGTTAGTGGTAACGGAGAGTTGAATATTGGTATAGAACAGCCAGAAAAAAGTCATCAGTAGGGTGAAGCCCGCCGGGCGTTCTATATGGTAAAGCAGTTGGTCGTCCCAGGTTGTTTCTGATTTCCGAGCCAGCTTTAACGCATACTGATGAATGAAAAATTCAAAGAGTTTACGAAGAATCAGGCCCAGGATAATGAGTAATAAAATGGCGCCAAACTGCCAGAGCTGTAAACCGAGATACGTGGTACTGAATACATCCGGTAAATGCTCCAACATAAAATCCATAGCCCACGAAAAGTGTGCGCGATACAGAGAGGGGATGCGATCAATGGTGGCTTTTGAAAATACCCACATGGAATCCTGACGTACCAGATAAACTTCGGGCAGTGCGTCAAAAAGGATATACTGATGTAATCCCGAAAGGGTATCTACATACGCTTCTTGATTGGGAATAGCTTCATAATTAATAATTAGTCCGCGAGCATCTAATACCATCCGCAGTTTCTGGGCTAATTCCAGGCGTTCTTGCTGAGTGGTGTTGGTAGCCAATCGCATGGTTTGGATAACCAGGTTCGGTTTGCGGTGGCCTTCTTGTTGCCAATGCAAAAAAGTATGTACCGACCGACGAGGGCTTTGTAATAATTTTTCAGGTCCGATTTCTTGAGAAGGGCCAATAGAGGTTGTAGGTTGAGCGAAAAGAAAGAGTGGGGCGAATAAGAAAACAATATAGAGTCCACTACGCATAAAAATTTTCCGTATCACTGAAATCATAATATTCCTTCTTTACACAAATTCGGTAGTTTGTTGTATCATCATGCCTAGCATTATTTAGATAATTGATGAACAATACGTCTAAAGCGCAAACATAGATATTTGAGGTTAATTAATACATGGCAAATCAGATAAATAACAATTTTAAGATCCCCCCCGAGCTTCAGGGGATGACCAAATATATCCGGTTAGCGGTCATCGGTCTTGTAGCTCTTATTCTCATTGTGGGTTCATTTTATACCGTTGGACCCGAGGAAGTCGGCGTGGTCGTTCGCTTTGGTGAATATAACCGAACCGCAAGTTCCGGTTTGAATTATAAAATGCCACTGGTTGAGGATGTTTACGTGGTTCCGGTGGAACGTCAACTTAAGCGGGAATTTGGTTATCGAACTACCACTGCGAATGTGCGATCTCAATACCGTAAACAGGGTTATCAGGATGAATCATTAATGTTAACCGGTGATTTGAACCTGGCTGATGTTGAGTGGGTAGTACAGTATCGTATTGTAGACCCCTACAATTTTTTATTCAAAGTGCGCAATCCCGAGCAAACCTTGCGTGATATCTCGGAAGCGGCTATGCGCCAAATCGTAGGTGACCGTACAGTGAATGAAGTTTTAACTGTAGGCCGGTCGGAAATTGAAGTTTCCACTCGAACTCTCATCCAAAATCTGTGTAAAGAGTACGAAACCGGCATTCGAATAGATCAAGTGGTTTTGCAAGACGTAAATCCACCTGATCCGGTAAAACCTGCCTTTAATGCGGTAAATGAGGCCCAACAACAACGGGAAACACTCATTAATGAAGCCAAATCTGCTTATAACAAAGTGGTGCCTCGTGCTAGAGGTGAAGCTGAAGAAGTGATTCAGATGGCAGAAGGTTATTCGGTAGATCGTGTGAATCGCGCAAAGGGTGAAGTGGCTCGTTTTAACGATCTGTATCGCGAATATATTAAAGCCCCAGATGTTACCAAGCAGCGAATATACTTGGAGACCATGGAGCAGATTCTACCGAAAGTAGGCCAAAAGATTATTACGGATGATAAAGGGAATAGTGTGATTCCGTTACTCCAGATGCAAATGGAGCGCATGAACCAAAACTCAGCTCAGAGCTCAAATTAGGAAGGACGGATTAATGAATAAGTTTAAAGGAATTACACTGATTATTGTTCTGGCCATTGGCTTGGCAATCGCCATGGATGGCTTTTTTATAGTTAATGAAGAAGAACAAGTTATTATTACCCAGTTTGGTAAACCCATCGGGGAGTCTATCACCTCACCAGGTTTGCACTTCAAAGTGCCGGTGATTCAAAATGCCAACTTTTTTGATAAACGGTATTTGGAGTGGGATGGCGATCGCAATCAAATCCCAACCAAGGATAAGAAGTTTATCTTCGTAGACTCTTACGCTCGTTGGCAAATTAACGATCCACTGCAGTTTTTCCGTCGTCTGCAAAATGAGCGCGGAGCACAATCTCGCTTGGATGATATCCTGGATGGAGAAACACGAAGTGTAATCGCATCCAATGATTTGCGCGAGTTGGTTCGCTCTACCAATCGTACCCCAGATCGATCCGGTACGATCAGTGAAGTAATTGACGACACGTTACGGGATATTTCAGTAGGTCGGGATTCCATCCAGATACGAGTACAAAATTTAGCTAATCAACGGGCGCAGGATCTGGGTATCAAAATCCTGGATTTTCGGTTCAAGCGGATTAACTATGTCGAAGATGTTCGCCGAACGGTTTACAATCGAATGATAAGTGAGCGAAATCGTATTGCCGATAAATTCCGTTCAGAAGGTGAGGGCGAGGCCTCGCGAATTAATGGTGACAAGGAACGGGCTCTGAAAGAAATTCAATCCGAGGCCTTCCGTGAAGCCGAAGAGATTCGAGGCCAAGCCGATGCGGAAGCAGCGAATATTTACGCGAATGCCTACAATAAGAACGGTGCGGCACGAGATCTGTATAAATTTACGCGTACGTTAGAGGCGTTTAGCAAAACTATTGATGATAAAACCTATATAGTTTTAAGTACCGAAAGTGACTTCTATAAATACTTGAAAGAGTATTAATACAAAGGTCATATTGGGCTACCCAATCAATGGCAGGGTCAATCAAATTGGTCCTGCCATTCTTGTATGCGGCTGTACACAATTCGTTTGGCTTCGCTGGTGTCTACCTTCGCTTTCATTTTGATCAACAGCTGGTACAGCCCAATATGAGTGCGAGTCCCATATATAAAGTGTTTGGATCCACGAGTTTCCAACATAACCGGTGCATTCTCGATGTAGGCATTTAAGCTTTTCTGGAAAGCGGGATCTCCAAAATCAAAAGTATCACCCCGGTAAGGTTCAGCATAGGCTGCGGAGAATTTCCTGCTAAATTCATACAGCTCTTTTTCTTTGGGGTCTTTTTGCGGATCGGTTTTGAGAATATCCAGCGTTTTATACAGATCAATGATGGCCTGTTCATCATCCTGTAAATGCACAGGTAGTAGACGCAAGTAGTTGTAGAAAAACTGTTTAGGGAAAGATTTGACACATCCGAAATCAATAACCCCCAGTTGGTGATTTCTCATAAAAAGAAAATTGCCGGGGTGCGCATCCGCATGTATCTCGTAATAATGTTCAATCTGATGATGAAAGAAATCCCAGAGAAGCTGTCCATAGGTATTGCGTTCTTCCTGGGTAGGGTTGGTTTTTACAAATTCACCTAAATGTTGTCCTTCTAAAAACTCCATGGTTAGTACACGCTGGGTGGATAACTGATCGTACCACTGCGGAATATGAATATCATGATTTGAAAAACGCTTACGGAATCGCTCCATCTGTTCCCCCTCATGGAGATAGTCGGTCTCTTCCAATAATTTCTCACGGACTTCCTCAAAATATTCATCGATTTCACCCTTGACCATTCGTTTGATCAGGGAGCGGACCATCAATAAATCAGAATCAATAGTATTGCGTACATTGGGATACTGGATTTTAACAGCAACAGCAGTGCCATCTTCTAATGTTGCCCGGTGAACCTGACCGATGGAAGCGGCTGCAATGGCTTGGGTATCAAAGGATTTAAATATTTTCTCTGGATAGTTTCCAAGCTCTTGCTTGATAATGTCTCGCACTAACGCGCGGTTTATGGGAGGAACTTGATACTGGGCCTGGGTCATCACTTCCGTAAATGACTCGGGAAGTAACCCCTGATCCATACTCAGCGATTGCGCCACTTTAAGCGCGGTGCCTCGCAAAAGGGAAAGTTGCTTGAAGATCTCTTCGGCATTTTCACGATGGAAGGTTTCTTCCGCTTGCTGATCCTCTTCGGTCTCTTTTTTCAGTTTCTTCTTCAGATATCGTTTAGCGTAGTTCTTCCCTACTTTAAGACCGGTTTTAGCGGCAATGGAACCACGCTCAAATTTAGATGATGGAAAGTCACTCACAGAAGTTAAGTAAGATTAAGAGATGCGTTTCATTAATGTGTTGAGTAACGAGAGAGGGGTGGGATAAATTCCATTCTGCCAACAAAATTTGATCAGATCAATACCATCATCCACAACGCGTGCATAGAGAATCGATTGAATAAACCGGCCCAACTTATCGATAAATGCACGGGTGGTTTCTTGTTTGTAACTGGTATCCAATTGCCAAAATGATAGCACTTGGTACTCAACACTAGCCAGTAAAGCAGGTACTCCCCAACGGGATATCATTTTAGTCGTAGAAGCAATTTCCTGATCATTTCGAATGAGCTCCTCAAAAACCGCTCGAAGTGCTTGATCAAACTCATTGCGACAACGACCGTTAATGATATATGGATCTAACGTTTCATTTACGAATTCACGATTCTCATTGAATAGATCCAACAGTGTATTGGAAAAACTGGTAAACTGTTCGGCAAAGGAGTAGGAACCAAAATCCTCAATTTCTTCAACCATGGCCCAAAAACGGTGAATTTGTGCCTGATAAAAAAAGAGCAATATCGCCTCTTTGTTGGGGAACCATTCAAATATATCTTCTGGCTCACAATCCATATAATCTGCAAGGCCGGCAACCGTAAATTTTTGTGTGGAAGATACATAGTAATCGGCTGCGGCAAGGGTGATTTCCCACCGCTGTTCTAATTCAGTCATATCGGTTGTTGTATTTCATTACAGGGTATCTCTTTAACAATTAGAAGCTTTTTTAAGGTTCCGGTTGAATGAAACGCTGGTAATTAGCTGTTTACAGGTCCTTGAAAAAACGATCTTGATCGCAAATAATTTACAATGGGTTTATCCAATACGTACAAACGTGACGCACTGTTTCTGGGATTATCAGGTATTTTTTTGACCTCCTTAGTCTTGGGTAATGTAATAGGGACCACCAAATTTGTCACCCTGTTTACATTGGAATTGCCGGATTGGTTGAGGGCCCTTACTCCCCAATTGGTCAGGGATAATAGCCTATACACTATGAGTGTGCCGGTGGGAGTCATTGCCTATCCGTTTACTTTTTTGGCTACAGATTTGATATCAGAGTTATTTGGCCGAAAGAAAGCTCAGCTAGTGGTATGGGTGGGATTCGCAATGAATGTATTCATGCTGATGTTGATGACCATCAATCATTTGTTACCCAACTCGGCGGGAGTTAGTGGCGGACTCAATCTGTTTGAAGGGGTCTATGAATTTATGGTGGGAAATACGATTGCCAGCATGATCGCTTATCTAACCGCCCAAACGGTAGATGTAAGATTGTTTCACTTTTGGAAACGTTTGACCGGTGGTAAGCATCTATGGTTACGGAACAATGCCTCTACTATGGTCAGCCAACTGGTTGACTCAACAGCCATACTAAGCATCCTATACATTGCTGGAAATTTGGGGAATAACATCAATACGCTGGTTGATCTTGGAATCCTTATTGTGAACTCCTACCTGTTTAAATTCTTCTTTGCCATGTTCGACACGCCGCTATTTTATCTGGGGGTTTATCTGTTGCGAGATTACGATGAGGATCCCAGTGGCGAATCACTCTTTAGTTCGGTTAGTTCCTGATATTATCGGTTGTGTAGATAGATTGTAATCACTACAATTCGTTGCTCAATTATTAAACGAAATATCGTCGGCAGGTTAAAGCATGAACAGAGGCAACGCATTTTGGAGAGAAGTTATCGATCAAATTCCGCACTTGGTTCTGATATTCCGAGTGGATGAGAACGAGGATGCTCATTTGATGTTTGCAAATAAGCGCGTCAAGCAATGGTTGGGGTATACTGCCAAAGAATATGTTTTAGCCTCAGAGGCTGACAAACATGTACAGCATGAGCTTTCCACTCTTATAGATAAGGTGGCTATTCGCAGTCACGATGTAGAATCGATCGATACAGATGTTGTGGAGCTAACCACGAAATTTGATGAACGACGGAATTTCGTTTATGAATTTGAGTTGTTTAAATCTCGTTCCGGGGAAAAGCCTTATATATTAGTAGAACTATCAGAGGTTCGTACTGGAGCAGAAGCATCAGATAATAGTGGTGATGTTAAGAATTATAATAAAGAGGAGAGGCACTCAGCGAGCGCCGTTTGGAGTAGTTGGATTTCTACCCCACTATTGGATCGAATTGTTCAGCGATTTCAGGAGCAATTACATAAGAATCAGCCGATCATAGTGCAGGGGGAGCACGGAACCGGAAAGTCGGCCCTTATCGATTACGTTTTGAAAGAGCATCCAGCTGAGAATACACGTTGGGTGGCTGGACAACAGTTACAACAATTTTGGATGAAGGCGACAGACCTATCTACAATAAAGGTATTAATTGTCGATGGTCTGGATCGCAGTGAGACTGAGGATCAACGCAAATTATTAGACTGGATAGAGAAACATCCCAATAGCCAATTGATTGTGACTATTACGCGATCTATTGATGAATTGATGAATGCCGGTAAAATATTGCCGGAGTTTTATTACACCATACACAGTATGCCCTTGGTGTTGCCACCGGTGAGACATCGTATGGATGATATCTTGACTTTTGCTCAAAAATATGTGACTCAGGCGGCAGAGGTGTTAGGTATTTCATTCGGTGCATCCGTACTCAGCAAAGAAGCTGTAGAAATGATTAAGGCTCGAACATGGGAAGCAAATCTAACACAGCTAATAGAAGTACTCAGACATTCTTTATTGAAACACGAGGAAGGGAATTCTCTAGATTTATACATAGAGGAAGAGCGACAATCATCGTTGTTTCCCGAAGAAAATATCCATGAAGATGAAGTTCTCGGATTTGATGAGATGAATAAGAGATACCTTGAGCGAATTTTGGAAATAACCGGTGGCAAAATTTACGGTGATGATGGTGCCGCCGCGCTTTTAAATTTGAAACCAACTACCCTGCAAAGTAAGCTCAAGCGATTGGGTATTAAATAACAGTATCCCTAAGTCCCTCAATTACTTGATTTATCACCTGTCTATCCAGGTTAAAGAAAGCACAAAAAAAGATTAATTTTTAGTTGACATAGGTTAGGCTGCTACCGTATATTAGTGATCCCTCTGAGACGGAGGTCACTTCTTTTAAACAAGAAGAAATTTTTGAAAAAAGAAGTTGACATCGACTCGAGGGATTTTTTATCTTAGGAGTCTTTCGCTGAAACGATGCGGAAGTAATTTTTTAGTTCTTTGGACAGATTGGAGCAATAAGAAGATCGCATAAGCGAGCCTTTGTTCAATTTTGATACAGTAAGGTCAGGGACAGCTCGGAAATTGG